>NZ_VWMY01000002.1:142095-323025 GCF_008905045.1 Streptomyces albicerus
CCAGCCGGCTGGAGGCTTGCCGTCCGTCCGGCCCGAGTCGGGCAGCAATGCCCCGTTTGCGGGTGGAGGAAACCATGAATCTGAGGATTCGCTGAACATTCGGCGCCCGCATCCGTATCGGATAGAGCTTCGCCCACACCGGAAGTCTGTACGGCTCCGAGGACGTTCAGAGAGGCCTGATGAGACGCAACACGCGCAAGAGATCGAAGACCACCGTTCGGGCGGTGGGTGCTGCGGCCGCCCTGGCCCTGGGAGCCGGTGGACTCGTGGCGGCCAACATCTACGCCTCGGCCGACGAAACCGCCACGTCGAAGGGCTCGGCCCAGAACCAGCCGGTGGCGGCCGGATCCGCCACCATCGACTGCCCCGACGTCGGCCAGCAGTTGAAGGAGGTTCCCGCCCAGGCCCGGCCCCAGGTCGACAAGGAGCTGGCCCTGCTCGACAAGCAGGTGTCCGAGGCCTACCAGCGCCTCTCCACTTCCCAGCGGGCGATTCAGCAGGACGCCAACTTCGCACAGAACGCGATCGTGGGCCCGCTGAAGGACAAGCGGAAGGCGACGATCGACCGGATCGCCATCGCCATCGGCCGAGTGGCCGCCAAGCCGCAGGGCCTTGAGGCCCTGGCGCCCTGTACGTTGCGCCCCACCGGTGACCAACCGGCCTCCGGCCAGCCCGCCTCCGGTCAGCCGGCCTCGGGCCAGCCCACCGCCGGTCAGGGCGGCAACAACGGCAATGCCGGGCAAGCCGGTAACGGCCCCGTCGCCGCCGACTACGTGGACATCACCAAGGTCAAGCCCAATGTGAGCGCCCCGCGCAAGTCGGGGAAGGCCTCCACGGGCGCCTTCGCCACCAAGTGCGGTGTGAACGCCAACAAGCTCTACAACACCGACAACGTCATCGTCGCGCCCGGTGTCACCAACGGCGCACACCACACCCACGACTACGTCGGCAACCAGGCCAACGACGCCTTCGCGAGCGACCAGGACTTCGCGGCCGCCAAGACCAGCTGCAAGAACCAGGGCGACAAGTCCTCGTACTACTGGCCGGTGCTGCGCCTGCAGGACGGCACCCAGGAGTTCGACGCGGGCCAGCAGGGCGGCGGCGCCGAGGGCAACACCGGCCGGATCCTGACGGCCGGCAGCTCCACGCTGAACTTCGTGGGCAGCCCGCGCGGCAAGGTGGTGGCGATGCCCAAGTTCCTGCGCATCATCACCGGTGACGCCAAGGCGCTCACCAACGGCACGGCCAACGCCAACGCCTCCTGGAGCTGCACCGGCTTCGAGAACAAGGTGCAGTTGAAGGACAAGTACCCGCTCTGCCCCAGGGGCAGTGACGTGGTGCGCTCCTTCAAGTTCCAGAGCTGCTGGGACGGCAAGAACATCGACAGCGCCAACCACCGTACGCACGTGGCCTTCGCCGACGCGCGCGGCAACTGCCCGACCGGCTTCAAGGCCATTCCCCAGCTGGTGCATCGCCTGGTGTACGACGTGGACGCGCCCAGCGTGAAGGACAACGGCAAGACCCGTCCGTTCTTCGCCGTGGACGGCTTCCCCGAGCAGGCGCACAAGCCGGTCACCGACCACGACGACTTCATCAACGTCTTCAACGAGCGGCTGATGAACAAGATGGTCCAGTGCATCAACACCGGACGCAGGTGCAGCTGAGCTGAGCTGAACTGAATCCGAGTCCCGGGGTACCCGTCGGCCACATGCAGCGGGCACCCCGGGCATGCGCACCGGCCTGGCCGCGGTCCCCGGTGCGCTGTTCGGCCGGGTCGCCGGGACAGGGAGGACACATGGGCGGGAACGACCCGCACATCCATGTCGAGTCGAAGGTGGTCCACCGCGATGCCGCTGTCCGCAACCTGGTGGCATCCACGTTCGGTCTGGCCGGTGACCTGCCGAGTGTCGTCACTACTGGATGCGGGCTGCGGGTGCCGTATGCGATGACCTCTCCGCGTCCGGATCAGGTCACCTGCCTCGCCTGCCGTGAGCACGCGCGGGTCGAGCACCTGCGCTTCGCGGAGGAGGTCGAACGCTTGGGCGGTATGCCTGGATCGACCATTAGCGCCGGCCAGGCGAAGCTGGCCGCAGACAGGCATCGCGACCTCGCGGAAGAGTTTTCCGACCCAGAGGGCTGAGCCGGTACCTGGCGCGACGACTTGGGAACGCACCCGCAGTTCCCCGGAGCCGCACAGCGGGGCTCATCGCCGATGTCTCACCCCGCGGCGCGGGCAAGTTCCCCGGTCGGCCGTCCGGCCAGCAGCCGCAGACACGCCACCGGCCGGTCCCGTACCGGTCGTCGGACGATCGAGGCGCCTCGGGCCGTCACCGACTCCAGTCGCTGATGGTGCAGGTCCAGGATGAAGCGCATCAGCCGCCGGTGCTCCGCGGGACAGAGGTCGAGAATCACGGCGGCCTCGCGGAGCGTGGCGCGCGCGGCCCCGGCGGTGGCCGAGATCAGCGCGCGGACCCCGGGCAGGTCGCGCCCCTTCTCAAGGTCGGAGCGCGTGATGCCGTACTGGTCGAGATCGCTGACGGGCAGGTAGAGGCGTCCGCCGCGCAGGTCCTCCGCCAGGTCGGTGAGGATGTCCGTGCGCTGGGCCGCGTCGGCGAACAGACGGCAACCGGCGGCGAATTCAGCACTGCCGCCGCCCGCGTGTGCCAGCCCCGAGGTGATCATCAGGAACGGCCAGGTGAGCTGCTCCACGTACCGCTGGTAGTCGGCCTCGGTGGCGAACCCGGAGAAGTCGAGGTCGATCCGCGCACCGTCCAGGTACGAGTCGACCCAGTGGCGCGGCAGTTCACGGGCCGACGCGGTGTGCAGGAACGCCCGCAGCAACGGATGCCGGGCACTCCCCGAACTCAGCGCCGCGCGCACCTGCTCGGCCCATACGTCATAGCGCCGCGTACGTTCCTGGACCGTCCCCCGGTCGCAGACGTCATCGGTGAACGACGCGAACGCGTAACCGGCCAGCACATGCGGCTGGTGGGAGGCGGGTACGAGCAGCCGCACCGCCAGATATCCGGCCGGCTCCCTGCGCTGCATGAACCGCGCGACCTTCATGTAGTCGTCACGCAGAACGCCCTGGTGCGCTCCAGCCGCTTCCAGACAACTCCGCCAGGTCCGCACGCGTATCCCCCATGAGACAGCCACTTTTTACAACGAAAGGGACGCGCAGAGTATCAGCGGAGATCAGTCACGCTCGTCGAAGTCCAGGGTCTGGGCGGTCCGTTGGCGGAGGGCCCGCGATCCCAGCGGTCACCGGCGCCTGCGCAACGTGAACGCGGCGCCCGCCGTGATCAGCAGGCCCGCCGTACCGCCCGCGATGAGAGGCAGGGCCAGCGCCTGGCTTCCGTCGTCGCCGGAGTTGGCGGAGGAGACCGCCTCACCGGGGGCGTTGGTCACGTCGTCCGACGGTTTCACGGGGGCGCCGGTGACGTCGGCCGGGGACTCCGGGGGAGTGGGAGTGCCCGTGGCCTCCGCCGGGATGGACTTCGTCGGTGACTCCGCGGGCTCCTTCGCCGCAGAGCCGGAGCCGGAGCCCGAGCCGGCGGCGCCACCTTCCCCGGCACCGCCTTCCCCGGTCCCGCCCTCCCCGGCCCCGGCGTTTTCCGCCGCCCCGCCGAAGTCCACGTCCGAGCACGAGTAGTACGTGTCCGGCGTACTCGAGTTCTGCCAGATCGTGTACAGCAGATGGCGCCCGGTCCGGTCGGACGGCAGCTTGGCCCGGATCCGGTAGGCGCCGTTCACGAGCGCCGGGTCCGTGGCCGTCGCGAAGGGCTGGGACGGCAGGTCGGACCACGTGAGCGGCTTCGTCGGGTCGTAGCCGTCCTTCGTCAGATACAGCTTGAACGTGCCCGTGTGCGGAATCGTCGACCGGTACGTGAGCGTCATGTCCGCCCCGGCGGTCATCCGCGTCGCCGGCCAGTCGGCGCGGGCCAGGTCCAGGCCCTGGTAGGCGGCGAGACCCCCGCTGCACAGCTTGCCGTCGGGGACGACCTGCCGGTCCCGCCCGTTCACGCCCGCGAGGCGCAGGTTGTCGAAGGCGGCGACACCGGAGGCGACGGCCGCCCGGCAGGCCGCCGACTGCGCCTGCTGCCCGCCCGAGGGGGAGCAGGCCACCACCCGGCTGACCGGATCCGTCGGCGCCCCGTGCGCTGCGGCGGGCCCTGCTGCCCACACCGTGAGCAGGAGCGGCGCCGTCCCGAGGAGGGCGGCGGTGCGGTATGCGGTCATGGGTCGGGTTCCTCCTTGCACGGCATACGGGTCGGGCCCGCTGTCCCTGAAGTACGGCAAACGCACGAGGCCCGTTCAACACCCCCCGTACGGGCCATCAATACGCGCCGCTCCCCGCCCGCCCCGCTGGAATGGACCCGTGACCGCGCCCCCGGACGACTGCCTCGCGCGCAACGAGTGGATCTGCGGCGAATACCTGAGCACCCGCCGCGAGATCCTCCTCGACGCGGTCGGCCAGCACCTCCAGCTGACGGCGCTCTCCGTCCTCATCGGCCTGGCCGTCGCCGTGCCCCTGGCCGTGCTGGCGCGCCGCTGGGCCTTGACGGCCGGACCGGTGCTCGCCGTGACGACGGTCCTCTACACGATCCCGTCGCTGGCCATGTTCTCGCTGCTCCTGCCGGTGTACGGGCTGTCGGCGGCCCTCGTCGTCGCCGGCCTCGTCCTGTACTCGCTGACCCTGCTCGTACGGAACCTCCTGGCCGGACTGCGTGCCGTACCCGAGGAGACCCGGCAGGCGGCCCGCGGCATGGGATACGGGCCCATCAGGCTGCTCCTCACCGTGGAGCTGCCGCTTGCCCTGCCCGCCGCGATGGCCGGGCTGCGGATCGCCACCGTATCGGCGGTGTCCCTGGCCACGGTCGGCGCGATCGTCGGCTTCGGAGGTCTCGGCAACCTCATCTACGCGGGTATGAACACCTACTTCAAGGCCCAGGTCCTCACCGCGTCCGTGCTGTGCGTCGTCATCGCGGTCGCCGCCGACCTGCTGCTGCTCGGCGTGCAGTGGCTGATCACCCCCTGGACGAGGGCGAAGCGCGGATGAAGACCCTGACCGACGCCTGGGACTGGCTCACCGCGCACTGGGCGGGCGACGACGGCATCTGGCACCGGCTCACCCAGCATCTCGTGCTGACCGTGGTCTGCCTCGTCATCAGCTGTCTGATCGCGCTGCCGGTCGGCCTCGTCCTCGGCCACCTCGGCAAGGGCGGAGCGCTCGCCGTCAACATTTCGAACGTCGGCCGCGCCGTGCCCACCTTCGCCGTCCTCGTCCTGCTCCTGCTCACCCCCATCGGGAAGTGGGGCGAGGGCCCGACCGTCGTCGCGCTCGTCCTGTTCGCCGTGCCACCGCTGCTCACCAACGCATACGTCGGGATGCGCGAGGTCGACCGCGACGTCGTACGGGCGGCGCGCGGGATGGGGATGACCGGGCGGCAGATGCTCTGGCGGGTCGAGGTGCCCCTCGCGACCCCGATGATCCTCAACGGGGTGCGCATCGCGGCCGTGCAGCTCGTCGCCACCGCCACGATCGCCGCGCTCGCGGGCGGCGGCGGACTCGGGCGGATCATCACCGCCGGATTCAACCTCGCGAGTACGCCGCAGGTCGTCGCCGGTGCCGTCCTGGTGGCCGTCTTCGCGCTGCTCGTCGAAGGCCTCTTCGAGACGGCCGAACGCCTGGCGCCCAAGAGAGGCTCGCGATGAGGCGGCGCCTCGCCCTCACGGGCCTAGCCCTCGCGGGCCTCGCCCTGCTGACCGGCTGCGCCTCCGGCCCGTCCCTGGAGATGCGTGGCGAGGTCACCGCACCGCCCGGCGACAGCAAGCACCTGACCATCGGCTCGGCCGGCTTCACCGAGAGCGATCTGCTGGCCACCATGTATTCGCTGTTGCTGAACCAGGCCGGCTACCGGACGTCGACGCTCACCGTCGCCAACCGCGAACTGTACGAACCCGCCCTGGAATCGGGGCAGATCGACGTCGTCGCCGAGTACGCGGCCACCTTCGCGGACTGGCTCAACGCCAAGACCAACGGAGCGAACGCACCCGCTGTCGGTTCGCCCGACCTGGACACCACGATGAAGGCGCTGCGGAAGCTGGCCACTCCGCGCGGCCTCACAGTCCTGAACCCCGGCAGGGCAGTTGACCAGAACGCCTTCGCGGTGACCGGTGCGTACGCGCGGCAGCACGGTCTCAGAACACTGAGCGACCTGGGGAGGTCCGGCCTGGGGGTACGGCTCGCGGCGGGCGACGAGTGCGTGCAACGGCCGTACTGCGAACCGGGGTTGAAGAAGACGTACGGCATCGACATCACCGGCGTCGACCCCAAGGGCGTCGGCACCACGCAGGCGAAGCGGGCCGTGCAGAACGGCCAGGACCAGATGGTGCTGACCACCACCACGGACGCGACGCTGAGCGACTTCGGCCTCGTCCTCCTCGCCGACGACAAGCACCTGCAGAACGCCGACTACATCGTGCCGGTCGTCAACAGGTCCCGGGCGGGAGGCGAGGGCGTCACCAAGGCCCTGGGCAGGCTCAACGACGTACTCACCACCGCCGACCTGGCGTCCATGAACCGGCAGGTCGACAGCTGGCGGCGACTGCCGGAGGACGTGGCGCGTACGTATCTGGAGGACAAGGGCCTGCTGAAGTGACGGTTCCGCGACGACGGTGACCGTACTGGTGCGGCGGCGCGGCTTCCCGGTGGGGAACGGCGCCGGTACACGTGTCTCATGAAGGACAACGGGGGAGACCACCGCACCCGGTGGCAGAGAATGTGCGAAGCGATAGAAGGGGCGAGCACCGATCCGAAGCCCCAGGGGCTGATCGACAGTGTGGAGCCCGAATCCAGGCAGGACTACACGCAGTTCAGCAAGGTGTATCCGAAGCAGCAACTACAGCTCCAGTACCTCTACGGCGCGGCACAACGCGCCTTCGAGGAGCGGACCAGGGAGTCGCTGAAGATCACGGTGGAGTGCGTGCTGCGGGACGTCCTGCGCGACCGGCGGCTGTACGACGCACCGGGCGACCAGGACCTGGGCGACTACCTGGACGACGAGATCGACGGCATACGCGCGCGGCTCGGCCAGGACGACGCGGTGGCCGTCAGCCGTGGCCTCAACTTCGGGCTCGGCCTCGGCGCGGTGTTCAGCGTGCTGTTACTGGGCCTGCCGCTCCTCGCCGGTGTGAAGGCACTCGGCCTGGCCGACGTCACGCTGAACTGCACCGACCGCTGGAGCCTGATGGGAGCCTTCGTCTGCGGGGGCGTCGGCGCGTTCGGGTCGACGCTCAGCGTGCTGCTCAGGGTCCGCAGCAGTGAGGAGGTGGCACGGCGACAGACCAACGGGCACAAGGCCGCCGTCGTCCCCGCCCAGGTGTCCCGCAGCATGCGCCACGAAGGCGTCTACCGCGTGTTCGTCGGCTGGATCCTCGCCCTGGCCGTCTACTTCCTGCTCAGCGCCGGCTGGGTCACGGTGATCGACATACCGGCCACCACCGACGAGATCTGCGCCACGAACGCGGCAGCGGCGTCCAAGGGCACCGCCTTCTGGGGGTTCTGGTGCGCGGTCGGCTTCCTGGCCGGCTTCAACGAGCGCTGGGCCTTCGGCCTCCTCGACCGCCCGGGCAGCCGGACGGGGCGCGCGGCACCGTCGCGCAAGCGTCAGGCGTCCGCAACCGAGTCGAACTCCACCTGACCCCGTGCCACGCCCCGCGCGTCCGCGTCCACCGACCGTCGCAACGCCTCGTGCAGCTTCGTCGGAGTCAGTACGCCCAGGAAGTGCGCCCCGTCCAGCACGGCCACCCACCCCGCGTCGTGCTGGAGCATCACACCGAAGGCCTGCTTCAGCGGGGAGCCCACCGGAACCCAGGAGTTCATGCGGTGGGCGAGGTCGCCGACCGTGCCGCCCGCGGCGAGCTCGTCGACGCCCACCCAGCCGTGCAGATCGCCGCCGGAGTCGAGGACGACCGCCCAGCGTGAGCCCTCCGCGTGCAGTCGGGCGGCGGCCCGCTCGGCGGGCTCGTCGAGCCGCGCGACCGGCGGCTGCTCCAGGTCGTCGGGCTCGATCTCGGTGACCGACAGCCGCTTCAACCCTCGGTCGGCGCCCACGAACTCGGCCACGTACGGGGTCGCCGGGGTGCCCAGCACCGCCCCGGGCGTGTCGAACTGCTCGATGCGGCCCTGCCCGTACACCGCGATGCGGTCGCCGAGCCGTACGGCCTCCTCGATGTCGTGCGTGACCAGCAGCACCGTCTTGCGCACGGCGGCCTGCATCCGCAGGAACTCGTCCTGCAACTGCTCCCGCACCACCGGGTCGACCGCGCCGAACGGCTCGTCCATCAGCAGCACGGGCGGGTCGGCGGCCAGCGCCCGCGCCACGCCGACACGCTGGCGCTGACCTCCCGACAGCTGGTCCGGATAGCGCGAGCCGAACGTCTTCGGGTCCAGGCCCACCAGCTCGAGCAGCTCGGCGGCCCGCGCCCGGGCCTTCGCCTTCTTCCAGCCCACGAGTGACGGCACGGTCGCCGTGTTGTCGAGGATCGTCCGGTGCGGGAACAGGCCGACCTGCTGGATGACGTAACCGATCCGGCGCCGCAACCGCACGGGATCCACCGCCGCGATGTCCTCGCCGCCCACGAGGATCCGTCCGGACGTCGGCTCGATCAGCCGGTTCACCATCATCATGGTCGTGGTCTTGCCGCAACCGGAGGGGCCCACGAGCGTGACGAGTTCACCCTCGGGCACCTCGAACGAGAGCCCGTCCACGGCCGTCGTGCCGTCCGGATACCGCTTGGTGACCTGCTCGAACCGGATCATGACCTCACGCTAACCGCGAGGGTCACGCTCCGCTCACCAGCACCACCTCCAGGGTGCGCGGCCCGTGCACCCCCTCGACCCGGTCCAGTTCGATGTCACTGGTCGCCGAAGGTCCGGAGATCCAGGTCAGCGGGCGGGCCGGGTCGAGGCGCTCCAAGGCTTGCGGGACCGAGGACACGACCTGGTCGGGGACGCGTACGACACAGATGTGGTGGTCCGGGACCAGGGTGATCCGGCGGCGGCCCTGGTCCGGGCCCCCGTCGAGCACGATGGTGCCGGTCTCGGCGATGGCGACGGCGCACGCGGTGACGACGCTGTCGACGCGGTCCAGTTCATCCGGGGTGCTCGCGGCACGGTCGTGCACGCGCGTCGCGTCCACGGCCTTGAGCCAGTAAGCCGGCAGCGCCGGCGGGACGAGTACGGACTTGGAGCCCCGCTGTGCGAGCAGCCGCATCAGCACGTCCGACAGCTCTTCGTCCGCACAACGATGTACCAGCGCCCGGTAGTCCGCCAGATTCTCCGCCAGCAGATCCACCGTCTGCTCGACACTCCGGCCCCCGTGCTCGCGCAGATACCCGCGCTCAAAGGCCTGGTCGTACGGCGTGTCGTCCCGTGGCACATCGGCGAGCGCGCGCCGCACGCGGGCCAGGATCAGGTCCCTGCTGCTCACTTTTCGTCCTTCCCACCGTGCGTACGCTGCCACCAGTCGCGGAACGGCTCCGCGGGCACCGTCGGCAGCGCACGGGTGGCGCTCCACGCCTTGCCGGGTCCGGGCAGTGTCCGCGGATGGAAGCGGCGCGTCCGGGACGCGAGCCGCTGGCCGGTGCGCAGCGCGCCCGGGTGGCTGAAGGCCCACCGTGCGGCGCGCATCGCCGCTCGCTCGGCGGCGTGGCCCTTCGCGGGCTTCAGCACGACCTTGGCGCCGTCGCGGGTGACGGCACCGCCCTCGACGACCCGTTCCCGCAGGTGCACCAGCACCTCCGGGATGTCGATGGCGACCGGGCACACGTCGTAGCAGGCGCCGCACAGCGACGACGCGTACGGCAGGGAGGCGTCGATCTCGCTTGCGGTGCCCCGGAGTTGGGGGCTGAGGATGGCGCCGATCGGGCCCGGGTAGACCGAGCCGTACGCGTGGCCGCCCGCCCGCTCGTACACCGGGCAGACGTTGAGACACGCCGAGCAGCGGATGCAGCTCAGCGCCTGTCGGCCGACCTCGTCGGCGAGCGTGTCGGTGCGGCCGTTGTCGATGAGGACCAGGTGGAAGGTCCCCGGACCGTCCTCGTCCGTCGTGCCCGTCCACGTCGACGTGTACGGGTTCATGCGCTCGGCCGTGGAGGAGCGGGGGAGTGTCTGGAGGAAGACCTCCAGGTCCTGCCAGGTCGGCACGATCTTCTCGATGCCGACGACCGAGATCAGCGTCTCCGGGAGGGTCAGGCACATCCGGCCGTTGCCCTCGGACTCCACGACGACCAGCGTGCCGGTCTCGGCGACCATGAAGTTGGCGCCGGAGACGCCGACCTTGGCGCGCAGGAACTTCTCGCGGAGGTGCAGGCGGGCGGCTTCCGCCAGTTCGGCGGGCGTGTCGGTCAGGCCTTCGGGGGCCGGGCGGCCCCATTCGCTCATCTCGCTCGCGAAGATGTCGCGGATCTCGCCGCGGTTGCGGTGGATGGCCGGGACGAGGATGTGGGACGGCCGGTCCTTGCCCAACTGCACGATGAGCTCGGCGAGATCGGTCTCGTAGGCGTGGATGCCCTCGGCCTCCAGCGCCTCGTTGAGGCCGATCTCCTGCGTGGCCATCGACTTGACCTTGACGACCTCGCTCTCGCCGGTCGCCTTGACGAGATACGTGACGATCCGGTTGGCCTCGTCCGCGTCGGCGGCCCAGTGCACGGTGCCGCCGGCCGCCGTGACCGACTCCTCCAACTGCACCAGATACCAGTCGAGATGACGGAGTGTGTGGTCCTTGATCTGCTTGCCGGCCTCGCGCAGCTCGGCCCAGTCGGACATCTCCGCGACCGCGTTGGCGCGTTTGGCGCGGATGGTGTGCGTGGCGTGGCGCAGGTTGCCGCGCAGGGTCTGGTTGTGGACGGCTTCGTGCGCGGCCTTCGGGAAGGACGGCATACCGACGAAAGTCCCACCGCTCATGCGCTCGGCTCCTCTCCGCTGTTCCCGCTCATACCAGCGGCTCCTCTTCCGTGCTCGCCAGGATCTCCGCGATGTGCACCGGGCGCATGTCCGTCCTCAGCCGGGTCATGGTGCCGCCGATGTGCATGAGGCAGGAGTTGTCGGCGGCGCACAGCACCTCGGCGCCCGTCGACTCGGCGTTGCGGATCTTGTCGGCACCCATCGCCGCCGATACATCGGAGTTCTTGACGGCGAACGTGCCACCGAAGCCGCAGCACTCGTCGGCGCCCGGCAGCTCTCTCAGCTCAAGTCCCTTGACGGACTGGAGCAGCCGGCGCGGCCGGTCGCCGAGGCCGAGGCTGCGCAGGCCGTGACAGGTGGGGTGGTACGTGACGGTGTGCGGGTAGTACGCGCCCACGTCCGTCACGCCGAGCACGTCCACCAGGAACTCGGTGAGTTCGTACGTCTTCGGTACGACCGGCGCGAGAGTGGCGGCGAGGGTGTCCCCGCGGCCCTCGGCGCGCGCCCGCTCGCCCATCCGGGGATACAGCTCCCGGACCATCGCGCCGCACGACCCGGAGGGCGTCACGATCGCTTCGTACCCACCGAAAACATCGGAGAAATGACGAGCCAGCGGCTCGGCCTCATGCCGATACCCGGTGTTGTAGTGCGCCTGCCCGCAGCAGGTCTGCGCCATCGGGAAGTCGACCTCGACGCCCAGCCTGGTCAGCAGTTTCACCACGGCACGGCCAGTGTCCGGATAGAGCGTGTCGTTGACGCAGGTCAGGAACAGAGCGACACGCATCGCAGCTCCTTGGGATCGATCATCGGATGAGTGCAGCGTAGCGCCGCTGGGAATGAGGTGCGACGACTGCGGGTGGTTGACTGCCGGTCGTTTGTGGCTGGTCGCGCAGTTCCCCGCGCCCCTGTGGGCGCCGGTGCTCGCGGGGGCTTTCCTGTCATCTGCCGGCGAGCCGGGCTTCGGCCCTTTGCCATACGGCGACCGTGCCTCGTGGCTCGTACCGGGTCAATGGCTGCGTACGAGCGAGGAGTTGGCGCATCGACGTACGGTCGCCGACCAGGCCGTGGGCCCGGGCCTGCACGAGTACGTTGCCCAGGGCCGCCGCCTCCGCGGGACCCGCCACGACCGGCAGGCCGCAGGCGTCGGCGGTGAGCTGGCACAGCAGGGCGTTGCGGGTGCCGCCGCCGACGATGTGGACGACGTCGACCGGGTGGTCGGCCAGTTCCTGCGCCTGGGCGATCGCCCGGCGGTGGGCCAGCGCGAGCGAGTCGAGGATGCAGCGCGTGATCTCTGCGGGCGACTCGGGCACGGGCTGTCCCGACTCCCGGCAGGCGTCGGCGATGCGGGAGGGCATCCGGCCGGGGGCCAGGAAGGCCGCGTCCCCCGCGTCCACGACGGACCGCAGCGCCGGCACCTCGGCGGCGGCCGACAGAAGCTCCCCGAGGTCGGGGTCCCCCCATTCCCGTACGCACTCCTGGAGCAGCCACAGCCCCATGATGTTCCGGAGATAGCGGACCGTGCCGTCCAGGCCCAGCTCGTTGGTGAAGTTGGCCGCGCGGCTCGCCTCGGTGAGGACGGGCGCCTCCAGCTCCAGGCCCGCCAGGGACCAGGTGCCGGTGCAGATGTACGCGAAGCGCTCACCCACGGCCGGGACGGCGGCCACCGCGGACGCGGTGTCGTGCGAACCGACCGTCGTCACCGGCACCGGGCCGGTCAGCCCGGTCTCGTCCAGCACGCTCTGCTGGAGCAGACCCGCCGGACTCCCGGGACGCCGCAGGGGCGGGAACAGCTCCAGGTCGATGCCGAGGCGCGCCGCGACGTCGTACGACCAGTCGCGGGTGCGCGGGTCGATCAGCTGGGTGGTGGAGGCGTTGGTGAGCTCCGTGCCGGACTCGCCCGTGAGCCAGTACGACAGCAGGTCGGGGATGAGCAACAGGCGGCTCGCGTATGCCAGTTGGGACGATGAACGGGCGGCCACCAGCTGGTACAGCGTGTTGAACGGGGCGTACTGGAGCCCGGTCGCCGCGTACAGGTCGGTGGCGGGCACGGTGGCCCACACCTTCTCCGCGACGCCCTGGGTGCGGGTGTCCCGGTAGTGCACCGGGTTGCCGAGCAGCGCCCCGTCGGCGTCGAGCAGGCCGTAGTCCACGGCCCAGCTGTCGATGCCGACGGAGTCGACCTGTCCTGCCGCCCGGAGCCCGTCGAGGACGCCCCGGTACAGCGCGAGGATGTCCCAGCGCAGTCCTTCGGGGACCCGCACCGGCCGGTTCGGGAAGCGGTGCGCCTCCGTCAGGTCCAGCGAGTCGGGGCCCACGCGGCCGACCATGACGCGCCCGCTGGACGCGCCGAGGTCGACCGCGGCGTACGACTTCACGGCAGTCACCTCCGTCACCGGAGGAAGGCGGCTGCGACGCCGGCGTCGACCGGGACGTGCAGACCGGTGGTGTGCGTGAGGTCGCCGCCCGTCAGGGCGAACACGGCGTTCGCGACGTGCTCGGGCAGTACCTCGCGCTTGAGGATGGTCCGCTGGGCGTAGAACTCGCCGAGCTTCTCCTCCTCGATGCCGTACGTGGCCGCGCGCTGAGCGCCCCAGCCGCCCGCGAAGATCCCGGAGCCGCGCACGACCCCGTCGGGGTTGATGCCGTTGACGCGAATGCCGTACTCGCCCAACTCGGCGGCAAGCAGCCGAACTTGATGCGCCTGGTCGGCCTTGGTGGCGGAGTACGCGATGTTGTTCGGACCGGCGAAGACGGCGTTCTTGGACGCGATGTAGACGACATCGCCGCCAAGACCCTGCGCGATCATCACCCGGGCCGCCTCGCGCGAGACGAGGAAGGAGCCGCGGGCCATGATGTCGTGCTGGAGGTCCCAGTCCTTGGCCGTGGTCTCGAGGAGTGGCTTGGAGATGGAGATGCCGGCGTTGTTGACCACCAGGTCGACGCCGCCGAAGGCGAGGACCGCCGCCTTGAAGGCCTCGGCGATCTGCTCCTCCGAGGTGACGTCGACGGTGACGGCGACGGCCTTGTCGGGACCGCCCAGACCGGAGGCGACATCGGCCGCGTTCTCCGCGTTCAGGTCCGCGATCACGACACACGCGCCCTCGGCCACCAGCCGCTCGGCGATCGCCTTGCCGATACCGCTGCCCGCGCCCGTCACCAGCGCCACCCGCGTGGCGAGCGGCTTGGGCTTCGGCATCCGCTGGAGCTTGGCCTCTTCGAGAGCCCAGTACTCGATACGGAACTTCTCGGACTCCTCGATCGGCGCGTACGTCGAGACGGCCTCCGCCCCGCGCATCACGTTGATCGCGTTGACGTAGAACTCGCCGGCCACGCGCGCGGTCTGCTTGTCCTTGCCGAAGGAGAACATGCCGACACCGGGAACCAGCACGATCGCCGGGTCCGCGCCGCGCATCGCGGGGGAGTCGGCGTCGGCGTGCCGCTGGTAGTAGGCGGCGTACTCCTCGCGGTACTCGGCGTGCAGTTCCTTCAGCCGGCCGATCGCCTCGTCCAGCTCGACGGTCGGCGGCAGATCGAGAACGAGCGGCCTGACCTTCGTACGGAGGAAGTGGTCCGGGCAGGAGGTGCCGAGGGCGGCGAGGCGCGGGTGCTCGGCGCTCGCGAGGAAGTCGAGGACGACCTCGGAGTCGGTGAAGTGACCGACCTGCGGACGGTCCTGGGAGGCCAGCGACCGGATCACCGGGGCGAGAGCGGCGGCCCGCTCCCTGCGCTCGGCGGCGCCGAGCGCCGCGTACCCCTCGATGACGGGACCGAACGGCTCCGCCTTGCCGTGCTCGGTGAGGAAGGCCTCGGCGGTACGGATGATGTGCAGCGAGTTGCGCTCGCACTCCTCGGCCGTGTCACCCCAGGCGGTGATGCCGTGCCCGCCCAGGACGCAGCCGATCGCCTGCGGGTTCGCCTCCTTGACGGCGGCGATGTCAAGACCGAGCTGGAACCCGGGCCGACGCCACGGCACCCACACCACGCTGTCCCCGAAGCACTCGGCGGTCAGCTTCTCCCCGTCGGCGGCGCAGGCCAGCGCGATACCGGAGTCGGGATGCAGATGATCCACATGGGCGGCATCCACCAGACCGTGCATCGCCGTGTCGATCGACGGAGCCGCCCCACCCTTGCCGTGCAGGCAGTAGTCGAACGCGGCGACCATCTCGTCCTCGCGCTCCACCCCCGGGTACACGTCCGTCATGGCCCGCAGCCGATCGAGCCGCAGCACGGCCAGTCCCGCCTCGGTCAGCGTGCCGAGGTCGCCACCCGACCCCTTGACCCACATCAGCTCGACGTCGCCGCCGGTCACGGGATCGGTGTCGGTGCCCTTCGCGGAAGTGTTGCCCCCCGCGTAGTTGGTGTTCCGAGGATCGGCGCCAAGCCGGTTCGAACGAGCCAGCAGAGCGGCGGCTTCGGGATGGGGTGCCATGTTCCTAGTCCTTAGAAGAGTGTGTACGCGTATTCATGGGGGAGCGTGGGACGCCCGTTCAGACTCGGGGCCGGGGACGCGCCCCGTCTTTTAGGGGCGCGGGGAACTGCGCGATCAGCCCAATACGACCCGCAGTCTGCAACGGACCGCACAAGGCAGACGAAACCCAGCGGCTACGCCCCCCACCCGGCCTGCTGCCCACCAACCCGCTCCTCAGTGATCTTCTGCTGCCAGCCGGAGGCGTGGTACGCGGAAATCGGGTCGGGGTTCAACCCCAGCTCCTCACGAACTTCCGCGACCAACGGCCGCACATCCGTGTTGTACGCGTCCATCACGACAGCATTCGCACCGAGCACGTCACCGGCCCGCTGGGCGGCAACCAGCGCCTCCCGGTCAACAAGCAGCGCCTTGGCGGTAGCCTCCTGCACATTCATCACCGACCGGATGATCGCCGGGATCTTCGCCTCGATGTTGTGGCACTGGTCGAGCATGAACGCCACATCCGGAGTGAACCCACCCCCACGGATCACCTCGTACATGATCCGGAACAGCTGGAAGGGATCAGCGGCCCCGACCATCAGGTCGTCATCCGCATAGAACCGCGAGTTGAAGTCGAACGCCCCGAGCTTCCCCTCCCGCAGCAGCGTCGCGACGATGAACTCGATGTTGGTCCCGGGGGCGTGATGCCCGGTGTCGACGACGACCTGCGCCTTCGGGCCGAGCTTCAGGCAGTGCGCGTACGCCGTACCCCAGTCCGGCACATCGGTCGTATAGAAGGCGGGCTCGAAGAACTTGTACTCCAGCAGCATCCGCTGGTCGTCCCCGAGCCGTTCGTACACCCGGGCCAGCCCCTCGGCGAGCCGGTCCTGGCGCTCACGGATGTCGTCCTGACCGGGATAGTTCGTACCGTCCGCGAACCACAGCTTCAGGTCCTTCGAACCGGTCGCATCCATGATGTCCACGCACTCGAGCAAGTGGTCGAGCGCCTTGCGGCGCACCGCCGCGTCCGGGTGGCAGATGCTGCCCAGCTTGTAGTCGTCGTCCTGGAAGGTATTGGAATTGATCGCGCCGAGCTGCAGGCCGCGCTCCTCGGCGTGCTTCGCCAGCGCCGCGTAGTCGTCGACCTTGTCCCACGGGATGTGCAGCGCCACGGTCGGCGCGGCCCCGGTGAACTCGTGCACCTTCGCGGCGTCGTCCAGCTTCTCGAAGGGATTGCGCGGGACACCTGGCTGCGCGAACACCTTGAAGCGGGTTCCCGAGTTCCCGTACGCCCACGACGGCGTCTCTACTGCCTGGGTCTTGAGGGCGGCCTTCACCGCGGCAAGCTCGGTCACTTCAGGGCTCCTGTGACTTCGGTTGTGGCATCGGGTCTGAACGACTTCAGTGCGACTGAAGTGCATCTTCAGTCTGAAACGATTCAGAAGGCTGAAGCTATGAGCACGTCGAAGGGCTGTCAACCCCTGCGGCGATTACGTCTCTCCGTGATTCGGTTGTGACCTTTGGCTATCGAAAATTTCGGCCTTTACCCATTGACGTGACCTGCGTGACCTGCCTAACGTCCCGGCAACCTAGTTGAAACCTTTCACGACGCCGTGAGATCGCTTCCGCCGCGTCGTCGAGGAGCCTCCATGACCCACCTGTCCGACGCGGGTCCGGCCCCCGTGCTGGCACTCAAGGACATCTCGAAGTCCTTCGGTGCCGTACGCGCCCTGCGGGACGTGTCCCTCGAACTGTTCCCCGGCGAAGTGCACGCACTCGCCGGTGAGAACGGCGCGGGCAAGTCGACCCTCATCAAGACGCTCGCCGGCGTGCATCGACCGGACGCCGGTCAGGTGCTTCTGGACGGCGAGCCCACTCTCTTCCACGGTCCCGCCGACGCCCGGGACGCGGGCATCGCGGTGATCTACCAGGAGCCCACGCTCTTTCCCGACCTGTCGATCGCCGAGAACATCTTCATGGGCCGCCAGCCCCGGCGCGCGCTCGGCCGCATAGACCACAAGGCCACGCACGGCGCGACCCTGGCCCTGATGCAGCGCCTCGGCGTCGAACTCGACCCAGACCGCCCGGCGCGCGGCCTGTCCATCGCCGACCAGCAGATCGTCGAGATCGCCAAGGCGCTCTCCTTCGACGCGCGCGTCCTGATCATGGACGAGCCGACCGCCGCCCTCACCGGAAGCGAGGTGGCCCGCCTGTTCGGCGTCGTCCGCACCCTGCGCGAGCAGGGCTCGGCCGTGCTCTTCATCTCGCACCGCCTGGAGGAGATCTTCCAGATCTGCCAGCGGGTCACGACGCTGCGCGACGGCGCCCTGATCTCCAGCGAGCCGCTGGACGGCATGACCGAGGACGACCTCGTACGCCGCATGGTCGGCCGCGACCTCGACGAGCTCTACCCCAAGCAGGACGTCGAGGCGGGCGAAGTCGCCCTGAGCGTACGGCGGCTGACCCGCGAGGGTGTCTTCACCGACGTCTCCTTCGACGTCCGGCGCGGCGAGATCGTCGGCCTCGCCGGTCTCGTCGGCGCCGGGCGCACGGAGGTCGCCCGGGCCGTCTTCGGCGTCGACCGCTGGGACGCCGGAGAGGTCGAGATCGACGGCAGGAAGTTGACGAACGGCGCGCCCTCCACGGCCATGGCCTCCGGGCTCGCCCTCGTCCCCGAGGACCGCCGCGCCCAGGGCCTGGTGATGGACATGTCCATCGAGCGCAACATCGGACTGACCGGACTGCGGACGACGGTCAAGGCGGGCCTCATGGACCGCGGCGCCGAGCGCAGCCGCTCGCTGGACTGGGCGGTCAAGCTGCAGGTGAAGTACGCGCGGATCGCCGACACCGTCAACACGCTCTCCGGCGGCAACCAGCAGAAGGTCGTCCTCGCCAAGTGGCTCGCCACCGGCCCGAAGGTACTGATCGTCGACGAGCCCACCCGTGGCATCGACGTCGGTACGAAGGCCGAGGTGCACCGGCTGCTCAGCCAGCTGGCCGCCGACGGCGTGGCCGTCCTGATGATCTCCTCCGACCTGCCCGAGATCCTCGGCATGGCCGACCGTGTCCTCGTGATGCACGAGGGCCGGCTCACCGCCGAGATCCCACGCTCCGAAGCCACCGAGGAAACCGTGATGGCCGCAGCAACAGGGAGGGCCGCCGCATGACGGTGACCGCTCCCAACCCCGCTCCCGCCGCCGAGGTGCCCAAGTCGAGCAGTACCCGGCTGGTGGACCGCGTCTTCAAGATGCGTGAACTCGCCATCCTGGTCGTCTTCCTGGTGATGATCGTCATCACCCAGATGGGCAACAGCGAGTTCCTCTCCGAGCAGGGCATCAAGGACCTTCTGCTGAACGCCACGATCCTGATGCTGGTCGCCACCGGCCAGTCGCTGGTCGTGATCACCCGGAACGTCGATCTGTCGGTCGGCTCGACACTCGGCATCAGCGCCTTCGCGGCCGGCACGTACCTGGAGGGCGGCGGGAACTCCGTCATCGCGGTGGCCCTCGCGGTCCTGCTCGGGATCGGCTGCGGACTGCTGAACGGAATCCTCGTCAGTCTCGGCCAGGTGCCCGCCCTCGTCGTCACGCTCGGCACCCTCTACATCATCCGCGGCATCGACTCCATCTGGGTCGGCTCCCGGCAGATCACCGCGGCCGGCCTGCCGGACGGCTTCATCGACTTCGGCTCCGGCGGCCTCTCCGCCGTACCGTGGCTGGCGATGATCGCGCTGGCGGTGCTGATCGCGACGGCGTACTACCTCAAGCACTTCGGCAGCGGCCGCGAGCTGTACGCGCTCGGCTCCAACCCGGAGGCCGCCCGCCTCGCCGGCATCCCGGTACGCAAGCGGATCCTGGCCGCGTACACCTTCTGCGGAGCCCTCGCGGGCCTCGCGGGCGCCCTGTACCTCGCCCGGTTCGGCAACGTCGACTCCGGCACCGGCAACGGCTACGAACTCACCGTCGTCAGCGCGGTCGTGGTCGGCGGCGTCGTCTTCACCGGCGGCTCCGGCAGCGTCTACGGAGCGGCACTCGGCGCACTGCTGCTCACCTCCATCAACAGCGTGCTGCCCGCCCTCGGCGTCAGCTCGGTGTGGGTGCTCGCCATCAACGGCATCCTGCTCATCCTCGCCATCGCGGTCGACCGGATCGTCGCCCTGCGTGTGGCGTCCGCACTGAAGAAGAGGAACGCCCGCCATGGCTGACTCCGCTCTCGCGCGCGCCGTCCGCTGGGACACGGTTGTCGGCGCCCTCCTCATCGTCGTCCTGCTGCTGTCCTTCACCACCGTGGACGGCTTCGGCAACGCCCTCAACCTCTCGTTCCTGATCGGCAACACCCTGCCCATCGCGCTGATCGCCCTGCCGATGACCCTGCTCGTGGTGTCGGGCGAGATCGACCTGTCGGTCGCCTCCACGGCCGGTCTGTCCGGCGCGGTGATGGGCGCCCTGTGGAACCAGGGCATGACGATCGAGACGATCATCCCGATCTGTCTGCTCCTCGGCGTGGTGTGCGGGCTGATCAACGGCCTGCTGGTGACGCGGCTCGGACTGCCGTCCCTGGCGGTCACCATCGGAACGCTCGCCGCCTACCGGGGCATCGCGCAGATCGTGCTCGGCTCGGACGCGGTGACCGACTTCCCCACCCAGTACCTGGACTTCGCGGCCGGACGCATCGGGGACACCTTCATCCCGTACGCCTTCCTGCCCTTCCTCGTGCTGCTCGCGATCGCCGTGGTCGCGCTGCACGCCACACCGTTCGGGCGCTCGCTGTTCGCGGTCGGCGCCAGTGAGGAGGCCGCGCGGTTCGCCGGCATCCGCGTCAAGCGGCAGAAGCTGATCCTGTTCACCGTGACCGGGCTGATGGCTTCGCTGACCGGCATCTTCTGGGCGCTGCACTACGCCAGCGCCCGCTTCGACAACGCCACGGGGCTCGAACTCTCCGTCGTGGCGGCAGTACTGCTCGGCGGCATCGACTTCGACGGCGGCAAGGGCACGCTCGGCGGCGCGATCGCGGGAGTCTTCCTGCTCGGCGCGCTGCAGAACGTGATGAGCCTCCAGGATGTCTCCGCCCAGTCGCAGATCGTCGTCACCGGCGTTCTGCTCGTCCTCTCCGTGCTCGGCCCCCGGGTGGCACGGCAGATCTCCGTCGCGAGGGCGGGTCGCAGAGCCGCCTCCGCATCCACCTCTGCGCCAACCACCTCGTAACTCCTCCGAAAGGCACCACCACCATGTCCTCCATCAAGCTCCGCCGGGCCTGTGCGGCCCTGGCCGCTGTCACCTCCCTCGCGCTCGCCGGGACCGCCTGCGGCGGCGGCACCTCCAAGGACGACGTCAAGGAAGAGGGCGGCTCGAACGCCTCGGCCGGCAAGGCCGACCCGAACGCGGCCACCAAGAAGGGCCTGACCGTCGGCTTCCTGCCCAAGCAGGTAAACAACCCGTACTTCACCACCGCCGACAAGGGCGGCGAAGCGGCGCTGAAGGAGCTGGGCTCCAGCTACAAGGAGGTCGGCCCCAGCAGTGCCACGGACACCTCGGGCCAGGTGAGCTACGTCAACACGCTCACCCAGCAGCAGGTCGACGCGATGGCCGTCTCCGCGCAGGACCCCGGCGCCCTGTGCACCGCGCTCAAGCAGGCCATGAAGAACGACATCAAGGTCGTCACGTACGACTCCGACACCAAGCCCGACTGCCGCAACGCCTTCGTCTCGCAGGCCAGCGCCGAGGCCCTCGGCCGCACCGAGGTCCAGCTCCTCGCCGAGCAGATCGGCTACAAGGGCGAGATCGCGATCCTTTCGGCCGCGCAGACCGCGACGAACCAGAACACCTGGATCGAGTTCATGAAGGACGAGCTCAAGGATCCCAAGTACAAGGACATGAAGCTGGTCAAGGTCGCGTTCGGCAACGACGACGCCCAGCAGTCCTTCCAGCAGACCCAGGGCCTGCTCCAGGAGCACCCGAAGCTGGCCGGCATCATCTCCCCGACCACCGTCGGCATCAAGGCGGCCGCCCAGTACCTGTCGGGCTCGAAGTACAAGGGCAAGGTCAAGCTGACCGGCCTCGGCACCCCGAACGACATGCGCAAGTACGTGAAGAACGGCACCGTCGACGCCTTCGAGCTGTGGGACCCGGCGAAGCTCGGCGAGCTGGCCGCGCGTACCGCCGTCGCGCTGTCGTCCGGTCAGATCACCGGCAAGGAGGGCGAGACCTTCAAGGCCGGCGACATGGGCACGTTCACCATCGGCAAGGACGGCGTGATCGACCTCGGCAAGCCGACCGTCTTCGACAAGAAGAACATCGACCAGTTCAACTTCTGATCCCCGGAGGGTTGTTGATGCAGCGCGTGTGCTTCCTGCTGAAGGTCAGGGCGGACCGCCTCGACGAGTACCGCGAGCGGCACGCCGCCGTGTGGCCCGAGATGCTCGACGCACTCTCGGCCACCGGCTGGCGCAACTACTCGCTCTTCCTGCGCGAGGACGGCCTGCTCGTCGGCTATCTCGAGACCGAGGACTTCGAGGCCGCCCTGGCCGGTATGGAGGCCACCGACGTCAACGCCCGTTGGCAGGCCGAGATGGCGCCGTTCTTCGAGTCGTTGGACGGCGCCCGGCCCGACGAGACCATGAAACCGCTCACCGAGGTGTTCCACCTCGCCTGACCCCCCGCCCCTCTCCCCGCACCTCGCCGACAATGGAGTCCCCCGAGATGAAGAGACGTACGTTGCTGGCCGCTGCCGCACTGGGCGCCATAGCCACCCCCGCCCTCGCCGCCGGCACGGCACGGGCCGCCGACCCCGGCCCCTCGGTCACCCAGACCGGCAACACCACGCTCGACAGCCAGGCCATCTTCTTCGTCTCCTACGACGGCCTGGTCAACAACAACTCGTTCCAGAAGAACGGGCTGCTGACCTACAAGGGCTACCAGTACGCCGTCTGGTACACCGCCGACCGCAACGCCGTCGTCGGCCGCCGTGTGCTCGGCGGCAGCACCTGGTCGACGGTCAAGGTCGGCCACACCCTCCGGTACAACGACTCCCACAACGTCATCTCCATGGGCGTCTCCAAGGTCGACGGCCGCCTCCACCTCAACATGGACTCCCACAGCGACGGCTTCACCTACGTGAAGTCGGTGGCCGGGCTCATGGACAACCCCGCCGGGCTGAGCTGGACCACGAGCCGCTTCGGAGCGCCGCAGTCCACGCTCGACGGGCTCGCGCTCACCTCGCAGTTCACGTACCCGCAGTTCATCTCCATGCCCGACGGAAAGCTCCAGCTCAGCTATCGCGTCGGGATCTCCGGCAACGGCCGCAACGCCCTCGCCGAGTACAACGGCACGTCCTGGACGAACCTCGGCGAGTGGACCAGCTCCACCGGCACGTACACCAGCGAGCACGGTTCCAGCTCCGTCCGCAACATGTACCTGCACGGCATCGACTACGACAAGAACGGCCGGCTGCACTCCTTCTTCACCTGGCGCGAGCAGAACGGCGCCGTGATGTGCAACGGCGGCGGCATCACCAACCACGACACGGGCTACGTCTACTCGGACGACCGCGGCCGCACCTGGCGCAACAACGCGGGCGCCGTGGTCGGCACCACCGGCGGCTCCGACAGGGTCGCCGTCACCGACAGCGGCCTGGTCGTCGACCCGCTGAACCCGGACCACTCCCTGATGAACCAGGAGAGCCAGGCCACCGACTCCGCGGGCCGTCCGCACGCGATCATCAGCTATGTGCCGGGCCGCTTCGGCCAGTGCACCACCAACTACGTCACCAACCGGACGGCCAACGGACGCGCCTTCCACGTCCGCAAGACCGCCACGGGGACCTGGCGCAAGACCGAGATCCCGGTCGCCCTGAACTCCAGCCAGCGCACCAGGCTGATCCTCGACAAGTACGACAACGCCTACGCGATCCTGCCGTTCGGACGGATCGTCGCGGCGTCGGCCGCCTCCGGCCACACGGACTGGACGACCCTGTTCGACGGCAGCGGCCTCAACGCCTTCGGCGAGGTCGTCGTCGACGAGACCCGGATAGCCCAGGACGGCGTGCTGTCGATCCTCTACCAGGTGAAGTCCAGCGGTACGACGCCCTCGGCGCTCCGAGTCGTCGACTTCAGGCTGCCTGCATGACGGAGTCCGTTTCGGCTGGGCACGCGGGTAATCTGACTGCGTGCCCACCACTCCCCGTTCCCCCGGAGGTAACCGCCTGATGGCCCAGTCGGTGGGTATCAAGGACGTCGCACGAGTCGCCGGAGTCTCCGTCGGCACGGTCTCGAACGTCATCAACCGCCCGGACACGGTCGCCTCCGAGACCCGCGCCCGGGTGCTCTCCGCCATCGACCGGCTCGGCTACGTCCGCAGTGAGTCGGCGCGGCAGCTGCGCGCCGGCCGCAGCCGGATCATGGGCCTGCTCGTCCTCGACATGGGCAACCCCTTCTTCGTGGACGTCGCGCGCGGCGCCGAGCGGGCCGCCCGCGAGGCCGGACTCGGCGTGATGGTCTGCAACAGCGCGCAGAGCCCGGGCGAGGAGGCCGACTACCTGTCGCTCTTCGCCGAGCAGCGGGTACGCGGCGTCCTGCTGACCCCCGCCGACGCGACCGGCCGCAACATAGACACGTTCCGCCGCCACGGCATCCCCTTCGTCCTCGTCGACCGGGTCGCCGAGGGCACCACCGAGTGCTCGGTGTCCGTCGACGACGTCGCGGGCGGCGCGCTCGCCGTGCGGCATCTCATCGACGCCGGTCACCGCTCCATCGCGTACGTGAGCGGGCCGCCCGGACTGAACCAGGTCAGGGACCGCCGCACGGGCGCCCTGAACGCGCTGGCCGAGGCGGGACTCGGCCCGGAGTGCCTGCGCGAACTGCCCACCGAGCGGCTCGACGTGGCCGCGGGCCGCGACGCCGGAGCCCGCCTCCTCGGCCTCGGCGACCGCCCGACCGCCGTCTTCTGCGCCAACGACCTGCTCGCCCTCGGCGTCCTGCAGGCCATGTTCGCGGCCGGCGTGAGCGTCCCGGACGACCTCGCGATCGTCGGCTACGACGACATCGAGTTCGCGGCCGCCGCGGCCGTCCCGCTGACCTCCGTGCGGCAGCCCGCCGTGACCATGGGCGCACTCGCCGCCGAGCTCCTCCTGGAGGAGACCGAGGCCGAGACGGCACCCATTCCGCACGAGCACCGGCGCGTGGTGCTCCAGCCGGAGCTGGTGGTGCGCCGCTCCAGCCTTCCACCGCGCTGAGCGGTTGTTCAGTACGCGCGCGGCGGTCGCCTGAGCGGCCGGTCGATACGGATTTCTTGATCCCCGGGGTCGGCTCACCGGAGAACTTGTGCTGAACTGGGTCGCAGCCAGGAATCCATCCGTCTCGGGAGCCCCCTTGAGCGCCAGCTACCGTCAGCCCGGTGTCGTCCTCAGCGACCGCCACTTCACCGTGCCCCTCGACCACGACGATCCCTCCGGGGAGACGATCGAGCTGTACGCCCGTGAAGTGGTCGCGAGCGACAAGACGGACCAGGACCTGCCCTGGCTGGTGTACCTCCAGGGCGGCCCGGGCTTCGGCGCCAACCGCTTCGTCGGCAAGCAGGCCTGGCTCGGCCGCGCCCTGAAGGACTACCGCGTCCTGCTCCTCGACCAGCGCGGCACCGGGAGCTCCTCGCCCGTCAACCGGCAGACCCTCCCGCTGCGCGGCGGCCCTCACGAACAGGCCGACTACCTCGCGCTGTTCCGCGCCGACTCCATCGTCCGCGACTGCGAGGCGATCCGCCCGGCCGTCACCGGCGGCGCCCCCTGGACCGCCCTCGGCCAGAGCTTCGGCGGCTTCTGCGCGACCCACTACCTGTCCACCGCTCCCGAGGGACTGAGCGCCGCCCTGATCACCGGCGGCCTGCCCTCCCTCGACGGGCACGCCGACGACATCTACCGGGCCGCGTACCCGCGCATCGAGCGCAAGGTCGCCGCCCACTACGCGCGTTATCCCCAGGACGTCGAGCGGGCCCGGCGGATCGCCGAGTACCTGCTGCGCCACGAGCCCGTCCTGAACGGAGGCTACCGGCTCACCGTCGAAGCCTTCCAGTCCCTCGGCATCCTCCTCGGCGGCAGCGAGGGCAGCCACCGCCTGCACTACCTCCTGGAAAACGCCTTCGTCCGCACGGCCCAGGGCCCGGCGCTCTCCGACGCCTTCCAGGAGGACGTCCAGTCCGTGCTGTCGTTCGCCGGCCACCCGCTGTACGCGCTGGTCCACGAGGCCTGCTACGCCCAGGGCGGCAGCCCCACCGCCTGGTCCGCCGAGCGGGTCCGCGCCGACTTCCCGCAGTTCGACGCGGGCAAGACCCTCGCGGGCGACGGTCCGGTGCTCTTCACGGGCGAGTCCGTGCACCCGTGGACCTTCGACTGCGACCCGGCCCTGCGCCCGCTGCGTGAGACGGCGGACCTCCTCGCCGAACGCACCGACTGGGCCCCGCTGTACGACCCCGACCGCCTCGCCGGCAACGAGGTCCCCGTCGCCGCGGCCGTCTACCACGACGACATGTACGTCGACACGGAGCACTCCCTGCGCACGGCCCGGGCGATCCGCGGCCTGCGGACGTACGTCACGGACGAGTTCGAGCACGACGGAGTGCGGGCGGGCGGGCCGCGGGTACTGGACCGTCTGATCGCGCTGTCGCGGGACGAGGTCTGAACCTTCAATTCTCTGCGTGAGCGGCTGGGCCCGATTAATGTGCCGAGCATGACCGAGCCGACGAACGACCAGCTCAAGCCCATGCCCGACGACTGGAAGCGGGCCCTCGCCGTGGTGGCCCACCCGGACGACCTGGAGTACGGCTGCTCGGCCGCGATCGCCGCATGGACCGACGGCGGCCGAGAGGTCGCGTACGTCCTGGCGACCCGCGGCGAGGCCGGCATCGACACCCTGGAACCGGACAAGTGCGGACCGCTGCGCGAACGCGAGCAACGGGCCAGCGCGGCGGTCGTAGGGGTCACCGAGGTGGAGTTCCTCGACCACAGGGACGGTGTCGTCGAGTACGGCACCGCCCTGCGGCGGGACATCGCGGCGGCGATCCGCAGGCACCGCCCCGAACTGGTGATCACCCTCAACCACCGGGACACCTGGGGCGGAGTCGCCTGGAACACGCCCGACCACGTCGCCGTGGGCAGGGCCACGCTCGACGCCGCCGCGGACGCCGGCAACCGCTGGATCTTCCCCGAGCTGGGCCTCGAGCCCTGGAACGGCGTGCGCTGGGTCGCCGTCGCGGGCTCCAACACCCCTACGCACGCGGTGGACGCGACGCCCGGCCTGGAGCGCGCGGTGCTTTCCCTGCTCGAACACCGCACCTACATCGAGGTGTTGACGGACGAGGACCCCGAGACGTACGTACGGTCCTTTCTGACCGGTCACGCGCAGACCACGGGCGAGCGCTTCGGCGGGAAGCCCGCGGTCGCCTTCGAACTCTTCGGCAGGTAGCCGGTGATGTCGGGAGCCGGTGACGCCGGGCCGACGAGCGAAGATCTCGCGCGGAGCTTCGAGTCCCACCGCGGTCGGCTCCGGGCCGTGGCCTACCGGATGCTCGGTTCGCTCAGCGAGGCCGACGACGCGGTCCAGGAGACCTGGCTCAGGCTCAGCCGCTCCGACACCTCCGAGGTGAACAATCCGGGCGCCTGGCTGACCACCGTGGTGGGCCGGATCTGCCTGGACATGCTGCGCTCGCGCACCTCGCGGCGCGAGGAGCCCCTCGACACCCATGTGCCGGATCCGGTGATCGGCCGGATCGACCCCGAGGAAGAGGTGGTGCGGGCGGACTCGGTCGGGCTCGCCCTGCTCATCGTCCTGGACACCCTCGACCCTGCCGAGCGGCTGGCGTTCGTCCTGCACGACATGTTCGCGGTCCCGTTCGACGACATCGCGCCCGTCGTGGGGCGCAGTCCGGCCGCCACGCGTCAGCTCGCCAGCCGCGCCCGGCGGCGGGTGCGGGACGCGGCACCGGCGGCCGACCCGGATCTGTCGAGACAGCGGAGGGTGGTCGACGCGTTTCTCGCCGCCTCGCGCGGCGGTGACTTCGAAGCGCTGGTCTCGCTGCTCCACCCGGATGTCGTGCTGCGCGCCGACTCCGGCGCCCTCGTCGACGGTGGGGCCGTGTCCAAGCTGGTCCGTGGTGCGCAGGACGTCGCTCAACAGGCGCTGCTGTTCCGGCAGTTCGCCGGGGTCGCCCGGCCGGCTCTCGTCAACGGCGCGGTGGGGGTCGTCACCGCGCCCGACGGGCAGCCGATGGCGGTCATGGCGCTCACGATCGTGGACGGGAGGATCGTCGCCATGGACATCCTGTCCGACCCGGAACGCCTCGCGCGGCTGGACTACGGAGGGCTCCTGGACTGAGGAGCGGATCGTGGTGTCTCGGGCTGTGGTGCCCGGGCGTCCGGCGCTTCAGGCGGCCACCGGCTCCGGGCGGCCCACGAGCGTCGCGCGTACGGGGCTCACGATCCGCCCGTCCGGCAGGAGTTCGCCGGTGTCGTCGAAGACGATCGTGCCGTTGCACAGCAGGTTCCAGCCCTGTTCCGGGTGGGCGGACACGATCACGGCGGCTTGGTGATCGGGGCTGTCAGCTGTGGGGCAGGTGGGCCAGTGGGTGCACATGACGTCTCTCCGGTGTCTGTGAAGGAGGCTCTTCCTCCGTGGTAGCGGAGTTTGTTTTCGGCTGTATTAGAGACCTCTCCGGCGCCGGAAACTCATCGGTGAGTTCGTTGCCCGTAAGGGAGTTGGATGTCTCGCACGCCGGACGGCTCCGGAGGGCTCCGGACGCTCGGTGATCAGCACAAGAGCGCGCTGCGTAGGGTGGGGGACATGCAAGACGAACCCGGCACCGCAGCCCCCGCCCGCGCCGAACTCCAGGCGGACTGCGCCCAGTGCTTCGGGCTGTGCTGTGTCGCGCTGCCCTTCGCCGCCTCGGCGGACTTCGCGATCGACAAGGCCGCCGGGAGCCCGTGCAGGAATCTCAGGACGGACTTCCGCTGCGGCATCCACACGGACCTGCGGCAGCGCGGCTTCAACGGCTGCACGGTCTACGACTGTTTTGGCGCGGGCCAGAAAGTCTCGCAGCTCACCTTCGGCGGCGAGGACTGGCGCTCGGGTTCACGGGCACACGCCCGGCTGATGTTCGACGTGTTCCCGGTCGTACGACAGCTCCAAGAACTGCTCTGGTACCTCACCGAGGCCCTGGACCTCCCCGCGGCCCGCCCGATCCACCCCGAACTGCGTCGCGCACTCGGAAGGACAGAGGCGCTCACCCGCCAAACCCCGGAAGAACTGGCGGAGTTGGACGTGCCGGCGGTGCGCCGGGACGTCAACGTCCTGCTGCTGCGCACCAGCGAGCTGGCCCGCGCCGGACTCGGCCGGGGCAAGAAGAAGGAGCGCCGGGGCGCCGACCTCATGGGCGCCCGGCTCAAGGGCGCCGACCTGAGGGGCGCCAACCTCCGCGGCGCCTACCTGATCGCCGCGGACCTGACGGGCGCGGACCTGAGGGACGCGGACCTGATCGGCGCCGACCTGCGCGACACCGATCTCACGGACGCCGACCTCACCGGCGCCCTCTTCCTCACCCAGCCGCAGCTCAACGCCGCCAAGGGCAGCCCCGGCACCAGGCTTCCGGCGTCGCTCAACCGCCCCGGTCACTGGACAGGATGACGCCGTCGCGACCTGAGTTCGCCGTCACGGTCGTCACAAAGATGGTGTGGTCGGCGTCGCATGGTTGGCGTACACCCCGATCTTCGGTAGGTTAGGCAAGGCTTACCTAAGGGAGGTTTGGGATGGGTGACCGTCACAGCTGGACGGCCGCGCCGGCCACGGCACAGCGTGCCCGATCCGTGCTCGCCGCGGCGTGGTCCTGCGCGGTGACCGCGGAAGGCGGTCGTGAGGAGTTCATCGGCGTACACACGGTCGCCGAGGACGGCCGGGTGCTGCTGCACCTGCCGGACGACAGCACGCTCGCCGCGGCCGCGATCTGCGCGCCGCGCGGAGAGCCGTCGGCAGTCCTCGAGTTCGCCGATGTCGCGCCCGTCCCCGTACGCAGCCGGATCCGCGCCCGGCTCTGGATGGCCGGCCGGTTCACGCCCGAGGACGGACACCTGGCGTTCCACACGACGCGCGCCGTGCTGCGCCAGCCCGGCGGTGCGGTCGTGGTCGACCTCGACGAGTTCGCCGCCGCCGAACCCGATCCGCTCGCCCTGGCGGAGGCGCAGCTGCTGACCCACCTCGCCGACGCCCACCCGGACGCGGTCGAACGGCTCACCCGCCTCGTCGAACCGGACAGCCTGCATGGCGCCGTCCGGATCCAGCCGCTCGCCGTCGACCGGCACGGACTGACGCTGCGCATCGAGCGGACACGCGGCCACGGCGACGTACGGCTGCCCTTCCACCGGCCCGCCGACGACATGGGCCAGCTCACCGAGCGTATGCACGTCCTGCTCACGCAGGCGAGCACCGCCGGCTGCCCGCGTGCGCTGCAGCGGCAGCGCACGGAGGGCGACGGGTGACACGAACGGCCCGGCCACGGGCCGGAATCGGTCTCACCAGGTGCCGCGGGCCGGAGCCGACGTCACCAGTTCCCGTCCTCGACCGGCTTGCCCGGCGCGTCGCCCAGCGGCTTGACCTGCCCGGGTGACGGCGGCTGCCACGGCGTGTGGTCGTCGCCGAGCCAGTCGCCGACCGGCTTGACCGCGCCGAGGGTGTCCGTGGGATCGAGGTCCGCGGCGTCCTGGTCGTAGTAGTCGAACCAGGGCAGCCCGGCCCGGGTGTAGGCCGCGCGGTCGACGGGTGACGGCGGGGGCGCCTCGCCCGTGATGCGACGCCACTCGGGCGGTGTCACGAGGTGGACGAAGACGCGGCCGGCCGCCGCGGTCGACCAGTCCGTGAGCGGGCGGTCGTCCTTGTAGACCTCCTGCCGCATCGAACCGCCGACGCCGAGGCCCATCGCGGCCTGAGCCCGCGGCGGACCGCCCGCCGCAGCCGGCATCGGACCGCCGCCCGGCGCGGGCGGGGAGCCGGGCGCGGCCATGGGGAACGCGGCTCCGTACCCGCCCGTCGCCGTCATGCTCCGCTGACGCTCCGCCGCCGCCTCCGCGAGCCTGCGCTGCTCCTCACGCCACGCGCCCAGCGCGGCGTCGTCGAGCGGGAACGACTGCAGCTGTACGCCGCCCCACACCTCCTCGCCGGTGACCTGGCCCTCGACCGTGGCGCCGAGACCGAGCGGCACCGCCACGAACTGACGGACCGTGCCCTTCCCGGAGTTGATGCCGTCGAGCCACGGCTGCCGGGGCAGCACCACATAGTTCTGCGGATCACGCTTCAGCCGGGGGCTCCACGGTTTGCCGGAGATCGCGCACACCTTGCCGACGCCGACCTGGAGAGCGGCCGGTTCCGTCGTGCCGCCGAAGCTCAGCCACATCGCCTCACGCAGATACACCGGCAGCATCACTCCGCCGCGCGCCAGCCACTCGGCGGGCACCGTGTCCGGGTAGTCCTCCACACGCCGCAGCGGGAACTCGCCGAGCCCCGGAGGCAGCGGATGCGTGCCCGTCTCGGGCAGGCGCAGGGTGCGGATGAACCGGACGCGCACACCGCCCGGCAGTCGCAGTGAGTTCCCGTCGATCCGCACGGTGCCGTCGGCCATCCGCTCTCCTCATGTCGTCAAATGGTCATGTCGCCTTGCCGCCCTGTCGCCGCGGTGCCAGTGCGTCACCCGGCGCCCGGTACGTCACGTAGCACGACCCGAGGGGGCGGGCCGGTTCCGTCGTGAACGGCGCAATCGCTGGCGGAACCGGTTCAGACGGGGCATGCGGTCGCGCTCCTCGCGCGTGTAGCGGTCCAGTTCCTCCAGGAGCCGGCGCGAGCGGTGCTCCATGTCGAGTTCGTCGAGTATCCGGGTGACCTCGGTCAGTACGGCGCCGTGCAACTGCCAACGGCTGGCGTCCCGCTGGACCCCCTCCAGGAGGAGCTGGGCCAGCTTGTCGCGGGTGGCGGTCGCGGCGGTGAGTTCGGAGGCGAGCCGGGACTCCGCCGACTCGGCGCTGTCACTGACGTCGGTGGTGACCAGGACGGCGAAGCTGACCACGGCGTCCCCTACCTCGGCCAGCAGCTGTTCCAGGGTCGACCCGGTCTCCGCTTCGAACAGCGGCTCGGGCGCGCGCTCCTTGGCGAGATCGGTGAGGCTGCGGGCGAGGACCCGCAGCACCACCGTGCAGATCTCCAGCGTGTCGAGGCCCGTGCGCAGGACGACCCGGTGCAGCAGCCCTTCTCGTACGCGCGGATTGAGCCGCAGGCTGTCCTCGGCCTGTTTGAGTGCCGCGTCCACGTCGATGATGTCGTGGTCGAGTTCCCGTGCCTCGTGGAGGCGCGCGGTCGCGACGGCCACGGGGGTGCGGCCGGCCGCCTCCTCGCCGATGCGCAGCATCAACTGCCGCATCCGGCGCGCCAGATCCTCGATGGACTCGCCGGCCGCGCCCACCCACACCGGGGGAGCGAACAGCAGATTGCAGCCGAACCCGACGACGGCACCGATCACCGTCTCCAGGATCCGCGCCCATGCCGTGTCGCCGACCCGGGTGACGCCGAGGACCAGCATGGCGCTGATCGCCACCTCGGGCACGAACTCGCTGACCCGCACGAGATGCCCGACGGCCAGCGAGGCGAGGATGAGCAGCGCCAGGCTCCACCAGGTCAGCCCCACAAGGGCGCTGAAGCCGATGGCGATGAGGACGCCGGCCACCACGGAGTTCACCCGGCGTATGCCGGTGGTGAGGGTGGAGTAGAGCGTGACCTGGACGACGAGGAGCGCGGTCAGGGGAGCGGTGAGCGGGGCGGCCTCGGGGCTGAACCGCAGCGCGACCACGTATGCGATCGTCGCGGCCGCCGTCGAGCGGACCATCTGGACCACCACGGGGTCCTGATGCCACTTCGCCACCTGCGCGGTACCGGCGGCCCACGCCTCACGTACATCTCGCATCCTTGGGCACTTCCCGTTCCACAGCCGCACCGAACTCGTCCAGACGGCGCAGCTCACCCGAGACGAGGCAAGGAGGCACAGGCCGAGCAGCCAGTCTGACACGGCCGAGAACTGGTCGACCACGGAGGTGAAGCCCTGCCCGAGCGACAGATCGACACGATGCAGGCCGCTGTCCCTGAGGAATACCTCAGTTGCGCGTACGTGGTTGTCCTCAGCAAGAAACGGGGGTGTGCCGGATGGTCCGTGCCGCTCCCGCACGCAAGCATTGGATCATGAAACGGCATCGGTCAGGATTCGTCTTAGCCCTGCTCATCTGCCTCGGCACGGTGGTGTCCGGCATGGCACCCGCGTCAGCCACGGACACGGAGGTCGTCGAGGCCATCGAGCGTCACGCGCATCCCCTGCGGACCGTCGAACCGCGGGGTGACACCGGCGATCTCCGCCCCTTCGACCGCATGATCGGCGACGCACGAGTCGTGGGTCTGGGCGAGGCCACGCACAGCTCGCACGACTTCTTCGCCATGAAGCACCGCGTCTTCCGCCACCTCGTCGAGGAGAAGGGCTTCCGCACCTTCGCCCTGGAGGCCAGCTGGAGCACCGGTCTGCGCCTGAACGACTACGTGCTGTACGGCACGGGCGACCCCCGCCGCATCATGCGGGACGAGTTCCAGCGCGACTACCGGCTGTGGAACAACTCCGAGTACCTGGAGCTCGTCGAGTGGATGCGCGCGTACAACCGCCGACACCCGCAGGATCCCGTGCAGTTCATGGGCGACGACTTTGCCTACAACGGCCCCGAGCTGTACGACAGGGTCACCGGCTACGTGGCCCGCAACCACCCCGGGCTGCTGGAGAGGTTCAACGGGCTCTACCGCGGGCTGCGACCGACCGTCCCGGCGGGTGAGTACATCGAGCGGTACCTGAACCGGCCGCTCGCCGAGAGGAAGGAGATGGCGGTCAGGACCGGCAGGGCACTTGAGCTTCTCAAGGGTGCCGGCGGGGAGGGCAAGGCGTACGACTGGGCGGTCCAGCACGCGACGGCCGTCGACCAGACGGCCCGCGGGTACGCCTTCGACGCCGAGGATCCCGCGCAGCTGGCGGCCGCCATGCTGTACCGCGACGGGATCATGGCGGACAACGTGGCCTGGTGGCAGCGGCACACCGGTACCAAGGTCCTGCTGTCGGCGCACAACGGTCACATCGCCTACGTACCGGACGACCCGCAGCACTACCCGAAGGTGCAGGGGGCGTTCCTGCGCGAGCAACTGGGCCGGGCGTACGTGAGCGTCGGATTCACCTTCGACCGGGGCTCGTTCAACGCGACCGGCCCGGACGGCAGGCTCCAGCGCTTCACGGTGGGGCCGGCGGCCTCGGGGAGCAATGAAGCCACCCTGGACCGTGTGCGCCATCGCGACTACATACTCGACCTGCGCACCGCCCCGGCCGTGGCCCGTACGTGGCTGTCGACGTCGAGGCCGACGCGCAGCATAGGGACGGACTACCCGGAGGCGGCTCTCGACATTGCGCTCGCCGCGTCCTACGACATCCTCATCCACCTTCATCGGGTGGAGGCGTCCCGGCTGCGGGACGGATAGAACGGGTAGGGCCGCGGCCGGCGTCGGGCTCAGGCGTACAGCCGGTCCAGGAAGGCCGACAGATGGCCGGTCGCGCGGGCGATCTGCTCCTCCAAGGTGAGGCTCTCCTCGATGCGGGACCCGGAATCGGGCAGCTTCTTGCCGCGTACATAGAGGGAACAGGCGAGGTCGGCGCACATGTAGACGCCGACCGAGTTGCCCTCGCGGCCGGCCGCGCCCGCCTTGCGGGCCGTCATCAGGGAGACGCCGTTGCCCGGGTGGGTGGTCAGGCACACCGAGCACATGCTGCGGTGCAGGAAGCCCCGCTGCTGGGAGGGGAAGCGCAGGGTCACGCCGACGAGCCGGCCGGCCCGTTCGGCCACCAGATAGCTGCGGTCGGGTGCTCCGGGATCACGCCAGCCCAGGAAGTCCAGGTCGTCCCACGGTCGTTCCGCCAGGTCACGCGGTATGGCCAGCCGTTTGGCCTCGCCCTTGGAGCAGTTGATGAACGAGTTGCGGATGTCCTGCTCGGTGAGTGGTCTCATCGTGAGGGTTCTCCTGGCGAGTCGTGAGTGATGCTCGTACCTAGGGGGACTAGGTTCTGGCCTAGACTACGTAGCCGTATCGAGGGGATCCAATGAATTTAAAGGAGGCCCACTCACCGCAGGCGCGTGCCCTGCACCATGTCGCGGCGCTGTCGTCCGGGCCCGCAGTCGATCCGGCGCTTCGTGTGACCCTCAACCTGCACCCCGACCGCCTGGTGCGAGGGCGGCCGATTCTGGACGCGCTGGCCGAGGACCGCACGTACCACTCGCAGTTCGTCACAGGCACCAGCAACGGTGGTCTGACCGCGCACCCGGGCGGCGACCGCTGGCGCTGGGAGAGCCGGATGTTCGGCGGGGCGTACGACACGGCGGCCGCGCACGAGCGGCCCGTGTACGGGGCGCTGAACTTCCGGCACCAGGTGGTCGGCGCCGCGCCGAGGTTCGGGTCCGCGCACTTCCGGTTGACCTCGGACGCGCTGCGGCGCGCCACGTTCTGCTATCCCGACAGCTCCGTCGACCCCACGGCGTTCGGGGTCGCCGACGGGATGTCCCTCATCGGCCTGGCCGAGGCGGACGACCGGGACGCCCTCGACGACTACATCGAGGCGCAGGTGCATGGACAGGTCGTCCTGGAGCGGGACATGGAGGCGCTGGTCCTGGATCCCTGCTACCGCGGCACCTTCGTGGAGTCCGCGGCACGGCGGCTGCCCTGCCCGGTCGAGTGGCACCCCGGATACCGGCTCTCCGTCGAGGAGTTGCGACGCCACCCCGACTTCCGCGGTCCGCGGTACGTCGAGTTGGGCGCGCGGATCGCCGAGGACGGGCACCTCGACCCGCGGCTCATCGGCGACGCCGCCCGCACGGGCCGCCACGACCCGCAGGACCTCAAGAAGGTGTGGCACTGCCTTGCCAGGTTCGGGGCGCCCGCTCATCGTCCTGCCGGCCGAGGGGCATCGGGCGTGCCTTGCTAGTCGGGCGTGCCTTGCTACTCGTCCTGATCCTCGCCGTCGTCCAGGTTCGTGTCTGTGTTTGTGTCCGTGTCCGACAGGCGGAGTGCCAGGGTGCGGAGGAGTTCGGTGCTCTTGATGTCGGAGCGGCCAGTGTCGTGGACCTCGGCGAGTTCCGAGAAGAGAAAGGCGAAGGCGCCCACCAGGGAGATCGCCGCGGGCATCAGAGCGTCGATGACGGCTTGGCCCGCCTCGGCGGGAGTGGCGTCGCCGGGGACCTCGACCGACGGGAACACCTCGGTCACCAGCCTGCCGAGCTGGGCCTCTCCGGCGTCTATGTCGACCTCGACGTCCTCGTTGAGCCTGCGCACCATCTCCTGGGTCTCGGTCAGGACACCGATTGCTCGCAGGATGATCTCGCTCTGTTCCATGCGCGCGAGCCTAAGCGCTCCGCTCGGTTGGTGGGGAAAAGGTGCGGGGCGTTGTGTTTCGGGTGTGGGTTGTTTTGGGCTGGGCGCGCAGTTCCCCGCGCCCCTGGCGGGGCGGGCGGTGTCGGGTGCGGTGGCTTCCGTACGCTGTGCGGGGGCCGTGTGCCGGACGCAGGCGACGTGGTCTGCCAGTGGTGGCTTGGCGAGCTGATCGTGGTGGGGCCTTGCGTGGAGGGTGTCTACGCGGGTGGGTGTGTGGCGTGAGGGAACGGGGTGGGGCGGGATGTCGGAGGAGCGGGCCAGGCGGATCCTGGAGGAGGCTGGGCTCGCGCCCGAGAGCCTCGCACACTGCCGTCCGCTGAGCGGTGGGACGTACAACACCGTCGAGGAAATCCTCCTCACCGACGGCAGCCGGTACGTACTGAAGATCCCGCCCCCGCCGACCGCCCCCGGCATGAGCCATGAGCGTGAACTTCTCTCCTCGGAGGTGGAGTTCTACCGGGCGGCCGCCACGGTCGATGTGCCCGCGCCGCGGGTCGTGACCGCCCGCCTGGACGCGGCCGAAGGCGGTCATCTCTTGATGACGGCCTGCCCGGGCGATCCATGGGACACCTTTCCGGACAGTGAACAGACCGCGCTCCGCCGGGAGTTGGGGCGCCAGACGGCACGCCTCCACCGGGTGACCGGCCCCGGCTTCGGCTACCCGTCCGGCGCCCTCGGCCCCCTGTCCGCCGACTGGCGCACGGCGTTCACCGGCATGTACGACGCCGTCCTGGACGACGCCCGCCGGTACGACGCCTGGCTGCCCCGCCTGGTGGACGAGGTGGCCCGTACGGCCAAGTCCGCGTATGACGCCCTGGATGAAGTCACGGTCCCGTGCCTGGTGCACTTCGACCTGTGGCAGGGGAACATCCTGGTCGAACGGCCGGAGGGCGGCGCGCCCAGGATCGGCGGGCTGATCGACGGCGAGCGCATGTTCTGGGGAGACCCGCTTGCCGACTTCGTGTCCCTGGCGCTGCTCGGTGACATCAAGAAGGACCACGACTTCCTGACGGGTTATCAAGAGGAGGGCGGGCGGGCCGAGTTCACTCACTCGGACCGACTGCGCCTCGCCCTCTACCGCAGCTACCTCTACCTGATCATGCTCATCGAGACGGTCCCGCGAGCAACGGAGGACGAGCACGTCGCCTGGGTCCGGGAGCGCGTCGCCCCTGAACTCACCGCGGCCCTGGACGAACTCGGCCAGTGATCCCCCAGTCTGCCCGGAGGTATCTTGCAGGCCGGGGCAGGCGGGAAGGAACCACATGGCGGGGCGGAACGGGCGCACAGTGCGTGACCTGCGACGGGGCAATCGCACGGCCGTCCTGCGACGGCTGTATTTCGACGGACCGATGAGCCGCTTCGAACTCGGCCCCGTCACCGGGCTGAGTTCCGGCTCCATCAGCAACGTCGTCGCCGAGCTCGTCGCCGACGGCCTGGTGGAGGAGGCGGGCAGCGTCGACTCCGACGGCGGCCGCCCGCGCACCCTGCTGCGCGTCGCACCCGCCAGCGGCCACATGATCGGCGTGGACGTCGGCGAGACCCGCGTACGCGTCGAGCTCTTCGACCTCACCCTCACCGAACTCGCCCGCACGGAACGGCCCTTGGAGCACCAGGGATACGACGTCGACGTCATCGTCGGACACATCCGCGACGGCATCGCGGAGGTCCTCGGCGCCGCCGAGGTCGTCCCCGACCGGTTGCTCGGAGTCGGCATCGGCGTACCGGGCATCGTGGAGCACACTCCGGCCGAGGGCGCCGTGGTGCACGGCCAGACCATCGGCTGGCAGGCCGTCCCGCTGGAATCCCGGCTCCGCGCCACCTGCCAACTCCCGGACCACGTCCCCTACTTCACCGATAATGGCGCCAAGACCCTCGGCCAGGCCGAGATGTGGTTCGGCGCCGGACGCGGCGCGCACAACGCGGTCGTGGTCCTCTTCGGCTCGGGTGTCGGCGCCTGCCTGGTCTCGGACGACGTGGAGCACGGCAGGGCCGTGGAATGGGGACACCTGACCGTACGGGTCAGGGGGCGCCGCTGCCGGTGCGGTGCGCTCGGCTGCCTGGAGGCCTACGCGGGAGCCGAGGCCCTGCTGGAGCGCTGGGAGGAGGAGGGCGGACGGCCGCCGAAGGGCGTCGACGAGGAGACCGCGCTCACCGCGATGCTCGCCGCGGCCTATCCGGCCGACGGTGCGGCGGCCGACCCGGCGGCGCTCGCCGTGCTGGCGGAGACGGCCGAATACCTGGGCGCGGGCCTGTCCGACCTGATCAACCTCTTCCAGCCGGAACGCATCCTCATCGGCGGCTGGGCCGGACTCCAGCTGGGCCCCCGCCTCCTGCCCGCCGTCCGCGCACACGCGCTCTCGTACGCCCTGCGTCACCCGGCCGAGCGGGTCACCATCGCCCTCGGCGCCCTCGGCCCCGACGCGGTCACGGTGGGTGCGGCGATCCTTCCACTGGCCGACTTCTTCGCACGCGGCGGGCACCGCGCCGGCCCCGAACCGGGCGGGACCCAGCTCCCGGCGTGGCGCACGGCCCTGGAAGAGCGCGCACCGCACTGAGGCCGCCTCCCGTGTTTCGCCGGTCGTGCGGTCAGGTACTCGCACCAGGGCCGACAAGGAGTTTCGCCCGACGAGGAGGGGAGCGCGCCGTGACCGACAACCGGACGAAGACGCCGGGGGAGGACGGTGGCCCCGTACCGCGGGACATGCAGGACCAGCAGACCCAGGAAGGCAAGGACCACTGGGACGTCACGCCCGCCGACCCCGCGCGGCGCGAGGGCTCCGACGAGGACGTGCCCGAGCCGGACACCGACATCCCCGACACCGACGAGGCGGGCACGGGCCGACGGGGCGACGAGCACTCCGGCACCGTCCACCCCGAACACCCCGGACCGGAGGAGTCTCCGGCCTGACCGGAGGCCCGCGTAGGCCCCGGTTGGGAGGCCGCCCCGGAGAAGATCGCCGCGTACTGGACGGTCCGCCGCCAGAACGTCCGCCGCCTGATGTCAGGCGAAAGCGTTCACGCCGGTGAGCTCTGCGGAGAGGGTCCACAGGCGTGCCGCGGATGCCGGGTCGATCGCGTAGTCGCGTACGCCGGTCCGCTCGTCGTCGCCCCGGGCGGGCTCGGCGATGTCGCAGTCCTCGCAGTACACACCGCCCACGCCGGACAGCTGCGGGGAGGTCGCCGCCCACACCTGGGTGGCCGCGCCCTGCTCCGGGGTCTTGAAAGCCTCCGGGTTCAGCGGAGTGCCGTTCTCGTCGATCCAGCCGCGCTCGACCATCTCCTCCTTGGGGAGGTGGCGCTGGAGCGGGGTCAGGATGCCGCCGGGGTGCAGCGAGAACGCCCGTACGCCGGAGCCCTTGCCGAGGGCGTCCAGCTGCACGGCGAACAGCACGTTGGCCGTCTTCGCCTGCCCGTACGCCTCCCACTTGTCGTAGCCGCGTCGCCAGTGCGGGTCGTCCCAGCGGATGTCCGAGTTGTGGTGGCCGGCCGAGGAGACGGAGACGACGCGGGCACCGCCCGGGGCGATCGCCGGCCAGAGCCGGTTGACGAGCGCGAAGTGGCCCAGGTGGTTGGTCGCGAACTGGGCCTCCCAGCCGGGGCCGACGCGGGTCTCCGGGCAGGCCATGATCCCGGCGTTGTTGATGACGATGTCGATGGTGCGGTCCGAGGCGAGGAACCGCTCGGCGAACGCGCGGACGCTGTCAAGGTCGCCGAGGTCCAGCTCGTCCACCTCGACGCCGTCGATACCGGCGAGCGCCTCCTGGGCGACCGCTCGGCGCCGGGCGGGGACGACGACCCGGGCACCGGCTTTGGTGAGGGCGCGCGTCGTTTCCAGGCCGAGCCCCGAGTAGCCGCCGGTGACGAGGGCCAGCTTCCCCGTGAGGTCGATGCCGGCGAGCACGTCGTCCGCGGTGCTCCGGAAGCCGAATCCCGAACCGATCTTGTGCTGTGCAGTGGTCATACGGCTGACGCTACGAATTGGAGCGCGCTCGAAGTCAAGCGGAGCCGGGCGCGCCACATGGAAACATCGGGAACATGGAAAGACGCCGGGAACATGGAAAGACGCCGGAAACGGGGAAAGGCCCCGACCGGACGGGGGAATCACGGTCGGGGCCGTCTGTGGGTGGCCACGGATGGCGGTCGCCTCTCGGCGAAATGCTCCACAGGGCTTCAGCCGAACGATCGTCCCTGCGGGCGGAAGGTGAGGCCCGGGGACACTGTCCCATCCGCACCCACGACTGATTTAACGGGAAACTACTGGCGAGTGTTCCTAGGTCCGCGCAGGTTTCCCGTGATGTGTGTCACGACCGAAGAGCCGTCATGGGCCACGCACGCCGGACGGTGTCCCGCGGTGCCACGCCCAGGCCAGCAGCTCGTCCGCGGACCACGTGGTGACCACACGCTCCGGGGGCACCCCGCACTCCTCGGCCCGCGCGCATCCGTACACCTGCCAGTCGAGCTGGCCGGGCGCGTGCGCGTCGGTGTCCACGGAGAACAGCACGCCCGCCTCGAGCGCCTTGCGCAGCAGCCGGCGCGGGGGATCGAGCCGCTCGGGCCTGCTGTTGATCTCGACCGCCGTGCCCGTTTCGGCGCAGGCGGCGAAGACCTCGTCCGCGTCGAACTCCGACTCGGGCCGCCCGCGCCCGGTGACCAGCCGTCCCGTGCAGTGCCCCAGCACGTCGGACAGCGGATTGCGTACGGCGGCGACCATCCGGCGGGTCATCGCGGCCGCGCTCATCCGCAGCTTGGAGTGCACGGACACGACCACGACATCGAGCCCGTCCAGCAGCTCCGGCTCCTGGTCCAGCGACCCGTCGTCGAGAATGTCGCACTCGATGCCGGTGAGCAGCCGAAAGGGAGCCCAGCGTGTGTTGAGTTCCGCCACGACGGCGAGCTGCTCCCGCAGCCGCTCGGCGGACAGCCCGCGAGCCACCGTGAGGCGCGGCGAGTGGTCGGTGAGGACCGCCCACTCGTGCCCGAGCCGTGCCGCCGTGCGGCCCATCTCCTCGATGGGGCTGCCGCCGTCCGACCAGTCCGAGTGCAGATGGCAGTCGCCGCGCAGCAGCGCCCGCAGCTCCTCACCACCCTGGACGGGCGAGCCCGCGGTCTCCCGCTCCAGCTTCTCGAGATAGCCCGGCACCTGTCCGGCCAGCGCCTCGCGCACCACCTGCGCGGTCTTCGGCCCGATGCCCTTCAGCGACTCCAGCGACCCCTCGGCCGCCCTCCGGGACAGTTCGTCGGCGGGCAACGCCGCGGCCACGCCCGCCGCCGTGCGGAACGCCCGTACGCGATAAGTGGGGGCCAGGGACCGCTCCAGCAGGAAGGCGATCCGGTCCAGGGCCTCGGCCGGGTCCATGCCTCCAGCGTCGCGCAGCCCGCACCGGTCCGCACGGCAGCCGACGGGGCCTCCTTGTGCCACCATGTAGTGCGAACCTCGTTCGGACGTCGGCCACGTCGGCGCGCCGCTGGGTGCCACGACGACCGACAGCGCCGCCCCGGCAGGCTTATCGGCGGCACGCGTGTGGAACCGGTGGGATCATGACTGAAATCTCAAGCCCCCACATCTCGCACCCGCGGATCACGGTCCTGGGCGTTCAGCCCGGCGATCCGCCCTTCCGCATCGTGGAGATCGACGGTGCCGTCATCGGCGAGGCCAAGAGCTTCACGGACGTCCTGATCGCCGCGGCGGCGTACGGCATCCCGGTGCACGACGCCGACGACCCGGAAGTGGTCCGCTGGGTCGGCGGCGACAAGCTCACCTGGCACCCGCGCTAGGCGCTCCGCCGGGGCGCGGGCGCACTACGGGCCGGCGCCCGGCCAGTAGGTGATGGCGCGACCCCCGCCTGCGCTCGAGGTCGCCCAATTGCTCGGCGACCCGTGGGAAGAAGTCGTCCGCGACCACGAGGTCACTTTGATCTTGTCGGTCGCCGGTGATCAAGGCCAGCCCCGGTTCCCTGCGGCGTATCCCTGCCCTCGTACGACAGAAGTCGTCATGTCGCCTCGCCCTGCCCGCAGCCGTGCGGACGGGCCCTGTGACGGACGCGTCGCGTGACGAATGTGCGGCAATTGTCGCGGGACGGGAACAGCGCGGGCGGAAGGCACAACGCCTGGCAGAGGTGGCGGGTCTGCTCCTGTGACCAGCCCGACTCATGGGCACCGCACGGAAAACGGGGTACCTCACATGTTCCGCATCACCACGCGCCCACGCACGACCAAGCGCCTCGCCCTCGCCCTCGCCGTCGGCTGCGCGACCGTCCTCGGCCTCGGACTCACCGCCACCGCTCCGGCCTCCGCGGCTCCGGCGTCCGCCGCGTCGGCCGTCGACCCGAACGACCGTTACACCGCCGAGGAGATCCACACCTTCTTGGAGGACTTCTACGGCGAGCACGGCCCCGTCGACTTCGCGCGCAAGTACGGCATCTCCGAGCACCTGAAGGAGAAGGCCGCCGCGAGCGAGGGCTTCGACGTCCTGCTGTGCGCGCAGAACGAGCCGAGGTACATCGACATCGGCCCGGTCAGCACGGCCCAGTCGGCGGGCGTCGGCTACGCGACGGTGACCGCGCACTGGAGTGAGAACGGTGAGGTCACGACGACCTTCACGGCGTACGTCGGCCTGGACGCCACGCGGCCCATCCAGCTGCAGGACACGGACTGCGAGGCGGGCGGCTGATCCGAAGCCCGGAGTTCGACGCCCGGAGCCCGGAGCCCGGAGCCCGGAGCCCGGAGCCCGGAGTTCGAAGCCCGGCGCCCGGAATCCGGAGCCCAGACCTCGAAGTCCGAAGTCCGAAGTCCGAAGTCCGAAGCCGGACCGCGGAGTGCGGAACGCGCAATGACTGAGCCCGGCCGGGCGGCCCCCGGCCGGGCTCTTCGGGCTGACTCGTCCGGCCTCCCGCGTCAGGCAGCCGTACTCCTGTGTCGGTCAGCCGTTCCGGCTCGTCAGCCGACTGTCCACTTCTGGTTGGCGGCGCCCGTGCACGTCCAGATCTGGAGCCGTGTGCCGTTGGCGGAGCTGTTGCCCGTCGCGTCCAGGCACTTGTCGGCCTGCGGATTCACGATGTCGCGTGCGCCGGTGACCGTCCACCGCTGGTTGGCCGCGCCCGTGCAGTCCCACAGCTGGGCGGTCGAGCCGTCCGCCGTGCCGTTGCCGGTGACGTCCAGGCACTTGCCCAGCGTCCGGATCGAGCCGTCGGAGGCCACGGTCCACCGCTGAGCGGCGGTGCCGTTGCAGTCGTAGAGCTGAACGGGTGTGCCGTTGGCGGGAGTTGCCCCCGCCACGTCGACGCACTTGCCCGCGAGGCCCCTGATGGGCGCCCCGCCACCGGCCCCGTCGCTCGTCGTCACCTTCACCTCGTCGACGACCAGTTGTTGCGGGAACACGGTCGAACCGTCCGGATCGCCGGGCCAGTAGCCGCCCACCGCGAGGTTGAGGATCAGGAAGAACGGCTTGTTGAACACCCACTGCCTGCCGCCCAGATCGGCCGGTGTGCGCCGCTGGTAGACGTTGCCGTCCACGGACCAGGTGATCGCGTCGGGCGTCCAGTCGACGGCGAAGGTGTGGAAGGCGTCCGCGAAGGCCTGGCCGCCGGGCAGCGAGTAGGCGCCGCCGATGCCGCCCGAGCCGGAGTACCCGGGGCCGTGCAGGGTGCCGTGGACGGTCGAGGGCTCGAAGCCGACGTTCTCCATGACGTCGATCTCGCCCGAGTTCGGCCAGCCGACCTGCCCGATGTCGTTGCCGAGCATCCAGAAGGCGGGCCACATGCCCTGCCCGCGAGGCACCTTCAGCCGGGCCTCGACCCGTCCGTATGTCGTCGTGAACTTCCCCGCCGTGTTGAGGCGGGCCGAGGTGTACTCACAACGCCCGTACCAGCACTGGTAGTTGTTCGGGTTCTCGCGGCGGGCCGTGATCACCAGATGGCCCTGGCCGTCCAGGGCCGCGTTGTTGGTGCCGGACGTGTAGTACTGCCGCTCGTGGTTGTTGACGTTGTCGCCGGTCTCGATCTGCCATTTCGAGGAGTTGACGGCCGAGCCGGCGGGGCCGTCGAAGGTGTCGGAGAAGGTCACGGCCGCGGCCTCGGCCTTCGGCTCGGGGGCCGCCCGTGGGGGATCCGCCTGTGCGGGGACGATGGCGGCCGATGCGAGGAGCACGGCGGACAGGGCGGCGAAGAGGCATCTGCGGAGCAGGCGTGGGGAGTCCACGACTCTCCCTTCCGTACGGCGATCCCTGTGGGGGGACAGGCCGACTGAGGTGGGGGGTGCGCGCTTCGCCTCTTGATTTAAGGAGTGAGGTAAGGGGACGTCAAGACTTTGGTACGGACCATTCGTTCACACCTCGACGCCGGCCCTCACGTCTTCATGGCTTCACGCCTTCCGGCGGCGCTCCCGCGGATGCACCGCACGGCTCAGCCGGCGGCCGAGGAGCAGGTAACCGATCAGCGCCCCGGTGGTGTTGAGGATGACGTCGTCGATGTCGAAGGCGCGCCCGGTGATCAGCGCACCCTGCACCAGCTCGACCATCAGCATCACCGCCGCGGTCAGCAGGAGCACTCGCAGGATTCCGCGCGCCCCGGGGACCAGTACGGGCAGCAGTACGCCGAAGGGGATTCCGAGGAGGAGGTTCCCGCCGATCTGCCTGACGGCGTCGCGCAGTTCGGGCTGGTCCAGATAGGCGCGCAGGGAACGGCCGGGGCGCAGATTGCTGTGCGTCAGGGCCTCGGAGGCCGGTGACGGCTGCAGGGTGAGCCGGGCCAGCGCGGCGGCGAACGCCACCATGGCCGCGAAGGCGACGAGCATCACCAATAGCCGAACGACAAAGGGGAGTTTTCGCCGCTCACCTGGAGCCGTCGAGGAGCGGTCGGACTTCGGGCCGCGGGAGCGCGACTTCGTGGGGCGAGGACGTGACTTCTTGGTGCTGGAGTGCGACGTGGAGCGGAGGCGTAGTGCGGTACGGGGACGTAACACTGCGCGGGCCATTCAACCCTCCAGTTTTCAACTGTCGTCCGTTGAAAGGCGATTACCCCCGGAGAAGCCGAAGATGCGACCGACACCCGACCCGGGACTGTGATGTCCTCGGAGCATGAGCGCCCCGATGCCGCCGCGCCCCGTCCTTCTCGTGGGCTACGACAACGCCCAGATCCTGGATGTGGCTGTAGACGGCCATGTCTACACCTCGGCCGGTGTGACCAGCGCCCTCGATCTCACCTTCGCCCTCATCGAGGACGACCACGGGCCGACCCTCGCCCGCGCGGTGGCCCGCGGACTGCTCACGGACTCCCAGACCTGAGCTGGTTCCTTGACGTCCCGATGACCATCGGGACGTCAAGGAACCAGCTGAGCCGCCGGCGGCCCCGGTTTCCCTTCGCGCTGCCGGGGCACTCCGGGCAGAAACCCGTCGCGTGCCGCCCCCGACGGCCAGGAGCGATGGTGGATGATGGCCCGGACATATCGGTCAAAAGGGATCAGAGGTGGCGTATGGCCCGGCATACGACCCTCCTCCGCCCCGTGCTCGAAGTCCTGGGCTGGTGGGCCCTGTTGGCCGTCCTCTGGCTGATGCTCATCGGTACCGTCGACACCCTGGAACTGGTCGTCGGAGCGGGAGTCTCCCTGGTCGGGGCGGTCGCCGCCGGTGCCGCGCGGCGGGCGGTGAGCGCGCGACGAACGGCTGGACCGTCGCCGCGACGGCCGCGCTCGCCGGGGGAGGCGCGGCGGCGGTGTGGGGCGTGGCCACGGGCCCGCTGCGGCGCCGGGCCGTGGCACAGAACCTGTCCACCACGCTCGGCTGCCCCGTCCTGCTTCTGCTCGCCCAGGGCTACGACCGCCCGTCGTACGTGGACGTCGCGCTGGTCCTCGCCCTCCTGGGCCCCATCGGCACCCTCGTCTTCGCCCGGCTGCTCGCCGAGGACCTGGACGAGGACCCGCCGCGCGCCCAGGCACTCACCTGGGCGGCCGCGGGCTTCGCGGCCGCGGTCGTGCTGGCCGTGTGCGTGGCCACCGAACCCGGGCGGGCCATGGTGAAACTCCTCGTGACCGGGGCCCTCCTGATCGGCGGAAACCTCGTCGCGTCCCGGGCGCTGGCCCGCGGCATGCCGACGGCCGAGGAGCGCCATGGATGACGCGCTGATCGCCGTCGCCCTGCTGCTGGTCGCCGCCACCGCCACCGCGGCCGTGGCGACCCGCGATCCCGTGCACCAGGCCCTCGTCCTCTCCCTCCTCGGTGTCGCGCTGGCCCTGCTGTTCACCGTGCTCCAGGCCCCCGACGTGGCCCTGTCCCAGCTTGCCGTCGGCTCGGCCCTGACCCCGCTCCTGCTGCTGCTCTCCGTACGCAAGGTGTGGCGCCGCAGACAGCGGCAGGGACGTACGGAGTGAGCAGGCGCGTACGGCTGTGGATCCTCTCCGCGGGCGGCACCGGTCTCGCGGTGCTCCTCGTCGTCGCCTGCTTTCAGCTGCCCGGCTTCGGCGGCGACCAACACCCGTACGGGGACCGGGCGGTGCGCGAGTCGCTGGCCCGGCGCACCGCCAACACGGTGGCGTCCGTCAACTTCGACCAGCGGGCCTTCGACACGCTGGGCGAGATGACCATCCTCTTCTCGGCGGTCCTGGGCACGGTCGTGCTGCTCCGCCAGACCCGCGACGAACACCGCGCGAAACCTGCCCCCGCCCAGGTCGCCGTCCCGGTTCGCCGCTACGCGCTCGTCACCCTCCCCGTCGCCCTCCTCACCGGCCTGTACGTCATCGCCCACGGCCAGCTCAGTCCCGGCGGCGGCTTCCAGGGCGGCGTGGTCGCCGCGACCGCCCTGCACCTGCTGTACCTCGGCGCCGACTACCGCGCCCTGGAATGGATCCGGCCGGTCGGCCTGTACGAGGTCGGCGACGCGCTCTCCGCGTCCGCGTACCTCGTGCTGGGGCTGGCGGGAGTGCTCGCAGGGACGGCGTTCCTCGCGAACACCCTGCTTTCGTACGGCACGTTCAACACGCTGTCGTCCGGCGGCGCCGTCCCGCTGCTGAACGCAGCCATCGGCATGGAAGTCGCCTGCGCGGCGGTCGTGCTGCTCGCCCGTTTCCTGGACCAGGCCGTAGAGATCGAAGAGAGCGGAAAGACGGGAAAGACAGGGAAGAGCGGGGAGTGAGCCGACCGTGATGTCCGTACTGCCGTATCTGGTCGCGGTGTGGGTCTTCCTCGCCGGCTGCTACGGCCTCGCCACCAGCCGCAACCTCATCCATGCCGTGGGCTGCCTCACGGTCTGCCAGGCCGCCACCTACGTGCTGCTGATCGCCGTGGGCTACCGCGACGGCGCCACCGCGCCCGTCTACTCGGACATCGAGCCCGCCTCACGGCCCGTCGTGGACCCGGTCGTCCAGGCGCTGGCCCTGACCGACGTGGTCGTGGGCGCCACCGTCACCGCGCTGCTGCTCGCGCTCGTCCTGCAGATCTCCAAACGCCACGGCACGGTCGACCCGGACGAACTCTCCGAGCTGCGTGGCTGATGGACCACCCGAACCACCTGCTGCCGCTGCTCGTCGCCGTACCACTGCTCGGCGCCACCCTGCTGGTCGCCGGCGGCCGACGGCTCCCGCGCGCGGTGGCGGAGACAGCCGGTTGCGCCGTCTCCGCGGCCACCGCGGGCCTCGCGATCTTCCTCGTCCTGCAGTCCTCGCCGCCCATGGTCGAGTGGGTCGGCGACTGGGTGCCCCGCGACGGCGTGAGTGTGGGCATCATGCTGATCGGGGACGGGCCGGGGCTCGGCATGGCCGCGCTCGCCTCGCTGCTGACGCTGGCGGCACTGGCGTACTCCTGGCACTACTTCGACGAGCCGCCGCGCCGCCACGCGGGCTCCTTCCCGGCCCTGATGCTGCTCTTCCAGGGCGGCATGTGCGGCTTCGCGATCGCCGGTGACCTCTTCAACGCGTTCGTCTTCTTCGAGCTGATGAGCGTCGTGGCCTACGCGCTGACGGGCCACCGCGTCGAGGAGGCCAGGGCCGTGCAGGGGGCGCTGACCTTCGGGGTGGTCAACTCCCTCGGCGCGTACGCCATGTTGATGGGCATCGTGCTGCTGTACGCGCGCACCGGTGAGCTCGCCATGGCGCAGATCGGGCGGCGGCTCGACGAGGGCGGCCCGCCCGACGCGCTGGTCCTCGCCGCTTTCGTGCTCGTCCTGACCGGGCTGCTCGTGAAGGCCGCGGCCGTGCCCTTCCACTTCTGGCTGCCGGACGCGCACGCGGTCGCACCGACACCGGTGTGCATGCTGCTGTCCGGCGTGATGGTCGAACTCGGCGTCTACGGAACCTGGCGCGTGTACGGAGACGTCTTCTCGGGCCCGGGCGGCATCCCGGCGCCGGACCTGGAACGGGCGTTGATCGTCCTCGGCGCGCTGACCGCGGTGGTCGGGGCCGTGCTGTGCTGGTGTCAGCGGCACATCAAACGGCTGCTGGCGTACTCGACGGTCGCCCACATGGGGCTGTTCCTCATCGGCATCGGTGTGCTCAAGCCGGAGGGCGACGGCGGGGTCGCGCTCTACATCCTCGGCCACGCCGGAGTGAAGGCCGCCCTCTTCGCCTGCACGGGCATCCTCCTCGACCGGTACGGCAGCGTCGACGAGCACGCCCTGCACGGGCGCGCCCGGAAGCTGCGCGGCGTCGCCGCGCTCTTCGGAGCCGGCGCGCTGGGACTCGCCGGACTGCCGCCCTTCGGCACCGGACTGGGCAAGGCGCTCACCGAGGAAGCGGCGGGTCCTGCCCTGACCGTGCTGTTCGTGGCCGTGTCGACGGTGACGGCGGGCGCGGTGCTGCGGGTCGGCGCGCGCGTGTTCCTCGGCCTCGGGCCGAAACCCGAGGAGGACCCCTCGTACGAGCCGTACGAGACGACCGGCTCCGGCGAGCGACCCGAGACCCGGCGGCGGCTGAAGCGCGTACCGGACACCATGACGGCCGTCCCGGCGCTGCTGCTCGCCGCCGCGCTCGCCGTCGGAGTGGCCCCCGGCTTCGCCACCGTGGTGGACCACTCGGTCAGCGAGGCCGGATCCGGTGGGGCGTTCACCTCACCCCACTGGACCCCGGCCGGAGTGCTCCTCGGTCTCACCTCGACACTCCTGGCCGTGGGCCTCGCCGCGCTTGCCGTCACCCATCGGAAGGGACTGCCCGGCGAGGCCTGGACCGGACCGCTGCGACGGCTGCAGTCCGGGCACATCGGCGACTATGTGGCGTGGCTGCTCGCCGGGGCAGCCCTGCTCGGAGCGCTGGCCCTCCCCGGCATCGTCGCCGGCTGAGAGCCTGTGTCATAGCCCCGGCCGGGCGCACGGGCCATGACACAGGCTCTGAGGTCACTGGTCGAAGCGACCGGTCGAGGCTCACGCCCCGTAGGTCACGCGCACCTCCTTGAAGCCCAGGGAGCCCAGCAGTCCTTTGAGCATGCCGGTGGTGTTCTCCTCGGCGCGGGCGGTCAGTTCGCTGTCCTTCGCGGCGTCGCCGATGTGCCGGGCGGCCAGCCGCTGGACGGCCCGCTCGTCGTTCGGGTTGTCCGAGAAGATGTCGCCGAGCCGGTCGAGGAGACCGCGCTGCTTGGAGACGGCGTACGAGTGGTCGGGGTCGAGCGCGGGCTTGCCCAGGGCGGCGTGGGGGAGCCTGAGCGTGGCCGACGTGCGGTCGTCGTTGAGCGTCACGTCCTTGTCGCGGATCTTTCCGAGGTCGACATAGGCGTCCACGGTGCCCGCGCCCACGTACAGGGTGCGAGTGCCGCGAACCGCGTCCGGCAGGTACTTGGTGTCCTTCTCGAGATCCACCACCACCTGGAAGTTGCCCGAGGCGGCGTCGTAACGGCTGATGTCCTGGATGGACTTGAGGAGCGTGGGTCCCGACCGGTCGTGGGTGTCCTCGCGGAACACGTCGCGCAGTCCGGGCAGCAGGCTCAGCTGCAGCCCGGCGCCGAGCACCACCAGGACGAGTACGACCGCGCTGAGGATCTTCGCCCATCCGGGCAGGCGCTTCAGGGACGTCGTCATGTGGACCGTCCTCCTTCCCCCTTTCTAGTGCCCCTCAAATCCCTTGCCAGACCGCTTTGTTGACGGATTGGTTGACTGTGAAAGGACGTCGGTGGACGGCTGGCGCGGGGGCTGTTGCCCAAGGCGCGTCATGAGTACCGGGCGGTCGCGCAAGGCACCTTCCGGCCCTTTGTCCCCGGGCACCCCGGGAGCCTCACCGAGTCCGGGCCGCCTCACCCGGCAGCTGCCGAACCGGGCGATCCCCCGAAGGCCGAGACCACCACACGCCCTCTCCGTGCGTCAGTCCGGGCAGGCGCAGTTCGATGTCGCGGACGTGCCGGGCGGGGAGCTCACCGGTGACCAGCCACGAGGTGCGTCCTCCCGCGGTCTCCTTGAACTCCGATCCATATGCGGCGAGTTGGGCCGTGACGGGCGCGAACGCGTCGAGGGGAAGCTCGGTCTCGAACGAGTGGTACGGCTCGTACACCCGTGTTCCCGCGTGCTCCAAGGCGCGGCGCAGTACCACCGGCGTGAGCCCGCGGAAGTCGCCCGCCGTGCTGATCGGCGCGCAGAATCCGGAGCGGACGAGGGTGACCCGGCAGTCCGTCACCGGCCAGCCGTGCGGGCCCGCGTCGAGGAGCGTGGCGTGGACCGTGTCCTCGACGGCCTGGTGGAAGGCGCGGGGCAGGGCGCCGAGTTCGGTCTCGTACGCGAAGACGGCACCGGAGCCGCGCGGGCCCGGCTCGACGCGGAGCCCGATCGTCGCCCAGAACCCCGTGTGGCCGTGCCGCCGGATCTCCTCGTACGCCTCGCCGGTGCCCGCCGGGCGCTCCAGGTACCGGATCCGGCTCGGCTCGAACTCGGCCTCGATGCCGAAGTCCTGTGCGAGCGTGGCCGCGAGGACCTCCTTCTGCACTTCGCCGTAAAGGAGCAGTGCCGTGCTGCCGTCGGGCCCGGGCCGCGCGTGGATCAAAGGATCCTGGTCGGCGAGAGCGAGCAGCGCGGACCGCAGCGATGCCGCCCGGTCGGGCTGCCGCGCGCGGACCAGGGTTTCCAAGGTCGGGGCGGCGAACTGCGGGGCGCGGTCCGGGCTCTGGCCGAGGCGGTCGCCGACGCGGATGCCGGTCAGGCCGGTCACCGCGGCGATGTTGCCCGCGGTGAGCGATCCTGGCCGGCCCACCACATCGAGCCCGAGGGCCCGGCCGTACACCTGCGTCGTACGCCCGTCCGCCTCGCGCCGCAGGAACGTGAGTCGCTGACGCTGCGTCACCTCACCTTCGTACAGCCGGAGATAGGCAGTTCGCTCGCCGCCGGGTCCGGTGCGTACGGCGAAGACCGTGCCGCGCGGCTCTGCCGCCTCCGGCGTCTCCGTCGGCTGCGAAGGCGGGATCAACCGGGGCAGGGTCTCGACGAGTTCGGCGACACCCTGGCCGCCGAGTGCCGAACCGAAGAAGACGGGGTGCAGGGAGCCGTCGGCGGTCCGCGCGGCGAGTGCGGCCCGCAGCTCGTCCCGGGTCGGCGGCGGACCGTCCACGACCGCAGCGAGGATGCCGGGGTCGACCTCGGCCAGCGCCTCCGTCGTACGGGGCTCGTCGAGGGGGCGCGGCACGACGTGGGCGTGCGCGGTGCCGATGGCGCGTACGCCCGTGAGCTGGACGATGTGCGGGGTCAGCCTGCGCCGGATGTCGTCGAGCAGGCCCTCCTCCCGGGCGCCCGCGCGGTCGATCTTGTTGACGAAGACGAGCGTGGGCAGGCGAAGCCGCCGCAGGGTCTTCATCAGCACCCGGGTCTGCGCCTGCACGCCCTCCACGGCGGACAGCAGCAGCACCGCGCCGTCGAGGACCTCCAGGGCACGCTCGACCTCCGCGATGAAGTCGGAGTGCCCGGGGGTGTCGATGAGGTTGATCTGGACGTCCCCGGCGGTGAAGGCGGCGACGGCCGAGCGGATGGTGATCCCGCGCTGCCGCTCGATCGCGCCGTCGTCCGTACGGGTGTCGCCGGCGTCGACGCTGCCGAGCCGGTCGATGACGCCGGAGTCGAAGAGCAGCCGCTCGGTGAGGCTGGTCTTACCGGCGTCGACGTGCGCCAGGATGCCGATGTTCAGGGTGTTCGAGGCGTGCGGGGTGTTCAGGGAATGCATGCGTGGTCGAGTCCTCGAGAACTGTCGTCCGGTGGGGGCGAAGGGTTCCGAGGAAACGGCGCATTCCGTGCTCCTGAAGTTCGGGGGTCGGTACGGAGCCATCATGGCGCGTCGGCCGACGGCGGGCGCAACTGAATTTCCCGTGGACACGGGGTGCGAACGGCAGTACCGAATAGACGGAGAGAAACGCAGAGAACCGGACCAAGCGGAGCACGCTCACATCACCCGGGTGATCAGGAGGGGCTTGCAGTGGCCAAGGCGAAGTTCGAGCGGACCAAGCCGCATGTCAACATCGGCACCATCGGTCACATCGACCACGGCAAGACGACCCTCACGGCGGCCGTGACGAAGGTCTTGCACGACCGGTTCCCCGACCTCAACCCGTACACGCCGTTCGAGCAGATCGACAAGGCGCCCGAGGAGCGGCAGCGCGGCATCACGATCTCGATCGCCCATGTCGAGTACCAGACGGAGCGGCGGCACTACGCGCACGTCGACTGCCCGGGACACGCGGACTACATCAAGAACATGATCACGGGCGCGGCGCAGATGGACGGCGCGATCCTGGTGGTCGCCGCGACCGACGGCCCGATGCCGCAGACCAAGGAGCACGTCCTGCTCGCGCGGCAGGTCGGCGTCCCGTACATCGTGGTCGCGCTGAACAAGACGGACATGGTCGACGACGAGGAGATCCTCGAACTCGTCGAGCTCGAGGTGCGTGAGCTGCTCACGGAGTACGAGTTCCCGGGGGACGACGTCCCGGTGGTCAGGGTCTCGGCGCTCAAGGCGCTTGAGGGCGACGAGCGGTGGACCGCGTCCGTGCTCGAACTCCTCACCGCCGTCGACGAGTTCGTGCCCGAGCCCGTACGCGACGTCGACCAGCCGTTCCTGATGCCGATCGAGGACGTCTTCACCATCACGGGCCGCGGCACGGTCGTCACCGGCCGCATCGAGCGCGGTGTGCTGCACGTCAACCACGAGGTCGAGATCATCGGCATCCACGACCAGAAGACGAAGACGACGGTCACCGGCATCGAGATGTTCCGCAAACTGCTCGACGAGGGCCGGGCCGGCGAGAACGTCGGGCTCCTCCTGCGGGGCGTGAAGCGCGAGGAGGTCGAACGGGGGCAGGTCGTCATCAGGCCGGGCTCGGTCACCCCGCACACCGAGTTCGAGGCGAGGGCGTACATCCTGTCGAAGGACGAGGGCGGACGGCACACGCCCTTCTTCCACAACTACCGGCCGCAGTTCTACTTCCGCACCACGGACGTCACGGGAGTCGTCACGCTGCCCAAGGGCACCGAGATGGTCATGCCGGGCGACAACACGACCATGCACGTCGAGCTGATCCAGCCGATCGCGATGGAGGAAGGGCTGAAGTTCGCGATCCGGGAGGGCGGCCGAACGGTCGGCGCCGGTCAGGTCACCAAGATCCTCAAGTGAGCCGAAGAGGTCATAACGACTCGGAGGCGGCCTCGGGCTGTCCGAGGGCCTCGTCCATGCTCGACAGCGGAGGCATGACCTCGTCGAGCCCGGTCACCTGCAGGATGCGCAGCGTCAGCGGGTGGGTGCAGACCAGATGCAGTCGCCCGCCCTGGGCGAGGACCCGGCGGCGGGCCCGGTACAGCAGGCGCAGGCCCGAGCAGTCGAAGAACTCGATGTGCCGCAGATCGAGGACGACCTGCGCGGCCGGGTGTCCTGTCGCCGCGTCCAGGGCCGGGATGATGTCCAGCGCCGCGATGATGTCGATCTCGCCCTGGAACTCCAGAACGGTGTGCCCGCGGTCCTGGTGAACGCGGAGGTGGGGAGTGAGCGGCGCGGAGTCGCTGCGCACGACGACATCACCTCCAACCAGGTCACCGGGGGCCAGGGTGACGTCGTTCTGCGAGCGTAGACGCGGCACTGTGGGGCTGGAGGCCGCCAAAGCATTCCCCACCCTGCAAGTTACCCTCGTTGAGGTGAATTTCAGCATGTTCGATTGACATATGTCTTCGATTTGCGCGACGTGTCGCCCGCCGGATTCCCGGGTGGGGCCTTTGCCGGGATCTAGGACAGCGCCTGCCACGCCTTCGACAGTGCCTGCCGGAACTGGTCCGTCTGGTGTGCGGTGAGATCACGGACCATGCGCTCCTCCAGCTCCCGTACGGGCTCGGCGTGCCGCGCGAGCAGATCCCGGCCAGACTCGGTGAGGAGAATCAGCAGCTCGCGGCGGTTGCGGGGATTGCGCTCGCGGCGGACGAGACCGCGGGTCTCCAGGGCCCGGACCACGTCGGCCACGGACTGCGCTGTCACGAACGAGTCGCGCGCGAGCTGCGCCGCGGAGAGGCCGTCGTGCCGCTCCAGGACGGTGAGCGAGGTGTACTGCAGCGCTGTGATCCCCGTCGGCTTCAGCAACTCGTCGAGGTGCGACCGCACGACGAGTTCCACCTGCTTGACCATGTACAGGAGCGACGGGGGTGCCTTGGTGACGACCATGGGTTCAGCCTAGGGCATTGACAGGAAACCTGTCTGTAATGAGACTGCGAACCAACAGGAATCCTGTTTGTTGAAATCTTAGCGATCAAGGCTGAGGAGTGGGCAATGACGACCACCTTCGAGGGCGGGCCCGGGCAGCTGTTCATCGGTGGACAGTGGCTCGAGGCAGCCGACGGAGCGCGTACGGACGTGTTCGATCCGTCCACCGGCCAGGTGGTCACGACGGTCGCGGAGGCCTCGGCCGCCGACGTCGACGCCGCCGTTCGCGCCGCGCGGGAGGCGTTCGACAACGGGCCGTGGGCCAGGATGAGCGGACGCGAGCGCGGCCGGGTGCTGCACCGCGTCTCCGAGCTGATCCGGGAGAACGCCGACGAGCTCGCCGGCCTGGAGAGCCTCGACGTCGGCAAGCCGATCTCGCTGTGCGGCGCGGTGGACGTGCTGACCGCGGCCGACGAGTACGAGTACTGCGCGGCGCTCGCCCAGACGCTGGACGGGGCCACCCGCGACACCCCGATGAACGCCTTCGCGTACACGCGGCGCGGGCCGCTCGGTGTGGTCGCCGCGATCACGCCGTTCAACTTCCCGCTGATCCTGTCCAGTTCGAAGCTCGCCCCCGCGCTCGCGGCCGGCAACGTCGTGGTGCACAAGCCCGCCGACGAGACCCCGCTGAGCGCCCTCTACATGGCCCGGCTGCTCCAGAAGGCCGGTGTCCCGGACGGCGTCATCAACGTCGTGACCGGCGCGGGCCCGGTCGCCGGCGAGGCGCTCCTCAGGAACCCCGGCGTCGACAAGGTCGCCTTCACCGGGTCGACCGCCATCGGCCGGCACGCCGCGAGCGTGGCCGGCGAGGCGCTCAAGCCGGTCACGATGGAGCTGGGCGGCAACGCGGCCCACATCGTCTTCGAGGACGCCGACCTGGACAAGGCGGTCGGCGCCGTCATCAAGGGCTTCGTCTTCAACACCGGCCAGTTCTGCATGGGGGGCCCGCGCCTCCTGGTCGCCCGCCCGCTGTACGACACGTTGGTGGGTATCCTCGCCGACGCGGTCCCCGGTGTACCGATCGGCGATCCCCGGGACCCGGCGACCGTCATCGGGCCGATGGCCGGCGAGAAGCATCTGCGCAAGGTCGAGGAGTACGTGGCGCTGGCCCGCAAGGAGGGCGGCCGTGTCGTCTGCGGCGGCGAGCGTCTGGACCTGAACGGCGGCTTCTACTACAAGCCCACGGTCATCGCCGGCCTGTCGAACGACTCCCGTGTGGTCCAGGAGGAGATCTTCGGCCCGGTCCTCACCGTGCAGCCCTTCGACTCCGAGGACGAGGCCGTCGAGCTGGCCAACTCCACTCCGTACGGCCTGGCTTCCGGGCTGCAGACCACCGACCTGGCCCGCGCGCACCGCGTCGCCGACCGGCTCCAGGCGGGCATCGTGTGGGTCAACGACTGGGCGATGCTCGACCCCGCGGTGCCCTTCGGCGGAGTCAAGGCCTCCGGCTTCGGCCGCGAGTACGGGCCCGAGGCGCTCGCCTCCTACACCAAGGTCAAGTCCGTCGTCATCTCGCTCGACTGAGCGCCCCACCGCAGGCTCACCCTCACTCAAGGGAGTTCGCAGTATGTCCACCACCACTCGCGCGGCCGTGGTCGAGTCCGGGGGAGCGTCCTTCACCCTCTCCGACGTCGAGCTCGACGAGCCCCGCGCCCATGAAGCCCTGGTCCGTATCGTGGCCGCGGGCCTGTGCCACACGGACCTCGGAGTCGCGAGCGGCGGTCTGCCGTTCCCGCTGCCCGGCGTCCTGGGGCACGAGGGAGCCGGGATCGTCGAGGCCGTCGGCCCGGACGTCACCGGTGTCGAGCCCGGCGACCATGTCGTGCTGTCCTTCACCTCCTGCGGTTCCTGCCGCAACTGCCGCGATGGCCACCCGGCGTACTGCGCCGCCTGGCTGCCGCTGAACCTCCTCGGCGGCCGTCGCGCCGACGGCTCGGCCACCATCAGCCGGGACGGGACCCCGCTCGGCGGCCACTTCTTCGGCCAGTCCTCCTTCGCCGAGCGGGCGTTGGTGGACGAGCGCAGCCTCGTCAAGGTCGACAAGGACGTACCGCTGGAGTCCCTCGCACCCCTGGGCTGCGGCGTACAGACCGGCGTCGGCGCCGTCTGGAACGTGATCAAGCCCGAGGCGGGCAGCAGTCTCCTGGTCCTGGGTGCCGGAGCCGTCGGCCTGTCCGCCGTGATGGCCGCCCGCCTCACGCCCGCCACCACCATCATCGCCGTCGACAAGGTCGGCGAACGCCTGGCACTGGCCCGGGAGTTGGGCGCCACGCACACCGTCAACGCGGGCGAGGCCGATGTCGCCGAGGCGGTACTGGAGCTCACCGGCGGCCAGGGCGCCGACGGCGTCGTGGAGACCACGGGCAGCGTCGCCGTCCTGCGCAAGGGAGCCGACGCGCTCGCCCCGCGCGGCACCCTGGTCGTCGTCGGCGCCCCGCCGTTCGGCACCGAAGTCGCCCTGGACGTCAACGCGTTGCTCCCCGGCAGGCGGGTCGTCGGCCTGACCCTCGGCGACAGCGAGACCCAGACCGACATCCCCGCCCTGGTCCAACTGGTCCGCGACGGCCGCCTCCCCCTGGACCGCCTGATCGGCCACTACCCGTTCGCGGACATCGACCAGGCGGTACGAGACATGAGCGCGGGCAAGACAATCAAGCCGGTACTCACCTTCGGCTAGAGCGGGCACTACCTTCGCCTCTACCAGCGACGGCCACGACGGCGCCCCTTGAGGGGCGCGGGGAACTGCGCGACCAGCCACGACGGTCCCGCAGTCAAAGAACGACCCTCTGCCACCCCGCGCCCCACAACGACCTACCGCACTCGCAGAGCACGCTTCCCCACAGCCCGGCCGGTGTCGCCCAGCGCATCCGACCGGCTGCGACTGACGTCCTAGTGGGTAGCGTCCCATCGGGGGGCGTGCAGGGCCACGAGCAGACGCCACACCTTGTGCGCGATCTCCTCCGGGGAGCCTTCGATGAGCCCGTGCAACCAGTCGGCGAGGACGCCCGCGAAGGTCGCGGCGACGGCGGAGGCGACGAGGGGGGCCTCCGGGGCGCCGACGAGCTCGCGCTCGGCGAGGCTGCGGGCGCGCAGGTCCTGGTGGAGCACACGGCCGAGCGGTCCGCCGCCGCCCGGGCTCAACAGGGCGCGGTAGAGCGGGGCATGAGGGGGGAGGCCCGCGAAGAACGTGAGCAGCGCGGCAGGCGCCGACCTGGGGTCGGGCCGGCCCCGCCACGCGTGCAGGGCGTCCACGGCGTCGCGTACGACATCGGCGCAGGCGTCGACGGCCAGCGCCTCCAGGTCGGCGTAGTGCAGATAGAACGTGGCCCGGCCGACCCCGGCCGCCCGCACCAGCGCCGCGACGCTGACCTCCGCGAGCGGCCGCCGCGCGCACTCGTCGAGGAGGGCCCGGCGCAGCCTGGCCCGCGTGCGCTCGGCCCGGGGATCGGAGGTCACCGTGCGGCGAGGACGGCGGCGAGGGCGAGCGCGCCGGGCAGGGCCTGCGCGAACAGGATGCGACGGTTCGCGGTGACCGTCCCGTACACGCCCGCGACGATCACGCACACCAGGAAGAAGACCTGCGCGCGGAACCCCGTCGGGTCGTCGGCGACCAGTCCCCATACGAGGCCGGCCGCGAGGAATCCGTTGTAGAGCCCCTGGTTGGCGGCCAGCGCGGCGGTGGCCTTGGCCATCTCCGGGTCGAACCCGTGCAGCCCGCGCCCCGGCTTGCGCTCCCACAGGAACATCTCCAGAACCAGGATGTACGCGTGCAGGACGGCGACGAGGCCGACCAGCACGTTCGCGAGTGTCTGCATCGGGGTGAGCTCCTTCGGGGGTACTTCCTGGAAAGGTTTCCTGGACAGGTGTCCACCATACATGGACACCTGTCCAGGAAATCTCCCTGCGGCGATGCACACTGCCCGGCGGCCCTGTCAGACCCAGCCGCTAACGTCCTGTCCCATGAATGACCACCACGACCAGGCAGTCGTCCGCCCGGCCCGCCCCGAGGACATCCCCGCGCTCGTCGCCTCCAGCGCGGCCCTGTTCGCCGAGGACGCGGGCACGCGTGACGCGACCGTCGACGTCAACTGGCCGCACGTGCACGGCGCGGAGCGTTTCGCGTCGGGTCTGGACGACCCGGCGCGGCTGCTGCTCGTGGCCGAGCGCGCCGGCGAGGTCATAGGCCACCTCGCCGGCGAGGTCGCGGACGGCTCGGCCAGGCGCCCCGTGAAGATCGCCACTCTGCTCAGCATGTACGTGCGCCCGGCCCACCGCGGCACCCTGACCGGAGCGCGGCTCGTGGCGGACTTCCTCGACTGGGCGCGGAAACAGGGCGCCCAGCAGGCGGAGGTGACGGCGTACGCGGCCAACGCGGACGCGATCCGGTTCTACGAGCGCAACGGCTTCGGACCGCACACGCTCACCCTCGGCCAGTCGCTGTGACGCTCACCTTGCCCGGGCCGCCCTCCGGAGGTTGAGCGCCCGCAGGGCCAGCTGCATCTCGAACTGGGCGGTGGGGTCGTGGAGTCGCTCGCCGAACAGCTCGTCGAGCTGGCGCATGCGGTAGCGGACCGTCTGCGGATGCACGGCGAGGCGAGAGGCGACCTCGCTCGCGTTGTGGCCGCACTGCAGCCAGCTGAGGAGCGTCTCCGCGAGGCGCTGGCGCTGTGGCAGGCGGATGGCGTCCAGGGGGCGCAGATGCCGGTCGGCCATCGCCTCCACCAGAGCCTCGTCGCGGAACAGCAGCAGCGTCGCCAGGTGGTCCCGGCAGCGCACCATCTCCGTGTCCGGCAGCACGCCCCGCCGGGCCAGATCCAGTGCCTCGGCCGCCCACCGCAGCGACCTCGCCCCCTCTTGGAGCGGGACGCTCGGCCCCATGACGGCCCGTAACCCCTGGAGCGCCCCGGCGACGGCACGCGCCCGCCCGGGACCCTCCGGGTCGGGCACCACCAGCACGGCCGGCCGTACGTCGAACCGCGCCAGGAACTCCGGCGGCACGATGGGCCGCGCCGCCCCGGGCCGCGCCCCGTGGTCGATGACGACCACGGCCAGCGAGCGGGGCACGGGCCACTGCGCGGTGTGCGCGAGATCGGTGATGGCCGCGACCGACGCGGGCGGATCCACGATCAGCAGATCGATCAGCCGCGTACGCCGCTGCTGGAGCTCACCGGCCGCGTGCAGCCGCGCCTCCGTGTACCCCGCCGTCGTCGCGGCCGCCATCTCGTCGAGGTGCAGGAACAACGCCTCCCCGAACGCGGCCAGCACATGACGCGGCAGCAGATCGGCGTCGACCAGCGCGTTGATCCGACGCCACGCGACCCGTGCGCCGAGCCGCAGCGCCGACTGGAACGAGTCGAGACTGCGCCCCTCGTCCGCCTCGCCCCGGCCGATGCGCTGATACGTCGCCTTCACCGGCTCCCAGTCGGTGTCGGGCTTCGCCATCCGCTCCAGAAATCCCTGCAGTGCGTGCTCCACGCCCTGGTGCACGACGTGCATGTACGTGTCGTCCGTCGGCCGCGCGTACTCCGGGATCTCGGTTCTGATCGCCTGCACGACCTCGTCCGTGATGTCGGCGAAGTACGGTCTGAGCTGGTCGTGCAGGCCCGAAGGGAACGCCTTGAACGGGCCGCCCGTCTCCTCGGCCCTCGCTGTGGCGTTCGTGACCTCGCTCTCCAGAATGCGGAATCCGTTCACGCAGCGGCTCCTTCTGCGCACGTGAAGTGGGGCACTGTGAAGATACCCGCACGGATTGTGCCGAGCTTCATCGGTGACTGACAGGGCTGGGCCCGGTGTTTGTCACTTCATGACAAGCGGAATCCTGGTCCGCGCCGCCACCACCCGCCGATGGCGTCCACGACGGCGCAGCGTCACCAACGTCACGAGGGCGCCCGCCAGTACGCAGCACGCCGCGAGCCGGAGCCCCAAGTCGTAGCCCTCCAGGAAGGCATCGCGCGGATCTGTGCCCGCCCGCAGTTCGGCGCTCTCACGCCGGGTGAGGACCACCCCCACCAGGACCACCCCGAACACACCCGAGACCTCACGCGCCGCGCTCACCAGACCGGTCGCCATCCCGATCCCGGCCTCCGGGACCAGGGCGAGACAGCGCACCGTCAGGGGAGTGGTGAACGCCGAACCCCAGCCGATCAGCAGCAGCCCCGGCTGCAGATCCCAGAAGCCGGCCTGGGCGCCCGTCCCCGAGACGTACAGCAGGCCGACCGCCACCAGGCCGAGGCCCGCCGCGATCGAGACATGGGCGCCCAGCGCACGGGCCGCGAGCTCGGCCACCGGCGTCCCGAGCAGCAGCGCACCCGCCAGCGGCAGAAAGGCGAGCCCTGCCATGGTCGGCGAGAAACCGAGCACCCGCTGGAGATAGAGGGCCGTGAAGAAGAACACCCCGTTGACCCCGATGCCCCACAGCACCTGCGCGACGACCCCGCCGGTGAGGAACCGGTCGCGCAGCAGCCGGAGTTCGACGAGCGGCCGCGCCGTCCGGGCCTCCACGAGGACGAACACACAGGCGGCGACCGCCGCAACGCCCAGGCACAGCAGCACGGGCGCGGCGCCGAACCCGTGCTCCCCGCCGCGCACGAGACCGTACGTCAGCAGATAGAGCGCGAGTACGGACAGGACCACACCCGGCAGATCGAAGCCGCCGCGGCGAGGGACCGACCTGGCGGGCACGGCAGGCATCAGCAGCAGGGCGATCAGCCCGAAGGGGATGTTGAGCGCGAACACCCAGCCCCAGCCCCACCGCTGGGTGACGAAGCCGCCGACCACGGGCCCCAGCGCCAGCGCGACAGCCAGCGCCGCCGTCCACAGGCCCACGGCCGTCGAGCGCAGCCGCGCGGGCAGGTCGACCGCGATGACCGCGAGCGAGGCCGGAATGACCAGCGCGGCCCCGACGCCCTGCACCGTGCGGGCCCCGATCAGCACACCACCGCTGTCCGCGAAGGCGGCCGCCGCCGACGCCGCCGTGAAGATCGCGATCCCGGCGGCCAGCACGGACCGGCGCCCGAACAGATCGGTCAGCCGCCCGCCGGGCAGCAGCAGCGCGCCGAAACTGAGCACATAGCCGGCGGCCACCCACTCCAAGTCCGGGACGCTCAGGCCCAGTTCTCGCTGCACGGTCGGCAGGGCGACATTGATGACCGTGTTGTCGAGCGTCGTGATGAACCCGGTCAGCGTGAGCAGGGAGAACAGCGCGAACAGCCGTGCACGTCCCACGAGACGCTCCTTCCGCCGTCGCACGGATTGTCGGCGGGGGAGAGGCGCCCGGGCTCTGGCCCACGGCATGGAATCGACGGTGTGCCTTTGTCAGAGAACTGACAGAAGGCGGGAGACGAACTGTCAGCACGTCGTCTAACCCGTCATCGTCCGGAGGCGGAACCTGGGTCACCGCCCCGCGCCGACGCAATGGTTCAACTCGCGCCGTAGCCGACCCAGTTGGAGCCGCCCATGACCTCCGCCCGGCCCGCCGCCGACGCAGCCTCACTCACGGACCATCTGAGGCACTGGGCCAGACACCGGCCGCAGCAACGCGCCTTCAGTCACGTCGACTTCCCCGACAGCTCCTCCACCGGACTGCACCGCACGCTCGGCTGGCGCGCCCTCGACGCCCGGGCCAGAGCGGTCGCCGCCCGCCTCGTCACCGTCGCGACCCCCGGCGAACGGGCCGCCCTCGTGCTGCCCCAAGGCCTCGACTACGCCGCCGGGTTCCTCGGCTGCCTGTATGCGCGCGTGATCGCCGTACCGCTCTTCGGCCCCCAACTCCCCGGCCACGAAGGAAGGCTGGCGGCCGTCCTCGCCGACTGCGAACCAGCCTGTCTGCTCACCGACTCCGGCACGGCTCCCGCGATACGCGCCTTCGTCCGGGACCGGGACCTGCCGGACGTCCCGACCGTACCCATCGACCAACTCCCCATCCAGCGCGGCGGATTCGAATACTTCGAAGACACAGACGAACCTGAGCCCGCCGCGGAGCCGGACGACATCGCGTACCTCCAGTACACCTCCGGCTCCACCCGCAGCCCGGCCGGCGTGATGATCAGCCACGCCAACGTCGTCGCCAACGCCCGCCAGGCCATCGACGCGTTCGTCGCCGATCCGGAGGCCGCCACGACGGTCGGCTGGCTGCCGCTCTTCCACGACATGGGCCTCGTCCTCAGCATCGCCGCGCCCGTCGTGGGCGGTTTCCCGTCCGTCCTCATGGACCCCCTCGCCTTCCTCCAGGACCCCTCCCGCTGGCTGCGCCTCCTCGGCTCGTACGAGGGAACCATCAGCGCCGCCCCGAACTTCGCGTACGACTACTGCGTGGCCCGCACCGACCCGGTGCTCGTCGACGAACTCCGCCTGGACCGCGTACGGGTGCTCATCAACGGCAGCGAGCCGGTCCGGGCCGGGACGGTGGACCGCTTCGGTACCGCCTTCGCGCCCGCCGGGCTCGACCCCGCGGCGCACTGTCCGGCGTACGGCCTGGCGGAGGCCACCGTGTTCGTGACCGCGAGCTCCCCGGACGCGCCTCCCCCGACCGTCGCCTGCGACGCCGACGCGCTCGCGGAGGGGCGGATCGAGGAGACGACGGACGAGGGAGCGGCCCTGCTCGTCTCCTGCGGGGCACCCGTCGGGCAGGAGCTGCGGATCGCCGGTGCGGACGGTGCCGTGCTGCCGGAAGGGCGGGTCGGCGAGATCCAGCTGCGCGGTCCCAACATCGGGCTCGGCTACTGGAAGCGCGCCGGGCTCACGGCCGAGACCTTCGGCTTCGGCGCGGCGGGGGACTGGCTGCGGACGGGGGACCTCGGTGCCCTGCACGACGGCCGGCTCCTCGTCACCGGGCGCCTCAAGGACGTACTCATCGTGGACGGGCGCAACCACTACCCCCAGGACATCGAGGAGACCGTACAGACGGCCGTCTCGCTGGTCCGCCCGGACCGGCTCGCCGCGTTCGGAGTGACCCGGCCGGACGACGTGGGCGAGGAGCTGGTCGTGGTCGCGGAGCACCGGCGGGACACCGAACCGGCGGAGGAGGACATCCGGAGCGCCGAACGCGCCGTACGCGCCGCGGTCTCGGCCCGCCACGGCCTGCGCCTCGGCTCGCTGCTGCTCGTCCCGCCCGGCTCCGTCCCCCGTACGAGCAGCGGCAAGGTGTCCCGCACGGCCGCCCGGGCACGCTTCCTCGACGGCGGGTTCGGGCCGCGATGAGCGCGTCACGTGCGGAGATCCGCGGGCTGGTCGCGGAACGGCTCCAGGCCTGGTACGGCGTGTCCCCGGACGAGTTGCCCGACGACCGCCCCTTGGCGGAGGCCGGACTGACCTCACGGGACGCGCTGGCGCTCACGGCAGCACTGAGCGAGCTGGCGGGACGGCGGCTGCCGGACACGTTGTTGTGGGACGCCCCGACAGTCGACGCGCTGGCGGGACGGCTGGGTGAGGACGAGCCCCGTCAGGGGCGCGAGGCTGTGACATACGCGGCCTCGCCGCATGGGCGCGACCAGTCACCGACGGCCCGCACGTCCTCTCCTCCATCAACCCCCGTCACCCAGTCGACCCCTGTTGCCGTCATCGGTCTCGGCTGCCGCTTCCCCGGCGGTGTCACCTCCCCCGACGCGTACTGGCGGCTGCTCACCGAGGGCCGCGACGCCGTCGGCACGCTTCCGACCGGCCGATGGGACCCCTTCGTGCGGGATCCGGAACGGCTGCCCGACGACGTGAGCCGGCACGGCGCCTTCCTCGGCGGTCTCGACGACATCGCGGGCTTCGACGCCGAGTTCTTCGGCATCCCCGCGCACGAGGCCACCGCCATGGACCCCCAGCACCGCATGCTTCTCGAAGTCACCCGCGAGGCCCTCGACCACGCGGCCCTGTCCGCGCCCACGCTCGCGGGCACCCGCACCGGCGTCTTCGTGGGCATCAGCGGCAACGAGTACGCGCACCTCACGACCGCCGACCTCCGTGCGGTGGACGCCTGGACGGCCACCGGCGCGGCCCTGAGCATCGCCGCGGGCCGGCTGTCGTACGCCCTCGACCTGCGCGGCCCCAGCCTGTCCGTCGACACGGCGTGCTCCTCGTCGCTGGTCGCGGTCCATCACGCCGTACGCAGCCTGCTGACGGGCGAGAGCGACACGGCGCTCGCCGCCGGGGTGAACCTGCTCCTGACCCCCGCCGTCACCCTCGGTTTCCAACGCGCGGGCGCCCTCGCCCCGGACGGCCGCTGCAAGGCCTTCGACGCCACCGCCGACGGGATCGTACGAGGCGAGGGCTGCGGAGTCGTCGTACTGAAACGGCTCACGGACGCCGAACGCGACGGCGACCGCGTCCTCGCGGTGATCCGCGGGACGGCCGTCAACTCCGACGGCCGCTCCAACGGCCTGACGGCCCCCAACGCCGAGGCCCAGCGTGCCCTCCTCGCCGAGGCGCACGCCGATCCGGCGACCGTGGACTACGTCGAGGCGCACGGCACCGGCACCGCCCTCGGCGACCCGATCGAGGCGGACGCCCTCGGCGCCGTACTCGGCCGTGACCGCTCCATGGAACAACCTCTCCTGATCGGCTCGGCCAAGACGAACCTCGGCCACCTGGAGGCCGCCGCCGGCATCGCGGGCCTGATCAAGACCGTGCTCGCCCTGCACCACGGCGAGATCCCCGCCCACCTCCACTTCACCCGCCAGGGTCCGCACGCCGACCTCGACGCGCTCGGCCTGCGCGTGGTCACCTCGCCCGAACCCTGGCCCCGCTACTCGGGCACGGCCACCGCGGGTGTGTCGGCCTTCGGCTTCGGCGGTACGAACGCCCATGTCGTCCTCTCCGAACACCGTCCAGTCGGCCGGGCGAACAGCTCTTGCGAGCGCCCCGCGCTGCTCCTGCTCGACGGGCCGACAAAAGAGCGTGTGCGCGCGTACGCGGGCGAGTTGGCCGCCTGGCTGGACACCCCCGACAGCCGGCGCGTACGCGACTGTGATCTCGCCCGCACCCTGGCCGGCCGCATCGGCCGCGGTCGGCATCGCGCGGCCCTCGTCACCCGGGACCGCACGGAGACGACCACCGCGCTCAGCCGCCTCGCCGCGGGCGACCCCTCGCCGCATCTCATCACGGGGGAGGGAACACCGGGCGGACCCGGCCCTGTGGTGTGGGTCTTCTCCGGTTACGGCTCCCAGTGGCCCGGCATGGCCGGCCGACTCCTCGCGACGGAAGAGGTGTTCGCGGCCGCCGTCGACCGACTGGAACCACTCCTGCGCGAACACGCGGACCTCTCCCTGCGCGCCGGACTCCGGCCCGACGCCGACCTGTCGACGCCCGCCACCGTGATGCCCGTCCTGTACGGAGTCCAGGTCGCCCTAGCCGAACTGTGGCGCTCGTACGGCCTCGAACCCGCCGCCGTCATTGGCCACTCCCTTGGCGAGATCGCGGCGGCGGTCGTGTCGGGCGCGCTGGACGAGGCGACCGGCGCCCGCATCGTCGCCGTACGGTCCCGGCTGCTGGACCGGCTGACCGGCGGAGCCATGGCGGTCGTGGACCTCCCGGCCGCCGAAATCCCTTTGCTGGCAAGGGAGTTCCGCACGCTGGAAGTCGCCGTGCACGCCTCGCCGATGCAGAGCGTGGTCACGGGCTCGGCCGAGGACGTCGCCGGGCTGATCGCCCGGGTGACCGAAGCCGGCGGGTTCGCCCGTTCGCTGGGTGTGTCGGGAGCGGGGCACTCGCCCGAAGTCGATCCGCTGCTACCGGAGTTCGCGTGGGAGCTGGGCGAGGTTCGGCACACCGCGCCCCGCTGTCGCCGCTACTCCACCGCGCTCGGCGATCCCCGCGAGGCCGTGCCCTGCGACACGGAGTACTGGGCTGCCAACCTGCGCAACCCCGTCCGCTTCGCACAGGCGGTACGCGCGGCCGCCGAGGACGGACACCGCGTCTTCATCGAAGTCGCCCCGCACGCAACGCAGTTGCACCCGCTGACCGAGACCCTGCGGGAGGCCGGCGCGGCGGACGCGCTGATCGTCCCCACGCTGCGCCGCGACACCGACGACGCACTCGCCTTCCGCACCTCGCTGGCCACACTGCTCGTCCACGGTGTGCGGGTGGCCCAGCCACGGGAGGGCCTGCACCCCGAGGGGCGCATCATGGACGTCCCGCCGCCGCGCTGGCGTCATCGCCGGTTCTGGGCGGGGGAGAAGACGGCGGACGAGCCGCTCCCGGCCGAGCCGACCGACCGGAGTGCGGGTCCCCTTGAGCGCCTTCAGCGGTGCGTGGCCGGAGTCATGGGCTACAGCCCCGACCATCTCGACCCCGACACTCCGTTGACCGACCTCGGACTGGACTCCCTCACGGCCGTGCGGATACGGGCCGTCGTCGAGGGGGAGTTCGACGTCGAGGTGGAACCGGGTGTGCTGCTGAGGCGAGGCACGCTGAGAGGGGTTGCGGAGCTCCTGGGGGCCGGGGGAGAGCCGGTGAAGGCCGGCGGCCGGGGACAGCAGGGGACCGCGGCGAGCTCCGACTCAGAGACGGTCGGGCGCGATGGGCCCACGGTCGATCCCGTTCGCGGGGCGGTCGGAAGCGAAGCAGCCATAGCGCGCCCGGTTCGCGGGGCGGTCGGGCGCGAACGTCCCGTGGCAAGCCGCGCCTCCGAGGCGGTCGGGCTCCAAGGGACCATGGGGCACCAAGGGACTTTGGCGAGTCCCGCCTCCGGGGCCCCCGCACGGAGCAGTGCGGCGACAAGTCCCGCGCGCAAGCACCCCACCGGCCCCGCGCCCCTGCGCACCTTCCCCGCCGACGGCCCCCGCACCCCCCTCTTCCTCGCCCACGCCGCAGGCGGATCCGCGGACGTCTACGCCCGGCTGGCACACCGCCTCGACGGTGACCGCCCCGTGTACGGCTTCGACCGGCAGGCCGATCCCGACGATGTGCCCGGACGGGCCGCGGAGTTCGCCCGGCGCGTGCGGGAGGTGCGCCCCAACGGCCCCTGGGCGGTGGGTGGTTGGTCGTACGGCGGCGTGCTCGCGCACGAGGCGGCCGGACTTCTCGCCCCGCACGGGAGAGTCTGCGCCCTGATCCTGCTCGACTCGGTCCTGCCCCTGGCCACCCGCCTCACCTCGGCGGACCTGGCCCTACGGCACTTCCGGGACTTCGCCGCGTACGTGGAACGCACCTACGGCACCCCGCTCGACCTGCCGTACGACGAACTCGCCGGGCTCGACGACACGGAACAGATCGACCTGGTCATCAAGGTGCTGAGGGACACCGTCGACCTGCCGGACGCCGTCCTCGAGCACCAGCGCACCTCGTATCTGGACCTCCGCGGCGGCGAGCGTCACAAGCCCGGTCGGTACACCGGCCGCACCCTGCTCTACCGGGCGAGCGAGCCCGCCCCGCACACGGTCCGCGACCCCCGCTACGAGCGCGGCGACGCGACGCTCGGCTGGGACGCGCACTGCACCGACCTGACCGTCGTCCCGCTCCCCGGCCACCACCTGTCGCTGCTCGACCCACCGGTCGTCGACGAACTGGCCCGACTGCTCACACGCGAGCTGCGGGACTCCTGAAGGGACTTGCCGCCATGGCTCAGAAGCGCAGATTTGCCGCTCTCGCGGTGACAACCGCCCTGCTCAGCACGGGAGTTGTGCTCACCGCCCCGCCCGCGGCGGCCGCTCCCGCCGTAGCGGTGGCCGAGGGCGCCACCATCGTCGGCGAGAAGTGGCTGGACGCCCGTACCGTCGACCTCACGGTCGCCTCCCCGGCGGTCGGTGCCAACCTCCCCGTACGCGTGGTCCTGCCGACCGGATACGCCGCACACCCGGGCCGCACCTGGCCCGTCCTCTATCTCCTCCAGGGCGCGCACGACGACTACACGTCCTGGACCCGCGAGACGGACGTCGTCGACTTCCTCGCCGGCCAGAACGTCCTCACCGTGATGCCGTCGTCCGGCCCCACCGGCATCCCCACTGACTGGTGGAACTACGGCAGTTCCGACGCACCGGACTACGAGAAGTTCCAAGTCGACGAGCTGATGGGCCTGTTGCGGCAGAAGTTCCGGGCGGGGACGACCCGCGCCGTGGCCGGAGTCTCCACCGGCGGCTATGGAGCCCTGGCGTTCGCCGCCCGGCATCCCGGCACCTTCGGAGCGGCCGCCTCGTACAGCGGGGTCCTCGACACCACGGCTTTCGGCATGCCGACCGTGCTCAACGCGATCGTCGCCCGGGAACAGCTGCTGCCGCTGACCCTCTGGGGCAGCCCGCTGCTCAACCGGGACAACTGGGCGCGGCACAACCCGTACGCGCAGGCCCACAACCTCAAGGGCACGAAGTTGTACGTCTCCCAGGGCAGCGGACTGCCCAGCAATGACTTCGGCAACCTCGAAGGTGCGGTGCTCGAAGGCGTGCTGTGGTCCCAAGCACACCGATTTACACGGCAGTTGGAAGCCCTGGACATCCCGGCCCAGGTGCACTTCTACAGCGGGGGAGTGCACAACTGGCCGAACTGGCGGCAGGAGTTCAAGGCCTCGTGGCCGACGCTCGCGGCGGGTCTCGGCCTGAGCTGACCTCGGGCCCCGGTCTGAGCCGATCCCTTGCCCGAGCCGACTCTTCAAGGAGGAACCACCATGGATGCCCTGGCCGAAGCCGTCGTCGCGGGAGCCGCCCGCACCGAACTGGAGCACCTCCCGTTACCCGACCGCTTCACCGCCGCCCATCTGCGCGCGGAGGACGTGGACAGCTTCACCGGCGTCGCCGACAAGGACGTCCGCAAGTCCATCCACCTCGGCGACGTACCGATGCCCGAACTCGCCCCGAACGAGGTCCTGGTGGCCGTCATGGCGAGCGGCATCAACTACAACACCGTCTGGTCGGCGATGTTCGAACCCATCCCGACCTTCGCCTTCCTGAAGCACTTCGGCCGCCAGGACCGCTGGGCGGCCCGGCACGACCAGCCCTTCCACGTGATCGGCTCGGACGCCTCCGGCGTCGTCGTGCGCACCGGTTCGGGTGTGCGCCGATGGCAGGTCGGCGACCACGTCGCGGTGAGCCCGGTGTACGTCGACGAGGAGGACCCGGCGACCCACGCCGACGGCATGCTGGGCACCGGCATGCTGGCGTGGGGCTTCGAGACCAACTACGGCGGACTGGCCCACTACGCCGTCGCCCGGACCAGCCAACTCCTTCCCAAACCAGCCCACTTGACCTGGGAGGAGGCCGCCTCGAACCCGCTGTGCGCGGGAACGGCGTACCGCATGCTCGTCAGCGACCGGGGTGCCCGGATGACACAGGGCGACGTCGTCCTGATCTGGGGAGCGGCGGGCGGCCTCGGTGCGTACGCGGTCCAACTCGTCCGCAACGGCGGGGGCATCGCCGTCGGCGTCGTCAGCAGCGAGCGGAAGGCGGAGTACGCCCGCCGCCTGGGCTGCCACCATGTGATCAACCGGGAGGAGATCGGCCTCAGCGGCAGCAAGGCGCCCGCCGATCCCGCCGTGGTCGGCAAGCGGCTCGGCAAGCTGATCCGGGCCGCGACGGGCGAGGACCCGCACATCGTCTTCGAGCACGTCGGCCGGGCCACCTTCGGCGTCTCCGTCTTCGTCGTCCGCCGTGGTGGCTCGGTGGTGACCTGCGGCTCCAGCACCGGCTACCAGCACGAGTTCGACAACCGCTACCTCTGGATGCGCCTCAAGCGCGTCATCGGCAGCCACGGCTCCAACCTCCACGAGCAGGCCGCCGTCGGCCGCCTCCTCGACCTCGGCCACCTCACGCCCGCGCTCACCGAGACCTACCCCCTCGCCGACGCGGCCGAGGCGGCCCGCCTGGTCCAGAACAACGCCCACCTGGGCAAGGTCGGCGTCCTCGGCTTGGCTCCGACGCTTGGCCTCGGCGTCACGGACCCTGAACGCCGGAAGACGCTCACTGCCCGGGCGTGAGCGTCTTCCGGAAGCACACCCGGTCCTGCCCGGGCCCGTCGTAGTCACGGTGCACGGGCAGACCGCCGACCGCGTCGTCACCCGCCTCGAGGGTGAATCCCAGGGCGCGGTGGAAAGCGATGGACCCGGTGTTCCCGGGCGAGGTGATCGCCCGCACCTCGCTGCGGCCCGCCTCGGCGGCGCGCCGCAGGAACTCGTAGTACAGGGCGCGGGCCACACCTCGGCCCCGCAACTCCGGGTCCACGCCCACGAAATGGACGTACGCCTGGTCCTCGTCGTCCGCGGAGTAGAAGCCGATCAGGAATCCCGTGATCTCCCGCCCCTCGTCCTCCCACACCAGGCTCGTGCCGGCGAAGAACTGCAGGAACAGCCGCGGCAGCAGCAGCGACAACTCGCGCGCCTCCTCGGGAGTGCGCGAGTCGCCCCACCACTTCTGGACGCAGACGACGATCGTGGGGTGATCCCCGACGCGGGCTGGGCATATACGCGGCATCAGTCGAGCTGCTCCCCCTTCTTCTGGACCCGTTCGCGGGGCTGGGCGGTCATCTTGAGGGTGCTGGGCCTTACGGTGGCGCGGGCCACAGGGCGGATGCTCTGGCCGGGGGCGAGGTCGAGGCGCCAGGTCCGGGTGAGGGTCGCGATCGCAGTGGTGATCTCGGCCTGGGCGAAGCGGTCGCCGATGCACTTGTGCTTGCCCGCGCCGAAAGGGAGGAACGCTCCGTCGGCGAGCTGCGCCTGGCTCTTGTCCAGCCATCGATCGGGGTTGAAGCGCAGGGGGTCGGGGAACAGTTCGGCGTCGCGGTGCAGTGCGTGCTGACAGTAGGCGAGTTCGGTGTCGGCCGGGATTTCCCACTGGCCGAGACGGGTCGGTTGGAGAGTGCGGCGAGTGACGAGCCAGCCGGTGTGGTGCAGGCGGAGGGCTTCGGTGATGACGCGGCCCAGGTAGGGCAGTTGCGTGAGGTCGTCGAAGGTGACAGGCCGTTCGCCGAGCACGTCGTGGAGTTCGGTCTGGACGCGCTCGTCGATCGCGGGGTCGCGTGCGAGCTCGTAGAGCACCCAGGACAGTACGGACGCGGTGGTTTCGGTACCGGCTACCGCCAGCGTCAGGATCTCCGAGCAGATCTGGTGACCCGTCAGCGGCTGCCCGGTCGCCTCGTCCTGCGCCTGCAACAGCAGGGACAGCATGTCCCCGGTGTCGCGGCCGGACGCCCGCAGTGTGTCCACCGCCTCACCGATGGTGGCACGCACGGCGTCGCGGGCGGCGGTGAAGCGCCGGTTGGCGGGCAGCGGCAGTTTCTCCGCCCAGTCCGGCAGCATGATGCGGGTGCCGACGCCGTTCATGACCACCGACAGGTCGCTGCGCAGCCGGTGGAAGGCCGCCTCGTCGATGCTGGCGGAGAAGACGGTCGCGGAGAGCATGTCGAGGGAGAGTTTGACCATCACCTCGCGTACGTCGAGGACCTGGCCTGGCTGCCAGCGGGTCATGGCGGTGGTGACCTGCTCGCGCATGAGGTCGACGTACCGGGTGATCTCGGCGTGGCGGAAGGCCGGCTGGAGTTGGCGGCGTTTGCGGACGTGCTCGGTGCCCGCGGCCGTGACCACGCTGTCGCCGAGCAGCTGGCCCATCTTCTCGAAGAACCGGCCCTTGTCGAGGGTGGGGGCGACGTCGACGAGCATCGTTCGGATCAGGGCGGGGTCGTTGACGACGAGGGTTGGCTGCTTGGGTTGGAGGCGTATCTCGACGAGGGGGCCGTATCCGCGCAGTGAGGCGATGAACGAGAGGTTGTCGCGCATGAGCGGTATCGCGTGGCCGAGCAGCGGGAGCGATCCCGCCGCCTTGGGTATGGGGGGAGGCGCTGCGATGGTCATGAGTTCCCCTTCACGAAGATGACACCATGACTTCCCTCCTTGGCCCTGCAGCCAATCCCGCATTCCGCGTGGTATCGGCCACGTGAAGAGTGCCAAGGAGCTGCGAACCTGTGGTGTATCCACGGATCGAGTCGCATCGTTGTGAGCGGTCGTGGTGATGAGTAGGGGTATTTGTCGACTCGAATGTCCCAGGTCGGAGCATGGCCAAAGCTGCGGCCATGTGGTGGGAGAGGTTGATTCTCAGGAGATCAAACCCGATAAGGTTCCCTGAGGCGCGGCGAGTTGACGCGATCACAATCGGTTGTCGCTCGTTGCCCACGCATGCCCGTTGCGCGGGGGAACACACCACGCGACGAGTGCCGCCCGAGCTTTCACCCCCCGTTCGATCGTGTTGCTTCGAAGGATGCACATGGAACTTGCCACTCCGCCACCGGCGGCGCGGGCACCGGTCGCTTGGTACAGCTGGTGGCTGCTGCCACTGACCTTGGGTACTGGGACCGTCGTCGCCGCGGTCACGGGCTCCGACCAGACCCGAATAACCGCGATCGTCGCCGGGGCCGTGGCGACGACAGCAAGTGCTGTCTGCGTACGGCTCCTTATCCGATCACAGCGTCAACTGCACGGCAGTGCAGCCGAGTTCAGGACCTCGCAGGCCGAGCACTCCCAGCAGTGGCAGCAGCATGTGGCCGGCCTGGAGCGGAAGTACGCGGCCGAGCGCTCATCTCACGACGCACAGCTGGCGGAGCAGTCCAAGGCGTACGAGGCGCGGATCGCCGAGCAGGCCCAGGCCTGGCAGGTGCAGCTGGACCGGCAGCAGGCCGCCGTCGCTCTGCTCGCCGACACCCAGTTGCCGGACGCGCTGAAGCGGTTGCGCAGCGGTGAGGCCATCGACGACGTGCTGCCCACCGTCAACCAGTGCGCGGAGGTCAGCCCCGACCTGCGGGCCGAGTTGCGCAAGGTCCTGAGGACCGCGCTCATCGGCGTGGAGCAGGAGTTCAACCGCTCCACCTCCGCCGAACAGGCCGTCATCAGCATCGGCAGCCGCATCCACGTGCTGACCAGCAAGCTGCGCGGCCGGCTGCACGAGATGCAGGGCGAGCACGGCAGACTGCCCTCCGTCGCCCAGGGCCTGATGGAGCTGGACCAGCAACTCGGCCCCGCCGACTCACTGGCTGCGAGCATCGGCGTACTCGGCGGCTCGGACCGGCCCGGTCGGCAGTGGCAGGAACCGCAGCGACTGCTCAGCGTGGTCCGCGGCGGCATCGGCCGGATCAAGGACTTCGACCGCGTCCAGGTCCAGCACCTGCCCGAACTCGGCGTCGACGGCGGCCTCGTCGATCACCTCACGCTGGTCTTCGCCCACCTGCTGGACAACGCGGCACGCTACTCACCTCCCACCGAACCGGTGATTGTTTCCGGCAAGGAGGTGCCCAACGGCGTCGGCATCGAGATCCAGGACTCCGGCAAGGGACTGACCGAGGAGAAGAAGCGGGAGGCGCTCCAGGCACTCGAGGGCGAAGCCGCCGGCCCGGGTCTCGGAGGCGTGTCCGAGGACGCCCATCTCGGCCTCCGAGTGGTGGGGACCTTGGCCCGCCGCTACGGCATCAGGGTCACCTTCGCGGACTCGCCCTGGCTCGGCACCTCAGTGGTCATCGTGGTACCGCACAAGTACTTCAGCCAGCTGCCCGCCGCCGTCACGACCCCGGCTCCGGCCGCTCAGGTCTCCGCCGCGCCGGACACCGGTTCGCTCCCGGCCGAGGAAACGACGCAGGCCGAGCCGGAGGGGGCCGGGGACACCACGCCCGGCGGTCTGCCCAGGCGCCGAAGGCGGGCCGAGTCCGAGCGGCCCAAGCCGGCCGCACGCGAAGACGAGTCCACCGCCACCGCCTCGCACGCGGTGCCGCCGGACGAATCCTTCGCCGGCCTGGCCGCCTTCGCCACGGCCGGACGCGAGTCGACCGCCGGGCGTGAGGCGACCGCCGGACGTGAGTCCACAGAGCACCGCACTGAAGAGAGCGACTAGTCCACATGACGCAACAGGGAACCGACGTGAGCTGGGCGCTGCGCGATCTGGTCGAGAGCATCCAGGAGATCCGCTTCGCCCTCGTGGCCTCCAGCGACGGCAAGGCAATCACCTCCTACGGCGCCGACGACCCCGACGACGTGGACCGTTTCGCCGCCGTCGTGGCGGGCCTGCAGGCGCTGGCCCAGCCCGTGGCCGAGCAGTTCCCCAAATACGCGGGGCAACTACGCCTCGCGATGATCGAGGTCGACGGCGGTCACCTCTTCGTGGTGCGGGCCGGCGTGGAGACGTACCTCGGAGTCCTCGCCAAGGAAGGGCTCGACCAGGGCCTGCTCGGCCACCAGATGAGGGATCTGGCCCGCAGGATGGGTGAGCTCCTCGGCACCACTCCGCGCCTGGAGGAGCACTCTGGATGAGTGGTCCCAGCGGACCCCTGAACCCGTCCGGTCTGGAGCGCTACTACGTCCTCACAGGCGGCCGCAGCGGACCGGGCGGTTCGGCGTCGAGCCTTGACGTGGCGACCCTCATCATCTCCCGCGCCGCGGCCGTCCCCGGCATGCAGCACGAGCACGAGGAGATCCTCCGGCGCTGCCGCGATCCGCTGTCGGTGGCCGAACTGGGCGCCCACCTCGGATTGCCCTTCAACATTCTCGCGGTGCTCTTGGCCGATCTGCTGGACGCAGGACGCGTTGAAGCCCGTGACCCCATCCCGGCATCGAACGCCGGTCGCGGGCCCGACCTCGCGCTCCTTGAGGAGGTACTCAGTGGACTTGAAAGGCTTTGACCATCCCGACCGGCAGGCGGCCGACGGCACTCTGCCGGCCGGCGCCCGCTCGGTGAAGGTGATGATCGCCGGCGGATTCGGCACCGGAAAGACCACCATGGTCCGCTCGGTCAGCGACATCAAGCCGCTCACCACCGAGGAGACGCTGACCCAGGCCAGCGCCGACGTCGACAACCTGATCGGAGTGGCGGACAAGCAGGAGACCACCGTCAGCCTCGACTTCGGCAAGATCGGCATCAACGACCAGCTGGTGCTCTACCTGTTCGGCACACCGGGCCAGGAGCGGTTCTGGTTCCTGTGGAACGGCCTGTTCAAGGGCGCGCTCGGGGCCGTGGTCCTGGTCGACACGCGGCGACTGGCCTCCAGCTTCCGGGCGATCGAGGAGATGGAGCGGCAGAACGTCCCGTTTGTCATCGCGCTCAATGTCTTCCCCGACTCCAAGGACCACCCGGTCGAAGAGATCCGCGACGCCCTGGACATCTCTCCGCACACCCCGATCGTGTCCTGTGACGCCCGCGACCGGGCCTCCAGTCGTGATGTGCTCATCGCGCTGATACGTCATCTCAAGGAACGCTCTGCCGTCGCTCTGGAGTCCCGATGACCGATCACCCCTTGAACGGTCCCGATTCCCCGCGTGGCTGCCCCGTCGCGCATGGAGGGGGAGACGGACTCACCCGCCTCTACGGGCCCGAGGCGGCGACGGATCCATACGGTATCTACGCCAGGCTGCGCAAGGAACACGGGCCTGTGGCGCCGGTACTGCTCGAAGGCGATGTCCCCGCCTGGCTGGTCCTCGGTTACCGGGAGTGCAGGAGGGTGCTCGACAATCCCCGCCAGTTCGCCCGGGATTCGCGGATCTGGCGGGACTGGAAGGAAGGCCGCGTCGACGGCGCCTCGCCACTGATGCAGATGGTGGGCTGGCGCCCCGACTGCGTTTCCCAGGACGGCGAACCGCACCGCAGGCTGCGCGGCGCCGTCAACGACAACCTGCAGGCCGTGGCGAGCCGCGGCATCCGCCGCCATGTCACGCACTTCGCGAACAAGCAGATCGACGCGTTCGCCGAGGCGGGCAGCGCCGACCTCGTGGCCGAGTACGCCGAGTACCTGCCGATGCTCGTACTCACGAGGGTCTTCGGACTCGCGGAGGGTGAGGGGCGGCGGCTGGCCGAGTCCTCGGCTCAGGTGATCAAGGGTGGCGCGGAGGCGCTCACCCACAACGACCGCATCATGCAGATCCTCGGCGAACTCGCCGAGCGCAAGCGTATGGAGCCCGGTTCCGACTTCACCACCGGGCTCATGGAGCACCACGCCGACCTCGACGACGACGAGGTCCTCAGCCATCTGCGGTTGGTGCTGATCGCCGCGCACACCACCACCAGCAACCTGCTGGCCCGTGTGCTGCAACTGGTCCTCACCGATACCACGCGGCTCTCCGGGCTGGTCAGTGGACAACTGAACATCTCCGCGGTCGTCGAGGAGGTGATGTGGAGTACCCCGCCGCTGTCGGTCCTGCCGGGCCGGTTCGCCACTGCCGACCTCGAACTCGGCGGTCACCGCATCCATGAGGGCGACCTGCTGGTGCTCGGCCTGACCGCGGGTAACGTCGACCCGGAGATCCGTCCCGACGTCGGCATCTCCGTGCACGGAAACCAGTCGCATCTCGCGTTCAGCAGCGGCCCGCACGAGTGCCCGGGGCAGAACATCGGACAGGCCATCATCGAGACGGCCGTCGACGTCCTGCTGCACCGACTGCCGGGCCTGCGCCTCGCGGTGGCGCCCGAGCAGCTCACCTCAACGGCCTCCAGTTGGGAGGCGCGACTGGACCGGCTCCCGGTCGAGTTCGCCGTATAGAAGTACGTGCCGCTCAGCAGCCTGAGCGGGAACAGGAGCCCGTTCGGCCGACCACCGGGAGGCGGTCGGCCGAACGTGTCCGTGCGCCGGACTGTTTCCGTGCGTCAGACCGCGAGCGGGCCGTCGGCTTTGAGCAGGCCGTTCGACGTCAGACCGCGAGCAGGTCGTCCAACGACCCCTTGCCCGCCAACTCGGCGGCAGCCGCGGGGCTTTCCTTGTCAGCCGCGTAGCGGCCCGAGGTCAGGGCCCACTCGTAGTTGCCGTTGATCCAGTGCTGGATGGCCTCGACGCCCATCCCGACCCGGACGCGCTCGTCCTCGTCCAGGCCGAGCTCGTCGCACATCTGCGGTACCTGCGCCTCGAGTTCGAGGTACTCGGTGAGACAGTCCGTGGTCATCTTGACCGCCTCGTCGGCGGCCTCCTGCCAGCTGTAGCGGCGCTCGCGGTGCAGGACGGCTATCAGGTTGTGGCCGTCCCCTCTGCGTTTCTCGCGCTCGAAGGAGTGGATGTCGTTCATGAACCCGATGGTGTCGGCGGCGAGGTCCCGCATCCGCGCCATCAGCGGATGCGCCTGCACCTCGGCGGGCACCTCGAAGCCACGGCTGCGCTCCCCGGCGTCGATGCTGTGATGGATGCCGACCGTACGACGGCGGAACGCGGCGTACTCCTGGAGGTCGAGCGTGCCGGCCAGGCCGCGCGCCGCCAGGTCGACCTCCTCCGTGTGCGCCACGAGGAAGCGGCCCCAAGAGGCCGCGAACCGCGTACGCCATGTCAGAGACATGCCATCCGAAAGATGCGCCCAGACCTCGGCCCAGGCCATCGTGATCGGGCACATCACCCGGGGGGTGATGCCCGCCGGCCGCAAGGGGGTGACGATGAGCTCCCGCGCGACCTCCGCTATACGGTCGGCGCGGTCGGGTCGACCCGTGTCGAACTGGTCATCGAAGAGGAAAGCCAGGGAGAACCAGTTCATCAGGACGACCATGTCGTCGGCCGACGCGTGAGGATACGTACGGGCTGCCGCCTGGGGCAGATCCCAGGAGCGGTACTCCTCGAAACCGGCCTGGCTGCGCACCAGGCCCTTGTCCCATACCCAGCGCAGATGGCGCGAGCGGGCGTACTCGAGATGTTCGCTGACCGGGGTGGAAAAGGGGAGGTCGAACCTGACGTCCTGCGGCATTCGCGTCCTCTCTTGAGACGATTCACAGGGCCCCCCACCCCCTGTGGGCGAGCGTCGAATTTGACGCACGCTGACTCGAACTGCGCTTCCCGAGACGAAAGTTGACTCGATTTGCGCTACGAGACTGCCCCGATCGTAAATGATCTATGCCGCGACCTCGGTGACTTGACCGTGACCTGCGTTACACCACTCCGTGACCTGGGCGACTCGTCGGTCTCCGTGGCCGAATGGGCACGGTCGACGCCCGATGGACACGGTCGAAGCCGGTGCGGCGGGTTCGCGGCACACTTGAGGCCGTCCGGATGTCATGACCACAGAGCGCCGATCACCTCAGGAGGCCTTTCCGCGATGAACCCGCCCGCCCGTACCCCGAAGCAGCGCAAGCAGGACACCCTGGACCGGCTGGCGAACGACGTGGACGCCTGGGTGGCCACGGCCGAGAGCGGTACGCCGTATCTGGTCCCGCTCTCCTTCCTCTGGGACGGCGCGACCCTGCTCGTCGCCACCCCCGCCGCAAGCCCGACCGGCCGCAACCTGCGGTCGACCGGCAGAGCCCGTCTCGGCATCGGCCCCACCCGTGACGTCGTCCTGATCGAGGGCACGGTGGAGACGCTGGCCCCCGCCGAGCTGCCGGACGGAGTCGGCGACACCTTCGCGGTCAAGACCGGTTTCGACCCCCGCCAACTCACCACCGCCTACCTCTACTTCCGCGTCCGCCCGCAGCGTGTGCAGGCCTGGCGCGAGGTCAACGAACTGGACGGCCGTGACCTCATGAGGGACGGGCGGTGGCTCGTGGCCGACTGATTCCGCGCGGTGGGGTACCCGGTCGCCATGGAGCTGTGGGCGGATCGCCGCCCGCGCCCGGTCGGTGTACGGAGGAGACATGGCACTGGTGATGGCAGGCGTCGTGGTGCTGGACTGCGCCGAGCCCGAGAAACTCGCCTCGTTCTACAAGGAGTTGCTGGAGGGCGAGGAGACGGACGCGACGGCGAACCGGGTGGAGATCAGGGGTGCCGACGGGATCCGGATCGCGTTCCGGCGCGATGTGAAGGCCACTCCGCCGAGCTGGCCGCGCCCCGAGAACGCCCTCCAGGCCCACCTGGACTTCCATGTGGAGGACCTCGACGAGGCGGAGCGCAGGGTCATCGGGCTTGGCGGCCGGCCACTGGAGACAAAGGACGCCGGTGGTCCGTTCGAGGAGCGGGGATACGCCGACCCCGCCGGCCACTCGTTCACCCTGCGCTGCGTCCGGGCCACCGCTCCCAAGCAGGGCTGAACGGCCAGGACCGAACGAGCAGGACCGAACGAGCAGGACCGAACGAGCAGGACCGAACGAGCAGGACCGAACGAGCAGGGCCGAACTGTCAGCCGCTGTGCGCGCGCAGGGCCGCCAGGGCGCGGTCCGCGTGCACGCTCATCTTGATCTCGCTGCGCACCACGTCCAGTATCTTCCGGTCCTCGGAGATCACGAACGTGACCCGCTTCGTGGGTGCCAGCGAGAAGCCGCGCTTCACCCCGAACCGCTCACGGATCACACCCTCCGGGTCGGACAGCAGCGGGAACCCGAGAGTGTGCTTCCCCGCGAACTCCTGCTGGCGCTCGACCGTGTCACCGCTGATCCCCACCGGACGCGCCCCCACGGCGGCGAACTCGGCGGCCAGATCGCGGAAATGGCACGCCTCGGCGGTGCAGCCGGCGGTGAGCGCCGCAGGATAGAAGAACAGCACGACGGGCCCTTCGCCCACCAGCTCGGAGAGGCTCCGGGACGTGCCGGTCTCGTCGGGCAGCGTGAAGTCCTCGACGGTGTCGCCGACCTCTATCTGGTTCTTCACGGTTCGATCCCCTGACTCCCGGCCACCTGTGTGGAGGCCAACCGTACTGGGGACGGTGCGGGAGTCAGTCGCGGCCCCCCTTGTCACCGGAGGGCCACACTCCGGTGGACCGCTCGATGGCTGTCGCCCCCGTACGGTCCACCGCGCTGCGTACGACTGCGAAGATCGCCCCCTGGACGGCCGAGGCCAGCAGCACCTCGCCCCAGCTGCGGTCCTTGTCCAGCGCGTCGGGCGCGTCCTCCTCGTGGCGCAGCGCCTTCCAGGTCGCCCGGAACGCCATCCCGGCCAGGGCCCCGCTCATCCAGCCGAGCAGGAACCCCAGGGGCTTGTAGGCGAGGGGCAGCTTCTTCTTTCGCACCTGGGTCTCCTTCGGCTCGTGTTTCCCGGACCCTTGGCGAGTGTCCCGATCAGCGGCGAATACGCGGCCCGGCGGTCGATGCGCGACCAGTTCGGACTCGGTTGCGCGACAGGCTCGGACACGGTTGCGGGGCCGGTCCGGACACGGTTGCGCGGCCGGTTCAGGGCCGGCCCGCCGCCGGTACTTCCTCGCCCGAGCGCACGGGTCCCGGCGGACTGCCCTCCCCGAACGGGCGCCCGCCCAGCTCCTCGCGCCCATGGGACGTCAGCCAGCCGGACAGATCCGGACCGAGCGGCACGATGCCGGTCGGGTTGATGCCCTCGTGCACCTGGTAGTAGTGCCGCTTGATGTGGTCGAAGTCGACGGTGTCCCCGAACCCGGGCGTCTGGTAGAGATCACGGGCATACGCCCACAGGACCTGGTTCTCCGTCAACTTCCAGCGGTTGCACTTGAAATGGCCGTGATAGACGGCGTCGAACCGGACCAGCGTGGTGAACAGCCGGATGTCCGCCTCCGTGATCGTGTCCCCGACCAGGTACCGCCGCTCCGCGAGCCGGTCCGACAGCAACTCCAGCCGTCGGAAGACGCCCGCGCAGGCTGCCGTGTACTCGACCTGTTCGGTGGCGAACCCGGCCCGGTACACCCCGTTGTTGACGTCCTCGTACACCTCCGCCATGACCTCGTCGATCTCGTCGCGGAGCGGTACCGGATAGAGGTCGGGCGCCCCTTCCCGGTGCAGGGCCGTCCACTCGGTGGCGAGGTCCAGGGTGATCTGCTGGTAGTCGTTGGTCACCAGGCGGCCGGTCGGTACGTCCACGATCGCGGGCACGCTGACACCGCCCGGAGGGTCCGGCTCGCGCGCTTCGTACGCCTCGCCGAGGTACCGGATGCCGAGTACGGGATCGCGGCCGCCCGGATCCAGCCTGAACCGCCAGCTCCGGTCGTCCTGGATCGGGTCGGCGATCGCCATCGACAGGGCGTCCTCCAGTCCCAGCAGCCGCCGCGAGATCACCGCGCGGCTCGCCCAGGGACAGGCCCGGCTGACGACCAGCCGGTAGCGCCCGGACTCGACCGGCCAGCCGTCCCGGCCGTCCGCCGTGACGCGGTCCGTGAAGTGGCTCTTTGACCGCTTGAAGGACTTCCTCCCGTACGCGCGGTTGCCCTCGGTGTCACCCATGACGCCTTTCCTTCCGTACGTGTGCTCCGGTGCGAGTTCCCCGAAATCGGCCCTCACCCCTGTGTGAGGGCGGGTGACCGGGGCATTCGGCCGTAGTGACTCGTAAGCCCACCCGCTCGGACCGCAGGACACGCGTCACCGTGCTGGTGGCCCTGGCCGCCAACCTCGTGATCGCTGTGGCCAAGGCCGTGGGCGGCCTCGTCGCGGCGTCGCCCGCGCTGCTCTCGGAGGCCGCACACTCGGTGGCCGACAGCCTGAACGAGGTCTTCCTCCTCGCCGCCCTGCGCCGCAGCCGACGCCCTGCCGACAGAAAGCACCCCTTCGGCTACGGAAAGGAACGCTTCTTCTGGTCTCTCCTGGCCGCCGTCGGGATCTTCGTGATGGGTGGCTGCTTCTCCTTCTTCCAGGGCTTCGACGCCCTCAGGAGGGGAAGTACGGAGTCCCACGACGGCTACGTGGCGGGGCTCGTGGTCCTCGTCGTGTCCCTGCTGGCCGAGGGGACATCCCTCGTTCGCGCTCTGCACCAGGTACGCAAACAGGGCGGCCTCGCCTCCGGAGCCCGTGACCCGGCCCTGCGGACGGTCGTCGCGGAGGACAGCACCGCCGTGTTCGGTGTGTCCCTGGCGATCGCCGGGATGGGCCTTCACATGGTCACGGGACGGATCGTCTGGGAGGCGTCGGCGTCGTTCGCCATCGGTGCACTGCTCGTGTACGTGGCGTACCGGCTGGGCCGTGACGCGCGCGACCAGCTGATCGGGCAGGCCGCGGATCCGGAGCCGGCCCGCCGGATCCGCGCCCTGCTGGAGGCGCAGCCCGAGATCGACTCGGTGGAGTCCCTGCTGACCATGCAGCTCGGCCCCGAGTCGACCCTCGTGGCCGCCCGCGTCGACCTGACCCCCGGCCTGGACAGCGAGGAGGTCGAGCTGGTCGCCGTGCGCATCAAACGGTCCGTGTCCCGGACGATTCCGGAGGCCGACCAGATCTTCCTCGACGTGACGGACGCCCCCACCGCACGCCGCGCCGCGCGGGCAGCTCGCGCCGGCTCCCGCCCCGGGGCAGACGACGCCGGCCCCGCCGCGACGGGGGAGCGCGGCGGGGCCTGAGCCTCGGATGCCCTGTGGGCGGCGAATCATGCCTGCCTTTTTCGAACAATTCCGGGACCCGGTGAAAAGGCTGGTGACTCCGTCGCGACGGCCACCGACGGACCCTCTCACCAAGGGGGAACGGGGGAGTGGCCCGTACCGGGACGGAGTCCGGTACGGGCCACGGTCATGCTCCAGAGCCGGTCGAGCCGGTCACTACCCAGCGGCCGGCTCCAGGACGAATACCGGGATCTCCCGGTCGGTCTTCTTCTGGTAGTCGGCGTACGGCGGATACGCCGCGACCGCCCGCTCCCACCACAGGGCCTTCTCCTCGCCGGTCACTTCCCGCGCCGTCATGTCCTGGCGCGCCGGGCCGTCCTGAAGCTCCACCTGGGGATCGGCGACGACGTTGTGGTACCAGACAGGGTGAGAGGGCGCGCCGCCCAGCGAGGCGACGGCCGCGTAGCGGCCCTCGTGCTCCACGCGCATGAGCGGCGTCTTGCGGAGCTTGCCGCTCTTGGCGCCACGCGTGGTCAGCAGGATCACGGGCATCCCCGTGTCCATCAACGTCGTTCCCTCGGTTCCGCCGGAGCTCTCGTACAACTCCACCTGCTCGCGTACCCACTGGGTGGGGCTGGGTTCGTACTCGCCCTCAAGAGGCATGACATCCATCCCATCGATCGTTGATCGTGCCTACGGCTTGTTCCGCTTCAAGATTCAACACGCTCACCTTTGGGATTTCATCCCTCCCGCACGCCGCTCCGGCTCCCGCCGTACGCCGACGACTGCCGCCGAATACTCGGGTGCGGTTGACGTCGGCCTGCCCTTAGGCTCCCGGTCGAGGGCTGACAAGGCGCCCTGTCGACAGCGGTCAGTCAGTGGATCGGAGATGCACAGGGAATGACCTGTCAATTGTTCGCGCTCTGCTTCGATGCGATCGAGCCGCTGCGTCTCGCGCGGTTCTGGTCCGGGGTCCTGGATTGGGAGTTGGCCGACGATCCACACGACGGCATCACACTCCTGCCCAGTGATGACACCGGGTTCCGACTCCGTTTCCTCCCGACCCAGGAGCAGAAGGCCGGCCAGAACCGGATGCACTTCGATCTGACGAGTACCTCGCTGGAGGATCAGCAGCAGACGGTGGCCAGGGCGCTGGGACTTGGCGGACAGCACATCGACATCGGCCAACGCCCGGAAGAGGGCCATGTGGTGCTCGCCGACCCCGAGGGCAACGAGTTCTGCGTCATCGAGCCGGGCAACAAGTTCCTCGCCGACTGCGGATTCATCGGGGCGCTGGCCTGCGACGGTTCGCAGGAAGTCGGGTACTTCTGGAGCGAGACACTGGGGTGGCCGCTGGTCTGGGACCAGGACCAGGAGACCGCGATCCGCTCGCCGCACGGCGGTCCGAAGATCACGTGGGGTGGTCCACCGGTGGCGCCGAAGACAGGCAAGGACCGGCTGCATTTCGACCTCACTCCACCTGTCCACGGCGATCGGCAGGCAGAGGTCGACCGTCTGCTCTCCCTCGGAGCCACTCGAATGGGCACCGGCCAGGGCGAGGTCGACCGGGTGGAGTTGGCCGATCCCGACGGCAACGAGTTCAGTGTGTTGACGCCCCGGTAGCGCACCAGAACGGATCGCTCGGCGCCAGCGGGTCGGCGCTGTCCAGGAGGAGCCGCCGCCAGCCGACGGCGTCGTCACTGCTTGACCGGACCATGACGGCGACACGCGTGGCACAGGGGCCGTTGCGCGGCGGCCCGTCACGACGGCGCCACGAGCATGCGTACGGCCAGCGCCAGGATCACGGCACTGGACACCAGCGCCGTCACCAGTCGTCCGCGCCGGCCCGTCAGCACCCGGCCCAGCAACGCCCCGCCGCCCGCGAGCAGCAGTTGCCAGCTGGCCGACGCGGCGAAGGCGGCGAGGACGAACACGCCCTGTTCCAGAGGGGCCGCGGCCGCGCCGGCACTGCCGCCGAGCACCAGCGCCGCGAAGTAGACGACGGTGGTGGGGTTCAGCATCGTGATGCCCAGCAGGGCAAGGTAGGCGCGGCCGGGGCTCATGGGGGTCCGGTCGGAGCGGGTGGCGAGCCGTTGCTTCCGGTACTGGCGGAGCGCGGTGAGTCCGCCCCGTACGGCCAGGGCGACGAGCACGAGTCCCGAGGCCCAGCGCAGCGGGACCAGTACGGGCTGCAGCGCCGTGGCGAGTGCGGCACCGCCGACGGCGGCCACCAGAGCGTAGAGCCCGTCGGCCGTGGCCACGCCGAGCGCTGCGCACACGCCGATCCGCAGGGACGTACGGGCGGTGAGGGAGACGAGGTAGGTCGCGACCGCTCCGACGGGGATGGCGATGCCATAGCCCGCGAGAAGCCCCGCGACGAGCGCGGCGGTCACGACCGCGGAAGCGAGAGCCTCCAGGGCCGGCCGGACTGCTGCTGGACCCGCACCGGCAGAGCGGCGGCGGAGGTCAGCGGCAGAAGGGCTTCGGTGGTGGTCATGGGCAGATGCTGGCGGCGGGGCGGCTGCCGGGGCAACTCATTTATGGCGTCCGGGAGATCAGGGCGTACGTGATCGCGTACGCCGCTCTCGTCGGGCGATGGGCAGCACACCGCCCGACGACACCGGCACGACCGCCGCGGAGGCGCTCCCTCCCGGACGGCTCAGAACGGGAAGTGCGCCTGCTGCGTGGCCAGCGTCACCCAGCGCGTGTTGCTGAACGCCTCGACGCCCCAGCGCCCGCCGAAGCGCCCGTATCCGCTGGCCTTGAACCCGCCGAAGGGGGCGTTGGGCTCGTCGGCGACGGACTGGTCGTTGACGTGCACGATGCCCGTACGGATCCGGCGGGCGAGCTTGAGCCCGTGGGTGCCGTTCTCGGTGATGATCCCGCAGGTCAGCCCGTGTTGCGTGGCGTTGGCGAAGGTGACCGCCTCATCGTCCGTGGCGAAGGTGCTGATCACGGTGAGCGGACCGAACGCCTCGCCGTGGTACAGCTCGGCGTCCTCGGGCAGGTCGGTGAGCACGGTCGCCGGGTGCACGGCACCCTCGGGGGCGGCGCCGCCGGTCAGCACGGTGGCCCCCTTGGCGACGGCGTCCTCGACGAGTGCCGCGACACGGCGGGCCGCGTCCCTGGTGACGAGCGGGCCGATGACGTTGTGCGGATCGGCGGGGTCGCCCGACGCGAGCGACTCGGTCTTCGCGGTGAACTTGGCCGTGAACTCCTCGGCGAGGCTCTCGTGGACGAGGATCCGGTCGGCGGACATGCAGATCTGGCCGGAGTTCATGAAGACGGAGAAGACCGCGGCGTCGACCGCGTAGTCGACGTCGGCGTCGTCCAGCACGATCACCGAGTTCTTGCCGCCGAGTTCCAGGACCGCGGGCTTCAGATGCCGGGCCGCGTGCACGCCGATGATCCGGCCGACGCCGGTGGAGCCGGTGAAGTTGACGGCCCGTACGCGCTCGTCGGCGACCAGGGCCTCGGCGACGGCGGCCGCGTCCTCGGGAGCGTTGGTGATCACGTTCAGGACGCCGTCGGGCAGGCCCGCGTCGCGCAGGACGTCCGCGATGAACAGACCGCAGGCGATGGGCGCGTCCTCGCTCGGCTTCATCACCACGGTGTTGCCCGCGGCGAGCGGCGCGGCGACGGCACGGACGCCCAGGATGACCGGGGCGTTCCACGGCGAGAAGGCCGCCACGACACCCACCGGTTCGCGGACCGCGAGCCCCAGAGCGCCCTCCTTCTGCGCGCTCAGCACCTCGCCGCGCGGTGCGGTCGTCGCGGCGGCGGCCTCGCGGAGCATGTTCGCGGCGAGACCGACATTGAACATGGCCCAGGGCCGGGTCCCGCCGACCTCGCCCGCCATGATCCGTACGGCATCCTCCGTGCGGGCCTCCAGCAGGTCGGCCGCGTCGAGGAAGATCTTGCGTCGCTGCGCCGGACCGAGCGCCGCCCAGTCGGCGAACGCGGCATCCGCGGCGTCCACGGCCCGGGTGACGTCCTCGACGCCGGCCGCGGCGACCGTGGCGTACACCTCCGAGCTGAAGGGATTGACGTCCTCGGCGGTGCGGCCGGAGGCCGCGGCCAGGTCCTTGCCGCCGATCAGCAGGTCACGATGGAGGGTCATGCGCGGCTCTTCCCGTCGTGTGCGGCGATGCGACCGCGCTCCGGGGCGGAATCGCGGACGTTCGCCTGGTGAACAAATCTCCGTTGAATCTTCAAATTGGAGTCTGCAACTCGACGGGCCATCAGTCAATGGCCGACTGCCCCGCCATACCCCTTCACCAGCATCCGGGCTGCCAGCCCCGCCTGCACGGCGGGCTCCGCGCCGCTCTGCTCGATGGCGGCGGTGACCATGGCCCCCTCCGCCAGCAGAAACAGCTGATCGGCCAGGCCCGCGGGCAGCCCGGCATCGCTCGCGAGTCCGGACAGGTAGCCCTTGAAGGCCCGCTTGTGGGAGCGGACCTGGGCGGCGACCCGCTCCGAGGTGGCGCCGAGTTCGCCGTACGAGTTGATCCAGGCGCAGCCGCGGAAATCGGGCTCGCGGAACCACTGTCCGAGCCAGTCGTAGACGGCGAGGATGCGCCGCCCCGGATCCTCGTGGCCCTCGACGTGCTCGGCGAGCCGCTGCCGCCAGCGCACGTCGCGCCGCTCCAGGTAGGCCACCACCAGTTGCTCCTTTGCGGGGAACAGCTGGTAGAGCCGCTTGAGCGAGACCCCCGAGGCGCCGCGGATGTCGTCCATACCGACGGACTGTATGCCGCGCCCGTAGAACAGCCTCTCCGCCGCGTCCAGGGCCTGCTCCCTGGCGACCATGCTGTCCATGTACCGGCCAACTCCTTGACGTCTTGACGCGAGAACCATCGTTCTCCTACGTTAGCAGTCACCGGGGAGAACGATCGTTCTCGCACCCGGTGCGCCACGGTCGAGAGGAACCCGCCATGACAGCCCGCCCGCCCCTGCCGCCCTTCACCCGGGAGACCGCCGCCCAGAAGGTCCAGGCCGCCGAGGACGCCTGGAACACCCGCGATCCCCACAAGGTCTCGCTCGCCTACTCGGAGGACTCGGTCTGGCGCAACCGCGGCACCTTCGTCACCGGCCGTGCCCAGATCGTGGAGCTGCTCACCGAGAAGTGGCGGCGCGAGCAGGAGTACGCCCTGCGCAAGGACCTCTGGGCCTTCGACGGCAACCGCATCGCCGTCCGCTTCCAGTACGAGTCCCGCGACGCAGACGGCCAGTGGTGGCGCTCCTACGGCAACGAGCTGTGGGAGTTCGACGAGCACGGCCTGATGACCCGACGCGAGGCCAGCATCAACGACGTACCGATCGAGGAGAAGGAACGCCGGATCTTCGGGCCGCGTCCCGACTCCGAGCGCGGGGAGTCGTTCCCGGTTCAGTAGCGTTCTCAGTAGGGTTCCCGAGTGACTGAACAGGCCAGGAACCCCTTCCTCTACGTCGTCGTCTGCGCCGCCCAAGTCGCCGAGGACGTCGGTGAGTTGATCACCTTGGCCCAGGACCGGAGCTGGGACGTGGGGGTCATCGCGACCCCGCTCGCGACGGGCTTCTTCGACACCGCGGCGGTCGAGGCGCGGACCGGTCGCCCGATCCGCTCCGCCTGGCGGTCACCGGGCGACCCGCGTCCGTTCCCGGACCCGGATGCCGTCGCCGTGGCGCCCGCGACCTTCAACACCATCAACAAGTGGGCGGCGGGAATCTCCGACACCCTTGCCCTCGGCACCCTCTGCGAGGCGTACGGCATGGGTGTGCCGATCTCCGTACTCCCTTGCGTGAGCGAGGCGTTGACCGCCCATCCCGCCTACCGGGAAAGCCTGAAACGGCTGCGCGGGATGGGGGTCAGGTTCGGCGAGCACGCCTTCGGCGGTCCGGTGGGCCGCGGGGCCCGCTGGGAACAGGCCCTGGACCTGCTGGATCGGTGATCCGGTCCGGACGGGCTCAGCGGCCCAGCTCGGCCCGCAGCTCCGGCTGCGGCAGCTTCCGGGGAAGGTGCGCAGTGCGCGGAAGATGCCGCCGATGCCGAGGGTGTCGCCGATGCCTCCGTCAGCGGGTCCTGCGGACGTAGTCGGCGCTGCCCGGCGTCGACACCAGCACATCCCGGCGCACGATGCTCAGCCGGTCACCGAATCCCGAACGGGCCTTCTTCAGGCCGTTGTCCGTGTACTCGACGACGACGACCCGGTCGTCGAACGCCTCCGCGTACTCACCGCACTCGTCGTACTCGCCGCACTCCTCCGCGACCGCGAAGTCGAGCCCCGTACGGGCCCGTTGGCCGGCCAGTTCCACGGTGTTCTTCTGGGCGATGGCCAGGCCGCGGGCGTGCGCGTGCGTCGAGAGCAGCCTGATGAAGGACGTGGCGTCGTCCGCGCTCAGCAGGCGGCGGGAGCGGGTGTAGCTGTCGAAGTTGTCCGGCTCGACGGCGTCGTAGCCCTTGTCCGCGCAGCCGTCGATCCATTGGTTGATCCGGGCCGCGACGCGTTTGCGTTTCGCGGGCGTGCCGATGTCGAGCAGCGCCTCGTCCCAGTCGCCGTCCACGACGACCTTGCCCTTCTTGTCCCGCAGCAGCAGGTCGGCGGGCCAGTCGTCCCGCTCGTCGGGCTGGGCCTGGAAGGCGTTGACGTAACAGATGTTGTACATGCCGCGCGCAGGTTCCGCCGTACGGTCGCGGGCGACGATGCGGACGCCGTCCGGCGGCGGGTAGGCGCCGCCGATCTGGTAGTCGAACCCGGCGTGCACGGGCGGCAGTCGGACGGTCTTCGGGCTCGGCTTTCTGGTGTCGTCCGTGCTCTTGCCGTCCGGGTCCGACGTACAGGAAGCCAGTGCCGCGAGGACGATCAGGGCGGCGGCCGCCCTGAGTACTCCCACTCGGGCGCCACGCTTGACGGGCATGTCCGCTCCATCAATCGCGAGTACGACCCCGCCTCGGAACCATGGCGGTCCTGGCGACTTTGGCCGGACTGAGAACCTTGTCCGCTACCGGCTGGGCGCACCTCTGCGTACCGGGGCTGCGCGCCTCGGCACGCCCAGGATCAAAGCGTGCGAAAACCCGCGCGTCAAGTTCGCGTGGACCGCGATGCCGGCACCCGCACCACGGCAACCCGCCCGTCGGCCGGAGGAGTTGACGCATGCCCATCGGAATCACACGCGGGCGCCGACGAGCGGGTCGGGTGCCTCGTCGAGCGGGTCGGCTGGGCGGTCGTCGACCTCGGTCCGCTGAGGGTCGGCGGCCGCCTGCTGCAGTTCCCAGGCGGCCCGTTGCCGACGCTGGGCCTGATCCTGGAGCGCTGAGCCGACCGGAGGTCCTAGTGTTGGATCATGACCGGAGACCACGTCACTCTCGCCGTCCACGACCACGGCGGCGAGGGCGCGCCCCTCGTGCTGCTGCACGGTGCCGGCCGCACGCTCGCCGACTGGGCCGCCGTCGCCCCACTCCTCGCGCGCCACCACCGAGTGCTGGCCCTGGATCTGCGGGGCCACGGGCTCTCCCAGGACGGGACGTGGAGCTTTCCGGAGGTGCTCGCCGACATCGAGACGGTACTGGACGAGCACGGGATGCCCGGGGCGCTTCCCGTCGGCCACTCCCTCGGCGGGATGCTCGCCGTCCAGTACGCCCTCGACCACCCGGAGGTCACGCCCGGCGCGGTGAACCTGGACGGCTACTCGTGGGGGCGGCCCGACCAGTACGTCGGCCTCGAGTCCTCGTACGTCGAGGAACGGCTCGCCCAGGTAGGGGAGTTGTCCGCGCAGGCCCTGGGCAGGGTCCTTCCCCCAGGAGGCCTGAAGGACCTGCTCGCCCAGCAGCGGGCGATGTCCGCGCAACTGGGCATTCCGTACGAGCTGCTGGAGGCGGGCGTGCGGCGTTCCGTCCACGAACGCGCCGACGGGCAGCTGGAGTTGCGGCCCGGGCGGGAGCACGCGCTGCAGTTGCTGGCCGCGATCGACTCGCTCGACCTCTTCGCGCTCTTCCGCCGCATGGACCGTCCGCTGCTGCTCGGTCGCGCGCTGCGGCCCGTGCCGTCGATCCCCGGCCTCGACTGGTTCGACGAGCTGATGGCGGCCTATGCGAAGGGGCTCGCCCGGGATCTCGCCCAACTGGCGGAGCAGCGCGCCGAGGTGACCGTCGCGGAGATCGACGGCACCCACGCGATGCTGCTCGAGAACCCACGCGCGGTCGCCGACGCGATTCTCGGATTCACCGCGGGACTTTCCGCCGAGTGACTGCGGGAGGTTCCCGGCCCCTGAGCCCGGCCATGCTGCCGCGCCGGGAGAGCCGGGCTACCGTTTCGTGAGGCCGACGCCCCGCGCCCGACGCCCGATGTCCGACGCCGTCCGGATGCAAGGAGAGCCGTGAGCACCCCGCACAAGCCGCTCGTGATCCTGCGCGCCGCCCCGCACCCCAAGGAACGCATCTTCTCCCCGGACGCGCTGGCCCGTCTCCACGACCGGTTCACCGTCGTGGAACCCGACACCGAGGCAGCCCTCGACGAGGCCCTGCCCGAAGCCTTCGCCATCATCGGCCAACCCGACCTGCCGGCCGAACGCCTGGCCAAGGCAGGCGAGTTGAGGGCCCTGCTCAACGTCGAGGGCAACTTCTTCCCCAACGTCGACTACGACGGGTGCTTCCAGCGCGGCATCCACGTCCTGGGCTGCGGCCCCGCGTACGCCCAGGCCGTCGCCGAGTACGCCCTCGGGCTCGCGCTGGACCTCGCGCGCGGCATCAGCCGTGAGGACCGCGCCTTCCGCGCCGGGCGGGAGCGGTACGTGTCCGAGGGCAACACCGACGCCGTACTGCTGCGCGGCGCGGACGTCGGCCTGATCGGCTTCGGGAACCTCGGCCGCAGCCTCCACCCGCTCCTCGCACCCTTCCGCCCCACCCTCCGCGTGTACGACCCGTGGCTGCCGCCAACGGTTCTGCGTGAGCAGGGGCTCGTCCCGGCCACGCTCGACGAGACCCTGGCCCGCAGCCGGTTCGTCTTCGTGCTGGCCACCGTCACCGACGAGAGCCGCCATCTGCTCGGCGAGCGCGAACTCGGCCTGCTGCCAGACGGCGCCCGGCTGGTGCTCGTCAGCCGGGCCCCCGTCGTCGATTTCCCGGCGCTGCTCGCGCGGGTCGCCGAGGGCCGGCTGCTGGCGGGCATCGACGTCTGGCCCGCCGAACCCGTCGCCGCCGACGACCCCGCCCGCGGCTTGGAGGGACTGGTGCTCTCCGCCCACCGGGCGGGCGGCATCCCGGAAGCCTTCCTGAGCATCGGCGACATGGTCGTCGACGACCTGACGCTGCTGGCCCAGGGGCTGCCGCCGGCCCGTATGCAGGTCGCCGCACGCGAACTCGTCGGCCGCTACCGCAACCGTCCCGTCACCTGAAGGGCCCGGACATGAACATCCCCTGCGAGGGCCTTCTCTTCGACAACGACGGCGTCCTGGTCGACTCCGACCTCGGCGTCGACCAGGCGTGGAGCCAGTGGGCCCGCGCCCGCGGACTGCCCGCCGACCGGGTGACCGCGATGGTGCACGGCCGGCGCTCCGCCGACACCGTCGCGCTGCTGGTGCCCGACCCGGCGGAGCGGCCCGCCGCCCTCGCCGAGATCGACCGCCTGGAGATCGAGGCCGCCGCGACGACGACCGCCCTGCCGGGCGCCCTCGACCTCCTGACCGGCCTGTTGAGGGGCAGCTGGGCCGTCGTGACCTCCGGAGTCACCGCGCTCGCCCGGGCCCGCCTCGCCGCCGCGGGCCTTCCGCTGCCGCCCGTGCTGATCACCGCGGACGACGTCAGCCATGGCAAACCCGCCCCCGACGGCTACCTCGCCGCTGCCGGGAAGCTCGGCGTGGATCCGGCACGCGCGGTCGTCTTCGAGGACAGCGCCGCGGGCGCGGCGGCCGGGGCCGCGGCGGGCGCGTACGTCATCGGCGTCGGGCCGCGCGGTCTGGACACCGGCGCCTCCGTCGTCGTACGGGATCTGCGCGGGCTGACCTGGCGGGACGGCCAACTCGTCCTGGACGCGGCGGAGTTGTTGCGTTCCTGACTCAGTGGGGTCCCGACTCAGTGGGGTCCCGCCGGTGCGAACTCCGTACCGCACGGGCCCGCGCCCTCGCTCTCCCGCAGCGGGACGGGCTCGCCGCTCATCGTCAGGGTGCGGTAGAAGGTGCCGATGCGTTCCGTGGAGCGGCCGACGTAGTGACCGATGTACGAGCGGCGGAAGCGGTCGGCGCTGCGGTTGGGCTGGGAGCCGTGCACCAGGCTGCCGTTGAAGAAGAGGACATCGCCCGGCCGCATGTCGACGGGAACGGGGGCCAGGCCGGGCGGCGGCGGAACGTACTCGCGGGCGAACGACAGCCCCTCGTCGGCCTCTTCGGGGCAGAACACGTCCATGCGGTGGGTGCCCGGGACCACCTCCAGGCCCCCGTTCTCCCGGTCGATCACATCGCAGGCGATCCACGCGGCGACGCAGGTGCCCGGCTCGACGCGAAGGTAGAAGTTGTCCTGGTGCAGGGCCTGGCCACGGGCGCCCGGCGGCTTGAAGTAGAACATGCTCTGCGCGGCCAACACCTCGTCGCCCAGCAGGAGTTCGAGGATGTCGCGCAGCCGGGGTGCGAGGAGGAAGCGCCGGGCCATGTCGTTGATGCGGTGCGGGTGCATGACCCGGGGGTAGACACGCAGCGGGTCGGCGGGACCGGAGGTCTCGGTCGCGCGGGGTTCGAAGTGCCCGGGGACCGGGCCGGCGGCGTGCAGCGCGGCGAACTCGGCGCACAGCGCGTCGATCTCGGCCGGGGCGAACAGCCCGCGCGCCACCGTGAAGCCGTTCTCCTCGAAGTCCGCCACGAAGTGCCGCTCGACTTCCGTGTCCCTGTCCCTGTCCGTGACTGCCATGCGACCGTCCCTTCGCGTCGATGTCCTGCATACCTCACGCTAGGTCTCAGCGCCTTCCGGGAGGATGCCTGTGCATGCTGACGAGTTGCCCGAGCCTGCTGTCCCGTCGCCGCCGCCGGGCCTGGTGACCGTGGGCCGGTTCGACCAGTCCACCGGCTACAGCGTCAACCGGCCGAGCGGCGCCGACAGCTGGCTCTTCATCTGGACCACGGGCGGTGAGGGGCGGCTGGCCCAGGGCGCCGCGACGACGCGGGCGGGCGCGGGGGACCTGGTCGTCCTCGGCCCGGGCGTGCCCCACCGCTACACGGTCGCGCCGGGCGCGCGGCACTGGGCGTTCTGGTGGATGCACTGCCAGGCCCGGCCGGCCTGGGCGGACTGGCTGCGGCCGTACGCGCTCGGAGATCGGCTGTACGCGGTCACGCCGGTCCCGGGCGGCGTGAGGGGCCGACTGGAGTCGGCGTTCCGGCGGATCCTGGCGGACGCCCGGTGGACCGGAGAGGGCGCCCCGCCCGAGGGGGAGCCCGAGGACGGCAGGGTCGCGGTGGCCCACGGAACCGCCGCCCGCGAGCTGACCCTCTGCTCGCTGGAGGCGATCGTTCTGCTCGCCACCGCCACGGCGCGCGGGGAACCGGACCGGTCTGGCATCGACGCCCGCATCCGCCAGGCCGAGGCACGCATCGCGGCCGACCCGGGGGCGCCGCACACCGTGGAGTCGCTGGCCGCCGGCGTGTCGCTCTCGCCGTCCCGGTTCGCGCACCTGTTCACCCAGCAGCTCGGCCAGTCCCCGATGCGGGCGCTGCTCGCCGCCCGGCTGTTGCACGCCGCGCGACTGCTGGAAGCCACCGACCTGCCGGTGGAACGGGTCGCGGCGGCCTCCGGCTTCACCAGCCCGTTCCACTTCAACCGGGTCTTCCGGCAACGCTACGGAGCCCCGCCCGGCGCGTACCGGGCGGGACTCCGACGCTGACACCTGCCGCTTACCAGCGCAGCAGCAGGATCACGCCCGCTTCTCGGACGCGGACTTCTCGGACGGGCAGCGCTCCGCGGCGAAGGCGGCCAGCCAGGCGAGCGGGGCGTTCCAGTTGATGGCCACCTCGTTGGTGGAGTACGAGCCGATGTCGTCGATGAAGCAGGCCGCGGGCGCGCAGCCCGCCAGGTGCTCCTGTGCCACCGGGTCCTGCAGACCGCTGTTGGGACCGCCCGCGACGGAGCCCGCCGGCGGGTTCGGCAGCGAGGGGTCGTACTGGTTCGCCCAGAACCGGTGGTGCTGGTTGCGGGCGTACGTGTCGCCGTAGCCGGTGATGTAGGAGACGTCGAGGGCGTTGCGGCCCAGCAGATAGTCCATCGACTCCAACACCCCGGCGCGGTACCGCTGTTGACCGGTCAGCGCGTAGGCGGTGGCCATCACGATCGCGTTGTTGGCGACCTGGCCGTTGGAGCCCCACACGTACCCGGTGGTGGGGAGGGGCACCGCGTAGCCCTGTCCGGCCATCGTCGACAGGTGACCGTCCGCGGCGGCCGTCACCGAAGCGCGCACACGCCTGATGTCGGATGCGGGCAGCCTGTTCGGCACGGTCGCCAGGGTGAGCCTGCCGAGCGCCGCGGTCTCGGCCCAGTTGAAGCCGGACGGAGTGAACACGCCGGACGAGGTGTGCCAGGGCGAGGAGGTGACCGCGTCCCGGTAGACGCGCTCCCCGGTCGCCGCGTACAACTCGGCGGCCGCCCAGTAGAAGTCGTCGGTGACCTGCGCGTCGCCGTAGGGGCCACCGCCCGTGCTGTCCGAATCCGGTGCGTACAGCGCGGGGTTGGCCTTGGCCGCGGTCCATGCCGTGCGCGCCGCGGTCAGACACCGGTTCGCGTACGCGGAGTCGTACGGCCTGATGACGCGGGCGCACTGAGCCGCCGTGGCCGCGAGGTTGAGCGTGGCCGCGGTGGACGGACGGTGCAACTCGCGTGGCTGGGCGTCCAGTTCGGGACGGGTCGGAAGCCCCGTCCAGGCGGCGTCGTGGATCTTGTGAAAGGCCATGCCGGCGTACGGCTTGCCTTCGGGCACCTGCATCCGCATCAGGAAGTCGAGCTCCCAGCGCGCCTCGTCGAGGACGTCGGGCACGCCGTTGCCGCGCTCGGGGATCCGCAGGGTCGAGTCGCCGAGCGCGGACGCGGTGCCCGCCCGCTCGGCCCGGGCGAAGGAGTCGACGAGCAGCCAGGTGGAGATCCCGCCGTTGACGACGTACTTGCCGTGGTCGCCCGCGTCGTACCAGCCGCCCCGCACGTCCTGGGTGTAGTCGCACACTCCGGCCTGACAGGGCACGTTCGTGTCGCCCTGGTTCGGTGCGACACCGAGGTGCCCGGCTGGCCGCGCGTAGGCGGGGCCCACCAGCGAGGCCTCGATCGGGGTGCCGCTGCGCTGGTGGTAGAAGAACGCCATCGCGTCGGAGCGCAGGCCGTCGTAGAGATCCGCGCGGATGTCGAAGGGCGCGCTGCTCTGCCCGTCGACCACCAGCACGTACCCCGAGCCCGCCTTCCGGTGGGCGGAGAAGTCCGCCACGTGGGTCGCCTCGCCCGCGGCCGCGTCCGTGCCCCGTACGACGGTCCGGCCGGAGGCGGCCACGGCGCCCGACGCTTTGCGCAACTGCCAGGTCAGGGGCTGGGCGGCCGAGGAGACCACGGTGGCGCGCTTGGGTCCGTCCGGCAGATAGCCCGCCTGGTTGACCCGCACGGGCGTCGTCGCGGCGGCGGCCGGATCCGCGACGGACGGGGCGGCGGCAGACTGCAGCCCGGAGGCGCCGGGAGCGAGGGCCAGCCCGCCGGAGAGCAGGGCCGCCGTCAGCAGGGCGGCCGTCGTGCGTCTTCTTGTACGTCGTCTCGCGGGGCGGCGGTGCACGTGCGGGAACGTGAGCATGGAGCGCCTCCCGGTGCCTGGAACGGGGTCCATGGATGCCGTCCCGTGCGGACGGCAGGATGTGTGGGAGCGCTCCCAAAACGGAGCATTACATGGCCATGCCACACCGTCAATGCTCCGTGCACAACCTGACCGAGGTGCACCGGCCGACCGGCTGAGGTGGGCGGCGGAAAGTGCTGTCACGAGTGCGGAACTCAGGATTCGCCCTCCGGGGAGTGATTGTCGGTGTCGTTAAATCGAATCAGACCGTGCGTCGCCGAGGTGAACGTCGTGTGATGAGTACCCCGTTGCCGGCCTCCTTCCACTCGCCCATGAGTTGCACATTCCAACGGAATGCCGAGGCGCTTGCCACTTCCCCACTGATGCCAAATCGGTACTTACCTCAGGTAACTTGGGGCTTCGGCATTCCGAATGTCTTTGCTCGGCCCTTCTGTTGACACTTTGTCTCCGTCAAATGACCTGCAGAGAAAAGAGGATTGAGAGCGTTCTCTTGTTCTGTGGCGGTGCGCTGTGCAAAGGTGCACCCCTCAGCGTGCAGGGAATTCCGTACCTATTGGTATGGACTTTTTCTGCAGGGGCTATGGAGGAAAGTGCACGTGAACGACGCGACCCCGTCGGAATCCCCCGCGACCGGCAGCATGTTCGATGCGACGGATGAACGGCTCGCGGCCGACCTGAAGAAGGGGTCGGGCAAGAGGCCCGCCCACTATCCCGCCGGGGAACTGCTGGCCCGGCACCGGGTTGCGGTCTTCTCGTACGCGCGGCTGTGTACGAACGGCGCGCAGTACGCCGGAATGCTCACCACCGCAGCATTCACCCGGCTCTTCGGGGAATCCGTGCGGCACGCGGGGCCGAAGGCCGCGTGGCGGCCGCAGCTGCTGGTCACCGTGCGTCGAATAGCGGGCGAGTGGGACGCGGACAAACGCCGGGAGCTGCTCCATCCCGAGTTGCAGTCGGGCCCTGGCGACAGCCGCGCCGCGGAGCGGCTTCTCCCGCCGGAGAACCGGCGGCTGGTGTCCCGTGCGTTCCATCGGCTGCCGGAAGCCGCCCGCTGCGTCCTCTGGCACGCCGAGGTCGAGGCCGAGGACCTCGCGGTGCCGGCCCGCCTGCTCGGTCTCGACGTCGAGGACGCCTCCGCTGAGCTGGAACGGGCGCGGGAACTGTTCCGCCAGAACTGCCTGGACGCCCATCGGGAACTCGCACCCGACAAGGAATGCCGCCACTACAGCCGGCTGCTGGACGTGTCGCTGCGGCGCGGCGGCAGCATCTGCCCCGATCTGCGGCAGCACCTGGCCGACTGCGAGCACTGCCGGTTCACGGCCGACCAACTGAACCAGTCCGGCGGTCACCTGGCGGTCGTGCTGGCCGAGGGCGTACTCGGCTGGGCGGCCCGGCCGTACCTCGACTCCAGACCTGGCCGTCGCGCGGTCATCGAGGACGCGGAGTCGGGCCCGGCGACGCCCCAGGCACCGGGGGCCGGCCCCGATTCCGGCACCGGTCGGCACACGGGGGTCGGGTCCCACGCAGGTCCGGGCTCCCACCTGGACGCGGGTCCGCTGTCGGGAGTGGGCTCCCGTGTGGACACGGGCCCTCACTCGGGTACGGACGCTCAGTCAGGTACGGACGCTCATACGGCCGCGGGCTTCGACCTGGCTACCGGCCGTCCCGGAGACACGGCCACTCCGGGGGCCACGGGCAATGACTGGGGCGACATTCCGTACAGGGACTTCGAGCGCTACCCGGGCACCGGCTCCCGCTCGGACGCGGGCTCCGACCCGGGCACCGGCTTCGACGCAGGTGCCGGCTCCGACTGGAGCAACGCTTCTCAACCGGCTGCCGACCACCACCCGGACAGCGATTCCCCCGCGGGTGCCGGCGCCCGCTACCCGGGCACTGACTCCCTCCCGGGTGCCGGCTCCTACCCGGCTGCCGGCGCCAGGCTCGACGACGGCCCTTACCCGGACACCGGGCCGCACTCGGGTACCGACTCGCACCGAGGCGCCGGTCCTCGGCCGGGAACAGATCGCCACCCCGGAACCGGCTCCCGGCCCCGTACCGGACCTCGCCACGCCGTGCGGCTTCCTCCGCATGCCGATGGCCGTCCCGGTGAACCCGGCAGGCGCTCCCCGCGCCGTCGGAATCTCGCGCTGGCCGTGCTCGCCGTGAGCGGATGCGTGCTCGTGCCGCTCGCTCTGTGGTCCGGGGGCGGGGACGACGCCGGTCTGCCCGCCTCCTCGGGTGCGGGGGCGACGTCCGGTGAACCCGAGGACCGGCCGACCAGGATCGGCGGGGGCGACGCGGCGCCCGGCACCCTGAGCGGGCGGCTCCGCAATGCCGCGAGCGGCGACTGTGTCGGCATCGCCGACGGCGAGGCGGCCGAGGGCGCGGAAGTCCTGGTCGCCACCTGCACCTCCTCGGAGCGGCAGCAGTGGGCGTACGAGAGCGACGGTTTGCTGCGGAGCCTGGCCGACAAGGACCTGTGCCTCGACTCGAAGCTCCCTTCCGTGGTCCGGCTGGGTCGGTGCGACGGCGAGAAGGACCGCGAGGCCGTCCGCTACGACCTCACCCTTGAGGGAAATCTGGTGCCCCTGGGGCGGCCGACCCTCGCGCTGGCACCTGTCTCGGAGGACGAGGGGACGGGCCTTGTCCTCAAGTCCCGTAAGGACGGCCCGAGTCAGCGCTGGGAGTTCGACTCCTCGGTGGACTCGCTCCAGATGGAGTGGATCACCTCGTACACGAACAGCGACACGGCGAAGCCCACCGCCGGTCCGGAGCCCACCCGCACGCCACCGCCTCAGTCGCCGAAGCCCACGCCTTCCGAAGCGTCCCCGCCGCCACAGCCCACGACGCCCGCTCCCACTCCCGGTTGGGTGTGTTACGGCTACTACTGCTGGTACGACGGATCCGGCGGCGGTGGCGCCGGCGGCGGTGGCGCCGGCTACGGAGGTGGCGGTTACGGAGGTGGCGGATACGGAGGCTACGGCGGCGGATATGGCGGAGGTTACGGCGGCTACGGGGGCGGTTACGGCGGCGGCCGGTGACCGGACGGCCCGCCAAACGTCGCGGCTCCGCCTCGCCGCGGCCCGTCACTCCTCGCCCAGCGCCAGCTCCGCCCAGATCGTCTTGCCTTCGGGGGTATGGCGGCTGCCCCAGCGCTGGGTGAGCTGGGCGACCAGCAGCAGACCGCGCCCGCCCTCGTCGAAGATCTTGGCGCGGCGCAGATGCGGCGCGGTGTGGCTGGCGTCCGACACCTCGACGATCAGCGTCGTGGCGTCGTGGATGAGGCGCAGCCGGATGGGGCGCTCGCCGTACCGGATGGCGTTGGTGACGAGTTCGCTGACCACGAGCTCGGTCGTGAAGGCCGCCTCGCTCAACTCCCAGACGTCCAGCTGCTGGACGACCTGCTTGCGGATCGGGCCGACGAGGGCGGGATCGGCGGGGGTGTCCCAGGTCGCGACCTGCGAGGCCGGCAGTCCCTTCGTCCGGGCGAGCAACAGGGCCACGTCGTCGGACGCGCCGGTCGGCGGGAGCAGCGACTGGAGGATGTCGTGGCAGGTCTCGTCGAGGGAGCCCGAGCCGCGTGCCAGCGCCCGGGACAGCAGCCGGCGGCTCTCGTCGAGGTCACGGTCGCGGCTCTCGATCAGACCGTCGGTGTAGAGGGTGAGCACGGTGCCCTCGGGGAGCCTGAGCTCGGTCGACTCGAACGGCAGCCCGCCCAGGCCGAGCGGCGGCCCCGGCGGTACGTCGATCTCCTCGGGCGGGCCGTCCGGCGGCAGCATCACCGGGGGCGGGTGGCCCGCCCGGGCGAGCGTGACGCCGCGGGTGACCGGGTCGTACACCGCGTACAGGCAGGTGGCCCCGACCTCGCCCGTGGTCCCCTCGCTGCCCGCCTCCGCGGAGAGCCGTACGACCAGGTCGTCGAGGTGGGTGAGCAACTCGTCCGGTGCCAGGTCGATGTCGGCGAGCGTGCGGACGGCGGTCCGTAGCCGTCCCATGGTGGCCGACGCCTGCACGCCGTGGCCGACGACGTCACCGACGACCATGGCGACCCGCATTCCCGACAGCGGGATCACGTCGAACCAGTCGCCGCCGACCCCGGCCCGGGCCGCCGGCAGATAGCGCGAGGCCGCCTCGACGGCGGCCGTGCGCGGCAGGGTCCGGGGCAGCAGACTGCGCTGGAGGGCGATCGCCGTCTCGCGCTCGCGGGAGAACCGGCGGGCGTTGTCGATGCAGACGGCCGCCCTGGCCGTGACCTCCTCGGCCAGCAGAACGTCGTCGGCCGTGAAGGGGTCGGGCCGCCGGAACCGGGTCAGGACGGCGACGCCCAGCGTCGCGCCGCGGGCCAGGATCGGCACGGACATCGTCGAGTGGATGCCGTACTCCCTGACGCGCTCGCCGCGCACCGGGTCCCAGGCGAGCCAGTCCGAGAGCGTGCTCGCGGGATCCGCGGCCACGATGGGCCGGCCTGCCACCATGGAGTCGGCCTGTGGCGAGGAGACGGGGTAGACGTCGAGCTGGCCCAGCTTGACCACCGCCTCCGGATTGCCGGGGTTCACCGACCGGTGGGCGGCGCGGCGCAGGCTCACGGGGGCGGAGATCGGTCCGGTGTGCGGCTCGCCTCCGTGCTCCGGCGGGTCCACGAGGTCGACGCTGACGAAGTCGGCGAGCGCGGGCACGCAGACATCGGCCAGCTCCTGGGCCGTACGGGTGACGTCGAGGGTGGAGCCGATGCGGATGCTCGCCTCGTTCACGATCTGGAGGCGCTCCCGGGCGAGGTACTGCTCGGTGAAGTCGTGGGCGGACAGACAGACGCCGCGCACCCTGCCCGCGACGTCGGTCAGCGGCGCCAGCCGCGCCAGCCAGGCCTGTGCGCGGTCCGCGCCACCGGTGCCCAGATACGTCTGCACGTCATTGCTCTGCCCGGTCAGGAGCACCCGGAGCATGTGTCCCTCGAGCTCGTCGTTCTGCGGCATGCCACCGATCTCGGGGAGCCGCAGCCCGCGGACGCGGTCCTCCGGGAGGCCCATCGACTGGGCCATCACCGCGTTGATCCGGCGCAGCCGCAGCCGCTCGTCGAAGAGGGCGGTGGCGCAGGGTGACTGATCGAGGAACCCGGCGGCGAGGGAAGCGTCCTCCGCGGGAGGCTCGTCGCTCTCCAGCGGCGTGACGACGAGCCAGTCGCTGCGGTCGCCGAGCTCGGGCCGTCGCCGGTGCGCGAGCAGCCATACGTGGCGGGTCCGGCCGTCGCGGTGGCGCAGCGCGAGGGTGGCGCTCCAGCGGTTGTCGGCCGACGGGGGCCGTACGACCTCGGCGTCCGGTGCCAGCACACGTGCGGCGGGCAGACCCACGACCTCGGCCGGCGCATGGCCGAGCAGGCGCCGGGCGCCTTCGCTCCACTCGACGAGGATGCCGTCGCCGTCGATGACGGCTCGTGCCGTGGCGGTCTCGTCGAACGGGTAGCCCGGGCCGTCGCCCGCTGTTTCTCTGTGGCTCCTCATCGCCGCCACTCCATCGCGCACACTCACAGTGAACAGGTGAGTCACTTGTGTTCCAGCCTAGTGTGTCGAGGTCCTCCGTACATGGCACACCGGATCGCGCACCATGAACCCCGCCGCCTGTCCAGTCCGTCCGCCACGGTGGGTTTCAGGCCGATGTGACGCGACGGACAGAATGCGCTTACCGGAGTCTTGACGGTCAGGTGTGTCACACCGTCAGAATCTGTTTGTTCGCGAGCAGTTGTGAGCATTTTGGAGCCCTTGACGAGAGGGAATCGCCATGACGGTGACTCGCAGGTCGGTACTGATCGCAGGAACAGCGGCCCCGGTGGTCCTCGCGGGCGACGCATGGGCCGCCGAGGGAGCCGGCCCCGGGGCCCGGCCCGCAGCGGGAGGGCGGACCGTCCCGCTCCGCGACGGCTGGCGCTTCGCACTCGTCAACCCTTCCGGCATCACCGATCCCACCGGCGCGTACGCCCGGGCCGCCGAGCCCGGCTACGACGACTCGAAGTGGCGGCGGGTCGCCGTGCCGCACGACTGGAGCATCGAACTCAGCCCCACCACCGAGCACGGTACGACCAGCGGAACCGGGTTCCTCCCCGGCGGCCTCGGCTGGTACCGCATTGCCTTCACCCTGCCGAGGGCGTACGCGGGCAAGTGCGTCTCCGTCGAGTTCGACGGCGTCTACATGGACTCGTCCGTCTACTGCAACGGCAAGCTCGTCGGCGAACACCCCTACGGCTACACGGGGTTCGCCCTCGACCTCACCGATCTGCTGCACACGGACGGCACCACCGCCAACGTCATCGCCGTCAAGGTCCAGAACCAACTCCCCAGCAGCCGCTGGTACTCGGGCAGCGGCATCTACCGCGAAGCCCGCCTCGTCGTCACCGAACCGGTGCACGTCCAGCGGTGGGGTACGTATGTGACGACCCCGGAGATCACGGACGATCGCGCGCTGGTGCGGGTGCGGACGAGCGTCATGAACGAGGCCGGGGCCGCGAGACGGGTCGAGGTCAGATCCGCGGTCGTCGACCCCGGCGGCCGCACGGTCGCGCGGGAGGCGACCACGATCGAGGTCGGGAACACGGTGACGGAGACCCACCAACTAACCCTGAAGAAACCGAAGTTGTGGTCCTTCGACACCCCGCACCGCTACACCCTGCACACCGAACTCCGCGTCGACGGCGAGACCACCGACACCTACCGCACCCCCTTCGGTGTCCGCCGGGTCGTCATCGACGCCGACAACGGGATGACCCTGAACGGCACCTACGTCAAACTCCGCGGCGTCAATCTCCACCACGACCTCGGCGCGCTCGGCGCGGCCGTCAGTGCGGACGCCGTGGAACGCCAGCTGAAGATCATGCGGAGCATGGGTGTCAACGCCCTGCGCACCGCGCACAATCCGCCCGCTCCCGAGGTGATCGAGGCCTGTGAGCGGCTCGGCATCGTGATGGTGGTGGAGGCCTTCGACTGCTGGCGGCGCGGCAAGAACCGCTACGACTACGGGCGTTTCTTCGACGAGTGGTCCGACCGGGACATCGCGGAGATGGTGCTGGCGGCCCGCAACTCGCCCGCCGTCATCATGTGGTCCATCGGCAACGAGATCCCCGACTCGACCTCGACCGCCGGTCTCGCCATGGCCGACCGGCTCATCGACGACGTACGGAGACTCGACCCGACCCGGCCGATCGTGATCGGCTCCGACAAGTACCGCGGCCTGCCCGCCGTCGGCTCGCCGGCCGACCTGATGCTCGCCAAGATCGACGGGCTCGGCCTCAACTACAACACCGCCGCCTCGGTCGACGCCCTGCACGCCCGCTATCCGCGCCTCTTCCTCTTCGAGTCGGAGTCCTCGTCCGAGACCTCCACCCGCGGGACGTACCAGGAGCCGGAGCACCTGAACACGGGCGAGAACCACACCCCGGGCAGACGCGCCACGTCCTCGTACGACAACAACCTCGCCTCCTGGACCATGAGCGGCGAGTACGGGCTGAAGAAGGACCGGGACCGGAAGTGGTTCACGGGGGAGTTCCTGTGGTCCGGCATCGACTACATCGGGGAGCCGACGCCGTACGACGTGTTCCCGGTGAAGGCGTCCTTCTTCGGCGCGGTGGACACGGCCGGCTTCCCCAAGGACATGTACCACCTCTTCAAGAGCCAGTGGACCGACGAACCCATGGTCCATCTGCTCCCCATGAACTGGACCGACCACCGCCCGGGCGACGTGGTGGAGGTCTGGGCGTACTCCAACGTGGACACGGTCGAGCTGTTCCTCAACGGAAAGTCCCTGGGCACAAGGAAGTTCGAGGAGAAGAAGACTGGCGACGGACGCACGTACCTGGAGACCACCGAGGCGACCGGAGACGACAAGACCGTCACCGGCGGTCCCTGGCCCGGGAGTTACACCAGCCCGAACGGCAGCGCGGGCAAGCTCCACCTCCTGTGGAAGGTGCCGTTCGCGCCCGGCGAGCTGAAGGCGGTGGCCCGGCGTGACGGCAGGACCGTGGCCACCGACGTCCTGCGCACCGCGGGGAAGCCGCACGCGGTGCGTCTCACGCCCGACCGCAAGTCCCTTGCGGCGGACGGCAGTTCACTGTGCTTCGTGACCGCGGAGGTGGTCGACGCCCGTGGCGTGATGGTGCCGGACGCCGACCACTCCATCGCCTTCGAGGTCGAGGGCGGATCACTCGCCGGGGTCGACAACGGGCGCGAGGAGAGCGCCGAGCGCTATCAGGCGAGCACGCGCACCGCCTTCCACGGCAAGGCCCTGGTGATCGTCCGCTCTGGAACCGAGGCCGGGCGGCTCACGGTCCGGGCACGCTCGGCAGGACTGCGGACGGCGACCGTGAGCGTACGCACCACGGCCGCGCGCCCCGAGGTCCTCACCCCGGCGGCGGACTTCGCGCCCGACCCGGGACCGGGCGCGCCCAACTACCCCATGGCGGACGCCAGTTACTCGGGCCGTCCGGACACCCTGCCCGCCGCGATGCTCGACGGCGATGCGGCCACCGGCTGGTCCAACGGGTTCAGCAAGGCGGCCACGCCCCTGCTGCCCGTCTTCGACGGCGCCCGCGAGGAGGACTGGGTGTCCGTCGCGTGGGGCCGGGCCCGCACCGTCGACCGGATCGAGGTCTCCTTCACGGTCGACGCCACGCACTCCCTGCCCGCCACGATCGAGGTCGCCTACTGGGACGGCCACCGCCATCTGCCCGTCGAGGGGGCCGACGTCGACTGGGCCACCGCGTCCGACGCACCGACGGTGATCACCTTCGACGCCGTACGCGGCAGCCGGCTCCGGCTCACCATGACGAGCCGCCACCCGGGCGAGCCCCGGGGCGCCCTGCGGATCAGCCGTCTGGAGGTGCCGACTCGCTGAGCTCGCGCTCGCCGGCCGGATCGGCCACCTGGTACTCCTCGGCCGTATGGGCCTCCCGGTACTCCTCGGCCGTCGGCTTCGCGATCTGCGCGCCGTCGCCGTACAGCCCGCGCGACAGCCGGGCGCGCAGACGCAGGGCGCGGCCTGTGCGGTTGGGCACGCCGTTCGTGTCCTGTGCCGGGCCGAGTTCGAGCGGCCGCGGCTGCTCGTGCTGGGTGAGGGTGTGCAGTTCGGCGGGGGAGAGGGGCCGGTGCAGTTCGACGTACTCGCCGTGCGGGAGGCGTTTGATCACGCCGGTCTCGCGGCCGTGCAACACCAGCTCGCGGTCCCGGCGTTGGAGCGCGAGGCAGATGCGCCGGGTCAGGACGAAGACGATCACCGGGACGACGAAGAGAGCGATCCGGACGGCCCAGGTGACCGTGTTGATCGACAAATGGAAGCGGGTGGCCACGATGTCGTTGCCGCCGCCCGCGAGCAGGATGAGATAGATGCTGATCCACGCCGTGCCGATGGACGTACGGACCGGCCGGTTGCGCGGGCGGTCCAGCAGATGGTGCTCGCGTTTGTCACCCGTGACCCAGGATTCCAGGAACGGATAGACGCCGATGAAGAGCAGCAGCAGCGGGAAGACGACGATCGGGATCAGCACGCCGAGGACCAGCGTGTGCCCGGCCACGGTGATCTCCCAGCCCGGCATGATGCGCACCAGGCCCTCCGCGAAGCCCAGATACCAGTCCGGCTGGGCTCCCGTGGACACCTGGTCGGAGCGGTAAGGACCGTACGACCAGACCGGGTTGATCGTCGCGATCCCCGAGATGAGCGTGATCACCCCGAACACCAGGAAGAAGAAGCCGCCCGCCTTCGCCATGTAGACCGGCATGAACGGCGTGCCCACGACGTTCCGTTCGGTTTTCCCGGGGCCGGGGAACTGCGTGTGCTTGTGGTAGAAGACCAGGATCAGATGGGCCACCACCAGCGCCGCCATGATCCCGGGGATCACCAGGATGTGCAGCGAGTAGAAGCGGGCGACGATGTCGTCCCCCGGGTACTCGCCGCCGAATATGAAGAACGACAGATACGTCCCGATGATCGGCACCGACAGGATCGCGCCGTCCACGAACCGCATTCCGGTGCCGGACAGCAGATCGTCCGGCAGCGAGTAGCCGAAGAGCCCCTCGAACAGGCCGAGGAACAGCAGCGTCCAGCCGAACAGCCAGTTGATCTCACGAGGCTTGCGGAATGAGCCCGTGAAGAAGTGCCGCATCATGTGCATGAGCATTCCGGCGATGAAGATCAGCGCGGCCCAGTGGTGGATCTGCCGGATCAGCAGACCGCCCCGCACGTCGAAGCTGATGTCCAGCGTCGAGGCGTACGCCTCCGACATCCGCACGCCGTTGAGCGGGACGTAACTGCCCTGGTACGTCACCTCGTTCATCGACGGATGGAAGAACAGCGTCAGATAGACGCCGGTCAGGATCAGGATGATGAAGCTGTAGAGGCAGATCTCCCCGAGCAGGAACGACCAGTGGTCCGGGAAGACCTTCCGCAGGTACTTCTTGCCGAGGCTGGTGGTGCCGAGGCGCCCGTCGAACCAGTCGGCGACACGCTGGCCGGAGGATGCCTCCTCATGCACGCGTCGCCCGGAGGGGGCCTTCTCGGCCGGTCGTTCGGTGGTGGTCACGCGTCCTCCTCCTTCAGGTGCACGTGGGCGAGCTTGTCGGGGTTGGTGACGATGTAGACGCCGGACACCCGGTCGCCCTCCGGGGTGAGATCCATGACCATGACCGCGTACGGGGACTCGCCCGCGAACAGCACCGCGGAGTCGTCGCCGTTGACGCGCCGGTAGCGGATGTCCAGCTCCACCTCGCCGCCGCCCCGCGAGCTGTAGGAGGTGAGGAGGCGGATGACCTTGTCCCGCCCGTGCACCGGCCGCAGCCCCGCCCGGCGCCGCTTGCCGCCGGCATCGGTCCACACCGTCACGTCCGGGGCGAGGATCTCCATCAGCGCGCCGATGTCCCCGCCGAGTGCGGCGGCCACGAACCGCTCGGTCGCCTCCTTCCGCACCCGCGGATGCGCTTCGTACAGCGGACGGCGGGCGTGCACATGTTGTCGGGCGCGGTGCGCGAGCTGGCGTACGGCCGCGGGGCTGCGGTCGATGACCTCCGCGATCTCGGTGTGGGCGTAACCGAACACCTCGTTGAGGACGAACACCGCCCGCTCCAGCGGGGTCAGTGACTCCAGGACGACGAGCATCGCCATCGACACGGACTCGGCTCGCAGGACGCGGTCGGCGGCGTCCGCGGGCGCCTCGTCCACCGCCTCGGCCACGAGGGGCTCGGGCAGCCACGGACCGACGTATGTCTCGCGCCGGCGGCTGATCACGGCCCGTCGCTTCAGCGCGTGGTTCACCGCGATGCGCACGAGGTACGCGCGCGGGTTGCCGATCTCCTGGAGCGGTGACCGGCCACGGCTGCCGGACCAGGACAGCCAGGTGTCCTGGAGTACGTCCTCGGTGTCGGCGACGCTGCCGAGCATGTTGTAGACGATCGCGAACAACAGCTCGCGGTGGTCCATGAACAGGCGAGTCGCCGTGCTCAGGGCCTCGTCGGTCTCCGGTGCCGGACTTTCGGACATGCCTGTTGCCTCCCGTAGCGCGCTCACTACTGCGAGGGCTTCAGGGACCCGGAATGTGACAACCCACAGGGAAATGTGACGTAGGTCTCAGCCGAGTTGTCCTGCGTCGCACCGCCCGCCGGATCCGCCATCCAGTTCCGTGGATCGTCGCCGGCATCCCGGCTGCCGACCGCGCCGCGTTCTTCGTGACGATGCCGGCGCCCGTTCAAGTGCTGAACAGCCTTTTCCGGGAGGGGAGTTACCGCAGACGGGGTATGTGGCGGGCCTGACCGGTCTGCCGCCCGCCGGGCACCCGCCGTGCCACGCGGAGCGGCCCGGGCCGCGTCACCCACGGGCGCCGTACGCGGCGCTCACACTCCCGCAGGTACCGCTGAGCACCTCTCCTGACCTGCGGGTATTTACGAGTAAGTACCCGCGCGGTACCGTGAGGGCATGCCAGCTCTCAACGTGGAATTCAGCGAGCGCGAGCTCGAGGATCTGCGGCAGATCGCCAAGGAGCGCGGTACGTCGATGAAGGCCCTGGTTCGCGAGGCGGCCGCGGCCGACATAGTGCGGCACCGAGCTCTGCAGGAAGGCGCGGACGTCTTCCGCCGGTTCTTCGCGGCGCACGCGGACGAGTTCGCCGCGGCCTTCCCGGACGACGAACCACCCACCAAGGGCGAGGGGCGGGCCGCCTGACTCATGGCCCCCGTCATCCATATCGACGTGCCCTGGCTGCTCCAGCGCCATGAAGAGGTGCTGCCCGACCAGCCGACCGTCAACGACTTCTCCGTGCTCGTGGCCGCCGTGGCCCGGCACCGCGTGGACCCGCCCCGGCTAGGCGTGGACTCCGACCCGGCCTGGCGCGCCGCCGCGCTCCTGCACACCCTGGCCCTGCTGAAGCCGCTGCCGTCCGCCAACGCCCGTTTCGCCTGCGCGACGGCGGTCTCGTACATGTTCGTGAGCGGCGTGGGGATCGACCCGCCGTACGGAGCCCTCGTCGACCTCGCCCGCGACCTGATGTCCGGCAAGGCGGACGTCTTCGCGGCCGCCGACCGCCTGCGGTCCTGGCAGATCTGAGAGCCTGAGCCACCCCGCAGCGGATCCGGGCGCCCCCGCAGCCCGACCCGCCCTCGGGGCCGCCGACCGAGGGCGGGAGGATCGGGGTCGGCGGCCGATTTCGCGCGGGAGAGCCGCCGTCCCGCGCGGGGCCTCCGAGAAAGGCCACTATCAGTGCACTACGGACCTCCGCGCGCCGGGAGCGTGCGCGGGGCGCCGGCGCGTGCGCGCCGTTCACACGGGGCGCTTGGCAACGAATACCGTTTCGAAAATCGATGCGACCGAGGCGAGTTGCCCGACGTGGGGGACTGACTTTCCTTCAATGCGTAGATGTTGCTGAAGTAGCTCAAGTGCCTTGTTGGGTGTGAGAGTTTTGTGCAAGGGTGAACTTCCCCGCACATGGCCAATGGTCAGGTCTGATTCGCTGCTCGGGATTTCATCGTGCCGTGGGGCCCAAAAGGCACACGGCCGACGGACGTCGAGTGGTCGACGTCCCGGCCGCTTTCCGTGCGCCAAGCCCAAAAGGTATGCACCAACCAGGAGCTCCTTTTCGGCGGTCAGAACTTCTGTGTGCCACCTTGTGCCTTGGAAGGAAACCGCTCAGTGCACACCCCCCACCCCCCTCGTCCCGCCTATCCGCCCCGCTCCGGAGCCGCTCCCGGGGAATCCGACGAGAGCCTCGCGGCCCTCCTCAGAGCGCAGCCGGAGGGCGAGTTCCACCACTCCGTCGCGCTGCTGCTCGCGCGGCACTGGCAGCCGACCCACGACTACGCCGTCATCTGCCTCGCTTCCTCGGCGAACGTCGCCTCCATGGTCACCGCTGCCGCCTTCCAGCAGGTCCTTGAACGCCTGCGGCGCGCCGGGTCCGCCGTCGCCCTGCGTCCCCAACTCCTGGTGGCCGTACGGGACATCATCAAGGTGTGGTCCGCGGAGGACCGGATATCCGATGTGCTGCCGGATCTCCGGAAACCCGCCGGGGGTCGCGGTATGCGCGCGACGAAGTCCATGACACCGGAAAATCGCAAGCTCGCCGAGCGTTCTTTCCAGGCCCTCCCGGGACTCCACCAGTGCGTGCTGTGGCACACCGAGGTCGAGGCCGAGCACATATCCGTACCAGCCGGTCTGCTGGGTATGGATGCCGACACCGCGTCGGCCGCCCTGGAGCAGGCTCGCGAGAAATTCCGCGAGGGCTGCGTACGGGCCCATCGTGAACTCGCGCCGAACAAGGATTGCCGCTACTACAACCGTCTCCTGGACGTCCCGATTCGGCGCGGCGGGGCCTTGCTCCCCGATGTGCAGCAGCATCTGCTGGAGTGCCGCTTCTGCCGATACGCGGCCGAGCAACTCAGTCATTTCGAGGGCGGGTTGGGCGGGATCCTCGCCGAAGCGGTGCTCGGCTGGGGCGCACGCCGGTATCTCGAGTCGCGGCCGAGCCGCGGCCACTCGGGCCTCCGCCCCGGCCGTTACAGCGGCAGACGCCCGGGCAGCGGCGGCCGCCCCCGTCTGCTGTCCCAGCTCGCCCCCCGGCAGCCCAGGCAGGGGCGGCACTCCTCGCCGAGCCCGCGGCACTCGAAGGCCCTCCTCACCGGAGCGGGCCTGGTCTCCGCGGCGCTGCTCGGGACCGTTCTGGTCAGCAGCCTGTGGTCGGAGGACGAAGGCGGCGCCGACCCCTCGGCCTCCGCCGGTGCGTCCAGCAGCCTCGCCCCCGGACCCGGCGGACAGACCCCGCCCGCCATGTCGTCGTCCCCGCCCAACTCGGCCGCCCTGCCCACGCCGCCCGCACAGACCCGGCTGCGCAACCTCGCCGCGGACCTCTGCCTCGACATCAAGGGCGGCACGGCGAAGGCCGGCGTCGGCACCAAGCTGGAGACGTGTTCCGCGGCCGGGACGCAGCGGTGGTCGTACGAGGAGGACGGGCTCCTGCGCAGCGTCGACAACCCCGAGCTGTGCCTGGACTCCCATGTGGACGCCGGCGTGGTCGTCCTGGGCCCCTGCGCCGCCGCGTCCGCCAAACGGGGCGACGACGTGCGCTACGACCTCACGGTGCAGGGCGAGTTGCTGCCGCGCTGGCGGGAGGGGCTCGCCGTCGCTCCCTCCTCCAACGACCCGGACGCGGAGGTGGTGGTGAAGATCCGCGACAGGTCGGACGAACAGCGCTGGCTGACCGATGCCGCGACGGCCAGCCCCGAGTCGTTGTCGATCGCCGGAACGGGCGCGCCGTCCAGCCGCCCGGTCACCGACACGCCGCCCGCCGGCAAGCGCGTCGACTCGGACTCCGAATGCGCCGAGCCGACGTGCGACGTCCAGCCGTCGGCCGCGGAGACGGACGCAGCGCCGGAGCCGACCTCCACCGCCTCGGGGCCCTACACGCCGCGCCGCGCCACGACCGTCGACAACTCCGACCCGCAGTCCGCGCCACCCCTGCCCCTTCTGCAGGCGGAGTCGGTCGCGGACCTCGGTCTCTGACCCCGGGTGCTATGAGACGACATCCCGGGGCGGCTTGCCCGTCAGGAACTCGGTGACGTTCTCGACGGCGGCCAGCGCGATCCGTACGAGGGTCTCGCGGGTGACGCCCGCGGCGTGCGGCGAGAGCACCACGTTCGGGGCCTTGAGCAGACGCAGGGCCGGGGTGGGCGGCTCGGGGTCGAAGACGTCGATGCCCGCCCCGGCCAGGGCGCCCGCCTCGAGCGCGTCCGCGAGGGCGTCCTGGTCGATCAGCGCGCCCCGCGCGGTGTTGACGACGAACGCGGTCGGCTTGAGCAGCGCGAGCTTCCCGGCGTCGAGGAGATGCCGGGTCGTGTCATTGAGCGGCGCGTGCAGCGTGACGTAGTCCGACGTGCGCAGCAGCTCGTCGAGACCGACATGGCGGGCGCCGCCGAGCCGGGCCTCGGTCTCCGCGTCGACGGACCGCGGCCCGGCGTACAGGACGGTCATGTCGAACGCGACCGCGCGCCGGGCGACCTCCTGGCCGATGTGGCCGAGTCCGATCACACCGAGGGTCTTGCCGGACAGTTCGGTGATCGACCGCTGGAGCCGTGGCAGCGCCCAGTCGGCGTCGACGAGCGCGGTGTGCGCCGGGATCAGCTGCTTGGCCAGAGCGAGCATCAGAGCGAAGGTCTGCTCAGCGACGTTCTGTTTCTCGGCGCCGCTGGAGCCGATGTTGCACACGGGTATGTTCCGGGCGCGGGCCGCGTCGAGGTCCACGTAGTCGAAGCCGTGGCTGGCGCACTGGATGAGCTCCAACTCCCGTGAGGCGGCGAGGTGTTCGGCGGTGACCGGGCCGAGCCCGGTGATGATGACGCGGGCCTCGCGCAGCGCCGCCGGGTCCTCGTCGGCCGCCTCGACGACCGTGACGCGGGCCTCCGCGGGGAACAGCGTGGCGAGACCGGCTCCCGTCGAACGGCCGCCCACATGGGGCGAGATGACGGCCAGGACGTTCCTGACGCCGGTGGAGGTGGGGGACTCGGCGGTCATGCGGTCTCCTCCGCGAGGTCGTCGGCGCTGAGCGTCGCCGGTTCCGCGTGTCCGGACAGCGCGAGGGTGAGATCGAGCTCGGCGAGCAGGCAGCGGATGACGTGCTCCACGCCCGCCTGACCGTCGAGGCCGAGCCCATAGACGTACGGACGCCCGACGAGCACTGCCTTGGCGCCGAGCGCGAGCGCTTTGACGATGTCGTCGCCCGTGCGGATCCCGCTGTCGAAGAGGACGGTCAGCCGGTCGCCGGCCGCCTCCACCACCCGGGGCAGCGCGTCGGCGGCGGCGACGGAGCCGGCCACCTGACGGCCGCCGTGGTTCGAGACGACCACACCGTCCATGCCGGCGGTGACGGCCCGGCGCGCGTCGTCCGGGTGCAGGATGCCCTTGAGCACGATCGGACCGTCCCAGTTCTCGCGCAGGAACTCCAGGTCCGGCCAGGTCTTCCCGGGATCCGCGAACATCCCCACGAAGTGCATCACCGCCGCGTTCGGGTCCTCGTGCACCGGCTTCGCCAGGCCCGCCTGGAACGCCGGGTCGGAGAAGTAGTTGGCGGTGCCCACCCCGTGCAGGAACGGCAGGTACGCCTGGTCCAGGTCGCGGGGCCGCCAGGCGAGCAGCGGCGTGTCCAGCGTGACGAACAGCGCGGTGAATCCGGCCGCCTTCGCCCGGTTCAGGAAACTCCTCGTGACCTCGCGGTCCTTCGCCCAGTACAGCTGGAACCAGCGCTCCCCGTCACCCATCGCCTCCGCGACCTGCTCCATGGGCGTGCTGGAGGCCGAGGACAGGATGTACGGCACGCCCTGCGCGGCGGCGGCCCGCGCGGCGGCCGACTCGGCGTCCGGGTGCATGATCGACAGGACGCCGACCGGCGCGAGCGCGAGCGGCGCGGGCAGCGAGCGCCCCAGTACCTCGACGGCCAGGTCGCGTTCATGAACGTCGCGCAGCATGCGCGGCACGATCCGGCGGCGGTCGAGGGCCTCTCGATTCGCGCGCGCCGTACTGCCGTTGCCCGCGCTGCCCGCCACATAGCCCACGGGACCCGGCCCGAGGCGCCGCTCGGTCATCTCCTCCAGCCGTGTCAGATCGGTGGGCAGCCGGGGTACCGCACCCGTCATGCCGTTCAGGTAGATCTCGTACTGGAAGTCCGCCCAGTGCTTCGTCATCCGTACGTCCCGCCTCTCGCCCCTGATCTCGCCTTCGAGACCGCGTTGTCCGCGCGGGAGACCGCGCGCTGTTCCCGCTGGAGACACCGCTGTTCCTGCGACGATCCTGTCGAGCGGAACAAGATCCGTCCACCGTGGGCGCGCACTCGCTCCGCTGGAAATACCGGTGATGACACTGCTGGCCGGTGGGGGCGGGTCGCGCCGTTCCCCACGCCCCTTACGGGGCGCGGTACCGCATGGACTTCGCCATGGCCGCTTAGGCGCGGGTGACCCGGATCACGCTGCGAACGACACGCGTACGGCGACCAGTTCGCCGGACGGGCCGAGGTCGGCCGACACGGGGAACCAGCCGTCGCCCTGACCGGTCATGGTGCACAGCACGCGCGCGCCGCCGACCTCGACGGTTCCGGCCTCGACCACCGAGGCACGGACCTCGCGCATGACCTGCCAGTGGTGGGAGTGCGGGCGGAAGTCCACCATCAGCCGCCGACGCGATTCGGCGTCCTTCCAGTCGAAGAGGGCGCAGGCCCGGCGCATCGCCTCGGGGACGGTCAGGCCCGTCCAGCCCCGGACCCCGTCCTCGCCGGGCTCGCCCAGCGGGGGAGCCCCGAACTCCGCCGCCGCCTCTTCCTCGGCGGCACCCCAGAAGGCGACATCGGCGAGCCCGTCCACGGGCTCGTCGTGCTGCCAGGCGTTGAGCGCGTCGGCGTCCCCGAAGAGCACACGGGCCCAGTCGACGCGGATGTCCCCGAGCTCCACGGACTTGGCGGCGGGGGCCGGGCCGACTGGGATCACGATGCCCGCCCCCGACGCCAGCACGGGGAGGGCCCGGTCCCGGGGCAGCCCGCCCAGCGCCACGACCGGCACCCCGTGCATCAGAAAGGAGCCCCCGCCCCGCGCCGCGCACCGCCGTACCCGCTCCCGGTGCGGCACCCGCTCGGCACACGCCTCGAGGCGGGCGTCGAAGCCGTGCTCCCGGCAGTGCGCGTCGAAGCGTTCCCGCAGCCGCGCGCCTTGGGACGCCGGGATGTCGTGGAGCATCCGGCCGGGCTGCCGGTCGAAGGAGTGGGCCGCGGTGTCGGCGTCGGGACCGGTGATCGCGAAGTCGGTCGCCCCGCTCACATCGGCGGCAACCACCGGATCCTTGACGCCGAACGCCCCCGGGTCCACCTCCGCCGGCGAGCGCTCCCCGCTCCACATGCCGAGGTGACCACCGTCGACGATCACCAACTCACCGGACGGACACGTGATCGCGCCCAGCTCGTAGATCTTTTCCATGGCCGGGCAGTCTACGAAGGCTCCGTTCCCGAGCGGCCCCCCTGCCGCGAGGGCTGTCTGGTTTTCGCTCCCGGAACCGTGAGGAGCCCTCAGGAGCCTTCGGCCGCCAACACCGGTCGGCTCGCGTCGGCCTCGCTCCCCGGCCCGGTGATCGGGGGCACCGGAACGTCGACGGTACGCACCAGCCGCGCGCCCTCGGGCCCGTACGCCGCCCGCGGTTCGGGGAAGAACCACAGCAGGGACAGGAACAGGACGGCCGAAACGGCCAGCGATATCGGCAGACCGATGTCGACCCCGCCGGCCAGATCGCCGAGCGGACCCACGAACTGGCCGGGGATGTTCGTGAAGAGGACCCCGATCAGGGCGGAGACCCACCAGGCGGTCATGCCGCGCCAGTTCCAGCCGTGTGCGAACCAGTAACGGCCGCCCCGTTGGCGCCGGTTGAAGACCTGGAGCGCGTCGGGGTCGTACCAGCCGCGCCGGGTGAGGAAGCCCAGCATCATCACGACCATCCACGGCGTCGTACACGTGATGATCATCGTGGCGAACGTCGAGATGCTCTGTACGAGGTCGAAGCCGAAGCGTCCGACGAAGATGAACGCGATGGACAACACGCCCACCAGCACGGTCGCCTGGACCCGGGACAGGCGCGGGAACACCGACGAGAAGTCGAGGCCGGTCCCGTACAGCGAGGTCGTGCCCGTCGACATGCCGCCGATCAGCGCGAGCAGACACACCGGCAGGAAGAACCAGCTCGGCGAGATGGCCAGCAGCCCGCCCACGAAGTTCGGGGCCTCGGGAGCGACGTACTCCGGGGCCTTGGTCGCGATGATGCTCGCGGTCGCCAGGCCGAAGACGAACGGCAGCAGGGTCGCGATCTGCGACAGGAACGCGGCACCGATCACCCGGCGGCGGGGCGTGCTCGCCGGGATGTAGCGCGACCAGTCGCCGAGGAACGCGCCGAAGGACACCGGGTTCGACAGCACGATCAGCGCGGAGCCGATGAACGACGGCCAGAACAGGTCCTGCGTCGCCGCGTCCGCCGACGCCGTGAAGACGCCCGCGTACGAGGGGTCGAAGTCTCCGGCGAAGGCCACCGCGCCGAGCAGGAACAGCAGGGTCGCGGAGGTCACCGCGACCTTGTTGACGAACAGCATGAAGCGGAACCCGTACACGCACACCGCGAGCACCAGCCCGGCGAACAGCGCGTACGCGACGACGTACGACAGGTCGCCGCGCTCCAGGCCGAAGAGCCGGTGCGCGCCGCCGACCAGGGCGTCACCCGAGCTCCACACCGAGATGGAGAAGAACGCGACCGCGGTGAGCAGTGACAGGAACGAGCCGACGACGCGGCCGTGCACCCCCAGGTGGGCGGAGGAGGAGACGGCGTTGTTCGTGCCGTTGACCGGTCCGAAGACCGCCATCGGGCACAGGATCAGCGCACCCGCGAGCACCCCGAGGAGCGTTGCCGCGAGCCCCTGCCAGAAGGACAGGCCGAAGAGGATGGGGAAGGCCCCGAGGACGCAGGTGGAGAAGGTGTTGGCCCCGCCGAAGGCGAGCCGGAAGAGATCGAGCGGGCTCGCGGTGCGGTCCGCGTCGGGGATCCGCTCGACGCCGTACGGCTCGACCTCGGTGAGCGACGGTGGTGGCATGGCGGGAGAGTTCTCGGGCGAGGGCGACGAGGACGACGGGGAAGGCGAGGGGGACAAGGGGGCTCCAGCGAAGGGCCGATACCCGGCGCGGCGGTAGGGCGGGGGAGCGCGCGGTGACGCGGCTGGCCGGACGGCGTGTCGCTGTCGCAGGGATACGCGGAGCACGGGGATGCCGTCCCTTGGTGCGGTGGTCTGCCGAAGTTAAGGGGCAGGCCGAGAGCCGCACCAGTGGACGGACCATCCAACTTTGCGGCCGCAGGTGGACGAATGCTCCATCGGCTGCGGTCAGTTGTCTGTGGAAGTGTCGCCGGGTGTGTCCTCGGGAGCGTCTCCCGGGGTGTCCTCGGGTTCGTGGCCCGGAGCGTCGGGCCCCTGTGCGCGGACCCGCTGGACGTGCTCCAGGGAGTCCCGCAACTCCGCGAGCCAGTCGTCCGCGTGGCGCTCGACGAGACGTACGCACCAGGCGAGCGCCTCGCTGCGGCTGCGCGCGACTCCGGCGGCGATCAGGGTGTCGAGGACCTGCCGCTGGGGCTGCCGCAGCCGGGTCATGACGGGCGCGGCGACATGCGTGAACAGGGCGCGCTCGGTTCCGCACTCCACGCCCCACGAGACCTTCTTGCGGAAGCGGTGCTCGGCCTCGCGGGCCACGGCGATACGGGCGTCGCGGGTGCGCTCGCGGAACTCCTGGACCCGGGAGTCGACGGCGGCCTCCCGCTCGGCGTCCGAGGCGCCCTCGGCGAGCCGGGGTTCGGGAATGCGGCCGATGACGGTGATCTCCTCGCGGTCGACCGTGACCTCGCTGAGGCTCTCGAAGAGATCGTCGGGCAAACGGCCGGCGAACCAGCCGCGCAATTTCTCGTGCTGTTCGGCTGTAATCATGTAATGACGATTACTCGCTTGCGGAGCAGGCGCAAGGGGTCGGTCTTCAGCTGGAAGCGGAATGTTTCAGGCCTATTGCTGAGCAGTACATATCCGGCCAGCGTGTCCACTCGCGGACGCGGAGTCCGCTCAGTTCCGGGTCGGGCCTGTTCGAATTCCGTAACTTCACGCCACTGATTCAACACGCAATGTTACTGAAACGCGTGGGGTCGAGGTGAGTTTCCGTCGCGGACTCGGCAGACTCGCGCTCGCCGAACCGGCACTCGACCGAGCCGGTACGGCAACCAACCGAGCGGAAGGATGCACACAATGCCGAACACCGCGCGCTGGGCAGCGACCATCACGCTGACGGCCACCGCCGTATGCGGACCCCTCGCGGGGACCGCACTCGCCGCCCCCTCGCCGCACTCGCTCTACGCCCCCTCGTCCCTGGTGCTCACCATGGGCCACGGCGAGATCGCGGCCGACACCACTCCCGAACGCGCGGTCACCCTGACCTGTGCGCCGACCGCCTCGGGGAGCCACCCGGCCGTGGCGTCGGCCTGTGCCGAACTCCGGGCGTCCGGCGGGGACTTCGACGCCCTGCCCGGCAGATCCGGCGGCATGTGCACCCGCGAATACGATCCCGTCGTCGTCACGGTCGACGGAGTCTGGCAGGGCAAGCGCGTCTCCTACGAGCGCACCTTCTCCAACGAGTGCGTGAAGAACTCCTACGGGATGGCCGTCTTCACGTTCTGAGAGACCGGGGTCGCGCGGTCCCCCGTGTGCGTCGACGGAGGCTCGCGGATGCGGATGGGGAGTGCGAGTCCCGTCGCGGAGTGCCACGCGATCTCGCAACAGGGGCCGGTGGAGACGGAGTGGGGCCGTCTCCGCCGGCCCCGGCGTTTTTCTGCCGGCTCCGGCCGTGTCTCCGCTTACCTCGGCGTATCTCTGCTTACCCCGGCATCACTCGGACACGGTGACGCTCCAGAACCCCACCTCGCGGTAGTCGGAGTCGTAGACGGCCGCCCCGTCACCGGGCTTCAGCTCGTAGTGCTGGAGGTTCCCGCCCCAGTAGCGCAGGATCCGCCCCAGCTCCCGGACGGCGTTCCCGTCCCAGGCGGTGTCGCCCATGTCGACTTCGAGAAGGAACTTCATGTCGGCGCTCTCCTCTTCCGTTCTTCCGTGGCGATGTGCCGCTCGCCGCTCCTTCAATCGTTTCATTGAAGTGCTTCTTGAGACTTGACCCGACTGCATGCTGGCCCGGACTCGCGACATACTCTGAAACCCTCAAATCACGGTCGGAGAGCAGGGCGAGGAGTCAGGGTGAGCGACCGACTGCGGGCCGTCGACCTCGCGCGCACGGCCGGTATTTCGACGCAGCAGGTCCGCAACTACGTGGAGACGGGGATCCTGCCGCCCGTCGGACGCACGGACAGCGGCTACCGGGTGTTCACGGCCGCACACGCCGAAGCGCTCACCGCCGCCCGCGCGCTGGCCGAGGGGCACGGCTGGCCGACGACCGGCGCGATCATGCGTGCCGTCCACGGCGACGACCTGGAGGCCGCGCTCGCCGTGCTCGACGCGAGCCACGCCGAACTCCACCAGGACCGGACCGAACTCGCCGAGGTCATCAGGGCCCTGGACACGCTGGTCACGCACGACACCGAGCCGACGGACCGCGGCGGTCTGCGCATCGGCGAAGTGGCCGACGCCATCGGCGTACAGACCCCCGTACTGCGCCTGTGGGAGGCCCGTGGCCTGCTGCGGCCCACGCGGGAGAGGGGCACCCGATACCGCCGTTACTCTGCGTCCGAGGCGCGACTGGCGCAGGTCGTCGCGCTGCTGCGACGCGGCAACCACCCGTTCTCCACGATCGGTTCGGTCCTGGCCGAGCTGCGCACCACCGGCAACCCCGAGCGCGTGCGGGCCGAACTGGCCGGGCGGGAGCGTGAGTTGCACCGCCGGAGCCTGAGCAGGCTGCGGGGGTCGGCCGCTCTGCACGCGTACCTCCAGCGGCGTACGAAAACGTTTTAAGCGATCTCCGCAGGTCGGCGGGCGTCCCACACCACGGCCAACTACCGGTGTGTGTCAGAAGTGTTGACCCCGCATTGGAAACGTTTTAATTTCCCCTCACCCAACAGCCGGAGACGAGGAGGTTCCGTGGCCGCGGTGGTGCGGGAGCGCACAGGTACAGAAGCGGTGACCCCTTCCCGTCACCATCCGAACGGTGCGCGTACGAAGCGAAAAGGTTTCCAGAGCCGCAGAAGCCGGACGCTGTTCCTGTTGATGCTGCCCGGGCTCGGCTACTTCCTGGTGTTCCACTACGGCGCGCTGGCCGGCAACGTCATCGCGTTCAAGGACTACGTGCCCTTCGACGGCATCTGGGGCAGTCCGTGGGTCGGCCTGGGCAACTTCCAACGGATGTTCCAGGACGCCGAGTTCTGGGACGCGGTCCTCAACACCCTCTGGATCGCGGTCCTCCAGATCGTCTTCTACTTCCCCGTGCCGCTCGCCCTCGCCCTGCTCCTGCACACCTTGACCTGGAGCACCGTCCGCCGCTTCGTGCAGTCGGTGGCGTATCTGCCGCACTTCATCTCATGGGTGATCGTCGTCGCCCTGTTCCAGCAGGTCCTCGGCGACACCGGCATGCTGAACGGCTATCTCGGCGACGCGGGCCTGAGCACCGTCGACATCATCGGCAACCCCGACGCCTTCAAACCGCTCACCGTCGCCCAGGTGATCTGGAAGGACGCAGGCTGGGGCACGATCATCTTCCTCGCCGCGCTCTCCCAGGTCGACGAGCAGCAGTACGAGGCCGCCGCCATCGACGGCGCCGGACCCTGGCGGCGCTTCTGGCACGTCACGCTGCCCGCCATCCGGCCGGTGATCGTGCTGTTGCTCATCATGCGGCTCGGCGACATCCTCTCCGTCGGCTTCGAGCAGATGCTCCTCCAGCGCGACGCGGTGGGCCCGGAGGCCGCGGAGATCATCGACACCTTCGTCTACTACCAGGGCATCGTCGGCGGCGACTACGGATTCGCCGCCGCCGCGGGCCTGTTCAAGGGCGTCATCGGCGCCCTGCTCGTCTACGCGGCCAACAAGGTCGCCCACCGCCTCGGCGAACAGGGGGTCTACAAGTGAGCGCTTCCGCCCGGCCCGCCTGGATGGAGAAGCCCAGGCCGACGACCCAGGCTGCGAAGGCCGTCGCACTCGTGGTCGTGGTGCTCCTGGTCTGTGTGCCGTTCCTCGTGATCCTCTCGACCTCGCTCGCCTCGCCCAAGGAGGTGGTCGACAACGGAGGCTGGGTGCTGTGGCCGACGGAGCCGACCACTCAGGCGTACCGAGACATCTTCGAGGGCGGAATCGTCACCCACGCCCTCGGCGTCAGCGCCGGCGTGACCGTGGTCGGCACCCTGTTCAGCCTCTTCTGCACGGTCACGCTCGCCTATGCCCTGTCACGCCCCGGCGTCTTCGGCGGCCGGCCCGTACTGCTCCTCGTGCTGTTCACGTTCCTCTTCCCGCCCGGCATCATCCCCAGCTTCCTGCTGGTCAAGGAGCTGGGCCTGCTTGACTCGTACGGGTCGCTGATCTTCCCCGTGCTGATCAACGTGTTCAACCTGGTGGTCATGCGCGGGTTCTTCCAGTCGATTCCCGAGGAGTTGTACGAGGCCGCGCGGCTGGACGGCGCGGGGGACTGGCGGGTCCTGTGGTCCGTCGTGCTGCCGTTGTCCAAGGCGGCGCTGGCTGTCGTCGGCCTCTTCTACGCGGTGGCGTACTGGAACTCCTGGTTCTACGCCTCGCTCTATCTGGAGAGCGACCACTGGCCGCTCCAACAGGTACTGCGCACCTATGTGGTGGCCGGCTCGGGGCTCACTGACGCCGCCACGAGCGAGGGCACGGTCAATGCTCCGCAGACCGTGCAGATGGCGGTGCTGGTGATCGCCACGGTGCCGATTCTTTTGATCTATCCGTTCCTGCAGAAGTACTTCACGAAGGGTGTGCTCACCGGGGCGATCAAGAGCTAGCGCTCCGCTGATGAGGCACGTCGCCTGCGGGCCGGCTGTGACTGGTCGCGCCCACGCGGCGGAGCCGCATATCGATACAGCCCCGCGCCCCTTACGGGGCGAGCCAGTCGTCCAGAGCCAGTCGTCCAGAGCTGGGAGAACACGTATGTCCAGTACACCGCTGTCCCGTCGTGCCCTGATGCGTACCGCTGCCGTGGGCACTCTCGCGCTTGCCGCGCCGGCCGCCCTGACCGCCTGTTCCACGGAGTCGGGTGGTGACGGGGTGTCCAACGCGGGCAAGAAGCTGGCACCCTGGCCCGGCTACAAGGCCTTCGCGGGGCCGAAGCCGGATCTCGCGCCCACCGCGGAGGGAGTCCAGCCCGGGTACACCTCGTACCCGTCCGACCTGGCGCAGTCGGTCTCCCGCACCCCCGGTGACGGCTCCACGGTCAAGGTGATGTCGGTGTCCTTCGGTACGCCGCCGAAGCCGGCCGCATCGAACCGGTTCTGGCAGGCCGTGGAGAAGGCCCTCGGTGTGAAGATCGAGTACACGGTCATCTCGCAGTCCGACTACCAGAAGAAGATGGCCACCGTGATGGCGGGCGACCCGGGTGAACTCCCGGACATCATCAACATCTTCTCCGGGTTCGCGCTTCCGCGCGAGGCCCAGTTCGTGCAGCGCCGCGCCGAGGACCTGACGCCGTTCCTCTCGGGAGACGCGGTAGAGGACTACCCGAACCTCGCGAACATCCCGACCCACGCCTGGCGCGACATGGGCCGCATCGGCGGGCGCATCTACGGCATCCCTCTGGAGCGTCCGCTGCCCGGCTCCACGCTCTGGCTCAACGAGGAGTACTTCGAGGCCGCCGGGATGAAGGAGGGCTGGACCGACCAGGACTTCGCGGCGGTGGCCAAGAAGGGGACGAGTGGGAAGAAGTACGCCCTGGGGGCGGCGGTCGGGTCCACGTTCGGTGACGGCTTCCACTCCGCGGCCCACGGCGTCCACGCACGCGGCTGGTCGGTGAAGGAGGACGGCACGTTCCTGCCGTCCGCGGCCGACGAGCGCTACAAGCAGATGCTCGACTTCCAGTCCCGGCTGCGCAAGGCGGGCTCCTACCACCCCGACGCCACCTCCATCTCGCAGCTCGACATGATCGCCCTCTACTACAACGGGACGGTCGGCTCCGTGCAGGACGGATTCGGCGGCTACCTTCCCAAGTTCCTCGAGCCGAGCCGGAAGTACACCCCGGCAGCCGCTCTCCCGTACAGCGTGGGCGGTACCCCCGGCGGCATCGTCGGGGCGCGCCGCTCGTTCGGCTACACGATTCTCAAGAAGGCGAAGAAGGAGCGTGTTCAGCTGCTGCTGCGCGTACTCGACTACCTCGCTGCGCCGTTCGGCAGCAAGGAATGGGAACTCGTCCACTACGGAGTGGAAGGCACCCACTTCACACGGGCCAAGGACGGCTCGCCCGAGCCCAACGACCTCGGCCAGGTCGAGAACAACACCAACCTGCCGCTGAAGTATCTCGCCGAAGGCCCCCAGGCGCTGTTCGTGCCCGGCATGCCCGACGCGGTGAAGGCCCTGCACGCCTGGCAGACGAAGACCGTCCCGCACGCCATCCGCAATGCCTCGTACGGGCTCCAGTCCCGGACGTACACCTCTCAGGGCACCACCCTCGACACGCTCCTCAAGGACACCGCTACCGGGATCATCGCCGGACGCACGCCGCTCTCCGAGTGGGACGCGACGGTCAAGACGTGGCGTCAGCGAGGTGGCGACAGAATGGCCGAGGAGTTCGCCGAGGACTACGCCGCGAACAACTGATGTGGCAGGTCGGGCGGTTGTGAGGGGAGACGCGGGGGAGATGGGCAACGACATGACAGAGGCGGAGCCGACGGCGAAGCGGCGCGTGACCATTCGCGAGGTCGCCGAGCGGGCAGGCGTGTCCATGGCCACCGTCTCGCGCGTGCTCAGCGGCAACCACCCGGTGCCCGCGTCGACCCGGGCCCGTGTGCTCCGCGCGGCCCGCGACCTCGACTATGTCGCCAACGCGCACGCCCGCGCCCTGGTCGGCGGCGGCCGCAAGATGGTCGCCGTCGTCCTGCGACAGGTCACCAGCCCCTTCTACGCGCAGGTCGCCGAGGGCGTGGAGGCGGAGGCGGCCGCGCGCGGCTGGCTGTGTCTGGTCGGCACCACCGGCGGGGATCCGCAACGCGAGCTGGAATTCGTGCAGTTGATGCGCGAGGAGGGCGCCCGCCTGGTGATCCTCGTCGGCGGGGTCGTCGAGGACGACGCCTACCGGGAGCGCGTCGCGCACTATGCGCACGCCCTCGATTCGGCCGGCGCCCGTCTCGTGCTGTGCGGCCGGCCCGCGCCCGACCCCGACATCCCGGCACTCGTCGTCGAGTTCGACAACGAGGCAGGGGCCCACGCCATCACCGGCCATCTGCTCTCGGCGGGCCACCGCGGGATCGTGTTCCTCGGCGGGCTGCCCGGCAACACGGCCCTCGACGCGCGCGTCGCCGGCTACCGGACCGCACTCGCCGAGCACGGCCTGCCGCCCGAGGCCGCCCACGTCATCGACTGCGGCCTCGGCCGGGCGGCGGGCCACCGGGCGATGACCCAACTCCTCAAGGAGACACCGGACTTCACGGCCGTCTTCGCCGGGGACGACATGGTCGCCGCCGGAGCCCTGCGGGCCATCGCCGACGCCGGACTGCGCGTACCCGACGACATCTCGGTAGTCGGCTACAACGACATCCCGCTCGCCGAGGACTTCAACCCCCCGCTCACCACAGTGCGCACGCCCGCCGAGGAACTCGGCCGGGCCGCCGTGCGCATCGCCCTGCGCGACCCCGAGCACGCAGCGGGCGCCCACCATCTGCTCGGCACCCACATCGTCGTACGCGACAGCGTCCAGCCGCCCCCACCGGGGCGCCCCCACTGACGGAGGACCCACCCCCGTATGACCGCGCCGCATGTGTCGCTCCCCGACCCGACGCACTCGTCCCAACTGCCGCCCCCCGACCTCGCACAGTCACCCGTCACCGGCTGGACACGCGCCCACTGGGAGGCGATGGCCGACCGCCTCCTGGACGGCATACTCCCTTACGCCTCAAGGGAGTTGGCGCAATACCGGCTGCCCGGCCGGGCCAGCCACTCCGGGTCCTGGTCCGACGGCCTTGAAGGCTACGCACGCTCGTTCCTGCTCGCCGCCTGCCGTATCGCGGGCTCCGGCGGGCGGGTCTCGCCGGAGCTGATCGAGCGGTACGCGGCCGGACTCGCCGCCGGGACCGACCCGGACGGCGCGGACCGCTGGCCGCCCATCGCCGACCGGGCCCAGCCCATGGTCGAGGCCGCCTCGATCGCGATCGCCCTGCACGAGACCCGGCCGTGGATCTGGGACCGGCTCGACGACGCGGTACGCCAGCGGGTGGTCACGTGGCTCGGCGGGTTCGTGGGCGCCGAGGCGAACGACTCCAACTGGCGGCTCTTCCAGGTCATCACGGAGGAGTTCCTCGCCTCCGTGGGGGCCCCGCACAGCCGCGCCGAGATCGACGGCGGCCTCGCGCGGCTGGAGGACTGGTACCGGGGCGGCGGCTGGTACACCGACGGCGACGGCCGCAAGTTCGACTACTACAACGCCTGGGCGCTGCACCTGTACCCGATCCTGTGGGCCCGCATCGCCGGACCGCGCGCGGACGTCTCGCTGACGGCCGACCACCGGGACCGGCTGCGTGAATTCCTGGGCGCGCACCAGTACTTCTTCGGCTCCGACGGCGCGCCCGTCCACCAAGGCCGCTCGCTCACCTACCGTTACGCGACGGCCGCCCCGCTGTGGGCCGGCGCGCTCGCCGACGCGACCCCGCTGCCGCCCGGACGCACCCGCCGGCTGGCCTCGGGCGCGCTCAAGCACTTCGCCGACCGGGGGGTGCCCGACGAACGGGGACTGCTCAGCCTGGGCTGGTACCGGCCCTTCCTCCCGGTCACCCAGCGGTACTCGGGGCCCGCCTCGCCGTACTGGGCGAGCAAGGCGTTCCTCGGCCTGTTGCTCCCCGCCGACCACTCCGTCTGGACGGATCCCGAGGAACCGAGCCCGGTGGACACGGCGGACAGGTATCTGGCGCTGCCCGCGCCCGGCTGGCTGCTCCACTCGACCGCCGCCGACGGGCTCGTACGACTCGTCAACCACGGCAGCGACCGGTTGCCGCCGCCCCCGGCCGAGGCCGAGGACAGCCCGCACTACACGAAGTTCGCGTACTCGGGCGCCACGGCCCCGGACACTCCGGCGGCCGGTACGGCGACGACCGGGCCCGACAACCACATCGCCCTGCTCACGGCAGACGGAACGGCGGTCTCGCGGCGCGGCCGGATCCACCCACTCGGCGCGGCAGGACGCCGCGCCGCGTCCTGGCACCGGGCGGTCCTGCCGGGCTCCGAGGAGGGACACCGCATCGAGACGACCAGCGTGGTCCACGGCCCCTGGGAGGTGCGGGTCCACCGGGTCGACGGGCCGCCGGGAGCCGTCGTACGCGAAGGGGGGTGGGCGGTGGCCGACGAGAGCGGGCCGTTGGCGGAGGCCGCGGGGCCGGGATGGGCGCTGGCGCGTCGTCAGCGGGACGGCCTCACGAGTGCGGTCGTCGCGTTGCACGGCTGGGAGGCGCCCGGGGCCGACGAACTGCCGCACGGCGCGGTCGCACAGGCTCGCGGTGTCAACGCCTACGGCGAGTACTCCGCCACGCCCTGTCTCCGGCTCCCCGCACACCCGGGCCGCCCCCACCTCCTGGTGACCCTCGTCGTGCTCAGCGCCGACCCGGTGCGGCCCTGCGATCCCGAGGCGCTGCGGGCGCGGGCCGGGGCGCGGGTCACTGCGGAGGGGACGGTGGTGGTGCGCTTCCCTGACGGGACGGAGGAGGAAGTTCCGGCAGGGGCGGGAAGCGCCTGAGGAGTCCCGAGGCGCGTAACAGCCGGTGGATGCGGGGCTGGTCGGAGACGAGACGGAGGGTGCCGCCCCGCTTCTTCGCCCGGCGATCGGCCCGGCACAGCACGCGCAGCCCCGAGCAGTCGAAGAACTCCACCGCACGGAGGTCGACCAGAACGTGGGGCGCCGGACTCGCGGTCGCGGCGTCCAAGTGCTCGGCCAGGGCGCCGGCTGTCGCCATGTCTATCTCGCCCAGCACCCCGACGACCGTGAACCCGCCGCTCAGATAGCTGTGGGCGTACGGATTCGCCGGAGGAAGTCCGGACTCCGCCGCGCCGCACTCGGGCAGTCCAGCGGCATGGTCATGGGATTCCGGCGGCATGGCGGCTCCACCTCTACAGGGGAGGGCGTATTTGATCTCGGTAGTTACCCCGGCCGCACCGGAACCATCCCTGCCGCAGGCTCCGCAAGATCTAGTTCACTCGACCAAGTGAATTCCGAGGGTAACCATTGACTTTTGGTCTTTGTGTTTGCTCAACGCGCCCTGTTCAACGGGCTGTTGCGGACGTAAAGTCGCGGTGCTGCCCAAGCCCCCGGCCGCGCCGCTGTCCGCACGATTCTTGATGACTGTCTGACCAAGGAGGGTTGGCAGTGGGAACGCCGGTACGTACTCCGCCAGGCGGACCGTCACTGCTGACCGAGTGCGGACTCATGGAACCCGTGCTGGAGATGGAGTTCACCGCGCACTTCTCCCGCTCGGAGGGGAAGTCGGCGGCGGAGGCGGCCGCCGTGGCGGTGACGCGGGCGATCGACGCCCCGCTGTCGTTCCTCTCCCCGGTCCTCGACGCGGGCCGCTCCGCGAGCAGATGCCTGCTGACGCGCAGCGCCGCGGACCTGTGCCGGATCGTCCTCACCGCGGACCCCACGGGCATCACCGTGGCGGCCACCGACGACGTCGCGGTCTCGCTGGACTCCGACGACCAGACCGGCGCCAAGCATCTGCCGCTTCTGGCCGTCGTCGACGGACTGTGCGTGCACCACGGGCCGGACGGCCATGTGTGGGTCGTATGGAAGGGCTCGTGGCGGGGGAGGGCCTAGGGCCCTTCTGACGAAGCCGCGCAGCCTTAATGCATATGATGTGCAAGTGCGCGACTACTGCATAAGAACGGCGACCCCCGGCGACCTCGACGGCGCGCGGTCCGTGATGCTCGACACCGTCTACCGGGACTTCGGCACCGGGTACGTACCTCGCTGGCACCGCGACATCATCGACCTCGACCACGCCTATCTCGCGCCCGTCCGGCACACCCTGCTGGTCGCGGTCGACGAGCGGGACGGCACGGTGGCCGCGACCGCCGCGCTCGACTCCCGCGGCCCGGCCCATCCGCCCAACCCGCGCCACCTCGCCCAGCGCTACCCCTCCGGGGAGACCGCCCAGCTGCGGCGCGTGTATGTCCGCCCCGAGCACCGGCGACGGGGCCTCGCCCGGCAACTCGTCGGCCGCCTCCTCGACTTCGCGACGGCGGACGGCGGCTACCGCGCCGTCTACCTGCACACCGACCCTGCCGTGCCGGGCGCCGAGGCGTTCTGGCGTTCACTGGGCAAGGCGATCCACGACGAGCGCGAGGAACCCGGCGGCGGCCAGGGGATCGTCCACTTCGAAGTCCCCCTGGCCTGACGAACCCTCTCACTCGCAGCCAGCACGCACCCCCACGCATCACCCCCACGAAGAAAGAGACCATGCGCTCTCTGCCGCGCCGTCGCCGGTTCGTCGTCGGCCTCCTGCTCGCACCCCTGCTCACCGGCTGCTTCGCCTCCGACGGCGGCAACGAATCCGCAGGCAGCCCGGACGGCTCCCGGCTGAGGGTCGCCCTCGCCTTCCCGCCCGCCGAGAACTTCTCCCCGTACGGAGCCGACGCCACCCTCCTCAGCAGGCTCGGTGTCACGGAGGGACTGACCCGCCTCGACGCCAACGGTGCCGCGGTCCCCGCGCTCGCCGAGTCGTGGAGCCGCGAGAACGACCGCAGTTGGCTGTTCACCCTGCGGGACGCGGCTTTCCAGGACGGCACCGAGGTCACACCGAAGGCCGTCGCCGCGTCCCTCACCCGTGCCGCGAACGCCGAGCCCGTGACCGCCGCGCTGTCCGGCGTCGAGCTCACCGCCGAGCCCGCGGGCGACGGACGGGTCCGGGTGACCACCGCCGACCCCGACCCCGTACTGCCACTGCGCCTGTCGAGCCCCGGCCTGGTCGTCCTTTCGGACAAGGCGTACGCGAAGAAGGACGCCGTCAGCCCGGTCGGCACCGCCACTGGACCCTTCGAGCTCACCAAGGTCACCGGCACCACCGCGGCCACCCTGGACCGTTTCGACGACTACTGGGGCGGCCGCGCTCAGGCCTCCGGCGTCGACGCGAAGTTCATAGCCGACGGCACGGCCCGTACGAACGCGCTGCGCACCGGCGAGGCCGACATCGCCGAGGCCGTGCCGGTCTCGCAGGCGGCGTCCCTGGACGAGGCGACCCGCCGCGAGACGGCCACCACCCGGACCACGAGCCTGCTCCTCAACACCAAGTCCGGCGCCTTCAAGAACCCGAGGGTACGGGCCGCCGCCCGCGAGGCGATCGACACGTCCGCCCTCGCCAAGGGCGTCTACGAGGGGTACGCCGACCCCGGCGTCGGCATCTACGGACCCGCTCTGACCTGGGCGGCCGACAAGCGTGTCGAGCCGACCGGCCGGGCCGAGGCGGGGGTCGCCGACGGTACTTCGGTCACCGTGGCCACGTACGACAACCGGCCCGAGCTGCCCGAGGTCGCCCAGGTGCTCAAGCAGCAGCTGGAGAAGGCCGGGTTCAAGGTGAAGCTGGAGGTGCGCGAGTACTCGCGGCTCGAAAGCGACGCGCTGGCCGGGAAGTTCGACGCGCTCGTGTCCGCCCGCAACACCATGCTGGACACCGGCGACCCCGTCTCGATCCTCGCCAGCGACTACACCTGCGACGGCAGCTACAACCTGGCGCAGCTGTGCGACAAGGACGTCGACAAGGACGTCTCCCGGGCGGAGTCGGTCGCCGACACCGCGAAGCGGCAGGACGCGGCGATGACCGCGGAGGCGGCGATCCTCGGCACGGACGCCGTCGTGCCGCTGGTCCACCAGCGGATCATCACCGGCGTCGGCGCCGAGGTGAGGGGTGTGCTGCTCGATCCGTACGAGCGCAGCCTCGTCGGCGTCGGCACGCGGCGCTGACGGGCGGCGGCGCACGTGCTCAAGGCCGTCGTACGAGGTGGCGCGCCGGTGGTGCTGTGGCGTGCTGCCCTTGTCGCCGCCCTGCTGTGCGGCGTCGGGCTGCTCCCGTGGCTGTCGCGCACGGACCCGGCACTCACCGTGCTCAAGGCTCGGTCGGCGGAGCGCACCCCGACGCCTGAAGTACTGGCAGCGATACGCTCCCAACTCGGCCTGGACGCCGGGCCGTTGAAGCTGCTGGGCGACTGGCTCGGCGGTCTGTCGGCAGGAGACGCGGGCCGGTCGTGGATCTCGGGTGCGGAGGTCACGCCGTCGGTCGTCCAGGCACTCGGGGTCTCGCTCCTACTGATGAGCGGGGCGCTGTTCGTCGCGATGGTCACGGCGGGAGCCGTGTGCGCGCGAAGCCTGTGGCTCGGCTCGGGGCGACGGCTCGACGATCGGCGCTCCGCAGGCACCGGATCGGCGCTGCTCTCCACTCTGCCCGACTTCCTGACCGCCTCGGTGCTCGCCGCCGTCGTGGGCGTACAGCTCGGCTGGCTGCCCGCGCTCGGCTGGTACGGACCCCAGTGGATGGTGCTGCCCGCGCTGTCGCTCGGCCTGCCCGCGGGCGCGCTGCTCGGGCGGATGCTCGACGATCTGCTGCCAGGCGCGTTCGCCGAACCGTGGGCGCTGGCGGCTGCGGCGCGCGGAGTCCCCGGCCGGAGCATCGCCAGGCAGGCGCTGCGCCGTTGCGTCCCCGGACTCCTGCCGAACCTCGGGCTGTTCGTCGTCGGCCTGACCGGCGGCGCGGTAGCCGTGGAGCAGATCTTCGACATCCCCGGGCTCGGGCGGCTGACCCTCCAGGCGGCAGTGGCGCAGGACCTGCCCGTCCTCCAGGCCGGCACGCTGGCCCTCGTCCTGCTGGCGGCGGTCGCCGGAGGGCTCGCCCGGCTCGCGGCCCGAATCCTGATCGGCCCGGCCCTGCGCGACGGCGCGCTCTCCTCGCTGCACCGCCCGGCCCCGCCGCGGCCCACGACGCTGCCCCTTCTCTACGGCGGGCTGCTGCTCGGCGTCATCGCGCTGGGCCTCGCTCGGAACCCGTTGGAGCTGGACACCACGGACCGGCTCCAATCCCCTTCCTGGGCGCACCCGTTCGGCACCGACGCGCTGGGGCGCGATGTGCTGGCGCGGGTCGGCCACGGGGCACTGAGCACGCTGGCCCTGGCCGTCGCGGTGAGCGCGGCCGCGCTTCTCGTGGGCGTACTGCTGGGCCTGCTGCCGCGGTTCTCCGGCCCACTGGTCGACACGGTCAACGCCGTTCCGCCGGTCCTCGCCGCGCTCCTCGTCACCGGCATCGCGGGCAGCGGGCCCGCGACCCCGGCCCTCGCGGTGACCGCCGTCGCCTGGGCGCCGCTCGCGGCCCATACCTCCGCGTTGCTCCAACAGGAGCGCGCCACCACGCACTTGACGGCGACGCGTGCCCTGGGCGCGAGCCCGTTCCAGTTGCTCCGCCTCGAACTCCTCCCGGCGGTCCTGCCCCCGGTCGTGCGCCACGCGTTGCTGCGCCTCCCGGGTGTGGCCCTGGCCCTGGCGGCTCTGGGCTTCCTGGGCCTCGGCGCCCAGCCGCCGTCGCCGGAGTGGGGCCTGCTCCTGTCCGAGAACCAGCCGTACGCCGAACGAGCGCCCTGGGCCGTACTGGCACCGGCCGCGGCGCTGGCTCTGCTGGGGGCGGTGGCGGTTACGGGTGGGCGTGGGGTGCGGTGGCCCGGAGTGCGCCGGGTCCGGGAGTGGCGGCGAGGCGGGAGCGGGGCCGAGACGGTGACAGAGCGTGGGGCGAGAGCAGGGGAGCGGGAGTCGATGGCGGAGGATTCGGCAGTGCATCCAGTGGGGGATGGGACGGAGGAGGCTGTGGCTGTGGGCTCGGCGGGCGACGCTTCGAAGGTAGGTCCCGCAGGCCCGGCAGGTCCCGCAGGTCCCGCAGGTCCCGCAGGCCCGGTGGGCTCGGCCGTTTCGGCAGATCCGGCCGGTTCGGTGCGGAGGCGGGATGCCTGAGCAGTCGCCCTCCCAGCCCCGGACCCAGACCCAGACCCAGACAGCGATCCAGGCCCCGCACGGTAGCCGCACCACCAAAGCCCGGCCCACGCGGAGATTCCTTTCGTCCCTGCGGACCTTCACTGCCCTCAATCCGCTGCTCCGCCTCCTCATCCTCACTCAACTCGCCTTCAATATCGGCTTCTTCGCCGTGCTGCCGTTCCTTGCCGAGCATCTCGGGACAGCGATCGGCATGGCGGGATGGCTGGTCGGGCTGGTGCTGGGGCTGCGGACGTTCAGCCAGCAGGGGCTGTTTGTGGTGGGCGGGGCACTGGCGGACCGGTACGGGGTCCGGCCGGTGGTGCTCGCCGGCTGCGTGCTGCGGATCGCAGGCTTCGGCTGGCTCGGCTACGCGGAGACGAGCTGGGCGGTCATCGGAGCCGTCCTCCTGATCGGTTTCGCCGCCGCGCTGTTCTCGCCCGCCGTCGAGTCGGAGGTGGCCCGGCAGGCGGTGTGCAGGGAGGAGGCGGGCGAGGGCCCGCGTACACACGTACTGGCCCTGTTCACCGTGGCGGGCCAGGCCGGCGCGTTCCTCGGCCCGCTCATCGGCGCGCTGCTGCTGGCCGTGGACTTCCGCGCGGTCTGTCTCGCCGGAGCCGGAGTCTTCGTACTCGTGCTGGCCGGACACGCGTGGCTGCTGCCGCAGCGCATCCCCGGCCGGGCCCGCGTGCAGAGCCGCGGTGGTGTCCACGGCCTGGTGCGCAACCGTCGCTTCCTGGCCCTGTGCTGCGCGTACGGCGCCTATCTGCTGGCGTACAACCAGCTGTACCAGCTCCTCCCCGTCGAGGTGGAGCGTGCGGCGGGCTCGCAGGCGCCGCTGGCCTGGCTGTTCGCGCTGTCCTCGCTGCTGGTCGTGACGGCCCAGCTGCCGGTCACGCGCTGGGCGGGGGACCGGCTCGACCTGCGGCGGTCCATGTCGGCGGGGCTGGTGCTGATCGCGGCGGGCTTCGCGGTGGTGGCCGTGGCCCGGCCCGCCGCGTGGACGGGAACCGTGGGGCTCCTGCCCGCGGCGGGCTACGTCGTCCTGCTCACCCTCGGTCAGATGCTCGTCGCGCCCGCCGCCCGCGCCTGGGTGCCCGACCTCGCCGACGACGGCAGGCTCGGCCTCTACACCGGCGCGTTGTCCTCGGTCTCCGGCCTCATCGTCCTCGTGGGCAGCGCGGCCACCGGCTCCCTCCTCGACACGGACCTGCCGCCGGCCGTGCCCTGGCTCGTCCTCGCCGCGATCCCCGTCACGGCGGTGGTCCTGCTGCCACGCCACGCGAAAGAGGGGCCGCCGTCTCCCTGAAGACGGCGGCCCCTCGGCTTGCGGTGGGTCACATGTGGAGCGGCTTGTGGTGGCTCACATATGGATGACCGGCGCGGCCTCCGCGTCCTGCTCGGGAACCCCGCGGCGGTAGAGCAGGAAGGCGATCACGGCGCCCGCCACGAAGAAGCCCGCGGACCACCAGAAGGCGGTGGTGTAGCTCTCGATCGTCGACTGGGCCTGGACCAGCTTGTCGGTGGCGTCCTTGCCGGACAGGTAGTTGGTCGCGGCGCTCGCGGCGAGCGTGTTGAGAAGCGCGGTGCCGATGGAACCGCCCACCTGCTGCATGGTGTTGACCGTCGCGGAGGCGACGCCCGCGTCCTCGGGTGCGACTCCGCTGGTGGCCAGGGCCATCGCGGGCGGCATCACGATGCCGAGGCCCGCGCCGATCAGGATCAGCTGCGGCAGTACGGCCGTCGAGAAGTCGGAGTCGACCCCGATGCCGGTCAGCCAGGCCATGGCGATCGCGGCGATGGCGAAGCCCGCCGGGATGACGGCCTTCGGCCCGATGCGGGGTACCAGGACCGTGGTGGAGATCTGCGCCGTGACCATCAGGGCCGCCATCATCGGCAGGAAGGCCAGACCCGTCTTGGTCGGGCTGAAGCCCAGGTTCAGCTGCAGGTAGTAGGTGAGGAAGAGGAAGACACCGAACATGCCCGCACCGGTGACGAGGACGGCGACGAACGAGGCCCCGCGCGTCCGGTCGAGCAGAACGCGCATCGGCAGCAGCGGGTGCGCGGCGCGGGTCTGCCACCAGGCGAACACCGTCAGGAGCACCCCGCCCGCGACCAGGAAGCCCCAGGTCTGGGTCGAACTCCAGTCGTGCGTCTCGGCGTTGGAGAAGCCGTAGACGACGGAGAAGAGACCGGCGGAGACCAGCAGCGCGCCCGGCAGGTCCAGCTTGGAGTTCGCCGCGTCACGGTGGTTGTTCAGCAGCATCCAGCCGCCCACGAAGGCGACGACGGCGAAGATGACATTGACGTACAGGGTCCAGCGCCAGTCCAGCGCGTCCGTCAGCACCCCACCGAGCAGCAGACCGAGCGCACCGCCCGCACCGGCGATCGCGCCGTAGACGCTGAATGCCCTGGCGCGCTCCTTGGCGTCGGTGAAGGTCGTGTTGAGGAGCGAGAGCGCGGCGGGCGCGAGGAGCGCGCCGAAGACGCCCTGGAGGGCACGCGCGGCGACCAGCATCCCGAAGCTGTTCGCCGCGCCGCCGAGCACGGAGGCCGCGGCGAATCCGGCGACTCCGATCAGGAAGGCGGGCTTGCGTCCGAAGAGGTCGGCTATCCGGCCGCCCAGCAGAAGCAACGAGGCGAAGGCCAGCGCGTACGCGGTGACGACCCACTGCCGGTTGCCGTCGGAGAACCCGAGGTCCGCCTGCGCCGACGGCAGCGCGATGTTCACGATGGTCGCGTCCAGCACCACCATCAGCTGCGCGATCGCGACGATCGCGAGAATCCACCATCGCTTCGCCGACGGCGCCGTGCCCGGCGCCTCCGCTGTGCCCTTGCGGGCATCTTTGGCCAGAGTCTGAGTCTTGGACATGGGAGCACCACTCCAGGGAAAGTCGCTCGACAGAGGAGTTCAGAAACGAAACCGTTTCGTACGCCTAGAGACTAGACCACTTTTATCGAAACGGCAAAGTTTCGCTAGCGGGGAAAAGGTCTATGCCTTGACGGGAATATAACCGCCGAGGCATATTGGACCCATGTCCGATGCCTCCCTCTGGACCGCCCTCGCCGACCCGCACCGGCGGGCCATCGTCGGGCTTCTCCTGGAGCGGCCGCGGCCGGTCGGCGAGATCGTCGAGGCGTGCGGTCTGAGTCAGCCGAGCACGTCGAAGCACCTGAAGGTGCTGCGGGACGCGGGCCTGGTCCGCGTACGGCAGGACGCGCAGCGCCGGGTCTACGCGCTCGACCCGGCGCCGATCGCGGAGCTCGACGCGTGGCTGGCCCCGTACCGCAAGCTCTGGAACACCAGCCTCGACGCGCTCGGCCGACGCCTCGACGAGACGGCGACGGCGTCAGCGACGGCGGCGGCGTCAGCGACAGGGACGGCAACGGGGGAGTCGTCGGACGAAGCAGATCCAGCCCCCTCCCCGAAGGACTGAGCCACCATGTCCACGGAAACCACCGGCACGTACCTCACCCTGGACGACGGCCGCCCGGCCGTTCGCTTCAGCCGCACCTATGACCACCCCATCGACCGCGTCTGGCAGTTCGTGACCGACACGGACGAGCTGGCCCACTGGTTCCCGTCCCACGCCGAGATCGAGCTGCGTGAAGGCGGCACGATCAAGTTCAGCGGCGACCCGAACCTGGAGGACGCGACGGGCCGTGTCCTCGCGGTCGATCCGCCCCGGCATCTCTCCTTCAGCTGGGGCGGCGACGAACTGCGCTTCGACCTCGAGGAGTTGGACGAGAAGCGCACCCGCTTCACATTGACCAACGTCCTGGAGGCCGAGAACACGGCCGCCCGTAACGGCGCCGGCTGGGAGGTGTGCCTCTCCGCCCTCGACGCGCACGCCCGGGGCGAGGTGTTCGAAGGCCCGCACGCCGGTGCCGGTGCGCCATGGCAGGAGGTCTACCAGGCGTACGTCGAGGCCGGCATCCCCTCGGGAGCTCCGATCCCGGGGACCGACTGACGGCTCACTGCATCTGCCGCCGCACCAGCTCGTGCAGCCGCCCGCCCGTGTCCGCCAACAGCTGTGCGGGCGGGCCCTGCTGGGCGACCCGGCCGTCCTCCATCACGATGACGCGGTCCGCGTCCATGACGGTGGACAGACGGTGCGCGATCACCACGCGCGTGGCGTTGAGCGCGCGGGTGCTCTCGATCACCGTGCGCTGGGTCTCGTTGTCGAGGGCGCTGGTCGCCTCGTCGAAGAAGAGGATGCGCGGGCGGCGGATCAGGGCCTGGGCGATCATCAGCCGCTGGCGCTGGCCGCCGGAGATCGCGCCACTGCCGGAGACGATCGTGTGCAGGCCCATCGGCATGCGCTTGATGTCCTCGGCGAGACCGGCCATCTCGGCGGCCGCCATCGCCTCCTCGGGCGTGTAGGGCTCGGTGCCGCAGATGACGTCCAGGATCGAGCCGGTGAACGGCTGCGCGTGCTGGAGCACGACACCGCACTGGCGGCGTACGGCCGACTGGTCGAGTGCGGCCAGATCCTGGCCGTCGTACAGAACACTTCCCGAGACCGGTTTGTCGAAGCCGATGAGCAGCCGCAGCAGGGTGGACTTGCCGCAGCCGCTGGGGCCGACGATCGCGACGAACTCGCCCGGCCCGATCGCGAAGGACACATCGTCGAGGACGAGCGGCCCGTCGTCGGTGTACCGGAAGGACAGCTTCTTCGCCTCGATGGCGCCGGACAGTTCGGCGGGGCGCGTGCTCGCCACCCGCACCTCGGGCGTCGCGTCGAGGACCGGCTTGATCTCCTCGAACATCGGCAGCGCGGCGACCATCGAGACGAACGAGCCTGTCAGCTGGGTGACCGAAGTCAGCAGCATGGTCATCGAGGTGTTGAACGTCAGGAAGGCGGCGGCCGAAAGGGAGCCGCGCGCGGGGCCCGCCAGCAACATGAACATGATGAGGGAGCAGAGCGGCAGGTACACCGCGCCCAGCACCGTCGTGAGGTTCTTGATCCGGCCCACTCGCTGTTGCAGCTCACGGCTGCGCGCGAACTCGCTCGCCCAGGCCGCGTACGCGTAGTTCTCCGCCGCCGCGACCCGCAGTTTGGGCAGGCCCCGCAGGGTCTGGAAGGCCTGGTTGTTGAGCTTGTTGCTGAGCACGACCAGCCGGCGCTGCCAGCGCACCTGCCACAGCCCGAGCCCCAGGAACACCGCGGCGATCACGACGAGCATGCCGATCGCGGCGAGTGCCATGGGCACGCTGTACCAGAACAGCAGGGCGAGGTTCATCGCGCCGACCGTGACCGACTGGACGACCACGGGGCCGACGCCCGCCATCATGCGGCGGATGGCGCTGATACCCATGGCGGCACTGGCCAGCTCACCCGTGGAGCGAGAGGTGAAGAACTTCGTCGGCAGCCGCAACAGCCGGTCCCACACGGCCGGTTGGAGCGTGGCCTCGATACGGCCCTCCACCCGCAGCATGGTGAGGTTCTGCATCAGCATGAACGCCGCCGACACCACACTGGCGATCATGATGGCCAGACAGAACTGGACGATCAGGCTCTCCTGGGCCTTCGGCACGTACTCGCCGAGCACCTTCCCGGTGGCGATCGGCACCAGCGCACCCAGCGCCACCGTCACCAGCCCGCTGATCGCGAGGTTGCGCATGTCGCCGCCGGTGCCCTGGAGGCTGAACCGCAGCAGCCGCAGCGGGCTCAACCGGCGCTCGGGCAGCGGCCGGTAGAACATCACCGCACGCGGCTCGAACTCCGCCGCGTTGGCCTTCTCCACCGGCGTCTCACGCCCGCTCGACGGATGCACCGCCACGTAACCGCCGCGCCGCCACAGCAGCGCGGCCGGGGCGCCGGACGCGACCCGGTGCCCCACCAGGGGACCGATGTTGTCGTGCCACCAGCGCCCGTCGAGCCGTACGGCACGCGCCCGGACCCGGGAGGCGAGCGCGATCCGCTCGACGGGGTCGAGGCGGTCGCTCTCCGCGCCGCCCTGCGCGGGGTCGGCCAGGGTGATCCCGGCCGCGCGGGCGACGAGCCTGCAGGCGGCGTACGTGGCATCGGCGTCCGCCGCGCCCGGGCCCGACGCCGAGCGCTTGGATATGGAGGCCAGGAGTGTTCGGTCGGCTTGGGCGCGGACCGCTTCGCCGGCCTTGATGCCCGCGGCCGTACGGTTCTCGTGGGTGCGCTCCAGCTGCTCGATCCAGCGGTCGAGCGTGGCCAGCAGCCGGTACTGCTGGTCGACCATGGCCTGCCACATCGCCGGGTCGACCAGCAGATCGGCCGCGGCTTCGGCGCCGTACATGGAGCCGTACTGCACACTGCCCGGCGGCACCTGCATCCACAGGATGTCTTCGTCCGTCAGCGCCGCGCCCCGCTCGGTCGCGAGGGGCGCCTCGAACAGGATGGCCAGACCGCGGCCGACGCCGAGCGAGAGGGCGTACTCCAGCGGGCTCGTCGCCGGGGGTACGTACTGGGGGTTGCCGTACGCGTCGTACGTCCAGGTCTCTGTCTGCGGGGGCTGGTACAGCTCGCGCAGAGAGATGCGGCGCAGGACGCACTCGCGCAGCGGCCTGCCCACGAGGGTGTGCTGGGGTCCCGCGACCGGGCCGAGCAGCAGCGAGCCCGCTTCGAGGCGGCCGAGGTGATGCCAGTGGCCCTGCTGGGCGGCGTCGACGGCGAACAGGTCCATGGCGCCGGACGCGACGAGCCACAGCACGTGCGGGCCTTCGAGGTCCAGCCGGTTGAGGCCGGAGCCGTCGACCGGGGTGCCCATGCCACCGAGCGCGGCGAGTACGTAGTCGCCCTCGGTGACGGGCTGTTGGTGCTGCCCGCTCTGTTCGTACTGCTCGCTCTGTTCGTACTGCTGGTTCTGCTGGTTCTGTTGGTACGCGGACGTCATCTCATCGCTCCCTGACCAGCTCGGCGTACGCGCCGCCGGCCGCCACCAGGGCGTCGTGACGCCCGCGTTCCACGATCGTGCCGTGCTGCAGGACCACGATCTCGTCGCTGTCGCGCACGGTGCTGAGCCGGTGCGCGATCACCACGCAGGCGCAGCCGCGCTTGCGGAGGTTGTCCATGACGATCTGCTCGGTCTCCGCGTCCAGGGCGCTCGTCACCTCGTCGAGGACCAGGATGCTGGGCCTGCGCACCAACGCCCGTGCGATCTCCAGGCGTTGGCGCTGGCCGCCGGAGAAGTTGCGCCCGTCCTGCTCGACACGGCTCTGGATACCGCCGGGGCGGCGCATCACGACGTCGTACAGCGCCGCGTCCTCCAGCGCTGCGACCACGGCCTCGTCCGGGACCGACGGATCCCACAGCGCGATGTTGTCGCGGACCGTGCCCTCGAACAGGAACACGTCCTGGTCGACGAAGGAGACGGAGGCCGCGAGCGCGCCCCGCGGGATGTCCTCCAGACGCTGCCCGTCGATCCGGATCACGCCCTCCCAAGGCGCGTAGAGCCCCGAAATCAGCCTGGACACCGTGGACTTGCCGCTGCCGGAGCCGCCGACGAGGGCGACCTGCTGGCCCGGGCCGACGGTCAGTGAGAAACCGGAAAGGAGCGGCTTGTCGAGCGGGCTGTAGCCGAACGTGATGTTTTCCAGCTCCACATGGCCGTGCAGCCTGCGGGTGCTGTCGCTCGCGCCCCGGCGTGAGTAGAGGGGGTCGGCCGCGAAGTTCTCGACGTCCTTCAGCCGGGCCACGTCCGCCGCGAAGTCCTGGATACGCCCCGCGACGCCGTTGAGCCGGGTGATCGGCGCGGTGAAGCGGGTCACCAGCGCCTGGAACGCGACGAGCAGACCGACGGATATGTGCCCCTCCACGGCCCGCATACCGCCGATCCACAGGATGAGCGCGCTGTTGAGCGTCGCCAGCGTCGGCGCCACCACCCCCAGCCAGGCACTCGGCACGCCGAGGCGCTGCTGTTCCTCCAGCGTGGTGGCGTGCTGCCCGGCCCACTTGCGGAAGTAGCCCTCCTCGCCGCCGGTCGCCTTCATCGTCTCGATCAACTGGAGGCCGGTGTACGCCGTGTTGGTGAGCCGCGCGCTGTCGGCCCGCAGCTTGGCCGTACGCGTCGCGCGCAGCCGGATCACCACGCGCATCGCCACGATGTTGAGCAGCGCGACCCCGATGCCCACGGCGGTGAGCTGCGGGTCGTAGGTGTAGAGCAGCACGGCGTAGAGGACCACGACGACCGCGTCCACGCCCGCCGCCGCGAGGTCCCGGGCCAGTGTCTCGGCCACCGCGTCGTTCGACTGGAGCCGCTGCACCAGGTCGGCCGGGCTGCGCTGGGAGAAGAAGGTGACCGGCAGGCGCAGCAGATGCCGGAGGAACTTCGCGCTGCTGAGCGTGGACGAGATGATGCGGCCGCGCAGCAGGTTCGCCTGTTGCAGCCAGGTCAGCACGACCGTCAGCAGTACCGTCGCGCCCATCGACGCGAACAGCACCCCGAGCAGCGAGGTCTGCCCGCCGATCAGGAACATGTCGATGTAGGTGCGGCTGAGCGCGGGCACCGCCGCCCCGACCGCCACCAGCAACAGGCTCGCCAGGACCGCGGCCGGCATGGTGCCCGACGTGCCGCGCAGCCGGGCCGGCATGGCGCCCATGACACCCGGCTTGCGGCCGCCCTTCTTGAAGTCCGGCCCCGGTTCCAGGACCAGCACGACACCGGTGAAGCTGGTGTCGAAGTCCTCCATGGGGACGAAACGGCGGCCCTTGCCGGGGTCGTTGATGTGCACCCCGCGCCTGCCGAAGCGCCGCCCCATGCCGTCGTAGACGACGTAGTGGTTGAACTCCCAGAACAGGATGGCCGGTGCCCGCACCTCGGCGAGCGCCGCCGTGTCCATCTGCATGCCCTTGGCCGTCAGGTCGTAACTGCGCGCCGCCTTCAGCAGGTTGCTGGCGCGTGAGCCGTCGCGCGAGACGCCGCAGGCGATGCGCAGTTCCTCCAGCGGGATGTGCCGGCCGTAGTGACCGAGCACCATCGCGAGCGAGGCGGCGCCGCACTCCACGGCCTCCATCTGCAGGACGGTGGGCGTACGGACGGTCTTGACCCGGCCTTTGGGGACGGTGCGCTTGGGCGGCGTGGCGCGGCGGCGGCCCCGTACCGGCGGCGGCAGTTGCGATCCCGCGGTGCCCGCGCCGGTGGCGGTGGTGGCGGTGCTGTCCTGGGGGGCGGTCACGGGAGCAGCCAATCGATCGGACGCTGATCGTCCAGGCGGATCGAGCCGGAGGCCGCGGTCATGGAGCTCAGCCGGAACGGCGGACCCTCCGCGGAGGACCACTTGTAGCCGGACTTCGTGCCCGACGACCGGTCGAGCCGGACGAGAACGGCCACCGGCCTGCCCTTCTTCGTGAACTGCTCGCCCAGCTGGCTGTCGCCGAGGAAGGCGGCGATCTGCTGCTCGCTCTGGGCGGCCCGGTCGACCGACTTCACATGGCCGCGCAGCACCCCGTACTGCTGGGTGGGCGCGGACTGGACGGTGAGATCGACGGCGGCGTTCGAGGGGATCGTGGCGGCGTTCTCGGCGGGCACGTACACCGTCGCGTACAGCGGGTCGTCCGCGTCGGCGACCTTCTCCACGGCGGCGACGTTCGTGCCTGTGGTGATGATCGCGCCGATCGTGGCGGCGAGCCCGGTGACCCGACCCGCGGCGACACTGCGTACGACCGTTTCGCCCTTTTCCGTACGGACCTTGAGCACGGGAGCGTTCGCGGCGATCCGCCGGCCCTGCTCGACGAGGACCGCGGTGACCTGGCCGGAGACGGGGCTCTGCAGGAGGTAACTGCCCTGCCCGTGCGTGAGGATGGCGGGCGCGCTCACCGTGGACGCCACGGAACCCGTCACGGCCCAGACCGACGCGGCCGCCATGACGACCACCGTCACGGACAGCACGAGCCACCCCTGGGGGCGGGCGAAGCGCACCGGGAGGTCCAGCTCTTCCGGCGACTGGAGCTTGGCGAGGGCCTGTTGGCGGAACTGCACGGGTCTTCCCTCACCTGCGAGAAACTGATGAGCGGCTCTGGCGAGCCGACTGGGTTACGGCATCCGTAAGTCCCGGAACCGGCAAGCGGTTCCGGGACTCACGGCACGCTATGCGATCACAGAGGTGATCAGAGACCGGCGACCAGGCCCGTGACCGGGGCGGTGTTCAGCCCGGTCGCGCCCTCGACGGTGCCAACGGCGGTGTCGACCAGGCCGGAAACCGGGGCGATGCCGTCGACGATGCCCGTGACGGTGCCGAGCGCGTTGACCGAAAGGCCGCCGGAGACGTTGTCGAGCTCGGCGTCGGAGATCTCGACGGTCGCAACCTGGGGGGTGGAGTTCATGGTGGAACTTCCCTTCCTATTGATATTCACAAGGGGGGAGCGGCCCCCTCTGGGGGACAGATGGTCGGCCGCGCACGCGGGCATCCGGATCCCGGAACCGGGAACCGTCGAGTGACCCCCGCGGTGCAAAGGATCAAAGCACGGTGCCGCGCCGCGCATCCAATCAACGGCCTATGTGATCAGGGCATTTGAGTCCCGGATCGGCTCATCCGTGCAGGCGTGCGCACGCCTCGGTGGCGACTTCTTCACATGCCCCCGGGGTGATTCACATTTCAGTGACGAAGGCCGCGAACCCGAATCGGGCACACCTCGCCAAAGACGCGGCACGCGACGATCCGCTGTGCAGATTCGTCGCGTGCCGTGACCCGAGTGCGTATTCGATGTGCAGATTTGCTGAAGCCGGGATTCCGCTCCATCCCACGAACGGGCTGTTACTGCGTGGTAGCGGAGTGCAAGCCGATGGCCTCTGTTACGGGAGTGGTGTCGGACCTACTTCTTGAGGAACCGTCAGATGGGCTTCTCCGGAACGCCCTTACTGCGGACGAGGTCCTACGGCTCAGCCGAGCTTCTTGATGAGCTCGGCGGCGAGCGGGGCGGAGGAGGCGGGGTTCTGGCCGGTGACGAGGTTGCGGTCGACGACCACGTACGGGGCCCACGGCTCGCCCTCCTGGAAGTCGGCGCCGATCTCCACCAGACGGTCCTGGAGCAGCCACCTGGCCTTGTCGGCCAAACCGGCCTGGGTCTCCTCCGTGTTGGTGAAGCCGGTCAGGCGGCGGCCCGCGAAGGCGTTTCCGCCGTCCCCCTTCGTGGCGGCCAGCAGCGCGGCCGGGCCGTGGCAGACGACGCCGAGCGGCTTGCCCGACTCCAGGGCGAGGGTGAGGAGCCGGCCCGAGTCGGTGTTGACGGCGAGGTCCTCCATGGGGCCGTGGCCGCCGGGGTAGAAGACGGCCGCGTACTCGTCGAGGTCCACGTCCTCCAGACGGATCGGGTGCTGCAGCTCGGTGAACGAGTCGAGGGCGGCGGCGACCTTGTCGGCACCCTCCTGGCCGCCGTTGAACTCGGCGGCCAGGCTGCCCCGGTCCACGGTCGGCACGACACCGCCCGGGGTGGCCACGACGACCTCGTGCCCTGCGGCCTTGAAGGCCTCGTACGGGGCGACGGCCTCCTCGGCCCAGAAGCCGGTCGGGTGCTTGGTGCCGTCGGCGAGAGTCCAGAAATCGGTACCGGTCACTACGAAAAGAATCTTCGACATGACTCGAAGGTAGGCCGATGGGGCGCGGAGATCCAATAGGGGATCCATTGGGGGGCATCGGATTTCCAATGGCATCACGGGAATAGACCCGAATGGACCCGGTATCCCTGAATGTCGCCCTTCTGCTCGCCGGAACGGAACGCGTGGGAACGGAACGCATCGGAACGGAACGCATCGGAACGGAATCCGTCGGAACGGAATACGGATCTCAGCCGAGCAGCGCGTAAACCGTGCTCGCGCGCGCGGCGACTTCCTCCGTGCCCTCGGCGGTCATCGTGATGTCGGCGAACGCCATCCGGCGGCCGAGCTTCGTGACGACCACCTCGATCAGCACGTCGGCGTCCGTGACCGCACGCTGGAACGTCGTGGACTGCTGGACCGTGGTCATCGGCCCGTACGCGCCACGCGCCGCCGACACCGCGATCACCGTCGCCGTGTCCGCCGCGGCCATCAGAGCCTGGCCGGACAGCGAGCCGCCCTCCCGCGAGAGCCGATCGGACCAGGGAAGCCGCAGCACCGCCCGCCGGTGGTCCAGCGTCTCGACGGACAGGCCGAGTTCGAGCACCCAGGGGGCGAAGTTGTCCGCGAGGATCTTGTCCGCATCAGCGGTGGTCAGCGTCATACGGCCATTGTTCCCCGCCGTCGGCGGGAGGGCTCCTGGGACACGTGATTCGTGCTTTCGCAAAGGAAGTTGAGAAAGGACGTTGAACGCCACACGCACCGCATGCGTACCTACAGCCATCCAGGCGCCCGCAGTCAGCTGCCATTCGGTAGCTCGGACCCCCCAGTCCCCAGGAGGTCAAGAAGTTGAGTCACAAGCGGATACCGAAGCGCAAGGCCGTCATAGCCGCAGGAAGTGTGGTGGCGCTCGGTGCGGCAGCACTCATCCTGCCCAACGCGATGGCGTCCCAGACCGATGCGACGGAAGGTGCCGCCCCCAGAACGGTGAAGGCCGCGGAAGCGTCTGACCTCGCCTCCCAACTGGCCGAACTGCTCGGTGAAGACTATGCCGGTGGGTACTACGACGCCGACAAGCAGCAGCTCATCATCAATGTCGTGGGCGACGACAACAACATCATCCTGGGGGAGAAGGCGGGCGCCGTCGTCCGTCAGGTCGAGAACAGCACGGCCGAACTCACGGCGGCCTCGCAGACGCTGAAGGCCGAGGCGACCGTCCCCGGCACCTCGTGGGCCGTCGACCCCCGGACGAACAAGATCCAGGTCACCGCCGACAGCACCGTCACGGGCGCAAAGTGGGACCAGGTGGAGTCGACCGTCCAGAGCCTCGGTACGGGCATGGCGACCATCAAGAAGTCCGCCGGTACCTTCAAGACGTTCCTCGAGGGCGGTGACGCCATCTTCGGCGGCGGTGCCCGCTGCTCGGCCGGCTTCAACGTCACCGCCGACGACGGCGCCCCGGCCTTCCTGACGGCGGGCCACTGCGGTGTCGCCACCGCCGAGTGGTCGGACTCGGAAGCCGGCGCGCCGATCGGCACGGTCGAGGCCGCCACGTTCCCCGGCGAGGGCGACTTCGCCCTCGTCAAGTACGACGACCCGGCGACCGAGGCACCCAGCACGGTGAACACCGGCCAGGAGAGCGTGGAGATCACGCAGGCCGCGGAGGCCGCGGTCGGCCAGGCGGTCATCCGGATGGGCAGCACCACGGGCCTGAACGAGGGTGAGGTCACCGGCCTCAACGCCACCGTGAACTACCCGGAGGGCACGGTCACCGGTCTCATCCAGACCAACGTCTGCGCCGAGCCCGGCGACAGCGGCGGCTCCCTGTTCACCGCGGACGGCAGCGCGATCGGCCTGACCTCGGGCGGCAGCGGCGACTGCACCATCGGCGGCGAGACCTTCTTCCAGCCGGTGACCACCGCGCTGGAGGCGGTCGGCGCGACGCTCGGCGCCGCCGGCGCCGGTGGCGCGGGCGAAGAGGCCGGCGCCGGTGAAGAGGCTGGTGCCGGTGAAGAGGCTGGTGCCGGCGAGGAAGCCGGTGCTGGTGAAGAGGCTGGTGCCGGCGAAGAGGCCGGTGCTGGTGAAGAGGCTGGTGCCGGCGAAGAGGCCGGCGCTGGTGAGGAAGCCGGAGTCGGTGGTCAGGCCGAGGACGGCTCGGGTCTGACGAACAACCAGTGACCTGACCGTACGTCAGTAACGGTCGTGGCAGAGCGGCTCGGTCCTCCGGCGGGAGGACCGGGCCGCTTCGCGCGTGGAGGGGGACCTGGGGTGGCACGTCGTCTGCGGACCGTTTGTGGCTGGTCGCGCAGTTCCCCGCTCCTCTGACGGGTGCCTGCCTCTGACGGGCGCCCGTCCCTGATGGTGCACCCGTCAGTCAACCCGCGCCCGAAGCAGCAGCAGTGCCACGTCGTCGACCCGTTCCCGTTCCGTTCCGCTGTGGCGTACGAGGCCGTCGGCCACCTCGTCCAGCGGGCGGTCGCCGATCTCGGTGAGCCGCTCGGCGAGCCCGGCCAGGGCGTCCTCGATGTCCACACCGGGGGACTCGATCAGACCGTCGGTGTAGAGGGCGAGCAGGGAGCCGGGCGGCAGCGCGACATCGGTCGTCGGGTAGGTGGCGGCCGCGTCGATGCCGAGCAGTGGCCCGCCGGCCAGGTCGAGCACGCGTACCTTCCCGTCCGGCCGTCTCAGCAGGGGCGGCGGATGACCGGCCCGGGCCATCACAGCCTGGCCGTGCGCCGGGTCCAGACGCAGATAGACGCAGCTCGCGAAGAGATCGGTACCCAGGTCGATCAGCAGCCGGTTGGTGCTGCTCATGACCTCCCCGGGCCGTTGGCCGACGGTCGTGTAGGCGCGTACGGCGGTACGGATCTGCCCCATCAGCCCGGCCGCGGTGACGTTGTGGCCCTGCACGTCCCCGATCACCGCCGCGGCCTCGCCGGCCGTCGGGACCAGGTCGTAGAAGTCGCCGCCGATCTCCATGCCCTGGGTGGCGGGCAGATAGCGGGCGGCCGCCTCGATGCCGGGCAGCGACGGCAGCGAGTGCGGCAGCAGCGCGGCCTGCAGACCGTGCGCCAGCTGGTGCTTCGCGTCGTACAGGCGGGCGCGCTCGAGGGCCTGCGCGATCAGCCCGCTGAGACTGGTCAGTACGGCACGCTCGTCCGCTGGGAAGGGATGCGGTTCGGCGTAAGCGAGGACACAGGTGCCGACCGGCCGCCCGGATGCGATGAGCGGCAGATACGCCCAGGCCGCCATGCCGTCGGGCGTGGCGTGCCGGGCCGGATAGAGGCGCTCCAGCTGCTGGCGGGAGTCGAAGAAGGCGGGCACACCACTGCTCAGGGCGTGCGCGCCCGGAGTCTGCTCGGTCAGCGGCCTCCCGTCGAACCGCTCCACGACATGCGGATCCGGATAGCCGCGGTGCCCGAGAACGTGCAGTCGGCCGCCTTGGGAGCCGAGGATCACCAGCGCCTGGCTGCCGACGGCGGGCGCGATCTCGTCCGCCACCAGCTGCACCACGTCCTGTACGCCCACCGCCTCGGTGAGCGCCCCGGCCAGGCTCAGCACCTGCGAGATGGTGACGAGGCGTGTGCCGGTGTCCCCGTGCTGGAACCCCGCGCGGCCTTCTTGCGCCACGGCCCGCGCCCGGCTGATGCGCAGGCTCAGCCCGTTCGTACTGGGATAGAGCCGGAACGACAGCCACTCGGACGGCGGCCGGAGTGCCACGAACGACGTCACCTGCTGGCTCATCAGCGCGGCACGGTAGCGGTCCTCGTAGACCGGATCGTTCAGCCACGGCACGGACGCCCACAGCTGGGTGCCCAGCAGACCGCTGACCGGCAGGCCGAGCAGCTTGGCCGCCGCCGCGTTGGCGAAGCTGATCCGGCCGTGCAGATCGAGCGCGCACAGCCCGTACGGCAGCCGCGCCACCATCCGCGCGGCCTCCACCGTGCCGAGCGTTCCGGCCACGGTCGCCACCGACGCCGGGGCGAGCAGATCGGGCTCCGGGTGGACCGGATGGCCCTCCTCGGCGGCCCGCTCCAGCCGCAGCGCGAGCCGGTCGCAGGCGGCCATGAGGTGGTCCCGCTCCCGGTCGGACAGCTCTGTCGGACGTGTGCCCGGCCAGGTCACGAAGATCGCCCCGTAGGTGGCCCGGTCGGTCGCCACGGGCAGCGCGGCCAGCGCGAACGGGTACGGCAGGACGACGGCGATCCGCGGATAGTGGCGGGCCATGTCCTCCTCGCCGGCCACCCAGACGAGCCGCCGCTCGCGCGCCGCGTCCGACACCGGGATCGGCGCGCTCAGCCCCACCCGCTCCCAGGGCGCCGCGAACGCCCTGGGCAGCCCGGCCATCACCGCCATCTCCAGCACCGGCTCCCCGGGAGTCAGCAGATACACCGCGCCCGAGTGCGCGTGCACGTCGTCCATGAGCGCGGCGAGCGTCAGCGACAGCAGCGGCCGGCCGACCGGCGACGGGGCGGCTTCCCGTGCCTGCCCGGACACCTGCCCTTCGGACACGCCGACCACCTCCTCCCTCGGACACGCGAAGGAGCCCAGGGGTCAAGGCTCCCTCGGGAGGGCGGTTCCCGCACGGCGAGCGGCCCGGGCGGTGGCTCCGGCGGATGCGTGTGTGTACCCCCTGGTCGCCGGCCCATGCCCCCGGAACCGGAGGGCGCCGCGGAGCGAGTGCGCGCCCGTGCGCTCCCGCGCACCGTGTTGGCCGGTTCTGCATGCCCCGGACAGGTGCGCCGCGCTCCCCAGTGGGCACGCGCAGAGCACAACGGAACAGTCGGGCGGAGGACAGAAGGGACGGATGTGATCCGGGTGCTTCTGGTGCACGACGTGTGTCTGGTGCGGTCGGTCATGGCGCAGTGGCTCCGCTGTGAACCCGACTTGACGGTGTTCGACGCCCCGTGGCGCGGTGCGCCCGGGAGCGCTCGATCCTTACGGCCCGACGTCTGCGCGGCGGATCTCGAGCGCGTGGACTCGTACGAGATGCCGCCGCTCGGCGAGTTGTGCCCGCGGGGCGGGACGGAGCCCCGGCTGCTGGTGCTGGCCACGGGGCGCAGACCCGGTCTCCTGCGGCGCGCGTTCGACGCCGGGGCCCTCGGTTACGTGGACAAGGAGAGCCCACCGGAGCGGCTGGTCTCCGCGATACGGCGCGTGTCCGAGGGAGAACGCTTCGTCGACGACTCGCTGGGCTTCGGTTTCCTCAAGGCCGCCCGGATGCCGCTGACCCGGCGGGAGCTGAGTGTGCTCTCACTCGCCGCCGAGGGCGCCTCCGTGGCGGAGATCGCCAGGAGCCTTCATCTGTCCAACGGGACCGTACGCAACTACATGGCGGCGATCACGCGGAAGACCGGGGCCCGCAACCGCGTCGACGCCATCCGCATCTCGCAGGGCGAGGGCTGGCTGTGACGTCCCCGGCAGCCGGTCGGCCGGGGCTTTGCCGGCCGGCTGCCAGGTGCCGACCAGGTCGCGGTAGAGCGGCGACCGCTCCAGCAGCTCGCCATGGCTGCCGTACGCGGTCCGACGGCCGTCCATGACCAGGACCCGGTCGGCCCGGAGGGCGGAGCTGACGCGGTGCGCGACCACCACGAGCGTGCCGCTCCGCCGCGCGAAGGCGCGCTCCGCGCGGTCCTCCGCCTCCGGGTCCAGATGACAGGTCGCCTCGTCGAGCAGGGCGAGGGGAGCGTGCGCGAGGTAGGCGCGGGTCAGGGCGATGAGCTGGCGCTCCCCTGCGGAGAGGGCTCCGGGGTCGACGGAGGCCGTCGGGCCGCCGAGTCTGTCGAGCAGAGCGGTGAGACCGACGGCCTCGGCCGCGGCCAGCAGCTCCGCCTCCGGCACGGGCGCCGGCCGCAGGTGGCCGAGGTTCTCGGCGAGCGTGCCGGTGAAGACGTATGCCTCCTGCGGGATCAGTACGCGAGTGGGTGTCGCGGGGTGTCCGGGCACCGGGCGTACGTCGATGGAGCCCCTGGTCGGTTCGAGGAGTCCGGCCATGAGTGCCGTGAGCGTGGACTTGCCGATGCCGCTCGGGCCCACGATCGCCAGGTGGGTGCCATGGGGGATGAGCAGGTCGAGGCCCTCGATGACCGGCTCGCTGGAGGGGCCGTAGGCGAAGGTGACGGAGGAGAGGGCGACGGCGGGGGGAGGAGCGGAGTGCGCGACGGCTGAGGGGGGAGCCGAATTCCGTATCGGGGCGGTCGCCGGTGCCGGGGCGTCCGGTGTGAGTCGGCGGAGTACGACCGCCAGCCGGGAGCCGCTCGTGCCCAGGCCGTGGATCAGGTTCTGGAGGGCCGGGAGCAGCGACTGGGTGACGTAGGCGAGGGCGCCCACCAGGGCGCCGGGCGTGACGCCGTGGGCGAGGAGCCAGGGGGCGGTCGCGAGCAGGAGGACGATCGGGAGTTGTCCGCCGATCGCGAGGGACACCACGCGCAGGACGCCCCAGCGGGCCAGGGAGCGCGCGGCGCGCTGCTCGGCCGCGATCCGCGCGCTCACGTCGGCGGCGACCTGTTCCTCGGCACCGGCTGCGGTGATGTCCCGCAACGCGGGGCAGACGGCACCCAGTTGGGCGGCGAGATCCTCGTCGGCGACGAGGAACGCCTCCTGGCGGCGGGTCAGAGGTCGCAGGGTCAGCGCGAACAGGGCCAGGCCGGCGAAGAGCGGTGGCGCCACCACGAGCACCAGCAGCGGCGCGAGCGAGAACAGGCCGATGAGCGCGCCCGCGGCGGTGAACACGAACGAGCGCGACACCATCACGAGTCCGGCGAAGGTGTCGCGGGCGATCTCCACCTGCTGGGTGAGCCGGGACAGCGCGCCCCTGTCCGCGTCCCGCACCCCTCGCTCGACCACGTTCCGCACGAGCCGGTCCCGCAACGGCTCGACCAGCGCTGCCACGGCTCCGTAGACCCGCCCGGTGCCATACGCCCCGACGACCACGGCGACGGCGGCGGCGCCGAGCCAGCCGAGACCGACGCCCACCCGTCCCGCCAGGAACCCCGCGTCGAGGGCCCGCGCGAGCGCGTACCCGGTGAGGAAGGTCTGCCCCGTCTCCAGCACGGACCACGCGGCGAGCCGCACGACCACGCTCCGCCTGGCCCACAGGAAGCGCAGTCCGCGCCGGTGGACGCCGCTGCGCCGGTCCGACGCCGGGCTCACGGAGCGCTCGGCGCGCGGCGCCTCGCTTCCGGACCGGCGGTCGTCCAGTAGGTCCGAGGAGCTCATCGGCTCCCTCCGCTCTGCTCGCCACCCGGCGGCGCATCACCCTCGTACGGGGCCGCACCGCCCCCGAACACCCGCCGGTACTCGGCCACTTCCCACAACTCCGCATGCCGCCCCACCGCCCGCACCCGCCCTCCGTCCAGCCACGCCACCGTGTCCGCCCGCGCCGCCGTGGACGCCCGGTGGGCGACGACCAGGCGGCTGCCTCCGGGCGTATGGCGGAAGAGCGCCTCGGTGACGCGGTGTTCCGTCACCGTGTCGAGGCTCGACAGCGCGTCGTCCAGGATCAGAAGCCGCCCGCCGCGGGCGAACGCCCGTGCCAGGCCGAGGCGTTGGGACTCGCCGCCGGAGAGCGGGGCTTCGGCGCAGGGTGTCGCGAAGCCGCGGGGCAGACGGTGTACGAAGTCGTCGGCGCGGGCGGTACGGGCGGCTGCCCGGATCCGGTCCGGGGGCGGCGGAGGGTGGCCGAAGCCGATCGTGTCTTCGATGGTGTCGCCGAGCAGGGCGGGGCGTTCGAAGGCGTAACCGATCGCGCGGCGCAGTTCGCGCCGGTCCAGCTCGCGCAGCGGCACTCCGTCGAGCAGCACTTCGCCGCTGTCCGGGTCGGCGAGCCGTCCGGCGACGGCGGCGAGCAGTGACTTGCCCGTGCCCGAGCGTCCGACGACGGCCAGTGTGGTCCCGCCCGGCACGACGAGGTCGACACCGTCCAGCACGGTCCGCCCGGCACGCCGGACAGTCACCTCGCACAGTTCTAACCGGCCCTGTCCCGGCGGGAGATGACGCTTCCCGTAGGTCGCCGCGGGCTCGTCCAGCATGGCGCCGAGACGTCGCCCCGAAGCCCGCGCCTCGACCAGTCCGCCGAGCCGGCCGACCAGTATGCCGACGCCCGTCGCCAGCACCGCGTACCGCGAGGCGGCGAGCAACTCGCCGATGGAAAGCCGGTGTTGGGCGATCAGCAGGCCCGCCGTGGCCAGCACCGCGATCTGCAGCAGCGGCGCCACCGCCACGGCCTGCGCGGCGGCGCGCCCCTGGACACGCCACATCCGGTGGCCCTCGCGGGACAGTTCGGGGAGAGGCCGCAGGATGCGCGCCACTTCCTTGTCGGCGGTTCCGCCCGCCGCGATGGTGCGCGCACCGCCGATGGCCTCCGACAGTGCGCCCGCGATCCGCCCCTGCGCGTCCTGGTAACGCGCCACGCACTCCGACGAGTTGATCGTGAAGGCCCGGAGCACCGCCGCCACGACGGGTGCCCCGCCCAGGAACACCAACGCCAACCAGGGGTTGATCAACCAGAGCGCCACCACAGCTCCGACCGGAGCGGCCAGGGCGGCGAGGACACCGGCGAGGCCGGCCGGGGCGGTTCCGGCCTGTGCGGCGTTGCCGACCAGACGCGCGACGAGTTCGCCCGGCCTGAACCGGCCGGCGGCCCGCGGTCCCACGCCCAGCACGTGCCCTGTCAGGCGCTCGCGCAGCCACGCCGTGGCCCGGGCGTTCGTGGTCGCGCCGAGCACCGTCTCGCACGCGTCGAGCACGGCGAGCGCGAGTACCAAGGCGGTGCAGTACAGCACCCAGCGCGTGGCGCGGGAGGGATCCGTCAGCAGGACGTCGAGGGTCCGGCCCAGCGCGGCCGGCAGCAGCAGGCTCGCCGCCGTCGCGGCCGTGGTCAACAACCCGAGGGTCACACAGCGGACGCCGCTGTGCCGGGTCGCCGCACGCAACAGCGCACCACCGTGCAGGACCCCGGGCGGCCCCTCCCCACGAGGGGTCGGGAACCGCCCGGAGCCGTAGGAACGCGGTGCTGTCAGAGACACAGGGTGATGCTGGCGGCGCTGACGCACGAGAGCAGGCTGAGGGTGCTGTTCGCGGCACCGTCCATGTGCTCGTCGGTCTCCATCGTCTGCAGGTCGAGAAGTGCCATGTCGTTTTCCTTTCCCTGTGGGGGACGGGGGTTGGATCACGACTCCGCCGTGCGGCGGAACCGCGTATCAGGGCTGCCGTCGCGGCGGCGGCAGGAACGGCAGATGGGCGGGGACCTCGCCGTCGAGGGCGGCGCCGAGCGCGAGCAGGCACCCTGCCGTTCCGGTGCCCAGGTCCATGGAGAGGCGCATCATCTGGTGCCCGGGGAAGGCCAGTTGGCCCTGATAGGGCATCGCGAACCAGCCGAGCCCGGCGACCTGCGCGGCGAGCTGTTCGGCAGCCGCGCCCGTGCGGCTCAGATGCAGGATCATGCCGGCCCGGCCCTGGAACAACCCGGGCTGCGCGTAGAAACGTGAGGTGGCGGCGATCAGGATGCCCGAGCGCGCCCGCTCGAACTCGTCCCGACCGGCTGTGTCTTCGCTGTCCTCGCCCCGGCCCGCTGTGTCTTCGCTGTCCTCGTCCAGGCCGGCCCTGTCTCCGCCGTCCTCTTCCCGGCCCGCCTCCACGTGCGCGAGGTAGTCGTCGACGACCATGCCGATTCCCGCGCTGCCGTCGCCGAGATAGGGCAGCGTGCGCCGGCCCTCGTCGACCTCCAGGCTGCCGCCCCGCTGTACGACACAGCATTCGAGGTCCCGCCGCAGCGCGTCGGCCGCCGCCGTCAGCAGCGCGGGGTCACCGGTCGCCTCATAGCGGCGCAGCAGGAACAGCGCGGGCCCGCTCGCGCCGCGGAGGAGCCCGGCACGCCGGTTCTTCTTCGGGCCGGGCCGCGGCTCGGCGAGCCGCTCCCGCAGGATCCGTGCCACCTCCGCGGCCCGTGCGTCCAGCTCCGACTCCCCGGTCGTGCACGCCAGTCGGTCGAGCACCAGGCCGAGTCCGGCGAGCCCTCCGCGCAGGTCGGACGACAGCTTCCGCCACTTCTCCGTGAGCACACCGTCGACGAGGTCCAGCGCCCGCTGCCGGTGCCCGAGCCGGTCGAGTACGTACGCCACGCCCGCCAGCCCGTCGTACAGCCCGAGCGGCGTTCCGGCCGGCACCGGGTCGGTGTGGTCGAGCAGCCAGCGCTCGCCCTCCTCGTACCGGCCCGCGCCGGTCTCGGCCAGGGCGTACAGCACGCCCGCCGCTCCGTACGCGAGTCCGAGCCCGCCACCGTCGGAGAACTGGGCGATGTCGCCCGGAAAGAGGCGGTCGTCGCGCTCCGGGGTGGCCGAGGCGAGGATCGCCTTGACCATGGAGTCACGGCTGTACGGCCAGTCGCCGGGCTCGGCGAGGGTCGCGTACGGCGAGGCGGCGGCGGACTGCGAGGCGGCTTCGGGAGCCGGTGAGGCGGCCGCGGGGCTCGATGAGGCGGCCGCGGGGCTCGATGAGGCGGCCGCGGGGCTCGGCGAGGCGGCCGCGGGAGCCGGTCCGTCCGCCGAGGGAGTCGAGGAGACCCGCGTGATCTCGGCGACCGCCTCCTCCAGGAACTGCCGTGGTACGTCCGGGAATTGCCCGGAGATGACCTCGGCGAGGTGCGCCGCCTTGGCGCGGTCCACCACGAACAGCGTGGTGACCGGCATGAACAGCGCGAGCCGCAGACACGCGAGCGCGTACCGGTCCACGTCCGCGCCCGTCCGGTCCGGCGGTGCGAAGAACCCCGGGTGGGCGACGACTTGGCGGCCGTTCTCCTCGATCGGTGCCGCCGCCTCGAAGTCGAGAAGGGCGACCGACTGTTCGTCGGGGGCGACCATGATGTTGAACACGTGCAGGTCGTTGAAGACCATCCCGCGCGCGTGCACCGCCTCGACCGCCTGCTCGACCAGGCGGTGGATGCGCAGCGCCCAGGCCGAGTAGTCGGCGACGGCGGCGGGGTCCGGCTCCGGGGAGAGCAGCGGATGCCGTTCGGCGAAGAAGGAGTTGAGTGGCCGCCCCTCCAGAAAGTCCATGACGAGGAAGCGGTGGTCACCGAGCGTGAACCAGTCACGCACCTCGGGCACCACACCGAGCCCGGACAACCGCTCCAGGGCGTACCTCTCCCGTTCTAGCCGGGCGACGGCGTCCGCCCCGTCGGCGGCCAGGCCCGCGTGCGGCCGCCCTTCCTTGAGGACGACCCGGCGCCCGTCCCGGGTGTCGACGCCCGCGTAAACCCCGCCGCCGTTGGAGAAGTGCAGGGCCTTCTCGATGCGGTACGGCAGGTCGCCCACGGTCGTCGTGTTGCGCGCCGCCAGCTGCGGTTCCAGGAACGCCGGCAGCGTCACCCACTCCGGCACCTGGAAGGAGGGCGCCCGCCGGTCCGGCACGAGCCGCCCCTCGCCGTTCCGCACGGCGGGCACGAGCGTGCCGCGCTCATCGACGACGAAGGACCGCGCGAACGCGCCGTAGCGCACATACAGCGGCCCGTCGTTCCAGCGCAGGTCGGTGAGGATGTACGGGCCTTCAAGGCCGTCCAGTAACTCACCCAACTCCCGTAGGGTGACGTGGAGTTGCTCCTCGTCCGCCGGGTAGACGGTGACGAACTTCCCGCTGGTGTCGCGGGCGGCGTACTTGACGTTCCGCAGATGGAGCAGATGCGGCCCCGGCACGAACTTGAACGGGATCCGCCGCGGCACGCAGTAGTCCCACACGGCCGCCGCGATCCGCTCCGCGTTCTCCCGCGTGGCCGACGAGTGGATCTTCCAGCCCTGGGCCGGCCCGGACCGCGGCCTGCCCTCCCCGTCGACGGGCGTCATCGTCAGCCAGTCCCCGATCCGCGCCGCCCGCCACCCCTCAGGCACCGGACGCCGGGCCGGCTCGTAGGCGGGCGCCGCGTCGCTGCCCTCCCCGGCCGATCGGTCCGGCGTTTCGTAGAAGTGTCTGTCGGCCAGCGCGTAGACCTCGTACCGCTCGTCCATCGGATTCCCCTCGACGGCTCCCGCCCGAGCCTTCCATCCGGCCGAGGGCCCGGGACAGTCACGGCTGTCATGAGGTCACCGTGAAGAATGCACGGCTTCTTTCCGGACATCCGGGACGTCCTCACAAGCCGCCGGCGGCTCCGGGCCCGGCGCGCACCGCGCCCACCCGCCATACGCAGCGTGACCCCTGCCGGTGGACTTTTCGGTGACGTCCGAGGACGGTCGTGGGGCCGTCGAGGCGTCGGGGGCCCCGGCCCGGCGTACGCCCGCCGACCCGCCACCTGGCCCCGGAACGGTCACAGGGGCTGCGCGAGCGTCCTGGAAGCGCTGTAATTGCGGACGTGGTCAGTGAGGGCGCTGCGGGACGCAGAACGAGAACGCTGCGTGCCGAACTTGCCCTCAAGGCGCTCCACGCGGATCTCGGCTCCGTGGAACGACTGCGGAGCGTGCTCGAACAGGCACTCGTTTTCAGTGGCGCGACGATCGCCGTCGTGTACGCGCCGGGCGAGGGCGGTGACCAGCTGTGTCTGATCGAGTCGGCGGGTGTGCCCCGGGCCCTGTACGGGCTGCGTGACAGCTACCCGCTCTCCGGCGGCTCGCCCGCGGCGGACGCCTATCGGCTCGGGCAGCCTCTGTGGCTGAGCCCCGAGGAGCTCGCGGTGAGCCCCGGCGCCCGGCGGATGCCCGCCGGGGACTTCTGGCTGGCCGCCGTGCCGCTGCCGCCCGACCCGCGCGGCGGCGGGTGTCTGGTCGCCGTGAGCGAGAGCCCTGGCGGCTTCCACACGGAGGACCGCAAGTGCCTGGAGCTGCTCGCCGAGGCCGTCTCCTTCCCGCCCACGTCCGGGGACACCGTCTCCGAGGAACTGGCCAGCAGCTCGTTCAGCCTGGCCATGGACACCGGGCACGTCGAGGTCGACGACGAGATGCTGGAGCTGTTCGGGCTCGACCCCGACGAGTTCGACGGCAAGGTCGAGACCCTGCTGGGCATGACCGTGCCGGAGGACCTGCCCTCACTGATGTCCGTGGTGGAGGCCGACCACATGTCCATCGGCGAACGCGAGCTGGAGTTCCGCATCCTCCAGCCCACCGGCCAGCAGCGGTGGCTCAGGCTGCGCGCCCGGCTGCTGGCCGCCGCCGAGGGGCGCCCCTCCCGGCTGGTGGGAACCGTCGCCGACGCCTCGAAGCTGCGCTCCGGCGGCAACGAAGTGGCTCGCGTCCAGCGCCTCGCCGCCGCCCTCGCCACCGCGGGCACCGTCCGCGACGTCAGCCAGGCCGTCGTCACCGCCCTGCGCCGCCCCCTGATGGCCGACCGGATCGCCCTGGCCGAGCTGGAGGGCGACCGCCTCGTCGTCACCGTCCTCGACCCGCCGGAGCCGGAGGCCTGGCCCGAGGTGTGGCGCACCGAGTGGCGCTCGGAGTGGCCCGACGCGCCCGTACGCACCATGCCGACCCTGGCGGCCGCCCTGCGCGAGGGCCGTGCGGCGATCTGGCCCGCCGGAACCCCGCTGGAACCGGCGCTCGCCGACGTCGGCCCCGGCGGCCTCGCCGTCCTGCCGCTGCCGGCCGGCGGCCGTATGGCCGGCGCCTGCCTCATCGGCTGGGACACCCCGCACGACTTCGGCCCCGACGAGCGCGCCCTGCTCACCGCCTCCGCGGGACTCGCGGGCCAGGCCCTGATGCGCGCCCACGCCTTCGACGCCGAACACGAGCTCGTCGGCATGCTCCAGCGCACCCTCCTGCCGCGCCGGCTGCCGCCCCTGCCCGGCGCGGTCGCCGTCGCCCGCTATCTGCCCACCACGGCGGGCCTGGAGGTCGGCGGGGACTGGTACGACGTGATCCCGCTGCCCGACAACCACGTCGCCCTCGTCATCGGCGACGTCCAGGGACACAACGCCGGAGCCGCCACCCTCATGGGCCAGATGCGCACCGCCCTGCGCGCGTACGCCGTCGAGGGCCACCCCCCGGACGTGGTGGTCTCGCACGCCAACCGGCTGCTCATGGACATGGAGACCGACCTCTTCGCCACCTGCTGCTACGTCGACGTCGACTTGGCGGAGGGCACCGCCTGGTGCGTACGCGCCGGACATCTGCCGCCCGTCCTGCGCCACCCGGACGGCAGCACCGAGATCGTCGTCACCGCGGGCGGCCCGCCGCTCGGCGTCATCACACAGGCCGACTTCCCGATGAGCCCGCTGCCGCTCCAGCCCGGCACCGTCGTGGCCCTCACCACGGACGGCCTGGTCGAGTCCGCCGAACTCGACATGGAGGACGGTCTGGACCGACTGGCCGAGGCGCTGGCCGCCGCCGACCCCGCCCGCCTCGGACTCGTCGCCGACGCCCTGCTCGCGGACGCCAACCGCAGCGACGACGTGGCCCTGCTCCTCATGCGCTACGACGGCATGGACCTACGGCCGCTGCGCGAGAGCTGGACGGTGTGGCGCGTACCCGAGGCCGTCCGGCACGCCCGCCGCTTCACCAAGCGCACCCTGCGCGCCTGGGGCGTGACGGAGGATTCCGACGCCATCCTCCTGGTCGTCTCCGAACTGGTCACCAACGCCCTCGTGCACACCGACGGCCAGGTCCGCCTGGACCTCACCCTCATCAACAGCCGCTTCCGCATCGCCGTCGCCGACATCTCACCGCGTACACCCATCAAGCCCACCAGCATCGGCTGGGAGGCCACCGGCGGCCGCGGCATCCTCCTCGTCGAGGCCCTGTCGGCGGCCTGGGGAACGGTGCCGGTCAGCGGCGGCAAACAGGTGTGGGCCGAGCTCGTCCTGACCGAACCGCCCGCCCCAGGGCCCTCCTGACGGATCTCCGTGGGAGAAGGACCCTAGGCTGAGCGGCGTGCGCCTCCTGCTGATGTCCGACACCCACCTCCCCAAGCGCGCCAGGCAACTCCCCGCGCCGCTCCTCGCCGAACTACCGCGCGCCGACGTCGTGATCCACGCCGGCGACTGGGTGGACGTCGCCACGCTCGACCTCCTGGAGAGCCGTTCGCAACGCCTCATCGGTGTCTACGGCAACAACGACGGTCCCGCGCTCAGGGCCCGCCTCCCCGAGGTCGCGCACGCCGAGCTCGACGGACTGCGGTTCGGAGTCGTCCACGAGACGGGCGCCGCACAGGGCCGCGAGAGCCGCTGCGCCGCCCGCTTCCCCGACCTCGACGTCCTGGTCTTCGGCCACAGCCACATCCCCTGGGACACCACGGCTCCCACGGGCCTGCGGCTCCTGAACCCGGGCTCGCCCACCGACCGCCGACGCCAGCCGCACTGCACGTACATGACCGCGACCGTCGCGAACGGCGAGCTGACCGACGTCCAGCTGCACAAGCTGCCGCCCCGTAATTCGGTGGACGGCTGACGGTCCGGCAGATGGGATGGGTCGGCCGCATCCCGGTCCGCACCCAGGAGTTGACCCTTGTCATCCGGTGACTCGCACGCCAACGACGACGTGACCCTCGACCACGACGACGAGGTGAGCATCGACCACGACGACGTGACCATCGACCACGAGGACGAGGACGACGTGACCATCGACGTCGATCTCGTCCGCCGGCTGCTCGCCGCGCAGTTCCCGCAGTGGGCGGAGCTGCCGATCTCGCCGGTTCCCCGGTCCGGGATGGACAACGCGACGTTCCGGCTGGGCAACGTCCTGTCCGTACGGCTGCCCCGCTACTCCCGCTGGATCGGGCAGGTGGAGCGGGAACACCGGTGGCTGCCGCTGCTCGCCCCGCAGCTGCCGCTGACGGTGTCGGAGCCGCTCGCGGTGGGGCAGCCGGGGGAGGGCTACCCGTTCCCCTGGTCGGTCTACCGCTGGCTGGAGGGTGAGACGGCGACCACCGAAGGGCTCGCCGATCCGGTGCGGGCGGCCGAGCAGCTGGCCGAGTTCATCACCGCGCTGCGGAAGATCGACGCCACCGGCGGCCCCGGACCGCAGTGGAGCAACGCGTTCCGCGGCGTGCCGATGGGTGACGAGCGCGACTCGCTGGCCGCCGAGGCCGTCGTCCGGCCCAAGATCGCCAAACTGCGGGGCATGGTCGACACCGATGTGGTCACGGCCGTGTGGGAGGCGGCGCTCGCGGCGCCCGCCTGGGACGGGCCGCCGGTCTGGTTCCACGGCGACCTCGCCACCGGAAACCTGCTGTCCGTCGACGGCCATCTCAGCGCGGTCATCGACTTCGGCACGCTGGGCGTGGGCGACCCGGCCGTCGACGTGCTGCCCGCGTGGAAGTTCCTCCCCGACGAGGCGCGCGGCACCTTCCGCGAGGTGCTCGACGTGGACGACGCCACCTGGGCGCGCGGGCGCGGCTGGGCGCTCGCCGGGTCACTGCCCGTGCCCGACGACCCGTTCTTCCAGCAGGACCCGGCCCGCGTGACCACCGCCCTGCGTCACCTCGACGCGATCATCGCCGACTTCCGCGACGACGCCTGAGACGACCTGCGCGACGTCCCCTGAGCCGCCGGACGACCAGCGCCGCGACGACGACCGCCGCCGCGGCGGCCACGGCGTGCTTGGCGACCGACGGACCCGCCGTCCTCAGGAGGTCGATCGGTTCGACGGGCGAGGGCGCGGTGTCCGCCGGTTCGGCGGCCGTGGGCTCCGGCCGCTGCTGAAGCTGCTCGGAGAGACACGACGCGAACTGTCCGACCAGCTTGTCGCCCACCTCGGCCATCACCCCGCGCCCGAACTGGGCCGGGCGCCCGGTCACGGTCAGATCCGTGCGGACCGACACCGCCGTACCGCCGTCGTCCTGTTCGGTGAGCGTGCCCGTGACGGTGGCCCGCGCCGTTCCCTGGCCGCGGGTCTCCTTGCCACTGGCGATGAGCACCATCCGGTACGCGGACTCGTCCTGCTCCTCGAAGACGGCGGTGCCCTTGTACGTCACGGTGACCGGCCCGACCCTGACCTTCACCGAGCCGGTCACGGTCTTGCCGTCGTACTCGTCCACGGTCGCCCCGGGCATGCACGGAGCGACCCGTTCGATGTCGAGGAGCATCGGCCAGGCCTCCTGGACCGGGACCGGGACGGTGAACTCGTGGTGCAGTTCCATCAGTTCCTCCTCGTCATTGTTCCCACGGGTGGATCGCCCCGGCCGTCGCCGTCAGCGGAGCGCCGCTGCCGCCCCAGCGCAGCGCGACGATCTCGGCGGCGACGGACACGGCCACCTCCTCGGGCGTACGTGCCCCGAGGTCGAGGCCGACCGGCGAGCGGAGCCTGCCGAACTCGGGTTCGCCGAGCCCGGCTTCCCGCAGCCGTTTCATCCGTTCGTCGTGCGTACGGCGGCTGCCCATCGCCCCGATGTACGCGGCCGGCCGGCGCAGCGCCTCCTCAAGGAGCGGGACGTCGAACTTGGGGTCGTGGGTGAGGACGCAGATCACCGTGCGTTCGTCGGTGGCGGTGGAGTGCAGATAGCGGTGCGGCCACTCGACGACGACCTCCACGCCCTCCGGGAAGCGTTTCGGGGTGGCGAAGACGGGGCGGGCGTCGCACACGGTGACCCGGTAGCCGAGGAAGGCGCCGATACGGGCCACCGCCGCCGCGTAGTCGATCGCCCCGAAGACCAGCATGCGCGGCGGGGGAGCGAAGGAGTGCAGGAATACCGTCACGGCGTCCTCGCGCCGCTCGCCGTGCGGGCCGTAGTGCCGCTGACCTGTGGCGCCCAGGGCCAGTTCGCCCCGTGCGTCGGCGGTCACCGCCACGTCCAGGCCCGTCGTGCCGAGTGTGCCGGACACCTCGTGCTCCCAGACGGCGAGCGTCGCGCCGCGCTGCGCCGGGCCGTCGATGACCGTCGCCACGGTCACCGGGCGGCCCGCGGCCACGGACTCGGCGACCGCCCCGAAGGACGGGTCGAGGTCGACCGTGACGGGCCGTACGAGCAAGGTGATCTCCCCGCCGCAGGTCAGCCCCACGGCGAACGCGTCCTCGTCGCTGTACCCGAAGGTCTCGAGCCGTGCCTCGCCGGATTCCACCACGTCCTGGGCCAGCTCGAAGACCGCGCCTTCGACACAGCCGCCGGACACGTTGCCCACGACCTCGTCACCGGGCCCGACGGCCATGGCGGCGCCCGGATCGCGCGGCGCGCTCCGGCTGACGGCGACGACGGTGGCGAGCCCGAAGGGGGAGCCCTCCGTGTACCACTGGCTGAGCGCCGGGAGGATCTCACGCATCGTCCGCTCCTCTCACCACCGCGGCCAGGCGTTCCAGCGCGGCCAGGCTGTGTCCCTCGACGAAAGAGTCAACGCTCGGCAGCGCTGCCGCCATACCGGCGGCGAGGGGCGCGTACCCGGGGCGGGCCTTGCGGGGATTGGCCCAGATCACGCGGTGGGCCAGCCGGTGGAGGCGTCGCATCTGGGCCGCGAGCAGCTCCGGATCACCGCGCTCCCAGCCGTCCGACAGCACGACGACCACCGCGCCGCGTGCCATGCCGCGCTGCCCCCACCGGTCGAGGAAGGCCCGCAGCAGCTCGCCGAGCCGGGTGCCGCCGCGCCAGTCCGGTACGGCCGCCGCGACCGCGGCCAGCGCCGTGTCGGGATCGCGGTGTGTCAGCTCACGGGTCACCCGGGTCAGCCTGGTGCCGATGGTGAACACCTCGGTGCGCACCCGGCCGCCGTGCGAGGCGGCGTGCGCGAACCGCAGCAGCGCGTCCGCGTACGCCGCCATCGAACCGCTCACATCCACCAGCAGCACCACCCGGCGCGGCCGCTCGGCCCGCGCCCGCAACCGGGGCAGCGCGGGCTCGCCACCTCGCCGCAGCACCTCCCTCACCGTGCGCCGTGGATCGACGACCCCGCGCCGGGCCGGCCGCAGCCGTGCGGTACGCCGGGGTTCGCCGCGCAATGCGAACACGGCGAGCAGACGCCGCAGTTGGCCCCGCTCGGCCTCGGTGAGCCCGGCGAAGTCGCGGTGCCGCAGCACTTCGGCGGAGCTCGCGAGGGCGGCCGTGGGTTCGGCGTCCCGCTCGCCTTCGAGCGGTGTACGGGGAGTCGGCGCCGCCTCCCGTACGGTCACCCGCAGCCGCGGCGGGGGAGCGCCGCGCGCCGCCCGGCCCTCGGCGGCCGTGCCCCCGAAGTACGCGGCGAACACCCGGTCGTAGCGCTCCAGATCGTCCCGGCTCCCGCACAGCGTGAGCCGCCCCGACCAGTACACGTCGGACCGCATCCCGGGCCGCAGCACGTCGAGCGCGCCGAGGAAGGCCTGTACGCGGTCGGGTCCCGCGTCGACCCCGGCGGCGCGCAGGGCCCGGGCGAAGCCGACCAGCACGGCGGGCGCGTCGACCGCCACCGACCCGGCGTGGTCCGCTGCTCCGGCCTCGCGCTCCATGCTCCTCACCTCATGCCCCGCGCACCGCGAGCAATGCCGCCAGATCGAGCCCGCGGGCTCGCTCCATGTCCTCCCGGTACTTCAGCACCGAGCCCAGAGTCGCCACCGCCAGCTCCGCGTCGACCTCCGTCGCGCCCAACGCGTCCAGCGCCTCCGCCCAGTCGATCGTCTCCGCGACGCCGGGCGGCTTCACCAGATCCTCCCTGCGCAGCGCCTGGACGAGAGTGGTCACCTGCTCGGCAAGACGCGCCGTCACCCCCGGCAACCGCCGCCGTACGATGGCGAGTTCGCGGGCGAAGCCGGGATGGTCGAACCAGTGGTACAGACAGCGCCGCTTCAGGGCGTCGTGCACCTCTCGGGTGCGGTTCGACGTGAGCACCACGACCGGCGGCGACTCGGCGCGCAGGGTGCCGAGTTCGGGGATCGTGACCGTGTACTCGGACAGCAGCTCCAGCAGGAACGCCTCGAACTCGTCGTCGGCGCGGTCGACTTCGTCGACGAGCAGCACGCACGGCTGGGTCTCCAGGGCCCGCAGCAGCGGCCGGGCGACCAGGAACCGGCGCCCGTACAGCTCGCCCTCAAGGCGGTCCGCGTCGGTGACACCGGCCGCTTCGGCCGCCCGCAGATGCAGCAGCTGGCGCGGGAAGTCCCAGTCGTAGAGCGCCTGGGACGCGTCGATGCCCTCGTAGCACTGGAGGCGGATCAACGGGGCGTCCAGCGCGGCGGCGAGGGCGGACGCGAGCGAGGTCTTTCCCACGCCCGCGTCCCCCTCGCAGAAGATCGGCCGACGCAGCCGCAGCGCCAGAAAGCACGCGACCGCCAGCCCCTCGTCGACGAGATACCCGGTCCCTTCGAGCCGCTCCCGCACGTCGTCGGGGCCCTCCGGCCAGGCCGGCGCACCGCGAGCCGGTCCGCCGTCGCCGATCGTCCTGCCCTCGGCAGAACGGCCGTCGGGACGTACGTCATCGGCCGATCCACTGTCTTTGGCCGAGCCGGCGTCGGCCGAGCCGGCGTCGGCCGAGCCGCCGTGGGACCCGCCCTCCTCGGCCGTGCCGCTGTCGCCCGAGCCGTCGTCGGGCAGTCCCTCGGCGGCCAAGCTCTCAGCGTGCCCGGACGCCGGCTCGGACCCTGAGCCCTCCATACGCGCGATCGGCCCTCACCCCATCCCCGCGGCGGCCAGCACCGCCCGTCGCGTGAGCACGCGGGCGAGGTGGGCCCGGTACTCGGGCGAGGCCGAGGCATCGGCGGACGGCCGGGTCCCCTCCGCCGCCGACTGGGCGGCCCGCGCGACTCCGTCCGCAGCCGCCCCGGCGAGCGCTTCCTCGGTCGCCGAGGCCCGCAGCGGAGTGGACCCCATGTTGCTGAGCCCGATCCGCGCCTCGGCGATGTGCCCGTTGTCGCGCCGCACGAGCGCCGCCACGCCGACCATGGGCCAGGCCTGGGCCACCCGGCTGAACTTCTCGTAGTGGAAGCCCCACCCGGCGGACTCGTCGGTCTTCGGCAGCCGCACTTCCACCAGCAACTCGTCCGGCCGCAGCGCGGTCTGGAGGTAGTCGACGAAGAACTCCCGTGCCGGGATGGTTCGTTGACCCTGCGGTCCCACCGCGACCAGCTCCGCGCCGAGCGCGAGCGCCACCGCCGGCAGATCACCGCCCGGATCGGCGTGCGCGAGCGAGCCGCCGAGGGTGCCCCGGTGGCGTACGGCGGGGTCGGCGACCGTTGCCGTGGCCGCCGCGAGGAGGCCGGCGTGCCGGCGTACCAGCGGATCGGCGATGACGTCGTGGTGCGTGGTCATCGCGCCGACGACAAGTGAGTCGCCGTCCTCGCACACCCCGCGCAGGCTGGGGATCCGGCCGACGTCGACGACCAGTTCGGGGAAGGCGAGCCGCAGCCGCAGCAGCGGCAGCAGGCTCTGCCCGCCGGCCAGCACCTTGGCGTCCTCGCCCGCGTCCGCGAGCGTCCGTACGGCCTCGTCGACGCTCGCCGGCCTGGCGTACTCGAATGCCGGAGGAATCATGACGACTGGGCCTCCTTCCCTGACTCCCTCGATTGAGCGGACTGCAGGGCCTCCCAGACCCGCCCGGGCGAACACGGCATCGCGATGTCCTGGACGCCCAGCGGTCGCAGGGCGTCCACGATCGCGTTGACGACCGCGGGCGTCGAGGCGATCGTCCCGGCCTCGCCGACTCCCTTGACCCCCAAGGGGTTCGAGGTTGCGGGCGTCTCCGTGCGGCCGGTCGTGAACTCCGGCAGGTCCGGCGCGGAGGGCACCAGGTAGTCGGCCATGGTGCCGGAGACGAGGTTGCCCTCGTCGTCGTACACCGCCTCCTCGTACAGCGCCTGCGCGATGCCCTGGGCGAGCCCGCCGTGCACCTGCCCCTCGACGATCACCGGGTTGATGACGCGGCCGACGTCGTCGACACAGACGTAGGAACGGATCGAGGTCCGCCCGGTCTCCGTGTCGACCTCGACGGCGCACAGGTGCGTGCCGTGCGGATAGGAGAAGTTCTCCGGGTCGACCAGGTGCTCGGCGTTGATGGTCGGTTCCATGCCGTCGGGCAGATCGTGCGAGGAGAACGTCTCGAAGGCGACCTCCTGGATCGTCCTGCGGGCCTCGGGCGACCCCTTCACGGAGAACACGCCCTGCGTGAACTCCAGGTCGTGCTCGTTGGCCTCCAGCAGATGCGCGGCCACCTTCCGCGCCTTGGCGACCACCTTCTGGGCCGCGTGATGGACGGCCGCGCCTCCGACGACGAGCGACCGCGACCCGTACGTGTCCATGCCCTGTGGCGCGGCCTTGGTGTCGCCGTGCACGACCTCGACGTCCTCGAAGGGCACCCCGAGCGCGTCGGCGGCGATCTGGCTCCAGCAGGTCTCGTGCCCCTGTCCGTGCGGACTGGTGCCGGTGACCACTTCGACCTTGCCGGTGGGCAGCATGCGGATGCTCGCCGCCTCCCAGCCGCCCGCCGCGTACCGCAGATCCCGCAGCACCCGGCTCGGCGCGAGCCCGCACATCTCGGTGTACGTCGACACGCCGATGCCGAGCCGCACGGAGTCACCGCTCTCGTTGCGCTTGACCTGCTCGGCCCGCAGCTCGTCGTATCCGAAGAGGGCGAGGGCCTTGTCGGTGGCGGCCTCGTAGTTGCCGCTGTCGTACGTCAGACCGGAGATCGACGTGTACGGGAACTCCTCGTGCCCGATCCAGTTCCGGCGCCGCAACTCCACCGGATCCAGGCCGACTTCGACGGCCAGCTCGTCCATGATCCGCTCGATGGCGTACGTGGCCTCCGGGCGCCCGGCGCCCCGGTACGCGTCCGTGGGCGTGCGCGTCGTGAACACACCCGTGCACGTGAAGTCGTACGCGTCCATCTTGTAGATCGCCGGGTACATGAAGGCGCCCAGGATCGGGATGCCCGGCGTGACGAGCATCAGGTAGGCGCCCATGTCGGCGAGCAGATCGACCTTCAGGCCGAGCAGTTTGCCCTCGCGGGTCGCGGCGATCTCGATGTCCTGGATCTGGCCGCGCCCGTGGTGGGTGGCGAGGTAGCCCTCGGAGCGGGTCTCGGTCCATTTGACCGGCCGTCCGAGGCGCCGCGCGACGTCGAGGGCGATGACCTCCTCGCCGTACACCTGGAGCTTGGAGCCGAAGCCGCCGCCGACGTCGGGGGCGATCACGCGCAGTTTCTGCTCGGGCACGCCGGTGACCATGGACAGCATCACCCGCAGGACGTGCGGGACCTGGGTCGCCGAGTACACGGTGTATTCGCCGGACGCGGGGAGCGGGGTGACGACCACCGCGCGCGGCTCCATGGCATTGGGGATGAGGCGCTGCTGGAGGTAGCGGCGGTGCAGGACGACATCGGCGCGCTGTTTGACCGTCTCGTAGTTCTCACCGGTGGCCAGCGGCCAGACGAAGCAGCGGTTGGTGCCTTTGTCGGCGTGGACCAGCGGGGCGCCGTCGGTGAGCGCGGCCTCCAGGTCGAGCACCGGGGGCAGCGGCTCGTAGTCGACCTCGATCGCTTCGAGCGCGTCGGCGGCCGCGTACCGGTCGCGGGCCACGACGACCGCCACCGGGTCGCCCGCGTATCGCACCTCGTCGACCGCGACAGCCGGGTGGTCGGGCAGCACGATGTCCTCGGTCACCGGCCAGGCGCACGGCAGCGACGCGGTGCCCTCCGAGAGATCGCGCCCGGTGAACGCGGCGATGACGCCGGGTCGTTCGAGCGCGGGCGCGACGTCGACGCGGTCGATCCGGGCATGCGCCATCGGGCTGCGCAGGATCGCCAGGTGCAGCAGTCCGTTGACGCTGATGTTGTCGGTCCAGTTGGTCTGGCCGGTGACGAGCCGGGCGTCCTCCTTGCGGGGACGGGAGCGGCCGACCTCGCGCTCGGTGAGCTGCTCGCTCATGTCGTGACCTCCTGTCCGGAAGCCGTAGAGGACGCGGAAGCCGGAGAGGATGCGGAGGCTTCGGAGGCGGCGAGGACCGCGCGCACGATGTTCTGGTAGCCGGTGCACCGGCAGAGGTTGCCCTCCAGGGCATGCCGTACGGCGTCCGCGCTCGGGTGGGGGTTCTCGCGGAGGAGGCCACGCGCGGCCATGATCATCCCCGGGGTGCAGTACCCGCACTGCAGGGCGTGCCGCTCGTGGAACGCCGTCTGCAGGGGATGCCACTCCCCGTTCGTGGCGAGCCCCTGGACGGTGGTCACTTCGCTCCCGTCGGTCTGGACCGCGAGGACGGAGCAGCTCTTGACGGTCTCTCCGTCCAGGTCGACCGTGCAGGCCCCGCAGTTGGAGGTGTCGCAGCCAATCGGGGTGCCGGTCAGACCGAGCCGGTCACGCAGATAGTGGATCAGCAGAAGACGGGGCTCCACCTCGTCCTCGTACGTCGTGCCGTCCACCTTCACCGAGATGCGGGTCATGTGCCCTCCCAGGGAGCCGTGAGGGAAATCAGCCACCGGACGTGATGTGCGTCACTCTAGGACCGCGTCCCGGGACGGGCGAGTGCTGCGGCAGGCCTTTGTTGAGCGTTAATCCGTTGCCTCCGCGCGTCACCGCCTGCTGGACTGCAAGGGACCACTCGGCAGAGATCAAGGAGCAGCAATGCGCGCACCGTTCATGTCCACCCAGGAAGGAATCACTCCCACTCCAAAGGACATGACGCCCGGTGCACATGCTGAACCTGGGAATTCTGGCGCACGTAGACGCCGGTAAGACAAGCCTGACCGAGCGACTGCTGTACACCGTCGGTGTCATCGACGAGATCGGCAGCGTCGATGACGGCAGCACCCAGACCGACTCCCTGGCGCTGGAACGCCGGCGAGGTATCACGATCAAGTCCGCCGTCGTGTCCTTCGCGATCGACGACATCATCGTAAATCTGATCGACACACCCGGCCATCCGGACTTCATCGCCGAGGTGGAGCGGGTACTGAGCGTGCTCGACGGCGCGGTCCTCGTGATCTCGGCCGTGGAAGGCGTGCAGGCGCAGACGCGCGTACTGATGCGGACGCTGCGGCGGCTGCGCATTCCGACGCTGATCTTCGTGAACAAGATCGACCGTCGCGGGGCCGACACGGACCGCGTGCTCAGGAGCATCTCGGAACGGCTCACTCCGGCGATCGTGCCGATGGGCCGGGTCGACGGCATCAGCACGCGCGACGCCCGCGCCACCGCGCACACCGGGTTCACCGCCGGCATGCTCGACGTCCTCTCGGCGCATGACGACGCGCTGCTGACCTCGTACGTCGAGGACACCGTCTCGTACGGGCAACTCCGTGCCTCCCTCGCCGAGCAGACCCGGCGGACGCTGGTCCACCCGGTGTTCTTCGGCTCCGCCATCACGGGCGCGGGCATGGACGGGCTGATCTCCGGCATCAAGGAACTCTTGCCGGCCGCCGACGGGAAGCCCGACGGCCCGGTGTCCGGGACCGTCTTCAAGGTCGAGCGGGGACCTGCGGGGGAGAAGATCGCGTACGCGCGGATGTTCTCGGGCACCGTACGCACCCGGGACCGGCTGACCTTCGGCGACGGCGACGGCGAGGGCGACGGTGGCGGTGGCGGTGGCGGACGCGACAGGGAGGGGAAGGTCACCGCGATCAGCGTCTTCGAGCGGGGCTCCGCAGTCCAGGAGACGTCCGTGTCCGCCGGACGGATCGGCAAGCTCTGGGGCCTCGGCGACATCCGCATCGGCGACACCATCGGCGTACCGCGTCAGCAGTCGGGGGAGTGGTCGCGAGAGGAGCCGGGGGAGCAGTCGGCGGAGGGGCCACGGCGCCAGTCCGGCGAGCGGCACCACTTCTCCCCGCCGACACTCGAAACGGTCGTCGTGCCCCGCCGTACCGCCGACAAGGGCGCCCTGCACACCGCGCTCACCCAACTCGCCGAGCAGGACCCGCTGATCAACCTGCGCCAGGACGAGAAGCGCCAGGAGATCTCCGTGTCCCTCTACGGCGAGGTGCAGAAGGAGGTCATCCAGGCGACCCTCGCCGACGAGTTCGGCCTGGACGTCGACTTCCGTGAGACGACGACGATCTGCGTCGAACGGCCCGTCGGCAGCGGCGAGGCGGTCGAGTTCAACGGGAAGGACCCCAACCCGTTCCTCGCGACGGTCGGACTGCGCGTCGACCCGGCACCGGTCGGCTCCGGCGTGGAGTTCCGGCTGGAGGTCGAGCTCGGGTCGATGCCGTACGCCTTCTTCAAGGCCGTCGAGGACACCGTGAAGGAGACGCTGACCCAGGGAATCCACGGCTGGCAGGTCTCCGACTGCACGGTCAGCATGACGCACTCCGGCTACTCGCCCCGGCAGAGCCACGCGCACCAGGGCTTCGACAAGAGCATGTCGAGCACGGGGGCCGACTTCCGCGGACTCACTCCGCTCGTCCTGATGGACGCGCTGCGGCGGGCCGGCACCCAGGTGTACGAGCCGATGCACCGCTTCCGCCTCGAAGCCCCGGCGGACATGCTGGGCGCGCTCCTGCCGGTCCTCGCCAGGCTGCGGGCCGTGCCGCAGACGACCGAGACCCGGGGCAGGGCATGCGTGCTGGAGGGCGCGGTCCCCGCGGCCCAGGTACACGAACTGGAGCAGCAGCTACCGGCGTTGACCCGTGGCGAGGGCGAGCTGGAGTCCGCCTTCGACCACTATGCGCCGGTCGCGCGCGGCACGGTCCCGGAGCGGCCGCGAACCGATCACAACCCGCTCAACCGCAAGGAGTATCTACTGAACGTGACGCGGAGAGTCAGCGGGTGATCGTCATAACGTCCCTGCGAAAAACGTGACTTACTCTCAAGTCAGGAGTATTGACGGGCCAAAGATGCGCGCGGGACTGTTGTGGACATGTCGAAGTTGCGTGCGCATCTGCTCGGCGTCCTCGTACTCCTCACCGGCCTCCTGACGACCACCGGAGCCCAGCCCGCCTCCGCCCTCCCTGACGACCTCTGGTTCGACCCGGCCGCCGCGGCGACCCTCACCGTCCAGAACGGCCGCTTCACCGACGGCCTCGGCCGCGAGGTCGTCCTGCGCGGCTACAACGTCTCCGGCGAGACCAAACTCGACGAGAACCACGGCCTGCCGTTCGCCTCCGTCGCCGACGCCAAGAAGTCCGCCACCGCGCTGCGTGCCCTCGGTGGCGGCAACTCGGTCCGCTTCCTGCTCTCCTGGGCGTACGCCGAACCCGTCCGCGGCCAGGTGGACACCGCGTATCTCGCAGCCGCCACCGACCAGATGCGTGCCTTCCTGGACGCCGGAATCCGCGTCTACCCGGACTTCCACCAGGACCTCTACTCCCGGCACCTCTTCGACCCCGACAGCTGGTACACCGGCGACGGCGCCCCCAAGTGGGCCGTCGACGCGGGCGACTACCCGGACGAGTACTGCGGCATCTGCCCCTTCTGGGGCCAGAACATCACGTCGAACGCGGCCGTGACGGAGGCGTCCCACGACTTCTGGCACAACGCCTACGGACTCCAGGACGCCTTCCTCACCACCGCCCAGCGCACCATGGCGTACGTCGAACAGCACCTGACCGACGCCCAGTTCGCGGGCGTCATCGGCTTCGACCCGTACAACGAGCCCCACGCCGGCACCTACGACTCCGGCCAGACCAGCCGCGCCTGGGAGAAGGACGTCCTGTGGCCGTTCTATGAGAAGTTCCGGGCGCGGATGGACGCGGCGGGCTGGCAGGACAAGCCCGCCTTCGTGGAGCCGAACCTCTTCTGGAACGCCAACCTCGACTTCCAGAAGCAGGAGGGCGGCCTCCTCGACGCGGGCAAACTCGGGCCGGACTACGTCTTCAACACCCACTTCTACGACCAGAAGGCGATCTCGGGCATCTTCATGTGGGGCAAGGCGGGTGACGGGCAGTACGCCACCGACTTCGGGACCGTCCGCGACCGGGCCGCGGCCGCCGGCACGGCGGGGATCATCAGCGAGTTCGGCCACCCACTCGCGGGGAACGTCTCCGACAAGGCGCCGACCGTCCTCAAGGCGATGTACCAGGCCCTCGACTCCCGTGTACCGGGGGCCAGTTGGTGGTCCAAGCCCGCTCAGTCGGGTCCCGTCCTGTCCGGTTCGCAGTGGCAGTGGGACATCTACAACGGCCGCCACAAAGAGCTGATGAACGGCAACCCCGACAAGGTGCTCACCGCCGGTGACGCCTGGAACGACGAGGACCTCTCGGCCGTACGCCTCGACGACTCGGGCAAGGCCGTACTGCGCCAGGACGCCCGGCTCCTCGACCGGGTCTACCCGAGCGCTACGGCGGGCAAGACGGTCGCCTTCACCTACGAGGACCGTTCGCGGGACGGCTCCACGACCCTGACCTGGAACCCGGTCCCGAGTTCACTTCCGCGCGTGGCCGAGCTGGTGGGATCCGGACAGTACTCGCTCCTGTTGTGGCGCTCGGACGGCAGCGCGGAGCCCACCGAACTGCATCTGCCCGCGTCCTTCCCGACCGCCTCCACGACGGTGGTGTCCGACCTCGGAGTGACGGCCGCGCCGCCCGCTTACACGAGGACCACGCCGGTCGCGGTCGCGGCCGAGCCGGGTGGCACGGGCAGCCGCCGACTGCTGCTGACCGCACCCGACTCGGGCACCCTGCACTACGCCCTGGTCACCAACGGCGCGACGGCTCCGTCCGCGGGGCTGCTGAGCGCCGCGCGGACGGAGCTGGCCAACTGGGCCGCCAACGCGGTCAGTTAGCGGCCGGTCCCGTCCAGCCCGCGGCGACGTGCGCGAGACGCACGCGCTGCGGGTGGTCGCCGACCGACACCGACACCGTCTTCTTCCCGGTGGCGAAGTCGATGGCGGTGACCTGGTCGGAGCCGCTCTCGGAGATCACGCAGGACTTGCCGTCACCGCTCACCGTGGCCCAGTAGGGCTTCGAGGCGGTGACGAGCGGGCCCTCCTGGAGCGAGGCCCGGTCGACGACCGTCGCGTAGTCGTCCATCGTGCCCGCGATGCACAGCTTCTTGCCGTCGGGGCTCATCGACATGCCGTGGTGGCGCGAGTCGTTGACCCAGGTCGTACGGTCCTCGCTGGTCGCGGGGTTCTTCGGGAGGGTCTTGGCGCGGGTGATCTTGTCGGAGGCGACGTCGTACTCCAGGAAGCCGTTGAAGAAGGACACCTGGAAGTAGAGCTTCGACTCGTCCGGTGTGAACGCGACGGGGCGCACGGCGTCCGACAGGTCGCTGCGGCCGAAGGCGTCGAGCCGCTCGCGCATGTCGATGACCTTGACCTGCTTGTACGTGTTCGCGTCGACGAGCGTGATGCGGCGGTCGCCCTTCGTCCAGTCCAGCCACGGCTCGTCGAGGGCGGTGTTCACGTCACCGATCGACATGTTCCAGATGTACTTGCCGTCGCTGCTGAAGACGTTCTCGTGCGGCTTGGCACCGGTCTCGAACGAGCCGACCTGCTTGCCGGTGGTGATGTCGAGGACGTGCACGGTGTTGGAGATCGAGGCCGAGACGGCGACCCGCTTGCCGTCGGGGGAGACCGCCATGTGGTCGGACCGGTAACCCGACACGGGGAAGCGCCAGTTGATGTTTCCGGTCGCGAGGTCGATCGAGACGACGTCGGCGAAGCTGGGCCGCGAGACCACCATGGCCGAGCCGTCCGGCGTGGAGTACATGTCGTCGACGAACTGGTCGTGGCCCTCCCCGACGCCGTTGCGGATGGCGAGGAAGTAGATCCACTTGATCGGGTCGGCGTTGATCTCCGCCAGCCGCTCCTCCTTGTCCGGGATGACGTTGATCCGGCCGATCTTCGCGAAGTCGCCGCCGGACTTGATGACATCGGCGGTGCCGTCCCAGTTGTTGCCGACGAACATCACCTCCCGCAGATCGGCGGAGGCGGTCGGCGCGCCGGCCGCGGTGGCCGGTGCGGTGACGGTCAGGGCGAGGGCGGCCGCGATGGACCAGACGTGCCGGGCTCTGAGGGCAGACATGACCGATCTCTCCTATTTGTGGGGAGCATGACAAGGGGGAGATTCTGAAAACGCGCACGTTCAGATTGGACTTACTGGAAAGTAAGGAGCGGGGGCCCCTCTCCACAAGACTCCGGACAGGACAAAATTGGCCGTCGGACCGATCAGGGAGGTTCAGTGGCGGGCAGACTCAGAGCCCCGACCGGCCGTTATGGCGGCAAGACCGCCGAAGAGCGAAAGTCCGAACGGCGCCGAAGATTTCTGGACGCCGGGCTCCAGCTCTTCGGAGACGCCCCCGGCTACCGCGCCACCACCGTCTCCGCCCTGAGTGAGACGGCCGGTCTGTCCACCCGCCAGTTCTACGAGGAGTTCCGCACCCTGGAGGACGTGCTGGCCGCCCTCCACCTCCAGGTCAACGACTGGGCCGAGGAGGCAGCCCTGGCCGGCCTCGGCGAGGTGGAAGGGCAGCCGATCGCGGAACGCGCCACGGCGGCCTTCCGCGCCTACGCCGCCAACGTCACCGGCGACCCGCGCCGCCTGCGCATCACCTTTGTCGAGATCATCGGCGTCAGTCCGCGCCTCGAGCGGCAGCGACTGGCCCGCCGCTCCCGCTGGGTCGAGTTCATCTGCGCCGAGGCCGCGGCCGCCGCGGAACGGGGCGAGGCGGCGCCCCGCGACTACCGCGTCGCCGCCGCGGCGTTCATCGGCAGCGTCAACGGCCTGCTGCACGACTGGAGTTCGGGTTGGGTCGACGCGAGCCTCGACGAGGTCGTGGACGAACTCGTCGGACTACTCCTGGGGATCCTTCGACCGGCGGGCTGGCGACCGGAGGGCGCGTAGGTCCGGTGGGGGGCGGGCCGGGACTGATGGATTCCGCTTCACCGAGTCCAAGTACCGCCGTATGGCCGGACATTGACAGAAAACCCGCCCACAACTATGACAAGGCGTACGGCCTTCACATGGCCTGATTTTTCTGGATCTTTCGTGTCCGGCAAGAGGGGATCCGTCCCCTGAAGGGGGTGCCTGATGCGCCATACGCTCAGCCCCGTACGACCGGCCCACCACGGTGCCGCGGCCTGCCCGGTACCGCTGTCGCCCCAGGCCCTGGCGCAGCTGTACGCACGCTATCTCGAACTGCGCAAGGACCGGCGCCTGCCCAAGAACATGACGTTCGAGGAGTACTACACCGTGTGGCGCGCGGGACGGCGGGGCGAGAACCTCGTCGGCCTCGACGACGGAGCGGTCGAACCGGGCCCCAGCACCGACAAGCAGCTGATCACCCGGCCGCCCACCCAACTCCGGGGCACCATCCGGACGTTGGTGCTGCTCGTCGACTTCCCCGACCGACCGCACGAGGCCGACCACGGCCCCGGTCACTACGACAGCATGCTCTTCGGCCTCGACGAGTTCCCGACCGGCAGCATGCGCTCGTTCTACCGCCAGGTCAGCGCCTTCGACACGTCGCCCGGCACGGGCATCGACGTCCAGGGCGCGGTGCACGGCTGGTTCCGGATGCCGCAGCCGCTCTCCTTCTACGCCGACGGCAACTCCGGCATGAACGCCAACTTCCCCCGCAACGCCCAGGGGCTGGCCCGTGACGCCGTACTGGCGGCCCGTGACGCCGGAGTCGACTTCACCCCCTACGACGCGCTCGACGAGGGTGTCGTCACCGCCCTGTTCGTCATCCACGCCGGACGCGGCGCCGAGCAGACGACCCAGCGCGGCGACCTGTGGAGCCTCAAGTGGACGATCCCGGACGGCGTCGAGGTCGCGCCCGGGCTGTCGGTCCGCACCTTCCTGACCGTGCCCGAGGACTGCGCGGTCGGCGTCTGCGCCCATGAGTGGGGTCACCTCGCGGCACGCTGGGCCGACTACTACGACACCGGGCAGCAGCAGCTGACCCGCTCGGCCGGGCTCGGCAACTACTGCCTGATGGCGGGCGGTTCATGGGGCAACGGCGGTCTGACGCCGGTGTTCCCGACCGCCATGCTGCGGATGTTCCACGGCTGGATCGAGCCCCAGGTGGTGAACAAGACCACCCGGGACATCAGGCTGCGGCCCGCCGCCGAGGACGGCGACGCGGTGTTCATCCAGAACCCCGCGACGATGTCCGACAACCAGTACATCCTCGTCGAGTACCGTCGCCGCCGCGGCCAGGACGCCTTCCTGCCCGACGAGGGAGTCGCCGTCTACGTCGTCGACGAGTCGATCGACAACGTCAACGACGAGCAGAACCTGGCCATCGAGCTGCTTCAGGCGGACGGGCGGGGCGACCTCTCCCGGATGTTCGGCCGGGGCAACCGCGGTGACAGCGACGACCTGTACCCGTTCAAGGACAACACCACGGTCGGCGAGAAGACGGTTCCGGCGCTGAACCTGCCCCAGGGCACCTGGACGGGCGTCACGATCGAGACCGTGGGCACACCCGGGGCCGACGAGATGACGGTGAACATCACCGTGGCGTAGCAGCTCCCGGAGACGCGTCGGCTCCGCCCGAAGCGTCAGCCTCCGGCCAACCGGTCCACGGCGGCGAGGACGGGGCCCACCCCGTCCTCGTCCCGGAGCCGGCCGGCCAGCGCCTTCGCGCGGCGCGCGTACGCCGGGTCGGTGACAGCACGAGTCACGGCAGCGCCGAGCGCGCCGGCGGTGAGCCTGCGCAGTGGAAGCGCCGCCGGAGCCACCCCGAGCGAGACGAGCCGCGCGGCCCAGAACGCCTCGTCGAACTGGATCGGTACGGGCACGGCCGGGACCCCGGCCCGCAGCGCGGCGGCGGTCGTGCCCGCGCCCGCGTGGTGGATCACGGCGGCCATCCGTGGGAACAGCGCCGAGTGCGGCACCTCGTCCACGGTGAACATGTCGTCGCCGGTGGCGCACAGCCCGGCCCAGCCCCGCTGCACGACACCACGCACCCCGGCCGCGCGCAGGGCCGATGCGACCTCCTCGCTCAGCCGCCCGGGATCGGGCACCGTCGCGCTGCCCAGACCGAAGAACACCGGAGGCGGCCCTGCGTCCAGGAAGTCCCGGAGTTCGTCCGGGAGTTGGGGTTCGAGATCGTCGTACGGCCACCAGTACCCGGCGATGTCCAGTCCGGGCCGCCAGTCGCGGGGCCGGGGCACCACCAGCGGGCTGAAGCCGTGGTGGACCGGCCAGTTCTGCCGCTCACGGGCACGCCGGGCGGCACGCGAACCGAGGGGCGGCAGGCCGAGCCGTGCCCGCAACGCCCGCGTGGTGTCGGCGAAGATGCGCTCGACGGCGACGTTGACGGCCCGCCCCGCCAGCCGGTTCCCGGCCGGGCCCAGCGAGCGGGTGCCGATCACCGGCGGCGCGAACTCCCCTGTGGGGGCGAGCGGTTGGAGATAGACGCCCATGCTCGGCAACGCGTGCCCCTCGGCGATGGCATGACCGAGGGGCCCAAGTGAACTCGACAAGAGCAGCACATCGGCGGCTCCGGCCGCGGCCACCAGATCGTCCGCCATCCGCCCCACCAGCGACCTGGCCATCTCGACCACTCGGGCCAGCTTCCCGACACCGGTGCCACTGCGATGCAGCGCCAGCCCGCGTACGGACTCCAGTTCCGCCCGCGGATCGACGGGCAGCGGATGAAATCCCACCCCCGCGGCCGCCACCAGCGGTTCGAAGCAGGCGTGCGTCACCACCGTGACTTCGTGCCCGCCCCGCGCCAGTCCGTGCCCAAGTCCCGTATACGGCGCGGCGTCGCCCCGCGACCCCGCCGTCATGATCGCTACTCGCACGACGGCAAGTATGGCGCCGACGGCGGGACACGTCCCGCCGTCTGCGCCATCAGCCCACAGAGGCTGCCGGATCAGCCAACGTTACGAATGAGCCACTCGTCGGGGTTGTACGTGTCCTTCGCCGGGTCGGGAGCCGTGGCCGGGACCTCCTGGACCGTGTCCTCCGGCTGTATCCGCTCCGGCAGCTTGCCGAACCGAGCCTGGCGCGCCGCCTCGGCGGCCTCCTGAACCTCTTCGGGGTTCGCCATGACGTCCCGCCCTCCTCGGTCGACACTGTCCGCACAACTGTACGTCGCCGCGGAAGAGGGTGATTTTCATCAGTCGTCGAGCACCGCGAGCTCCAGTTCGCCGAGACGGTCCGGGTCCGCGATCACGTCGATCTCGGTGATCATGTCGTCCGTGACCGTGAAGGCGAGCACCAGGAACAGCCGCCCGCGGGGAGCCATCGCGAGTCCGACCGAGCCGTTCACCAGCGCGGGACCGGTGAACCGGGCCCGTCCCGTGGCGGCCATCGCGCCCTCGGCCACGGTGTGCGCACCGCGGACCACGACGGGTTCCGGCGTCGGGACGACCGCCTTGTCGGCGTGGAGGACCACGTCGGGATGGAGCAGCGCGACCAGCGCCTCGAAGTTGCCGCCGCGGGTGGCGGCCAGGAAGGCGTCCACGATGTGACGCCGCCGGGTCAGATCGGCCTCGGGCAGCGGTGAGGCCCCCTTGACCCGGCGCCGGGCACGGCTCGCGAGCTGTCTGACGGCGGCCGGAGAGCGCTCCAGCATCGGCCCGATCTCGTCGAACGGCACGGCGAACATGTCGTGCAGTACGAAGGCGAGCCGCTCGGCCGGAGACAGCGTGTCGAGCACCACCAGCATCGCCACCCCGACCGAGTCGGCCAGGATCGCCTCCTGTTCGGGGTCGCGCCCGTCCTCGCGTTCGGGGGCCGTGTCCAGAGGCTCCTCGCGCCGATGCTCACGGGAGCGCAGCATGTTCAGGCACACCCGCGCCACCACCGTCGTCAGCCACCCGCCGAGGTTCTCCACGCTGTCGGTGTCGGCGCGACCGACCCGCAACCAGGCGTCCTGAAGGGCGTCGTCGGCCTCGCTCGCCGAGCCGAGCATCCGGTAGGCCACCGCGTGAAGGCGTGGCCGATGTTCCTTGAAGCCCTCTGTCAGCCAGTCGAGCTCGTCCACGTCACATTCCTTCGTCGCCCGGGGTCATAGCAGCAGATCCACGAAACCCCAGCTGAAGGTACCCGGAGCCCGACTCCGGGACCGAGTGAATGGAGGAGGAGCCATGACGTCACCCATCCTGGTCACCGGCGGCACGGGCACCCTGGGCAGCCACGTCGTCCCGCTTCTGCGGGAGGCCGGACACGGCGTACGCGTCCTCAGCAGGCACGGCCGCGAATCCGGTGACGGCATCGAGTACGTGACCGCCGATCTCCGGAAGGGCGAGGGGATCGAGGCCGCCCTGGACGGAGTCGAGACCGTCCTCCATCTCGCGGGCGGCCCCAAGGGCGACGACGAGGCGACCCGCAACCTGGTACGGGCCGCGTCACGAGCCGGGGTACGGCACCTGGTCTACATCTCGGTCACCGGCGCGGACCGGATCCCGCTGGGCTACTTCCGGTCCAAGCTGGGCGCGGAGCGTGCCGTGGCCGACTCCGGACTGCCGTGGACGACACTGCGCGCCGCCCAGTTCCACGACCTGGCCCTGAAGATGGTGCAGGGGTCGGCGAAGCTGCCGGTGATCCCGGTCCCGGGCGGACTCCGGTTCCAGCCGGTCGACTCCCGCGATGTGGCGGCCCGGCTCGTGGAACTGACCCTGGGCGAGCCGGCCGGCCGCGTGCCGGACCTGACGGGACCGACGGTGTACGGCATGGCCGACCTGCTCCGCGGATACCTGAAGGCCAGCGGTAAGCGCCGCCCCATGCTGCCGGTCCGCATGCCGGGAAAGGCCGGCCGCGCGTACCGGGCCGGCGAGAACCTCTCCCTGTCGGCCACCACCGTGGGCAAGCGGACCTGGGAGGACTTCCTGGCAGAGCGGGTCGGCGCAGAGCGGGTCGGCTAGGGGCCGTCCCCTCATGGTGTTCGGGGCTTCCTGGCATGATCACGGCGTGACCACTGAGCCTGTGCGGCCCCGCCCCGGGAAGTACGTCCTCTTCGATGTCGACGGGACGTTGATCGACGCCGTGGACAACCAGCGCCGGGTCTGGAGAGCGTGGGCGGGGCGATACGGACTGGACGCGGATGAGGTCCGTCGGGTGGCACTGCGGACGCGGCCGATGGAGACCTTCGCGGAGGTGGCTCCGGACCAGGATCCAAGGGAGTGCCTGGCCGCGCTGCACGAGTTGGAGGACGAGGACGTCCGGTCCGGCGTCTATGCGGCCTTCGACGGTGCGTCGGAACTGCTGGGCACCCTGCCGTTGGGGGCATGGGCGCTGGTGACCTCGAACTACGAGCACCGGGTGCGTGGGCGATTTGCTCGGACGGGTCTGCCGGTTCCGCGCGTCATTGTGGACGCCGCCGCTGTGGAAGAAGGCAAACCGTCGCCCGCGCCCTACCTGCTCGCCGCCGAGCAACTCGGTGCCCGGCCCGAGGACTGCCTGGTTGTCGAGGACGCCCCGTCCGGAGTCGAGGCGGGGCTGCGGGCCGGCATGACGGTGTGGGGGGTCAACGCCGCGGTTGCGGTGGCCGGCGTGCACCGTCACTTCGGGAGCCTGCGCGAAGCGGTCCCAGGCATCCTCGCCTTCGCCCGGCCGGAGGGGGCGGCCGCAGCCGGATGATGACGGTGTGGCTGGTGCGATCACGGCGGGACAGTGCAGCGGCGCGCGGACGGGGACGTTGTCCGCCGCACCGGACTGTCGCAGCAATCCGGTTGGCCGTCGTCAGCGTCACGACGACGATCGCCGACGGCGGCTGTCCCGGTCCTGCCGGAAGCCGCCGGCGCCGATCGAGGCGATACGCCGTACCCCGACTCCGCATCTCAGGTGAACGAAACGACCAGTACGACCGCCGAGATGAGGAGAGCGATGCCGAACAGGCATACCGCGAGAAGCCGTTGACGCAGCGCGCGATATGTCTCTTCGTACTCGCCCCGCAATTCCGCGCCACGCTGTGCGGTGCGCTGCCAGGAAAGCCGCGCGAGCACGATGTACTCCTCCGCGAAACGCTCTTCCACCTCCGCGCGCTGGCTGTCGGTGAGCCATCCGAACTGCCGGGTGAAGCGCCCGGCTTCGGCCCGTCCCTCGCTGCGGGTGGCTTCGATCAGCAGATGGCCTTCGAGCTCGTTGATCAGGGCGCCCGCGTCGATCGGCCGGTTGTCCATCGCGGTCACCGCAGAGCCCTCTCCGCCGCGGGCAACTCGGCGCCCATGGCGCCGATTTCCGGGTGGTGCAGATCGAAGGCCGGGGATTCGGAACGGATCCGAGGCAGCGTGAGGAAGTTGTGCCGCGGCGGCGGGCAGGACGTCGCCCACTCCAGCGAACGGCCGTAACCCCACGGGTCGTCGACCTCGACCTTCTCGCCGTACTTGGCCGTCTTCCAGATGTTGTAGAAGAACGGCAGCAGGGACAGACCGAGAAGGAAGGAGAAAATACTGGAGACCGTATTGAGCACCGTCAGGCCCTCCACGGCCAGATAGTCGGGAATCCGGCGCTGCATTCCGTTCGTACCCAGCCAGTGCTGGACGAGGAAGGTGCCGTGGAAGCCGATGAACAGCGTCCAGAAGGTGATCTTTCCGAGGCGTTCGTCGAGCATCTTGCCGGTCATCTTCGGCCACCAGAAGTGGAAGCCGGAGAACATCGCGAACACCACCGTGCCGAACACCACGTAGTGGAAGTGCGCCACCACGAAGTAGCTGTCCGAGACGTGGAAGTCCATCGGCGGCGAGGCCAGGATCACCCCGGTCAGACCACCGAAGGTGAAGGTGATCAGAAAGCCGGTGGCCCACAGCATCGGGGTCTCGAAACTCAGGGACCCCTTCCACATGGTGCCGATCCAGTTGAAGAACTTCACACCCGTCGGCACCGCGATCAAAAACGTCATGAAGGAGAAGAAGGGCAGCAGTACGCCGCCGGTGACGTACATGTGGTGCGCCCACACCGTCACCGACAGGCCGGCGATCGCGATGGTCGCGCCGATCAGGCCCATGTAGCCGAACATCGGCTTGCGGGAGAAGACCGGGATGACCTCGCTGATGATGCCGAAGAACGGCAGCGCGATGATGTACACCTCGGGATGGCCGAAGAACCAGAACAGGTGTTGCCACAACAAGGCGCCGCCGTTGGAGGCGTCGAAGATATGGGCACCGAATTTTCGGTCCGCCTCCAGCGCGAACAGCGCGGCGGCCAGCACCGGGAAGGCCAGCAGCACCAGCACCGCGGTGAGCAGCACATTCCACACGA
>NZ_VWMY01000020.1:0-160730 GCF_008905045.1 Streptomyces albicerus
GCACCGCACCCTCTACCAACCCGGGCACCAACAAACAGCCTGACCAAGCCCACAGACCTTGACCAAACAGATAGAAGCACCCCCCCGGAGGATTGGCCGAGCGGTAAGGCACCGGCTTGCTAAGCCGTGGTCAGGGTCTCCCTGCGCGTGTTCGATCCACGCATCCTCCGCGCGACGCTGTCGCTTTGACTTGGCGGGTTTCGAGACGCCGCTTCGCGGCGAGTTTCCCCCACCCGCCCGCCCTTTCAGGGCGGGCTCACCGCGCGGTGCCGGCGGCTTCTCGGGCGGCGGGCTGTGGATGGCAGAGGGAGTCGGCTAGCCGAGCAGCCTCTCCAGCACCACCGCGATGCCGTCCTCCTCGTTGGACAAGGTCACCTCGTCCGCCACAGCCTTGAGTTCCTCGTGGGCGTTGGCCATCGCCACCCCGTATGCCGACCACGCGAACATCGGTATGTCGTTCGGCATGTCGCCGAAGGCGATCGTGTCGGTGGCCTTCACGCCCAGTCGGCGGGCGGCCAGAGACAGGCCCGTGGCCTTCGACAGGCCGAGGGGGAGGATCTCCACGATGCCCTCGCCGGCCATCACGACGCTCACCAGACCCCCCGCTGCCACCCGCGCGGCGGAAGCCAGCTCGTCGTCCGTGAGGTCGGGGCGCTGGATGTACATCTTGGTCAGGGGCGCGGCCCAGAGCTCGGCCACGTCGGTGAACGGGACGGCCTTCAGCTGGCCCTGCACCCGGTAGCCGGGGCCGATCAGGACGTCACCGTCGACGCCGTCACGACTCGCGGCGAGGGCCAGCGGGCCGACCTCCGCCTCGATCTTGGCGAGGGCGAGACCGGCCAGCTGCCGGTCGAGGGTCACCGATGTGAGCAGACGGCGCGCCCCCGCGTCGTACAGCTGCGCGCCCTGACCGCACACCGCGAGCCCCTCGTATCCGAGTTCGTCGAGGATGTGCCGCGTCCAGGGCACCGCCCGGCCGGTGACGACGAGGTGCGCGGCGCCCGCCACGGTGACCGCGGCGAGCGCCTCGCGCGTACGCTCCGAGACCGTGTCGTCGGAGCGCAGCAACGTTCCGTCGAGGTCGGTCGCGACAAGCTTGTAAGGGAAGGACCCGCTCGACCCAGCGGATCCGGTCGACGCGGTCGACCCAGTGGCGCCGGTCACTTGGAGATCGGCTCCAGCACCTCACGGCCGCCCAGATACGGACGCAGCACCTCGGGCACCCGTACGGAGCCGTCGGCCTGCTGGTGGTTCTCCAGGATCGCCACGATCGTGCGCGGTACGGCGCACAGCGTGCCGTTCAGCGTCGCAAGGGGCTGCACCTTCTTGCCGTCGCGCATGCGCACCGAAAGTCGGCGGGCCTGGAAGCCGTCGCAGTTGGAGGCCGACGTCAGCTCGCGGTACTTGCCCTGGGTCGGGATCCACGCCTCGCAGTCGTACTTGCGCGAGGCGGACGCGCCCAGGTCGCCCGATGCCACGTCGATGACCTGGAAGGGCAGCCCGAGGCCGGTCAGCCACTGCTTCTCCCACTCCAGGAGCCGCTTGTGCTCGTTCTCCGCGTCCTCGGGAGCGACGTACGAGAACATCTCGACCTTGTCGAACTGGTGCACACGGAAGATGCCGCGGGTGTCCTTGCCATACGTCCCGGCCTCGCGGCGGAAGCACGGCGAGAAGCCCGCGTAGCGCATCGGCAGCTGGTCGGCGTCGAGGATCTCGTCCATGTGGTACGCCGCGAGCGGGACCTCGGAGGTGCCGACCAGGTAGTAGTCGTCCTTCTCCAGGTGGTACACGTTGTCCGCGGCCTGGCCGAGGAAGCCGGTGCCCTCCATGGCGCGCGGGCGGACCAGCGCCGGGGTCAGCATCGGGACGAAGCCGGCCTCCGTGGCCTGCGCGATCGCCGCGTTGACGAGCGCCAGCTCCAGGAGCGCGCCGACGCCCGTGAGGTAGTAGAAGCGCGAGCCGGACACCTTGGCGCCGCGCTCGACGTCGATGGCGCCCAGTGCCTCGCCGAGCTCCAGGTGGTCCTTGGGCTCGAAGCCCTCGGCACCGAAGTCGCGGATCGTGCCGTGCGTCTCCAGGACGACGAAGTCCTCCTCGCCGCCGACCGGGACGTCGGGGTGCACGAGGTTGCCGAGCTGGAGCAGGAGGCGCTTGGTCTCCTCGTCCGCCTCGTGCTGCTCGGCGTCCGCCGCCTTGACGTCGGCGGCGAGCTGACCTGCCTTCTTCAGCAGCTCGGCCTTCTCGTCGCCCGAGGCCTTGGGGATCAGCTTGCCGAGCGCCCTCTGCTCGGAACGGAGCTTGTCGAAGCGGACGCCGGACGACCTGCGCCGCTCGTCGGCGGAGAGCAGGGTGTCGACGAGGGCGACATCCTCTCCACGGGCGCGCTGGGAGGCGCGAACACGGTCGGGGTCCTCACGGAGCAGGCGAAGGTCAATCACCCCTCAAGGCTACCGGTGCGGTGTTCCGGCCCACGACTCGGTATTCCGATCTGTCGTGTCTGTCACGTTATGGGGGAATTGCCATGTTGTGTCAATGAAAGAAGCTCGGTTCCCTTGAATGGGGCACCCGGGAAGCAGCGGGTTGACTCGATTCCCTTGTGGAGAACGGGACTTGGGAGCGGGGTTGTCCACAGAACTCCACACCTCCGAGAAGTTATCCACAGGCTGTGCGAAAGATCTGTGGACATCGGAAGTGATCATTCTGAATGCCGTGTCCGGGACGGGGAATTCCCGAGCCAAACCCGCCTTACACGCACTTTCGAGTGGAAATGGTTCGCTCTAAGGGATTGGTGCACAGAAACGGGTGGACGAAGGGTGACGTGCCGGGCTGTGGACGCAGATGTGGGTTGTAGGCCGATTTGTCGACTGAGTCGTGCTTCGTTGTCGACTTGTCCCCAGGTCGAGAAGCACCCCTGTGGATAACTTCTGTGGACGAAGACAATCTGCAGGTAGGACTGACTAGAACCGGCCGTCCTGGCAGCGCGCCAGCCAGTCCGAGGCCGCTGCGAACTCGCCGTCCGATGTACCGGCCCGCGGTGCGCTTACGTCCTTGGGGTCGACCTCGGCCCGTGGATAGGACCCGAGATACCGCACCTGCGCACAGACCCGCTTGAGCCCCATCAGCGCCTCGCCCAACCGCCGGTCCGCGATGTGCCCCTCCGCGTCGATGGCGAAGCAGTAGTTGCCGATGCCCTCGCCGGTCGGCCGGGACTGCAGCAGCATCAGGTTGACCCCGCGTCCTGCGAATTCCTGGAGCAGTTCGAGCAGAGCACCCGGGTGGTCGTCGCGCTGCCAGATGACCACGGACGTCTTGTCCGCGCCGGTCGGCGCCGCGGGCCGCGCGGGCTTGCCCACCAGCACGAACCGGGTCTGCGCGTTCTCCGCGTCGTGGATCCCGGTCTCGAGCGCCTCCAGGCCGTACCGTGCCGCCGCGAACTCGCCCGCGAAGGCCGCGTCGTAACGCCCCTCCTGCACGAGGCGGGCGCCGTCCGCGTTGGAGGCCGCCGACTCCCAGATGACGTCCGGGAGGTTGCTCTTCATCCAGTTGCGCACCTGCGGTTGCGCGGCCGGGTGCGCGGTGACCGTCTTGATCTCCGAGAGCTTCGTGCCGGGGCGGGCCAGCAGCGCGAAGGTGATCGAGAGGAGCACCTCACGGTAGATCATCAGCGGCTCACCGACGGCCAGTTCGTCGACCGTCGTGGTGATGCCACCCTCGACGGAGTTCTCGATCGGCACGAACGCGGCCTCGGCCTCGCCGGCCCGGACCGCGTCGAGGGCGGCGGGCACGGACACCATCGGGATGAGCTGCCGGGTGGCCGACTCCGGAAGCGTCCGCAGGGCGACTTCGGTGAAGGTGCCCTCGGGGCCGAGATACGCGTAGCTGGCTGGCATGGCCTCACCCTAATGGGCCTTGCGAAGCCCGGCTCATGCTTCCGGGCCCGGTCGCCTCAGCGGGCGATTCTCACCCCTCCAGCAACTTCTGCCCCACGTACTCCCCCTTCGCCGCCCCGCCCGGCACCGCGAACAGTCCGCTTGCCTCGTGCCGGATGAACGTGGAGAGCGCGTCACCGCGGTCGAGCTTGCGCTGCACCGGGACGAAGCCGCGCAGCGGGTCGGCCTGCCAGCAGACGAAGAGCAGGCCCGCGTCCGGTACACCGTCGGCGTCGAAGCCGTCGTGGAAGGAGAACGGCCTGCGGAGCATCGCGGCGCCGCCGTTCTCGTCGGGCCGGGTGATGCGGGCGTGCGCGTTGATGGGGACGACCAGCTTGCCGTCGGCGTCGGTCTTCTCCAGGTCCATCTCGGTCGTCTCGGTGCCGCCGGACAGCGGTGCCCCGTCCGACTTCCGGCGCCCGATCACGTCCTCCTGGTCCTTGACCGAGAGCTTCTCCCAGTCGTCGAGGAGCATCCGGATGCGGCGTACGACGGCGTACGAGCCGCCGGCCATCCACGACGGGTCGCCCGCGTCGGGTACGAAGATCCGCTGGTCGAAGTCGGACTCCGACGGCTTGGGATTGCGTGTGCCGTCGATCTGTCCCATCAGGTTGCGGGCCGTCATCGGGTGGGAGGTGGCGCCGGGCGAGCGGTTGAAGCCGTTCATCTGCCAGCGCACCCTGGCCGCCTGCCCCGCGTCCTTCTGGATCGCGCGCAGGGCGTGGAAGGCGACCAGGGCGTCGTTCGCGCCGATCTGCACCCACAGATCGCCGTTGCTGCGCGCCTTGTCGAGGTGGTCCGAGGAGAAGTCGGGCAGCGGGTCGAGGGCGATCGGGCGCTGCTTCTCCAGTCCCGTACGGGCGAAGAAACTGTGGCCGAAGCCGAAGGTGACCGTGAGGGACGAGGGCCCGGCGTCGCGTGCCACGTCCGTGTCGCCGTTCGCGGCCGCCTCGCCCGCCATCAGGCGCTGGGCGGTCGCCGACCAGCGTCGCAGCAGGGCGGCCGCCTCCTTCCGGCCCGCGCCCGCCGCCAGGTCGAAGGCGACGAGGTGGCCGCGGGCCTGCAGGGCGGTCGTGATGCCGGGCTGATGTTTCCCGTGAAACATCACCTCGTCCGCGCCGAGCGAGGTGAGGGGCGCGGTCTGGTCGGAGGGCGCGGCGGCATACCCGGCCGCCCCGCCCGCAGCGCCGAGCGCGAGCCCGGTGGCACCGGCGGTACCGAGCAGACGGCGCCGCGAAATGGCCCCCTTGGGAGAGGCCTCCTGCGATTCCTGAGAAACGGCCTCCCCAAGGGGCCCGTTTCCGGAAGAAGCTTTCTTGGGGGAGGCCTTTTGGGCCGGGGCTCCCTGGGAGGCACCCCCCTGACCAAGGGCCCCTTCGCCAGCGGCACTCGAAGACGTAGCGGTACTCGAAGACGAAGCGGTACCTGAAGACTTCGAGGTGCCTGAAGACTTGGAGGTACCCGAGGGCGACGTCTCCGGAGTGGACTGTTCAGCCATGGTGTCGTTCAGCCGATCTGCGCGTTCTTGTCCACGGTCACCTGGTCGATGTCGGAGGTCCGCACGGTGACCGCGACATTCCAGTTGCCCGCCATAGGGATCTGCACCCCGTTCGCCGTCCAGTGCCCGGTGGCGATGCGGTCGGGGACCACGGGCAGCGGCCCGATGTCCTTCGACTCGAGGGTGAAGGCGACCTTGACCTCGGGGATGTCGAAGGCCCTGCCGTTCGGTCGCTCCACGAAGACGTGCATTTCGTTGCCGCCGACGCGGGCCGGGTCGATTTCGACGCGGGCGATGCCCTTGCCGTCCTGGCCGCCCGTGTCGAAGGGGATGTCCAGGGACAGTGCCGCACCGGGCTCCTGCGAGGTGGCGGTGGCGGCCTTCGCGTCCTCCTCCGTGCGCCCCGGCTCCGTGGAGGTCAGTACGGTCGTGACGGCCAGCAGGACCACCGCGACGCCCGCCTCGGCGAGCACCGAGCGGCGCAGGCCCGAGCGGAGCGGGTCGGCGTCCCGGAGGCGCTTCTCGCGCGTGGTGGCCACCGCGGCCCGCTGCCGGGCCAGTTGGGCGGCCCGCTTGCTGTCCCCGCCGCCCGCCCGTACGGCGGCCGGCTCCTTCTCGGCTTTGCGGTCGTCCTTCGCCGAGGCAGCGGACGAGGCCGTCACTGAAGCCTTCGCCGAGGCCTTCACGGTCTCCGCGGCGGGTGCCTGCGACAACTGCGTGGTCCAGCGCCGCGAGATCCACGCGATGCCGACCAGGACGACCACCAGGCCGACCTTGACCAGGAGCAACTGCCCGTACGACGTCCCCGTGAGCGCCGACCAGGAGCCGACCTGCCGCCACGACTGGTAGATCCCGGTCGCGATCAGTACGGCCACGCTGCCGAACGCGAGGCGGGAGAAGCGGCGTACGGCGGACGGTTCGAGGGACGGCGCGCGGTAGAGGGCCATGAGCAGCGTCGACAGACCGCCGAGCCAGACGGCGACGGCGAGCAGATGCAGCACGTCGACGGGCATCGCGATCCCTGTCTGGATGCCGGTCGAGGCGTGCTCGGCCATCGCCCAGGTCGCGGCAAGACCTGCCGCCACGACGAACCCTCCGATGGCCAGCCCGAAGGTCAGATCGCCCTTCTCCTTGTCGTCGTCGCGCTTCTCATACGCTCCGAAGAGCACGGCGATGAACAGCGCGGCCGCGGCGAGCAGCAGCAGCCGCGAGACCAGGGCCGCACCCGTCTTGGTCTGCAGCACCTGACTGAGCAGGGTCAGGTCGAAGATGTCCCCGACCTTCCCCGAGCCGGTGTACGAGCCGCGCAGCAGCAGCATGGCGAGCGTGGCCCCGGTCAGCGCGAGCCATCCCGAGACCACGAGCCGCTGCACCGGCCGCACGCCGGCGCCCCGCTGCCAGCAGGCCAGCACGAAGGCCGCGCCGCCGACCAGGAGAACGAATCCCGCGTACGAGACATAGCGTGCGAATCCATAGAGTCCGCCTACGACTCCGCCGCCCGCCTCCTGGTCGGACACGGCGACGGAGGTCTTCGAGGGTGCTCCGATGGAGAAGGTGAAGGCCCCGGAGACGGGGTGGCTGTCCGCCGACACCACCTGGTAGGTGACGGTGAACGTGCCGTCGGGCAGGCCCGAGTGCAGCTTCACGGCGTATGTGTTCGTGCCCTGTTCGGACGTCTTGCCGGCGTCGACGCGCTCGCCCTTGGGGTCGAGCACGCGGACCGAGCCGTCGGACATCGCGACCTTCTCGGAGAAGGTGAGCGACACCTGGGAGGGCGCCTCGTCGACCACCGCTCCCTGCTGGGGGTCGCTCCCGGTCAGCGCGGCGTGCGCGGAGACGGGCACGGCCCCGGCGAGGAGCGCGCCGGTGACGGCGAGGAGCAGCAACAGCAGCGTCCGGACGCGGGGAGCGATGGCCTGACTCAACGGTGGTCCCTCCCTCAGTGGTGCGACTTCGTGGACGATTGCGGAGACGACTTCGTGGCCGCCGCCGGCCGGTAGGTGGCGGACTTCACCGGCATCTCGACCTTGATCGCCTCGGACTTCGTGAAGTGCAGCTCCAGGGACACCTTCTCGCCCTCCTTCGGCTTGCGCTTCAGCTTCTCGAACATGAGGTGGTTGCCGCCGCTCTCTAGGGCGAGCTTGCCGTGGGCCGGGATGTCGAGGGCCTTGACCTCCGTCATCGACTGCCCGGATGTCGCGTGGAGCGTGACCTCGCCGGCGATGTCGCTGGTGACGGAGGACAACCTGTCGTCGGCCCCGCTGTCGTTGGCGATGACGAGGAAACCGGCCGCCATGGAGTCCGAGACCGGCTGCGGCATGTAGGCCGAGCCGACGGACAGTTCGGGCCCCGACTTGCCGGAGTCCGAGTCGCCGCAGCCCGCCAGGGTGAGGGCCGCCGCCATGACGAGGGCACCCGCGGACGCCGTACGACGGGTCACGGCTTCTCGCCCTTGATCAGCTTGGGCAGGTCCTTGGTGTAGTCGTCGACGGTGGCGTCCTCGCCGTACAGCACGTAACCGCCGTCGGTCTTCGGGGAGAAGGCGATGACCTGCGTGCCGTGCATCGAGGTGACCTTGCCGTTCTTCTCCTTCTTCGGCGCCTCGATGGTGATGCCGAGCGTCCGGGCACCCCCCTGGATCGTCGCGAAGGAGCCGGTCAGGCCGACGACATCCGGGTCGATGCCCTTGAGCCACTTGCCGAGCGCGGCGGGGGTGTCCCGCTCCGGGTCGGTGGTGACGAACACGATCTGCAGCGAGTCCTTCTCGGCCTGGGACAACTGCTTGTCCTGGGCCAGCTGCTTCTTGGCGACCGCGACGTTGTTCATCGTCAGCGGGCAGATGTCGGGGCAGTTGGTGTAGCCGAAGTAGATCAGCGTCGGCTTGCCCTTGGTCGCCGCGCGGAGGTCGTACTTCTTGCCCTGCGTGTCGGTGAGGACGAGGTCCGGCTTCTCGAACGGCTTGTCGAGGACCGTCGCGGCCTTGTCGGAACCGGCCTCGGCGGACACCTCGGCGACGGCGTTGCCGCTGTCGGCGTCACCGCTGCCGCAGGCGGAGAGGGTCAGAGCGGCCGCGGCGAACAGGGCGGCGACGGCGTATGTCTTCTTGCGCATAGAAAAATGTCCCAGATGTGAGAGCTCCGGCCCGCACCGGGGTCGTACGAGACCGTACGACCCCACGACGCGCGCCAGAGGAGTGCTTGGGCCTCAGGCGTTGGTACGTCGACGACCGGCGAGGACGCCGTACGCCACGCCCGCCACGCCGACGACGATGCCCACGATGCCCAGCACGCGGGCCGTGGTGTCGCTGCTGTCGGAGGACGCGGCCTCGGTGTTCGAGCTGTTGGCGGCGGCCTGCGCGTCGTCGGCCTCTTCGGAGTCGTCGGATGCGGAGTCGGCGGACCCGTGGTGGTCGTCCTCGGCGGCGGACAGCGCGAGTACCGGGGCGGGCGCCTCGGGCTCCTCCTCCCCCTCCTTCGGGATCTCGATCCAGCGCACGACCTCCTTGTTGGAGTACGTCTGGATCGCCTTGAACACCAGCTCGTCGGTGTCCTCGGGCAGGGCGCCGATGGAGAGCGGGAACTTCTCGAAGTATCCGGGCTGGATGCCCTTGCCGTCGGCGGTCCAGGTCACCTTGGTGACGGCCTCGTTGATCTTCTCGCCGTGCAGTTCGAGGGGCTTGTCGAGCTTGGACTTGGTGACCTTGACGGTCCAGCCGTCGACGGCCTGCGGCATGACCGAGGCGAGCGGGTGGTCCGTCGGGAAGTTGATCTCGAGCTTGGTGGTCGAGGCGTTGTCGCGCTCGTTCGGCACCTTGAAGTTGACCGTCGCGTAACCGCCCTTGGCGGCCGTGCCCTCGGGCTGCACGCTGACATGTGCGAACGCGGGGCCGGACAGGACGAGGACGGCGGAGGCGGCGACGACACCGGTCGCGGCGATACGGGAAGCCTTCATGGAAGGGAACACTCCACTTTCAGCACTGGTTCGGTGAAAGAACGGGGTTGCGCGTGCGAGAAGACGGGCACGCGCGCGTGCCGCACGACGGCACCCCCAGGAGTGATGGATCCAGGAGTGGTGCGTCGCGTCAGGCGGCGAGGACGAGGGCCTCGCCGGCCGGCGGGCCGCGCCGGACGACCGAGTGCCGAAGAGCGGTCGTACGCGGGACCGGTGGCGCGTACTCAGTGGCGTGCGGTGCGCGTGGCGCGTCCTGGGACGTACCCGGGAGGCCCGCCAGCAGGGCGCGTACGAGCGCCAGGGCCCCGCGCAGGGAGGCGAGCGCCCCTTCGACCACACCGTTTGCCGAGAGCCGCAGGAGGCGCCGCAGCGCGATGTCCCCACGGCGCAGCAGCCATCCGGTGGTGACGGCCGCGAGAACGTGGGTGAGGAGCATGGGCAGTGACGGCAGCACGGACGCCGAGGATCCGGCTGCGGTGGACAGAGCGCCCGCGGAGTCGTGCATGGCGTGAGCCGTGCTTCCCGTCGCGCCCGTCCCGCTCGTGTCGAGCCGTGCGTCGGCGAGGATCCGCTGCGCCTGGGCGGGGCTGAGCGTCGCGACGGACGCGCCGCACACCAGTCGCGCGGCCCGCGCCACGAGTGAGGCGTCCACGCTTCCGGACGCCGTCGCCGCCGTGCCGTGCTGACCGAGCCCGAAGAGCGTGTGCAGCACGGTCTGGCCGACCGCGAGCAGTACGGCGATGCCCGGCAGCGAGCGCTCACGCCCGGCGAGCGGTGCCGCGACGGCGAAGACGGCGAGGAATCCGGCACCGAGCGACCACGGCGGAACCGTGTCGCAGGAGGCGATCGCATGACCGGCCGCGGCCAGCACGACACAGACCGCGGTGAACACCGCGGCCCTCAGAACCCGGAGATCACCTCCGGTGCGCGCGGGCCGGTGGGGGGCAGTCATGGCGGGCTCATCATCGCACTGGGCTCACCCGCTCCATACGGCAGGTCCACAAGATGACGTACGGACCGGAAGATCATGTTCTGGCCCGAGTCGCCCACACATACACCGGCCGATGGCGGCGGCACATCCCCCGAATGGGCGGCATCACGTCAACAGCACGCTTACATCCCGCGCCCCGCGGCAATACGTAACGGTATGTCGAGCCGCGGCCAGGAGGCTGGAGCATGAGCATCTGGTGGTCCCTCCATCTCCGGCGTGAGGCGGCGAGCGTGCCGCTCGCCCGGCGCCTGCTGCTCGGCACGATGGAGTCGGCGGGGGTGGATCCGGATATTTCCTACGATCTCTCCGTCGCGCTGAGCGAGGCCTGCGCCAACGCCGTCGAGCACGGGGGTGACTCCGTCCGTGGGGAGCCCGCCGAGGCCTACCGGGTCACGGCCTATCTGGACGGCGAGAAGTGCCGTATCGAAGTGGCCGATTCCGGACCTGGGTTCCCGTCCGGCCGAGGTCGTGCCCCTGTCCGGCCCGTCCACAGCGATGCCGAGCACGGCCGGGGCCTGTGTCTGATCCAGGAGCTCGCCGACCACGTCCACATCGGCAACAAGCCGGGCCGGGGCGGAGCGGTGGTCAGCTTCGACAAGATGCTCAAGTGGCGCGAGGACACGCCGCTGGTGGCCACGTAACGGGTCTCCTGGGGAGGGTGTTTGCCCGCCGGCTTCAGCTCTCCCAGCGTCCTCAGCGTCCTCAGCGTCCCCCACGTCGCTGACGGGTGGCGTCCCTAACTTTCCCGGCATGACGGGAAAGCACAAAGACACGAGCATCACCCGGCGCCGCGCGATCACGGTCACCGGAGGCACGGTCGCGGCCGGCGGGCTCGCGATCACCGGTTACCGGTCCGCCTTCGCCGACGAGACGGCCGCCACGACCACGGAGACGAGCGTCGCGAGCGCGTCCGCCGGTGCGAGCAGCGGCACCTGCGTCCTGATGTCCAGCGTCACCGAAGGCCCGTACTACCTGGACGGCGCCCTCGTGCGGAAGGACATCACCGAGGGCAAGAGCGGCGTCCCGCTGACACTGCGCATCACTGTGCAGGACACCACCGAGTCCTGCTCCCCGGTCGCGGGCGCGGCCGTGGAGATCTGGCACTGCGACGCCTGGGGCTACTACTCCGGCTACACGACGGCCAACCCCGGCGGCTCCGCGCCCGCCGAGAGCGAGGACGGCTCGACCGCCGACGACAAGACGTATCTGCGCGGCTACCAGATCGCCAACGCCAACGGGGTCGTCAAGTTCGAGACGATCGTTCCCGGCTGGTACACGCCGCGGACCTGCCACATCCACGTGAAGGTGCACACTGGCGGCGCGAAGGAGGACGGCACGTACGAGGGCGGCAAGGTCAACTACACCGGCCAGCTCTTCTTCGACGACGACGTCGCCGAGCAGATCTTCGAACTGGAGCCGTACGCGCAGCACACCGGCACCTGGACCAAGCTCGACGACGACATGGTCTACGACGGCGGAGGCGCCGCCGGCGGTCTGCTCACCCTGAAGCCCGTGCACAAGAAGGACCCCGCCAAGGGCTACAAGGGGTACATCACCCTCGGCATCGACCCGGACGCCGAGAACACCGGCGCGGGCGGCGGCGGTGGTGGTGATGGCGGTACGCCCCCGAGCGGCGCGCCCAGTGATGTCCCCAGCGACGCTCCGAGCGCGTCGGCTTCCGCGTCCACCTCCTCCTCGTAAACGTTTACGTCGATGAGCAGGAGCGAGGACGAGACGCTGGCGCAGGCCGCCGTAACCGCGCTGACCGGGCAGCTGGCGCTGGCTCCCAAGCCCGGACTGCCCGACCCGCGCGATCTCGGCGCCCGCGCGACCGGACGGGACCACTGCTCCCTGCGCTGGTCGGCGAAGGCCCTGGCGCCCGGGCTCGCGGCCATGGCGGCCGCCGCCCGCCGCACCGGCTCGCCGACGCCGGAACTCCGGGCGGAACTCGGTGCGATCGGCCGGTCCACCGAGCACTCGGTGGCCCTCGCGGGCGGCGGCCACCGAGGGGCCCTGTGGGTGCTCGGCCTGCTGGTCGCCGCGGCGGCACTGGAACCCTGCGCCACGGGCCGCGACCTCGCCGCGACCGGCAAGCGGATCGCGGCGCACCCCGACCGGAGGGCGCCGCGACGGCCATCCCGTGGTTCGTCGGTCTCCGCGCAGTACGGCGCGGCAGGGGCGAGGGGTGAGGCCCGGGCCGGATTCCCGCACGTACGGCGGGCGTTGGACACCCTGGCCGCGGCCCGCTCGGCGGGCGCCCCCGAGCCCTGCGCCCGGCTCGACGCTCTGCTGACCGTCATGTCGACGCTCCAGGACACGGAGTTGCTCCACACGGCGGGCCCACACGGGCTGCGGCACGTCCAGGCGGGCGCCCGCGGGGTCCTCGCAGCGGGCGGTACGGCCGCCGCGGCGGGCCGCGCGGCCCTGGCCGCTCTCGACGACGACCTCCACGCGCGCGCGTGGAGCCCCCGCGGAAGCAGTGGTCTGCTCGCGGGGGCCCTGTTCCTGGACTCGCTTCCGGTGAGGGTCAGTTCACCGGCACTGGCCGCATGACCCGAGGTGCGGCGGCGGGCCGGCTGTCGGTCGCCCACCGCACCGCCGGCCCCATCGCGCACGAGGCCGCCAGCATCAGACCGCCGAGCAGCAGCCAGCCCGGGGTGCCCCATCCCACGAGCAGTGCCGTCAGGACCAGCGGCCCCGCGGTCCTCGCCACCGTCACGCCCGTACCGAAGAAGCCCTGGTACTCGCCCACCCGGTCGGCGGGGGCGAGGTCGAAGGAGAGCTGCCAGGAACCCGCAGACTGCTGCATCTCGGCGACGACCTGGAGCACCGCGCCCGCGATCAGCACGCCCACCGCCACCCAGGACGACACCCCGCCCGACAGCGCGAACACCGCGCACGACGCCAGCATCACGAACCCCGAACGCCGCACCGCGCGCGTCGCCGACGCGGGCCCCGTCACCCCACGCGCCATCCGCACCTGGAAGAGCATCACCGCACCGGTGTTCAGCACGAACAGCGCGGAGACCAGCCACGCCGGCGCCTCGGTCCGCTCGGCGATCCACAGCGGGATGCCCAGGCTCAGCAGCGGCATCCGCAGCAGCAGCACGGTGTTGAGGAGCGTGACGAGGGCATACGGGCGGTCGCGCAGCACTCCGAGGGCATCGCCCCGGCCGCCCCGTCCGCGCCTCTGACCGACGCCTACGCGCGCGTGCACCGGCGTCACGACCGGCAGCCGCAACAGCACCGCCGCGCACAGCAGGAAGCTCACCGCGTCCAGCGCGAACACCCCGAGGTAGGCCGCCCGCGTCCCCAGGTGCAGCGCGAGTCCGCCGAGCCCCGCCCCCACCGCGAGACCGGCGTTGAGCGTCGACTGAAGGTGCGCGAGCAGCCCTGTCCGCTCCTCCCGGGACACCAGCCCGGCCAGCAGCGCCTGCCGTGCCGCCGCGAGCCCCGACTGCGCGGACGCGTACGCGCACGCCGCGAGCACGAACGGCACGAAGCCGCGTACGACGAGGAAGGACGCCACCGCAAAGCTGGTCGCGAGCGCCAGCAGCACCGCCGTGCCGCGCGCCCCGCGCCGGTCGGCGAGCCGCCCCAGCGGCACCCCCACCACCGACCCGACCGCCCACGCGACCGTGAGCCCGAGCCCCACGCGCGCGGGGGCGAGCCCGACGACATGGGTGAAGTAGAGGGCGGACGTGACGTAGTAGGCGCCGTCCCCGACGGAGTTGCTCAACTGGGCCAGAGCCAGGACGCGCCGCGGGCCCGCGGGCGGGAAAAGGCGGCTCGTCTTCGCGAGGGCTGCGGCCGGTGCGACTCGGTTCGTCATGGGTACGACGCTACGAGCGATGCGGACCCCTCAACAGGGCCAATTTACAAGCCCTTTTGTGGCCCAATTTCACTGCGGGCATCCGTCGTGGGCCTGCGAGGACTTCGGTCTCAGGCTCTGTCCAGCACCCGCCCCAACACCTCCAGCGTCTCCGGATAGACACGCTCGCGAGGCGTCCCGTAACCCACCACGAGCCCTTGCGGCCGCCCGTCACCCGCCGTGTGCCAGTGCTCCCCGAGGTTCCCCACCGCGAGCCCCTCCTCGGCGGCCCGCGCCAGCACGGCACCCTCGTCCACCACGTCGATCAGCGCGTGCAGACCCGCCGCGATGCCCCGCACACCCCGACGCGTGCCCAGCCGGTCGAGCAGCTGGTCCCGGCGCCGCCGGTACCGCAGCCGGCACGCGCGTACGTGCCGGTCGTACGCGTGGCTGTTGATCAGCTCGGCGAGCGCCAACTGGCCGATGGACTCGGTGTGATGGTCGCTGTGCAGCTTGGCGTCGGCGATCGCGTCGACGAGGTGCGGCGGCAGCACCATCCAGCCGAGCCGCAGCGCGGGCCCGAGCGTCTTGGACGCCGTCCCCAGGTAGACCACGTGCCCGGGTGCCATCCCCTGGAGGGCGCCCACGGGCTGCCGGTCGTAACGGAACTCCCCGTCGTAGTCGTCCTCGACGATCAGCCCTCCACGCGCGCGTGCCCAGTCCGTGAGCGCCCGCCGCCGCTCCGGGTGCAGCGTCACCCCGGTCGGGTACTGGTGCGCGGGCGTGACGACGACGGCCGCCGCGTCAGCCAACCCCCGTACGGAAGCACCCCGTTCGTCGACCTCTACAGGGGCCACGGTCCCGCCGTTGTGCCGGACCACGTCCCGGTGGAAGGGCAGCCCGGGGTCCTCCATGGCGATCACACCGGCGTTCAGCACGCGCGTGAGGAGCGCGAGGCCCTGCACATACCCGGACGTGACCACGATCCGCTCGGGCGGCGCGATCACCCCGCGTGCCCGCCCCAGATACCCCGACAAGGCCGTACGCAGCTCGATCCGGCCGCGCGGGTCCCCGTAGTCGTACGCCAAGGAGGGGGCGCTCGCGATCGCCCGCCGCAGCGCCCGCAGCCAGGCCGCCGCCGGGAACGTACCGACGTCGGGGCTCCCCGGCCGCAGATCGAGACGGGGTGCACGCGCGTGTGTGGATGTTTCCGGCGCATCCGCGTTCAGCGAGGGCAGTGGGGCGACCTGGGTGCCGGACCCCTGCCGCGCGGTGAGATATCCCTCGGCGACCAGCTGGTCGTACGCCGCTTTGGCCGTCCCCCGCGAGATCCCCAGCTCGGCCGCGAGCCGCCGCGTCGCCGGCAACCGCGACCCGGGTGCCAGCCGTCCGTCCCGTACGGCATCGCGCAACGCCCGCTCGAGCCCGGCGCGGCGCCCGTCGGCAGCGTCGGGTTCAAGATGGAGGTCGACCCCGACACCGGCCCAGAACACGTCCACCGATCAGCTCCCCCGAGTAGAACGCGCCTCTTCTTTCAGAGGCGCGGGGCCGTGGCCTTGCAGGGCTCCGCGCCTTGTGGGCGCGACGAGCCACAGAACACCCGCAGACGAAAATGGCCGGGCACCCCTCTGGTACCCGGCCATCAGCTCCGTATCAGCCCTTCAGCGAAGCCATCCACGCCTCGACCTCGTCGGAGCGGCGCGGCAGCCCTGCCGAGAGGTTCCGGTTGCCGTCCTCGGTCACCAGGATGTCGTCCTCGATCCGCACCCCGATGCCTCGGTACTCCTCCGGCACGGTCAGATCGTCCGCCTGGAAGTACAGCCCCGGCTCGACCGTCAGGCACATACCCGGCTCCAGCGTGCCGTCCACGTACGTCTCCGTCCTCGCGGCCGCGCAGTCGTGGACGTCCATGCCGAGCATGTGGCCGGTGCCGTGCAGCGTCCAGCGGCGCTGCAGCCCCAGCTCCAGAACACGCTCGACCGGGCCCTCGACGAGCCCCCACTCGACAAGCCTCTCGGCCAGCACGCGCTGCGCGGCGTCGTGGAAGTCGCGGTACTTGGCGCCCGGCTGCACGGCCGCGATACCGGCCTCCTGGGCCTCGTACACGGCGTCGTAGATCTTCTTCTGGATCTCGCTGTACGTGCCGTTGATCGGCAGCGTGCGCGTGACGTCGGCGGTGTAGAGCGTGTGCGTCTCCACGCCCGCGTCCAGCAGAAGCAGGTCCCCGGAGCGCACGGGACCGTCGTTGCGCACCCAGTGCAGCGTGCACGCGTGCGGCCCGGCGGCGCAGATCGAGCCGTATCCGACGTCGTTGCCCTCGACCCGTGCGCGCAGGAAGAACGTGCCCTCGATGTAGCGCTCGGACGTGGCTTCGGCCTTGTCGAGGACCTTCACCACGTCCTCGAAACCGCGGACCGTCGAGTCCACGGCCTTCTGCAGCTCGCCGGCCTCGAACTCGTCCTTGACCAGCCGCGCCTCGGAGAGGAAGACGCGCAGCTCATCGTCGCGTTCGGCGGTCACCTTGTCGGTGAGCGCCGTCTCGATGCCGGCGTCGTAGCCGCGTACGACCCGGACCGGGCCGGTCGCCTCGCGCAGCTTGTCGGCGAGCTCGCGGACGTCGGAGGCCGGGATGCCGTAGAGCTGCTCGGCCTCGGTCAGGGAGTGGCGGCGGCCGACCCAGAGCTCGCCCTGGCCGGAGAGCCAGAACTCGCCGTTCTCGCGGTCGGAGCGCGGCAGCAGGTAGATCGTGGCCTTGTGCCCGGCCGCGGTGGGCTCCATGACGAGGACGCCGTCCTCGGTCAGGTTGCCGGTCAGGTACGCGTACTCGACCGACGCGCGGAAGGGGTACTCCGTGTCGTTCGAGCGGGTCTTCAGGTTGCCCGCCGGGATCACCAGGCGATCGCCCGGGAAGCGCGCGGAGAGCGCGGCACGGCGGGCGGCGGTGTACTCGGCCTGCGGGATCGGCTCCAGGCCGTGCAGTTCGGTGTCGGCCCAGCCGGACTTCATGCTCTCGGCCAGCTCGTCGGACACGCCCGGGTACAGGCCGTTCTTGCGCTGCTTGATCGGCTTCTCTTCGTCCGCCTGGTCGGCGGCATCGTCAAGCACAGCTTCCGGGGTCTCCGGGTTGAGCGCCTCCGACACGGTCTGCCTCCTAGATACGACTCTGGACGCCCTCCATCGTACGGTCGTACGGAAGGGCGCCCAGGGCCGGAAGACCCCTTACGAGGGGCTCACTCGAAGCGGGCCGCGAGGAGCACCACGTCCTCCTCGCTGTCGGCGGTGTCGAGCCCGTCCGGCAGGACACTCCGCAGGACGTGATCGGCGACCGCGCCCGGGTCCGTGCGCAGCGCCCTGGGCACACTCGCGGCGGCCGCGTGCAGCCGCGCGAAGGCCCGGTCCATGGGGTCGCCGGTGCGGTGCAGCAGCCCGTCCGTGTACAGCAGAACCGTCTCTCCGGCCGCCGCCTCGAACTCCACGCTGGGCGCCTCCCAGCAGGCGAGCATCCCCAGGGGCGCCGACAGCGACGTCTCGACGAACTCCGTGCGGCGCTCGCCGATCACCAGCGGCGGGCTGTGTCCGGCCCCCGCCAGCGTGATCTTGCGCAGCGCGGGCTCGCAGTACGCGAACAGAGCGGTGGCGGAGCGGGCGGGCTCGGTCAGCCGCAGCAGCAGTTCGAGGTCGGACAGGACGGCGACGGGGTCCTCGCCCTCCATCACGGCGTACGCCCGCAGGGAGGCCCGCAGGCGTCCCATCGCGGCGACCGCGCTGGGCCCCGACCCGGTGACGGACCCGACCGCGAGGCCGAGCGCGGCGTCCGGCAGCGGCAGGGCGTCGTACCAGTCGCCGCCGCCGCGCGGCCCCGTGCGGTGCCGTGCGGCGAGCTGGACGCCGGAGACCCGGGGCAGTCGTGAGGGGAGCAGCTCCTCGGAGATGGTCGCCATGCACGCGCGCGTGCGGTCCAGTTCCACCAGCCGGGCCAAGTGCTCGGCCGCGTAGCGGGCGTACAGGCCGACGAGGTGCCGCTGGCGCTCGACGGGTTCGGCGGGCTCGTCGTAGAGCCACACGGCGGCGCCCAGGCGGCCCGCCGCGTCCGTGGACAGCGGCAGCGCGTAGCTCGCGGCGTAGCCGAGCCGGGCGGCGACCTCGCGGTGGCGCGGGTCGAGCCCGTCCTCGGAGAGGAGATCGGGCTGGGCGATCTCGCCCTCGCCCCCGGGGAGTCCGTCGAGGATCTTCCCGTACGACATGGAGCTGCGCGGGACGGTCTCGATGTGGCCGAGATCGGCGCGGGCGAGTCCCAGGCCGATGGTCGTGTCCGGGCCGAGTCCGTCGCCCGGTTCCAGGACTACGAGACCGCGCTGGGCGCCCACGAGGGCGGCTCCGGCGCGCAGCAGTTCCTGGAGTGCGTCCGCCAGCGATGCGGTGCGGGCCAGGCGCTCGGTGAGTTCGTGCAGAGTGGTGAGATCGGAGACCCAACCTGCGAGTCTGTCCTGGAGAACGGCCCCGGGGGCATGCGGAGAAGTGGCCGAAGAGGTACCCGTGGTGGCACGTGTCGGCGCGACAGTGTGTGTGGGCGCTGGAACCGTTGAATCGATTCCGGCCACTTTCGGGAGGTGAGGGGCGTTCATGGCGTCCGGCTTTCCGACCGGTGCGTATTGCTCGATAGCATCGCAAACCCCCATGTCATTCTGCGCCGCTAGCAGTGTCTCCACATGTACACGCACTCGTGAGGGGATGTCCAGCATTGTCCTGCTGGGATTCCTGGTGTCCGTGGGACTGTTGCGGAAATGCAAAGTTGGCTTAAAACTGACTCGAGTCTCGGTGTATTGAGGTCGACTGGCCTTGTTCGACGGAGCGTCACAGCGGTCGTGATGGGTACGTACTCGGTGAAGGCCAGGGGTGGTTGGGCTCGTCCCGGAACCTGGCGACGGACCCGGGCGTCTTAACCACCGATGACCGTGCCCCATCCTCCCGTGGCGGAGGCGGCGAGAAATACGCGGGACGGCAAACGCCAGGCGCCGCCACCCCACGCCATGCCCGTGCTTTTGACAGACGCAGTATGGACGCGGACGCAGCCAATGCTCGGCCCATAGGGGTTCCCCTTGTCTCCGACAGGGGTGTGATGCGCCAGTAGGTACGCACAGTGAAGTGATCGACACATGGTGTGATGTGGTCCTCGGTGTTGCCAGGCGTGCAACGGAAAGGAACGAGCGCTCATGCGCGAGATCCTCGGAAGGCGACGCAGGCTCCTGTCCAAACGAAACGGCGGGAAGTCTGAGATGCTCAGCGCGGCCCTGACCTTCGCGACCGCATGGCAGTGGCCTGTGCTCCCGGGTGTGGCACCGGACCCGCAGGGGCGGGCCCGATGCGCGTGCCCCGACCCGGAGTGCACGGTGCCCGGTGCCCACCCCTTCGACCCCGGCCTGCTCGCGGCCACCACCGACGAGCGCATGGTGCGCTGGTGGTGGACGAACCGCCCCTCGGCGCCGATCGTCCTCGCCACCGGTGACAAGGCCCCCTGCGCGGTGAGCCTGCCGGCCCTCGCCGCCTCCCGCGCGCTCCTCGCGCTCGACCACATGGGGATGCGTCTCGGTCCCGTGATCGCGTCCCCGACGCGCTGGGCGCTGCTCGTGAAGCCGTACTCCCTGGAGCAGTTGGGCGAGCTGCTCTACGCCAAGGACTACGTGCCGGGCTCGCTGCGTTTCCACGGCGAGGGCGGCTATGTGGCGCTGCCCCCGTCCGAGACCGGCCTGGGCCAGATCCGCTGGGAGCGGGCTCCGCTGCCCGGCTCGGCCGCCCCCTGGGTGCCCGATGTGGAAGCCGTGGTGGACGCCGTGGTGGAGGCCCTCACCCGTACGGGTGTGAGCGCCCCCGAGTTGTAGGCGAATCGGGCGCGCGGCGAACGGCGCGCCCGCCCTCGCTCGTTATCGTCCCTTTTATGAACCTTCGCCTGTTGGCGCTGGCAGGCGTCGTCGCGCTCACGGTCGCGCTGCCGCTGGCCGTGGCCTCCGCGGGACCTGTGGGCGGCGGGGATCCCGCGACCGCACGTACCTCCGATGGCGCCGCACGTGCCTCGGGTGCGCGTACCTCCGACGAAGCGCCCGCCGCCGGTCGCGCCGATGCCAAGGCGCCCGAGCCGCGTCCCACGGCGTCCAAGAGCCCGTCCAGGAGCCCCCTGACGCTCGACCTGGGCCTTGTCACGACCGCCCGCTGCGGCCCCGAACTCGCGTCCCCGGACGGCATCGAGGCGCAGACCTGTGTGCTGACGCAGGGACCGGACACCTGGGCGCGTACGTACTACCGCAACGCGACCGGCGACGCTCTCTCGTCCGTGCTGACCCTCATGGGACCCGACGGCCGCACCGTGCGGATGCACTGCGCGATGGGCGCGGACGACGAGCCGGGGGCGTGCGAGACACCGCGGGAGCGCACGGCGAAAGACGCGCGGGCGTACACGGCGGTCGCGGAGTTCGCGGAGGGTTCAGGTGGACCGCTGTTGCTGCGCTCGGGGAGCAACTCACCTGCGCAGACTGCGGGTTGAGGCTTCCGCCGACGGCGGGTCCGGATTCGGGAACGAAAAGACCCGGTTGCTGGCGACGGGGGATGCACCAGCAACCGGGCTACTGGAACGGTAACAAGAGATCGGCGGTTCGCAAATTCGATCTCGGCTATTCGGACACCGATTCTCCTGTCAGAACAGGGAGTTGTGACAGGAGTCACCTGGTCCGTGCACCTGTCGGCCGGCTGACCGGTTGGTCAGCCGAGCCCGGGCGTTCGCTGTGCCTCAGCTGAGCGTGACCTGCCGGTTGGTGAGACCGCCGCGCGCCCTGCGCTCGTCCGCGGTGAGCGGCGCGTCCGAGGCCAGCGCGTCGGCGAGCCGCTCGGCGAACTCGGCCGCCGGCTTCTCGATGTCCTCCGCGGTGACGCCGGTCGGCAGGTCCCAGACCGGCACCGTGAGGCCGTGGGCACGGAAGGAGCCCACGAGGCGGGTGCCTTCCCCGAGACTCGAACGGCCTGCCGCGTGCAGCCGCGCGAGTGCGTCCAGAAGCTGCTCCTCGGGGTGCGGCATGACCCAGCGCAGGTGGTTCTTGTCCGGGGTCTCGCACCAGTACGCCGCGTCGACGCCGGAGAGCTTCACCGTCGGGATGGCGGCCGCGTTCGCCCGCTCCAGGGAAGCGGTCACCTCCGTGGTCGCGTTCTGCGCGTCCGGAACCCAGAATTCGAAGCCCGCGTGCACAACTGGCTCGAACGCGCCTTCGGGGTCGAGGAGATCCTGCAGCCGCGGTCCGTCGGCCGGAGCGCGGCGGCCCTGGACCGGCGTGCCGGGCTCCGCGGTGAGCGCGCGCCGGAGCGTGTCGGCCAGGTCGCGGCTGATGTCGCCGGACGCGGTGTCGTTCTGCAGGCCGATCATGACCGAGCCGTCGTCGCGGCGCAGCGCGGGCCACGCCATCGGCAGCACCGTGGCGAGCGTGACCGAAGGGACGCCCTCCGGGAGGGGCTCCTTGAGATGCAGCTCGACGGTGGCCGCCGGCACGAGCTCGCGCAGCGCGACCCAGTCGGCCTCGCCCGGCAGCCCCTCGAAGGGGCGGTGCACCAGCTCGGTCACCGCGTGTGCGGCGGCCCGTCCGTGACAGGCCTTGTAACGGCGGCCGCTGCCGCACGGGCAGGGCTCGCGCGCCCCTACCACCGGGATTTCTCCATCCGTCAGCTGAGGCTGCTTGGCCTTCGTCTGGGGTCGCTTCTTGGCCATCGTGGATGTCTCCCGGTTACGGCTCGACTCGTACGGGCGCGAGCCTAGTCGCTCGTACGAGGACCCACGGGGACCCTGTGGACAACGTGCCGAGTCGTCCCGGACGCCGTGCTCCGGTTCGTCCGGGAACCGGCGCTTCGGTGTGCTTCGGTCCGCTTCGGTCCAGGCCGTCTCGGTCTGCTTCAGTCCAGGTCGTCGAAGGCGTCCCCGAAGTCCAGGTCGGGTATCGCGGACACCGACGGGGCCGTGACACGGGCGGCGAAGTCGTCGCGGCGGTGCCCGGCGTGCACGTCCTTGTGCACGACGACCCATACCGTGACCTCGCCGCGGGCGTCGTCCCGGACGCCCCAGTCGTCGGCCAGCGCCGTGATGATGTTCAGCCCGCGGCCGCCGTGCGCGGTGACCGAGGGCGTGGCCGGAACCGGACGGGTCGGACCACCGCCGTCCGTCACCTCGACCGTGAGCCTGCCGCTCGGATCGACGCGCCATGCGGCCCGGACGTCACCGTCCCCCGCCAGGGCGTCGCCCAGCGGCCTGCCGTGCCGACAGGCATTGCTGAGTAGTTCGGAAAGGATCAGTACGGCATCGTCGATGACCGTTTCCGCCACACCGCCGGTGCGCAGCTGAGCCCGCATCCGGTGTCTTGCTTCCCCCACGCCCGCAGGGCCATGGGGTACGGCCATGCTCGACGACGTGGGCACCTCCTGTGCCACCACCAACGCCACCCCCGAGACCTCCTTCGCCCCACGCCACGGTGTGAATGCCCCCCTGGACTGGACCGGAAACCGGCCAATGCACGTGCAGTGACGCACTCGTAACGATCGAATACGGACCGAACGCGCCGGAGCACTCCCTGTAATTGCCTGGCCTGAATTCGACGGTGTGGCCGAGAGTGCGGATGTGAGGTGATCGGGGCCCCGGGGGTCGCAGGTCAGCGGCCCAGCTGGCGCAGTACCGCGCGCGGGCGGTTGGTGATGATGGCATCGACGCCCAGCTCGACGCAGAGATCGACGTCCTCGGGCTCGTTCACGGTCCATACGTGAACTTGATGCCCGGCCCGCTTCAGACGCTCGATGTACGCCGGGTGATTGCGCACGATCCTCATCGAGGGGCCCGCGATCCTGACACCGGCGGGCAGCCGACCGTCGCGCAACCGGGGCGAGACGAACTGCAGCAGATAGACCGTCGGCAGCATCGGGGACGCCGCGCGGATGCGGTGCAGCGAGCGCGCCGAGAAGCTCATGACACGTACGGGCGATTCGGCGGCCGAGGACGGGGCGTCGAGGCCGAAGCGCTTCAGGAGGACCAGCAGGCGCTCCTCGACCTGGCCCGCCCAGCGCGTGGGGTGCTTCGTCTCGATGGCGAGCTCCACGGGGCGACCGGCGTCGGCGACGAGTTCGAGCAGACGCTCCAGTGTGAGGACGGACTGCTGCTCCCAGGACGGTGGGCGCTGCTGCTCCCAGTCGGGTGCCTCGTCGCGGTTCTTCCAGGAGCCGAAGTCCAGAGCGGCGAGGTCGGAGAGTTCCAGGGCGGAGACGGCGCCGCGGCCGTTGGAGACGCGGTTGACACGGCGGTCGTGGACGCAGACGAGATGTCCGTCCGCGGTCAGCCGTACATCGCACTCCAGGGCGTCCGCCCCGTCCTCGATCGCCTTCTCGTACGCGGCCAGGGTGTGCTCGGGGGCCTCTTCGGAGGCCCCGCGGTGGGCGACGACCTGGGTCAGGTGCTGTCGTGCGTGGGTCACCGCGTCATGGTGCCATCGCAAGTGGGTAGGCGTGGTGGCGGTGGCACAGGCATGCGATGTTTTTGTCAGACCTGTCCGATATAAAGGAAGATCCCGGAGTCACAGGCACCGCTTATGGTGCCCTGACGCCCCGTGGGAAATGCTGACGGCGTACAAAAGCACACGCATAGCCGAATCGCGCCGGTTCCTGAACACGCGTGAGTGGCGTGTCGATCACACGCGAGTGAATGTGACCGGGTGCGACCTGAATGAACAGCCGTGGATCGAGAGGAAGAGCTGTGAGCACCGAGAACGAGGGCACTGAGGTTCCCCCGGCCCCGTCTGCACCTCCCGTGCCGGTGGACGCTCCCGCTGCTTCCGCGCCTCCGGAGCAAGCGGTTTCGCAGGGAGCGGGCCCCACGGGTCCTCATCAGGGCACGGCTCCCTCCCAGGGGTCGGCCTCCTCCCAGGAGACCGCCGCTTCCCAAGGAGGCGCACCGACGGCCACGTTGCCCCCGGTGCCCTCGGGGGCACCAGCAGGGGCTGGGCCCGCTCCCGAAGCGGGCACCTGGCCGCCTCCTCCTCCGCCGGCCACGCCCTCGTACGCGAGCGGTGGTGGCTCGGGGGACGCCTGGGGCTCCTCGTACCAGCAGCCCGCGCCCAAGTCCGGCGGCGGGCGCGGCGGCCTGGTCGCCGCGGTCCTGGTGGCCGCGCTGGTCGCGGGTGGTGTGGGCGGCGGCATCGGCTACTGGGCGGCCGACCGGAACGACAGCTCGACGGGCTCCACGACGGTTTCCGCCTCCGAGAGCGGCGGCGACCTCAAGCGCGACTCGGGCGCGGTGGCGAGCGTGGTCGCGAAGGCGCTGCCGAGCACGGTCACCATAGAGGCCGAGGGCAGCAACGGCGAGGGCGGTACGGGTACCGGCTTCGTCTTCGACACGCAGGGCCACATCCTCACCAACAACCACGTGGTGGCGGAGGCGGTCGACAGCGGCAAGCTCACGGCCACCTTCTCGAACGGCAAGAAGTACGACGCCGAGGTGGTCGGCCACGCCCAGGGCTACGACGTCGCGGTCATCAAGCTCAAGGACGCGCCGAACAACCTCCAGCCGTTGCCCCTCGGCAACTCGGACAAGATCGCCGTCGGCGACTCGACGATCGCGATCGGCGCGCCCTTCGGCCTCTCGAACACGGTGACCACGGGCATCATCAGCGCCAAGAACCGCCCGGTGGCCTCCAGCGACGGCAGCTCCAGCAGCAAGGCCTCGTACATGAGCGCCCTGCAGACCGACGCCTCGATAAACCCGGGCAACTCCGGCGGCCCGCTCCTGGACGCGAACGGCTCGGTCATCGGCATCAACTCCGCCATCCAGTCGACGAGCGGTGGCGGCCTCGGCGGCACGAGCCAGTCCGGTTCCATCGGCCTGGGCTTCGCGATCCCGATCAACCAGGCGAAGAACGTCGCCCAGCAGCTCATCAAGACCGGCGAGCCCGTCTACCCGGTGATCGGTGCCTCGGTCTCCCTGGGGGAGGGCACGGGCGGAGCGAAGATCACCGAGGAGGGCGCGAGCGGCTCCGACGCGGTCACTCCGAACGGCCCCGCCGACAAGGCCGGTCTCAAGCCCGGCGACGTCATCACCAAGCTCGACGATCGCGTGATCGACAGCGGCCCCACCCTGATCGGCGAGATCTGGACCCACCAGCCCGGCGACACCGTCGAGCTCACCTACACCCGCGACGGCAAGCAGCACACGACCGACGTCACCCTGGGCCAGCGCGAGGGCGACAGCTGACCTGCGCGCGCGGGTGACCCGTTAGTCTTGTTCCGCGCCGTGGATCACGTGCGGCGCGGGGAGGTGTGCCCGAGCGGCCGAAGGGAACGGTCTTGAAAACCGTCGTCGCAGCGATGTGACCGTGGGTTCAAATCCCACCACCTCCGCAGTTGAATGGCCCCTGACCAGGTAAATCGGTCAGGGGCCTTTCTCGTGTGCGCTATCCGTCAACCACCGTGGTTCCCCGCCGGTTCCCGGTCGATCGGGCACGGCAGGGGCGCGGGCACCTTCTGATCCGTAGCTCGATAGAGAATGGTCGGTCATGGTCATACCGGCCGAAGTTGAGCCCATAGCGACCATTGCTGAACGGGGCGGTTGCTGTGGTTGCTGTACTTCGCTGCTGCACGCAGTCACCCGCATGGAATCTGTGCAGCCTGAGCTGAGCTGAGCTGGCCGTCGCCTGCGCTCAACTGCGGCCGATGCCTGGGTCATTGAGGAATGGACCCGCCCCGACGATTGACACCGAGAAGTCCGAACCTACGGCCAAGCGCTTAGAAGGCGTGGCTGAGCATGCTTGCTCTGCTCTATACCTCGCACAGCGCAGCAACCACGGTGTGGGCCTTCGTGGGAGCCATTCTCATCGTGCTGGCGGTGGGTTGGTACATCCGGATGGATCTCACCTGAGGCGCGATCCAGATTTTTCGGAGTTCGGCGGTCTGCGGATGTCGAGAACGTGCCACCGGCTCCGTCCCAGGGACATAAGCGGCCACCACCGGCCGCACGAGGAAGAAGGAGAAACCCGCATGGCGATTCAGCGGATGGACAACGTCGGCATCGTCGTCGAGGACATGGATGCCGCCATCGCGTTCTTCGTGGAACTCGGTATGGAGCTGGAGGACAGGGCGGAGGTCGAGGGCCTCGTCGCCGACCAGTGCACCGGACTCGACGGCGTCCGCTGTGACATCGCGATGGTCCGGACCCCAGACGGTCACAGCCGGCTCGAGCTGTCGAAGTACCGCAGCCCCGCGGCGATCAGCGCCGGGCCGCGCAACCGGCCGCACAACATTCTGGGCACGCACCGCGTCATGTTCGCCGTCGACGACATCGAGGACACCGTTGCCCGCCTGCGCCCTCACGGCGCCGAACTCGTCGGCGAGATCGCCCGGTTCGAGGACAGCTATCTGCTCTGCTACCTCCGCGGCCCGGAGAGCATCATCGTCGGACTGGCCGAGCAACTGCGCTGAGAAGGTAACTTCGCAATTCTTGTCATATTTGGGCGTATTGATCGCGAGAGTACTGGCCCAAAATCGCCTACGACCCTCAGCTGTGATCGCGGTTGGCTCCGCGGCTTTGGGCGGGAGCTGCCATGGGACGAGTGATCATGGCCAATTGAGACGTCATCTCAATTGGTGAGTGGCCGTGTAGATAGTCGCTGGCAGACGTGCTGCGGTGGCGGTTGAATGCCTTGGTGAGCGACTACTGGACGCCCGCCCATCACGCGGTTGAGCACGAGGATGCGGCGACCCTGGCCCGGTTGCTGGCTGACGGTGCCGATCCCAATGAGGTCTTCAGCAACATGACGCTGCTGACGCACGCGATCGACGTCGAGGGCGATGGCTCGCTCCAGAGCGGCCAGCCGTTGGCCGTGCATACCACTGCTGTGCTGCTGGCCTTCGGGGCCGACCCGGAGCTCGCAGATCCAGACGGTGACACCCCCATGGACGTGGCCGATCGGTACGGCCACGACCTGGCGGTGAAGCTGCTGCGGGCCCACATCAGCGGGCGAGGCGCCAGTAACACATGAGCGTGCGGTCTCAACTGCCTGGACCGTGCCGCGTCATGCGGGACGCCGACGTGATGGTCGAGCGGGCCTCGCGTTCGGTGAGGCCCGTGCGGACGGCGGCGTCGACGAGTGCCTCCGTCAGTTCCGGGCCGAGGCCGTTCTCGTATGCGCGACAGGCTGCCCAGAACAGGCGGGTGTTGCGCTGGCCCTCGTGGGCGGAGCGGACGAACTGGACGAGGCCCTGGCCGTGCTGGCCTGTCGAGGCGGGGGCGGGTTGAGAGGTGCGGGGCGGCGGCAGGAGGATGCGCAGGAGAGAGGGCGGGCAGGGGGCGGGAGCCAGGTGGGCGGTGCCCGGAGCCGTGCTGTAGGCGCCGTGTTCGGTGCGTGAGCCGGGGCCGACGAGGTAGCCGCCGGCGCCGCGGATGTCGATGCCGGGGGCGAGGCGGCCCGCGGAGTTGGGGACGACGACGTCGGGCGGGCCGCTCAGCCAGAGGTGGCGGCCGCCGCTGGGGGTCAGCACGACGACCGTCTCGGGGATCGTGAACAGGTGGCGCAGGGCCAGTTCCCGGAGAGCCGCCGACGAGTCCGTACCCGATTTGGTGTCGAGGTCGATGCCGATGAGGTGGTGCGGGTCCAGTCCGCACGCGATGCCGTAGCCGGTGGCCCAGGGGGCGGCGGCGAAGAGCTCGCGGATGCGTCGCGGGTCGGTCGAGGCGTCGTACACCCCGTGCCCGAAACGGCCGCACTCGCCGTGGCAGGGCGGGGCCGTCGGGTCGTCGCGGTGCGGTGAGCGCAGCGCCGGGAGCTTGGTGCGGGACAGAGGGATGACGGCCAGTCCGCGTTCGGCGGCTGACAGGGCGTGTGCGAGGGCCAGCGTCGTGGCCTGCCGGTCGATGGTGGCCATGACCCCATGTTCGTACGAGTGTTCGAAAAAGGGAAGAGGGTCGGGCTGAGGGAGGACGTCCTGGAGGGGTGGAAACCGGTCCGGGGAGATTGGCCGAAAATGTGCCGGAACGCTTCATCCCTTGCGGCGTATGGGATTGGGGTGCCCGCACCACCCTGAACTGCGGTTTCGGAGGCGCGAAGGGGGTTTATCGACATGTCCTCACGCTTGCGAGCGAATAGTGGCTTCCGGGGTGGTTCGCCGGGGATTCGGTGGGCAACTCTGGTCTCGCGACGTCGTGACGCACACCGAGGCGGTCGGCCAACTGCCCGGGAACAAGCCGTACTCAGCCGGTCCTGGCCGGTACGTACTTCCGCTTCTGGAGGAATAGACATGGCAAGCATCCGTACAGCCCGCGTCCTCGCCGCCGTGGCAGCCCTGCCTCTCGCGGCCGCCCTCTTCTCAGGTGTTGCGACGGCCGACAACGGCGCTTTCGCGGACAACGGATCGAACGCGGCCGTGGCGACCGTCGGCAACAGCGGCGTCGGCGGCGACAACTACGGCACCTCGTCCACGACCCAGCAGCAGGCCGTCGGCTCCGGTGCCTCGAACCAGAGCAACACGGCCCAGGTGAACGGTTCCGAGTTCACGGCCATCGACCAGTCGAACAAGAACACCGCCGTCAACTTCACCGAGCTCTGGTGAGCCGGCGGCTGCCGGGGACTGGAGACCCCCGGCGGTCGTACGCCTCCCTAGTGGGGTGCTTTGTGGGGTGGTAACACGTCTGCGCGGCGGTACTTCGGTGCCGCCGCGCAGACGTTTCCGCGTATGTGCCGCGTATGTGCCGTGCGCGGGCCGTGCGTGGGCCCGGGAGGGCGCCCGCAGCTCCGTGGGCGAGGTCTGTGACCTTGACAGTCGACCGTATCTGACGGACAGTCAGAAACCCTTGTTCGTACGAGGTCCGGGAGGGCCGTCGTCGTGCATCTCGCCCCCACCGAGCGCCAGCGACGACTGCGCGCCGAACTCCGCACGTACTTCCGGGACCTGATGCCGGACGGGCCGCCGCTCACGGACTCGGGCGACCCAGGGGGCTCTGAGGCCTCGGGCCGACAGCGTGAGCTGCTGCGCCGGATCGGTGCCGACGGGTGGCTGGGGCTTGGCTGGCCCGTTGCGTACGAGGGCCAGGGACGCGGCGCCGACGAGCAGTTCGTCTTCTTCGACGAGGCATACCGGGCTGGCGCGCCGGTCTCCATGGTCACGCTGAACACGGTCGGGCCGACGCTCATGAAGTACGGGACCGAGGAGCAGAAGGACTTCTTCCTGCCGCGGATCCTGCGCGGGGAACTCGTGTTCGCGATCGGGTACAGCGAGCCGTCGGCGGGGACGGATCTGGCGTCGCTGCGGACTCGGGCCGTACGAGTGGGGGCTGAGCAGGGGCGTGGGAAGGGGGGCGGTGAGTGGCTCGTCGACGGGCAGAAGGTCTTCACCTCCAACGCCCAGCACGCCGACTGGATCTGGCTCGCCTGCCGTACGGACCCCGACGCGCCCAAACACCAGGGCATCTCGATCCTGCTCGTGCCCACCGACACCCCCGGGTTCTCGTGGACGCCGATCGAGACGGTGGGCGGGCTGACCACGACGGCCACGTACTACGACGGCATCCGGGTCCCGGCGGCCAACCTCGTCGGCGAGGAGAACGGCGGCTGGGGGCTCATCACCAACCAGCTCAACCACGAGCGGGTCGCGCTCGCGGCGATCGGTATGCAGGCCGAGGATTTCTACGCGGCCGCGCTGGCCGCGGCCCGCACCCCCGATCCGGTGACAGGGCGGCGCAGAGTTGACGAGCCATGGGTGCGATCGCGGCTGGCCGAAGTGCATGCCCGGTTGGCGGCAACACGCCTGCTCAACTGGCGTTTGGTGGGTGACGTGGGGGCCGGCCGGCTGGCGCCCGGCGATGCGAGCGGCGTGAAAGTCGTGGGAACCGAATCGGCCGTCGCGGTGTACCGAATGTGTCAGGAAGTCGTCGGATCGGACGCGCTGGTCCGCTCCGGTTCGCCGGGTGTGTTCGGGGACGGCGAGCTGGAGCGGATGAACAGAGCGGCGCAGATCAACACGTTCGGGGGCGGGGTGAGCGAGGTGCAGCGGGAGATCGTGGCGACGATGCGGCTCGGGATGACCAGGGGGCGGCGGTGAGCGAGAGGGCCGCCTCGAGCGGAGAGGGGGCGGCGGCCTTGGGCGAGGGCGGTCACGAGGACAAGCACGATGACGAGCACGAGTACGAGGACGTGTATGCGCGGGCGAAGGCGTACGAGGGGCGGGCGGCCGCCGTCGAAGGCGTGGGCAAGGACCTGGTCAACGAGCCGATGATCCGGCACTGGTGCGAGGCGATGGGGGATACGAATCCGGCGTATGTGGGTGCCGACGCCATAGCGCCGCCCACCATGCTCCAGGCGTGGACGATGGGAGGTCTGTCCGGGCACGGCGGGCGTTCGAAGGTGCACGACGAACTGCTCGGGCTGCTCGACGCCGCGGGATACACCTCGGTGGTCGCCACCGACTGCGAGCAGGAGTATCTTCGACCGCTCCGGCCCGGGGACAAGATCACCTTCGACTCGCTGATCGAGTCGGTCTCCGAGCGCAAGACGACCAAGCTGGGGACGGGGTATTTCGTCACGACGCGGATGGAGGTACGGGCGGGGGGCGAGCCGGCGGGGACGCATCGGTTCCGGATCCTCAAGTACATGCCTGCGGTTCGGAGAGGAGGCGGGACGGGGGGAGCGGCGGCTTCGGGGGCTGTGGCGGCGGGCTCGACAGCGGGGGTGGCAGACTCGGCGGAAGCGGCGGCAGGCACGGGGAAAGCCGGCGCGGCAGGTTTCCAGGCAGAGGGCTCGGCGGCAGCTGCGGCAGGCTCGAAGGCGGCAGCAGCGACAGTGGCCGTGGCTCCGGTGGCTCCGGTGGCTTCGAAGGCCTCGGTGGCACCGGCGGCCGGAGCGGACGCGACGGCTGCCCCGCCCCGGAGACCTCGCCCTGTCGTCAATCGCGACAACGCCGGCTTCTGGGAGGGCGTGTCCCGGCACCGGCTGCTCATACAGCGCTGCGACGGGTGCAAGACGCTGCGTTTCCCCTGGCTGCCGGGGTGCAACGCGTGCGGTTGCCTGGAGTGGGACACGGTCGAGGCGGGCGGCGAGGGAACCGTCTACTCGTACGTGGTGATGCATCACCCGCCCTTCCCGGCCTTTGATCCTCCGTACGCGGTGGGGCTGATCGAACTCGCCGAGGGGGTGCGGATGATCAGCAATGTGGTGGGGGTGCCGCACGACCGGGTGCGGATCGGGATGCCGGTACGGCTGGAGTTCGAGCGGGTGGACGAGGAGTTGGAGCTGCCGGTCTTCCGGGCTGTCGAGGGGAGTGGGGGCTGACATGGACTTCACGCCCACGGAGGAGCAGGCGGCGGCCCGCGATCTGGCCGCGCGGATCTTCGGCGACCTGTCCACGCACGAGCGGCTGACCGCCGCTGGTACCGGCAGTGACGCCGAGCTGTGGAAGGCGTTGTGCGAGGCCGGGCTCCTGGCCGCCGTCGAGGACATAGGGCTTCTCGGGCTGGTGCTCCTGTTGGAGGAGCAGGGGCGGACGACGGCCCAGGTGCCGTTCGCGGCGAGTTGTGTGTACGGGCTGCTGGCGGTGTCGGCCCACGGTTCGGCCGAGCAGCGAAAGCGGCTGCTGCCGGGGATCGGGGACGGGACGGTGGTGGTGACCGGCGCCCTGCCCACGGCGGCCGTACGGGCGGGCGGAGCTGGGGAGTTGAGCGGTGTCGTCCCCGTGGTGCCGTGGCTCCGCGACGCCACGCATGTCCTCGTCGCGGACGACGAGCGCCGGCTGTGGCTGGTACGGACCGTCGACGCGCGGTGCGAACCCGTCGAGCTGATGGCGCCCTGGTCGGCGGGACGGCTGACCTTGGACGCCGCGTCGGGCGAGCGGCTCGGCGGCCCGGAAGCGGACGTAGGGGACGTAGGGGAGGCAGAGGCATACGACGACGTGTTGGCCACCGCCCGCACTGCTTTCGCGGGGCTGCAGGCCGGAGTGTGCGCGGGTTCGGTGGCTCGGGCGGTGGCGCACACCAACACCCGCGAGCAGTTCGGGCGGCCGCTCGCGGCCAAGCAAGGAGTCCAACTCCGGGCGGCCGACGCGTACATGGACACGGAGGCGATACGGGTCACGGCGTACGAAGCGGCGTGGCGACGGGACGAGGGGCTGGACTACGCCACACACGCGCTGACCGCAGCCTGGTGGGCGTCGGAGGCGGGGCACCGCGTCGTCCACGCCGGCCAGCATCTGCACGGCGGCACGGGAGCCGACCTCGACCATCCCGTGCACCGCCACTTTCTGTGGGGGCGGCAGCTGGACGCGTATCTGGGGTGCGGGAGCGAAGTGCTCCAGGAGCTGGGGGAGTTGATCGTGCGCGGAGAGGGGGACGCATGAACACGGGGGTCGGGCCGGTGCGCGCCGGGGACGCGCTGCCGCCGCTGGAGATCGAGATCACCCGCACGCTCATCGTGGCCGGGGCGATCGCCTCGCGCGACTACCAGGACGTGCACCACGACGCGGAGCTGGCGCGGCAGAAGGGTTCGCCGGACATCTTCATGAACATCCTGACGACCAACGGGCTGGTCGGGCGCTACATCACGGACCACTTCGGGCCCGGGGCCGTGCTCCGCAGGGTGGCGATCAGACTGGGGGCCCCCAACTACCCCGGCGACACGATGGTGTTGACCGGCACGGTGGAGGACGTCCAGGGCGACACGGCGACAGTGAAAGTCGTCGGGGCCAACGGGATCGGCAGGCATGTCACGGGGACGGTGACGGTCACTGTCCCGGGAGCGGGAGCCGGTGCTGAGGGCACCGCGGTCCAGGGAGCGGAGAGCCGGCCATGAGCGTACGGACGAGGGACATCCTCGGCGGGCGGGCGGCGATCGTCGGGATCGGGGCCACCGAGTTCTCCAAGGACTCGGGGCGCAGTGAGCTGCGGCTGGCGGTCGAGGCGGTGCGGGCCGCACTCGACGACGCGGGGCTCACGCCGGGTGATGTGGACGGCATGGTGACGTTCACGATGGACACCAGCCCGGAGATCACCGTCGCGCAAGCGGCCGGCATGGGCGAGCTGTCCTTTTTCTCGCGGATCCACTACGGCGGCGGGGCGGCCTGCGCGACCGTCCAGCAGGCCGCGCTCGCGGTGGCCACGGGGGTGGCCGAAGTGGTGGTGTGCTACCGGGCGTTCAATGAGCGGTCGGGACGGAGATTCGGTTCCGGGGTACAGCGGCGGGAGCCGTCGGCCGAGGGAGCCGCGCTCGGCTGGTCGCTGCCTTTCGGACTGCTCACGCCCGCGTCCTGGGTGGCGATGGCGGCCCAGCGGTATCTGCACACGTACGGGCTGACGCCCGAGGCGTTCGGGCAGGTCGCGGTCGTCGACCGGAAGTACGCGGCGACCAACCCGGCGGCGTACTTCCACGGCAAACCGATCACACTCGCCGACCATGCCACCTCGCGCTGGATCGTCGAGCCGTTGCGGCTGCTGGACTGCTGTCAGGAGACCGACGGCGGTCAGGCCCTGGTCGTCACCTCGGTGGAGCGGGCGCGCGACCTGCCGCAGCCGCCCGCCGTGATCACCGCGGCAGCCCAGGGCGCGGGACGGGCGCAGGAGCAGATGACCAGCTTCTACCGGGACGATCTGACAGGGCTGCCGGAGATGGGCGTGGTGGCGCGGCAGTTGTGGCGCACGTCCGGGCTGACGCCGGCCGGGATCGACGTCGGGATTCTGTACGACCACTTCACGCCGTTCGTGCTGACGCAGCTGGAGGAGTTCGGGTTCTGCAAGCCGGGCGAGGCCGCGGACTTCGTCGCCGAGGAGCGGCTGCCGTTGAACACGCACGGCGGGCAGCTCGGCGAGGCCTACCTGCACGGGATGAACGGGGTGGCGGAGGGAGTCAGACAGCTCCGCGGTACGTCCGTGAACCAGATAGCCGGCGCCCGCCGGGTGCTGGTGACCGCGGGGACGGGGGTTCCCACATCGGGGCTGATCCTGGGATCGGACGATCGGGGCTGATTCCAGGGTGGGACGGATGCATGCGGTGCGTGGGCGTTCGCCCTGTGGAGAGCGTGCGTGGGCGTGGTGCGGGATCTGCCGTCGGTGATGTGGTTCGCGCGGTGGGGAGTGTGGGCCGGGTTGTACGGAGAGCCCGTGCGCCTGTACGGGGAGCCCGTGTTGCGGCGGTCCCCGGGGGGCGCCGGTGCGGCGCATCCACTCGTACGCGGGGAATGTATGCCAGCGGCACGGTGACCGTACGCTGGTGATCGACCACAACCTGGTGGACGCGCCCGTCGCGCGCATCGGCTGAGGTGAGAGGGGCGTGCCGCCTCGGGGCGCCCTACCGGCGGGCAGGCGGGTACTGCACAGCCGGCGCACAGCCGTACTCCCCTGGACTGCCCGTGGAGCGCGGCCGTACTACTCCTGCACCACTCCGGGGCCCGGGCTACTCCCAGGGGAGCCGTCTCTCAGGGGTGAACCCTCAGAGGGCCGGGGCCTCGCGTCCACCTTCAGTAGGTGGGGCCAGCCCCCCTCCTACAACCTGAGGCGGACACGGCTTCGGGACCTGCGGCCGATCCGCTGGAGTAGGGGTCGCTCCTAGCGTGGAGCCATGACCACACCCGTCTGCACCAGCGCTTCGAATGCGGCGACGCGGACCCTTGCGTACCCGTCGTTCTCCTCGTACGTGAAGGCTCGCCAACCGGTGCTGCTGCGTACCGCGCGTTCGCTGACCGCGAATCCGAGCGACGCGGAGGATCTGCTGCAGACCGCGCTGACGAAGACGTACGTCGCATGGGAGCGGATCGAGGACCACCGGGCGCTCGACGGTTATGTGCGGCGGGCGCTGCTGAACACGCGGACGTCGCAGTGGCGGAAGCGGAAGGTCGACGAGTTCGCGTGCGACGAGCTGCCGGAGCCGGAGGCTCCGCCGGCGGGGGATCCGGCCGAGCAGCAGGCGCTGCATGACGCGATGTGGCGCGCGATCTTGAAGCTGCCCGCGCGGCAGCGGGCGATGGTCGTGCTGCGGTACTACGAGGACCTGAGCGAAGCGCAGACAGCGGAGGTGCTGGGCGTGTCGATCGGTACGGTCAAGTCGGCCGTGTCGCGAGCGCTGGGAAAGCTGCGTGAGGACCCCGAGCTCGGCCCGGTGCGCTGATCGGTCCAGCGCGTGATCGGCCCAGTGCGCTGAACGGCGCGGTGCCGTTGCCTTGGTCCGGCTCCGCTGCCGGGGCTCCGCCCCGGCCCCCCCGGCCCCCCCGTTCGACCCGAACGGCCTCGTCCTCAACCGCCCGTCGGGCTGACAGAGCCCACCTCAGGCGCACCCAACACAGAGCTCATCCCGGGGCAAGCAATCCTGTCGTGACGTGATCGATCATCCTGGACTAGTGACATACCGCGCGGTATGTGAGCAGAATCAGCCCAACCCTTACTACCGCGTAGGCAATGTCGCCCCCGGGAGGACGCCGTGCTGAGCACGATGCAGGACGTACCGCTGCTGATCTCGAGGATCCTGACCCACGGGTCGACGATCCACGGTTCATCTCAGGTGATCACCTGGACCGGTGAGGGCGAGCCGCAACGGCGCTCGTTCGCCGAGATCGGGGTGCGGGCGGCCCGGCTGGCGCACGCGCTGCGCGATGACCTCGGCGTCCGGGACGACGACCGGGTCGCCACGCTGATGTGGAACAACGCCGAACACGTCGAGGCGTACTACGCGATCCCCGCCATGGGCGCGATCCTGCACACACTCAACCTCCGGCTGCCTCCGGAGCAGCTCGTCTGGATCGTCAACCACGCTGCCGACCGCGTGATCGTGGCCAACTGTTCGCTGCTCCCGCTGCTCGCGCCGCTGCTGCCGCACCTCAAGTCGGTCGAGCACGTGGTCGTCTCCGGCCCCGGCGACCGTTCGCTGCTGGACGGGACGACGGTCCAGGTGCACGAGTACGAGGACCTGATCGCGGGCAAGCCGGACAGCTACGACTGGCCGGAACTGGACGAACGCCAGGCCGCGGCCATGTGCTACACCTCCGGCACGACCGGCGACCCCAAGGGAGTCATCTACTCCCACCGCTCCATCTACCTGCACTCCATGCAGGTCAACATGGCCCAGTCCATGGGTCTCACCGACCAGGACACGTCCCTCGTCGTGGTCCCGCAGTTCCATGTGAACGCCTGGGGCCTGCCGCACGCGATGTTCATGACCGGCGTGAATGTGCTGATGCCGGACCGGTTCCTCCAGCCCGCTCCGCTCGCCGAGATGATCGAGAGCGAGCGCCCGACGCACGCGGCCGCCGTCCCCACGATCTGGCAGGGCCTGCTCGCGGAGCTCAACGCCAAGCCCCGGGACGTGAGTTCGCTGACCCAGGTCACCATCGGCGGCTCCGCCTGTCCGCCCGCCCTCATGAAGGCCTTCGACGAGTTGGGAATGCGCGTCTGCCACGCCTGGGGCATGACGGAGACCTCGCCGCTCGGCACGATCGCGCGGCCGCCGGCCCATGTGATCGGTACGGACGAGGAGTTCGCGTACCGCCTCACGCAGGGACGCTTCCCGGCGAGCGTCGAAGCCCGGCTGACCGGCCCGGGCGGCGAGCGGCTGCCGTGGGACGGCGAGTCGGCGGGTGAGCTGGAGGTGCGTGGTCCGTGGATCGCGGGCGCGTACTACGGCGGTCAGGGCGCCGAGGTCCTGCGCCCCGCCGACAAGTTCAGCGAGGACGGCTGGCTCAAGACCGGCGACGTCGGCACGATCAGCCCGGACGGCTTCCTGACCCTCACCGACCGGGCCAAGGACGTCATCAAGTCCGGCGGCGAGTGGATCTCCTCGGTCGAGCTGGAGAACGCCCTCATGTCCCATCCGGACGTCGCGGAGGCCGCCGTCGTCGCCGTCCCGGACGACAAGTGGGGCGAGCGCCCGCTCGCCACCGTCGTGTTGAAGGAAGGCTCCAGCGCCGACTTCGAGACCCTGCGTGCCTTCCTCGCCGACGAAGGCAAGATCGCCAAATGGCAGCTCCCCGAGCGCTGGACGATCATCGAGTCCGTACCGAAGACAAGCGTCGGCAAGTTCGACAAGAAGGTGCTGCGCAGGCAGTACGCGGCGGGCGAGCTGGACGTCACGCAGATCTGAGGGTTGCTGAACCGCCTGTTTTCCGAGGCGTTTTAGGCCAGTACGTGGGTTGGGGCGCTGTTTCACGTGAAACAGCGCCCCAACCCACGTATGCGAACGATCAGGGCGAGCCGACGCTCAGTTCCTGCGACGCACACGCCCAGTTCGTGCCGAAGCACACGTTCAGTTCGTGCCGATCCGTGCCAGCAGATCCACGATCCGCCCCTGTACCTCGGCGCTCGTCGACCGTTCCGCGAGGAACAGGACCGTCTCCCCCGCCGCCAGGCGCGGCAGTTCCGTCTGATCGACGGCGGCGGTGTAGACGACGAGTGGGGTGCGGTTGAGCTGGCCGTTCGCGCGCAGCCAGTCGACGATTCCGGCACGGCGGCGGCGTACCTGCATCAGGTCCATCACGACCAGGTTCGGCCGCATCTGCGAGGCCAGTGTGACGGCGTCCGCGTCGGACGAGGCCCGCGCGACCTGCATCCCGCGTCGCTCCAGCGTCGAGGTCAGCGCGAGGGCGATCTCCGCGTGCTCCTCGATGAGCAGGACGCGCGGCGGGTGCTGCTCGCTGTCCCGGGGCGCAAGGGCCTTGAGGAGTACGGCGGGGTCGGCGCCGTACGCAGCCTCACGCGTCGCCTGGCCGAGGCCTGCCGTCACCAGGACCGGTACCTCGGCGGCGACGGCGGCCTGGCGCAGCGACTGGAGCGCCGTACGCGTGATCGGACCCGTGAGCGGGTCGACGAACAGCGCGGCCGGGAAGGCGGCGATCTGCGCGTCGACCTCCTCGCGCGAGTGCACGATGACGGGCCGGTAGCCGCGGTCGCTCAGCGCCTGCTGGGTGGTGACGTCCGGCGCGGGCCAGACCAGTAGCCGACGCGGGTTGTCCAGCGGCTCCGGGGGAAGCTCGTCGTCCATCGGCTGCGGCTGGGGCTGGTTCGCGACCTCGACCGCGCCGCCGGGGCCGTCGAGCGGCTCGGGGCCTTCGTCGGCGTTCTCGTCGGGGGCCCCTATGGCGTACGAACGGCCGGTGCCCTCGGTCGCGTTGGCCAGCCGGGACTGCGGCCCTGCGGCCTGCGGGTGCGGGCGGGCGGCCGTCTCCGTCTGCTCGGCACCGTCGGTGACGGGCTCGGTGCGGGTGCCGAGCTTACGGCGACGCCCGGAGCCGTTGGTCGCGTGCGGGGGAGGCGTGGGTGCCTGGGGCTGCGGCGCGGCACCGGTCTGCGCCGCGGGCTGGGCCTGGGCCTTGGCCTGCGCCTGGACCTGGGGCAGCGGCTGGGGCGCCTGGGACGCGGACCGGCTCGGCCGGGGCTGTTGCGCGTCGTTCATACGGCGGCCGAACGGGACCCCCTGCCCGAGGGTACGGACGCTGATCGCGCGGCCCTGTGTCGAGTTGGGGTCGATGGCCGGCGGGGGCATGGCCTCGGCGGGGAGCGGCTGGGCGGCGCGGGGCTGCTCCTGGGCGGGAGCGGGTTCCGGGTCCGCCGGAGCATCGGCCGTGCCCGGCCAGGGCTGCGGAGCCGCGGCGGCTTCAGGCTGCTGCACGGGGACCCCGGCGCCAGAAGAGTCGGTTGCGCCGCCCGGCCAGGGCTGCGGGGGCGCGGCCGCGGCTGCGGTCGCGGGGATCTGGGGCGGCTGCGGCTGGGCGGTCTGCGCGGCCGCGGGAGCGCCCTGGGCGGGCGTAGCGGCTACCGGGACTCCGCCCGCGGGGCCGACAGGTCCTGCTGGGATGGCCTGACCAGGGGCAGCCTGCGGCGGGAGAGCCTGTCCTGGGGTGCCCGGCTGGGGCATGCCCTGCGGAGGAACGGCCTGCCCGGGAACGGGAGCGGCCTGGGCAGGGGTGCTCTGACCTGGGGTTCCCTGCGCGGGTACGGGTGCGGGTGCGGGCTGTCCGGGGGCAGCCTGCGTGGGTGTGCCCTCGGCGGGGACGCCTTGCGCGGGGGGCAGCTGTCCGGGCATGGCCTGCCCGGGATCGCCTTGCACGGGGCCCAGCTGCGCAGGCACCCCTTGTCCGGGAACCGCCTGCCCTGGCATCAGCTGCCCAGGAATGCCCTGACCGGGCACACCAGACGGACCGGGCGCGGGGGGAGCACCCTGCACCGAGCCCACCTGCCCGGAAATCCCCGGTGCAGCGGCGGTGGCCCCATCGCCCTCGCCCGCCCCCTGGCGAGCTCGCCGACGCCCACCGGGCGCCTGCACCGGATGCGGCTGGGGCGGAGTGTGGTCCTCGGCCGGGTCGTGCAACGCCGCGTCGTGGCGCCCGTTGTCGGCCTGGGCCTGGGCGTGTGCCTGGGCCTGGGCCTGGGCCTGGGCCTGGGCCTGGGCCTGGGCGTGAGCCTGGCCGTGGGCTTCGGCGTGCTGAGCGGCGTACTCGGGAGAGCGGTCCGCCTCGGCCGGCGGCAGTGCGAACACCGAACGCGGCCCCGCTTCCTGGGCCGCCGCACGCTCCGCCGCAGCGGCCAGCGCACGGCGACGCCGCCCGGTCGGCTGAGCAGCCCCGCCACCACTGCCGCCCGCACTCGCCTCCGGAGAGGCAGAGGGAGAGGCAGAGGGAGAAGGAGCCGCGGGCAACGCCGCCGGCAGTGCCTGCGGCTCGACGTCGCGTCGCGCACGCCGTCCGCCACCGGGTGCGGGCACGCCCTGCGGAGGCACGGTCTCCCCGAGCCCCGTAGCCGCGGTACCCGCCGCATGCTCGGCCGCGGTCACGACCGCGCCCTCGGAGACTCCACCGCCTTCGGCAGGACTGGGCCGCCCACGCCTCCGTCCGGTCCCACCGGAGCCCTCGGCGCCGCCCTCATCCGCAGATGCCTGAGCCGGAAGCGCCGGCTGTGCCCCGTCCCCGGCGGCGCGCCTGCGCCGTCCGGTGGGCACGGCCGTCTCCGTCGAGGGCCCGACCTCGCTCTCCAGGAAGGCATCGACGGAAGCCCGCCTGGCCCGCCGTCGCCCGCCCCCCTGCGGGGAAGTCTGCTCGGGCAGCGCGACCGCGGAACCGACCGCACCACCGGGGCCCGACCCCCCGGCCCCGCCGCCGTCCGACGCCGAGCCCGAATCCACACCCGCGTCCGCACCCACACTCGCGTCGGCACCCGCACCGGGAGCAGGAACCGCCCCGGCCCCACCCCCGATAGGCACCTCAAGGACGAACGCACTGCCGCTCATCCCGGGCACCTCATGCGTCTGCAGCACCCCGCCGTGCGCGCGCACGATTCCGCGCACGATCGGCTCGTGCACCGGGTCTCCCCCGGTGTACGGCCCGCGCACCTCGATCCGTACGACCTCACCGCGCTGCGCGGCCGCCACGACGACCGTGTTGTCCATGTAGCCGCCGGCCGAGACCGGGGCGTTGCCCGTGGAGTCGACGCCCGCGACGTCCGCGACGAGATGCGCGAGCGCGGTCGCGAGCCGCTGCGGGTCGACCTCGGCCTCGATGGGCGGCGCGTGCACGGCGAACTGCACCCGCCCGGGCCCGATCAGCTCGACCGCCCCGTCGACACCGGCCGCGACGACCGCGTCCAGCATCACCTTCGTACGGGTGACCGCCTCGGTCCCGGAGTCGAGGCGCTGGTAGGCGAGCACGTTGTCGACGAGCGTGGTGATCCGCGAGTAGCCGGCCGAGAGGTGGTGCAGCACCTGGTTGGCCTCGGGCCACAACTGCCCGGCGTCGTCCGCGGCGAGGGCCGACAGCTCGCTCCGCAGCTGGTCGAGCGGTCCGCGCAGGGAACGCCCCAGGACGGCGAGCAGCTGCTCGTGCCGGGCGGCCAGCGCCTCGAACCGGTCCTTCTCGCGCTCGGCGAGCGCCGCGTACCGGTCGTCGCCCGCGGCCAGTTCCTCCTCGTGCTGCTCGCGCAGCTCGGCGAGTTCCCTGCCGCGCTCCTCCCGGAGCGAGGCAAGCTCCGCCGTGTGCTCCTCGGCAGCCCGCGCGAGCTCCTCCTGATGCCGCTTGGCCTCGGTGTCCTTCTCCTGGGCGAGGGCGTCGTACGCACGCCGGTCCGTGAAGGTCATCACGGCCCCGACGAGCTGGTCCCCGTCCCGTACGGGCGCGGTGGTCAGATCGACCGGCACCTTGTCGCCGCTCTTGGACCACACCACCTGCCCGCGCACCCGGTGCTTGCGCCCGGAGCGCAGCGTGTCGGCGAGCGGCGACTCCTCGTACGGGAAGGGCTCGCCGTCGGCACGCGAGTGGAGCATCAGCGGGTGCAGTTCCTGCCCGCCCAGGTCGCTGGCACGGAAGCCGAGTATCTGAGCGGCGGCCGGGTTGACGAGAACGACTCGTCCCTCGGTGTCCGTCCCCACGACACCCTCGGAGGCGGCGCGCAGGATCATCTCCGTCTGCCGCTGAGAACGCGCCAGCTCGGCCTCTGTGTCGACGGTGCCGGAGAGGTCCCGTACGACGAGCATCAGCAGCTCATCGCTGGTGTAGCCGTAACCGTCGTACGCCTGCTGCCCGTTCTCCAGATTCGCGCTCGTGACCTCGACCGGGAACTCGCTGCCGTCGGTGCGGCGGGCGATCATCCGGGTCGGCCGGGTACGGCCGCTCGCGTCGACGGTGTCGGGCCGCCGCATGGTGCCGGGGATGAGCCGTGAGTCGAACTGCGGCAGCAGATCGAGCAGTCCGCGTCCGACGAGCGCGGTGCCCGGGGCCTCGAAGGCCTCCAGGGCGATGGTGTTGGCGTTGACGACCGTTCCATTGGCGTTGACCAGCACCAACGCGTCGGGAAGCGCGTCGAGTATGGCTGCGAGGCGAGCAGCGCCTCGGGATGGCCTGCTGCTCACGAGACGCTTCCTCCCTGTTACCGCACCTTGCCGACCGCGGGGGCCATCTTGCCAACCGGTCCGCGACGTGTCACGCGAGGGAGTCTACGGGCAGTGGTTGCGCTCGCGACGCCGGATGAGAGGGAGGTCGCACGCAGAGGGGACGCAGAACGGACGCAGAAGGCACGGAGAACCTGTGACCACCCATTTTCATCCGCCGGAACCATGAGCGCGCTGTGCCATTCCTGTGTCACTCCTCTGCCGTTCCTGGGAACCGAGCTCCGGAAGCAGGGGCACGAGGGCGTCCCACCGCGCGATCTCGCACCCGTCACGGCGTTCGTACGTCGCGTCGACGGGCCGCCCGGCCCAGGTTCCGGTGACCCGCGCGGTGGCAGGACCGCCGTACTGCATCGTGCACATCCCGCCCGGCGCGGCCGGCGCGAAGGGGTCATTGCCCCACGAAGTCTTCTGGTCCAACTGTTCGCAGGCGGCCGCGGCGTCGGGATGACTGCCACCCACGGGATGACAGTCCAGCTCGTACGTCCCGTCCATGCCGTCGCCCGCCTGGCTCACGGTCACGGTCAGATGGTCGGTGCCGTCCGCACCGCTCACCGGCGGCGGCATCAGGGGAAGCGATTCGGCGTACGCGACCGGGGCCGCCGCGGACAGCGCGGCGAAGGAAGCGGCGGCGGAGGTGGCGACGGTGAGGGCGAGGCGGCGCAGCATGGAGGCTCCACGGGGTGCGGGCGGATTCGTGAGTGTCGGCCCGGGATGGACCGGGGAAGTGGGCAGCGGGCGGCGGAGGGACACGGGAGGGACCTTGGACGGATGGCGGAGGAACCGTGGACAGGTGCCGGAGGGACCTTTGAGGAGCTCTCTCCACGCGTTCCACGCGGACCCTCTGACTGACCCTGGCGAGCCCTGACGGAACCTGATCGGCCCTGGCGGCAGGTCCTGATCAGCTCTGACGGGTCCTGGCGGGTCCTGACGGATCTCTCGCCGTCCTCCTTCCGCCCCACTCCGTTCTTTCTCCGTCGGGGGCGCGCCCCCACTCCTCTAACGCCGTCCGGCCCATGACGTTGCGCCACGGGGCCGTGCTTTGCCCTCGGCCCTTTTCGCCTAGTACCGTAGGGGGCGATTGGTGACACCCCACTCGGCTGTGTCATCATCTGCACGCACCACTCGCGCTCGCGCGGGCGGTTGTGCTGGAGGCGTCGCCTAGTCCGGTCTATGGCGCCGCACTGCTAATGCGGTTTGGGACTTCAATCCCATCGAGGGTTCAAATCCCTCCGCCTCCGCCGAAGATCCCGAAGCCCTGGTCACCGACGACCGGGGCTTCGGCCGTTCCTTGATCGTTCCCGGGGGTCTCACGGGACCGCTCCCAGGGTCACTTCCAGGCCATTTCCGCAGGTCAGGCCGGGTTCGACAAACGGATTTCGCCTCACGCCGCCAGTCATGTAATGTTGTTCCCGCAACGCCGACCGGGCCGAAAAGCCCGGAAGGAAGAGCAAACACAACAGAACAGACAAGCACTCGTAGCTTAACGGATAGAGCATCTGACTACGGATCAGAAGGTTGCAGGTTCGAATCCTGCCGAGTGCACAGGTCAGGGCCCCGTGTGATACGGGGCCCTGTTTCGTTGTCTCACATTTTCTCACGGGCGGCCGGTATGGACCCCCTCAGCCGAGCAGCTCGCCGAGCTTGTCCGAACCGGCCTTGAGAGCCTGCGGATCACTGTGGACGTAGATTCGTTTCGTGAAGCCGAGGTCTGCGTGTCCGGCCCATGCGCTCACGACGACATCGGGGACGCCGTTGTTCGCCATCCAGGACAGGCAAGCGTGCCGGGCGTCGTACAACCGGACCTTGCGAACCTCCGCGGTCTCCATCGCCTTGTACGCGCGGCGCCGTAGCCAGTCCGTCTTGACGGCGCGGCCGAGCTCGTCGCACGCCACCCTGCCGGAGGCGTGCCAGCCTTCGCCGGCTGCCAGCTGCTCCGCGATCTGACGCTTGTGGAAAGCCTTCAGTGCCTTGTGGACGATCTCCGGCAGCGGTAGCCCACGCTCGCCTGATCCTGACTTCGCGTCCTTCTCGACCACCACCCCGGCAACCAGGGTGCGCGTGGTTTCAATCTTCAGGGTTCCGGCCTTCAGGTCGACGTCGACCCAACGCAGCCCGGCAACTTCGGCGGGGCGCAGCCCTATCAGCGACAGCAGCCATACCGCGTACATCCGGTCGGAGGCGACGTGCCCGAGGAACTGCTGAACCTCGGCCAGGGTCCACGGGATGTACGTCTTCTTCTTCGCTTTGGCCTCCTTGCGGGCAGCGCGAGGAATGGTGACGTGCTCGGCCACGTTGCGGGCCACTAGCTGGCGGCGCACCCCGAGGTTGAGCGCGGCCCGCAGGCGTCCCAGGGTGAGGCTCACGGTCCGCTCGCCGACCCCGGTTCCCGGCTTGCCGCCGCGGCGGCGTGCGCTTGTCAACATCCAGTCGATCAGGCTCTCGACGTCGTCCTCCGTGAGTTCCTGCAGACGCTTCCCGCCGAGGTGCGTCTGTACGTACCGCATGGCGTCCTCGTAAGAGCGCTTCGTGGCTGCCTCGACGTCTCGCGTCGCGGACTTCAGCCACGCCTCGACCAAGTAGTTCACGGTGAGCTTGTTGGGCGCCACGAAGGTGCCCGCGGCCCGCTGGGAGATGATCCGGGCGCGCTCCTCCTTGACCTCCGTCTTGGTGTCCTTGGTGATGGTGATCTGTTTCCTGTGCCCGTCCGCGTCACGGCCGGCGTCGACGACGGCCCGGTATCGGACCTTTCCGTTCTTCAGCGTGATCTTCTTGATCCCGTCTGACATTGCTGGTTCCTCTCGCTGTCGCACCTCACTGGCACGATGACGGCATGAAGCTTCTTACGGCGACCAGTCGCACCCAGGGCCAGCGCGACAACGACTTCACGTTCTGCATCGAGGGAGAACTCGTCATCGTCGCCCCGCTCGTCTGCGAGGAAGACGAAGAGAATCCGGACGGAGGCTGTGGGTGCGGCCGATCCTTCGGCGGACTCAACAGCGGCAAAGCCACCACCACAGCTGTGGTGTCAGATCTCGACTTCACACGCGACGATGCCGCCCTGGCCGTCCGGTCCGCCCTCGAACAGTCCAACTTCGTCAGCCTGATGGACCCCGAGGAAGTCGAGGACCTCATCGTCGACACCCTGGAACTCGCCGCCGACCTCGGCGTCGGAACCGTCGTCGAACAACGCCTCGGAGACATCCGGACGCGACCCTAAAGCCGAGCCGCAGGACGCTGGTGCTCGTGAGTACGGCACCGCGGCGAGCAGGCAGTGGAGTCCTCGTTCACCGTGAGCGCGAACTCGTCACACACCCACCCCATGGGCGGCCGGCCGGGACCGAGCTGCTTCCTGAAGCCCTTCACGCCCCGCACGATGGCCCGCTCGGCCTGCCAGGCCTGCGCCTCGTGCTGCCAGGCCCGCCAGACGGACACTGCCGCGCACCACACGTCTCCCGGATGCTCCCTGAGCGACTGCGCGGCCGTCTGCCGGTAGCGCTCCGGATCGAACTCCCGCAGATGCTCCGGGATCTCGTCTGTGGACGGCTCGGGCTGTAGGCGCCTCACGCCACCGACCCCCGAATTCCGTACGATTTCCGAGCCGCACCACGACGCTGCGGACGCACATCCTCCTCGTCCGGGATCCGCAGCGAGGCGATCATCCGGGCCAGGTTCGCCGACTGCTGACGATGCTCCGTGATCCACGGGGCGGTCACCTCGTCGCCCTTGGCGTTCGTCACCGTCAGCCCGGACACGGCCGTCTTCTCCGCCATCCGGTCCAGCAGATCAGCAGAGCGGCACGCCTGCAGCAACAGCTGCTGCTCGTACACCTCCAGGCCGAACTTCCCCGCGACCGACTCCCACAAGGCGCGGCCTGACTCGCCGAGCGCCGCTAGCGCTTCCTGCATGACTTGCCTCCCGATGTGTTACGGCTATATGCCTCTGACCTGCGGATTCTTCAGATGGCCTCCGTTGGCTACTGAATGACGAGTCAGCTCCTGAGGTGATCATCTCACCGTCCGGTTACGTTTCCGCAGGTCAGCCTCGCGCGCGTAGGGCCTTTTCAGGTGCCATCCACAGCGAGGTGCTAACGTGGCCGATCCCCGAGATTTGAAGATCGTTTGGGTCCCTCCCCAGGGTGATCCTTTTGCTGTCGCATCTGCTGTTCGAACTGGGTGCGGTCGAGGCCGTGTTCGCCGGCCCATGCGTCTTGTGCTTGCCGCCATTTCTCTCGGGCTCGCAGCATGGGCAGCCAGATGCCGTCTTCGACCTCGGGCATCCATCGGGTCTCGTCGTAGGTGATGAGGTGGTCGGGGATCTGCATGCCGTGTTCCTGTCTGTGTGTGCGGGGCGCCCGGTCGCCGCGGCATACCGGGCGCCCCTGACGGCCACGTGCAGGTGAAAGGAGTAAGGCCTGCACTGCCGCCTCTCGCGCCTGACACGCGAGGGTCTGGGTCAGGCTCCGTACACGCCTGCTCGCCAGCTGTTGAGGTGGTTGTCGAACACCTCGCGGACGGTCGGCTGAGCGGGTGGTGTGAGCGGGGATCGCAGCCCGTGAATGTTGACGGGCGCGGCCTCGTCGAGCCTGTAGCTGTCGGGGAGTTGGTAGCGGACGATGCCTCGCTGGGTGGCGAGCATCTGCCGTACCGGGTCGGCGGTCATGCGGCGTCGCCTTCCGTCTCGATCCCGAGGTCGGTGGTGCCGGTGGCGACGCTGTCGATGTCGCCGTAGCCGTCGAGTTCTGTGGGCCGGCTGATGCCGCACAGGATCTGCTCCTGGAAGCGGGCCCGCTTGCTGTCGGCCTGGTGCAGCTGGTCGAGCTCGGCGATGTGGCCCTGCCGTCGTTCGTCCTGGGTGCCCGCGTAGTCGGTGAACACCTGCTCCCAGGCCCCGCCGAACGGTCCACCGCTGCGCTGCGAGAAGGCGTGGGCGGCGATCGCTCGGCGCATGTATTCGTCGCCGGTGAGGTGGGCTTGCTGGAAGAGCCGGCGGGCCTGGTCGGGGGTGGCGATGTCGGCTACGCGGGTCATGGCGTCGCGCATGGCCATGATCTCGGCGGGGTTGGTGGCTCCGTGGACGCCGAAGACTTCGCCCATGAGGTAGCCCTTGCGGTCCTGGTACGCGGCGTTGGCGTTGTCGCGGATGCCCTTGATCTCGTCGCGGTAGGTGACGTGCAGCTTGGCGAGGGCGCGGCGTTGGCCGGTCGCGCTGAGGTTGTCGTCGTTGCGGACGTCGCCGATCTTGGCGTGATAGTCGGTGACGAGCTTCTTGATGCGGGCAAAGGAGGTGTCGTCGAGGGCCATGTCAGTTCCTTTCGGTGGCTGCCGTCTGTGCGTACTTGTCTTGGTGGGTTCGGGTGCCGCGCTTCGGGCTGCATGTTGAGCAGACGGCGCGATTCCCGGCGTACTGGTGGCAGTGGCGGCATGTGCGGCCGCTTCTCTTCTTGTCCTGCTTGCGGCTCACGCTGAGTGACTCCTCTCCCCTGGCGCTGAAAATGCGGGCTCTGTTCTCAGCGAATCTGCGTAACCCGCCTTATCGATCGAAAGCGGGTCCCTGACCTGCATTGATCTCGATTCCTGCGGGTTACGCAGCCGCGCGTAACCCGGGCTTGCCCGTGCTGGGGTTACGCATGGCTGCGTAACCCCAGCACTTGTGCGCCGAGCTGGGGGTTTTCGTCTGCCGGGCAGGGTTACGCAATGTGGCCCGCGAGAGAGGGCGTTTTTCTGAGCGATCAGATTCATCGGTCACTCCCCGTCGCCGGGGTCGGTCTCGGTGCTGACGATCTGGCCGGGCACGAAGACCAGCATCCGAGCGAGCCGACCACCGAGCTTCTTGGGGATGAGGTAGGCCGGTCGGGACTTCTCGTTCTTCACGAGCGCGTCCGCCTCCAGCCAGCTGGGCAGTACAGCGTCGAGGTCGTAGTTCGCTCGCTGCAGAACGTCACGGAGACGCTGCGGAAGTAGGGCCACCGTAGGAACCCCGTCGATCTGGAGATCCCTCCCGATCCATCCGCTGAACGGCGCCTTCTCCTCCGTGTGGGGGCTCCACAACTCCGAGCCGTGCGAGGCGACGTACTCGCGTACGACATCGAGCGCCATCTCGCCCCGGTTGTCGGTCTGGTCCGTCATGGCGAACAGGCGCTGCCAGACGTCCATCTCCGGGGGCGGGAAGGGCACGATGCCCCACTGGTGGGAGAGTTCGGCGGCAAGGGCCAGGCAGGCCACGAACGGCGCCCGGCGGGCCGACATGTCACTGTCGTACCGGTGAGCTTCCGTCAGTTCCTTGTGCCGGGCGACCAGTCGCCGCTTTCCGTCGCCCGCCATGGCGTCAAGCAGCTTCTCGATGTACCGGGGGCCAGCCGTTCCGTAGTTCTCTGCCGTCCCGTCCCGTACCTCGATGGCTGCCGCGGCTGACTCCGCTCCGTCCGTACCGAAGGGGGCTTCCTTGATGCTCAGGACACGCGCCCCGGCACCCTGGTCAGTGGTGAACGTGAGCACCGACTGTTCGCCGGTCGACACGACGACGGTTCGCCAGGGAAGCCCGGACGGCCACCCCCCGCCGCGGGCCGCCCCGTGGTTCTTCGGGATGGCGTAGAGCAGGCCGTGAACCATCTCCGGGTTCTGGACGAGCTTGGTCTCGTCGAAGACGACCGGCAGGCCGTTGACGAGGTTCAGCCGCTTCTCGGCGGCCAGCATCGTCGTCCGCCACGAGTAGAGACCGTCAGCCTTCTCGCTCGGGTCGGCCCACGCGCTCATCCCGCCGGCCGCCGCTGTTGTCTTGCCCCGGGTTGACCGTCCGCAGATGTCGACCGCGAACGAGTTCACACCGACGATCTGCAACAGTGGTGCGGCGAGGCAGGCGTACAGCGCCATCTGTGCGGGCGGGTAGGACTCCATGCGCTTGATGGCGGCCTGCCATCCGGCGAAAGTTCCCGCCGGTTCGTGTGCGGCGAGCGCGGGCTTCTGCTCGTCGTACTTGACCTCAACGCGGTGCGGGGTGTCCTGTGCGGTGACGAACGTGCCGTCCCTTTGCCAGCCCAGTTGTCGGGCGAGGTGGACGCGCGGAATCTTCCCCTGATTGATGGACTCGAACGCGGCGAGGTACCGCTCTGCCAGCTTGGCGTCAGACTCGATGATGGGCAGGCCCGCATCCCCGAGGGTGGCCACCAGGATGCGGCCCCGCCTTACGACGGAGCGCTGCACGGTCCTGGTGACAACCTGCCCGCGGTCGACCCACGCCAGCTCTACGGCCTGGTCGCCGATCGGGTCGACGTACACGGCCTTGATGACCAAGGGCGCCCACGCCACACGGACGTTGACCATTTCCTTGCCGACCTGCTTTTCGACCCACACACCGCTGTAGCTGATGGTGTAGCCGGCGGGCATGCGGACGCCCTCGGCAACGAGACGGTTGTCCGTCCATTCCTTGGTCGCCTGCTCGGTCGTTTCGTCGGTCACGCGGTCACCCCCGCTCCGCGGCCGGCTGATGCGACGGTCCGGTGTGCTTCTGCCTCGCTGAGTCCGATCTGGATAGCCGCTCCGATCAGCTCAGCCTCGACGTCTGCTGCGGCGACATGTCCGTCCCCTACGTGCGCCCACGCTTTGCTGGCAGCCCAGTAGAGAGCGGAGTTCCGGTTGCCCTGGGAGGACTTGAGGACGACGTCGACGAGTCCCTGCAGCGCTCGGGTAGAGCTGTCGACGGACATAGCCGCCATTCGCCTCTGTGGCTGCTGTCGGGGCGCGGGCGGCAGCATGAGCGTGAGCAGCTGCTCGGGGATCGGCTGGGGCTCGATGTACCCGACCTTGGGGTGAAGGACGTACTCACCCGCGCGGCCGATCGATCCGGGCCCGACGACGTAGCCGCGGGAGCTACGCACGTCGATGCCAGGTCCGAGGCGGCCCACGGAGTTGGGCACGGCGATGCCTTCCGGGATGGCCAGCCACAGATGGAAGCCACCGGACGGAGTGCACACGGTCGTTGTCCGCGGAACCTTGAACCCGTGCTCTGCGGCGAGCCGGTTGAGGGTGGCGACGCCATCGACCCCGTTCTTCTTGTCGAGGTCGAGGCCGATCATGTTGTTGCAGGCGGTGCCGTAGCCGACCGCCTTGGGGGCCTGGTCGAACCCCTCGTTGATCGTGACGCTGTCGTTGCTGGAGTCGCCGACCCCGTGCCCCCACCAACCGCAGAACGCGCGACCCGGGCAACTGTGTCCCTTCTCGTGCGGGGATCGGATGATGGGCGTCTTGTGGATGCTGAGCGGGAAGACCTCGTGGCCCCACTCGCGAGCGGCGTGCAGAGCGGCGGCGCGGGCCTTGTCGTGGTTGCTCATGCCGCCCCCTTGAGCTTGGTCTTGAACTGCAGGAGGTAGTGCGCACCGCAGGGCGCGTCTTTTTCGCCCAATCCGATGTGTCGGTGCCAGTCGCGGCACTTGGGGCAGCGGGCGGCGAACTCCAGCCGGCCGGACGTCTGGACGGGTACCGGGCGGGCGATGGGCGTTACGATGACATCGGTCTGAGCGTCGCCGCCGATGTCGAGGACTTCCTGAGATGGGCCGCCTAGGACGCGGCCCTTCTCTGCGTTCATGGTCATGCAGACTCCAGGAGAGTCACGAGGGATTGCGTGGTCACGACGCTGCGGGTGCCGAACGGCAGTACCTTGATGGGCGCTTCGCCACGCTTGATCAGGTAATACAGGTGCCGCTCGCTGATGCCGAGGGCGAGCGCGGCCTGCGGCACGTTGACGGTTGCGGGCCAGCCCTTGATGTCGTCGAGCGTGGGCCGAGCCTTCAGGGCCGCGGACGCTGGAATGTCGGTCTGGCTACGCGGCATGGGCTTCCTCCTCGTCGAGGAGGTCGTCAACGGAGCTGCCGATGATGTCGGCGATGGCGGCGAGGACGTTGATGGGCGGGGTGACGCGGCCGAGCTCGTACTCGTGGATCGAGTAGGAGGTGCGGCCGATGCTGAGAGCGAGTCGTTCGACGGATACGCCTGCGGCCTTCCGGGTTTTACGGAGCCGCCGGCCAGAGAATGACCGAGCCATGGTGTAGGTCTCCTGAAAACACAAACGCCGAGCACGACTGACCCATCTCGGGTCTAAGTCGTCTCGGCTCCCTGTGTCAGGTACTACGGCTGCATCGCGCTACGCCGCTTCACCGTTCGCCCTTGCCTGCATCCTGTCGCCATCGCGGCTCCCGCCCATGTCGGCCGGGGGATGCCCCTGGGGGCTAGAACTCGGTGTTCTATTTGGCGCGTACCGTACTACAGGGAAGCCGATTCGTGTAGTGGTTCTCGGCTAGTTGGACGGGGGAGGGAGGCGGCGAGGGGGAGGCCAAGACCCCGTTTTCGGGGGTCTCGACGTCTCTCCGACGCTGCCTCCCTTGCCTCCCTGACTGGCCATTTCTGCAGGCCATGTACAGGGAGGCGGTGCAGGGAGGCGGGTAGGGAGAACTCCCTCAGTCCTCGCCGGCTCCCTCGTCGAGATCGTCGTCATCCCTGGCCGCGATGGCGTCGAGGATCCGGTCGAGGCTGACGTGCATCTTGCCGCCGTTGGTCTTGTAGTCGCCGTGTCCGGCGTCGTCCAGGACGGCCTTGAGGTCGCGGGGTGACCAGTCCCCGTAGGTGACGGTGTTGCGGTCCTTGAGGCCGTGCAGCACGTCCAGGGTGAGCATCTTCGTCTCGTGTCCGAGGACGGCCGCGATGTCGGCGAGATGGTCGACGGGGGCGAACGTAGCGGTGTCGGCCGGCCCGCCCTCGTACAGGCCCATGGCCCGCTCGACGACCGGCGTCACCTCGTCGACACCCTTCTCGGGGTCCCGCTGGACGTAGTGCGCCCGGATCACCTCGAACGGCTTGCTCGTGAACCCGTAGGTGACCGCAGTACCGACGTCCTGGCCGGGAACCAACTCAGTCGCCCGGATGCCGGCCTTGTACTTGCCGGAGCCGAGCAGACCGTCATTGGCGACCTGGTCGCCCACCGCGAACGCCACACGATGCGACGTATTGCGGGTGACATCCCGCGGAATCGAATCAGCGGTCGGGGAGACCGTGACCCAGATCAGGGTGATGCCGACCTTGCGGGCCTTCTTCATGACCCGGATGGCCAGCTGAGCAGCCTCCTTGCCGTACTCCTTGCTCATGAACAGCTCGTGGCACTCGTCGAACACGACCACCCGGGGCCGCATCCGCTTGTCCCTCAGGGCCAGTTCACGCGTGAGCTTGGGCGACTCCCCGCCGAGTTCTTCCAGCAGCTTCCCGCGCTCGGTCACCTCGTTGGTCAGACTCCGCAGCCGGTCGAGGGCCGCCTTCAACTGCTCGTCGTCGTCGCCCTTGACCAGCGTCTTCAGCCGCGGCTTGAGCGGGTCATAGTCGATGTTCGTCGCCATCACGTACACCTCGGCCTCGACGAGCGGGTCGAGGATCGCGCCGAGCAGCAGCGAGACGACGATGGACGTCTTCCCGGAGCCCATGATTCCGCCGACGATCCAGTTCGCGGCCATGAGCTTGCCGATGATCGGCTCACCGCGCTGGCTGACAGCGACCGGGACGCCCTTGAAGTAGTCGGTCGTGCCCTCCGTGAGCAGCGGCCAGTCGGGCACGGGGCCGTTCAAGGAACCCTGGTCGGCAACCCAGAGGTCAAGCACACCGGGCTGGTTGGGCGGCTCGGTCGGCCACGCCTCGACGGGCTTGCGCATCAGGTTGTGGGCGAGCACGTTCTTCTTGCCGTTGACCATCTCGACAGTGACGCCGAGCGGCAGCTGTACCTGCGTGTGGTACCCGTTGCCGAGCCGGGTCGTGGGCTGCACCCAACGGGGCTGCCAGCCCTCCTTGATGGCCGCGTTGAGTGGCGCGATGCCCAGCTTGCCTAGGGCGCGCTTGATGGCGTTCTCGTCGGGGATGACGCCCTGCTCGCCAGTATCGACGGGCAGCGCCCACACCGGTGCAGTCTTCTGGTTGCGGCCGACCGCCCACACTCCGGCGAGCGCGATGAACGGCAGGGAGACGAGCAGCGGATCCCACACGATGCCGGCGATGAACGCAGCCCAGCCGATCAGCTCAACCACGGTGTTCAACGGGGTGAGCACATCGGAGAGATCGCGGTTGTACCAGGCGAGCATGATGCCGAGCATCAGCAGCACGCCCGCGCCGGCCGCCGTGGCCGTGGCGACCGCCTTCGGGGCGTTGATGGCCAGCTGCAGGAGCTCCATACGCCGGCGGTGCCGGGACATGCGGTAGATGTACGCGCGCTGCTCCCAGTCGCGGGCAACTTCCTCGTTGCCGGAGGCTTCGGCGATGCGCATGAACCGCTCGTGCCGGGCCGTGGTGCGGGCGTCCCAGGTACGTCGGGTGAGGATGCGGGTGCCGCCGAAAACGTACGATCCGTGGCGGACGGTGAAGCGGTACACGGGGTTCGAGCGGGTCTCGACGACGACCCGGCGAAGGTGGTCGATGCGTACCCGGCGGCGGGCGCGCGGCTTGTCCTCGACGGCCGCAGGGTGCGTCTCGGGTACGGGTGTACTCGGTGTACCTGGCTTGTCGAGTACGACGGGTACAGGTGTACCTGGCGCCTCTGCGTTGGCGGGTGCGTGAACATCCGTCATGCTGATCTCTCCGGTTGCTCGATGGGCGGTCGGGTACACGGGGCGCCCGGATTCCTTGGCCGGGTACGGGCGCCCCGTGGCGTAGCTACTTCTTGTGCTTGCGGCGGAGGGCGGCCCTCTCGATGCGCTCGACGCGGCGCTGCAGGTCGCTGAGGTCGACGTTGCCGGTGCCGTCGTCGGCGAGGCCGCGCTTGCCCATGCGGGCGACCAAGCCAGCGATGCGGACCTTCTCGCCGGTGGTGAAGTCGGAGAACTTGAGGTCGTCGGCCATGGGTCAGTGCTCCGTCTCGGTGCGGGCGGCGCGGAGGATGTCGGCGTGGTCGAACGCGAGCGGCGGCAGGTCGCTCAGGGGCCACCACTGAGCGTTGGTCGCGTCATCGCCTGCCTCGACGGTCGTTCCGGGGATGACGGTCAGGTGGTAGGCGACGGTGACGTACCTGCCGCGCGGGTCACGGTCGGGCTGGTCGAACGTGCCGATCTGGTCCAGCTCTTCCGGTGCCGCGTGCACACCGGCCTCTTCGGCGAGCTCACGTGCAGCGGCGGCGCGACTCGTCTCACCCGGGTCGACGTGGCCGCCGGGCAGCGCCCACTGGCCCTTGAACGGGTCCCAGCCGCGTTCGATCAACAGGACGTACCTGTCGGTCGTGGTGACGACGACGTCGGCGGTGTAGCGGATGGTCTCGAAGGTCTCGGTGTCGGTCATTGGCTTCCTCCCGGGTTGTGGGCTGTCCGGTCAGCGGGTCTTGGTGAAGTCGCGCCACATCGAGCGCAGGACGAGCAGACAGACGGTTGCGCAGGTGCCGCCGATGGCGACCGCGATGGAGGCGAGGGCAAACGCGAGGGCGAGTGCGCAGGCCACGCAGCCGCCGACGATGGCCAGGCCACCGATCGTCAGCCACTTCTTCGCGTTGAACTCGGGCTTCGGCGCCTGGTGCTGGCAGCCCTGGTGCTGCGGCTGCTGAGCGGACAGCTTGGCCAACTCCATCGCGGCGAACGCCAGCTGCACGGCGGCCGTGTCCGTCGAGGCTTCCCTCACCGCGGCCTCGGCCTTGTCGAGAGCGTCACTCACCGGGCCCACCTCCGCGGCAGATGCGGGCGGACGATCAGGCCGAGCGCGAACGCTACGACGACGGGCTTTACGGCCAGCCACGCCACCGCGCCGACGATGGCGGTGAGCAGCGACGGGAAGGCGAGGAGCAGGCCCAGCAGGATGCCCAGGAGGATCCACTTCATGACGTCGCCCCCGCTCCGACGAGCTTCGGCAGGGCCTCACGGAAGCCGTCTTGAATCTCCTTGGCACGGTCCTGGCCAACCTTCAGACAGGACTTGATGTCGCGGATGGACGGGATCTCACCGGCCAACAGCTCATCCTTGAAGTGCTCCGCGGCCAGGCCGAGGCCGGCTGCGGTGAGCGGGTCCTCCTCGGGAGGCTCGGGTACGTACTCGGCGTGCACCTCGGGGCGGGTACGCGGCTGCTCGGCAGCGAGTACGGGCACCGGCTCCGGGTCCACGGACGGCTCAGGGGGGAGCCCGCAGACGGTCATCAGGGGCAACGTTCGGACCCCCGCGGGTACGGCCTCGGGTACGGCAGGTACAGCCGCCTCGATCTCCGGGTACACCTCGGGTACGCGCTCGACTTCGACGTCCGGAGTGCCTTGGATAACATCCAAAGCAGGTTCGTCGACGTCCGGAACCAGCTGCTCGTGTACCTGCCGCATGATGGCGGCGAACGCGAGCAGCGCGGCCACCGGAGGCACGGCGGCGACGATGTACTCGAGCGGGTCCGCTCCCGTACCGACTCCGGCGACGTTCAGCGCGATGGAGCCGAGCGAGCCGACCCCGGCGAGCAGGTAGGCGAACCAGTCCGCGCGGCCGCGGAGTGCGGCCCGCAGGATCAGCAGTTCGCCGGCGACGATGAACAGGTCGACCGTGCCGGGCCACGCCCATGCGCGGGCGTCGTCAAGGCCGTTGTCGTCGGCGACGTCGTGCAGGTGCTCATACGACAGCCAGAACGCGGCGGCCGTCAGGGTGACGGTCACGAGACCGGCACCGCCGGCCAGAGTCTGGCGTGCATTGAGTCGCTTCACTATTCGCCCACCTCCGGGAGGGCAGCGCGGGCGACGCGGTGACCGCACAGGTTCATCCCGTGCTGGTCTCCGAGCCGCTTCGCGGTGATCAGGTCGGCGAGGATCGCCGGAACGTTCGGCGCCGGCCGAGCTGTGCGGTCGCAGGCACGCAGCGCGGCGTACTCCGTCGGACGCGGGATGGGCCACCGCTTCTTCACGGCCGCTCACCCCACGCCCGGTAGCCGGTGGCCGGCTTCTCGACGAGCCGGGACCGCAGATAGTCCGCGGACCAACCGGGGTCGTCGCCACGCTGCAGGACACCCTCAAGGGCGACCTTGGCGTCCATGACGCGGTCCAGCAGAATCCGGTCGTGCACCTCGCTGTCGCCGACCGTCGCCGGGTACGGGATGTCCAGGGCTTCGAGAACGGCGGTCAGCAGGTCGCGGTCGGCGCTCATGCCCCGGCCCGCCGTAGCCGGTCCAGCCGGTTCGACAGGCTGTAGAGGCGTCCGGCGTGCGCACCGATCTCCGCGGCCAACTCGCGCAGCTGGTCGGGGTCCAGGGGCGGGAACTCGTCGACGGCCGCCACCGGGTACGGCTCCGGCGCCAGTTCGCCGAGCGGCGCCCAGGCGATGCGGGCCTTCAGGAACTCGACGCCCTCGTACTCGGCGGCGATCGCGGGCCCGTTGTGGACGATGTCCGCCTGGTGCACGACCTGCTCTCCGTCATGCCCGACACACCAGGCCGGCTCGTCGGCGGTGATCTCGCCGCGGTCGACGGTCTGCAGGGTCACCGTGCCGTCCCCGTAGCGGGGGACCTGCACAGAGTGAGGAATCGAGTCCAGATCTGGACTCTTTTCCTCACCGGCGGTGACGGGCGGATACGCGCGGTCGACGGCCGCGGCGAGCAGTTGCATGACGGCCTGCTGCTCGGGTGACCACGTGCGGCGCCGGTCGCGCTCCATCTGCTTGTCGAGTTCGTGGAAGGCCTGCACGGACAGGTATGCCTCAACCTCGTGCCGCACCTCGACGACGCTGAGCGACTCGGGAGTGCGGTCCCCCTCAACAATCTCCGCCCACGCGATCCCGAGCGCCGTCGTGATCTGCTCACGGGACATCAAGAAGTCCACGCGCACGATCACGTCCGGGGTGTGCTCCTCGTCGCCGAACGGATCCGTCGGCCCGTACACCGGCATGTCGGCCCGCTCCCGAGTCAGGAACCGGGAAACCTCCGGGAAGTGGCGCTCAACGAAGCGCTGCGCCCGCTCCTGCTCGTCTTCGTTGCTCATGCGGCACCGACCGGGCGCGGGTTGACGAGGACCGGGTTGCCGTCGGTGTCGAACGCCGACAGCTGGTACGGGTCCGGGAGGTCGGGCATCTCGACGGCGAAGCTCTGGCCGAGCATCGAGCGCACGACGATCTCGCGCTCGGCAGTCGGCCGGTTCGGGGGAAGGTAGAAGGCGAGGGAGCCGTCACCCCGGATGGCGGCCGCGCCGGTGAAGTCACGCTCGGGGCTCGGGTAGTCGATGACTTCGATACCGAACTCGGCGAGCAGGTCGCCGAGCGGGGCATCCATCAGGTGGTCAACGGTGGGCTGTTGCATGGCGGTGGCACTCACAGCGTCACCGCCAGTTCGCTCGTCGGAATGCCGCGAGCGGCGAGGTACTGCGCGAAGGCGGTCCGGGAGACGCGGATGGTGCCGCGGCCCGTACCGATCCGGTACGACTCGAGGCGCCCCGCCTTGATCTCGGCGTAGATCGTGGACGTGTCCACGCGGAGGGCGGTGGCGATGTCCTTGACCCGGAGGGGGTGAGCTCCGGGAGCCTCCGTCTGGGCATGCGAGATAAGCTCAACGTGCATCTGAGACCTCAACTCTTGGATGCGAGGCCCTGGCGGGATGAACGCGGTGTTAGTGGCACTGCGCTCGCCGGGGCTTTTTGCGTTGCATGGCTTGCTGTCCGCTATGTCGCTCGGCGGGCACAGGACTAGGATGTTCTAGAACACCTCGTGAAGTCAAGGAAAGTTCCAGAACATTCTAGAACGGAGAAACTCTCAATGGTTCGAGACGCCTCAGGTAAGGCGCCGTACCGCCGCATCGCAGACCAGGTCATCGGGCGCATCGACAGTGGTGAGCTGCAGCCAGGCGACGCTGTGCCGTCCGTGAGTCAGATCATGGAGGCTGAGAGCGTCAGCCGAGCCACGGCGGCGCGCGTCCTCACCGAGCTTCGCTCCGAGGGGTACGTCGTCGCCACACCAGGCGTCGGCACGGTCGTCGCCGCACGGAAGACGCTCACAGCGGGCTCCGACCGGCTGCGCATGCTGCAGGCAGGCGGCGACGGCTTTCGAGAGGGCGAACGGGTGGAGATCCTGGAAGCCGAGATGGCGCCGGCCCCGGGGGACGTCGCCGACGCTCTCGGCCTCGACGCAGACGCTCAGGTGATCCGTCGTCGGCGTCGCTACCTCGACGACCAAGGAGTCATCACGCTGTCCACCTCGTACCTGGCCGGCTCGCTGGCCGATGTGGCTCCGGAACTCCTGGTAGCCGAGCCGCTCCCGAAGATGACCTTCGGACTCATCGAGGAACGGACCGGACGCCGGGCCACCCGCCGGCGCGACACCGTGAGCATCCGCCCCGTGGCCGAGGAAGACGCCGACCTGATGGAAGCGGAGGCAGGCACGCCCACTCTCGTCATGGTGAACCGCTACTGCGACCAGCATGGCGAGCCGACCGAGTACGCCGTCGACTACCTCGGCGTGGGGCGGGAGCTGTCTGCCGAGTACGACCTCGACTGACGCGGCGCCGCCTGGTGGAGTCAGGCGGAACGCAAAGAAGGGGCCCGCTCAGTGGAGTTGAGCGGGCCCCTTCGTCATGTAGGACTGTCTCACGCATCTCTCACACACTGGGTGCGCGGGATGCGCTGACATAGCGCTGACCTGCGGTCCCGTGCGTTGGGCTCCACACCATGCACACCATGCAGGTTGTTCAGATCACTACGGATCAGAAGGTTGCAGGTTCGAATCCTGCCGAGTGCACACAGGTAAGAGGCCCCGGAGATAATCCGGGGCCTCTTGCGTTTGGGGGCGTACGGCGCGAAGTACAGCAACCGGGTCGGGGCCGGAGCGCTGGCCGCGCTGTTGGGATGTGGGGCCGAGGCGACCGGAGTGCAGCGGACCCGGTGAAGCGGGCACAGCCGGAAGCCTCTTCCACTTCTGCGACGCCGTCGGACTCCCACGCTCGACTTACTCCCGATGTTCTGCAGAGCCGGTGGTGGACGTGGGCATCAGCGGAGCCCGAACGGACGAACCCCGTTGCCGATCAGGACGGAAGCGAGTGCGGGCGGAATCAGCCGAAGGACGTGTGGTTCCTGGCCGGCACCTTCGGCACGCAGGCCGAGCGCGAGTGCAGCGTCCCCAATGGGGTGCCCCTTGCTTTCCCTCTCGTGAACATGATCGGTGAACCGGCGGACTGTGCGGACTTCATGAGCGCAGCCAAGGGATCCGCCCTCCTGGACGGCAAGAGGCTCGACTCGGACACCAATCAAGGAGAGACGATCGTGGTGCGAAGCGTCGCCGACAACGCCGTCACAGGCACGGAGGGACGCTTCACGACCACCGGATGCGGACTCTGGGTCCAACTGCCCCCATTGGAACCCGGCGACCACGCGCTGACGATCCGTGGCCGGTCGGACGGGTTCGCGGTCGGTGTGGACTACGTCCTGACCGTGGATGCCGCATAGGCGAGGGCCGGCAGTCTGACAGGGACCCCGGGCTCGGGTCCCTGCAACGAACGTGACGGCAGCGGGTTGCTCAGTCGCCTCCTCCCAGGTTTCGGACAGCTTGCCCTGCGCGGCGCGTACTTCGGGCCCGGTTGCGCCGTGCCGACTCCCCGTTCACGGTGTCGCGTTCTGGCGGAGTTCCTCGAGGTAGTCGCTCATCAGCTTGCCGGTTCGGGTGAACCAGTCGTTCAGGACAGCGATTTCGGCGGGGGAGTAATCGTTGAACTGTTCGTTCAGGCGGGCGTAGTACGGGCCGTAGAGGGCGGTGACGCGGGCGACCGCGGCCGGCACCGCGGCGATGCGTACGCGGCGGCGGTCGGACGGGTCGGGGCGGCGGGTCACGTAGCCCGCGCGTTCCAGGCGGTTGACGATGCCGGTGACCGCGCCGGTGGTGACGTGGGCGCGGGTGGCCAGGTCGCCCGCCGTGAGGAGATGCTCGCCGGCCTCCAGGACGAAGCCGAAACAGGTCAGGTCGCCGGCGTTCAGGCCCAGGCGCTGGGCCATCTCGTGTTGGCTGACCATGCTCGTGGCGATGAGGTGGTCCATCGCCGACAGGGTCTGCGCGGGGGTGGCCGACGGCCGCCGGGCGGGCGGGCGCGAGTCGTTCTTCTCGCTCCCCCTGTTCTTGATCTCCTTCGCCGCAAGCTCGCCCTCCGCAAGCTCGCCCTCCTCAAGCCCCCTCTCCTCGCTCCCCCTCTTCTCCTTCTCCCTGCCTGGCATCTGGAAATTCCCTTAGTGCGTGAGATAAATTCCTTACTTGCTAAGGGATTCTAGTCGCCGGTCGGCCAGGAGGTACGCACATGAGTGGGCACCATTACGACGAAGGGCACACCCTCGCCGGGTGGACGGGGTTCGCGATAGCCGGGGCGGGGACGTCGGTGGCCGGGGTGGGGATGTGTCTGGGGTCCGCGGCCGGGATCTGGCTGGGGCTCGGAGTCGTGGGGCTCAGTGTGCTGGTGACGTGGGGACTGCATCTCGCGGGGTGGGGCAAGCCGCCCGGGGTCCGACCGGTGGCGGAGCGGGGCTGGCGGGTGCGGGATCGTGTTGCGCGGAACGGGCATCCAGGATGTGTCGGCTGCCGACTGGCCGGGCGGGGGCGTTCGGCGAGGGGTTCGCTGGTCGTTTCCACCTCGGAGCGGTCGGTCGCCGCCTCGGAAACGGCTCCCTCGGAGTCCGTCGGCTGACGCTCTGTGGGAGCCGTCGGCTGACGACGATCGCGTTGTCAGTGCTGCCCTCTACTCTCGTGAGTGATGGCACAGGTGTGGAAATGCACGGGGCTTCGGTGGGGCGGAGAAGGGCCCGTGCTGACGTGGGACGGGGGGCGTCGCAGTGCGTTGCCGTGGGGGAAGAAGGTCGCGTTCGCCGTCGTCGACGGGGGCGTGCGGACGTGTGTGGGGGCGCGTGGGCACAGCTGTCCCGTGGGAGCCGTCGTGTCCGGGCGGAGTGTCGGTGCCCGGTGCGAGGAGTGCGCGCGGCTGGACCGGGCCCACTCCGTGGCCGCGGACACCATCGCCGACGACCCTCGGCCCTACTCCGTCTATCTGGCGTGGTTCGGACCCGGGATGGTCAAGGTCGGGATCACGGCGGTCGAGCGGGGATCCGCCCGGCTTCTGGAGCAGGGTGCCGTCGTCTTCAGCCGGCTGGGGCGGGGGCCGCTGATGGCCGCCCGGCGGAGTGAGGAGTTGCTGCGTACGGCGCTGGGCGTGCCGGACCGGATCCCGTACGACGCCAAGCGGGCCGTGCGGAGTGCGTTGCCGGAGGCGGGGGTGCGGGTGGCGGAGGTGCGGGAGCTGCACGCACGGGCAAGCGGGCTCGGCGGGTGGCCGGAAGCATTGGAGCGGATGCCGTTCGAGGCTGTCGATCACACGGAGGTGTTCGGGCTCGGCGGATTGCCTTCGGCCGTGGGCGTCGTCGGAGAGCTCGTGCCGGGCGGTGTCGTGAGCGGGGAGCTGGTCGCCGCCGCCGGGCCCGATCTGCATCTGCGGACCGGGCGCGGGGTCGTCGTACTCGATACGCGGCTCATGACCGGGTGGGAGCTGACCGGGACCGGCGGGGGCGGCGAACGGGAGGAACGGGGTGAACTCACCGTGCCCGTACGGGAGTTCGGCGGCGTTCAGGACGGGCTCTTCTGACGTGACGGGCTCTGTGGAGGGAGGGGGAGGAATGGTCAAGAGATGGATCCCTGGGGCATCCCCTTTGGCAAACGCGCTGGACTTGGCGCTTCGGCCGGGCCGAGAGTGGGAGACATGAGCAATCACCCTGTTGCACCTGTCGTGCCTGTGGCCGCGCACGAACCGCCGTACTACGCCGTCGTGTTCACCTCGGTGAAGACCGAGGAGGCTGGAGCAGACAGAGAGGACGGAGCGTACGGCGAGACCGCCGAGCGGATGGAGGAGCTGGTGAGGGACATTCCGGGGTTCCTCGGCATGGACCACGCGCATTCCCCCGGCGGGCTGTCCATCACCGTCGGGTACTTCCGGGACGCGGACGCCATCGAGGAGTGGCGGAGCAATGCCGAGCACCTCGCGGCGCAGAAGCGCGGGCGCGCCGAGTGGTACGAGCGCTACACCCTGCATGTCGCCAAGGTGGAGCGGAGCCATGGGTTCGAGCGTGACCACGGCTGAGGGGGCGGAGAGGGACGAGGCCGATGACGTACGGCGGTTCTGGGAGCGGCTCGGTCTCCCCGGGCTCGTCGACGTCCACACTCACTTCATGCCCGAGCGCGTTCTCAAGAAGGTCTGGGAGTACTTCGACGGGCTCGGGGCGCTGACCGGCGGTGTCGAGTGGCCCATCACCTACCGGGCCGAGGAGCGTGAACGGGTCGGGCTGCTGAGGGAGTTCGGGGCGCGGGCCTTCACCGCCATGGTCTACCCGCACAAGCCGGGCATGGCCGAGTGGCTGAACCAGTGGGCCGTGGACTTCGCCCGCCGGACCCCGGACTGTCTGCACACGGCGACCCTGTTCCCGGAGCCGGGCGTGGCGGCGTATGTGCGGAAGGCGGTGGACGAGGGCGCGCGGGTCTTCAAGGCGCACGTCCAGGTGGGGGCGTACGACCCGGCCGACGAACTCCTGGATCCGGCTTGGGGTTTGCTCGCCGAAGCGGAGATACCCGTCGTGATCCACTGCGGATCCGGACCCGCGCCCGGCAAGCACACCGGGCCCGAGCCGGTCGGGCGGGTGCTCGCGCGGCATCCGCGGCTGCGGCTGGTGTTCGCGCACATGGGCATGCCGGAGTACGAGGACTTCCTCGGCCTCGCCGAGCGGTACGGCGAGGTGCGGCTGGACACGACGATGGCGTTCACGGACTTCAGCGAGCGGCTCGCCCCGTTCCCCCGGCGTGCGCTCCCCCGCCTCGCCGACCTCGGTGACCGGGTCCTGCTCGGGACCGACTTCCCGAACATCCCCTATCCGTACGTCCATCAGCTGCACGCGCTGGAGCGCATGGGCCTCGGCGACGACTGGCTCCGGGCGGTCTGCCACGACAACGGGGCGCGGCTGTTCGGGCTGTGATGAGGGTGACCGGCCGGGTCAGTCGGTGACGACCAGCAGGTCCGAGTCCGTGTCCCGCCACCAGATGGTGACGGCGCCGTCGACGACCTCGCGGACGTCGAGCACGGCCGAGTCCCCGTACTCGGGCACGGTCATGGCCGGCAGCCGCAGGGTGTGGAGCAGGCGGCCGCTGTCGGCGTCGAGGACGAGGAGCTCGCCGCGGATCCGGCGGCCGTGGTCCGCGTCGGTGAAGACCGGATGGCGTACGACGTACGCCCGACCGTCGGCGATGCCCGCGGAGCCGAACTGCAGGCCGGAGGGCGCCCGCAACCGCCAGGCGCGGTGCCCGTCCCGGGCGTCGTACGCGTCCAGGGTGGTGTCGTGGTCGGCGTCCGGGTTCTCCGGATCGGCGGACGAGAGCACGATGCCGCCGTCCGAGGCGACCGGGTTCCAGTCGGCTGCGGCGAGTTCGGCGCGCGGCCGGACTCCCTCGCGGTTCACGTCGAGCAGCCGGACGGGGGACCGGCCGTCCGCGGACTGCAGGGCACCGACCAGCGTGTCCTCGTCACCCCGGAAGAACTGCGACCACAGTCCGGCGGTGCGCTGCTTCCAGAGGACCTCGCCCGTGCGGTTGTCGATCCCCAGCAGGAGTGCGTACTCGTCCTCGCCGACCTCCAGGCGGTTGCAGACGATCTCACCGACGCTCAGCTGGTCCGGCTGGTCGTGCACGCGCAGGCGCAGGAGCATGTCGTCGCAGCGCGCCGGCGCCTTCAGCGTCCACACGTGTTTGCCGTCGTGCTCGGAGAAGGCGCGCACGTGGCCGTCGGCGTCGGTGACGATCAGGCCGCCGACGAGGTTCACGGACTGGTAGCCCTTGTCGTGCCGGGACTCCGTGTGCCATCGCGGCTTCCCGGTACGCAGGTCGATTCCGACGAGCCGACCGTCGGGGTACCAGATCGCGACGGTCCGCTGCGTCACCGCGAACGCCGTCAGGCCGCGTCCCCCGTCCCGGCGCTCGTAGCGCCAGTACTCCTTGCCGGTGCGCAGGTACACCGCCCGCACGCCGGAGTTCGTGGTCCGCACGCCCAGGCCGTGCACCGCGACCTCGTCGTAGTCCGTCGTACGGCGTGTGACGTGGGCCGGAGCGACCGGCGCCTGCGCGGTGGGCGAGGCCGGGAAGGGCCCTTGCGCACCGGTGACCAGGTCACGTTGCCCGTACCACTGGAAGAACAGGATCAGGGGGACCATGACCAGCGCGATCGCCATCGCCAGGTACAGCGGGTTGTCGCGCATGCGTAGGGGATCCGGCCGTCCCAGCAGCTTCACAGGTCCGTCCGCACCCACCACAGCAGCCCCCCAGGCCAGCCTTCTGGTCACCCTGACCGGCGGCCGACGGATCTTCCCCCGTCGCCGCACGCCGGGGCAAGGAATTCCCAGGCGTTCCCTGAGAGATCCCTGTGCGTTTCTCAGGAAAATCACAGCTTCCCAAAAGCGTGCTCTCAGAGCCGCCCACCAATGTGTGGGCTATGACCACGACCTCGCCCCAGGGGCGCACCGAACTGCTCAGGCCGGACGGGAGCCCCGTCCGCGTGCTTGTGGTGGACGACGAGCTGTCGATCACCGAGCTGTTGTCCATGGCCCTTCGCTATGAAGGCTGGCAGATCCGCAGCGCGGGTGACGGGACCGGTGCGGTGCAGACCGCGCGCGAGTTCCGGCCCGACGCCGTGGTGCTCGACATGATGCTGCCCGACATGGACGGTCTTGCCGTCCTCGGCCGGCTGCGGCGCGAGCTGCCCGACGTGCCCGTTCTCTTCCTGACCGCGAAGGACGCGGTCGAGGACCGGATCGCGGGCCTGACCGCCGGTGGCGACGACTACGTCACCAAGCCCTTCAGCCTCGAAGAGGTGGTGGCGCGGCTGCGTGGCCTCATCCGCCGCTCGGGTGCCGCCGACCACCGCTCCGACTCCACGCTCGTCGTCGGGGATCTCACCCTCGACGAGGACAGCCACGAGGTGTCGCGCGCCGGCGAGAACATCCACCTCACCGCCACCGAGTTCGAGCTGCTGCGCTTCCTGATGCGCAACCCGCGCCGGGTGCTCAGCAAGGCGCAGATACTCGACCGCGTGTGGTCGTACGACTTCGGCGGCCAGGCCAACGTCGTCGAGCTCTACATCTCGTACCTGCGCCGCAAGATAGACGCCGGGCGGGAGCCGATGATCCACACCCGGCGCGGCGCCGGATATCTGATCAAGCCCGCGACGCCGTGAGCGGGCGGCGACAGCTGCGGAGGCAGCGGCGCCGACAGCCTCGGACGCTGCGGACGCGGCTCGTCGTCGCGTCCGTCGTGCTGATCGCCGTGGTGTGCGCGGTGATCGGCACGGTGACCACCATCGCGCTCCGGTCCTACCTGGGCGACCAGCTCGACGACTCGCTGAACGACGCGGCGATGCGGGCGGCCGGCCCTCTCAAGCCGGGCGGTGACCTGTCCGACCAGGGCCGCGCCGACAAGCCCAAGCCGCAGCCGACGCTGTCGGAACTCGTCATCCGAGGCCCGCAGACAAGCAACGGCGGCACGCTCGCCGCGAAGCTCACGGACGGCAACATCACCGAGGCCAAGGTCGGCAAGGAGTCCGAGGGCGACGACGGGGTGTCCGACCTCAGCCCCGTGTCGCTCACCTCGGCGCAGTTGGCTGCCCTTGAGGACGTGCCGCGGGACGGCGAGCCGCACACCGTCGACCTGCCGGGCCTCGGTGAGTACCGCGTCCAGTACCAGACCGGCGACAACGGCTCCTACTACGCGGGCCTGCCCACCGAGGACGTCACCAGCACCCTCAACACCCTCATCATCATCGAGGTCAGCGTCACCGCCGCCGGTCTCGTCGCCGCCTCGCTCGCCGGGGCCACCATCGTGAGTGTCGCCCTGCGTCCCCTGCGCCGGGTCGCCGCCACGGCCACCCGCGTCTCCGAACTCCCCCTGCACAGCGGCGAAGTGACGCTCAACGAGCGTGTCCCGGAGTCCGAGACCGACCCCCACACGGAGGTCGGGCAGGTCGGCGCCGCCCTCAATCGCATGCTCGACCACGTCCACGGCGCCCTGCACGCACGGCAGGAGAGCGAGACGCGCGTACGGCAGTTCGTCGCCGACGCCAGCCATGAGCTGCGTACGCCCCTCGCGTCCATCCGCGGATACGCCGAACTGACCAGACGGGGACGGGAACAGACCGGGCCCGACACGAGACACGCCCTCGGCCGGATCGAGTCGGAGGCGGGCCGGATGACCGGACTCGTCGAGGATCTCCTGCTGCTCGCGCGGCTCGACGCCGGACGGCCGCTGTCCTACGAGCACACCGACCTCTCCCCGCTCGTCGTCGACGCCGTGAGCGACGCCCGCGCCGCCGGGCGCGAGCACAACTGGCGGCTCGAGCTGCCGGACGAACCCGCGCTCGTGTCGGCCGACGCCGCCCGCGTCCAGCAGGTCATGGTGAATCTGTTTGCGAATGCGCGTACGCACACACCGCCGGGTACGACGGTGACCGCGCGCGTCCACCGGCAGGGTGCCTGGGTGTGCGTGGACGTCCAGGACGACGGCCCCGGCATTTCGCCGGACCTGCTCCCGCGCGTCTTCGAACGGTTCGCCAGAGGCGACTCGTCCCGGTCACGCGCCTCCGGGTCCACCGGGCTCGGGCTCGCCATCGTGCAGGCCGTCGCGGCCGCGCACGACGGCACGGTGACCGTCGACAGCGTGCCCGGACGCACCGTCTTTACCGTGCATCTGCCCGCGTCGGCACCCGAAGTGGCCCATTCTCATGAGGCATTCATTTCGGAAACAAACTCGCAAACGTACTCACAGGCACAGCACAGCACCACCACATGGGTGCAACAGGGCGCTTGACGACAGTCGTCGTCATGCGAACCGAACCTTCTCCCGGCAATCTGCCGGCGCGGGAGCACCTCCCGGCCGGAAATGCCGGTACGCCTGTCCTGGACGTAGTGATCCCCGTCTACAACGAGGAGAAGGACCTCCAACCGTGTGTGCTCAGACTGCATGAGCACTTGGCCCGCACCTTCCCGTACGCGTTCCGCATCACCATCGCGGACAACGCGTCCACGGACACTACGCCGCTGGTGGCCGCGCGGCTGGAGGCGGAGATACCCGAGGTCAGGTCGTTCCGGCTGGAGCAGAAGGGGCGCGGCCGGGCGCTGCGCACCGTCTGGTCGGCCTCGGAGGCCCCGGTCCTCGCCTATATGGACGTCGACCTCTCCACCGACCTCAACGCGCTTCTCCCGCTGGTCGCCCCGCTGATCTCCGGCCACTCCGACCTCGCGATCGGCTCGCGGCTCGCACGGAGTTCGCGGGTGGTGCGGGGCGCCAAGCGGGAGTTCATCTCCCGTACGTACAACCTGATCCTGCGGGGCTCCCTGCAGGCCCGCTTCTCCGACGCGCAGTGCGGCTTCAAGGCGATCCGGCGCGAGGTCGCGCAGGTGCTGCTGCCGCTCGTCGAGGACACCGGCTGGTTCTTCGACACCGAGATGCTGGTCCTCGCCGAGCGGGCCGGACTGCGCATCCACGAGGTGCCGGTCGACTGGGTCGACGACCCGGACTCGACCGTGCACATCGTGAAGACCGCGACCGACGACCTGTTGGGTGTCTGGCGCGTCGGGCGGGCTCTCGCCACCGGCTCGCTGCCGCTCGACCGGCTCGCCCGGCCCTTCGGCGACGACCCGCGCGACCGCGAGATCAGCGGCGTACCGAAGGGTCTCGCCCGCCAGCTCGTCGGGTTCTGCGTCGTCGGCGGTCTGTCCACGCTGTTCTATCTGCTGCTCTACAGCGGCTTCCGTACGTTCTCGGGGTCGCAGACCGCCAACGCGCTCGCCCTGCTGGTCTCGGCGGTCGCCAACACCGCGGCCAACCGGCGCCTGACCTTCGGTGTCCGCGGCCGCGACCGGGCCATGAAGCACCAGGCGCAGGGCCTGGTCGTCTTCGGCATCGGGCTCGCCCTCACCAGCGGCTCGCTCGCCGCCCTGAACGCGGCGACGACCGAGCCCTCGCACTCCACCGAACTGGCGGTGCTCATCACCGCCAACCTCGCGGCGACCGTGCTGCGGTTCCTGCTCTTCCGGGCCTGGGTGTTCCCGGATCGGCACGACGAGTCACCGTCGACCGTCGTCGCCTCTCACACACCCGCCGTGCCGGCCGGACCCGCGTCGCCCGTCTACGCGACGGCGCCGCAGTCCCCGTACGGCACGACCCACTCTCCGCACGACCACCGGACCTGGGGGGACGCGACGATGCAGCTGCAGCCGGTGCGCCCGAACGATCACGATTCGAGGAACGCACGATGACGACGACTCAGCACGACTATCCGGAAACGGGATCGGGGTCGGGAATGGGATCGGGACCGGGGATGGGAACGGGACCGGGGATGGGGCCATCCAGTCCCGACTGGGGTCCGCCCTCCTCAACAGCCGTACAAGAACCGGTCGTTCCGGCGGGGCCCACCGCCGTCCCCGAGGACGGCAGTCCCAAGCAGCCCTTCGCGCGGCGCCTCTGGCGCGGGCGGCCCGAGGACCACCGCTGGACGCGCCCCGCGTTCCTCGGCACGCTGCTGCTGATCGGTGCGCTCTACACCTGGAACCTCACGGCCTCCGGGTACGCCAACTCCTTCTACTCCGCGGCCGTTCAGGCCGGCAGCCAGTCCTGGAAGGCCTTCTTCTTCGGCTCGCTCGACTCGGCCAACGCCATCACCGTCGACAAGCCCCCGGCCTCGCTGTGGCCGATGGCCCTGTCGGTGCGGCTGTTCGGCCTGAACTCCTTCGCGATCCTGTTCCCGCAGGTGCTCATGGCCGTCGCCACGGCCGGAGTGCTGTACGGGGCCGTGCGCCGCCGGTTCAACGCCACGGCCGGCTTCATCACGATGGCGGCCTTCGCGCTCACGCCCGTCGCCGCGCTGATGTTCCGCTTCAACAACCCGGACGCGGCCCTCGCGCTGCTCATGGCCGTCACGGTCTACTGCGTGCTGCGCGCCATGGAGAAGGCCCAGACGAAGTGGCTGGTGTGGGCGGGTGCCGCGGTCGGTCTCGCCTTCCTGGTGAAGACCCTCCAGGCCTTCCTGATCCTGCCGCCGCTTGCGCTGATCTACGTGATCTTCGCTCCGACGACCCTGCGCAAGCGCATCGGCCAGGTGCTCCTCGCGGGCCTCGCGATGGTCGTCGCCGGCGGCTGGTGGGTGGCCGTTGTCGAGCTGTGGCCCGCTTCCTCCCGCCCGTACATCGGCGGCTCGCAGAACAACTCCTTCCTTGAACTGACCTTCGGCTACAACGGACTCGGCCGCATCAACGGCGAGGAGACCGGCAGCGTCGGCGGCGGTGCGGGCCGCGGCTGGGGCGAGACCGGCTGGGACCGGATGTTCAGCTCCTCCATCGGCGGCCAGATCTCCTGGCTGATCCCGGCCGCGCTGATCGTGCTCGCCGCGGGCATCGCGCTGACCTGGAAGGCCAAGAGGACGGACACGGCCCGTGCCGCGTTCCTCGCCTGGGGCGGCTCGCTGTTGATCACCATGGTGATCTTCAGCTTCATGCAGGGCATCTTCCACGAGTACTACACGGTGGCCCTCGCCCCGTACGTCGCCGCCGTGATCGGCATGGGCGCGAGCGTCCTGTGGGAAGAGCGCGGCAAGATGTGGGTCTCGCTCACCATGGCGGCCGTGGCGACGGCCACCGCGGTCTGGGGGTACGTCCTCCTGAACCGCTCCGCCGACTACCTGCCCTGGCTGAAGTGGCTGGTTCTGGTCGGCGGTCTGCTCGCCGCGCTCGGCCTCGTCTTCATCTCGCGACTGGGGCGCCGACTCGCTCTCGCGGTCGTCGGGCTGAGCTTCGTCGCGGCCCTGGCGGGTCCGACGGCATACACGCTCACCACGCTGAACGAGGGTCACAGCGGTTCGATCGTGACGGCAGGTCCGGCGGTCTCGGGCGGCATGGGCGGTCGGGGCGGCTTCCCCGGCGGCGGTGGCGGCTTCCCCGGCGGTGGAATGCCCGGCCAGAACCAGCAGGGCGGCGGCACGGCCCAGCCCCCTGCCGGCGGCTTCCCCGGCGGCGGCCAGAACGGTCAGACCGGCCCGAACGGCCAGACCCAGCGCGGCGGAACGGGCGACGGCGGAGGCATGGGCGGCGGTGGCGGCATGGGCGGTCTGCTCAACGGCGCGACCGTGAGCTCCGAGGCCAAGGCACTCCTGGAGGCGAACTCCGGCGACTACACGTGGGCCGCCGCGGCCATCGGCGCCCAGAACGCCGCGAGCTACCAGCTCTCCACCGGTGACCCTGTCATGGCGATCGGCGGCTTCAACGGCAGCGACCCGTCGCCGACACTGGCCGAGTTCAAGCAGTATGTCGAGGACGGCAAGATCCACTACTTCATCGCAGGCGGCGGCATGGGCGGCGGCAGCGACAGCTCCGGCACCGCGTCGCAGATCAGCGAGTGGGTGCAGGAGAACTTCAAGGAGGTGACGGCGGGTTCGTCCACCTTCTACGACCTGACGCAGCCGACTTCTACGACCTGAGACAGCCGACCAGCGGCTGACGGGCCGAGGATCCCGCGAGGGCGGCGGCCGGGGCGAGAGTGCCCCGGCCGCCGCTCTTTTTGTGTTGTACGGCGTACGGGAGTTGTTCTACGGTGTATGGCGACAACATCCCATACACCGTAGAAGACCGCGTAGAAGACAACGTAGGCAGAAGACAACGCAGAAGGGGCCCGTATGACGGCCGCTACGACCGCCGAGACCCCCCAGGCACATCCGCAAGGACACCCGCAACGCTGGCTGATCCTCGGCGTGATCCTGCTCGCCCAGCTCACCGTGGTGCTGGACAACACCGTCCTCAACGTCGCGATCCCCTCCCTCACGGAGGAGCTGGGCGCGTCCACGGCGGACATCCAGTGGATGATCAACGCGTACGCGCTGGTCCAGTCGGGCCTGCTGCTCACCGCCGGCAGTTCCGCCGACCGCTACGGCCGCAAGAAGATGCTCGCCGCGGGCCTCGTGCTCTTCGGCGCCGGCTCGCTCGTCGCGGGGCTCGCCCAGAGCGCGACGCAGCTCATCGCGGCCCGCGCCGGCATGGGCGTCGGCGGGGCGCTGCTGATGACCACGACCCTCGCCGTCGTCGTGCAGATCTTCGACGAGACCGAGCGGGTCAAGGCGATCGCCCTCTGGTCGACGGTCGCCTCCCTCGGCTTCGCGGCGGGCCCGCTCATCGGCGGCGTCATGCTCGACCACTTCTGGTGGGGCGCGATCTTCCTGATCAACCTCCCCGTGGCCGCCATCGCCCTGGTCGCCGTACTCAGGCTGGTCCCCGAGTCCAAGAACCCCCAGGGCGACCGCCCCGACCTCCTCGGCGCCGTGCTCTCCACCATCGGCATGACCGCGGTCGTCTACGCGATCATCAAGGGCCCCGAGCACGGCTGGACGTCGCTCCAGGTACTGGTGCCGGCCGCTGTCGGCATCGCCGTCCTCGCGGCCTTCGCCCTCTGGGAGTTGCGTATCCCGCACCCCATGCTGGACATGCACTTCTTCCGCGACCAGCGCTTCGTCGGCGCCGTCGCCGGTACGATCCTGGTCGCCTTCGGCATGACCGGTTCCCTCTTCCTGCTCACCCAGCACCTCCAATTCGTCCTCGGATACGAGCCGTTGGAGGCGGGCCTGCGCACGGCCCCGCTCGCCCTGACCGTCGTGGCCCTCAACCTCACCGGTATGGGCGCCCGGATCGTTCTGAAGCTGGGCACCCCGGCCACCATCGCCCTGGGCATGACGATGCTGTCGGCCGGCCTGGCCGCGATAGCCGTGCTCGGCGGCGGCACGGACGGCGGCTACGGCGGCATGCTGCTGGGCCTGGTCGCCATGGGCGTGGGCATCGCGGTCGCCATGCCCGCCATGGCCAACGCCATCATGAGCGCGATCCCGCCGGAGAAGGCGGGTGTGGGCGCGGGCGTCAACGGCACGCTCGCCGAGTTCGGCAACGGCCTCGGCGTGGCGGTCCTCGGCGCGGTCCTCAACTCCCGCTTCGCCGCGCTGGTCCCGGTCGCCGCGACCTCGCTCCCGGCGGCGCTCGCCTCCGCGGACTCGGCGGACGAGCGCGCGCGGATCACCGACGCGTTCTCCGCCGGCCTGGAGACCAGCCAGCTGGTGGGCGCGGTGGCCGTACTCCTCGGCGGACTGCTGGCCGCGGCGTTGCTACGGCGTGCGATGGGGGTACCACCCAGACGATAAGAACTGGGAGAAGGCAGACTCCGCGGTGACGGTGACGGTGACGGTGACGGTGACCGTGTCGGTGTCGGCGTGAGGCCCGCTTAGCATCAGGGAGGGGGCGGACCTCGGTGTTCCGGGGGCGCCCCCTCCGTAAGAATTTCCGAGGAAGGTGCGCCATGGTGAGGGCAGCCGACCGGGCCAAGCGTCCGGCGCGGACCAGCGTCTGGTTGGAGGGCAAGGCCCCACGGGGTGGTGCCACTCGGGGCGGCCAGCCGTCGTCGCTCGACCGGGACAGGATCACCGAGGTCACGGTGCGGCTGCTCGACGCGGAAGGGCTGGCGAAGTTCTCCATGCGCCGGCTGGCCGCTGAGCTGAACGTCACCGCGATGTCCGTCTACTGGTACGTCGACACGAAGGACGACCTCCTCGAACTCGCCCTCGACGCGGTCTTCGGCGAACTGGATCTGCCCGACCCCGGCTCGGGTGAGGACTGGCGCGACCAGCTTCGCGCCCTGGCCGTCGGCTATCGGGCCCTCCTCGTCCGGCACCCCTGGGTGTCGCCGCTCGTCGGCACCTTCCTCAACATCGGGCCGCACTCCATGGCGTTCTCGCTGTGCGTGCAGCAGGTTGTGCGCAACACGGGGCTGCCGTTGAGCGGCCAGACCGGGGCGATCTCCGCCGTCTTCCAGTGGGTGTACGGGTTCGGCACGATCGAGGGGCACTTCGTGCAGCGGTGCGCTTCCGCCGGGATGACGCAGGACGAGTACTTTCACCAGGCCATGAGTACGTTCAGCGGTCATCCTCAGTTCGCGGAGAACTATCGGAGTTCCGCGGACATCATGGAGGCGCGTGGGGGTGACACGGTCGAGGAGATGCGGGAACGGGACTTCACGTTCGCGTTGGAGTTGTTGGTGGCGGGGATCGAGGCGATGGTCGCGCGGAGCGTTTCCGAGTAGGCCGGTGAGTTGGGTGCGGGTCGGTGGGGGCTGGTCGCGCCCACGCGGCGGAGCCGCATGTGTCACAGCCCCGCGCCCCTAAAAGAGGGGCGCGCTGCCGCCGGGCTTGCTAATCCTGCGGCGCCAGCCTCGCCGGAAAGCCCCCCGTCGCCACCGGACCCCACTTCTGTGGTGTGACCCTGATGATCGACTTGCCCTGTTTGAGCATGGCTGCGCGGTACTCGTCCCAGTCGGGGTGTTCGCCGGCGATGTTGCGGTAGTACTCGACGAGGGGCTCGACGGAGTCCGGCGGGTCGATGACCTCGGCCGTTCCGTCGATCTGCACCCATGGCCCGTTCCACTCGTCGCTCAGGACGATCAGGCTGACGCGGTCGTCGCGCTTGGCGTTGCGGGTCTTGGCGCGCTCGGGGTACGTGGAGACCACGATCCGGCCCGAGTCGTCGACGCCGCAGGTCAGCGGGGAACCCTGGGGGCCGCCGTCCGACCTGCGCGTCAGCAGGATGGCGCGGTGGCGGGGGCGTACGAAGTCCAGCAACTCGTCGAGGGAGACGGAGGTGTTCGTAGCGATGTTCGGTGCCATGCGCGCAGCTTAGGCGTTGAGCCGGGGCTGAGCCTGCTCCTGTGGAACCTACGTCTGGGGCAGTGTCTCGCCCTGCACCGCCTGGATGTCCAGCTCCACCCTCAGCGTCGTACCGATCGCCGCGATCCCCGCCTGCACGACTTGGTTGTAGTTCATGGCGAAGTCCTCGCGGCGCAGTTCCGTGGTGGCGCGGAAGGCCGCGCGGGTTCCGCCCCAGGGGTCCGCGCCGGTGCCCAGGTAGGACAGGGCCAGGTCGACCGGGCGGGCGACTCCGTGCATGGTCAGTTCGCCGTGGACCGTCCAGCGGTCGCTTCCGGTGGCCGGGGTCAGGCCCGTCGACACGTACGTGATCTCCGGGTGGTGGTCGACGTCCAGGAAGTCCGGGGACTTCAGGTGGGCGTCGCGCGTTCCGTTGCCCGTGTCGATCGACGCGGCCCGGATCACCGCCTCCACGCGGGACTTGGCCACCTCGTCAGGGGCGATCTCGATCGTGCCCGCGAACTCCGTGAAGCGGCCGTGCACGCTGGAGATGCCCAGGTGCTGGGCGACGGCGCCCACGGAGGAGTGGGCCGGGTCGATGGTCCACGGGCCGGGCGGGGGCAGTTCGGTGCCGCCCTGCCGGGCGAGGGTCACGGTGCCGATCTCGGCCCGGCCGCTCGCCGTGACGATCGCGCTGGACGCGGCGGGCGCGTAGCCGACGGCCGTGACGATCACGGTGTATGCGCCGGGCGCGAGCGCCGTCGCGTCCCGTACGGCGCCCTCCTCGTCCGCCTCGGCGCGCGCCACCTGCGTGCCCGTCATGTCGGTCACCGTGACGACCGCGTGCGACACGGCCCAGCCGTCCCGCGTACGGATCCGTGCGGACAGTCCCATTTCACGCAACCTCTCGTCATGGAACCGGCCCGTGGGGCGTGCCTCCGCTCGGGACACGAGCCCCACGGGCCGGGGTCTGGGGGTCTGGGGTCTCAACTACTCGCCTGGGTGGGCGAGTTCGATGTCGTGGCCGTCGACGCCGCCGCCGTTTACGGTCAGGGCGGTGGCCACCGGCGGGTAGCCGGTCGCGATGACCGTGTATTCGCCGCTGTCCAGGTCGGCGAAGGCGTACGCCCCGTCGGCCCCGGTGGTGGCGGTGCCGACCACGTTGCCCGCCGCGTCGACGAGGGTGACCCGGGCGTCGCCCAGCGGCCCGCCCGGCGCCCGTACGACGCCCTGGAGGTGCGCGCCGGAGCTGAGCTCGACCTCGATCCGGGTGACCCCGGTGCCGCCGACCTCGACGGGCAGGGCCTGCGGCCGGTGCCCGGCGGCGTTCACCGCGACGGTCACGGCACCCGGGACCAGCTCGGCGAAGGTGAACTCGCCCTGCTCACCGGTGGTCCCGGTGGCCAGCACATCGCCGCGCACATCGGTCACGATGACCATCGCGCCCACGACCGGCTTGCCGCTCTCGGCGGCCTTCACCACACCGGCGAGCCCGCTCGTGCCGCTCAGCAGGATGTCGTACGCGAGCGGCGCGTCGTCCACGACGATCGTCGACGCCTGCGGCTGGAAGCCGTCGGCGGAGGCGATCAGCACGTACGAACCCGTGCCGGGCGCGTCCACCGCGTAGGCGCCGTCGGCCTGTGCGACCGAGCGGCCCAGCTGACGGCCCGCGAGGGAGATCAGTGTGACGGCGGCCCGGGGGACGGGCGCGCTCTCGGCACCGCGGACGTATCCGCGCACCGGGACTCCGCCCGGGCCGTTGCCGGAGCCGGTCCCGGACCCGGTCGCCACGGTGGCGACGGCCGCGAGCCTCTGCGTGCCCGGGCCCTCGGGTCCGGTCTCGGTGCCGGTGTCGGCGACGGCCCAGCTCGGGACGCGCTCCTCGGCCTGGGCCGGGAGAGCCTCGGCCGGGACGGCCGCAGCCGGAGCGGTCTCGGCCGCAGTCTCCCGAGTCTCGGCGGCCTGGGCCAGCGCCCCCGTCGTACGCAGCGGAACCTCCTTGATGAACAGCGTGACGAAGAAGGCGATCAGTGCCATCGCGCCGGCGATCATGAAGACGTCCGCGATGCCGTGCCCGTACGCGCTTTCGAAGACCGTGCGCAGCGGCGCGGGCAGCGCGTCCATGTCCGGGATGCTGCTGTTGGTGCTCGAACCGGAGGCGGCGGCCGCGTACTTGGGGTCGATGCCGGTCAGGCCGTCCTTGACGTAGTCGGTGATCCGGTTGGCCATCACCGCTCCCAGGGCGGAGACGCCGATCGCGCCGCCGAGGGAACGGAAGAAGGTCACCGTGGAGCTGGCCGCGCCGAGGTCCTCCGGGGCCACCTGGTTCTGCGTGGACAGCACCAGGTTCTGCATCATCATGCCGATGCCGAGACCCAGCAGCGCCATGAAGACGGCGGTCTTCCAGTAGTCCGTGTCGTACCGGATGGTGCCCAGCAGACCGAGGCCCGCGGTGATGAGGACACCGCCGCCGACCAGCCAGGCCTTCCACTTGCCGGTCTTGGTGATGATCTGCCCGGAGACGGTCGAGGCGACGAACAGGCCGCCGATCATCGGGATCGTCAGCACACCGGACATGGTCGGCGACTCGTCCCGCGCCAGCTGGAAGTACTGGCTGAAGAAGACCGTGCCGGAGAACATCGCGATGCCCACGAAGAACGAGGCGACGGAGGAGAGGGTGATGGTGCGGTTGCGGAAGAGCCGCAGCGGGATGATCGGCTCGCGCGCTTTCGACTCCACGAGGATGAACAGCAGCCCGAGGGCGATCGACCCGCCGACCATCGCGTACGTCTGCCACGACAGCCACTCGTACTTGTCCCCCGCGAAGGTGACCCAGACCAGCAGCAGCGAGACGGCGGCAGAGATGAAGAACGCGCCGCCCCAGTCGACCTTCACGTCCCGCTTCACGACGGGCAGGTGCAGGGTCTTCTGCAGCACGATCAGCGCGATGATGGCGAACGGCACGCCGACGTAGAAGCACCAGCGCCAGCCGAGCCAGCTGGTGTCGGTGATGACACCGCCGAGCAGCGGACCGCCGACGGTCGCGACTGCGAACGTGGCCCCGAGGTAGCCGGAGTAACGGCCGCGCTCACGCGGGGAGATCATCGCCGCCATGACGATCTGTGCGAGGGCGGACAGACCGCCGACGCCGATGCCCTGCACCACACGGCAGGCGATGAGCATGCCGGCGTTCTGCGACAGGCCCGCAGCGGCCGATCCCAGGACGTAGATGACGAGGGCTATCTGGACGAGCGCCTTCTTGCTGTACAGGTCGGCGAGCTTGCCCCACAGGGGCGTCGCCGCGGTCATCGACAGCAGCGCGGCGGTGACGACCCAGGTGTAGGTGGACTGGCCGCCGCCCAGGTCACCGATGATCTCGGGCAGGGCGTTGGAGACGATCGTCGACGACAGGATCGCGACGAACATCCCGAGCAGCAGCCCGGAGAGGGCCTCCATGATCTGCCGGTGGGTCATCGGAGCGCCGTCGTGTGCGGCGCCTCCGTGCTTGGCATGTGAGCCCCGCACACCGGCTGGTGTGGTCGTTGCCATGGGCTTCCTTTTCTTGTGGTGCTTCATACGGGTGTACGGGTGGTCTGCTCGGCGGGTGGTGACGTCGGCCGGCAGTCGCCGAAGCTGCTGCGCAGGCGTCCGAGCAGGGCGTTGAGCTGGTCGACCTCGTCGTCCGACCAGTCCGCCAAGTAGTGGGCGAGCGCGCTCATATAGCGCTCGGAGAGTTCGGCGAGCATGTCCCGCCCGGCGGGGGTGAGCCGCAGGATGCGCGAGCGTTTGTCGGCGGGGTCGGGGGACCGGTCGATCCAGCCGCGCTCGGCCACATGCGCCACATGCCGGCTCGTCACCGACATGTCGATGGCGAGCAGCTCCGCGAGCCGGCTCATCCGCATCTCGCCGTGCCGGTCCAGCAGCGTGAGCACCGCCGCGGACCCCGCCGGGCACTCGTGCGGGAGGACCCGGCCGAGGCCCCGCTTCACAGCACCGATGGCACTGAGCTGCCGGGCCAACTCCTCGTACTGACGCCGAGCGGCCATCGCACCTCCCTGATTGTTGCTTCAGGCAACCATAAGAACTGTTGGTTGCTGCAGGCAAATGAAAACGGGGGACAACGGGCTAAAACCTTGGCAAAGGCAAGTATTGGCGAACGTAAACCTGCAGGTGGACGGCCTTTGTGGTCGGGTGCGGGTCGGCTGTGGCTGGTCGCTCCCCCACTCTCGGGTTCGCTCGGGCGGGGGACCCCATCGCGGCGGAGCCGCATGTCGTCACAGTCCCGCGCCCCTGAAAGACGGGGCTGCGCCCCGCTTCCGGCCAGGTCGGCGGAGCTCTTGGCAGTACCCGGGTGGACGTTCACCCGAAGGGCCACCTAGAGTCCAGGGCCATGGCAAACACCCAGGGCCCCGAGGGCAACTACGACCCCGCGGGTAGCACCCAGATGTTCCGAGCGTTCGTCGACGACCCGCAGAGCCGTCAGCAGCAGGCAGCCTCCGCGGGCCCCCGTGTGGGCCTGATCGTCGGTGTGATCGTGGCCGTCGCGGTCGTCGCCGCGGTCGCCTGGCTCGCGCTCAAGTAACCGGAGCCGGGTAACCGGAGCACCGGGCGACCCGGGCGCGGCGAAGCCCTACTCCCACCGGACGGACACGTCCTGCGTCTCGATGTGCATGCCCAACGGCACCCGCCACGCTTCGACGCACACCGTCCAGGTCTTCTCTTCCCGTGCGCCCGGAGCGATCGGCGCGGGGAGCTTCTCGGTCGACTCGATGGTCGCCCAGTCGATCCCGAGCGCGCCGATGATGTGCGTCCCGAAGGTCACCGTGCCCGAACGCACCGCGGTGCCCCCGGTGTTGTGGAACCCGACGGTGACCTTCTCGCACCAGCGCTTGTCGGTGGGCTCGCGCTCGGGTGTGCCGACGTCGAGCGCGGCGGGACCGGGCTTCGCGGGGTCGGCCGGGGCGCCGGTTGCCGTTCCGGAGCCGGAACTCCCGCTCGTACCGCCAGAGTCGCCCTCACCCGCTGACGGCGTCGTACGACCGCTGCCGTGGGAGCCAGGCGCGTCGGCCGTCCCTGATGAGACCGAGCCGCCGCCCTCGCCGCCGCTTCCCGGCGTGTCAGCGGGCCCCGAACTCCCGGCCTTTCCCGCCCCCTTGGACGCCGACTCCGACTCTGCTGCCGGAGCCGATGACCCCTCCAGCGGGACCAACTCCACGTCCCCGGTGGGCGTCACCGCCTCCCCGGACGACGCGGGCCGCTGCACGGCGACGTAACCATCCCCGCCGCCCCCGGTCCCGGCCCCGCAGGCGACGAGTACGCCGCCCAGACAGACCGCGGCCGCCGAGGCACCCCCAAGGGCACCCCGGCGACCACGGATCGACTCTCGGCTCACCATCCACCGACGCATCGCGCCAGTGTGGCTGACGGACCGTCAATTATGAAGCCTCAGTCCGGTATGAAGCCTCGCTCGCGTATGAAGCCTCAGTGCAGCCTCAATCGCGTGAAGCCTCAGTGCGGCCTCAGTCGGAGATGAGGCCTTCCCGCAGCTGTGCCAGCGTCCGCGTGAGCAGTCGGGAGACGTGCATCTGCGAGATGCCGACCTCCTCGCCGATCTGCGACTGCGTCATGTTCGCGAAGAAGCGGAGCATGATGATCCGCCGCTCGCGGGGCGGGAGCTTGGCGAGCAGGGGCTTCAGGGACTCGCGGTACTCGACGCCCTCCAGCGCCGTGTCCTCGTAGCCGAGGCGGTCCGCGAGGGAGCCCTCGCCGCCGTCGTCCTCGGGGGCCGGCGAGTCCAGCGACGACGCCGTGTACGCGTTGCCGACCGCGAGGCCGTCGACCACGTCCTCCTCGGACACACCGAGGACGGCGGCCAGTTCGGCCACGGTCGGCGAGCGGTCCAGCTTCTGGGAGAGCTCGTCGCTGGCCTTGGTGAGGGCCAGCCGCAGCTCCTGGAGGCGGCGCGGCACCCGCACCGACCACGAGGTGTCGCGGAAGAACCGCTTGATCTCGCCCACGACCGTCGGCATCGCGAACGTCGGGAACTCGACCCCGCGTTCGCAGTCGAAGCGGTCGATCGCCTTGATCAGGCCGATCGTGCCGACCTGGACGATGTCCTCCATCGGTTCGTTGCGCGACCGGAAACGGGCGGCCGCGTAACGCACCAGCGGGAGGTTGAGTTCGATGAGGGTGTCTCGTACGTAGGGACGCTCGGGGCTGTTCTCGTCGAGTGCGGCCAGCCGCAGGAACAGAGAGCGGGACAGGGTGCGGGTGTCGATGACTTCCGGGGTCGGGGGAAAGGCCGGGGCTTCCGTGGCCGGGACGGCCGGTCCATCAACAACGCCACTGTGAAGCGCGTCGGGCGCCGGATCGCTCTTCGTGAGCGTGAGCACCTTCGAGCTGCCCTGGTCTGCGGACATGCCACCCCCTTTGGGTCGCGGACGGTCGCGGCGGACGCTCCCGTCGAAGGAACGCAGCCTCCACCTGAATACCGGAGGCGGGGCTGCGGCAAACGCGTCACCGGAAGAATGTCACATGTCGGCAACACGCTGTAGTGACATGTCGACACGAGGAGGGTGAATAGGCCCTGGAAAAAGGGGTTCTGGCTGTTTTTCGACGCAGAAATGTCGGGAAAAGGCCTTGGGAGTGATTCGCTCCTGAGGGTTATGCCTCGATCCTGTTTGCGGATCGCAGCCGTGCGAAGCTGCGGGCGAGCAGCCTTGACACATGCATCTGGGAGACACCCAGTTCGGCACTGATCTGTGACTGGGTCAGATTGCTGTAGTAGCGCAGGAGGAGGATGCGCTGCTCCCGCTCGGGAAGCTGGACGAGCAGGTGCCGTACGAGGTCGCGGTGTTCTACCCCGTCGAGCGCAGGGTCCTCGTAGCCGAGCCGGTCGAGGAGTCCCGGCAGTCCGTCGCCCTCCTGGGCGGCCTCCAGCGAGGTCGCGTGGTAGGAGCGTCCGGCCTCGATGCAGGCCAGGACCTCCTCCTCGGTGATCCGCAGCCGTTCGGCGATCTCGGCGGTCGTGGGTACGCGTCCGAAGGCGGTGGTCAGGTCCTCGGTCGCGCTGTTGACCTGCACCCACAGCTCGTGCAGCCGGCGCGGTACGTGGACCGTGCGGACGTTGTCGCGGAAGTACCGCTTGATCTCGCCGACGACGGTCGGCATCGCGAAGGTCGGGAACTGCACGCCCCGGTCGGGGTCGAATCGGTCGATGGCGTTGATCAGTCCGATGGTGCCGACCTGGACGACGTCCTCCATGGGCTCGTTGCGCGACCGGAAGCGGGCGGCGGCGTACCGCACCAGCGGGAGGTTCGCCTCGATCAGCGCGGCCCGCACGCGGCCGTGCTCGGGGCTGCCGGGCTCGAGGTTCTTGAGCTCGCCGAAGAGCACCTGGGTGAGGGCCCGGGTGTCGGCGCCCCGGCGGCGCTGCGGGCTCGGCTGCCGGGATTCGTCGGGTTCGTCGAGTCTTTCCAGTGCCTGTGGCTTCTCCTGCGGCTTCTGCTGGGGCGGTGCTTGAGGCGCAGTACTGGCCGGCACGGTCAACTCCACCTCTGGGTCCGTCAACCCGTCAAAAACAGTCCGAACGTAGTCGGTCAGACAAATGCATCAACCCATCGGTCAAAATCGGTCATAGCATCACAAGACATGTGCACTGTGTGCAAGCACCCCATAACGCCGTGTTGGGCCTGATGTGGGGCCGGGAGGAGAGGGTCCGGGACGCGGAACGGCCCCTCGCCGTTCAGACGAGGGGCCGGAGGCGTGCGCCGGAGAGTGGCTCAGAATTCGTAGTCGGCGATCACCCACGTGGCGAACTCGCGCCACAGCGTGACGCCCGCCTGGTGGGCGGGATGCTCGAGGTACCGCTTGAGCGCGTCCGTGTCCTCGACCGCCGAGTTGATCGCGAAGTCGTACGCGATGGGGCGGTCGGTGATGTTCCACTCGCACTCCCAGAACTTCAGTTCGGGGATCTGCCCGCCGAGCGCACGGAAGCGGGCGACGCCTTCGACGACGCGCGGGTCGTCCCGCTCGACGCCGTCGTTGAGCTTGAAGAGGACCAGGTGGCGGATCACGTGCACTCCCAGGGGATACCGCGGCGACCGCTCACCCTCGGCTCCGGTCCTTGGCTCCAGGCTCTGGTCCTTGGCTCTAGTCCGGGGCCCCGTCGGCGATCCACGTCATGAAGTCACCGACGGACTGAGCGGCATTCGAAATGCCCTCGAACCCTATCGTGACGTAGTCACCGGCCGCGTCGGGATCGGTGATGATCACGTACAGCACGAACACCACGAGCACATAGACGGCTATCTTCTTCGAATTCACCGCCATCGCGGCCTCCCCTGTGCCTGCTGCCTCTGCCTGCTGCGCCTGTTGGGACCCCTGTTGCCGGCGGTGAGTGTAACCCGACCGTTCACCTGACGATCTTTCAAGGGGCGCCGGGACGGTCGCGGGCCGGAACGCACGAAGGGCCCCGTCTTTCGACGGGGCCCTTCAGAAGCGGTAGCGGAGGGATTTGAACCCTCGGTGACTTGCGCCACACTCGCTTTCGAGGCGAGCTCCTTCGGCCGCTCGGACACGCTACCGAGAGAGATCCTAGCCCACGTTGGGCCGTGCTCTGAAATCCGTATTCGGCCGCCGGACAGGAACGGGCTCGCAGGGACTCGAAGGGGGCTCGGAGGGGCTTGAAGGGTCTCAGCGGCCGCGGAAGAACTCCGTGAGCAGCCGGGCGCACTCCTCGTCGAGTACGCCGGCGATCACTTCGGGCCGGTGGTTGAGCCGACGGTCGCGTATGACGTCCCAGAGGGACCCGGCCGCGCCGGCCTTCTCGTCGCGGGCGCCGTAGACCACGCGGTCCACGCGGGACTGCACGATCGCGCCCGCGCACATCGTGCAGGGTTCGAGGGTCACGACGAGCGTGCAGCCGGTGAGCCGCCACTCCCCGGCCTTCGCGGCGGCCCGGCGAATCGCGAGCACCTCGGCGTGGGCGGTCGGATCGCCGGTCGCCTCACGCTCGTTGTGCCCGGTGGCGAGCACCGTCGAGCCGTCCGGGGACAGCACGACGGCGCCGACGGGGACGTCCCCGCCCCGTACGGCCAGCCGGGCCTCGTCCAGGGCGAGCCGCATCGCGGCCCGCCAGCGGTCGCGTACGGGGTCCTGCTCTTCCTGAGTGTTCAGCGGACGGTCTCCAGGACCTCCGCCGCGCCGAGGACCTCGGCGATCTCGTTGAGTGCGTCGTTGCTGTCCAGGGTCAGCAGTTCCTTCTCGTCCACGCCGAGGTCGGCGAGGACCTCGAGGTCTCCGATGGGTCCGGACGGCACGGACTCGCCCGTGGCGGGGGCGCCGTCCTCGTCGTCGACGTCGTCCTCCTCGGGTTCACCGTCCTCAGTGCCGTCGAGGTCGAGGGAGTCCAGGTCGGCGACATCGTCGTCGCCCGGATCCCGTCCGAGTAGTTCGTCCGTGAGCAGGATCTCGCCGTACGAACTGCGGGCAGCGGCTGCGGCGTCCGAGACGTAGATACGAGGGTCCTCCTCGCCGTCCACGCGGACGACGCCGAACCATGCGTCCTCCTGCTCGATGAGTACGAGCACCGTGTCGTCGTCAGCCGAAGCTTCACGGGCCAGGTCGGTCAGATCCGACAGGGTCTCCACATCGTCGAGCTCTGTGTCGCTCGCTTCCCACCCGTCTTCGGTGCGCGCGAGCAGTGCGGCGAAGTACACCGTGACTCTCCCACTGGTCATAGGCGTGCCGGTTGGGGGTCCCCCCGGCGGAGGTTGCGGGCGGGGAGTGCGTGCTCCGAGCCCCACCCACTCGGAATCGTGGCAGAAACAGAGCGTTCAGGAGAGGTCTTCGGCTCGCTGTGTCCCGGTCGCGTCTTCGCGCCCGTACGCGTGGCACGCACAGCACGCCGCCGTATGGCCTCACCTGGGCGCCCGGCGCCCACCGACAGCGGGATCGTACGCCGCCGAGGCCTCCGCTTCGTACGCGGCTTCCCGACGGGTTGCCCGGCGGTGCCGGTACGGCGGTACCGGTGGCCTGCTTGTACGGGGGTTACCAGCGGAACGTGCGCATGCGCATGGCGTGGCGCAGCCGGGCCGCCTTCGCGCGTCGGGGCTGCACCCGGTCGCGCAGCTCGCGCGCCTCCGTGAGCTCCCGCAGGAACTGGGCCCGGCGCCTTCGGCGCTCGGCGTCGCTCTCCAGGTCTTCCCGGTTCTGCTGCTCCGGGTCCGGCATCGGCAACACCCCCAGTCGATCCCTCCCACTTTCCCTCTGACGGGCGGTTTGATGCCAGCTGGGGTTTAAAGGGCGGTGCGAAGCCCTCTCGACTCAACAGGGCGGTGGCAGGCGCCGGACGGGTGAGGGAGGCCCGGATACCCTTGTGCGCATGCGTCTCCACGTCGTCGACCACCCTCTGGTCGCTCATAAGCTCACCACGCTGCGCGACCGCCGCACCGACTCCGCGACCTTCCGGCGGCTCGCCGACGAACTGGTCACCCTGCTCGCCTACGAGGCCACGCGAGACGTGCGCACCGAGCAGGTCGACATCGTGACCCCGGTGTCCCCCACCACGGGCGTCAAGCTGTCCCACCCGCGCCCTCTCGTCGTACCGATCCTGCGGGCCGGCCTAGGCATGCTCGACGGCATGGTGCGCCTGCTGCCGACCGCCGAGGTGGGCTTCCTGGGCATGATCCGCGACGAGGAGACGCTCCAGGCGTCCACGTACGCGACCCGCATGCCGGAGGACCTCTCCGGGCGCCAGGTGTACGTCCTCGACCCGATGCTCGCCACCGGCGGCACCCTCGTCGCGGCGATCCATGAACTCATCAAGCGCGGCGCCGACGACGTGACGGCCGTGGTCCTCCTCGCCGCCCCCGAGGGCGTCGAGGTCATGGAGCGCGAGCTGGCGGGCACCCCGGTCACGGTCGTGACCGCGTCCGTCGACGAGCACCTCAACGACCACGGCTACATCGTCCCGGGCCTGGGAGACGCGGGGGACAGGATGTACGGCGCAGCCGAGTAACACCCTTGGCCCGGCCAACCCGGGCAGCGGAAGAGTAATTGGCAGGTTTGGGACACCGGCGGGAGCGGCGGGCCTTGTGAACACGGGCTCCGCGGATCCTGCCGGTGTCCCAAACCTGCCATTCGCTTACCTGCCTCCCCCGGGTGCGCTCAGCAGTCCTTCTTTGTGGCTGAGGGGGGTGGGGTGGGGGCGGCCAATGTGGTCAGGGCCTTGTCGGCTTGGGCTTTTGGCTTGAGGGTCTTGAAAGCCGTGCCCAGGATCAGGTCGACCTCGGCGGGCTTGGTGCGGGTGTCCGTCTTCAGCTCGGCGCCGGTCAGCTGGGTCGCCAGGACGGGGAGGGCGGCGTCGGCGGCGGTCTTGGCGCCGAGCACTATCCCGGGGCCCGCGACCTTCTTGTCGTACGCCTTCGTCGCGTTGCCCACCTCGCCGATCTTGAAGCCGCGCTTCTTCAGCTCCTCGGCGGTGTTCTTGGCGAGGCCGGCGCGGGGCGTGGCGTTGAGGACGTTCACGGTGATCTGGCCGGGCTTCGGGAGGGCCTTGTTCGGGCGCGCCGAGGGCGAGGGGGACGTCGTGCAGTCCGTTGCCGGGCCCGCCGCCGAGGCCTCGTCGCCGCCGCCCGTGAAGACGTCGATGAGCTGCAGCGTTCCCCAGCCGATCATCGCGAGCGCGGCGACGGAGGCGACGACGGCGAGCACGATCCGCCGGCGCCCCCGGTTTCTGCGCATCCGTGGGTACTTGTCCCCCGTGATCCGGTACTGGCCGCCCATGCCAGGGGGAGTCAGCATGCTCATGGGCGCAGCGTAGTGCGCCGGGGCGGCAATGCCTACTAGATGATCATTGCCCGGTGCTCAGTCCAACCCGAAAGGGCCAACCTGCGTGCGTCAGTCCAGCTCGAGCACGCGGGCGTGGAGGACCTGGCGCTGCTGGAGCGCCGCGCGGACGGCGCGGTGGAGGCCGTCCTCCAGGTACAGGTCGCCCTGCCACTTCACCACGTGCGCGAAGAGGTCGCCGTAGAACGTGGAGTCCTCGGCGAGCAGCGTTTCCAGGTCGAGCTGCCCCTTGGTCGTCACGAGCTGATCGAGGCGGACCGGGCGCGGCGCGACATCCGCCCACTGCCGGGTGCTTTCCCGGCCGTGGTCGGGGTACGGCCGGCCGTTTCCGATGCGCTTGAAGATCACACGGAAAGCCTACCGGTCAAGACCTTCCGGGCGCAGCCATGGCGGCGGAGTGCGACCCTGGAAAAGATGCCACAAACATGGGCAAACCGGTGATTCTTCTAGATCGACCTTTCATGATCGTTTCGGATGTGGATTCGGGCGAACCGGGAGTAAGAGTCTGAAATGCCCAACGTGCCGATGCGTGATGGAGATGGGCGACGGTGATGAGCGACGGCGATGGACGACTGCAGTGGACGACAGCGATGAGTGATGGATATGAGTGACCGTGAAGCGTCGGTTCCGGCGTCATCGTCATCGGCGTCGGCGGTGGCGTCCGAGGCCGTTCGGGGCGACGGAGGCGTGAGCGGCGGCCCCGCGCTCCCCCAGGAAGCCCTCGAAATCGCCTCCGGGTACGCCTTCTCGGGGCCCGCGCTCGATCTGGGCGCCCTGATGTGGGACGGGCAGTGCCTGCCGGACGTACAGATCCGTATCCCGTTGCCGATGCTCAACCGGCACGGGCTGGTCGCCGGGGCCACCGGTACCGGCAAGACCAAGACCTTGCAGCTCATCGCCGAGCAGTTGTCGGCGCAGGGTGTGCCGGTGTTCCTCGCCGACATCAAGGGGGACATCTCCGGGATCTCGGCGCCGGGGCAGGAGAACGACAAGGTGCGGGCGCGGGCCGCGGAAGTCCAGCAGGAGTGGACGCCGGCCGGTTTCCCGTGCGAGTTCTACGCGCTCGGGGGCATGGGCCACGGCATCCCCGTACGGGCGACGATCACCAGCTTCGGGCCGGTCCTGCTGTCCAAGGTGCTCCGGCTCAACCAGACCCAGGAGCAGTCGCTCGGCCTGATCTTCCACTACGCGGACCAGAAGGGCCTGGAACTGGTCGATCTGAAGGACCTGCGCGCGGTGGTGACCTTCCTGACCTCTGACGAGGGGAAGCCGGAGCTGAAGGGCATCGGCGGGCTTTCCACGGCCACGGCCGGGGTGATCCTGCGCTCGCTGACGGCGTTCGAGGCGCAGGGGATGAGTCCGTTCTTCGGGGAGCCGGACTTCGACACGAGTGAGCTGTTGCGGGTGGCGGGGGACGGGCGGGGCACGGTCTCGGTGCTGGAGCTGCCGGCCGTGCAGGACAAGCCCCAGCTCTTCTCCACGTTCCTGATGTGGCTGCTCGCGGACCTCTTCCACGATCTGCCGGAGGTCGGTGACGCGGACAAGCCGAAGCTCGTCTTCTTCTTCGACGAGGCGCATCTGCTCTTCAACGACGCCTCGAAGGCGTTCCTGGACTCCCTCACGCAGACCGTGCGGCTGATTCGCTCGAAAGGGGTCGGCGTCTTCTTCGTCACGCAGACCCCGAAGGACGTACCCGGGGATATCCTCGCCCAGCTGGGCAACCGCGTGCAGCACGCGTTGCGCGCCTTCACGCCCGACGACCAGAAGGCTCTCAAGGCCACGGTGAAGACCTTCCCCGACTCCCCGTACGACCTGGAGGAGGTCCTCACGGGGCTGGGGACCGGCGAGGCCGTGGTGACCGTCCTGAGCGAGAAGGGCGCACCGACACCGGTGGCGGCGACGCGGTTGCGGGCGCCGGGGTCGCTGATGGGGCCCGTGGATCCGGCGTCCCTCGACCAGGCGGTCAAGGGGTCTCCCTTGTACGGGCGTTATGCGGAGGCGGTCGACCGGGAATCGGCGTACGAGAGGCTGAGGGCCGGGGAGGGGGAAGTGGCCGCGGCTCAGGGGGAGCGCGCGACGCCCGCGACTCCCCCGGCGCCGGCGCCCGCGCCGACCCCGTCCCGGGGCCGCGCCCGGAAAGGCGATGACCAGGACGTCTCCGTTGTCCAACAGGTCGTCGGCAGTGGTGTCTTCAAGTCCCTGGCCCGCAGCCTGGGCACGCAGATCGGCCGCGAGATCACCCGGTCCATCTTCGGGACGGCTCGGCGGAGGCGGTAGCCGGGGGGTTCGGGACGGTCGGACGGTGGTGAGGGCTCCGGAGCCCGGGTGAGCCTGTGTCCGCCGCGGTGTCGGATTCACCTCCCTTACTTCACCCACGTCGCTCCGGGCGGCGGAGACGGAGTGGTTCCGCCTCCGCCGGGTGGATCAGGCGCGTTCGTTGTCCTTCGCCGGGGTCCGCTTCTCCGGGGTGGGTTCCGGGGTGCCCTGGCGGGTGTCCCGCGCCGGCTTGGGGGCGTTGCGGAGGGATTCCGCGCGTACGAGGGCGTGCAGGATCGCGTACGGGTCCTTCGGCATGAGGGTTCCTCTCGTGCTGCTGGGGAGGGGGAACGGTCCGGAGCCGGGACCGTCAGCAGCGGAGGACCATGCAGCGCTGGGTGCGCGGAGTGGGGGCGTACCGGGGCGCGGAGCGGGGGTGGGCCCCCGGACGTGGCCGTTCGGGAGCGGGGGGACGCGCGGCGCGCAGGGGTACGAGCGGGCGGTGGCCCTGGCGGGCGAGTGGGCGTAGGGCGGTGTCCAGGAGGTCGTGGGGGTGTTCCAGGCCGGACTCGCCGGACACGGCGGCGGGCGGAGCCGTACGCGTCCCGGTGTGGCCGCCCACGGAGCCGACCACGCACACCGCACACAGCATCGCCGCGAGCGCCACGAGGAACCGCGGCCGGGCGGGCCGGCGCGGAGTGCGTGGGACGAACCGGTCGGAGCTCATGAGACGTCATGTCCCCGGGAGGAGCGGGTGGTTCATCGGTCGGGCCACTAGATCCGCCCTCTTGGCGTACCGGGCGTACGGGGCGGCCAGGGCGTACGGGGCGGCCACGGCGTACAGGGTGGCTATCGCGTACGGGGTGGTCCGGCCCGGCACGTCCGGTGGGCCGGCGTCTGCGGTGGCTCCGGCGGCCATGGTGTGCCCGGCGGCATCGGCGTACTCGGCGGCCCTGGTGTGCCAGGCGGCACCGGCGCACTCGACGGCCCCGGCGGTACCGGACGTATCCAACGGCCTCGGGCGCGTCCGACCGCCCCGGGCGGCCCCAGCGCGCCCGAGTCCGCGAAGCCCATCTCCCTCAGAACGCCCGCGGCACATACCGTGCCCGTTTCCGCATCTGTAGTGCCGTGATGATTTCCGTGAGGCCGAGGGCGAGGAGCCAGCAGCCGCTGACCAGCGTGAGGATGGTGACCGACTCGACGGGGGAGACGATCAGGACGACGCCGGCGAGGAAGCTGAGGATGCCGAGGAGGATCTGCCAGCCGCGGGCGGGGACCGACGGGTCGGACGCGGCGGCCAGGGTCTGCGTGACGCCTCGGAACAGCCAGCCGATGCCGATCCACAGCGCGAGGAGCAGGATCGACTGCATGGCGCCGCGGAAGCAGAACAGGCCCAGCAGGATCGACAGGGCGCCGCTGATGAAGGCCATGACCCGCAGGGACGTCGCGGCGTGCGTGCCGAAGGCGGAGACGAGTTGGAGTACGCCGCTGACGAGCAGGTACAGCCCGAAGAGCACGCCCGCCGCGAGGAGCGTTGCCTTCGGCCACACCAGCACCATGATCCCGAGGGCCAGCGCCGCGATCCCGGCGGCCAGCACGGCCTGCCAGGCCGTGCGGATGAGGAGAACGAGCGGGCCTTCGGGGCCGCCGAGTCCGCCGGGGCCGCCGGGTCCGTCCGGCCGGTGCGGGTCGCGTGCCGCGTGGACCCGCCGGTCGTCGTATTCCGGTCCCCAGGGGGCTCCGCTCGGTACCTCGGCCATGCCCCATGCTCAGCCCGTCAGCGAGGCCTCTGCCACTTGGGGCGGCCAGCCGACTGACCCTCACGGTAGTCCCAGCAGCCCGCTAGGCCCGTCCAGCTGATCAGGCCCTACTTGCCGGAGGCCTTCGCCGCCTTCGCGGCCGCCTTCATCTCCTGTTTGTGCGCCCGCACCTTCGTCAGCGACTCCGGCCCGGTGATGTCGGCCACCGAACGGAAGGACTTCGCCTCGCCGTACGCACCCGCCGCCTCGCGCCACCCCTTCGGGCGTACTTCGAGCTGTTTGCCCAGCAGGGCCAGGAAGATCTGGGCCTTCTGTGCGCCGAAGCCGGGCAGGTCCTTCAGGCGGTTCAACAACTCCGCGCCCGTCTCCACGCCGTCCCAGATCCTCGCCGCGTCCCCGTCGTAGTGCTCCACGAGGTACTGGCACAGCTGCTGGATCCGCTTGGCCATCGAACCGGGGTAGCGGTGCACGGCCGGTTTGGTGGAGAGGAGCGCGGCGAAAGCCTCGGGGTCGTACGCGGCGATCTCGTGCGCGTCGAGGTCGTCCGCCCCGAGCCGCTGAGTGATCGTGTACGGGCCCGCGAAGGCCCACTCCATCGGAATCTGCTGGTCCAGCAGCATCCCGACCAGCGCGGCAAGCGGACTGCGCCCGAGGAGTTCGTCGGCGTCGGGCTGCTGAGCGAGATGAAGGGTCACGTCCATACCCCGATGATCGCCCCAGTCACCCGTTCACGCACGCACTCCCGCGCCTCACTTCGGCCTCCGCGACCGTCCCGGCCTCCGCGACCCTCACGGCCCTCACCGCCACCGCAGCCCTCACGGCTCAGCTCTCCCGCCAGTACCCCAGCGCACTCACCCGCTCCTTCGGCACCTGCAGTTCCTTGCGGTAGTACGCCGCGAGCGACCGCGTCGTGGCCGTGTCGGCGGCGATCCAGACGTACGTCTCCGCCGGGTCCCGGTCCTTCAGCAGCTCGGGCATCGCCGCCCGTACCTGGGAGACGAGTTGGGCCCCGGAGCCGAGCCGGGGCACCGTGCGCAGCTCGTGGCGGGTCGGGTCCACCCGCAGCGGCAGCCCGTCCGTGCCGTGGTCCGTCTCGAACCAGATCGTCGCCGGAGCCGAACCCACCGCGTCGATCAGGGAGTTGAGCGCGGGCAGCGAAGCCGGGTCACCGATCGCGAAGACGTGCGAGGGCTCGGGCTGGGGCCACTGGAAGCCCGTGCCCTGGACCGTCGCCTCGATGGTGTCCCCGGGTTTCGTCGCCCGCGCCCAGTCACTGGCGCACCCCTCATGGAGCGCGAACTCAAGGCTGAACGTGCCGGCCGCCGGATCCGGGTCGACGAGCGTGTACGCCCGCTGATGCGGCTTGCCCGCGTTCTCGAACCACAGCCGTACCCACATCGTCGGGTGGACGCCGGTCGCGGCGAGCATCCCGCCGTCGGTGAGGTGCAGCCGCCGGAAGTGCTCGGTGACCTGCTCGGATCCCGTGACCGTGAACACGAAGTCCTTGCCCCGCAGCAGCTTGAGGACCGCGCCCTCCCAGCCGTGACCCTGCGCCATGCCGCCCACCCCTCCGTACGACCCAGATCCAGCTCTAGTTAGGTTAGCCTAACCTGAGAATGTGGGGGGACTGTGAACGCTGGGGAGACCATGAGCACGGAGGCGACGAGGACTTCGGCGGCCTCGGGGACGTACCGCGACGCCTGGGGGATCCCGCACCTGCGGGCCGGCAGCGCGCGGGAGCTCGCCTTCGCCCAGGGCCGCAACGCCGCCCTGGACCGCGCCTGGCAGATCGAGGTCGAGCGGCACCGGGCGTGCGGCACCTCCGCCGCCTTCCTCGGCGCGGACGCGCTCGGCTGGGACCGGTTCGCGAGACAGGCCCGGCTGGACGACACGGCGAGACGCTGTTTCGCCGCCCTGGAGAGACGGGACCCCGAGACGGCCGCCTGGGTCCGGGCGTACGTCGACGGGGTGAACCAGGGCCTGCCCGAAGGCGCCCGCCGCGCCCCCGAGTTCGCGACCGCGGGCCCGGGGCGCGTCGCCCTGGCGCCCGGCCGCTGGGAGCCGTGGACTCCGCTGGGCGTCTGGCTGGGCACGCACATCCTCTTCGCCGGTTTCCCGGCCAAGCTGTGGCGCGAGGAGGTCGTGCGCCACCTCGGTCCGGACGCCGTCGGTCTGTTCGCCACCGACGGGCCCGGCACCTCCGGCAGCAACGGCTGGCTCGTCGCCGGAGAGCGCACCGCCACCGGCCTGCCGGTCCTCGCGGGCGACCCCCACCGCTTCATCGAGGCCCCCGGCGTCTATCAGCAAGTCCGCCTCTCCTGCCCGGAGTTCGACGTCGTCGGCCTCGCCGTGCCGGGCGTCCCGGGCATCGCCCACTTCGGCCACACGGGCACGGTGGCCTGGTCGATCACCAACGCGATGGCCGACTACCAGGACCTGTACCGGGAGCGGCTGAGGCGGTCCGGGGACGGAGAGCGGGTGGAGGTGGAGGCCCTGGGTCCGGACGGGGCCTGGCACCCCGCCTCCCGCCACACGGAGACCATCGAGGTGGCCGACGGCGGCCCCGTCGAGGTCGAGGTGATCGAGACCGACCGCGGCCCCGTCATCATCAACGGCGACGTCATCAACAGCGACGTCATCAACGGCGGCCTCGACGGCTCCACAAGGCTGACCGACCCCACAGGTTCCACAGATTCCACAGATTCCGCCGGTTCTACCGGCCCCATCAGCCTCCGCTACCCGCCCCGCGTCACCGAAGATCTCGGCTTCTCCTCCCTCCTCCCCCTCCTCCGCGCCCGCCGAGTGGCCGACGTGGACCGGGCGTTCGACGACTGGGCCGAGCCCGTCAACGTCGTCCAGGCCGCCGATACCGACGGCGGCCTGCTGCACCGCGTCGCGGGCCGGGTGCCGTTGCGGGACCCGGCGAACGGCACGCGGATCGTCCCGGCCTGGGAGCCCGGCCACGAGTGGCGCGGCTGGTACGCCCCCATGCCGCGCGGCACCGTCGACGACGGCATCGCGGTGATGGCGAACCAGCGCGGCCCGGCCACCCCGCTCGGCGTCGAGTTCGCCCCGCCCCACCGGGCCGCCCGCCTGCGCGCACTCCTCGGCACGAGGAGGGACTGGTCCGCCGGCGACATGGCCGCCCTCCACATGGACACCCATCTCGCCTCCGCCGCCCCCCTGTTGGACCGCTTCGCCGCCCTCGAGGGACTGACCCCCGAGGCCACCGCCCTGCGCGAACGGCTCCTGAGCTGGGACCGCCACATGGCGTCCGACAGCACGGAGGCAGCGACGTACGCGGCGGTCCGCAGCGCGGTCGTACGCCGCCTCGCCGCCCATCCCGCCCTCGCCCGCCTCGCCGAACCCCCGGCCTGCCCCGAGGTCTTCCGCCCCTGGCTCGCCCTCGTCCCCCGCGTCGCCTTCGCCCTCGAAAACCTCCTCAGGGCCGAGGAGTTGTACGGGATCGACCGCGTCGGCATCGTCAGGGCGGCGGTGGAGGACGTGGCCGGAGCCCCGCCGACGGGCACCTGGGGCGACACTCACCGCCTCGCCCCCTGGCGGGCGGTGCCGGACCCCTCGTACGACGAGAGGGAACCCGGACTGGCCGGCGACCACGACTGCGTGCTGTGCACCTCCGCCGTGCCGGGCCTCACCGACCGGGCCGCGCGCGGTCCCGCCGCCCGCTATGTGTGGGATGTGGCGTGTCGCGAGGACAGCCTCTGGGTGGTTCCGTTCGGCGCCTCGGGTGTCCCCGGCTCACCGCATCACCGCGACCAACTCCCCTTGTGGCTCAAGGGAGATCTCGCCCCCGTCGTGACCGACTGGGCCCAGCTGACGAAGGAGGGAACGATGACGTCCGAGGCGTACGCCGGAAGCCGTGAGGCCGTCCACGAGCAGGTCGCCGACGGCCTCGGCAGGGTCCGGATCCTGCCCGTGGACCCGGAGGCCGACCTGGATGTGATCCATGAGTGGGTGACGGCCGAGCGGGCCCGGTTCTGGGGCATGGCCGGCTTCAGCAGGGAGCAGGTCCTGGAGACGTACCGGCATCTCGACTCGCTCGACACGCACCACGCGTTCCTCGCCGTCCTGGACGACGGGCCGGCCGCGCTCTTCCAGACGTACGAACCGGAGGCCGACCGGGTCAGCGAGTGCTACGAGGTCGAGCCCGGCGACATCGGCGTCCACCTGCTGATCGGACCCGCCCGCGAGGGCGGCAACCGGCCCGGCCACAGCTCCGCGCTGCTCACCGTCTTCACCACGTACGTCCTGCGCGTCCTCGACCGGCGGCGGGTCGTGGTCGAGCCCGACATCCGCAACGAGAAGGCCATCCGCCGACTGATCCGTCAGGGTTTCGTACTCGGCCCGCCGACCGTGCTGCCGGAGATCGACCTGCCGGAGGTGAACCTGCCCGAGAAGAAGGCCCAACTGGCTTTCCTCACAAGGGATTCGGCCTTCGGGACGGCCGACTGACTCACCGGCCTCACCCGGCTCACCGGCCTCACCGGATGCCTTCGAGTTCGGCGGCCGGGAACGGCGTCTGCTTGCTTTCGGTGATCAGGCGGTCGAAGAAGTCGTCCATGATGGCGGCCGGACGGGCGTGACGTTCGGCGAGCGCGGTGATCTCGGGCGGGATGTCGGCGGTCGGCCGGTCCGCGATCCACTTCCGCAGGTGGAAGCGGAGCAGATGGCTCACCGTGTACCAGTGATCGTACGCCAGATGCTCGGTAAGGAACTCCTGCTCCCTGGGGGCGAGTTCGAAGCCCGTGCTCAACGCGAGCCCGAAGTCCGCGAAGTAGAGCGTGTGGCCGTCGGTGAGGACGTTGTTGAAGTGGGCGTCGAAGTGGACGAGCCCGCGGGAGCGCATGAAGGACGTGCCGCGCGCCAGCGTCTCCGCCACCCATGGGTAGTGGTCCGCGCGGCCGTCCAGCCAGGCGGCGAGTGTCCACGGCACGTACTCCAGGAAGAGGGCGAGGCCGGCCGAGGACCGTTCGATGGCCTCCAGCCGCTCGCGCACGGCGGACGAGCCCTCCCAGCGTGCGACGGCCGCGTTGATGCTCCCGAACGCCTCGGCCGTCCCTGACGGAGCCGAGTCGGGCAGGACCCGCCAGTGGTACATCAGCGGGAAGCCCTCGTACGCGCCCGTGTCCCCGTCGGCCCCGGTGAGAACCCAGTTGGTGGTCATCGTGTGCACGGCCAGTTCCCGCCAGGCTCCGAAGCCGGACGAGCCGACCCCGTACTGGTAGTACATCGGCAGCCCGAAGAGGTTCGCGGTCGAGCGGAGGTTCTCCGGGCGCGTCTCCAGGTCCGTGAGGGGGACCCGTTTGACGAAGACCCGGGTGCCGTCGATGTCGAGTTCCGCCGAGCGGCCGCCGATGCCGGAGCCGAGGGGAGTGGCTGCGGCCACGACCTCGCCGAGACGGTGGTCGCTCAGCAGGGACAGGGTCGTGGACACCTTCCCGAAGGCGGCCCTGCGCTCGGCGAGATGTGCGGCGAGGCGTTCGGTGTTCCGCGCGTCGGGATCCGGGTGACGCATCGACAACTCCCTGTGGGGCATGGTCGGTAGGTGGTTCATAACATCACTCCCGAAGCCCTTGTCGCCCACTACCAACTCGAGCCCATCCCCAAGGAGGGCGGCCTCTTCCGCCGTACCTGGGCGGGCCCCGAACGGCCCGACGGACGCCCCGAGGGGTCCGCGATAGTGGTCCTGCTGACCTCGGAACCCGGTGACTTCTCCGCCCTGCACCGGCTCCCGGCCGACGAGACCTGGCACTTCTACCTGGGGGATCCGCTGGAGATGCTGCTCCTGTCCCCCGACGGCACAGCCCGTACGGTCCTGCTCGGCCCGGACGTCCTCGGCGGCCAGCACCTCCAGTACACCGTGCCCGCGCGCACCTGGATGGGCGCGCGGGTCGGCTCCGGCGGATCCTGGTCGTTCTTCGGGTGCACGATGGCGCCCGGTTTCACCTACGAGGGGTACGAGCACGGGGACGCGGCCGAACTCACCGCCCGCTACCCGGCCGAGGCCGCGCGGATCGCCGCGCTGAGCCGACCGTGAGCGGCATGACCGACCGGCCGCCCGGCGGGCCGGCCACTGGGCTGCTCGACGGTCAGGTGGCCCTCGTCACCGGGGCCGGCGGCGGTATCGGGCGGGGTATCGCGCTGCGGTTCGCCGCTGCGGGGGCGGCGGTCGCCGTCCACTTCCGTACGAACGCGGACGCGGCCCGTGAAGTCGTCGCCCTCATCACGGGCTCAGGCGGACGCGCGGTGGCCCTGCACGCCGACCTGACCGTCGAGGACGAGTGCCACCGCCTGGTGCGCGAGGCGGCCGACTGGGGCGGCGGCCCGCTGACGGCACTCGTCAACAACGCCGGCGTACAGCCGGTCCAGGAGCTGCCCGGGATGACGGCGGGGGACTGGCGGGCGGTGGTGGACGCCAATGTGTCGAGCGTGTTCGCGTGTACGCAGGCGGCCGCTGAGGTGATGCGGCGGGACGCGAGTGGCCGGAGTGACCGGCCCGGCGAGCCTGTGGGCAGCATCACCCACATCGCGTCCATCGAGGCCACGCACCCCGCCCCTCACCACGCGCACTACTCCGCGTCCAAGGCGGCCGTCGTCATGCACGCGCGCTCGGCGGCCCTGGAGTACGGTCCCTACGGCATCCGCGTCAACACCGTCTCCCCGGGGCTGATCGACCGCGAGGGCCTCGCGGAGGCGTGGCCGGAGGGCGTACGGCGCTGGCGGGAGGCGGTTCCCACCGGGAGGCTGGGGCGCCCCGAGGACGTGGGCGACGCCTGTGTGTTCCTCGCCTCGCCGATGGCGTCCTGGATCACGGGACACGACCTGGTCGTGGACGGAGGGGTGTCGGCGCGGCCGACGTGGTGAGCGCGGCCAGGTTGTCCGAGAGGCGCGGCCGGGTTGTCCGAGAGCGCGGGCGGGCGGTCCGGGAGGGTGCGGGCGGCGTTGAACAAGGTGTCGCGTACATCCGTACCTTCACCGAGGCCGCAGACATACATGTACATGGAGTTCTGGGAGAGGGAGAGGCGACGTGGGCCGAGTGCGCCGCATGCACCGAGTACTGGCGGTAGTACTACGGGTGTCGGCGCCGCGCCGGGCAGTGGCCCTCCTGGCCCTGCTGGGCACGCTGTTCCTGCTGGGCGGTGCGGGCTCCGTGTCCGCCCACTCGGCCGTGCGCGACACCGACCCCCGTGAGGGAAGCGTCCTCAAGTCCGCCCCGGAACACGTCACCATGACCTTCACCGAGTCGGTCGGCGTCTCCGACGACTCGTTCCGTGTCCTCAGCCCCGACAACCGCCGGGTGAACGCGGGCGACACGAAGCACGTCCCCGGCCGTTCCGACACCGTCCGTGTACCGCTCGGCGACAACCTGTCCGACGGTACGTACACCGTGGCCTGGCGTGTGGTCTCGGCGGACAGCCACCCCATCTCCGGCGCCTTCACCTTCTCCATCGGCGAACCCTCCGAGACCACGGCCTCCGTCTCCGCCGAACCGGCTGTGAACCCCGCCTCGGGCGCCCTCTACGACATCGCCCGCTACGCCGCGTACGCCGCCGTCGCCCTGCTCATCGGCGCGGCCACCTTCGTCTTCGCCTGCCGTCCGCCCACCACCGCGCCCGTGCGCGGACTCCTGCGCATCGGCTGGTGGACCCTCCTCGTCACCACCGTCGCGCTCCTGTTCCTGCGCGGCCCGTACGCGCGAGGCACCGGCCCCTCGACGGTCCTCGACCTCTCCCTCCTCGAGAACACGCTGACCAGCAGGCCGGGTTGGGCCCTGCTGGCCCGGCTGGTGCTGCTGGCGGGGGCGGCGGTCTTCCTCGTACGCCACGTACAGCACGTACAACAGCACGTAGGGCACGTACGGACGGATGCGGGACCGGGAGTAGGGCGGGCGCCGGACCCGAAGCCCGGTGTTCTCGCGGGCGGCGGACTCCTGGCCGTCGGCCTGGCGGGCACCTGGGCCGCCGCCGAGCACGCCTCCGCGGGGATCCAGGTCCCGGCGGCGATGACCTCGTCCGTACTGCATCTGCTGGCGATGGCGGTCTGGCTGGGCGGCCTCGCGGCGCTCCTTGCCACGCTCCAGCGCTCGGACACCCCGCTCACGGCCGCCACCGTGGCCCGCTTCTCCCGCCTCGCGTTCGCCTCGGTCGCGGTTCTCGTGCTGACCGGTGTCTACCAGTCCTGGCGGGGGCTCGGCTCGTGGGATGCCGTCCTCGGTACGTCGTACGGAAAGATCCTGGTCGCGAAGGTGTGCGCGGTGGTGCTGTTGCTGGCGGCGGCGGGGTATTCGCGCCGCTGGACGGCTCAACTGCTGGGTGCGGAGCGGCCGTTGACGGTGCCGGTGCTGGAGACGGTGGGGGCGGCGCGTACGGGCGTGGGTTCGGGTTCGGGTTCGGGTGCGGGCGTGGCTTCGGATACGGGCGCGGGTTCGGGCACGGCTGCGGGTGCGGGCACCGGGGACTCCACGCCGACCCTTCGCGAGAACGGCTCCGAGCCCGCGACGGAAACCGGACCGGAACCGGCACCGGAACCCGCCGACGGAGAAACCGACGCCCGCCACCGTTCCCTGCGCCGCTCGGTGCTCGCCGAAGTCGTCGTGGGCGTGGTGGTGCTGGTCATCACGACGGTCCTCACCGGCACCCAGCCGGGCCGGGCCGAGACCGAGACGGCGGCGGCCGGGAGCACCGCGCCCGCCGGACAACCGACCGCGTCGACGACCCTGATCCCCTTCGACGTCGGGACCCCGGGCGGCCAGGGCAAGGTCCAGATCGTCCTGGAACCCGCCCGGGTCGGCGAGAACACCGTCGAGGCGGTCATCATCGGCCCCGACGGAGGCATTGCCACGGTCCCCGAGATCCGCCTCACCTTCACCCTCCCGTCCGAGAAGATCGGCCCCATCGACGCCCAACTCACCAACAAGGGCGGCTACTGGGGCACGGAGTCTCTCCAACTCCCCCTCCCCGGCACCTGGACGATGAAGGTCACGATCCGTACGTCGGACGTCGACCAGGTGTCGGAGTCGAGGTCGGTGAAGATCACACGCTGACCGGCCGGTTTGCTGCCGGCCTCGGGGCCAGGGGCGTCACCAGGACGGCATGATCGCCTCGGGGTAGCGGGAGCCGGCCGCGCCCTTCGGGAGGATCTCCTGGACGCGGGCGAGGTCCTGCGGGGTGAGCGTGACGGCCGCGGCCGCGACGTTCTCGGCGAGGCGGTCCGGGCTGCGGGTACCGGGGATCGGCACGATGTCGTCGCCCTGCGCCAGCAGCCAGGCGAGGGCCAGTTGCGTGACGGAGATGTCCTTGGCGGCCGCGAGGGCGGTCAACTCCCGGATGGCGGCGAGGTTCTGCTCGTAGTTGCCGGGCTGCCAGCGGTCGTCCCAGCTGCGCATGTCGTCGGCGGGGTACTCGGCGGCGGGCTTCACCGCGCTGGTGAGGAAACCGCGGCCGAGTGGCGAGTACGGCACGAAGCCGATGCCGAGTTCGCGCACCACGGGCAGTACGTGCGCCTCCACGGCCCGCTCGAAGACGGAGTACTCGGTCTGCAGCACGGACACCGGGTGGACGGCGTGGGCGCGCCGGATGATGTCGGGGCCCGCCTCGCTGAGCCCGAGGTAGCGCACCTTGCCTTCGGCGATCAGCTCGCCGACCGTGCCCGCCACGTCCTCGATCGGCACGTCCGGGTCGACGCGGTGCTGGTAGAGCACGTCGATGCGGTCGGTGCCGAGGTGGCGCAGGCTGTTCTCGGTGACCTCGCGGATGTGCTCGGGGCGGCTGTTCAGCGCGTAGCCCTCGGCGTTCTGCGGGGCGCTCATGTCGAAGCCGAACTTGGTGGCGATCACGACGTCGTCGCGGAAGTCCCGCACGGCACGGCCGAGCAGTTGTTCATTGCTCCCGGTGCCCATGCCGTACAGCTCGGCGGTGTCGAAGAGGGTGACGCCGAGTTCGTACGCCCGGCGGATGGTGGCGATGCCGCCGGGCTCGTCACCGGCGCCGTAGGCCATGGTCATGCCCATGGTGCCGAGGCCGATGGCACCGGCCGTCAGACCCTGGGCGCCGAGGGCACGGGTCGGCAGCTTGTTGTCTTTGCCCTGGTACTTGTCCTGCTGTGCGTCCTGCTGTGTCATGCCGTCAACGCTAGGAGCGCGGGCATCGCGAGGGCATGGGCCACGGGCCGCATAGGATTGCCTGATCCTCTCAGGATCCGGCCCAGGAACAGCTACCCAGGGAGCGCTTCATGCTGGACGAGCTCGCGGCGGCCATCGCCCGGCACGGCGACGACTGGTGGTCCGACACCGCGGTGCCACGCCTCCGGCTGGTGAGGCTGGACGAGCCCATCACCCCCATCGACCTGCTGTACGAGCCGATGATCTGCTTCATCGTCGACGGCTCCAAGAGCAGTGTCGCGGGCGAGAGGAGCTGGACGACCGGGAGCGGGGAGATGCTCTTCAACTCGCTCGTGCTGCCGGTCACCTCCACGTTCGAGCGGCTGCCGTACCGCTCGGCGGTGCTGCGCCTCGACGGCCCGACGCTCGCCGACCTCCTGCTGGAACTGGACGGAACGGACCCCGTCACGCTCACCGGGCCCGAGCCCGGCGAGCAGATCACCGCACCGATGACCCCCGAGATCGTCGACGCGGTCACCCGATGGGTACGGCTGCTCGATACCCCGGACGACATCCGCCCCCTGGCGAACCGTATCGAGGGCGAGATCCTCTACCGCCTGCTCGGCAGTCCCCTCGGCCCGACGCTGCGTCACTTCACGCTTGCGGACACCGCCGCCGCCCGGGTCCGCACGGCGGCCAGGTGGATCTGCGCCCACTTCACCGAGCCGCTCAGCATCGAAACGATCGCCGCGGTGGCCCACATGAGCCCCGCCACCCTGCACCGCCACTTCAAGGCCGCCACCGGCATGAGCCCACTGCGCTTCCAGAAACACCTGCGGCTTCAGGAGGCCCGCCGCCGTCTGCTCACCGGCGACACCACGGCGGCCCTGGTCGCGGAAGCGGTCGGCTATGTGAGCGCGACGCAGTTCAACCGGGAGTACCGACGGGCGTACGGCCTGCCGCCGGGGCAGGACGCGGCTCGCCTGCGGGATCGGCTGGCGGAGGCGGGGCGGGGAGCGTAAGGGCGACCTCGGTCAGGGTTCCCAGTGGGCGAGCCTGTCCAATGCGGCGGCGGTCCGTGTGAATCCCTGCTCGCCGAGCAGAGCGCGCAACTCGCCGTTGAAGCGGTCGATTTCGGGCTGGGCGGCGCGGAGGGCGGCGTCGCCGTCGACGGTCAACTCCAGCGTCACGGCGCGGTGTTCGCGCGGGTGCGCCGCTTTGGTGAGGAGACCGGCCGCGGTGAGCCGGGTGACGAGCGCGGTGACGGCGGACTCGCGCAGTCCCAGGGTGCGGGCGAGTTCCCGCTGGGTGACGCCCGGCCGATCGCGCACGGCGAACAGCGCGCCGAGCTGGGCCGTGGTGATCCCGGCGGCGGCCAGGCAACGCCGGTCCGCGGCCGTACGCAACTGGTGCGCGGCCCGCTGGAGTAGGAAGAAGAGACGCTGGTCGGGCTGGGGCGGATTCCCGGATTCGGGTATGTCCGCCGGGGTGGGCGTGTCCCCAGGCTCAGGCATGTCTCCAGGCTCAGGCATGTCCCCGGGCTCAGGCACGGCCCCAGGGTCGGGCCCAGGGGAGTGTTTTGGGCCGGGCTCGGGCTCGGTCTCGGGCATGGGCATGGGCATGGGCCGATCTTGACAGACAAGAAGGCTGCGCGGGATCCTCGCTTCACTAGTGAAGCGAGGTGCGGTGTGAACGACATCCCGGATCTGCCGGCCGCGCAGAAGGTGCTGGCGGCCCAGCCCTTCAGCAACCTGCTCGGCGCCCGCCTGGTGGCCTTCGGGGACGGCGGGGCGACGCTGGAGCTGGACATCCGCGACGAGCTGCGCCAGCAGTACGGCTTCGTGCACGGCGGCGTGCTCGGCTACGCGGCGGACAACGCACTGACCTTCGCCGCAGGCTCCGTGGCCGGCGCCCGGCTGATCACGGCCGGCTTCACCATCGACTACCTGCGCCCCGCCGAGGGCACACTGCTACGGGCCGACGCCCGGGTCGTCCGCGCCGGTCGCACACGCGTCGTGTGCCGCTGCGACCTGTCCACCGTGAACGACGAGGGCACCGAGAGCCTGTGCGCGGTGGCGCAGGGCACGATCGCGGTGTCGGGGGGCTAGTCCGGAGGCTGACGCAGGGCGGGCTCGTCGCGTCGCCAGGAGGCTGACGGGGGCCGGGGTCATCGCTCGGAGGCCGACCCGGTGCGGGCGCCGTGGGCCGACGCGATGCTGATCGGCCCAGGCCCCCGCACCTGAAGGCCTACGTCATCGCAAGGTCTGGCTGCACCCCGTGCACCGGTGCACGGGAAGTTCCCCTCGACCTCGACGATCCCGTCGCTCGCGCTCGCGCGCGCTCGTCCGCCGCCAAGCAGTCTCGGCAACTCAACCTCCTGGAACAAACACCACACCGCGCGCATCGAGTTCCGCAACGACTGTCGCGAGCGGTGGCCGGACGCGAGGAGGTAGCAGGTGTGACCTCCGGCGTCAGCCGCGACCGGCGATGCTGGACACGCAGGTCTCGTTGCCCTCGGCGTCGGCCGACACCCACCACGAGGGTGCGTGTCCGTCGGTCACCAGGTGTCCGCCGACCGCGATCACCGCGGCCACGCGCGCTTGGCGGACAACGCTTGGCGGACAACGACGAAGGGCCCCACCGCGAATGTGTGGGGCCCTTCGACATCGTGCCCGGTGAGGCACTGGCGGAGGATACGAGATTCGAACTCGTGAGGGGTTGCCCCCAACACGCTTTCCAACTGTGTTGGTGGGGTGACGGGCTGGGTGCGGGGGCGTTCACCTGGGTTCATGGGCGGCTGGCCGCCGGTGTGAGGACGGCTCCGGGTCTCGCCTGAACGGCCGTGAACGGCGCTGAATGAGACGGAAAGTGAGACGGTCGGTGGGCCGGGCTCGTTAGCATCTTCGCTGTTGAAGGGGGAGTCATGGCACTGGTCGGCAAGGGATCGCGACGGATCGTTGTCGACGGCACGGTCTACCGCTGGCGGCTGCGGGGCCGGCCGACGTACTGCCAAGGGCTGGCGTGGTCGCCGTGTACGTTCGCGGTGGAGCATGCGAACACTCCGGGGACAACGCTCGTGGTCACCACCGACCAGCCGCATCCGAGCAACTGGATCGGCCGCGAAGCTGAGCCTGTGCTGCCGTCCGGTGTCGCCGCGGCTGTTCGGCTTGCCTTGCGTGAGGGTTGGACTCCGACGGCTCCGGGCTCCTCGTTCCACCTCGACCAGTCCACTGGCTTCATGTCCTCGTCCTGAGCGGTGTAGAGAGTGAGCACCGCTTTAGGAGTTCGATCCGAGCACGGTTCGTTGGCTGTCGTCGACTGGTGGGATGGCCGGACAGGGTTGCTGGCGTTCGCTCCCGTCCGACGTCGTTGATGTCAGCCGTGGATGTCAAGAAGTCTTCTGATCCGTAGCTCTATAGAGATCAGTCGCTGACGGGCAGATCAGCGCCTCGACGTCTGGCTCGTGCGGACCCTCCCTGAGGAAGATATCCACACAATCGCCGCCGTCCACGGCCCCGAACGAGGCCCGTTCGACGAAGTACCTCACGCATGGGGCGAGCATGCGGGCAGCGGTTCCTGACGGCATTCTCTGCCTCGACTGCGTCACTCATGGCGTGAGGCTAGGGCTCACTGTTGGCCGCGTCGACTCCAACAATCAGTTCTTCTGGGCTCACCAGGGATTTTACTCGCACTCTCCGCGCAGACCTCCACCCACTACTCTCCCCAGCTCCCATCCCGTCCGCCGTCGACCCACACACCGTGGAGCAGGCGTGGTTCAGGGGCGTCAAGGTGGAGCGCGCCACTGTACGAACGACCTTGACGCCCCTGGGCCGCGTCTGCTCGGCTCTGCCTGGGTCGGCGGTGGACGGGATGGGAGCACCCCACGCACGCCCCACTCGGCCGGCACCCGCAAGCGGCGCCCCCTCCATCCCGGAGTCGGAGCGCCCCCGCCGGAGGCACTGCTTTGACCGAGACCGCACTGTGCAGCGCTCGTCACTCGTCAGACCGGCTTATCTACCCGTAAGCGCGCCCGGCGGACAGGCACGCCAGGAAGCTGCGGCCATGCTGGACGAAGAGACCGGTGATCAAGCCGCGCTGACAGAAGCGGGATGGTGGGCCGTCGGGCGATGACTTCTTCGTCCCGAAGCAACTTGGGTGGGGGTGCTGGCTTGGGCTGGTGCTCATCTTCACCTGCGCGGACGGTTCGCAGCCGTCCGCGTCCGTCTGCCGGTGTGCGTGGGCGTTGTCACACAGTTAGACACGCAACCCTGCGGCTCATGCTGAGTTCCTGCACTCAGGTCGGCATCGCGTAGAGCGACGAGTCCGTATGTGCCTTGAATCTTAGAAACTGACGTCGCCCTGTACGTCTTTAATTTGAACGATCTTTCCTACGCTGGCTTGATCTGTCACATTCACTCGACTGTTCATCACCTCATTCTGGCTGTATCCCTGAGACTTCAGTATGGACAGCAACTGATCGTGAAATCCCGAATCGCTGTCCAGGTAGCGGTCGAGCGCGGAACGCACATCGGCTTGCGCCAATGCGTTAGAGGGATCAGCCTCGCAGCGTTGCAGGGCATCGAGCGCTTGCTGATCCCGCCCGAACTTGTTTCGCAAAAAAGCAGCAATACGAGTGGTCGTTCGCCAGGCCTCACTTCCAGCCTCAGCCAGGTACCCTCCAGCCAGCAAGGTTGCTACAGTCAAGGAAATCGGATCAGTCATGGTGCTTCCCTTCGGTGTCAAATCTAATGGCTTTCAAGGGGTTTGTGATTTTCCGAGGTGACGCGCTCAGCCTCGCGAGTAAACTCTGACGCTCTAGCGGAATAAAATTCCGCCTTATCGGTGTCGCCTAGTTCTGCCCAGATAGAGGAGAGCTCACTTGCTGTTTCATGTGCTTTCTCGTGCTGTTGCATAAGAATTTCCAAGCGCATTTTTTCTGCATAAATTTCCGCAGCATCCTCTATGCGGGTGAGTCCTTTCAGGGACCTGCCTACTCTGCGTAGACATTTCGCGAGATGCTTTGCCGACCCGTATGATGTCGCAATAGCTGCAGCCTCGCGGGAAAGGGAGAGCGCTTCATCAATATCCCCGTTCTTTTGAAGTGCTGCACTGCGGCAGAGTAGCACTTGTATCAGCTCAGGCGCCTTGTCATGCTGGCGGGCGATATTTTGAGCTTCATCTAGCAATTCAATAGCCCGGTCGAAATTTTCACGCCGCATGTAGGAATCCGCCCAGCAGTGCAGCGTATTGATCAAGCCTTCTGGCACCTCATCGATGCCGTCAGTATTGAGAATCTCGGCGTACAGAGAATCTGCTTTCTCGTGTTCCTTCGCTTTTTCGTGCCTGTCCGCAAGAGTGTGCAGGATCCACGCAATCCCTGACGTGTCATCCTGCTCACGTGCCAGTTTCAGAGCGTCCTCGTAAGTCGCGCTGGCCTCATCAGCCTTGCCCATACTCTGGAGGACACCCGCTTTCCTTGCCAGCCGAATTTGAATGGCTTTCTGATCGTTAGCAGCCCGTGCCTCAGAAATCGATTTTTCGTAGGCTTCAATTGATTCTTCGAGCATTCCTCCAGCGGCCAAACAAGCTGCCATTCCTTGGTATGTGGTGCTAAGGAAGTTGGCGCCGGCTTTCGTGGCTAGTTCAAGTTCTCCCTTGAAATATTTGAGCGCTTCGTCGTGGCGCCCAATTCCGCTGTACAAATGCCCGAGTGCATGGAGGGCCCTAGCTTGGCCTGGCGGATAACCTATCGCAGCGTATATCTCAACGGATTCACTGTAGGCAGACATGGCTCGACCAACGTCCCACTGGCTGCTCGCGGTCTTACCAATTTCCCAAAGAACGTCGGCGCAACGTTCAAGGTCTTTCATCTCGCGAAAGACTTTCAAAGAGTCTTCCAGATATGATCGGGCATCATTGAATCGATTTAGTCTTCTGCTCGCTTGGCCGAGTCCTCCGAGCATCAATGCTTCACCCTCGCGAGCTCCGCATCTGCGCGCGGCTACTAGGCCAGCTTCGTTGCACAGAATCCAGTCGCCGTAATCACCTTCCACTGAATGGTAGGTGGCCAGGCTATTTGCTGTTCTCCAGCACAAATCATCCCAATGGTGTTCATTGGCCAGCAACACGCCAGCCACCACGCTAGGCCTTTCTAGGCGTACCCATTTGCGAATGGACGGGCTCATGCCTTCCAGGACTTCGAGGTGCCACTGGAGCAGGCGATGAACAGATTCTGATACGACGGCAGGCGAGTCTTGATCGACAGCCCTTTCTTTCGCGAAAAGACGCATCAGATCATGGATTTTGAACCTGCCAGGTATATCATCAGGCGTGATCAAATGGCGGTCTGCGAGGTCCTCCAGTGCATCTTCGACAAAATACTCGTCGGCATCGGTCAACTTGGCAACTGATTCCACGCTGAACGAGAATCCGAGGGTTAGTCCTACTGTGCGAAATATGCGCGATTGGACATCGGTTAGCGATTCGTAGGCCGTTGCGAAAACTGATCGGATTGCAATATCGTCAGCCCGCAGTACCTCAAGACGTCTCTGTTCGTCCCGTAGTCGATTAACCATGCGTGCCAATGGCCAGAGTGGACGCCTGAGCAGTTGGGCTCCAGTGATACGCAAAGCTAGTGGGAGTCGTCCACAGATCTCCGACAATTCGTGGACTTCATCGGTGCTGTCTTCGATACGGTTGGCACCAAGAAGCACTTTGAGGAACTGTGTACATTCATCCAAAGTCCATACATCAACCGAGATGCTTTGCGCCCCTGGAAGCGTGGCCAATGGGCGGCGGCTTGTGATCAGTGCAGCGCTGCGTGGCGATGTGGGAATCAAGTCATTCACTTGCGCCGTGTCGGCTGCATCATCAAGGACTACGAGTATTGCTTTTGTTGCAATTAGCGTCCTGTAAGCGGTCACGAGGCTTTCGTAATCGCCTGGAATCTCGCCAAGTGTGACACCCAGGTCCTTTAGGAAGCGAATCAGGACCTCGTTGGGATCTGTCGGATTGGAACCTGCGCCAGCGAGTTTTGCATAGAGGATCCCGTCGGGAAAACTGTCCGAATGCCTATTCGCTGCCCTGATGGCGATTGAAGTTTTTCCTACGCCGGCCATTCCAGAAAGGACCCAAATGGCCGGGGTTTCAAGGTGAGTGGCGAGAGATTCGCTAATTCTCCCGAATATTTCCTCGCGTCCAGTAAATTCGGGAATATCGCGTGGGATCTGTAGCGGACGTCTGCGCTGTTTGAGTTCCGGTCCGCTCAGGGATACATGGCCAGCGTGTTCGATCACCACGGCCTTGTCGACGTTCGCATGATCCGATATCCGGAGGTTGGTGCGCTCTTCTTCTTGCTGCATGTAGGCCCCCGCTGCTGAGATCTGGCTCGGCATGGATGGATGCGCATGCGCACCTTATGTAAGCGTACCGAGCAAGTTGGCAGTATGTGTGACTAACGAGAACGGGGAGCGGGGCCGTACGTTGGCTGGCAACTCGGTCAGGCCTTGGGCCTGACCGCAATGTGCACGAGTGCCCCCTGGTCTTGCTCGACGCGGGCCCCGGACCGGGGAGGTGGCTAAAGCCGTGGTGCCCCTAGCCGCGACGTGGCCCTTCTCTGGCATCAGGTGGCTGCCTGCTTGAGCGCGGCACGGGCGCCGGCCGGGCTGGAGCGGGGCGGAGACAGGAGCGCAGGCCCGGCCGGGGGCCGGGCCGCGCGCGGGGAGCGGAGCGAGCCGCCTTGAACCCGTGAAGAAGGTTGTTACTCAGCTATCGGCAGTGTTCGGGATCATGGGTCGGTCAGATTAGAACGGCGGTTCTTCGCTGCAACCCGCGTCAGCGCCCGCGTACCGCGTGAGGTGGTCCGGTACTAGGTCGGTGTCGCAGAACAAGAAGGGGTTGCGCTGGCCTTCGAGGCCCGCAGAATCCTCGCCCCATGCGTCGAGAGCGTCGATGGCTCGCTCCCGGTACTGCCACAGCTCGCTGGTTCCGAGGACCTGCCGGAGCAAGGGGACCACTGCCGCTCGGTGATGACGCACCCTGGGATCGTCCAGGAGCGGGATGCACGCTGCCATGGCCGCTTCGCTTACATGACGGTCGCTGTCACCGACGTATGCGAAGGCGGCTGAGAAGAGCAGCGGCCGGATGTCGCGTACGGCTACGGCCGGCGGATAGTCGTCGAGAGGGAATCCGTGCTCGCTGCCAATGGTGTCGGCCGCCTCGGTGACCTCGTTTGCGACCGAGGTGATCCAGCCTAGTAGTTCGGCGCGCATGTTGCCGGGGAGGGACCAGCGGTCCTTGTCGACAGAACATGTCGTCCTTGGGTCGGACAGGATCGCGGCCACGTACAGGGCTGTGGGGGCTGTCGCCTCGTAGAGAGTGTTTTGATGGTGCACGACGTGATGGATGTCGTGCAGTGCCTTGGTTCTCACTGCCTGCTTCGCGTCCAGGAGCGCGACCAGCATCCTGGGGACGTCTTTGGCCGGCCCGTAAGCATGATCCAAATCTGCCCAGTTGGTTCGGGTGAGCGTCTCCTGCGGGTCGGGGAGAGCACCAGGAGACGAGAGCTCATGGACGTCCGTCATCTGATCCGCCACAGAGGTGCTGTGTACTGCTCCGGTCTGCTGGTGATGAGGAGCTGGCGCAGGTCCTCGCGCTGGGAGCCGTTGAGATTCAGGGCCTCGGTGAGGTGGCGGAATGTTGTGTGGGTGATTCCGCGGCTGTTGGCCTCGTCCTCGAACTGGGCGAGTTGAGCCAAGACCGTCTGCGAGATTAGGTCCACGGACGGCTGATCCTTGAGCCATGCGGCCTTGTTGCGCTCGTAGTCGATTTCCGAGTAGCCGCAGATTTCGCGGCTGTGTGCCTCGACCTCGTCCAGGGACTCCGTCGCCATGATGGCGCGGGCCAGCTGGTTGCGGGTGATGGCGTCGTCCAGGTCGACCTCGTGGACGGTGGGGCCTTCGTCCGTGAGCGCGACGGGTAGGCCGGCGTCCCGGATCTCGCAGGTGCCGCGTACGCCTCGGGCGGTGGCGGCGAGCATGCCGGTGGCCTCGGACGGGTGCCACTCCAGGATCGAGCTGATCGGCTCGACATCCTTCGGCGTGAAGGTGTGGACGAGGGCGCCGAGCAGGACGCGCATGTCGTCGAGAGGAAGTTCGCCGTCCAGGCCGGGGCCTGCGACCAGTAGCCGGATGGGCGCGTTCACCTGGCAGCAGGCGGCGAGCGTGAGGGCGTCGGCGAGTGGGCTCTTCAGGGTCGGCTCATCGCCTCGCGCGAGGATGTCGCCCCCTACGTCGAGCAGATCGATCGACTCCGGCGACAAGCGGCTGATCAGCTCTTCGAGTTGGCGCGTGATGCCCTCGGCGCCATGGTGAGGATCGATCAGCGCGAAGGTGTGCGGGAGCTCTGCCGCGAGCCGGGGGAGGGTGGAGCCCGCTGGAGCGATCGGGCGGGCATCCGCCGGCACTGCCCAGACAGCCGGGGTGAGCTGTTCGAGACCGGTGAAGTTATCCGGTCCCCGCGGACCCGGTACCGGGTCGATCAGGAGGCGGTCCCACGCGTACGTAAGGATTACCGCCCGGTCCCCCGCGCCGTAGAGGGCGGCGTCAAGCATTGCGGCGGCGACTGCGTCGCCCCCTCCTCCTGCTGCGACGATCAACCGCTTCATGCGGTCAGCGTACGGGGTCGAGGGTTGACCACTCACCCTATAGTGGCTAGAGGCCATAGCCACTTGGACGAGGAGGGCAGATGCCTCAGATTGAGGAGGCTCAGCCGAAGTATCTCCAGATCGCGCACTTCATCCGCGATCAGATCCTTCGGGGGGACCTGCGGCCGGGGGATGAGGTGCCCTCGGAGCGGCAGTTGGCGGCGGACTGGAAGGTGTCCCGGCCCACGGCCGCGCGGTCGCTGGAGGCGTTGAGTCATCAGGGCTTGGTCGAGAAGCGCCAGGGCTCGGGCACGTACGTGCGAAGCCTTGAAGTCAATCGGCGAGCGCGGGAGTTGTACGGCCGGGCTCGGCAGACCGGGAAGATCTACACGCCCGGTGAGTACGCGGTGATCACCTCGGCCGGTTGGCTGGAGGCGCCCGATCATGTCGCTGAGGCGCTGGGCCTGGTGAAAGACCGGCGGGCCGTTCACCGGCGGCGGGTGACCAACAACCAGGATGGTCCTATCACCCTGTCTACCTCGTGGTTCGCTCCGGACGTCGGCCAGCGTGCGCCCAAGCTCATGGATCCCGAGCGGATTCAGGAGGGGACGCTGATGTACGTCGAGAACATGACGGGACGGCAGGGCAGCTATGCCGAGGACCGCATGTGCGCGCGTAGCGCCACGGACGAGGAAGCGGCAGATCTCCAACTGGAGCGGGCGGCCGCCGTCCTGATCGTTCATCATGTCGTCTTCGACCTCCAGGACCGGCCGTTGGAGTTCGCCGAAGCCACCTATCCCCCGCACCGTTGGGCCTTCGAGCAAGGCTACCCACTCACCTGATGGACCGTCAGTTGCGCCAGACCACTTGCACACCCCAAGTGGCTAATGCCACTATCCACAAAGTGGCTAAGGCCACTTGAGTGGAAGGGGGCACGGCGTGACGAGTCAGCGGCCGGACAAGGACGCGCGGTTAGCTTGCCGGGGATGCCGAGGGCGCGGTTGGAAACGCGTCGGCTCCCGTACGGCCCTGGCGCTCTCCACGGCCAACGACCGCGTCCGTGCCACATCGAAACGGCGCTGCCTCGACTGCGACGGCAGCGGCAAGGAGTGAGCGCGGATGGATGACACCACCGATGGCCGCGACGGCTTCGGTACCGCACGACTCGGAGCGATGATCCTGCATCCGGCGCTTGAGTCCGTACCCCGGGTCCGGCGCTGGTTCCGGAAGTTCATCGCCCCGTACAACCCGGCCTGCTCGATCGATGACTGCGTGTTGATGCTCTCGGAGCTGGTGACCAACGCGATCCTCTACGGACATGCGGATGACCCCTGGTTGGTGCGCGTTGAGTGGTACCGGGTGGAGACGTCACTTCGGATCGAGGTGCACAATCCGGGGTTCCCGGCCAACGTGCGACTGCGGCGCCCAGACGCCAACGATGCGCACGGACGGGGCCTGTTCCTGGTCGACTCCATCGCCGACTCATGGCACTCCGGACCCAGTCGATTCGGCGGCACCGTCGTCTCCGCCGTGGTGGCTGACGCCTGGCCGTCGAATGAAGGCTTCGGACCCCTTTTACTGTGACGAAGAAATGTCGCTGGTCTAGTTGACCAGTTGACTAGGCCAATATCGCCAGGCCATACGTCTCCGAGAACACGTACGACGGGTACGAGGTCGACGTACGGGTACACCTCGTGCCCGGCCTGGGTGCTCACAAGCTGGAGCGACTGGAGCCGGAGCACCTGGAGAGCTTCTACCGGAAGATGCAGAGCTCCGGCAGCGCGGCCGGGACCGCTCATCACGTGCACCGCACGATCCGGGTCGCCCTCGCCGAGGCAGTGCGCCGCGGGCACGTCCCCACCAATGCGGCCGAGATCGCCAAGGCTCCGCGGCTCGAAGAGGGGGACATTGCCGTACTCGATCGAGGAGGTTCAGAGCCTCCTCCTCGAAGCGGCCAAGCTTCGCAACAGCACGCGATGGGTCGTAGCCCTGGCGCTCGGTCTCCGGCAAGGCGAGGCACTCGGGCTCCACTGGGAAGACGTCGACCTGGACGCGGGGTATGTCCGCATCCGCAAGAACCGCCTTCGGCCCAAGTACCGCCATGGCTGCGATGAGGGCGAACCGTGCGGCAGGAAGGCCGGCTACTGCCCCCAGCACGAGCAGATCCGGCGCGAACACAAGTCGACCAAGTCCCGGGCCGGACGTCGCACGATCGGCCTGCCCGATCCTCTGATCAAGCTCATCCGGCACCACCAGGAGGTACAGGCGGGGGAACGGCTGGCAGCAGGAGCCGACTGGGAGGACAAGGGATACGTCTTCGCCTCGCCCCTTGGTGGGCCGCTGGGCCCGAACACCGACTACCACGTGTGGAAGCGGCTGCTTCGGGACGCGGGCGTACGGGACGGCCGTCTTCATGACGCTCGCCACACTGCCGCGACCGTGCTTCTCCTTCTCGGCGTTCCTGACGTCGTCGTCGACTCGATCATGGGATGGGAACCCGGGGGAGCGGCACGGATGCGCGCTCGCTACATGCACATCACCGGTCCGATGCTCCGGAAGGTCGCGCAGCAAGTCGGCGACGTGCTCTGGGAGCTGCCGAAGGCGAACTGAGACGGAAACCGTCGAAGGGCCCCACCGCGAACGGTGGGGCCCTTCGACATCGTGCCCGGTGAGGCACTGGCGGAGGATACGAGATTCGAACTCGTGAGGGGTTGCCCCCAACACGCTTTCCAAGCGTGCGCCCTAGGCCACTAGGCGAATCCTCCGCCGCAAACAATACAAGACGTTGAGGAGTGCTCGCGAACTCGTTCCTCCCGCTCAGATCCTGTAGCCTGTGCGGAGCCCCTCACGTGGCGCTATCTGACTGAACTCCCCCAGGGCCGGAAGGCAGCAAGGGTAGGTTGGCTCTGGCGGGTGCGTGGGGGGCGCTTGCGTTTGCGGGCGGTGAGGGACGGGTCGGCGGTGGGGTGTCCCGGAGGAAGCCCGACGGGCGGTCCTCGTTGTCAGTGGGCGCCTATAACCTCGTATGCGTGTCGTCTCTCGCGCTGTACCGCCGTTATCGCCCGGAGTCGTTCGCCGAGGTCATCGGGCAGGAGCATGTCACCGACCCGTTGCAGCAGGCGCTGCGGAACAACCGGGTCAATCACGCGTACCTGTTCAGCGGTCCACGTGGGTGCGGGAAGACGACCAGCGCGCGGATCCTGGCGCGGTGTCTGAACTGCGAGCAGGGGCCCACGCCGACGCCGTGCGGGGAGTGCCAGTCCTGCCGGGACCTGGCGAGGAACGGGCCGGGGTCCATCGATGTCATCGAGATCGACGCCGCGTCCCACGGTGGTGTCGACGACGCCCGTGACCTGCGCGAGAAGGCATTCTTCGGGCCCGCCGGCAGCCGGTACAAGATCTACATCATCGACGAGGCCCACATGGTCACGTCGGCCGGTTTCAACGCGCTGCTCAAGGTCGTCGAGGAGCCGCCGGAGCACCTCAAGTTCATCTTCGCCACCACCGAGCCCGAGAAGGTCATCGGGACGATTCGGTCCAGGACGCACCACTATCCCTTCCGGCTCGTGCCTCCCGGGACCCTCCGGGAGTACCTGGGCGAGGTGTGCGGGCGCGAGGGCATTCCCGTCGAGGACGGAGTGCTTCCGCTTGTCGTGCGCGCCGGTGCCGGGTCCGTGCGTGACTCCATGTCCGTCATGGATCAGCTGCTCGCGGGGGCCGGCGAGGACGGTGTGACGTATGCCATGGCCACCTCGCTGCTCGGATACACGGACGGGTCTCTGCTGGACTCCGTGGTCGAGGCCTTCGCCGCGGGCGATGGTGCCGCTGCCTTCGAGGTCGTCGACCGGGTCATCGAGGGCGGAAACGATCCTCGGCGGTTCGTCGCCGACCTGCTGGAGCGGCTGCGGGACCTCGTGATCCTCGCGGCCGTGCCCGATGCCGGGGAGAAGGGGCTCATCGACGCTCCCGTCGAAGTCGTGGAGCGAATGACGGCCCAGGCCGGGGTGTTCGGCGCGGCCGAGCTGAGCCGCGCCGCCGATCTCGTCAACGAGGGGCTCACGGAGATGCGGGGGGCCACCTCGCCCCGCCTTCAGCTCGAGTTGATCTGCGCGCGGGTGCTGCTGCCCGCGGCGTACGGCGACGAGCGGTCCGTCATGGCCCGGCTCGACCGGATCGAGCGCGGGGTGAACTTCACGGGGGCGGCGGCAGCCGGAGGGCCTGCCATGGGTTACGTACCCGGGCCCGATGCGCATGCCGGGATGCAGGGCGGCGGCGGTGGTGGTGCGGTGGGCGGCTCGGGTCCGCCGGTTGCGCCCGGTAGCGGGCCCGCGGCGGCTCGGGCCGCGGTACGGGGGGCGGGGGCCCCCGGTGGCGATACGGGTCCGGGGCCGGCCCAAGCCCAGACTGCGGCCGTGCCCTCTCCCACCCAGGCCACCCCCACTCCAGCCACTCCCACTCCGGCTCCGGCCGCGCCCACTCCGGCTCCGGAACAGCCGCCCGCTCAGACTCCCTCCGCGCCCGCGACCCCCGCTGCCGGGAGTGCGCCCGGCGCCTGGCCCACCGCGACAGCCGCGGGCGGCGGCCGGCGCCCCGGTGGATGGCCGACCGCCGCACCCGCGGGCGGAGGACAGCAGTCTCCGGCCGCGTCCGGCTCGCAGGCGGCCCCTGCGCCCTCGTACACCCCTGCCGCCCCTTCGGCCGGTGCGGCGCCCGCCGCCCCCTCCGCTCCTCCGAGCGGTGGGCCCGACCCCCGCACGCTCTGGCCGAACATCCTGGAAGCGGTCAAGAACCGACGCCGCTTCACGTGGATCCTCCTGAGTCAGAACGCGCAGGTGGCCGGTTTCGACGGCACGACCCTGCAACTCGGCTTCGTCAACGCGGGCGCGCGGGACAACTTCGCGAGCAGCGGCAGCGAGGAGGTGCTGCGGCAGGCGCTGGTCGAGCAGTTCAACGTGCAGTGGAAGGTCGAGGCGGTCGTCGATCCGTCCGGCGGTTCGGCACCGCCGCCCGCACCCGGGCCCGGTTTCGGCGGTGGCTACGGGTCGGGGGGCGCCGCTGCTCCGGCGGCCCCGCGCCCCGCCCCGCAGCAGCCTTCGGCGCCGGCTCCCCGGTCCGCCGCGGCCGCCGCTCCCCAGAGCCGGCCCACGTCCACGCCCACTTCACCTCAACCTCCCTCATCCGCACCCCGCCCCTCGGCTCCGGAACCGCCCCCGATCTCTCCGGAGGACGACGTCCCGGAGGACGACGACCCGGACCTCGACGAGTCGGCTCTGTCGGGCCACGAACTGATCGTGAGAGAGCTGGGAGCGACGGTGGTGGAGGAGTTCTCGAACGAGTAGTAACGAGCAGTGACGTGCAGTAACGAGTGGTCAGGGGCACCGGCGGATGGCTTGGCGCCTCGGACGGGCCCGTGCGACCGTGCCCCTTCAGGGGTGCGGGGAACTGCCCGCTCAGCCCACTACGACCCGCACCCGAAAACGCGACAGATAGTGTGACCCCGTGAAGGTCCTAGTAATCGGCAGCGGTGCCCGCGAACACGCCCTGTGCCGCTCCCTCTCGCTCGACCCCGACGTCACCGCGCTGCACTGTGCCCCAGGCAACGCGGGCATCGCCGAGGTGGCCGAGCTGCACCAGGTCGACGCCCTCGACGGCAAGACCGTGGCCGCGCTGGCCACGGAGCTCGGCGCCGAGCTGGTGGTCGTCGGCCCGGAGGCCCCCCTCGTGGCCGGGGTCGCAGACGCCGTGCGCGAGGCGGGCATCCCGGTGTTTGGCCCCTCGAAGGAGGCCGCCCAGCTGGAGGGCTCCAAGGCCTTCGCCAAGGAGGTCATGGCGGGCGCGGGCGTACCCACCGCCCGCTCGTACGTCTGCACGACCCCCGACGAGGTCGACGAGGCGCTCGACGCCTTCGGCGCCCCGTACGTCGTGAAGGACGACGGCCTCGCGGCCGGCAAGGGCGTCGTCGTGACCGGCGACCTCGACGCGGCGAAGGCGCACGCCAATGCCTGCGACCGCGTGGTCATCGAGGAGTTCCTCGACGGTCCCGAGGTCTCCCTCTTCGCGATCACCGACGGCGAGACGGTCGTCCCGCTGCAGCCCGCCCAGGACTTCAAGCGGGCGCACGACGGCGACGAGGGCCCGAACACCGGCGGCATGGGTGCGTACTCGCCCCTCCCGTGGGCCGACCCGAAGCTGGTCGAAGAGGTCATGCAGACCGTCCTGCAGCCGACCGTCGACGAGATGCGCCGCCGCGGCACCCCCTTCTCCGGGCTCCTGTACGCCGGTCTCGCGATCACCTCGCGCGGCGTACGGGTCATCGAGTTCAACGCCCGCTTCGGCGACCCCGAGACCCAGGTTGTACTCGCCCGGCTGAAGACCCCCCTCTCCGGCGTCCTGCTCGCGTCGGCCAACGGCACCCTCGCCGACCTCGAACCCCTCCGCTGGAGCGACGACGCGGCCGTCACCGTGGTCATCGCCTCGCACAACTACCCCGGCACCCCGCGCACCGGCGACCCCATCGAAGGCCTCGACGAGGTGGCCGCACAGGACACCCCGCACGCGTACGTCCTGCACGCGGGCACGAAGCGCGACGGCGACGCGATCGTCAGCGCCGGCGGCCGGGTGCTCTCCGTCACGGCGAGCGGTACGGACCTCACACAGGCCCGCACACGCGCGTACGCGGCGGTCGACCGCATCCGCCTCGACGGCTCCCAGCACCGTACGGACATCGCCGCGAAGGTGGCAGGGGCGGCGGCAGCGGGAGTCGGGACGACGGCGGGAGCCGGGACGACAGCGGACGCCGGGACGACGGCCGGCACCGCCGGCGAGTAACCCTCGGTTACGCGCCACCACCTGCGCCATCACAGCTCCCACAACGACCCCGGGCCCCAGATCCAGCACAGGATTCGGGGCCCGTTCGTCAGCCACCTCTACCCAAAGCCATTCCATCGAGTGACCGATCCCCCATCCGGCTGACGAGGGCCAGGGCCCCAACTAGGGTGCGGCGCAAGCGTTCCGGCACTTGGCCCACCGGCATTGCGATGTCAGTCGTGGGTGCCACAGTGGGGGAGTGAGCAACGCCATGGACGTCTGTCGGCGGTGGCTGGGTATGCACGCGCCGGGCGGGCAGTAGGGGGTGACACCGGTCGTGTCCGGTATGGGTGTGGAGGTGGGCGCGCAGGCCGCGCGTTCCCGGGCTCTCGCCGTGCTGCGCATCCGCAGCAGGGCGCTGGCCGTCGCCCTGCTGCCCGCGGCCGTCGCCGTCGTGCTGCTCGTCGGCGGGTCGACGGGCCATATCGACGGCGGTGGCTGGGGAGTGGTGCGCTGGCTGGTGGCGGGGCTGGCAGTCCTCGTCCTCCTCTCCGCGGCAGCCATCGCGCTGGTCGTCGTCCGCTCCCGGCCCGCCGTGAGTCCCACGGTTCCGATCGCCGAGGAGTCGGCGCCCGACCTGTACCGCATGGTGCGGGACCTGGCCGACCGCCTCGAAGTGCCCGCGCCCTCCGCGATAGCGCTCACCCCGGACTGCGACAGCTGGCTGGAGGACCGCACCCACCCGGCCCACGGCCCGCCCCGCACGGAGCCCCAGGAAGAAGAAATAGAGGGCGTACGGGGCTTGCCGTCGGCCCATCGTCGTACGCCCGCCGCGCCCGTCCTCGTCATCGGCTCGCCCTTCCTGTGGTGGATGCGGGTCGGTGAACTGCGCGCCGTCCTCGCACCGGTCGTCGCGGGTACGGGGCCCTCGGCGCACCCCGACATAGCCGCGGCCCGCCGTTTCGTACGGGGCCTCGACGCGGCCGTGGCGGTGACGTCGTCGCCCACGCGCGGGCCCCTGTCCAGGACGGTGCTCGGCGGGGTCGGCTGGGTGGCCCGGCTTCTGCTGCGGAGCTGCCGGGGGCATGCGGCCGAGATGGAGCGGGGTGTGGCGGCCGCCGCGGCGGAGCGTGCACAGGCTGTGGATTACGGTCTGCGGATCGTCGCGCAGGAGCAGGTGGGGCTTGCGTACGCGGGCTGGGACCGGCTGCTGACCCGGGTCGCGCTGCCCGCGTGGCGCATGGGCCGCTGGCCCGCACGCCTCGACGCGGGCGTCGTCGCGGCCCTCACCGAGCTCTCCCGCCGCGATCGCCTCGCCGAGGGATTTGCCTCCCGGCTCGGCGAGCGCCCCGCCTGCGACCTCCTGGAGGAGCCCGGCGCGGTCGACGAGGCGGCGTCCCTGCTGGCCGCGCGCCTCTTCCACGGCGGGCCCGCCGAGTCCGGGCCCGACTGGGCTCCGGTCGACTGGGACGAGTATCCGGACGAGGTGGTCGACCGGAAATGGCGTACGGACGCGGCGCGGCTGCATCGGGTGCTGGACGCGCTGGGTGTGAGCCGTTCCTCCGAGCCGAGGGCCTCGGATCCGGACGGGCCTACGTTGGCCCGCGTGATGGATCACCTGAGTACGGAGGCGCTCCCGGCCGTGGAGAACGGCGGGGCGGTGTACGAGGGGGACGGCGGGCCGGAGGATGAGGCGGCGTACGAGGGGGACAGTGGGCCGGAGAGCGAGCGGAGTGCCGCGCTGGCGGCGGGGCTGAGTGCGGAGTTGGCTCGCGAGGAGGCCGCGGTGCCGGCCGAACCGTCCGCCCCGCCTGCTTCCGGTGGTCAGGCCGGACCGGACACGGCGCTCTGGGACGACGGAACGTTGCCGCTCTTCCCGCTGCAACCGCCCCGCACCGGACGCGAGTTGCTGGCCGACCATGTGGCGGCGATGGTCTGCTGCGCGGCGATGGACACGGCGGGGGCGACGCCGGGGCTCGACTGGCTGGACGGCCCGTCCCTCCTCATCAACGGCGAACGCTCCGTCGACCTGGGCCCCCGAGTCCTGAGCCTCATCGAGGACGGCGACCCCGCCCCCCTCCGAGCCTGGCTCCTCCACCTCGGCATACGCCCAGAAAAACCGGTACGCCTGGTCTGACTGGTCGTTTCACACCCACCCCCCACTCACCTAGGGGCGCGGGGAACTGCGCGCCCAGCCCAAGACGACCCGCACGTCATCCCCGAACCTCAGCCCTCACCCCCAGGGGCGCGGGGAACTGCGCACCCAGCCCCCGACAACCCGCACTAACCAGCGAACTCAAGCCACCCCAACCCCCCTGCCCAACCGCCGGAGGCAATTCGCGACGAACGGTGATGGAACGCGTGCGTAATGTGATGTGCTGGGACCGCTCATTGACATGGCAAGGGCTTACAAGGGCCGACAGGGGCTAACGGGGGCACGAGGGAGGGAATGTCGCATGGGGTCGGAGCAGATTCGCCGGTGGGAGTCGGGAGCGCTGGCGCACGCCGTCACGGACCCCTTCGGGCAGGGCCCCGTCCCCTGGCTGCGCGGCAGTGAGCACTACTTCGACGACACGGGCCAGGTCGTCCCTTGGTACGTGGACCACGCTCCACCCCCGGGCGCGACATCTCCAGGCGACGGAGACGGGCACGGACGCGGGCACCACTACCGCAGCTCCACCACCAGCACCGACCCAAGAATCCCCAACCCCCGCCACACCGCCGGAGGCCCCCGCTCGGCGGACGACGTCCACCGTCAGATCAAGGGCTTCTCCTCCACGGGCGCGGCCGCCCCCGGCGAGGCCATCGACTTCCACATCACGGTGGACCCGCCGCAGCAGTTCAGCGTGGACATCTACCGCATCGGCCACTACGGAGGCGACGGCGCCAGCAAGATCACCACCAGCCCCCGGCTCTCCGGCATCGTCCAGCCACCCCCGCTCACCGCGGACCGCACGGTCTCCTGCCACCACTGGTGGCTGTCCTGGCGGCTGCAGATTCCGTCGTACTGGAGCATCGGGGCGTACGTGGCCGTCCTCACCACGGACGACGGCTACCGCTCGCACATCCCGTTCACGGTCCGCGACAACCACCCCGCCGACCTGCTGCTCCTGCTCCCCGACATCACCTGGCAGGCGTACAACCTCTACCCGGAGGACGGCCGCACCGGCGCGAGCCTCTACCACGCGTGGGACGAGACCGGCCGGCTGCTCGGCGAGGCAGAGGCCGCGACGACGGTCTCGTTCGACCGCCCGTACGCGGGCGCGGGGCTGCCGCTCCATGTGGGCCACGCCTACGACTTCATCCGCTGGGCCGAGCGCTACGGCTACGACCTCGCGTACGCCGACGCCCGCGACCTGCACGCCGGCCGCGTCGACCCCACCCGCTACCGCGGCCTGGTCTTCCCGGGCCACGACGAGTACTGGTCGACGACCATGCGCCGCACGGTGGAACTCGCCCGCGAGCACGGCACCTCGCTCGTCTTCCTCTCCGCCAACACCATGTACTGGCAGGCGGAGTTGGGACCGTCCCCGTCCGGCGTCCCCGACCGCCTGCTCACCTGCCGAAAACGCCGCGCCCCCGGAAAACCGGCACTGTGGCGCGAAGTGGACCGCCCCGAGCAGGAGCTCCTGGGCATCCAGTACGCGGGCCGGGTCCCCGAGGCGCACCCGCTGGTCGTCCGCAACGCCGACCACTGGCTGTGGGAGGCGACCGGCGCCCACGAGGGCGACGAGCTGGAGGGCATGGTCGCGGGCGAGGCCGACCGCTACTTCCCGCGCGTCGCGCTCCCCGAGCACCGGCGCCGTATCCTCCTCTCCCACTCCCCGTACCGGGACACCGAGGGCGCGCTCCGCCACCAGGAGACCTCCCTCTACCGCGCCCCCTCCGGCGCCCTCGTCTTCGCGGCCGGCACCTTCGCCTGGTCCCCGGCCCTGGACCGCCCGGGCCACGTCGATCCCCGCGTCCAGCGCGCCACGGCCAACCTCCTGGACCGCATCTGCAAACGCGACTGACCGGACGGACCGTACCCCCGTCACCTGCGGCTTCCCGGTATGCGGGAGAATCGAGCCCATTCAGTCAGAATCACGGGGAGGAACCGTGTCCGGATTCGTCGATAAGCCCGAACCCCTCGAGGTTCCGGGTCTGGTGCATCTGCACACCGGCAAGGTGCGCGACCTGTACCAGAACGAGGCGGGCGACCTCGTGATGGTCGCCAGCGACCGCATCTCCGCGTTCGACTGGGTGCTCCCCACGGAGATCCCCGACAAGGGCCGCGTCCTGACGCAGCTCTCGCTCTGGTGGTTCGACCAGATCGCCGACCTGCTGCCGAACCACGTCCTCGGCACCGAACTCCCGCCCGGTGCCCCGGCCGCCTGGCAGGGCCGCACATTGGTCTGCAAATCGCTGCGCATGGTCCCGGTCGAGTGCGTGGCCCGCGGCTACCTCACCGGCTCGGGCCTCGCCGAGTACAACGAGACCCGTACCGTCTGCGGCCTCGCCCTCCCCGAGGGCCTGAGCGACGGCTCGGAGCTGCCCGCCCCGATCTTCACCCCGGCCACCAAGGCCGCCGTCGGCGAGCACGACGAGAACGTGTCGTACGAGGAGGTCGCCCGCCAGGTCGGTGCGGACACCGCGGCCCGGCTGCGCCAGGCGACGCTCGCCGTCTACGGCCGCGGCCGTAGCATCGCGCGCGACCGCGGGATCATCCTCGCGGACACGAAGTTCGAGTTCGGCTTCGACGGCGAGACGCTCGTCGTCGCCGACGAGGTGCTGACCCCGGACTCCTCCCGCTTCTGGCCCGCCGACCAGTGGGAGCCGGGCCGCCCGCAGCCCTCGTTCGACAAGCAGTTCGTACGCGACTGGCTGACCTCCGCCGAGTCCGGCTGGGACCGCAAGAGCGAGCAGCCGCCGCCGGCCCTGCCCCAGCAGGTCGTGGACGCGACCCGGGCCAAGTACGTGGAGGCGTACGAGCGCCTCACCGGCACCACCTGGAGCTGAGCGCACGCACGAAGAAGGCCCCGGTCGCGATGACCGGGGCCTTCTTCACTTACTGGAGCGGACGACCAGGTTCGAACTGGCGACCTCAACCTTGGCAAGGTTGCGCTCTACCAACTGAGCTACGTCCGCACTGCGCCGTGGCGCGAGAGCCACTATACCCAACCTCGCTCCCGCGCGAGCCGTACCGCCGAGTGACGGTTCTCGACCCCGAGCTTGGAGACGGCCGACGACAGGTAGTTCCGTACGGTCCCCTGCGACAGCGCGGCCCGCTCCGCGATCTCCGCGACGGGCGCCCCGTCGGCGGCCAGCTCCAGCACCTCCGCCTCCCGCGCGGTGAGCGGCGAGTCCCCGGCGGAGATCGCGTCGGCGGCCAACTCCGGGTCGACGTAACGGTTTCCGGCATGCACCGTACGGATGATCTCCGCGAGCCGCTGCGCGCTGACGGTCTTCGGGACGAACCCGCGCACACCCGCCGCAAGCGCCCGCTTCAGATGCCCCGGCCGTCCGTGACTCGTCACGATCAGCACCCGGCAGGCGGGAAGTTCGGCCCGTAGCGATGTGGCCACCCTCACACCGTCCGCCCCGGGCATCTGAAGATCGAGTACGGCGACGTCGGGTTCGTGCGCCCGAGCCATGGCCAGGGCCTCGGGCCCGCTGGCCGCCTCCGCCACGATCAGCAGATCCTCCTCGAGACCGAGCAGCGCGGCGAGCGCCCCCCGGATGAGGTGCTCGTCGTCGGCGAGCAGCAGCCGGATGGGCCGGGTCATGAGGTGACCTCTTCGTTCAAGGGGCGCGGAACGGCGGACGACGAGGAGGATGACGGAGGCAGCGGAACCTCGGCCACGACCCGGAAGAGATCACCGTCGACCGGCCCCGCCTCCAGCGTCCCGCCCACCGCCGACAACCGCTCCCGCAGCCCGGTAAGACCGGACCCCGCGCCACTGCGCGAACCCGGCACACCGCCCTTCTCTCCCCTGCCCTTCTCCGCCCGGCCTTTCTCCGCCCCGTCCCTGTCCACCTCGTCCTTTTCCACCCCGTCCGTTTCCTTTTCCACCCCGTCGTTCTCCACGGTCAGGACAACGCGAGCCCCCACCACCTCCAGCGACACACCGCACCGCCCCGCGTCCCCGTGCCGCAGCACGTTCGTGGTCGCCTCCCGTACGACCCACCCCAGCGCCGACTGCACCGCCACGGGCAGTCCCGCCGCCGAACCGGTCACCGTGCAGTCGACCCCAGCCGCCGTCAACACCCCCTGCGCGCCGGAGAGTTCGGCGCTGAGCTCGGCCTCGCGGTAGCCGCGTACGACCTCACGGATCTCCGTCTGCGACGCGTGGGCGATCCGCTGCACCTCGATCATCTGGTCCACGGCCTCGGGCCGTTCGCGTCGCGCGAGCTGGACTGCCAGCTCGCTCTTCAGGGCGATCACCGCGAGGTTGCGGCCCATCACGTCGTGCAGGTCGCGCCCGAAGCGGAGCCGTTCCTCGGCGACGGCGAGACGGGTCCGGGTCTCGCGGGCCGCGTCGAGTTCGTACACGGCGTTGAGCAGCCACACCGAGAAGACGGAGGTGAAAGCGATGAGTCCGCCGGCGAGCAGCACGGCGAACGCCATGGCCAGCGCGGCGGAACCGGGCATGCCCAGCGGGAGCGCCACAACCGCGGTACCCGCCGCGAAGCCGCCCACGATCGCCGGTACGTGCCGCCGGCTGCTGACCCCGAGCGCCAGCGTGCCCACCCCGAAGATCATCACGCCCATGAAGAGCGAGCCCGCCGCGGTGTCGGGATCGTCGCCGCCGGGACCGTGCTCCGAGAAGGCGAGCGCCCCCGTCCCGAGCAGCCCGGTGACCGTACCGAGTGCGGCGAGCAGGCGTACGGGCCGCTGCCGCCTGCCGCGTGTCCAGTCGAGCGCCCGGGACCCGGTCACCGCGACCAGCAGTGCGTGCCCGCACACCGGCAGGAGGAGCCAGACGGCCCACTCCGCTCCCACCATCCCGAAGGCCGGCAGCCCGACCCCGGCGACCTCGATCACCGCGAAGAAGTGGAAGGACCAGCGGGTGTACGTCTCGACCTTCGCCGGCGTGCTCTTCCTCCGCCACCAGGCTCCCGGCCTGCGCATACCCGAACTCCCCATCCCCATCCCCGTATCGTCCCTGTCCTCGTACGTCCCGGCGGTGGTCAGCGCCGCGGCTCCCAGCGGAACCACCGCTGTACAGCAAACACCGCGAGCGCGGTCCAGGCCACCGCCGTCGCGACGGCGCCCAGGGCGTCGTACGCGGAGAGGTTTCCCGTCCAGCCGCCGCGCACCAAGGTGATCACCGGCGACAGCGGCAGCAGTTCGCAGACGGAGGCGAGGCGGTCGGGCATGACTTCGAACGGTACGAAGGTGCCGGAGCCCATCATCGACACGAGCAGCAGCGGCATGGCCGCCACCTGGGCGCCCTCCACGCTCCTGCTGAAACTCGCCATGACCGCCGCGAGCGCGGGCCACATCACGAGCCCCAACAGCAGTCCTGCCAGCGCGAGGTGGGGCGCGTCGGGCGCTCCCACGTCGAGGAGCGCCGCGCAGGCGACCGTCAGCACCAGGCACTGCACCAGGCCGATGAGGACCGACGGCAGCGCGGCACCCGCCAGGATCTCCGCGTCCCGCAGCTCCCCGGTGCGCAGCCGCTTGAGGACGAGTTCCTCACGACGGGCGGCGTAGACGCTCACCAGCGAGCTGTAGACGGCGAAGAGCAGGGAGAACCCGACGGCGGAGGGCAGGATGACCGAGCCGACCGAGAGACCCGCCTCCTTCAGGTCCATCTCCTCGACCGCCGAACGAAGGCTCAACGGCATGACCAGCGGCACGAACACCGCCGCGAAGAACGTGGCCCTGCTGCGCCCGAGCAGCGTCAGCTCGGCCCGCGCGAGAGCCCTCATCCGCCCAGCGGCGGTCACCTCCGCACCCACCGGTGCGGTCTTCGTCACAGTCCCCGCGCTCATGCCACGCTCCCCTTCTCCGAAGCCGAAGCCGAAGCCGAAGCCGAAGCCGAAGCCGAAGCCGAAGCCGAAGCCGAAGCCGAAGCCGAAGCCGAAGCCGAAGCCGAAGCCGTCTCCGAAGACCTCTCCGAAGCCGTCGCCGACACCTCGCGGGCGATCCGCAGGAACGCCTCCTCCAGCGATCCGGACCGCACATCGAGCCCCCGCAGCTCCACCCCGGCGCGCTCGGCCCACACCAGGAGCCCGGTGGCGACCCGTTGCAGCTCGTTCGTCCGCAGCCGGAGCACCCGCCCGTCCATCTCGTGCCCGGTGATGCCGAGCTGGGCGAGCGGCGGCAGGTCGCCGGGGAAGTAGCCGGCGGGCAGCTCGAAGGAGATCCGGGACGGCTGGGTGGCGGTCACCTCGGCCGGGGTCCCGGAGACCGCGATGCGCCCCTCGTGCAGGATCGCGAGCCGGTCGGCGAGCCCCTCGGCCTCCTCCAGGTAGTGCGTGGTCAGCAGCACGGTCGTGCCCGTCTCACGCAGCTCGCGCACCAACTCCCAGGTCTCCTGGCGCCCTTCGACGTCGAGTCCGGTCGTCGGCTCGTCCAGGAAGAGCACCTCGGGCCGCCCGAGAAGCGCGAGCGCCAGGTCCAGCCGCCGCTTCTCACCCCCGGACAACTGCTTGACCCGTACGCCGGCCCGTCGCGCCATGCCGACCAGCGCCAGCGCCTCGCCCTCCGGCCGTGCCCCGCTGGTGCAGCCCGCCCACATCCGTACGGTCTCCGCGACGGTCAGCTCGGACGAGAAGCCGCCCTCCTGGAGCATGACGCCGATGCGCGGGCGTACCGCGGCGCGTTCCGTGTACGGGTCGTGGCCGAGGACCCGAACCCGACCGCCGGCCGGCGGCGCGAGGCCCTCGAGCAGTTCGACGGTGGAGGTCTTGCCCGCGCCGTTGGTCCCGAGCAGCGCGAACAGCTCCCCGCGGCCCACGGTGAAGGACACCCCTTTGACCGCCTCGAACTCGCCCCCGTACACGCGCCGCAGATCAGTGACCTCAATCACGTGTTCGTTCGTGTTCATGAGACCAGCGTCCCGGTGGCCGGCCGACGCGGGCAGTGCACGCTGTCATCGCTGCACATGACAAATGTCAGACGGGTGGTGAGCGAGGACAACGGGTGGTGAGCGAGGACATACGAGAAAGACCCCGGTCGCGATGACCGGGGCCTTACCGACTACTACTCACTGGAGCGGACGACGAGGCTCGAACTCGCGACCTCAACCTTGGCAAGGTTGCGCTCTACCAACTGAGCTACGTCCGCATTGCCTCCGACCGGCTCTCACCGATCGGCGCGGGCACCAGCCTACCTGATCCACAACTGTGGCCAGACCGGCGATGCAGAGCGGGTGACAGGAATTGCACACTGCGCCTTCCCCCTGGAAGGGGGATGTTCTGCTACTGAACTACACCCGCGTGACTCCGTGAAGCGGGCCTTCCGGCCTCGCCCCTCGGCGTGCTCCAGACTCTAGCTGATCAGCGGGGGTGCTGCGCAAGTCGGCTGCTCCCAGGGCCCGATGAGGACCCCGGGGCCCAGGCCCCGTAAGGGGCGCGGGGAACTGCGCGACCAGCCCGAACGAACCGGCACCCAACAACCGACCCGCGGAAGCCACGCCTCCCCCATGGGGGTCACTGCGCCGCGGCGAACGCCTCGTAAACCTTCTTGGGGATGCGTCCGCGGGCGGGCACCTCCAACTTGTTGGACTGCGCCCAGGCCCGCACGGCCGCCGGATCCGGCGCGACCGCGGTCTGCCGGTACGCCTTGCCGGACCGCGACCGCTTGCGGCCGGCCTCCATGTACGGCTCCAGCGCCGCACGCAGTTTCTTGGCATTGGCTTGATTCAGGTCGATCTCGTACGACTTGCCGTCCAGACCGAAGGCGATCGTTTCCGCCGCTTCCGAGCCGTCGATGTCGTCGAAGAGAGTGACTACGACACGCTGCGCCACGAATATCGGTCCCTTCGTGCGGCACCTCTCCGGCGACGCGCGATGACGTGCGGAGATGCCGACTGTCCGGCTGCTTTTATGAGCGATTGGGCAAAGTATCGGCTATTGCCAATTCATTTGTACAGTGCCCGGCAATCCAATGTGAAGCTCGACTAAATCTCTTGGCGTGTCCCAGGGCAATAGGGAGCCGGGTCTCGATCCGGATCTTTCCCAGGATTTTTCGTGAAGGTAGCCCGTCGATAGGCCGTTGATGCGGAATCGTGATGGCCGTCACGTAGATTCCTACGAATCTACCCGCGTAGAATTTTTGTGCGGGTAGTCTGAAGGAACCTGCTCAGCACCACACACCGGGAGTGCCAGTGGCACGCGTCGTAGTCGACGTCATGCTCAAGCCGGAGATCCTCGACCCCCAGGGCCAGGCGGTGCAGCGTGCACTGCCGCGCCTCGGTTTCGAGGGCGTCTCCGACGTACGTCAGGGAAAGCGATTCGAACTGGAAGTGGACGGACCGGTGGACGACGCCGCGCTCGCCCGCATCCATGAACTTGCGGAATCCTTCCTCGCCAACACCGTGATCGAAGACTTCACCGTCAAGGTGGAGGAAGTCGCGGAGGTCGGAAAGTGACCGCTCGTATTGGCGTCGTCACTTTCCCGGGCAGCCTCGACGACCGGGACACCCAGCGTGCGATCAAGCTCGCCGGTGCCGAACCCGTCGCTCTCTGGCACAAGGACAAGGACCTCAAGCAGGTCGACGCCGTGGTGCTGCCCGGCGGTTTCTCGTACGGCGACTATCTGCGCACCGGAGCGATCTCGCGCTTCTCGCCGGTGATGGAGACCGTCATTGAACAGGCGAAGTCGGGAATGCCTGTACTGGGCATCTGTAACGGCTTCCAGATCCTCACCGAGGCCCATCTCCTCCCGGGCGGGATGCTCGGCAACGACCACCTGCACTTCATCTGCCGTGACCAGAAGTTGCGGGTGGAGAACGCGGACACCGCCTGGACCGTCGACTACGAGTCCGGCCAGGAGATCCACGTTCCGCTGAAGAACATGGACGGGCGGTACGTCGCCGACGAGCGCACCCTCGACATGCTGGAGGCGGAGGGCCGGGTTGCCTTCCGTTATGTGGACTTCAACCCCAATGGCTCGCTTCGCGACATCGCCGGCATCACGAACGAGGCGGGCAACGTCGTCGGCCTGATGCCGCACCCGGAGCACGCGGTCGAGCCCCTCATCGGGTCCGGTCGCACCGACGGCCTCCCCTTCTTCACCTCGATCCTCAAGAAGCTGGTCAACGCATGAGCCGGACGCCTCTGGACACGGTCGAGCACGCGGCCGAGACCCCCGACGTCGAGCTGCCCTGGGCCGAACTGGGCCTGAAGAAGGACGAGTACGAGCGGGTCGTGGAGATCCTCGGCCGCCGGCCCACCGGTGCCGAGCTCGCCATGTACTCGGTCATGTGGTCCGAGCACTGCTCGTACAAGTCCTCCAAGGTCCATCTCAAGCAGTTCGGCGAGAAGGCCCCCCAGTCGGACGCCCTCCTCGTCGGCATCGGTGAGAACGCCGGTGTCGTGGACGTCGGCCAGGGTTACGCGGTCACCTTCAAGGTCGAGTCGCACAACCACCCGTCGTACGTGGAGCCCTATCAGGGCGCGGCCACAGGCGTCGGCGGCATCGTGCGCGACATCATCGCGATGGGCGCGCGGCCGGTCGCCGTCGTCGACCCGCTGCGCTTCGGCGCGGCCGACCACCCCGACACCAAGCGTGTCCTGCCGGGTGTCGTGGCGGGCATCGGCGGCTACGGCAACTGCCTGGGCCTGCCCAACATCGGCGGCGAGGTCGTCTTCGACGCCTGCTACCAGGGCAACCCGCTGGTCAACGCCGGTGCCATCGGCGTCATGCGGCACGAGGACATCCACCTCGCGAAGGCGTCCGGCGCGGGCAACAAGGTCATCCTGTACGGGGCCCGGACCGGCGGCGACGGCATCGGCGGCGCCTCCATCCTCGCCTCCGAGACCTTCGACGACGCCAAGCCCTCCAAGCGCCCGGCCGTCCAGGTCGGCGACCCCTTCCAGGAGAAGCTGCTCATCGAGTGCACGCTCGAGGCCTTCGCCGAGAAGCTGGTCGTGGGTATCCAGGACCTGGGTGCGGCCGGACTGTCCTGCGCGACAAGCGAGTTGGCGTCCAACGGCTCCGGCGGCATGCGCGTGACGCTGGACGACGTACCGCTGCGCGACTCGACCCTCTCGCCCGAGGAAATCCTCATGAGCGAGTCGCAGGAACGCATGTGCGCGGTCGTCGAGCCGGAGAAGGTCGACCGGTTCCTCGAGATCTGCGACAAGTGGGACGTCATCGCCACGGTCATCGGCGAGGTGACCGACGGCGACCGGCTTGAGATCTACTGGCACGGCGGCAAGATCGTCGACGTCGACCCGCGCACGGTCGCGCACGACGGCCCGGTCTACGAGCGCCCGTACGCCCGGCCGTCCTGGCAGGACGCGCTGCAGGCGGACGACGCCAACAAGCTGCCCAGGCCCGCTACTTCCGATGAGCTCAAGGACCAGGTCCTCAAGCTGGTCGGCTCCCCGAACCAGGCCTCCAAGTCCTGGATCACCTCCCAGTACGACCACTTCGTGCAGGGCAACACGGTCCTCGCCCAGCCCGAGGACTCGGGCATGATCCGCATCGACGAGGAGTCCGGGCTCGGCGTCGCCATCGCCACGGACGGCAACGGCCGCTACACCAAACTGGACCCGTACCACGGCGCCCAGTTGGCCCTCGCCGAGGCGTACCGGAACGTCGCGACGACCGGTGCGAAGCCGCTCGCCGTCTCCGACTGCCTGAACTTCGGTTCGCCCGAAGACCCGGCCGTCATGTGGCAGTTCGCGGAGGCCATCCGCGGACTGGCCGACGCCTGCCAGCAGTTGGGCACGCCGGTGACCGGCGGGAACGTCTCGCTCTACAACCAGACGGGCGAGGCCGCCATCCACCCGACGCCGGTCGTGGCCGTGCTGGGAGTCATCGACGATGTCGCCCGTCGCACGCCGGTCGCGTTCCAGGAGGAGGGGCAGCTGCTCTACCTGCTGGGCGAGACGCGTGAGGAGTTCGGCGGTTCGGCCTGGTCGCAGGTCGTCCACGACCACCTCGGCGGGCTGCCTCCGCAGGTCGACCTGGAGCGTGAGCGGCTGCTCGGCGAGATCCTGATCTCCGCCTCCCGTGACGGCATGATCGACTCCGCGCACGACCTGTCCGACGGCGGTCTTGTCCAGGCCGTGGTCGAGTCGGCGCTGCTCGGCGGCAAGGGCGCGCGCCTCGTCGTACCCGACGGGCTCGACGCCTTCACCTTCCTCCTCTCCGAGTCCGCGGGCCGCGCGATCGTCGCGATCCCGCGCTCCGAGGAGGTCCGCTTCAACGACATGTGCGGGGCGCGCGGCCTGCCCGTCACCCGCATCGGTGTCGTCGACGGAGACGCGGTGGAGGTCCAGGGCGAGTTCACCCTCACCCTGGCCGAGCTGCGCACGGCGCACGAAGGGACGATCCCGGCGCTGCTCGCGTAAGGCTGGGGCGTGAAGGCGTGAAGCCTTCCGCGATACGTAGTTGAAGGCCCCGTCCGGATTCCGGGCGGGGCCTTCGGCATGCCCCAGCCCAAGCGGTCCGCTCCGCCTGCCTCCCCTTGACCGCTTCTACGTAATTACGTAATCTCGTTCCATGGATCTGGAGCAGCGCGTCGCGGAGCTGGAGCGGCGTCTCGACGCCCTGGAGAGCAAGCCCTCTGTGCACGTGGGCGACGGCGACTTCTGGGCGCTCGAAGGGCTCAAGGAGCAGCTGGCCCACGTCGCCGACGGCGGCGTGCTGTTCACGGGCGCTGTTCGGCTGCCGACCGAGGAGCGGTACGAGTGGCAGTACGGCATGCTCACCGAGCAGCTGCTCGACGCCGACTGGAGTGAAGCCGCCGAGGCATTCGCCGCGCTCGGGCATGCCATGCGGCTGCGACTGCTCCGCGAGATCCTCGGCGGCCGGCGCACGGCCACCGAGCTGACCGAGCTCGACGACGTGGGTACGAGCGGCCAGATCTACCACCACCTGCGGCAGCTGACCGCCGCGGGCTGGCTGCAGTCGGCCGGGCGCGGACGTTACGTGATCCCGGCGGGCCGCGTCGTCCCGCTCCTCGTGGCGCTGGCCACGGCCCGCCCGGTCTGAAAGCGATCGCCGCATCTCTGGGGGAACGATGTCCATACGCAAGACCGCGATGATCCTGTTCCGAGCGCTCCTGCTGACCTTCTTCGCCGTGGTGATCGGGAACCGCCTCGCCGACTTCCCGATCTCCAGGTGGTGGACCTTCCTGCCGCTGGCGGCCGCCCTCGCCATCGGCGTGGCCGTGAGCCTGAGCGGGAACCGGCGCAAGGGCGCCGACCGGGCGTCGGTCGAGGTGGGTCCGCCGGTCAGGGGCCGGTGGTCCGCGCTCAACAGCCCTGCCGACAAGGTGCCGAGTCATGGCACGCACGCGTACGGGCAGACGTACGCGATCGACATCGTGGCGGAGCCGGAGGCCACAGGGGCGGAGCCCGAGGGCACTGTGGCGGAGTCCGAGGACGGTCCGAGGACCCGCCCCGGTTTCGCCGTGCTGTGGCCCGTGGTCCGGCGTCCGCGGATCTTCCCTGCCTTCGACGAGCCGGTGTACGCCGTGGCCGACGCCACCGTCGTGCATGCCTCCGACTGGCGGCGCGACCATCTCAGCCGCAACTCCTGGCCCGCGCTCGTCTATCTGATGCTGGTCGAGGCCGGCGTGCGGGATACCGGCGGCGCCGCCTGGATCACCGGCAACCACGTCGTCCTCGACCTGGGCGACGGCGTGTACGCGATGTACGCGCACCTGCGGCGGGGCTCCCTCACCGTCCGGCCGGGCGACCGCGTACGGGCAGGTCAGCAGATCGCCCGCTGCGGCAACTCCGGCAACTCCACCGAACCGCATGTCCACTTCCAGCTGATGGACGGCCCGGACCCGGACTCGGCCCGCGGCATCCCGTTCAGCTGGCAGGGCATCGGCGTCCCGGCCAACGGCGAGACGTTCACGGCCGCGGAAACTCCGTCCGCCGCCCCCGGAGCCTGAGCCCGCCGCCCGTGCCCGCAGGGCCGCGGGGCACCCGACACATGCGGCTCCGCCGCGTGGGTGCGACCAGCGCGGACTGTGCCCCGTAAGGGGCGCGGGGCTGTGACATTTGCGGCTCCGCCGCGTGGGCGCGACCAGCCACGACCGGCCTGCAGTTGGCGAATGACAGACAGTTTCCCGGCCAAACCCAGCGGAGCGCTTAGGCTCCTGACCATGCCGCCGGCCAAGAAGCGCACCCGTACCTACGACTCGACGAAGACCCGCGTGGCGGTGCTCGCGCAGTTGGGGAACGTACGAGAAGCGGTACGGACGCTCGACGGAGACCAGCTCGCCCTCCCCACCCGCCTGGGCGACTGGACCGTACGCGACCTGGCCGCACACATCACCATGGCCGTCGAGACCGTCAGCCGGAACCTCGAGCGGGACGAACCGGACAAGGCGGAGCTCTCCCTGCTGGACTGGCCGTTCGCGACCGCCGCCAGGGCGGACGACATCGACGCGGACACCCGGGAGCTGGCCAGGGCGAACCCCGACCTCGACGCGCTCTACGACCGCACCGGGCGGCGCCTCGCCGAGCGCCTGGCGGCGGCCCCCGACAACCGGCTGCTCGCCGCCCGCACGGGCTCCATGACCCTCGCCGACTACCTCGTCACCCGCACGGTGGAGCTGGTTGTCCACACGGACGACCTGAACGCGGCCGTGCCGGGACTCGACATTCCCCACAACCGCCATGCCCTCGCCGCCTGCACCCGTCTCCTGGCCGACGCGCTCGCGGTGAAGGCGCCCGGCGCCTCCACGGAGGTGCGTGTGCCGCCGTACGCGGTCGTGCAGTGCGTGGCGGGCCCGCGGCACACGCGCGGCACCCCGCCGAACGTCGTCGAGACCGACCCGCTGACCTGGATCCGGCTCGTGACCGGCCGTAAGGAGTGGCAGACGGCCCTCGCCGACGCCGAGGCCAGCGCAAGCGGGGAGCGGGCCGACCTGGGCGGACTGCTGCCCCTGATGCGCTGACCGAGGCCCCGGCCATCGCTCGGGACCACGTGTCGGCCGTTGCGCGGCCGTTATTCCGCGAGGGAACCAACCACCCCACCCGTCCCGTCAAAGCGGCATGCACACGCAGCGTCTTACCCTCAGCGCCCGCCGCGGCCTCAGCGCCCGAGCCGGTCTCAGTGCCCTGGCCGTCACCGGGCTCCTCGCCACCGCCGCCTGCGGCACGGAGAGCGGCGACGACTCCGGCTCCGGTTCCGTCGGCTCCCGCCCGGCCGCCGAGATCACCGGCAAGCAGTGGAACGTGGAGAGCGTGACCGTCGACGGCACGACGCGGAAGGCCCCGGCCGGCGCCCACATCGAGTTCGGCAAGGACGGCAAGGTGGGCGGCAACTACGGCTGCAACCACTTCGGGGCGAGCGCCGAGATCGAGGGCGACACGATCAAGATCAGCGACGACACGATCAAGACCAAGATGGCCTGCACCACCGAGGGGACGATGGACTTCGAGTCCCAGCTCGGCGGCGCGATCTCCGGCAGCACGGTCAAGGCCGAGGTCGACGACGGCAAGCTGAAGCTCACCACGCAGGACGGGTACACCGTGAACCTCACCGCCGAGAAGCCCGCCGAGCTCTACGGCACGAAGTGGAACGTCACCTCGATGGTGAAGGGCGACGCGAAGGGCGACTCTGCCGTGCCGCTGTCCTCCGAGGCCGACGGCAAGGTCCACCTCACCTTCGGCGAGGACGGCACCGTCCGCGGCCAGCTCGGCTGCAACAGGGTGACGGCGAAGGCGACGGTCGGCGACGGCAGTATCACTCTTGGCACGGCCGGCACCACCCGGAAGATGTGCTCCGCCTCACTCATGGACACCGAGAAGGCCCTCCTGAAGCTCTTCGACAGCACGGTGAAATACCAGCTGAAGGGCAGCACCCTCACGCTGACCAGCGAAAACGGCACAGGCGTCGAAGCGGTCGCCGGCAAGTGATCCATTAGGGTCCCGAATCGCCAATTCGGACCAGTGGTCGATCTCGCCTACACTCGGTGGCGTGCCACGTGGTGACGGTCGACTCAGTCATGATCTGCTCCCCGGCGAGAAAGGCCCCCAGGACGCATGCGGCGTCTTCGGAGTCTGGGCTCCCGGTGAAGAGGTCGCCAAGCTCACTTACTTCGGGCTGTACGCCCTCCAGCATCGGGGCCAGGAATCCGCGGGTATCGCGGTGAGCAACGGCTCCAAGATCCTCGTCTTCAAGGACATGGGCCTCGTGTCCCAGGTCTTCGACGAGGCCTCTCTCGGTTCGCTCCTGGGTCATATCGCGGTCGGTCACGCCCGCTACTCGACCACCGGTGCCTCCACCTGGGAGAACGCCCAGCCCACCTTCCGTGCCACCGCGCACGGCTCCATCGCGCTCGGCCACAACGGCAACCTGGTCAACACGGCCGAGCTCGCCGAGATGGTCGCCGACCTGCCCAAGCAGGAGGGCCGCACCCCGCGTGTGGCGGCCACCAACGACACCGACCTGCTCACGGCCCTCCTGGCCGCCCAGGTCGACGACGACGGCCAACCGCTGACCATTGAAGAGGCCTCCGCCAGGATCCTCCCGCAGGTCAAGGGCGCCTTCTCCCTCGTCTTCATGGACGAGCACACGCTGTATGCGGCCCGTGACCCGCAGGGCATCCGCCCGCTGGTCCTCGGGCGCCTGGAGCGCGGCTGGGTCGTCGCCTCCGAGTCCGCCGCCCTGGACATCTGCGGCGCCGCCTACGTCCGCGAGATCGAGCCGGGCGAGTTCGTCGCCATCGACGAGAACGGCCTGCGAACCTCCCGATTCGCGGAAGCGAAGCCCAAGGGCTGTGTCTTCGAGTACGTGTATCTGGCCCGCCCGGACACCGACATCGCCGGCCGGAACGTGTACCTCTCCCGGGTCGAGATGGGCCGCCGCCTCGCCAAGGAAGCCCCCGTCGAGGCCGATCTGGTCATAGCGACCCCGGAGTCCGGCACGCCCGCCGCGATCGGTTACGCGGAGGCCTCCGGCATTCCGTTCGGCGCCGGCCTGGTGAAGAACGCGTATGTGGGCCGGACCTTCATCCAGCCTTCACAGACCATCCGCCAGCTGGGCATCCGCCTCAAGCTGAATCCGCTCAAGGAAGTCATCAAGGGCAAGCGCCTGGTCGTCGTCGACGACTCGATCGTGCGCGGCAACACGCAGCGCGCACTGGTCCGGATGCTCCGGGAAGCGGGCGCGGCGGAAGTCCACATCCGGATCTCCTCGCCCCCCGTGAAGTGGCCCTGCTTCTTCGGCATCGACTTCGCGACCCGCGCCGAGCTGATCGCCAACGGCATGACCATCGAAGAGATCGGCACCTCGCTCGGCGCCGACTCCCTCTCGTACATCTCCATCGACGGCATGATCGAGGCCACGACCATCGACAAGCCGAACCTCTGCCGCGCCTGCTTCGACGGCGAGTACCCGATGGATCTCCCGGACCCCGAGCTGCTGGGCAAGCAGCTCCTGGAGACCGAGCTGGCGGCGGGCCCAGCCGCCACGGCCGCGGCCGACGCGATCCGTCGCCCGTAAGACCTCGCAGCAACACAGCTGTACGACACGAAAGCTCTCACAGTCATGACTACTGAGTCCGACTTGGGGACTGCGTCCCCGGGGACAGGTGCCAGCTACGCAGCCGCGGGCGTCGACATCGAAGCGGGCGACCGCGCCGTGGAACTGATGAAGGAGTGGGTGAAGAAGACGCAGCGCCCCGAGGTCCTCGGCGGCCTCGGCGGCTTCGCCGGCCTCTTCGACGCCTCCGCTCTGAAGCGGTACGAGCGCCCGCTGCTCGCCTCCGCCACGGACGGCGTCGGCACGAAGGTCGACCTTGCCCGGCAGCTCGGCGTGTACGACACCATCGGCCACGACCTGGTCGCGATGGTGATGGACGACATCGTGGTGTGCGGCGCCGAGCCGCTCTTCATGACCGACTACATCTGTGTCGGCAAGGTCCACCCGGAGCGTGTGGCCGCCATCGTGAAGGGCATCGCCGAGGGCTGTGTCCTCGCGGGTTGCGCCCTCGTGGGCGGCGAGACGGCCGAGCACCCGGGGCTGCTCGGCCCGGACGACTTCGACGTCGCCGGCGCGGGCACGGGCGTGGTCGAGGCCGACCGGCTGCTCGGCGCGGATCGTATCCGTAAGGGTGACGCGGTGATCGCCATGGCGGCCTCCGGCCTTCACTCGAACGGGTACTCGCTCGTCCGGCACGTCCTGTTCGACCGCGTCAAGCTGAAGCTCGACCAGCACATCGCGGAGTTCGGACGGACGCTCGGCGAGGAGCTCCTGGAGCCCACCAAGATCTACTCGCTGGACTGCCTGGCACTGACCCGTACGGCCGACGTACACGCGTTCTCGCACATCACGGGCGGCGGCCTCGCGGCCAACCTGGCCCGAGTGATCCCGGACGGCCTGCACGCGACCGTCGACCGCGCCACCTGGACCCCGGCCCCCGTCTTCGACCTCGTCGGCACGACCGGCCAGGTCGACCGCCTGGAGCTGGAGAAGACCCTGAACATGGGCGTCGGCATGATCGCGATCGTCCCGCAGGAGTCCACAGACGTGGCCCTCGCCACACTGGAGGACCGCGGCGTGGAGTCCTGGGTGGCAGGCGAGATCACAGACCGAGACACCCACGAGACGGGCGCAACCCTGATCAACGACTACGCGAACTGATCAACACGCCCCATCAGAGGCGCCCCATTAGGGGCGCGGGGCTGTGACATATGCGGCTCCGCCGCATGGGCGCGACCAGCCCACGACAGCCCGCAGATCACAACGCGCCGCAGCTACCCCCGCTCCAAGCGGAGCGCAACCGCAAAACCCGGTCCGGCAATAAACCGGTCCGGACCGGGTGAAGCGCAGCTAAAACGAACAGCTCAGCTGGAGCGTCAAGCGCCGCGGCGTTGCGACGTGGGACCGGACTCGTCGTCCTCGTCCTCGTCGTCGTTGTAGAGATCCGCGTACTGGGCGTACGGGTCGTCTTCCTCGTCATCGTCCTCGAACGGCTCGCCATTCGGCGGCTGTTGCGAAGTCGAAGCGCCCAGCTCGTTGGCCAGACGCGACAGGTCAGTCCCGCCGCTGTTGTACTTCAGCTGGCGGGCGACCTTCGTCTGCTTGGCCTTGGCCCGGCCGCGCCCCATGGCTCGACCCCCTCGGTGACGGGGCTCGACGGCCCCAGAGTCTTGACACGCGTTCATGATCTGGAACGGGCTCTCCGCGGAGAGACCGGTCCGTAGGGCTTCCACGGTACCTGAGCCCGCGCCCATACGGTACGTCGCCCGCAGGACGCGCCTACGCCCAGAACCCTCGAGGCGCCCTGTCCTCGCTGGTCAACCGCGATTTTAACCTCTTCTCGGCGAACGACCCGCCGACGAACGTGAGAGTTCTCTCCAACACCCGCCGGCAGGTACCCGCCGGACGTCCCGAACAGCTGTCCCGGACCTCAGGGACGACGCGCCTCCGCCATGCGGTGCTCGGCGATCCGGTCGGCCGCCGCGGCCGGCGGAATCCCGTCCGCCTTCGCACGTGCGAATATGGCCAGCGTGGTGTCGAAGATCTTCGCGGCCTTCGCCTTGCACCGCTCGAAGTCGAAGCCGTGCAGCTCGTCGGCGACCTGGATGACACCGCCCGCGTTCACCACGTAGTCCGGCGCGTAGAGGATCCCGCGGTCCGCGAGGTCCTTCTCGACGCCCGCGTGCTCCAGCTGGTTGTTGGCCGCACCGCAGACGATCTTCGCGGTGAGCACCGGCACGGAGTCGTCGTTCAGGGCGCCGCCCAGCGCGCAGGGAGCGTAGATGTCGAGCCCCTCCACCCGGATCAGCGCGTCGGTGTCCGCGACGGCCGTCACACGGGACGGGTGCTTGGCCAGCATCCCCCGTACGGCCTCTTCCCGTACGTCCGTGATCACGATCTCGGCGCCGTCGTCCAGCAGATGCTCCACCAGGTGGCGCCCCACCTTGCCGACGCCCGCGATGCCGACCCGGCGGCCGCGCAGCGACGGATCGCCCCACTGGTGCTGGGCGGAGGCCCGCATGCCCTGGAAGACGCCGAAGGCGGTCAGGACGGACGAGTCGCCCGCGCCGCCGTTCTCGGGGGAGCGCCCGGTGGTCCAGCGGCACTCGCGCGCCACGACGTCCATGTCGGCCACGTACGTGCCGACGTCGCAGGCGGTGACGTACCGGCCACCGAGGGAAGCGACGAACCGCCCGTAGGCGAGCAGCAGCGCAGTCTTCTGAGCGGGCTCGACCTTCTCCGGGTCGCCGATGATCACGGCCTTGCCCCCGCCGTGGTCGAGCCCGGCCATGGCGTTCTTGTACGACATCCCGCGGGAGAGGTTCAGCGCGTCGGCGACGGCCTCCGCCTCGCTCGCGTACGGGTAGAAGCGCGTACCGCCGAGGGCGGGGCCCAGAGCGGTGGAGTGGATCGCGATGACGGCCTTGAGGCCACTGGCCCGGTCCTGACAGAGCACGACTTGCTCATGGCCGCCCTGATCCGAGCGGAACAGGGTGTGCAGTACATCGGCAGGGGCGCCGGTTACGTCGGTCACGGTGGTGACTCCCAGGTAAGAAGCGGCGGTTCGGGGCGGCCCTCGTACGGGTGGCGGGGGTCCGTGTGGCACGAGATTAGAGCCTGTACGGGACCGCCATCCGCGCAGTGGTCAGGATCACCCTCTCCCGGAGTACGGTCACGATGGGGCGTGGGACGATTTGCAGTGTTTTCCCGCGCTCTTGTGCGCAGGTTTCGCGGGTTTTCCGTTTGGTCGGCGGGGGAGGGAGCAAGCGTGCCCAAGGTGTCCTCGTTGATCGTCCCGTACGCGTCCTATCTCCGCGTGTACGAACCGCTGGCGGCCTTCCCCGAGCCGGAGCGCGGCCACTGGGCGCGCTATGCCCGCCGCCCGGACCGCCCCTCCTATCAGGACGAACTGCGCCGGTCGCTGGCCGACTTGCTGCCCACCCCGCCTGTCCCGGTGCCAGTACACGAGAGCGGCGACGCGTTCGTCGTGGACGTGGACGGCGTGCTGTGCGTGTGCCCCTGGCGGACCCGGCTGCGCGGCTGGCAGGCCCTGGGCGACCTGGCCGAGGAGCTGCCGCCGCCGGTCCTGGACGCGGTCCTGCCCCCGGTCGTACGGCGCCAGACGGCCCAGGACTACGAGCGCTGGCTGACCCGCAACCCCGACGCCCGGCCCTGGATCCGCACGTCGACCTGGCAGGTGCCGCTGAACTGGTTCGTGCTGGTGTCGGACGAGGAGCGCGAGTTCGGCAAGGGGGCCGGCTCCGGTGCCGAGGAGGACGCGCCGGTGCTCCGCTACCGGACGCCGATGGTGCAGGCCCGGCGGCGGGTGGCGCGGGCCCTGCGGACACTGCGGGACACCCTCGACGAAGGACCGCTCATCGACGGCCTGGTGGACGTGGGGCGTTGGCTGGAGGAGTTCCACCCGCGTTCGCTGGTGGAGCTGGACTACGGCGGCCTGGTGCACGTCCTGCCCGCCGGCGAGCTCGACGGCGACCACTCGGCGGCCGATGTCGCCGAGGGCATCGAGGCGCTGCGCACGGGCGACGGTGCCGGGGCCGGCGAGGCGTACGGTCGGCTCGTGGAGCGGTGGCGTTCGGTACGGGACCGTCGCTCCGCGAACTGAGGGGCCGGCGGGACTCCTGAGGAACCGATGGCACTTCCGCGGACCACGTGCTGCGGGGTTCGCATACCGGGGCCTGCTGTTCGCTTGCCGGGGCCCGTGGTTCGTTCGCCGGGCCGAGGGTTCCTTTGTGTCACGGGATCTGACAGGACGTAAGTCCCGATCCGGGTCGTACGGGGTAAGCGTGACGGACGGCACTAACGCGGACCTTGCGCCTAACGCCCCTCCTCATGCCAAAATAGGACAAGGAGTCCGGGGAGGGCTCCTTCTGCCCGCGTATGGGTGGAATCTCAGCATTGCACGCTATGGGGGGTCTCGTGACTCCTGATCGTCCTGTGACTGATCGTCACAGTGGCGTGACTGTCCGCTATGGCATGGTCCATCGGCTTCCGTCGCTGATGAACACCTGGGAGGGCAATTCCATCGGTTTGGCCGACGTGGCTGGACAGATGGTGTAGTTGTAGTGCCGAGGACAAGCCGTTCGTCCTATAACCGACTCGGCCCGCGTCCGCCATTTCGGGCAACGCGGGTCAAGGTGCAGAATTTAGAGGAAAGAACCGAGAAGGTTCGGTTCTCCCGAGGAGGCCGCTCATGACCGCTCGCACCCCTGATGCCGAGCCGCTGCTGACCCCCGCTGAGGTTGCCACGATGTTCCGCGTGGACCCGAAGACGGTGACGCGGTGGGCGAAGGCCGGCAAGCTCACTTCGATCCGGACGCTCGGCGGGCATCGCCGTTACCGCGAAGCCGAAGTCCGCGCTCTGCTTGCGGGTATCCCGCAGCAGCGCAGCGAAGTCTGAACAACAACTCCATAGCAGGGCATTTCGGCAGGTCCCCCATTTGTCGGTACGCCCGAACCCAAGCTCCAAGCGACGCGGATCCTGCCCCAACGGGGTCCACGCCCGAGCAAGAACCTCAAGCAACAAGGGTGCGTCGTAGATCGCGCTGGACTCCGCCGGGTCCAGCGCGATCTTTTTGTGCCCTGCTGATGCCCTGGTCGCGGAGTGCCGGGCCGGACTGTGAGCGGCCTTGTCGCAGTCTGGGGAGGGCTGTCGGATCAGCTGTGCGAGGCCTCTGAGCTGGGTGCAATTGCACATATTAAATTGACCAGTTGTATGTGGGGGGTAAGTTCCGCAGGTTTGAAAACTTATGCGGTGACACCCATCACATGTCGGGGTCCTTGTTGCGTGTGGTGCTCCTGCGCTAAAGGGGATTGTGCGCATCTGGCGCCGCCCGGGCGACAGTTGACGCGCGGAGCACTGGCCGCCTTGCCTACGCCGGGGACGGGCTCTCGTCCTCTTGGGGGCTCTCGTCGGGGCTCTCCGTGCCGCTTGGAGCGGTCTCCGTGGCCAGCCGCAGGAGCCGATGACAGATCGGGCAGTGCCGCGTCAGATGGCGGTACCCGGAGGCCGCCGACAGATGGGCGCGGAGCAGAGCTCGTGTCTCGTGCCTCGCGGACACGGCCATGGCCACCTCCGGTGGGGTCTTGGGCCCTGGTTTCTAGGTACTGGGGGAATGTGACGGCGTCAAGCCCAGGTGGCGCTCCGCGGGGCGAGCGAGGCTTGTGAGGCCGGTGTTGGTCGGATGCCGGCGTCAGGGGCCTTGCGGTGCGGTGTGCGGCTGCGGCGCCGTGGGGGCTGGTCGCGCAGTTCCCCGCGCCCCTGAGGGGGCGCCCAGGGCGCATGAAGAAGGGCCCAGCATCCTTGTCGGATGCTGGGCCCTTCATCTACTGCGGTCCTGACGGGATTTGAACCCGCGGCCTCCACCTTGACAGGGTGGCGAGCACTCCAAGCTGCTCCACAGGACCAGGTTTCGCAGGGCCAATCGTGCGTTGCGCTGCGAGAAGAGACTGTACAGGAGGGTGAGCCCCCAGGGCGAACTCACCCTGCGTACGGGAGCCGTTACGGGACAGCCGCGTCGATGGCCTTCACGATGCGCTTGTCGGAGACGGGGTACGCCGTGCCCAGCGCGTGCGCGAAATAGCTGACGCGGAGCTCCTCGATCATCCAGCGGATGTCCAGGACCGAGGAGGGGACGGGACGGCCCTGCGGCATCTGCTCGAGCAGCCACGCGTACTCGTCCTGCATCTCGTGGACCTTCTCCATACGGCTCGTGTCCCGCTGGACGTTCGTCGGCATCTGCTGGAGCCGGCGGTCCGCCGCGACCAGGTAGCGCATCAGGTCCGGCAGACGACGCAGACCCGTCTCCGTGACGAAGCCCGGCTTCACGAGGGCGTCCAGCTGTGTGCGTACGTCCGTGAGGTTCGCGAGCAGCACAGCGCTCCGTACACCCTTCAGACGGCGCTCACAGGCCTGCCAGGCGGCGAGGACCTGCTGCACCTGGCCGACCGTGCGGACCGTCGTGTCGACGATCTCCGCGCGCACCTTCTCGTACAGCTTCCGGTACGACTCCTCGTCCCAGGCGGGCCCGCCGAAGTCCCCGATCAGTCTGTCCGCCGCAGCCATCGCGCAGTCGTCGAAGAGGGCCTGGATGGAGCCGTGCGGGTTCGCGGACAGGGCCAGCTTCTGCGGGTTCGTGAGCTTGTCCGACGCGAACTTCGCCGGGTTCACCGGGATGTTGCGCAGGATGAGCCGCCGCGTGCCCTTCCACATGGCCTGCTGCTGCTCGGCCTCGGTGTCGAAGAGGCGTACGGAGACCGTGTCGCCGTCGTCGACCAGGGCGGGGTACGCCTTCACCGGCTGGCCGGCCCGGCGCGTCTCGAAGACACGGGTGAGGGAGCCGATCGTCCAGTCCGTGAGGCCCTTGCGTTCCAGGGACTCGCCGCCCGTGCGCTCGGCCGTCGCCGCCGCGGCCTGCGAGATCGCCTGCCGTGCCTTCGGCTTCAGGCGCAGCTGCAGCGCCTCCAGGTCCTTGTCCTCGGCCAGATTGCGCCGCCGCTCGTCGACGATCCGGAAGGTGATCTTCAGATGGTCGGGAACCCGGGACCAGTCGAAGTCGTCGGCCGTCAGCGGCACCCCGACCATGCGCTTGAGCTCGCGCGCCATCGTCGTCGTCAGCGGCTCCTGGAGGGGCACCGCCCGCTCCAGGAACTTCTGCGCGAAGTCGGGGGCAGGGACGTAGTTCCGCCGGATCGGCTTCGGGAGGGACCGGATCAGCTCCGTGACGACCTCCTCGCGCAGGCCCGGGATCTGCCAGTCGAAGCCCTCGTCCGTGACCTGGTTGAGGACCTGGAGCGGGATGTGGACGGTCACGCCGTCCGCGTCCGCGCCCGGCTCGAACTGGTACGTCACACGGAACTTCAGCCGGCCCTGACGCCAGGAGTCCGGATAGTCGTCCTTGCTGACATCCCCCGCACGCTCGTTGATGAGCATCGACCGCTCGAAGTCGAGCAGTTCGGGCTCGTCGTGCCGCTTGTGCTTCCACCAGGAGTCGAAGTGCGCGCCCGACACGACGTGTTCGGGCACCCGCTGGTCGTAGAAGTCGAACAGCGTCTCGTCGTCCACCAGGATGTCGCGACGCCGCGCGCGGTGCTCCAACTCCTCGACCTCGGTGAGGAGTCTGCGGTTGTCCGCGAAGAACTTGTGGTGCGTACGCCAGTCGCCCTCGACGAGCGCGTTGCGAATGAACAGCTCGCGGGAGACCTCCGGGTCGATCCGCCCGTAATTGACCTTCCGCTGGGCGATGATCGGCACGCCGTACAGCGTGACCTTCTCGTACGCCATCACCGCGGCCTGGTCCTTCTCCCAGTGCGGCTCGCTGTACGTGCGCTTCAGCAGGTGCTCCGCGAGCGGTTCGACCCACTCCGGCTCGATCTTCGCGTTGACCCGGGCCCAGAGACGGGAGGTCTCGACGAGCTCGGCGGACATGACGAAGCGCGGTGGCTTCTTGAAGAGTGCCGAGCCCGGGAAGATCGCGAACTTGGCGCTCCGGGCGCCGAGGTACTCGTTCTTCCCTGTGTTTCTCCCGCCCTCTCCCCCGGCCTCCTTCACGTCCTTCATGCCGATGTGGGAGAGCAGCCCGGCGAGAAGCGAGAGATGGATCTGCTGATCGGGGGCATCGTCCTCGTTCAGATGGATGCCCATCTGCTTGGCGACCGTCCGCAGCTGCGAATAGATGTCCTGCCACTCGCGGATCCGCAGGAAGTTCAGATACTCCTGCTTGCACATGCGGCGGAAGGACGACGAGCCGCGCTCCTTCTGCTGCTCACGCAGGTACCGCCAGAGATTGAGGTACGCCAGGAAGTCGGACGTCTCGTCCTTGAAGCGGGCGTGCTGCTGGTCGGCCTGCGTCTGCTTGTCGGCCGGCCGCTCGCGCGGGTCCTGGATGGAGAGCGCGGCGGCGATCACCATGACCTCGCGCACACAGCCGTTCTTGTCGGCCTCCAGGACCATGCGGGCGAGCCGCGGGTCGACGGGCAGCTGGGCGAGCTTCCGCCCGGTCTCCGTGAGCCGCTTGCGTACGTCCTTCTGGGTCGGATCCAACGCGCCGAGTTCCTGGAGCAGTTGGACGCCGTCGCGGATGTTGCGGTGGTCCGGCGGGTCGATGAACGGGAACTTCTCGATGTCCCCGAGCCCGGCCGCGGTCATCTGGAGAATGACGGACGCCAGGTTCGTACGGAGGATCTCGGCGTCCGTGAACTCCGGCCGGGCGAGGAAGTCGTCCTCGGTGTACAGCCGGATACAGATTCCGTCGCTGGTCCGTCCGCAGCGGCCCTTGCGCTGGTTGGCGCTGGCCTGCGAGACCGGCTCGATGGGCAGCCGCTGCACCTTCGTACGGTGGCTGTATCTGGAGATGCGGGCGGTGCCCGGGTCGATCACGTACTTGATGCCCGGGACGGTCAGCGACGTCTCGGCGACGTTGGTCGCCAGAACGATCCTGCGCCCGGTGTGCGGCTGGAAGACGCGGTGCTGCTCGGCGTGCGAGAGACGGGCGTACAGGGGCAGCACTTCGGTGAACCGGTAGTTCTTCTTGGTCAGCGCATCCGCGGTGTCACGAATCTCCCGCTCTCCCGAGAGGAAGACGAGGATGTCGCCCTTGCCTTCCCCCTGGAGCTCCTCGACCGCGTCGCAGATCGCGGTGATCTGGTCGCGGTCGGCATCGTCGCCGTCCTCTTCGAGGAGGGGCCGGTAGCGCACCTCGACGGGATACGTCCGCCCGCTGACCTCAACGATCGGCGCATCCCCGAAATGCCGGGAGAACCGCTCGGGATCGATGGTCGCGGAGGTGATGACGACCTTCAGGTCCGGCCGCTTGGGCAGCAGCTGAGCTAGATACCCGAGCAGGAAGTCGATGTTCAGCGACCGCTCGTGCGCCTCGTCGATGATGATCGTGTCGTACGCGCGCAGCTCGCGGTCCGTCTGGATCTCGGCCAGCAGGATGCCGTCCGTCATCAGCTTCACGAAGGTGCCGTCCGGGTTCACCTGGTCGGTGAAGCGGACCTTCCAGCCGACGGCCTCGCCGAGAGGCGTGTCCAGCTCCTCCGCGACCCGCTCGGCGACGGTACGGGCGGCGATACGACGCGGCTGTGTGTGCCCGATCATCCCCCTGACCCCGCGCCCGAGCTCCAGACAGATCTTCGGGATCTGCGTCGTCTTGCCGGACCCGGTCTCACCGGCGACGATGACGACCTGATGATCACGGATGGCGTCCGCGATGTCGTCCTTCTTCTGGCTGACGGGCAGCTGCTCGGGGTACGTGACGGCGGGCACGCGCGTGCGCCGCTCGGCCATGCGGACCTCGGCCCTGGCGACCTCCGTCTCGATCTCGGCGGCGACAGCGGCCCGGGCCTCGGGCTTGCGAATCCGGCGCGCACCCTCGAGCCTGCGCCCGAGCCGGTGCGCGTCGCGCAGGGACAGCTCGGCCAGACGAGGGGCGATATCGCCGAGGGCGGGGGCAGGATGCGTAGACATACGCGGTCCAGGATCTCACCTCGGGGAAACGAGGAGCGAACGCTTTTGCACGGGGCCGCTCACGCGGAGCGGGCGGGGAGCGGGCGGCCCGGTCTCCTCTGCCTTGCCGGCCTCTCCTGTGCCCTCGCCGGCGCACGCGCACGACGAAGGCCCCGTCCGTCTGGACGGGGCCTTCGGGTGGTGGCTGGGGCCGGGGTCGAACCGGCGACCTATCGCCCGCGGCGCAGCCGCAATCGGATGCAGCCAGGCGATCGCTCGTACCGGCTGAGCTACCCGGCCACGCGACTCGCGGGCGAGTCGCAGCGGGTGGGAAGTCGGCTGTCGTGGCTCTGGCGCGGCGGCGGTGTCGTTGCGCCGCTGCGGCACGATCGTGGACTTGCTGGTGCCATGTCGGGGTACGCGGAAGGCCCCGTCCGTCTGGACGGGGCCTTCGGGTGGTGGCTGGGGCCGGGGTCGAACCGGCGACCTATCGCTTTTCAGGCGATCGCTCGTACCAACTGAGCTACCCAGCCACGCGACTCGCGGGCGAGTCGCAGCGGTCCTGACGGGATTTGAACCCGCGGCCTCCACCTTGACAGGGTGGCGAGCACTCCAAACTGCTCCACAGGACCAAGCTGTTGTGTGCGAACAGTCTCGCACACGGGATTGCGTGCCCCCAACGGGATTCGAACCCGTGCTACCGCCTTGAAAGGGCGGCGTCCTAGGCCGCTAGACGATGAGGGCTATCGGCCCGCCTGGGCGCCTCGCAGCGCGTCGGGGACGTGAGCAGCATATGGGATGTCGGGAGGGATCGCCAAAACGGTTTACGGGGTGGGCGAGGGGGTGGCGGGCGGAGTGGACGGTGCGCCTGGTTGGTTTTCCTCCGGGAGATGGCGGCTGACCTCGGCCGTCGTCAGGCCCAGGCCGCCCAGTTTGATCTCGTCCCAGGCCTGGAGGCGGCGGGTGTCGCGGTCGAGGTAGAGGATCGACGTCTCGATGGGGTCGGGGTACTGCTGCTCCAGCGCCCGCAGCCCGCTGCCGCCGGTCGAGCCCTCGATGCGCAGGCGCGTGCCGTATTTCATGACCTCCATCTCCGGGTGGTGGAGGTGCCCGGCCAGCACCAGCGGTACATCGCCGTCCGTCTGCCGGGCGGCGTCCGGGTTGTGGGCGATGGCCACGTCCACCGGTGTGCCTGCCGCTTCCTGGTCGCGGAGCGCGGACGCCAGACGCGCACCCGCCAGTTCCTCCGACGGGGCTTCCCCGTCCCGCTCCGAGCGGTCGGGGGTGAACTGCGGATCGCCGATGCCCGCGAAGCGCAGGCCGGCCACCGAGACGGCCCGTCCGTCGTCCAGGACGTGCACGTTCTTCATCCGCTCCAGGTAGCTCTGGGTGATCCGGGAGTCGTGGTTGCCTCGCACCCAGACGTAGGGGGCGCCGAGGTCGGCGGCCGGGTCCAGGAAGCCGTTCTCCGCCGCCGTTCCGTGGTCCATGGTGTCGCCGGAGTCGACGATGACGTCGATCTCGTACTGCTTCACCAGTGAGGCGATGATCTTCCAGCTGGCGGGGTTGAGGTGGATGTCGGAGACGTGCAGGACGCGGATGGTGGAGGGGTCCGGTTCGTACGCGGGGAGCGTGGACGTGGCGTCGTACAGCTTCGTCACGTTCGTCACCAGGCGCGCCAACTCCTTCTGGTAGACGTCGAATTCGCTGACGATGCTGCGGGCGTTGCCGACGACCGAGGGGGCGCTGCTCAGGAGACCCGAGAATTTCGGTTCCAGGACCGATTTCGGGTTCCACGTCGCGAAGGCTGTCGCTGCGGAGGCGGCCAGCAGTGCCAGTGCCAGGCCGCCGGCCGCGAGGGCTCGGCGTGGGCGGCGGTAGACCGCGAGGCCGAGGGCCGTCGCGCCCGAGACCACGGCGACGCAGGAGCGTACGGCGAGGTCGAGGGTGCCGTGGCCGACGTCTCGGGCGACCTCGTCCTGGAGGCCGGAGAGCCGTTCGGGGTGGTCGACGAGGGCCTGGGAGCGGACGGGGTCGAGCTGGTCGACGTCCACGTCGAGGCGGAGGGGGGCAATGTGGCTGCGCAGTTCGAGGGCGCCGAGCGGGGACACGTTGATCTTCGTGCCGCCCGTGACGGAGGGGCGCAGGGTCATGGTGGTGTCCATCGGACCGACCGGCGCACGGACGTTTCCGACGATCAGCAGGCCGAGCCACGCGCCGAACAGGACGACGGCGATGAGGCCGAGGGCGCGGGTGTACGGATGCGGTTGGTGGACGAGTTCGATGACCGGGTGCGTACGGCGTGAGCGGTAGTGGCGTACGAAGGCACGTGGAGCCTTTCCTACGCGGTGCAGAGCGGTGGCGGCAGCGGGGACGCGGGCCATTGGTCCCGTATGCCCAAAGGGCGGGGTGGGTATGCGGCGGGGCGCGGTCTCTCACAGGGGTCGTACGGGCTCGGGGACGGGCGCTCGTACGCGGCGTCCCGCACCGCCCGGGCGTCCGTACCGGACAATGGCCCTGTGCTGGAGATGACGCGCGAGGAGTTCGAGGAACTGGTCGCCGAGGCGTTGGACCGGATTCCGCCGGAGCTGACACGGCTGATGGACAACGTGGCGGTGTTCGTCGAGGACGAACCGCCGAGCCACGATCCCGAGCTGCTCGGGTTGTACGAGGGGACTCCGCTGACGGATCGCGGTGAGTGGTACGCCGGGGTGCTGCCGGACCGGATCACGATCTACCGGGGGCCGACGCTGCGGATGTGCGATACGCGTGAGGACGTGGTGGCCGAGACCGAGGTGACCGTGGTGCATGAGATCGCTCACCACTTCGGGATCGACGACGCGCGGCTGCACGCCCTCGGATACGGCTGACGTCGCTCCCGGATGTGGCTGACGTCTCTCCCGTGCGGTCGCGTGTCTTCTTGCGGGCGGCGGGAGTTGGGCAGGGGGACTCCTCATTCCGCCTCGGAGGTGGCTGCCCGTGCGCGCCATGTACGTACCCGTCCGTCTGGCCGCCGCGGCCCTGGCCGTTGCCGTGTCAGCAGGCTGTATGAGCGTCGGTGACGACGAGGGAGGGCGTGCGAAGCCCTCGCACTCGGCGGGGCAGCGGGGTGGTGAGGCGCCGGACGGTGGCTCGGCGGTGAGCGGCGGGGGCTCGGGCTATCACGGGGCGCGTGACGGAAAACACGGTGCGGCGAAGCCGAGTGAGTCGGCGTCCGGGTCGGCGTCGCCGTCGGCCGGGGAGAGCGCGTCGGCCGTTCCGTCGAAGCCCGGCAGGGACGGGGACGGCGGGAAGGGCGGGAAGAAGCCCAGGCCGGGGGCGTCCTCGCCGACGAAGGCGCAGCCCACGCCGACGCGTCCCGATCCGGAGCCGACACCCACCAAGGTGACGCCCACGCCGTCGCCGGATCCGACCACGGCCGAGCCGTCGTCCTCGGCGCATCCGGAGCCCGCGCCGCAGCTCGCCGAGCGGCGGGAGCCGGCGCCGCGGGCCGGGGCCGAGGGCTGAGCGGCGGCCTGGGCGAGGGCCTGAGAGGTGGGCTGACCTGGGGCTATCGGCTCGGTTTGCCTTGAGGGGTGGAGGGTGCGTATGGTGGTAGATCGTTTGATCCCATTTGCCCGGCGCCATCACAGAGCGCGCCGCGTGGCGCGTACTCTCCCTTGCCGTGGCTGACCGCATTGAGGCGGTCGTTTGCGAAATCACGGAGTTGACGGGCGCGTGCCGACGAGACTCCGGAAGGTTTCGCATTCGCATGTCCATTTCCAGTACTGATCACGTCGTCGTGCCCGAGAACGAGGCGCCCGACACGGTCGAGGCGACCGACGAGACCGCGGCTCCCGCGGTTCCCGAGGTCACCTTCGACACTCTCGGTCTCCCCGAGGGCGTTGTGCGCAAGCTCGCGCAGAACGGCGTGACCACCCCCTTCCCGATCCAGGCCGCGACCATTCCGGACGCCCTGGCCGGCAAGGACATCCTCGGCCGTGGCCGCACCGGCTCCGGCAAGACCCTCTCGTTCGGTCTGCCGCTGCTCGCGCGGCTGTCCGGCGGTCACACCGAGAAGAAGAAGCCCCGCGGCATCATCCTCACGCCGACGCGTGAGCTCGCGATGCAGGTCGCGGACGCCCTCCAGCCGTACGGCGACGTGCTCGGCCTGAAGATGAAGGTCGTCTGCGGCGGTACGTCGATGGGCAACCAGATCTACGCCCTGGAGCGCGGTGTCGACATCCTCGTCGCCACCCCGGGCCGGCTGCGCGACATCATCAACCGCGGCGCCTGCTCCCTCGCGAACGTCGAGGTGGCCGTCCTCGACGAGGCCGACCAGATGTCCGACCTGGGCTTCCTGCCCGAGGTCACCGAGCTGCTCGACCAGATCCCGGGCGGCGGCCAGCGCATGCTGTTCTCGGCCACGATGGAGAACGAGATCTCCACGCTGGTCAAGCGCTACCTGAGCAACCCGGTGACGCACGAGGTCGACGCCGCCCAGGGCGCGGTGACGACCATGTCGCACCACATCCTCATCGTGAAGCCGAAGGACAAGGCGCCGGTCACGGCCGCGATCGCCTCCCGCAAGGGCCGCACGATCATCTTCGTCCGTACGCAGCTGGGCGCGGACCGTATCGCCGAGCAGCTGCGTGAGTCGGGCGTGAAGGCCGACGCGCTGCACGGCGGCATGACGCAGGGGGCGCGGACGCGGACGCTGGCCGACTTCAAGGACGGTTACGTCAACGCGCTGGTCGCGACCGACGTCGCCGCCCGCGGTATCCACGTCGACGGCATCGACCTGGTGCTGAACGTGGACCCGGCCGGTGACCACAAGGACTACCTGCACCGCTCCGGCCGTACGGCCCGCGCGGGGCGCTCCGGCACGGTCGTGTCGCTGTCCCTGCCGCACCAGCGCCGGCAGATCTTCCGTCTGATGGAGGACGCGGGCGTCGACGCCTCGCGTCACATCATCCAGGGCGGTGCGGCCTTCGACCCGGAGGTCGCGGACATCACCGGTGCCCGGTCGATGACCGAGGTCCAGGCCGAGTCGGCGGGCAACGCGGCGCAGCAGGCCGAGCGTGAGGTCTCGCAGCTCACCAAGCAGCTGGAGCGCGCGCAGCGGCGTGCCGCCGAGCTGCGCGAGGAGGCGGACCGGCTGATCGCGCGGGCCGCGCGCGAGCGGGGCGAGGACCCGGAGGCCGCGCTGGCCGAGGCCGCTGCCGTCGTGGAGGCCGCCGCGGCCGCCGTCGCCGAGCAGACGGTCGCGCAGGAGGCCGCCGAGGCGGTGCGCGAGGAGCCGCGTCAGCGTCGTGACGAGCGGGGCAACTACGAGCGCCGTGACCGTCGTGACGACCGTCCGTCGGGTGGTTTCCGTCGGGACGACCGTCGTGACAACGACCGTGGCGGGTTCAACCGTGACCGTCGTGACGACCGTCCCTCGGGCGGCTTCCGCCGTGACGACCGTCGTGACGGCGACCGTGGTGGCTTCAACCGTGACCGTCGTGACGACCGTCCCTCGGGCGGCTTCAACCGTGACCGCCGTGACGGCGACCGCCCGGCGTCGGGTGGCTTCAACCGTGACAACGACCGCGGTGGCCGTTCCTTCGACCGTCGTGACGACCGTCCGTCGGGCGGCTTCCGTCGCGATGACCGTCGTGACGGCGACCGTGGTGGCCTCAACCGTGACCGTCGTGACGACCGTCCCTCGGGCGGCTTCAACCGCGACCGTCGTGACGGCGACCGCCCGGCGACTGGCGGCTTCCGCCGGGACGACCGTCCGGCCGGCCACCGCGGCAGCGACCGCCCGTTCAACCGTGACCGTCGCGATGACCGTCCGGCCGGCGGCGGCTTCCGCACCGGCAGCCATGACCGCCCGTACGGCCGTCGTGACGACCACCGTGGCGCCGGTTCGGGCTCCGGCTCGTCCTTCGGGCGTCGTGATGACAAGCCGCGCTGGAAGCGCAACGGCTGAAACGTCGGCTTGAACGGCCGCTGAGCATCACTGAAGGGCCCGGACGACCTCGGTCGGCCGGGCCCTTCGGCGTACCCGCTCCTTGCACGACCTGAGGGGGCTCGTTCCGAGCCATGCGATTTGGCCACCCTTTCCGGCCAAACGAAGTCCTCTGTGGCGCATGTCATACCCCTGGTGAGGGAATTGCTGGGGGCATGACAGATGACGCCAGGACACGTGGGCTGTCGGACGAAGAACGGCTTGCCCAGCTCGGCTACACGCAGGTTCTCGCCCGCCGCATGTCGGCGTTCTCCAACTACGCGGTCTCCTTCACGATCATCTCGGTGCTCTCGGGATGCATGACGCTGTATCTGTTCGGCATGAACACCGGCGGGCCCGCCGTGATCACCTGGGGCTGGGTCGCGGTCGGCCTGATGACGCTGTTCGTCGGGCTCGCGATGGCCGAGATCTGCTCGGCGTACCCGACGTCGGCCGGCCTGTACTTCTGGGCCCACCGTCTGGCACCGCCGCGTACGGCCGCGGCCTGGGCGTGGTTCACGGGCTGGTTCAACGTCCTCGGCCAGGTCGCGGTGACCGCGGGCATCGACTTCGGCGCGGCCTCGTTCCTGGGCGCGTACCTGAATCTCCAGTTCGACTTCGAGGTCACACCCGGCCGTACGATCCTGCTCTTCGCCGGGATCCTGATCCTGCACGGCCTGCTGAACACCTTCGGCGTACGCATCGTCGGCCTCCTCAACAGCGTCAGCGTGTGGTGGCACGTCGTGGGCGTGGCGGTCATCGTGGGCGCGCTGACCTTCGCGCCGGACCACCACCAGTCGGCGTCCTTCGTGTTCACGGAGTTCGTGAACAACACGGGCTGGGGCAGCAGCATGTACGTGGTGCTGCTCGGCCTGCTGATGGCGCAGTACACCTTCACCGGGTACGACGCCTCGGCGCACATGACGGAGGAGACGCACGACGCGTCGACGGCCGGCCCGAAGGGCATCGTGCAGTCCATCTGGACATCGTGGATAGCGGGTTTCGTCCTGTTGCTGGGCTTCACCTTCGCGATCCAGTCGTACGACGGGGCCCTCGGCTCGCCGACCGGGGTGCCGCCCGCCCAGATCCTCCTGGACGCGCTGGGCGCGACAGCGGGCAAGCTCCTCCTGCTGGTGGTCATCGGCGCGCAGCTGTTCTGCGGCATGGCGTCCGTGACCGCCAACTCCCGCATGATCTACGCCTTTTCGCGCGACGGGGCGCTGCCGTTCTCCCACGTGTGGCACACGGTGAACCCGCGCACGCGTACGCCCGTCGCGGCGGTGTGGCTGGCGGCGCTCGGGGCGCTGGTCCTCGGCCTGCCGTACCTGATCAATGTGACCGCGTACGCGGCGGTGACGTCGATCGCCGTGATCGGCCTCTACATCGCGTATGTGATCCCGACGCTGCTGCGGCTGCGCAAGGGTGACGGCTTCGAACGCGGTCCGTGGCATCTGGGCCGCTGGTCCCGCCTGATCGGGGTCGTGGCGGTCGGGTGGGTGGTCGTGATCACGATCCTCTTCATGCTCCCGCAGGTTTCCCCGGTCACCTGGGAGACGTTCAACTACGCCCCGATCGCGGTCCTGGCCGTCCTCGGCTTCGCCGCGGCCTGGTGGTTCGCCTCGGCCCGCCACTGGTTCCTCAACCCGGACCACGAACGCACCGTGGCCCGCGAGGCGGCCCGTGCGGGCGCCCCGGATCCGGTGGATCCGTAACTTTCCGCCACCCCCATCCACCCCCTTCCGCCCTCGCGGCACGGCCGGGTCACCGATACCCGATCGGAGTCCTGGCCTCGTCCGGCTATGCTCGTTCCTGCATCGACGCGGGTCGGTGCGGGCATCGGCGTGAGCCGGTGCGTGGACCCTTAGCTCAATTGGCAGAGCAGTGGACTTTTAATCCATTGGTTGTGGGTTCGAGTCCCACAGGGTCTACCGATGGCGGGCAGGCGATATGACCCCTGATCCGCGGTGCGGCGTCCGGGTCGGCTTCTGCTGACTCGGGCGTTGCTGCGTTCCGGGCCCATGCTGAGCATTGAGTCCCGCTAAGCGGTCTCGGGGAGGCTTAGGGGCCGCCGTACGAACTCCTGTCAGCCCGCCGTCAGTTCCGGAAGCGGCAGTGTGTGCTGGGTCTGCAGGACCTTCGCCCGCAGGTAGCGGACGTTGTGGGGCGTCGTGAAAACGCCCGTCGGGACGCGGTGGTTGACGGTGATGCCCAGGTCCCGGAGCTGGTTCGCCTTGTCGGGGTTGTTGGAGAGGAGGTCCAGCTCCGTGACGCCGAGGGCTGTCAGCATCTGGGCCGCCGCCGTGTAGTCGCGGGCGTCCTCGGGGAGGCCGAGCGCCGTGTTGGCGGCATAGGTGTCGAGGCCCTCGTCCTGGAGGGCGTACGCGTCGAGCTTGTTGTAGAGGCCTATGCCCCGGCCCTCCTGGCGGAGGTAGAGGAGTACGCCGCCGCGGGTGGCGATCTGTTCGACGGCCTCGCGGAGCTGGGGGCCGCAGTCGCAGCGGGACGAGCCGAAGACGTCGCCCGTCAGGCACTCGGAGTGGAGGCGCACCAGGGGGGTCGTCGACGGGGTGCCGAGGACCATCGCCAGGTGTTCCTGGCCGTCGGCCAGTCCGTGGAAGGTGACCAGTTCGGCGTCGACGCTGTAGCTGTCGTGGAAGCGCAGCGGTACCCGGACGCGCGAGCGCGGGGTGGCGGCGGGGAAGTCGGGCATGCGGGTACTCCGGTCCGGGTTCTCATCTGCTTCAGTTTTGAAGCAGTTCCTCGGATCGAGACCCTACCTCATGCTTTAAAGTTGAAGCAATGTGTGACGGTGGTGGATGTGGTGCGGTTCACGTGCCTTTATGTGCCCCGCATATGTGCTCAAATGGATTCACGTGTGTGCTCGTACGGACTCACGTACAAGAGCTCGACGAGCGACGGCGCCACGGGACGTCGTCGGGTGTGGTCTGCGGATCGTCGCCCTCGAGCCCGCGCGCGATCCCCGTGCAGATCTCCTCCAGCTGCCCCACCTGCTCCGGGGTGAGGTTGTCGAAGAGGGTCGCGCGGACCGTCTCGACATGGCCGGGCGCCGTGCGCTCGAGGACGGCCATTCCATCGTCGGTCAGGATCGCGATACTGCCCCGCTTGTCCATGCGGCATCCTTCACGGCGTACCGCCCCGTCCTTCTCCAGGCGGGTCACCGCGTACGTCAGCCGACTACGGGTGATCTTCGTCTTCTCGGCGAGGTCGGTCATGCGCAGACTGCGGTCCGGGGCCTCGGAGAGGTTGGCCAGGATGGAGTAGTACAGGTGCGGCATGCCGGCGTCCTGCTGGAGCTGTCGGTCGATCGCGTCCTCCAGGAGGTGGGAGGCGGCGATGTAGGCGCGCCAGGCGCGCTGCTCCTCGGGGGTGAGCCAGCGGGTCGTCATGCGCCCAGTGTAAGTTTGCTTCAAACTTGAACCAAGTCCGATCTTCGGCCGGTCCACACCCTGCCTCCGAAAGAGTCCCAAAGAGTCCCAAAGAGTCCCAAAGGGTTCCGAAGAGTCCGAAAGAGAGCGCGTACATGCCCCACCCCTACGTCCTGTTGTCCGCTGCCGTCTCCCTCGACGGCTGCCTGGACGACACCGGCCCCGGACGGCTGCTCCTCTCCGGGCCCGCCGACTTCGACCGGGTCGACGAGGTACGGGCCGAGTCCGACGCGATCCTGGTCGGCGCGGGCACCCTGCGCGCCGACAACCCCCGCCTCCTCGTCAACTCCGCCGAGCGGCGCGCGGCCCGGGTCGCCGCCGGACGGCCGGAGTACCCGCTGAAGGTCACCGTCAGCGGCAGCGGTGACCTGGACCCGACCGCCAACTTCTGGTCCACGGGTGGCGAGAAGATCGTCTATACGTCCGACAAGGGCGTCCAGAGGGCCACGGACGCGCTGCGCGGGCACGATGACGTCGATGTCGTCCCCGTGGGGTCGGGAGACGTGGACTGGCGGGGCGTCCTCGCGCACCTCCACGACATACGCGGCGTGCGGCGCCTCATGGTCGAAGGCGGCGGCCGCGTCCACACCCAGCTCCTCCAGCAGGGGCTCGCCGACGAACTGCAGCTCGCCGTCGCGCCGCTCGTCGTGGGGGAGCCGGGCGCGCCACGGCTGTTCGGGCCCGGTGGATATCCGGGCGGCCCCCGGAACCGGATGCGGCTGGTCGAGACACGGCCCGTGGGGGACGTCGTCCTCATGCGGTACGTCCCCACCGCGCCCGGCACCGGCAACGTCCCCTCCGCGGCCGATCACCGGTGGCTGGCGCTCGCCTGCGAACTGGCCGCCGAGTGCCCGCCCTCGCGGACGGCGTTCAGCGTCGGCGCGGTCGTGGTCGCCGCCGACGGTACGGAACTGGCCCGCGGCCACTCCCGTGAGTCCGACCCCGTGTCGCACGCCGAGGAGGCCGCGCTCGCCAAGATCGGGCCGGACGATCCGCGGCTCGCGACCGCCACGGTCTACAGCAGCCTGGAGCCGTGCGCCCGCCGCGCCTCCCGTCCCGCGCCCTGCGCCCGGCTGATCCTCGACGCGGGGGTACGCCGGGTGGTCACCGCATGGCGCGAGCCGGACACCTTCGTCGCGTCCGCGGACGGGAGCGGGCTGCTGGCCGCGGAGGGCGCCGATGTCCTCGTGCTCCCGGAGTACGAAGCCTCGGCGAAGGCGCCCAACCGCCATCTCGGCTGAGCGGCGCGTTTCGTCTCCGACCCCAGGTGATTCGTCTCGAACCGGGGGTAAAGGGCAGGCGACGTAAACCTGTGCGCTTCGGGTCCCGCGGATGGCGTACACTGGTCTTAACGACGCGGGGTGGAGCAGCTCGGTAGCTCGCTGGGCTCATAACCCAGAGGTCGCAGGTTCAAATCCTGTCCCCGCTACTGAAGGCCTGGGGCCGGAATCCGACAAGGATTCCGGCCCCAGGCGTTTTTGCGTGCCTGTATGACGTGCGCCTCGCCTCCGCCGGGAGGGCGTCGACGCCTTCGGGAGGTTGTCATGGTGCTGCTCGCCGTGCGCCGGCCCTGAGTTCGGAGCCTCTCGTTTCATCCTCTGGAGTCTCTGGCCACCTATATCACCCGTAGTAGTCGAACGACGCCCCTCCGCATAACAACTGACACACCATCAACAAACCTTCCGTACCTGAATGGCGATCAACTCGCCCGATTTACCCCGCTCATGACCCGTAAGTCCAGGCCAAGAGCTTTAACGATCATCAGGAACAGCTTGGAATCCGGGGCCCGGGTCTATTAACGTTCGATAACGCAGCGCGGTCGTCCCAGCCGTCACAAGAGACGGCTCCGTGCTCACGCGCCGAATCCCGCAAGGGAACCGGGGAACCACCAATTGGGGTGAATCGCGTGTCTTTCGCGGTGGAGTACACCGTGGTTGACGCGCGTAGGAGACCTTCCTGCTCCGAACCCGTCAGCTAACCCGGTAGGCGAGAAGGAAGGAAAGGAGTGCGCCCACGTGGCGTCCAACAGGCCTGCCCCCACCACCTCGTTCCCGCCGGATGAGTTGCCGGGTGAGAAGAAGCTCGACACCTTCGGCTACGGCATCCGCCAGGACGAGGAGACCTGGGAGGCCTGGAATCCCACCGCGGATTCCGTCCGTCCCCTCCGCGGCCGGCACCGCGTCTCCAAGCAGCGCGGCGGAGGACTCGCCCGCAGCTCGACCGTGCTGGGCGTCGGTGTCATAGCCGCCGTCGGCGCGGGCGGCATGGCCACCGCGCAGACCGGCAAGCCGCCGGTGTCGATCTCGGTGCCCGACCTGCCGTCGGTGGGCTCGCTGATCTCGGACGAGTCCGACGCCCCCGAGGGCTCCAGCACGCCGCTCACCGCCGCGGGCCTGACCACCGCCGACGCCGAGCAGGGCAGTGCGGACGCGGGCGAGGCCCTGCGCGCCCGCATCATGCTCCAGGCCGAGCAGCAGCAGGACCAGGTGGACCGCGAGGCCCAGGAGGCCGCCGAGACCGCCGCCGCGAAGAAGGCCGCCGAGCAGGCCGCCAAGGAGCGGGAGGCCGCCGAGGCCAAGGCCGCCGCCGCCAAGAAGAAGGCGGAGGAGGAGGCCAGGGCGAAGGCCGAGGCCGCGCGCCTTGCCGAGCTCGCCAAGCAGTTCACGCTGCCGACCTCCTCGTACACCATCACCTCGACCTTCGGTCAGTCCGGCGCGTACTGGTCCTCCGGCCAGCACACCGGCCTCGACTTCGCCGCTCCCACGGGCACGCTGATCAAGGCCGTGCACAGCGGCACGATCACCCAGGCCGGCTACGAGGGGTCGTACGGCTACAAGACGGTGCTCACCCTCGATGACGGCACGGAGATCTGGTACGCCCACCAGTCGTCGATCAGCGCCAGCGTCGGGCAGAAGGTCAACACGGGTGATGTGATCGGCCGCGTGGGCGCCACGGGGAACGTGACCGGAGCCCACCTCCACCTGGAGGTCCACCCGGGCGGCGCCGACAACGGGATCGACCCGATGGCGTGGCTGCGGAGCAAGGGGCTCAACCCGTAAGCGGGGCGCAACACACGTAAGCGGGGCTCAACACACGTAAGCGGGGCGCAACACACGTAAGCCGGGTGTCGTAGATCTGGGGTCTGTGGGGTCTGTGGGCCCCTGTAGGACCGTCTGTGGGCACCTGTAGGACCCTGAGTGTGGAATATGGCCGTCCAGTACGGCTGTTGGCCTACCCATGACTTCTCTTCGCAAGCTGGGTTCGTCCGATCTCGAGGTCTTCCCGCTCGCCCTCGGCGGCAACGTCTTCGGCTGGACCGCCGACGAGGCGCAGTCCTTCGCCGTGCTCGACGCGTACGCCGCCGCGGGCGGGAACTTCGTGGACACCGCCGACTCGTACTCGGCCTGGGTGCCGGGCAACGAGGGCGGTGAGTCGGAGACCGTCATCGGCAACTGGCTGGCCGCGCGCGGCAACCGCGCCGACGTCCTGGTCGCGACGAAGGTCGGAGCCCACCCCCAGTACAAGGGTCTGTCCGCGGTGAACATCAAGGCGGCCGCCGAGGCGTCGTTGCGGCGTCTGCGGACCGACTACATCGACCTCTACTACACGCACTTCGACGACCCGTCCGTGCCGGTCGAGGAGATCCTCACGGCCCTGGACGAGCTCGTACGCTCCGGCAAGGTGCGCGCGATCGCCACGTCCAACCTCACCCCCGAACGGCTCCAGGAGTCCCTCGACTTCTCCGAGCGCGAGGGCCTCGCGCGGTACGTCGCGATTCAGCCGCACTACAACCTCGTCTCCCGCGACACGTACGAGGGCCCGCGCCAGGACATCGCCTCCCGGGCCGGCCTCGCCGCCGTCCCCTATTACGCGCTCGCCTCGGGCTTCCTCACCGGCAAGTACCGGACGGGTGCCGAGGTCGACAGCCCCCGGGCCGGTTCGGCGGGCGTCCACCTGGAGTCGGAGCGTGGGCGGCGTGTCCTTGCCGCGCTGGACGAGGTCGCGCAGGAGCGCGGGGCCGAGATCGCGACGGTTGCTCTGGCGTGGCTCGCGTCCCGTCCTACGGTGGCCGCGCCGATCGCCAGCGCTCGTACGGTGGGGCAGCTGCCGGCGCTGTTGGGCGTGGCGGAGCTGGCGCTCACGGATGCCGATCTTGTGAAGTTGACCGCGGCTTCTGGCTGAGGCTTTTGTCTGAGACTGCTGGTGCTTCGGGGTTTCTGGCTGAGGCTCCTGAGATTTTGGGCTTCTGTCTGAGGCTGCCGAAGCTTTGGGATTCTGTGGGTTCTGTGGGTTCTGATTCTGCGGGTTCTTAAGAGCGGTACGGGTTGTACGCGGGGTACGGCGTCGTTGCCGGGTGCCCGTACGGGGGTCCGTACCACGGCGGCAGCGCTGGTACCGGGGCCGTCGCCCGGGCCGCGTACGCCAGGGCCGGGCGGGCCGGTTCGCGGCGGGACCACAGCTCGTGGAGCAGTTCCCGTTCGCGTACTACGAAGTCGGCGCCCGCGCGGCCGCTGCGGCCCCGGTGGCGCAGGAAGGCCAGCGACGTCGCGTACGCCTCGTACTCCGCGACCGCCCGGCCCGCCGCGCGCCCGCCGTGATGCGTGGCGTACTCGCGGGCCAGCCGGCGCGCCTTCATCGAGCCCAGGACGAACGGCTCGGGTGCGGTGAGCCAGCCCGCCATGGCGTACGCGGGCAGTTCGGAGCGGACCGTGCCCAGTTCGCGCTGCCGTGTCCAGACGACCAGCCAGGTGAGCAGGCCGAAGGCCGGGACCATGAACACCGCGTAGACCGCGAAGAAGCCGTACTCGCCGAAGGCCGACGAGCCGTTCCACATCGCGTGCATGCCCATCGCGAGCAGCAGGCCCGTGACCGGCAGGAGGACACGGCGCACGTGGTGGCGGTCGGCCGAGAACGCGGCGATGCCGAAGCCGATGCCGGTGAGCACGGTGAACAGCGGGTGCGCGAAGGGCGACATGATCACGCGTACGAAGAAGGTCGCGGCCGTTACGGAGGCGATGCCGCTGTCGCCGGTGAGCTGGTCGGTACCGAACGCCGTGCCGAGGTAGAGGATGTTCTCGGTGAACGCGAAGCCGGTCGCGGTGACGCCTGCGATGACGACGCCGTCGAGGATGCCGGTGAACTCGCGTCTGCGGAACAGGAAGACGAGCAGGACCGCGGCTGCCTTCGCTGATTCCTCGACGATCGGTGCTATGACCGTTGCGCCGAGGGTGTCCGCGCTGGACGGGTCCGCCGTTGCTGTTGCTATCCATCTCGTCGCGAAACTGTTCGCGACGATGGCTATCAGCGCGGCCGCGCAGGCGCCCCACGCGAAGGAGAAGAGGAGATTTCGCCAGGGGCCCGGTTCGACTCGGTCCAGCCAGCGGAACGCCGCGACGAGGAGCGGGACCGGGAGTACGGAGAGGCCCAGGCCCACCAAGAAGCCCTCGGTGCCGGTCTGTTCGCGGACGAGGGCCAGGATGACCAGGCCGGAGAGCGTGAGCAGGGTGATCAGTGCGCCGTAGCGGACCCATTTGCGCTGCCACCAGTGAGCGTGCCGACGCCGGCCTCCGCCTCCGCCTGCGGCGGGGAGGCCGGGGTAGTGCGTCGGGTATAGGGGGCTGGTGGCCATGACAACGACCCTAACGACGGAGGGGCTTGGCCCGCGAGAGCGCCCTGTCAGGGGCGCGGAGCCGTGACGTTGTGCCGCTCCGTCGTGGGGGCGCGATCAGCCCCACGACGCGCACGTTGCGCGCCGGAGCGTGCACGGAGCGCTCAGTTGTCTGTGCTGTCCGCGGAAAGCGGTACGCGGCGGAAGAGCAGGTCGTTCACCGCGTGGCCCTTGGTCAGTCCCTGGCTTTCGAAACGGGTCAGGGGGCGGAAGGCGGGGCGTGGCGCGAAGCCGCCGTTCGGCTGGGTGTTTTCGAAGTCCGGGTGGGCGGTGAGGACTTCGAGCATCACTTCGGCGTACGGTTCCCAGTCCGTCGCGCAGTGCAGGAGTGCGCCCGGCTTGAGGCGGGACGCGGCGAGGGTGAGGAACTCCGGCTGGATCAGGCGCCGCTTGTGGTGGCGCTTCTTGGGCCAGGGGTCCGGGAAGTAGACCCGCAGGCCGTCGAGGGAGTCCGGCGTCAGCATCTCGCGGAGCAGGATGATCGCGTCGCCGTTGGCGACGCGGATGTTGGACAGGCCGTTACGGTCTGCGAGGTTCAGCAGGTTGCCCTGGCCTGGTGTGTGGACGTCGACTGCGAGGATCCCTGTGCCGGGGCCCTCGGCGGCCATCTGTGCGGTCGCCTCGCCCATGCCGAATCCGATCTCCAGCACGACCGGGATGTCGGCGCCGAACAGTTCCTTCAGGTCGAGGGTCCGTCGGCCGTCGATGTCCAGTCCCCACTTGGGCCACAGGCGCTGCAGCGCGTCCGCCTGGCCGTGGGTGACCCGGCTTCGGCGGGGCTGGAAGCTGCGGATTCGGCGCTCGAAGTGTGAGCCGGCCGGGTCGGCGCGGGGGCCGTCGGGGAAGCGGGGTTCGCCCTTCGGGCGGGGGGGCCGGGGGG
>NZ_VWMY01000020.1:160913-167125 GCF_008905045.1 Streptomyces albicerus
TCTGTCCGTCTGTTCGCCTGGCCGTCGTCGTGGGGCGGGGCCGTGCCGGTACGTCGAGTCCGCCACCACTGGGTATCCGGCTGTGGTTTTGGAAGGTGACGTTTCCTGGAGGAGCTCTACGTGGCGGACTGCGACGTACCGGCACGGCCCCTCCCGTGGGTGGGCGGCTGCCCGTCGTCGTGGCTTGGCGTGGGTGGCTGCGTGTCGTGGTGGCTTGGTGTGGGTGGCTCTCCGCCGACGTGGTACCGGCGTGCGTGGGCGGCTGCGGGCTTGGTCAGGTGGTTGGCAGGGCTCTGAGGGCTCGGCTGGCTACCTCTCGGCCGATGGGGAGGGAAGCTGTGGCCGCGGGGGACGGGGCGTTCAGTACGTGGACCGTGTGGGGGCCCTCCTGGATCAGGAAGTCGTCCAGGAGGGTGCCGTCGCGGAGTACTGCCTGGGCGCGGACGCCTGCGGCTGCCGGGATCAGGTCGTCGGGGGTGACTGAGGGCAGTAGGCGGCGGACCGCGTTCGTGAAGGCCGGCTTCGAGAGTGAGCGGAGCAGTTCGCCGCCGCCGTAGCGCCAGTGGCGGCGGGCTATGCGCCAGGAACCGGGCCAGGTGAGGGTCGCGCCCAGTTCTCGGGGGCGTACGGTCCGCCAGTCGTAGCCCTCGCGGGCCAGCGCCGGTACCGCGTTCGGCCCGATGTGGACGGCTCCGTCGATGCCTCGGGTGAGGTGGACGCCGAGGAAGGGGAAGGCGGGGTCGGGGACGGGATAGACGAGACCGTGGACCAGGTCGGGGCGGGCCAGTGTGTAGTACTCGCCGCGGAAGGGCACGATCCGCATCCTGGGCTCGTCCCCGGTGAGGCGCGCGATTTCGTCGCAGTGGAGGCCGGCGCAGTTGACCAGCGCTCGTGCGCGGATGATCGTTCCGTCGGCCGTGCGGACGGCGACCCCGATGCCGGGGCGGCGGTCGATGTACGTGACCTTCGCGCCGTATCGGATTTCCGCTCCGGACGCGTCCGCGAGCTGTCGGGCCACGCCCACGAAGTCGCACACGCCTGTGGTGGCGACATGGATTGCGGCGAGGCCCCGCACCTGAGGCTCGTACTCCTCGATCTGGGCCGCGCCCAGCTCCCGTACCGGAATGCCGTTCTCCCTGCCTCGCTGGACCAGGGCGTGCAGACGGGGCAGCTCGTCGCGCTCCGTGGCGACGATCAGTTTGCCGGTGACGGCGTGCGCGATGCCGTATTCGGTGCAGAACTTGACCATCTCGGCAGCGCCCCGCACCGCGTAGCGGGCCTTGAGGGAGTCGGGACGGTAGTAGATGCCGCTGTGGATGACGCCGCTGTTGCGGCCCGTCTGGTGACGGGCCGGGCCCGGTTCCTTCTCCAGCACCGTCACGCGCGTGCCCGGCGCGGCACGTGTGATCGCATACGCCGTCGACAGACCGACGATCCCGCCGCCGATCACGAGTACGTCACAGTCGTAAGCGATCGCCCGCATCATCTGCCTGTCCCACCTCCCGCCTCCGATCCCCACCTCCGATAGTGCACTGCGCCACTGACAACCCACTCAAACCAACGAAATACCGGGGCTGACGGTCTCCGGTCACATTCATGGTGCCGGTGACAGGGGCCGGGCCCCGTCAGGGGAGCGGGGAACTGCGTGACCAGCCACACACAACCGGTAGTCACAGGATCACAGCACCACGCAGACGCTCGGGGCCTTTCTACTAGGCCGGTGCCATGAGCAACGGCCTGGCCCGCTCTCGGAGCTCGACGACCCGCGGCTCGTCGCCGTACGGCTCCAAGCGGTGCAGAAGATCCTTCACGTACTCGGTGGTGCGGGCGGACGAGATGCGCCCAGCCACCTCCACCGCCCGTACCCCCTGCTCGCACGCCGCGTCGAGGTTGCCCGACTCGAGCTCGGCGACCGCCGACACGACGAGCCTGAGGCCGTGTGAGCGTACGAACTCCTCCGTCGGCCGCGACAGGGCCTGCTCCGTGAAGCGGCGGACCTGGCGCGGAGCCTTGAGGTCGCGGTAGCACTCCGCGGCGTCGGCCGCGAAACGGTCGTAGCCGTAGAAGCCGAGCCAGGACGGGTCCTGGTCGCCGTCGCGGGCCCGCTCCAGCCAGCCCTCGGCCGCCTTCAGGGCTCCGCCGGCCGCCGGGGCGTCACCCGCGCGCGCGTGGGCACGTGCTTCGACGAGGCGGAAGAAGCTCATCGTGCGGGCGGTGGCCAGGCCGCGGTTGCGCTCCAGGGCGGCCTGCGCGAGGTCGACGCCCTCGTCGCCGAAGCCGCGGTAGGTCGCCTGGAGGGACATGGAGGCGAGGACGTAGCCCCCGAGGGGGACGTCGGCCGCGGCGCGGGCCAGGCGCAGGGCCTGGATGTAGTAGCGCTGGGCTGCTTCCTGCTGGCCCGTGTCGAAGGCCATCCAGCCCGCGAGGCGGGTGAGTTCGGCGCTCGCTCCGAAAAGGGCCCGGCCGACCTCGTCCGAGTACGAGCCCAGCAGCAGGGGTGCCGCCTCGACCCGTAAGCACTCGGGCACCATGGATGAACGCCAGTCGCCGCCCCCGTACTTGGAGTCCCAGCGCCTGGCGTCCTCGGCGGCCTCCCGCAGCTTCTGGACGTCGCTGTGGCCGACTTTCAGCGGTGCCCCGGAGCCCTCCAGCGGGCTCGCGTCGCGTGCCACCGAGCTGTCGGCCGGGGTTATCAGCCACCGGGACGCGGGAGTTGCGTATGCGCTCACTGCGAACGATCCGGCGAGTGACTGCCAGATGCCGCCGGAGCCGGCGCGGCGCCCGGCGAGGTCGAGCCGGTACAGGTCTGTCGCCGACCGCACGGCCTGTCCTACGTCACGGGGGAAGGCGAGGCCCACCTCCGGTGCGGGATCCGCATCCGCCAGACCGATCTCGTGGAGCGGCACGGGGCGGCCGAGCTTCTGGCCGATGGCCGCGGCGATGAGGTGCGGGGCAGCACCCTGCGGCACCATGCCCTTCGACACCCAGCGCGCCACCGACGTCTTGTCGTAGCGAAGAGTCAACCCGCGTTGAGCGCCAAGATCGTTGACGCGACGCGCGAGTCCTGCGTTGCTGATTCCCGCGAGGGCGAGAACGGCGCCGAGTTTTTCGTTCGGCCCGCGTTGCTCCCTGGACATGCGCCACCCCTCGACACAGACGGCTGCCGCGCGGGTGTAACCACGCGGCATTCGTGCTGCGTCTTCCCGGGCGCCAACCCCTGCAACCCCACCCGCAAAAGCACGTGGCCGAGCCCTCAGGAATATGCCTCCCGCGAAAACACAGGCAAACACAGGGTAGTTCGCCGCATCCCATGCGTTAAGAGGCATTGTTCCGGATGGCGGGATTGTGGTCCGCGGGCAAGCACGGAGCGTCGCGCCGTGCTCCCGCTGTGTGGCCGTGCGCCCGTCCGTGCGCTCTTCTCCAGCCACCGGGGGAGCGCTTCCATGGATCGTGCGTGGGTCGGCCCGCTGTACTGGATCCAGTGGGCTGGGGGACACCGCCGCCTACATCCCCGCGGGCGGCGGACCGGTCCGGGAGGCGAACTCCGCCTCCCGGACTGTGCGTTGCCCAGTGCCTGTACGGAGCGTGTGCACGCCCGCCCGTCCATCCCTGATTTGGCTGAATTTCGCCCATGCTCTCAGAGGTCAATTACCCCTCCCACCATGGCACTTGAGGGCGCGTTGGGTGTTTTGGGGGAGCGTAGCGGGGGCGCATTCACGTCGTAGCCATTGGGTAAATTCTTTGCGATCGCCGTTTCTCGCGCGTGCGTTCGCTTCTTCGCGGGCATCTCCCCTGGGGCGCACTCAGGGGAGCGCAAGCAACCCCACCGGCTCTCCGGCGCGCTTTCTTCGTGGCAGCATGGTGACCGTTCGTACGGTGCACTGGTTGTCCACAGCCTGTGGAGGCGGCGATGCGATGGTTGGTGGGATGGAGCAGCACCGTCGCTCGTGCGCCTGAGATCGGTTCGGCGGGAGCGACCGGCAGCGACGGCGAGACGGTGCACCCGGTGGGGTCCCAACTCCTGTGGGGCGACCCCGATCCGCTCTGGGCGGTCGGCGACTGGCGCCCCGACGAGGTGCGCATCGTCAAGGCCGACGACCAGAACCGCATCGCGGTGCTCGGCACCTGCGGCGCCTCCGACGAGGAACTGCGCGTGGGCCTGTTCGCCGCGCGCGGCGGGGCACTTCGGCATCTGACGGCCTGGTCCGGCAGCTACACGGCCGTCGTCCAGGTGGGCCGCCGGGTCATGGTCTGCGGCGATCTCGCGGGCGCCCGGCCGGTGTTCTACACGCCCTGGGCGGACGGCACGGCGTATGCGACCGCGGCCCTCCCCCTCGCCGACCTCATCGAGGCCAACCTCGACTTCGGACACCTGGCGGCCCTGCTCGCGGCTCCCGACGTACCGGCCGCGCTCCACGACTCGACCCCTTATGAGGGCGTACGGCGCATTCCGCCCGGGCACGCGCTGATCCTGCGCGCGGGCGCACGTGAGATCGCCGGGTACGAGCCGGTGGCCTCCCTCGCCGTCGCGGCGCCGACCGCCGACGCCGACAGCGCCGTGGACGCCGTACGCGACGCCCTGGTCGAGGCCGTACGCGCACGACTCGCCGCCCCCAGGCACGTACCCGGCGCGGACATCGACCCCGGCCCCGTCCCCGGCATGGGCCCCGCCGAGCGGCGCGCTGCGCGCGGCATGCCCGTCCCCGGCATCGGAGCCGACCTCTCCGGAGGACCCGCTTCGGGCACGCTCGCCCTCCTCGCCGCCGGCCTGCCCGGCGCACCGGGCACCGTCCTGGGACACGGCACGGGGGCCGGCGAACGTCTCCTCGCGGTCACTTTCAACGACCTCGCGGTGAAGGGGCGGGAGGCGGAACTGGAGCGGGCGGGGACGCTGGCAGCGAACCCGCGCCTGCACCACGTAGTGGTGGCGGGAGGCGAAGAGGTCCTCCCTTACGCCGAGTTGGAGGGCCCGCTGACGGACGAGCCCGGCCCGTCCCTGGTGACGGCGGCCCGCCACCGCGCACGCCTCGCCTCCGGCAGCGCGGACCACTTCACCGGATACGGCGCCCGGCAGGTCCTGGACGCACACCCGGCCCGCCTCGCCGACCTGCTGATGGACCGCAAACGACGTCATCTGGTGCGCCCGGTCGCGGCGCTGGCGAAGGCCGACGGTTCTGTCATGGTCCCCGCGCGCGTGTACGGCGCGGCGCGCAAGCTGGCCCGTACGCAGTACCTGGTCGGCATCCAGGGGCTCGCCGACCGTCTGCTGCACAAGCGGTTCGACGAGCCGGGAGGTGCCGTGGGGGCGTCGCTCGCCGCGCTCACGTGGGCCAGACCGGGGCCCGCCGCGCGCTGGCTGACGGGTGAGGCCCTCGCTGAAGTATCGGTTCGCCTGACGGGAGCGACGACCCGGGCGAGTGTCGGCCCCGGCCAACGCCCGGGCGACTTCCGCGCGCGCTCCGCCCTCGCTCGACACGCCGCCGACCTCCGCGTCCTGGAACAGGCGGCCGAGGTCCGCTTCCAGCGCCTGCACGCCCCCTTCCTCGACAACCAGGTCGTACGTGCCTGCCGCACCCTCCCCGAGGCGTTGCGCGTCCAGCCCGGCGCGCGGGCCGCGATCCTCCGTACGGTTCTGGAGGGCGCCGGCGTCGCCGACCTCCCGCCCGGCTGGGGCGCCCCCTCCCACGCCTCCTCGGCGGCCGCCGCCCGCACGGGCCTCCGCGTCGCCGTGGACGACCTGATCGCCCTCTTCGACACGCCCCTCCTCGCCCAGGCGGGCCTGGTCGAGGCCCGAGTCGTCCGCAAGGCCCTCCGGGCGGCGGCCGACGGGGAGCCCCTGCCCCTGGAAGGCCTCGCCGACTTGGTGTCCCTCGAACTGTGGCTCCGCCGGTTGCTGGACCGCCGCGGGACGTGCTGGACGGGAACGCCTGCGAGGCAGCGGGCGGTTCCGGCGGGGATTCGGCCGCAGCGGGGGGCGTTGGGGGCGGGAGCTCCGAGGGGGTAGGGAGTCGTTTTCGCCCCCGCCGCCCCTACCCGTCCCATCCTCCTGGGGCTCCGCCTCAGACCCCGTTCTCGGGGGCGCCGCCCCGAACCTCCGCTCCTCAAACGCCGGAGGGGGCTGATTTTCAGCCCGTCCGGCGTTTGAGGACGAGGCCGCCAGGCCGATAGCGGGGGTCTGGGGGCGCAGCCCCCAGGGATGGGACGGGTAGGGG
>NZ_VWMY01000020.1:167243-180828 GCF_008905045.1 Streptomyces albicerus
ACCCCGGCCCCAGCCCACCGCACCGGCGAGAATGGCCCAGTGCGGTACAGAATCCTGGGCGTCACCCAGGCAACGGACGCCCAGGGCAACGACGTACCCCTGGGCGGCCCCCGACTCCGCGCACTCCTGACGGCACTGGCCCTGAAGACGACCCGTACAACACCCACGGAAACCCTCATCGACGAGGTCTGGCCGGACAACCCGCCACACGACGCCCCCGCCGCACTCCAGGCCCTCGTCGGCCGCCTACGCCGAGCCCTCGGCAAGAACGCGATCACCTCGGAACCGGGCGGCTACCGCCTCAACGCCACCCCCGAGGACGTGGACCTGTTCGTCTTCGAGCGCCTCGTACGAGAAGGCAGGGCGCAGCTGGACGAGGCCCCGGCCACCGCGGCCCGCACCCTCCGAGAGGCACTCGCCCTGTGGCGAGGCCCGGCCCTGGCCGACCTCCCCGATCGGACCACAGCCGCGACACGCCCGGAATCCCTCCACCAAGAAGCCACACGCGCGCGCGTGGAGGCTGACCTCCGCAACGGCCATGCCCAAGACGCCGTACCGGAGCTGAAGGAACTCACCAAGACCCACCCGTACGACGAACCCCTGCACGCCCTCCTCATCCGGGCCCTGCGCGACACGGGCCGCACGGCCGACGCCCTGGCCGCGTACGAGACGGCCCGCCGAGCCCTGGCCGACGGCCTTGGCACGGACCCGGGCCCGGAACTACGCGCCCTGCACGCGGAACTGCTGACCCCACAGCCCACACTGAGCCCGAGTGCAAGCCCCAGTCCGCGTCCGAGTCCGAGCCCCAGCCCCAGTCCGAGTCCGAGTCCGAGTCCGAGTCCGAGCCCAACGCCGCACCCGAACCCATACGCGGACACGACCCCGTCACGAGCCGAGCGCACCGGCAACATCCGTCCCCGCCTGAATTCCTTCGTGGGCCGGGAACCCGAACTCGACGCCATCCGTTCCGAATTGCGAAGGGCCCGCCTCGTCACCCTCACCGGACCGGGCGGATCCGGAAAGACCCGCCTCGCCGAGGAAGCCGCCGCCGGACTTCCACAGGCGTGGCTGGCCGAGCTCGCCCCGCTCGACCGGCCGGAGGCGGTGCCAGGCGCGGTCGTCAGCGCCCTCGGTCTGCGCGAGACCGTGCTGATGACCCACGAGATGACGACGCAGCAGGACGACCCGGTCGCCCTGCTCATCGAGTACTGCGCCCCGCGCAGCCAGCTCCTGATCCTTGACAACTGCGAACATGTCATCGACGCCGCGGCCGAGCTCGCCGAGACGCTCCTGACCCACTGCCCAGGACTCACGATCCTCGCCACCAGCCGTGAGCCTCTGGGCGTACCCGGCGAATCCGTGCGCCCGGTCGAGCCCCTCCTCCCCGACCCGGCGCACCGCCTCTTCATGGAGCGCGCGGCGGCGGCACACCCGGACGCCGACGTGACGCACGACCCCGGCGCCGTCGACGAGATCTGTCGCCGCCTCGACGGCCTGCCCCTGGCGATCGAGCTGGCCGCCGCCCGCCTGCGGCTGCTCACCCCGCGCCAGATCGCCGACCGCCTCGATGACCGCTTCCGCCTCCTCACCTCCGGAAACCGCACGGCGCTGCCCCGCCAGCAGACCCTGCGCGCGGTCGTCGACTGGTCCTGGGACCTGCTCGACGAGCGCGAGCGGACCGTCCTGCGCGAGGTCTCCGTCTTCGCGGGCGGCTGGGACCTGGACGCCGCGGAGGCCGTGTGCACCGGGCCCGTGGCCGAGATCGTCGGCGCGCTCGTCGACAAGTCCCTGGTCGTCGCGGCGCCGTGCCGGCGGGGGATCAGCGGTATGCGCTACCGCATGCTGGAGACGATCCACGAGTACGCCACGGAGCGCGCCGCCGAGACCCCCGAGCTGCGCGCCGAGGCCGAGCGCCGGCACCGCGCCTGGGTCCGCGCGCTGGTGGAGCAGGCCGACCCCCTCCTCAGGTCCGCCGACCAGCTGCCGTGGATCCACCGCCTGGAGACCGACATGGACAACATCCGTGCCGCCCTCCACCGCAGCCTCCTCGCAGCCGACGAGCCGGAGACGGGCGCCATGGTCCTCGCCATGGGCTGGTTCTGGTGGCTGCGAAACTTCCGCCGGGAGGGTGCGGCCTGGGTGGACCAGGCCCTGCGCCTGGGGGCGGCACTCGACACGCTGCCCTCCCGGTCCTCCCGCAAGGAGCACACCCTGAAGGGCCTGCCCCGCCTCGACTCCGTCGACCCCGTCGAGACCTACCTCGCCGACCCCGAGGCCGAGAAGGCGCACCCCTTGCACAGGCTCCGTACGAGGCTGCGCCTGCTGCATCTCTTCCTGATGGCGGAGCTGGGCCTTGACCAGCCGACGGACGAGCGGACGCGGGACTACACCGCGCGCGTGCGGGACGTGATGGCGGCGGGCGGCCCGGACGCGGCGACCTTCCCCGGCATCATCTGGCCGCTGACCGCGTTCATCCTCGGCGACACGAACGACATCCGGTCCGACATGGACGTGACCCTGGCCAACTGCCGGATGCACGGCGGCGACTGGGAGGTCGGCACGGCCCTCCTGTTCCGTACACACGTGATCGTCGACACCCCCGGCGGCATGCAGGGCGTCGACGGGGACATCGCGGAGCTGCGTGCCTTCGCCCGGCGCACGGGCGACCGCTGGATGCTCGCCCAGACGCGCAGCGCGGGCGGCGAGGCGGCCATGGTCCGCGGCCGCTTCGAGGAGGCGAGAAGGGAGTACGAGGAGGCTCTGCGGCTCGCCCACGAGCTGGGGGCGTACGCGGAGACGCCGTTCCTCATCGCGCGCCTCGGCGAGATCGCCTACCGTGCGGGCGACCGGGCCGCGGCCCTCACCGCCCTGGACGAGGCGACCGCGGCGTCAGATCGGTACGCGGTGTCGGACTCCCGGGCGTTCGTGTTCCTCATGCGGTCCCAAATGGCCCTCGACGACCGGGACTTCACCCGTGCGCGCGAACTGTGCGAGGCGGCCCGGGCAGAGACCACCCGGGGTACGCCTCCGCCCCAGTTCATCGCCTGGCTGAACGGCATCGACGCAGTTCTCACGGCGGTCGAGTCGGGCCCCGTCCAGGGGTTGCGCAAGCTGGCCGACGCGCTGAGCGAGGCCGCGGCGGGGCGGTGCGCCGACGCGGTCCTCGCCGCACTGGCCGAGCAGGCGACGGGAGTGCTGGCCGACATCGGCGACCACGCGCGCGTGGTTCGCCTCCTGGCCGCCTCTTCCCGCTGGCGCGACGGCCACCCCCGCCCACTGCCCGAGCGCCTGGAACTGGAGCGCGTCGAGGCCGCAGCCCTGTCCGACCTGGGCCCCAGGGCCTACGACACCGAGTGGTCCTCCGGCGCGGCGCTCACCTCGGACGACGTCGTACGGGAACTCGCCGAGGCATCGGCCACCGTCACGCAAACCGGAACGGGAAGGGGCACAGGAACAGGCACGGGAACAGGAACAGGAACAGGGACGGGCTGACACCGGCACGCCCAGCACGCCCGCGACCGAAGCCCCGCGTCACTGACACCGGAACCGCGAATCGGCCCAGTCCGCCAACGCCGCCGTGTCGAAGGGCGAATGCGGCTCGACGACCAGGCGGATCGTCTTCTTGCCCGTCAGATCCACATGCACGGGCACCGCGGCATGTCCGCCCTGAACCAGCCCTGACTGCCACATCCGGGCCCCGTCGGCGAACACGGAGAACCGCACCTGACCGAGCCCCATCGTCATGTCGTCGACACCGACCATCGCGTCGTACGAGGAACACGTGCGGTTGAGATCGATGGTGACCGAGGACATGCCGTGCACGGTGACACCGTTCGCGTACTGCTTGTCGGCGATCGACATGCCGTACCGCTGCCAGACCCAACTGCTCTCGCCGAGCCGCATCTCGGGCTTGGTGCCGTCGCCGGTGACGCCGTACTCCAGCTCGTTCCACTGGTAGACCGCCGGAGGAGGCGGCGGGGGAGGAGGCGTCGGGGTCGGCGTGGGCTCCGGAGTGGGAGTGGGAGTCGGCTTGGGGGTGGGTGTGGGCTTCGGAGTGGGCGTGGGGCTCGGCGTCGGAGTCGGTTTCGGCGCTGCCGCCGGCACCGGTGGCGGCGGCTCGGGCGCCGCCTCCGGCGGCTTCGGCGACGGCGACGGTACGCGCGGTTCGACGACGGGCGGGGACGGCGGCGGCTCGGCCACGGGCTTCTTGGCCGGGGAGTCGTCGCCCACCAGCGCGAGCGCCACCGCGACGGCGGCCACCGCGACGACACCCGCCGCGATTCCGGCCTTCGCGGGCGCGCCGAGCCCTTCGGCCGCGGCCCCGCCACCGGCCCCTCCGGAGCTGCCGCCCGCCGCGGAGGCGGCTCCCGCGGCCCCGGCCGCACCCGCGCCGGTGCCTCCGGCGATGAGCGCGGCAGCCTTCGCGTACCCGGCGGCACCGAACCAGCCGATGACGGCGACCGGCACGACCGCGGGGATCCCGCTGGCGACTTCCTTGATCTGACCGGCGGCGAGCCGGCACTTGGCGCACTCCTCCAGGTGCTTGCGCAGCCCGCGCTCGGCCCGGGTGCGCAGCCCGCCGCGCGCGTACGCGCCGAGCCGGTCGGCGTAGCGCGCGCACTCCTCGTCCGTGGTGAGCGTGGTGCTCACATGGGCCTGGAGATACGCCTGCTTGAGGCCTTCACGGGCCCGACTGGCGAGCACACGCGTGCCGTTCGCGTCGAGCCCGAAGAGCGTGGCGACCTCGCTCGGCGACTCGTCCTCGACCTCGGTGTGCCACAGCACGGCCTGCCACCGCTCCGGCAGCGACCGGAACGCCTGCATGGCCATCGACTGCTCGGCCTCGTGCATCGCCCGTACGTCCGCGCCGAGATCCAACGTGTCGTCGTCGGACACCTCGGAGCTGCGCGCGGCCTGCGCCGCGAACACGGCGAAGTCCTCGACGAGGTGCTCCCGCTTCGCCGACTTCGTCCAGTTCGCCGCGACGCGTCGTACGGTCGTCAGCAGATAGGCGCGTACGGCGTGCTCGGGGCCGCTGCCGCCGCGTACGGCCTGGAGCATGCGGGCGAAGACCTCGGCCGTGAGGTCGTCCGCGGTGTGCGCGTCCCGGCAGCAGGTGCGCGCGTAGCGGCGGACCGCGTCCGCGTGGCGCCGGTACAGCTCCTCGTACGCCGTGTCGTCGCCCGAGCGCATCCGCTCGATCAGCTCGGTGTCGGCCGGCGGAAGCTCGATCGGAGGCGGCAGCACGCTGCTGTCATGGCTCTCGCGCCGCTCGCGTTGTGGCGGAACGCTGCCTTCCGGACCGCGGCCTCTGACCGGTACGTCCTCAGGCGCTCCGGCCGAAGCACCCTTCCGAGGCCCTCCCTGGCTCGGCACCTGCCGCGACGGCAGCCCGCCGGCCTCCGCGCCACCGTCACCGAGTGACTCGTCCCGCCCGTCAACGCTCATCGCGGAAAGCCCCCGCCGCCTGCACACCCGGACCCGAACACCGGGAAAGCGTGCCACAGCGACCCGTCGCGGTTACCCGGAGGAACGGACAACCACTCGTCCGTGGGGATTTGCCGCACCGGAGCACTAGCGTTCACCCGGATGGGGAAGGCTCAACCGGCTTTCACGCAAGGGCCCCTAAGGGGCGCGGGGAACTGCGCGACCAGCCCCCACGAACCCGCACCCGACCGGAGACGCCGCCCACCCCGCCGGAGGCGCCCGCACCCGGCCGAAGACGCCGTGTACCCGCCAGAGATACCGCGCACCCAGCCGGAGGCACCCGCACCCGACCGGAGACGCCGCCCACCCCGCCGGAGGCGACCCGTCTCACACCGGACGGGACCGCAGCCCCTCCAGCAGGATGTCCAGCAACCGCGCCGACGCCGCCGCCTGCTGCGCGGCATCCGGCAGCGAGGGCGCCGCCGTGGCTATCACCAGCAGCACGTCCGACACCGTCACGTCCGTCCGCAGCTCGCCCGCCGCGCGCGCCCGGTCCACGAGCTGGCCCACGACCTCGAGCAGCTGGGCCGCCCCCGCGTCGTCCTCGGCCGCCACGGTCTCCTGCATGGGCGCCGGCCGCTGCTCCACGAGCCGCAGCTCGGGCGGGACCGGCTGGGACCGCTGCTGCGGCACCCGCGCCTCGTCGAGGACCGTGCCCTCGGACCCGTCGTCGCCGACTCCCACCCGCAGCACCTGCGGCGGCAGCAGCCGCCCGGCGCCCGAGGCCACCGACGTCCGCAGGAAGCGCGAGAGCGCCGACCACGGCTCGTCCTCCTGCCCGAGCGCGGAGCGCGCCTGGTCGGTCAGCCTGGAGGTCTCCTCCTCGGCTATCCGCCGGACCAGGACGTCCTTGCTCGGGAAGCGCCGGTACACCGTGCCGACGCCGACCCGCGCGCGCCGCGCCACGTCCTCCATCGGCGCGCCGTACCCCAGCTCGCCGAAGACCTCGCGTGCCGCGCGCAGTACGTGCTCCAGATTGCGCTGTGCGTCCACGCGCAGCGGCGTCGAACGCGATACGTCCGCGCGTCCGTTCCCCGCCGCCGCGCTGACCGCGCCACCCGTTGCGATGGCAGACGCGGAAGACCAATGAGAGTTCTGAATGTGCATACGTGTTCCCCCGGTAATGACGTCTCCCCCCGGAGACTCTCCCCGCCATTGACAGCCGGAGCGAGCGGAACAGCCTTCGCCGTACGACCCCGTCGTACGGACCCGTCGAGCGCATCCCCCTACACCCCGATGACACACGAACATAGTTGAGTGAGGGTCAATTCAGAAGGGGCAGGTTCCGCACGGAGCGCCCCCCGATCGGAGTACGGGCCGGTTACGTCCCGGTTGCGCCCCCTACCGCCACCTCGCTTACCCCCGCTGACCTGCGAACCTTCTCCGCACTCCGGCAAATCGGCCAACCCTGCGCGTCTCAGGCGCCCGGTCACACAAATTGACGGGCCTGTGGACAAACTCCCGTAGCCGTTGCGTCATGGGTGAGTGAAGGAACGTGCGCGCATTCTCGTTGTCGGCGGCGGCTACGTCGGGATGTACACCGCTCTGGGTCTCCAGCGGAAGCTGAAACCGGAGCTCAGGCGGGGAGACGTGGAAATCGTCGTGGTCACGCCAGACCCCTACATGACCTATCAGCCGTTCCTGCCCGAGGCCGCCGCGGGCTCTATTTCGCCACGCCATGTCGTCGTACCCCTGCGCCGCGTCCTCGACCAGTGCCGGGTCGTCATCGGCGAGGCCACGTCCATCGACCACGCCAAGCGCAAGGCGACCCTCACCACCCTCGCCACCGAGGAAGAGGGCACCGGACCCGAACAGGTCACGTACGACGAACTCGTGCTGGCCCCCGGCTCCATCTCGCGCACCCTCCCGATCCCCGGCCTCGCCGAGTACGCCATCGGCTTCAAGACCGTCGAGGAGGCCATCGGCCTGCGCAACCACGTCATCGAGCAGATGGACATCGCCTCCTCCACCCGCGACCCCGCGATCCGCGACGCCGCCCTGACCTTCGTCTTCGTAGGCGGCGGCTACGCCGGAGTGGAGGCCCTCGGCGAACTCGAGGACATGGCCCGCTACGCCGCGCGCTACTACCACAACGTCACGGCCGACGACATGAAGTGGATCCTCGTCGAGGCCTCGAACCGCATCCTCCCCGAGGTCGGCGAGGAGATGGGCAAGTACACCGTCACCCAGCTGCGCCGCCGCAACATCGACGTACGCCTGGAGACCCGCCTCGAGTCCTGTGCGGACCGCGTCGCCGTCCTCAGCGACGGCTCGCGCTTCCCGACGCGTACGGTCGTGTGGACCGCCGGCGTGAAACCGCACCCGATCCTCGCGGCCACCGACCTCCCGCTGAACGGGCGCGGGCGCCTGAAGTGCACCCCCCAGCTGACCATCGACGGCGTCACGCGCGCGTGGGCCGCGGGAGACGCCGCGGCCGTCCCCGACGTCACCGCCGACGAGCCCGGCAAGGAGACGGCACCCAACGCCCAGCACGCCGTGCGCCAGGCCAAGGTCCTCGCCGACAACATCGCCCACTCCCTGCGCGGCGAGCCCCTGGACACGTACTCCCACAAGTACGTCGGCTCGGTCGCCTCCCTGGGACTGCACAAAGGCGTCGCGTATCTCTACGGACGCAAGGTGAAGGGCTACCCTGCCTGGTTCATGCACCGCGTCTACCACCTGAGCAGGGTGCCCACCTTCAACCGCAAGGCCCGCGTATTCGCCGAATGGACCCTGTCGGGGCTCTTCAAGAGGGAGATCGTCTCCCTCGGTTCGCTCGAACATCCCCGTGCGGAGTTCGAACTCGCGGCCGGTGGAAAGCCTCCTCAGGACCCGAAGGGGTCGTCCTGACCGCACCCAGGAACTCCACCGGAGGGACCGGCGTCTGACGGATGTCGGTCCGGTCGGACACACTGGTCCATGACCATGGGCGGGCCGACCGCTCGCCCTTCAATCCCACGAGGCCTGTCCCACAGTGAACTTCACGCGCTGGAGCGCCCGGCTCCCCGGAACGCAGCGCCGCGCCGCAGCGCGGACCGACAGTTCGTCGACGGCGCTCCCTTCGGAGGGCTCCGTGCCCGCGGCACGCGCCGAGCGGCTGACCGACGCGGCGTCGCTCGTGCCCGCCGTCGACGAGTTGCCGGTCCGCGAGGTCCTCGACCGCATCCCGGCCCTCGTGGCCCTCGTCCACGGCCCGGAACACCGCCTCGCGTACGTGAACGACGCCTATGTGGCGGCCTTCGGCGTCCGCCCGGCCGGCGAACCCGCGCGCGACGCGCTGCCCGAGCTGGCCGAAGTCGGCCTCCTGCCGCTCCTCGACCAGGTCCTGCGCAGCTCCAAGCCGCGCACGGTCAAGTCCCGCAAGGCACCCGGTGGCCGCTCGTACACGTTCACGTGCACCCCTGTCGAGGTCTCGGCCACCCCCGAAGGGGGTGGCGTACTGATCTTCGCCGCGGACGTCACCGACCACGCCGAGGCCGCCGAGCGGCTGCGCGCCAGCGAGCGCCAGCAGCGCGAGACCGCCGTCACCCTCCAACGATCCCTGCTGCCCCAGGAGCTCGAGGAACCCGACGACCTGCGCGTCGCCGCCACCTACCAGCCCGGCGGCACGGAGACCGCGGTCGGCGGCGACTGGTACGACGTGATCACCCTCGGCGGCGGCCGCACGGCCCTCGTCATCGGCGACGTCATGGGCCGCGGCGTCCGCGCGGCGGCAGTCATGGGCCAGCTCCGCACGGCCGTCCGCGCGTACGCCCGCCTGGACCTGCCCCCGCACGAGGTCCTCCAGCTCCTGGACGGCCTCGCCATGGAGATCGACGCCAACCAGATCGCCACCTGTGTGTACGCGGTCCACGACCCGAACGAGGGCCGGCTGGTGTACGCCTCCGCCGGCCACCTCCCGATCCTCGTACGCGACGAGAGCGGCACCGTCCTGCGCGCCGACGAACCCACCGGCCCCCCGCTCGGCACCGGCGGCTGGATGCACTCCTCCGGCTCGGTTCCCCTCGGCCCGGGCTCCACCGCCGTGCTCTACACCGACGGCCTGGTCGAGCGCCGCGACGAGGACCTCGACGAGGGCATCGCCTCCCTGGAGCGCGCCCTCGCCGGCGCCACGGGCACACCCCAGGTGGTCTGCGACCGCCTGGTCCGCTCGGCCGGCGTCACGGCCGACCACGACGACGACGTGGCCGTCCTCGTCCTCCAGCACCCGGCTCGTACGGGCCCAGACAGCGAGCTCTTCCGCAACGCCGCCCTGGAACTGCTCGGCGGCGTGGAAGCGGCCCCACGCGCGCGTGCCTTCGCCTCCGGCGTCCTCACCAGCTGGCGCTTCCCGCCCGACCTGCACGACCTCGGAGTCCTGGCCGCCAGCGAACTCGTCGCCAACTCCCTCCAGCACGGCACCCCGCCCATGCGGCTCAGGCTCCGCCGCACCGACCGCCGCCTGATCGTCGAGGTCACCGACGGCGACGACCACCTCCCACGCCGCCGCCGCGCCGAACCCGCAGACGAGTCCGGCCGCGGCATCTCGATCGTCGCCACCATCGCCTCGAACTGGGGCTCCCGCCGCACCCCGGGCGGCGGCAAGGCGGTGTGGTGCGAGTTCGCACTTCCGCGCACCACCTAGGACGCGCACCACTTAGGAGCTGAGCGGTCGCGGGCGCCTGTGTCAGAAGTGGCGCCTGCCGCGCGCCATCTGGTCGTATCCGCCCCACGGTGCTAGTAGCTCACCCATGGCTAGCTCACCCAAGGCAGACGAAACGGGCTTTCAGCTCAAAGGCAGCGCTCCCGAGCGCTACGAGGAGTACAGCGCACCGATCATGGCGCCATTCGTCGAGGCGATCCTGGACGCCGTGGACCTGTGCCCCGGCCACCAGGTCCTCGACCTGGCCTCGGGCACCGGCTTCGTGGCCCGCGCGGCGGCCGCCCAGGTCGGCCCCACGGGCCATGTCGCGGCCGCCGACGTCAACGAGGCCATGCTCAAGATCGCCGCCGCCCGGGCACCCCGCATGTACCCGGACATCGAGTTCACCCTGGCCCCGGCCGACCGGCTCCCCTACGCCGACGACACGTTCGACGCCGTCCTCTGCCAGCAGGGCGTCCAGTTCTTTCCCGACCTCCGCGTGGCCCTCGGCGAGGCGTCCAGGGTCCTGCGCCCCGGCGGCCGGTTCGCCGCCACCGCCTGGGCCGCCTGGGACCGCAACCCGTACTTCGCGGCTCAGCACCGCGCCCTCACCGAGTACGGCAACCGGGAGGCCGAGACGCAGTTCGAAACGGCCTTCTCCTGCCCCGCCGAACGCCTCACGGCCGTCCTCACCGAGGCAGGCTTCCACGAAGTGGTCAGCCGCGACGTCACGTTCGGCATCACCCTGCCCTCGCTCGCCGACTCCGCCCGCGGCCACCTCTCCGCAATGCCTTGGGGCCAGGCCATCGAGGACGCGGGCGGCCCGGACGCCCTCACCCAGGCGGCCGAGACAGTCACAGAGACCCTCACCGACCACACGAACCCGGACGGCACAGCAACCGTCCCGTTCACGTCCACCCTGGTCACGGCAGTCCGCTGAAACACACGACTGAAACCCACGACGGCCGCCACCACATCCCGTGGTGGCGGCCGTCGTACGTCTCTGCCGTGCGCCTGTTCCGTACGCCTCTCAGGCCGCGGTCTGAACCGAATCCGCCGAAGCCCCGCCCCGCGCCACAACCCGGCTCTTCGCCAGCGAGGGCTGATTCTGTACGGGAGTGAGCTGCCGCCCCAGCCGCACCGCCAGATACGTGATGCCCAGCGAGAACAGCAGGAACGTCACGATGTACGGAGCGTGCAGCGAGGCCCCCATCGGCCCGCCCACCGCCGGACCGACCGCAAGGGCCAGCTGCTTCACCAGCGCGAAGGCCGAGTTGTACTGCCCCGCCATGCCACTCGGCGCCAGATCAGCGACCAGCGGCGCCACGGTCGGCGACAGCATGGCCTCCCCGAGCCCGAACAGCGCGTACGTCGACACGAACGCGGCCGTAGCCATGGCCTGGCTGCCGTGCCCGAGCCCCGCGTACCCGGCGATGACCCAGGCGAACGCCCAGATCAGCCCGACAGCGCCGATCACCCGGGACCGCTTGCGCCGCTCGACGAACCTCAGCACGGCGAACTGCGCGACCACGATCATCGCCGTGTTCGCGGCGAGCGCCGTCCCCAGCGCGGACGTGGAAATTCCCGCCGCCTCGACGCCGTACGCGCTCAGCCCCGACTCGAACTGCCCGTAGCAGGCGAAGAACAGCACAAAGCCCAGCACACACAACTGCACCATGGCCCGGTTGCCGAGCAGCTGCTTCCAGCTGCCCTTGGCCTGCGCCGGAGCGCCCTTGATCTGCGGCGCCCGGGGCATCCGTACGGTCGACATGATCACGACGAGCAGCAGGAACATCGCCGCCTCGATCGAGAACAGCAGAGTGAACGAGCTCGCTCGCGACGCGTCGACGAGATGACCGCCGATGAGGCCACCGACTCCGAGCCCGAGGTTCTGCAGGAAGAACTGCGTGGCGAAGGCCCGTGACCGCGTCTCGGCCGACGAGCAGTCCACGATCATCGTCGCGAGCGCCGGCTGCATCACGGCCTGCCCGGCACCGAGCGCGGCCGCTGACAGCAGCACGGTCGTCGAGTTGCTCGCGAGCCCCAGGCTCAGCGCTCCGACGGCGGCGGTGACCAGGGCGACGAGCAGCACCGGCAGCGGACCACGCCGGACGATGGCCCGCCCGGCGAACGGCAGCACCACGAGCGCGGCCACGGCGAAGACGGCGAGCACGAGCCCCGCTGTCACAGCGCCGAGGTCCCGCACCTGCGCCACATAGACGTACAGGTACGGGACGGTAAAGCCGAGCCCGAACGCGCTGAGTGCGTTGCCCACATGGATCCGGCGCATCTCAGCGCCCATCGCCCTGGTCACTTTCACCTGCTTTGGTAAGTGAAGTCTTACGCCTGCCTCAGGAGTTAGGAGTGAAGACTTCGAAGCTAAAGTTCGAAACTAAACAGTACATCTCGAAGGACTTAAACGCCAAGCGAGGCCGTGCGATACTGCGGTCATGGGTGACACTCCCGGCGTCAGCGAGCCGACGCTCGAAGAGCAGATCGCCGCCTACCAGCGCGAGTTCCAGGACCTCGACCCCCAGGTCGAGAAGATCGTCTCGGCACTGGGCCGCCTGAACCGCCGTATGAACGTCGCGTACGGCCGCCAGACCGCCACCCTCGGCATCAGCAACGCCGAGTGGGAGGTCCTCAAGGCCCTCGTCCTCTCCGGCGCCCCCTACCGCATGGGCCCGAGCGACCTGGCCAAGCGTCTGGGCCTCACTCCGGCCGCGATGACCCACCGCATCGACCGCATGGTGGCCGAAGGCCTGGTCACCCGGGAACGCGACGAGTCCAACCGCGTACGCGTCATCGTCGAGCTCACCAAGGAGGGCCGCGAGAAGTGGCTGAAGGCCATGCGCCTCGCCACCGTCTTCGAGGAGGACCTGCTCCAGGACCTCTCCCCGGAGGAGCGCGGCGTCCTCGGCGAGGTGCTGACCCGACTGCTGCGGAGGGTGGAGCACGCCCAGCCGGACGCCGGCGGGCGCCTCACCGACCTTGACTGACACCTGAGTTGGGGCTCGGCCTCCGCAGGGGCCGACGGCATCCTCGGGTTTGCCGGATGGTCGCCCGGGGGAGACTTGACACTCCCCTCGCGGATCCGTAGAGTTCTCCGGGTTGCCACGGAGCCGTAACGGTTCTGCGACAGCACCTCCGCCGCGAAAGCGGCACACCAAACCATCAGCACGATCACCCAACGGGGTTGAATTCGGCGTGCCCGAATTCAATTCGACTTGGGCTCGCTGGCTCCGATTAGGAACTGCCGAGAGGATCCGCTAATGTTTGGGACGTCGGAACGGCCCAACAGCCGCAAAGACAAGCCCGGTTGACAGGGAGTCAGGCCCGAAAGGATCTGATAGAGTCAGCACCGCTGGAAGGCCGAAAAGCCGGAAAGCGCCGAGGAAATCGGATCGGGAAACGGTCTGATAGAGTCGGAAACGCAAGACCGAAGGGAAGCGCCCGGAGGAAAGCCGCGAGAGAGTC
>NZ_VWMY01000200.1 GCF_008905045.1 Streptomyces albicerus
GCCAGTGGACACCCAACGTCCACGGCGGCCGCGAGAACCTCGACGCCGTCGCCTTCCTCCAGGAGATGAACGCCACGGTCTACCGGCGTTGCCCTGGCGTGCTCACCATCGCGGAGGAGTCGACCGCCTGGGACGGGGTCACACGGGCCACCGTCGACGGGGGGCTGGGCTTCGGGTTGAAGTGGAACATGGGGTGGATGCACGACTCGCTGGTCTATGTGGAGAAGGATCCCGTCCACCGGAAGTACCACCACAACGAGATGACGTTCTCGATGGTGTACGCGTACAGCGAGAACTACGTCCTCCCGATCTCGCACGACGAAGTCGTCCACGGGAAGCAGGCGTTGGTGTCGAAGATGCCCGGTGACTGGTGGCAGCGGCGGGCCACGCACCGGGCGTACCTGGGCTTCATGTGGGCCCATCCCGGCAAGCAACTCCTCTTCATGGGGCAGGAGTTCGCGCAGGGCGCGGAGTGGTCGGAGGCGCACGGGCCCGACTGGTGGCTGCTCGACCCCTCATACAGTGCGGAAGCGGACCACCGGGGTGTACGCGACCTCGTCCGCGAGCTCAATCGTCGGTACGTGGCGACTCGCTCGCTCTGGGAACGGGACACCGAGCCCTCCGGGTTCGCCTGGGTAGCCGGGGACGCGGCGGACGACAATGTCTTCGCGTTCCTGCGCTTCGACGCGAGCGGGGATCCGATGCTGGCCGTCTCCAACTTCTCGCCCGTGGTCCGGCACGAGTACCGGCTCGGCGCGCCGGACGACGTGCCCGCCTGGCACGAGGTGTTGAACACCGATGCGGCGTGCTTCGGCGGCAGCGACGTGACCAACCCCGATCCCGTGAAGACCGACACGCAGGGTTGGCAAGGGTGGCCGGCAAGCATCCGCCTCACACTGCCACCACTGGCGACGGTGTGGCTGCGGCCGGCTTAGGGGTTTTGCTCGCCCCCGCCGCCCCTACCCGTCCCATCCTTCTGGGGCTCCGCCCCAGACCCCGTCGGGGGCCAGCCCCCGAACCCCCGCTCCTCA
>NZ_VWMY01000021.1:0-45741 GCF_008905045.1 Streptomyces albicerus
GGAGCGGGGGTTCGGGGGCTGGCCCCCGAGACGGGGTCTGGGGCGGAGCCCCAGAAGGATGGGACGGGTAGGGGCGGCGGGGGCGAAATCCCCCGGCCGACCGAATCGTCGGGCTCGTCCCCCGCATTCCGCCCCGATTCGTTCCGTGCTTACGATGCGCCCTGTCGTACGACAGTTCTCGCACCACTCGGACGAGGAGCACGGTACTAGTGGAGATACCCCCGCCCTCTGGGCCCCAGCAGCCTCAGGGGCAACCCCAGGGGCAGCAGCCTCAGGGGCAGTACCCGCCGCCGGGCCAGCCGCAGGGACCGTACGGCGAGGGGCCGTACGGTCCGTATCCGGGCCAAGGGCCGGGACCGTACCCGGGTGGTCAGGGTCAGGGGCAGGGGCAGGGGCCGTATCCGCCGCAGGGGCCGGGCCCGGGCCCGTACGGCTATCAGCCCTGGGGACAGGGCTACTCCCCGTACAACAGCCCCGCGCCCGTCAACGGTCTCGCGATCGCCGCGCTCGTGCTCGGCATCCTGTGCTTCCTGCCGTTGATCGGGCTGATCCTCGGATTCTTCGCGCTGGCGCAGATCAAGAAGAAGGGCGAGCGCGGCAAGGGCATGGCGATCGCCGGGATGATCCTGTCCGGGATCGGCGCCGCCCTCCTCGCGATCGCGTTCATCACGGGCGGCGCGGCCGAGTTCTGGGACGGCTTCAAGGAGGGGGCGCGCGACGCGAGCGAGAACGGCGCGACCTTCTCCGTGAACGAGGGCGAGTGCTTCGACACGCCGGGCGGTTCCCTGGAGGGCATGGCGTACGACGTCGACACGGTGTCCTGCGAGGGCGAGCACGACGGCGAGGTCTTCGCGAACTTCAAGATGGCGAGCGGCAGTTACCCCGGCGACGACGCGATCACCGAGGCCGCCGACGACAAGTGCTACACGCTCCAGTACGCCTACGCGATGGACTCCTGGGCCCTGCCCGACAACGTCGACATCTACTACTTCACGCCCACCCGGGACAGTTGGAGCCTCGGCGACCGCGAGATCAGCTGCCTGTTCGGCAACGTGGACGAGAAGGGCAGCCTGACCGGCTCGCTGCGTCAGGACGAGACGACCCTCGACGCCGACCAGCTCGCCTATCTGAAGGCGGCCCAGGTCCTCAACGAGGCCATGGACTCGGTGCCCGAGGAGGAGTACGTCGAGGACGACCTGCCCGGCCACAAGGAGTGGGCGACCAGGGTCTCGGGCGCTGTCACCGAGCAGATCGGCATGCTGCGCGACCACGACTGGCCGGCCGACGCGAAGGAACCGGTCACCGCGCTGGTCAAGGACCTGGAGACGGCACAGGGGGAGTGGGCGAAGGCGGCGAAGGCCTCCGACGCGGACGTCTTCTACGAGCACTACGACAAGGCGCTGCAACTCACCGACGCCAAGAAGACGGTCACCACGCGCAAGGCTCTGGGTCTCGAATCGACGCCCCCGGAGTCGTACGAGGACGACGGCGGTGAGGGCGGCGGTACAGGAGGCGGCACGGGAGGCAGTGGCGCAGAGGTGTGACGGCGGCTATAGCGGGGAGAAAGTGCCTGCGTAAAGCCCCCGAGGGCCCCGAGTAATCACATCGAGTGATTCTCTGGCCTTTGCTTGCCTGGCACAACCCACGGTTGCCACCCTGTTGCTGTCTGTACAACTTGACGGGAGTGGCCAGTGACATTCGGTGAGCAGCCGGCGTATCTGCGCGTCGCAGGTGATCTTCGCAAGAAGATCGTCGACGGATCGCTGCCACCGCACACACGGCTCCCGTCACAGGCCAGAATCCGCGAGGAGTACGGGGTCTCGGACACGGTCGCCCTCGAGGCCCGCAAGGTGCTGATGGCCGAGGGCCTTGTCGAGGGCCGCTCGGGGTCCGGCACGTACGTGCGCGAGCGCCCGGTGCCGCGCCGTATCGCCCGCTCCGGGTACCGGCCGGACAGCGGCGCGACGCCGTTCCGCCAGGAGCAGGGCGATGTCTCCGCGCGCGGCACATGGGAGTCGCACAGCGCGCAGGCCGAGGCCAGCGGCGCCATCGCCGAGCGGCTCGGCATCCAGACCGGCGACCGCGTGATGTGCACGAAGTACGTCTACCGGGACGGGGGCGAGGCGATGATGCTCTCCACCTCCTGGGAGCCCCTCGCCGTCACGGGCCGTACGCCGGTGATGCTCCCCGAGGAGGGCCCCCTCGGTGGCATGGGCGTGGTCGAGCGCATGGCGGCCATCGACGTGATCGTGGACAACGTCACGGAGGAGGTGGGCGCGCGGCCCGGCCTCGCCGAGGAGCTGTCGGCGCTGGGGGGTGTGCCGGGGCACGTCGTGCTCGTCATCCAGCGGACGTTCTACGCGTCGGGCCGGCCGGTGGAGACGGCGGATGTGGTGGTGCCGGCGGATCGGTACCGGATCGCTTATCACTTGCCGGTGAAGTAGGCGGCGAAGTGAAACAGGCGGTGAAGCGGACGGTGAAGTGAAACAGGCGGTGAAGTGAGCGTTGAAGTGAAGTAGGTCGTATGGGTCGGCCCGGGCGTCGGCCCATGAGGTGGCCCGGTGGTTCCGCCCGGCAGATGCCGGTGGAATTCGGTCTTTCTCGCGGCGGGCCGCCCGTTCTCGTACTGGCCCTACGGCCCTGTCTCCGTGCTGCTGGCCCGACCCCGAGGGGGTATGAGGGGGCGCATCCATCAGGGTGCGCCCCCTCTGTGCTGGCCGGTTGCGTACCTCGCGAGTGCCTCTTTGTGAAAAGGCGTATTCGCTGCGTGAAGGTTAGGCGTAGGCTCGGGCATATGCGGATTGCGGTTTCCTTATGGGACGGGGCAGGGCGCGAGCCGGGGGCGGGGAGTGGAGGGGCGCGATGAACGACGGCACGATCACACTTCCCTGGCTCGTCATACGACAGGACGACAACGGCAATCGCTACCGCGTCGGCAGGTACGCGACGAGGGCCGAGGCCCAGAAGATCGCGGACAGCCTCGACGACCGTGGGCACAAGCAGCTCTACTGGGTCGAGCGGATCGGGCAGAACGGCGCGAAGTGACTGACGCGGGCGTGGGCGGCTGACGCCAGCGTGGTCGCGCGGCTCCCGTAGGCTCCGGCGCATGACCGAACGGATCGTGGTGGTGGGAGCCGCCGTGCTGCGGGACGGGTGTCTGCTTGCCGCGCGCCGCAGTGCGCCTGCCGAGTTGGCCGGGCGGTGGGAGTTGCCCGGGGGCAAGGTGGAGTCCGGTGAGACTCCTGAGCGGGCTCTGGTGCGGGAGCTTCGCGAGGAACTGGGCGTTGAGGCGGAGCCGGTGACGCGGGTCCCGGGCGAGTGGCCCCTCAAGCCTCCGTACGCCCTCCAGGTCTGGACCGTCCGTCTCCTCCCCGACTCCCCCGCCCCCAAGCCCCTCCAGGACCACGACGAACTCCGCTGGCTGCGCCCGGAAGAGCTCTGGGACGTGGAGTGGCTGGACCAGGATGTGGCGGCTGTCTTGGAGGTTGCGCGGGAGTCTTGGGGGAGTTGGGGGAGTGGGCTGCCTGGGGCTTGAGGCGTGTGTTGCCTCGCCCCCGCTGAAAATCAGCCCCTCCGGCGTTTGAGGAGCGGGGGTTCGGGGCTGGCCCCCGACGGGGTCTGGGGCGGAGCCCCAGAAGGATGGGACGGGTAGGGACGGCGGGGGCGAGAAAACCCACCCCAGACCGCCCGCCCCCCGCCACGTGTGACCAGCGCAACTTCGCGCACCCGAGTCTGCGGGATGCGGGACGCGCACCGTACGTGGGACGCTCGGCCCCGCGAGGCGCATGTGGCGGCTGAGGCGAGCGCCGAGTACGCCGTTCGTGCCACAGTGCGCCCTCGCGCACGGTACTCCGCCCGGGATATCGGGTATGTGCCCATTAACCCCATGAAACCGGACATGGTCCGCTTCTGGCCTGGGAGTGATCTGCGTGATCCACACCGAGGGCGACACCGCCGAGTGGACCTTCCCCGCGGATCCAGGCGCCGTGCGGACCGCCCGCACGGTCGTCCGTGGCCAGCTCCGCTCCTGGGGCCTCGAGTCCCTCGGAGACGTGACCGCGCTGCTGGTCAGCGAGCTGGTGACCAATTCCCTGCGGCACGCGACGGGCCCCATCGGCGTACGCCTCGTACGCCCCGCGGAGCCGCTCGACGCCCTGCTCGTAGAGGTCTCCGACCCCCTCCCCGACCCACCCCGGGAACGCGCCGCCCAGCCCGAGGACGAAAGCGGCCGAGGACTCCAACTGGTGGCGAACTCCTCGCGCCGCTGGGGCACCCGACCAGGCGGAACAGGCAAAACGGTGTGGTTCGAACTGGCCCTGCCGGGCTGACGGAAAGCCGACCGGAGGCCGTCCCAATGTCGACCGGAGGCGGACCGTATGCCGGCCGAAAGCCGGCCGAAAGCCGAGCGAATGACGGGCGAATGACGGGCGAATGCCGAGCGAAAGCCCGACCGCAGGGCGATCTGGAGGGGCCCCCGGGGCGCCGGCGTCGCCTCGGACATGGGAGCTACCCGGAGTCTGTGGTTCGACGGGGTGCCGCATGGTTAGAAGACTGGGAGTGTTTGTCGCGGCCGGTCCTAAAAGCATCGGGACCGTGCTGTGATCGTGAACACCGTGTTGTGCGGCACCGTAGTGCTGGATACTGCGGGCAGCCGCCTCCGGTGACCGGTGCCGGACGCGGTGAGCTGGAGGGGACGGTTCGCGTGAGCGAGATACCAGCGAAGGCCACGGAGTCCGAGGACCCGTCGGGCGGCGCGATGGCTGATGCGACGACAGGCGATGGCGCCGCGCCGGCGCCGGGCCGGGTGCCGGGCGAAGTGGGGGGCGGACTGCCCGGCGAGGCGCCGGGCGAGGTGCCCGGCGAGGTCGTGTGGCAGAGCAGTCCGCCCGGATCGATCTACGACTACATCAAGGTCGCCTCGTTCTCGATCGGCCCCGACGGCCTCGTCGACCAGTGGAGCCTGCGCGCCGAGCAGCTCTTCGGCATCGGGACCGAGCAGGCGCTGGGCATGGACCCGATCGAGGCCTTCGTCGCGGAGGACAAGCGCGAACTGGGCCAGCGGAAGATGGCCGAGGTCCTCGACGGCAGAGAGTGGACCGGTGTGGTCCCCTTCCGGCTGCCGGACCCCGAGGGCACCGGCCGGATCGCCGAGGGACTCGCCGAGGTCTACGTCATGCCGACGCGGACCGAGGAGGGCGAGCGGGCGGCCGTATGCATCGTCGTGGACGTGCGCACCCTGCGCCGGATCGAGACCGATCTCGCCGCTTCGCAGGCGATTTTCGGCCAATCTCCGTTCGGTTTCCTCCTGATCGACCCGGACCTGCGGATCCGCCGCGCCAACGAGCGGTTCGCCTTGGTCTTCGGCGGCACCGTCGACGACCATCGCGGACGCACAGTCAAGGACTATCTGGGACCGGGCGAGGCGGAACGTGTCGCCGCGGTACTGCGCAGGGTCCTGGAGACGGGTGACTCGGTCACGGAGATGCTGGTCACGGGCACGGTGCCCGGCTCCACCGAGCGTCGCCACTGGTCCATCAACCTCTATCGCGTACACAGCGGTTCGGGCCGTCCGATCGGTATCGCCTGGCTGGGCACCGACATCACCGGGCGCCGCGCCGCCGCCCGCGAGGCCGCGCAAGCCCGGCGCAATCTCGCCCTCCTGAACGAGGCGGGCGCGCGCATCGGCAACTCGCTCGACCTGGAGACCACGGCCCGCGAACTCCTCGACGTGGCCGTGCCCGGCTTCTGCGACCTCGCCTCCGTCGACCTCTACCAGGGTCTCCTCGCCGGTGACGAGACCCCGCCGGGCCTCGCCGACGGCAGCGCCGAGCTGCGCCGCGTCGCCTTCTCCAGCGCCGTGTCCGACGCTCCCTTCATCGGCGGTCCGGAGGCCGTGAACGTCGGCGCGGTCCACCACTACGCGTTCAACTCCCCGTTCGCGGACGCCCTGCGCACCGCCCGCCCGCAGGCCGTCGCCGCCGAGGAGGGCGGCCTGATCCAGTCCACGCTCGCGGTCCCGATGGTCGCCCACGACACGGTCGTCGGGCTGGTCCAGTTCTCCCGTACGAAGGGCAGCGAGCCGTTCGGGGAGCGCGACCGCGCCCTCGCGGTCGAACTGGCCGCGCGTGCCGCGGTCTGCATGGACAACGCCCGCCTCTACCGCCGCGAACACGAACGCGCCCTGATACTCCAGCGTTCCCTGCTCCCGCCCGGCGACCCGGAGGCCTCCGGCCTGGACATCGCCTGCCGCTACCTCCCGGGAAACGCGGCCACGGAGGTCGGCGGTGACTGGTTCGACGTCATCGAACTCCCCGGCCACCGCACGGCGTTGGTCGTCGGCGACGTGATGGGCCGCGGCCTGCGCGCGGCCGTCGCGATGGGTGAACTCCGCACGGCCGTACGCACCTTGGCCCTCCTCGACCTCGAACCGGCCGAGGTCCTCTCCGCGCTGGACGAGATCGCCCGGGGCCTGGGCACGCCCGGCGGAGTCCAGCAATCTACGCGCGGTGCCCGCCAGTCCCGGGACGCCGACCTCTCCGAGGTCTACCTCGCCACCTGCGTGTACGCGGTCTACGACTCCGTCACACGCCGCTGCACCTTCGCCAACGCGGGCCACCTCCCGCCGGTCCTCGTCGAGCCCGGCGAGAGCGCGCTCATGCTGGACGTACCGCCGGGGATGCCGCTCGGCGTGGGCGGCGAGCCGTTCGAGGAGGTCGAGGTCGAGCTCCCGGAGGGTGCCCTGCTCGCGCTCTACACGGATGGGCTGGTCGAATCCCGCGACCACCCCCTCGACGAGGGCCTGCAGGCCTTCGTGGGCGCCCTCACGGACCCCTCCAGCCCGCTGGAGGACGTCTGCGACCACGTCCTCAACACCCTCGACACGCACCACGGCGAGGACGACATCGCGCTGCTGATGGCACGTGTCCAGGGGCTGCCCGCCGAGTCGGTCGGCGACTGGACGCTGCCGCGCGAGCCGCGCAGTGTGGGCCGCGCGCGGGAGTACGCCCGCGGCCAGCTGCTCGGCTGGGGCCTCGAACCGCTCGTCGACACCGCCGAACTCCTCGTCAGCGAACTCGTCACCAACGCCCTCCGTTACGGCGAGGGCGAGATCCGCCTCCGCCTCCTCCTCGACCGCACCCTGGTCTGCGAGGTCTGGGACGCCGGCCTCGTCCAGCCCCGCCGCCGCCGGGCCCGCGACACGGACGAGGGCGGCCGGGGCCTCCAACTGGTCGGCCTCCTCAGCGCGGCCTGGGGCTCCCGCCGGACGCCCCGCGGGAAGACGGTGTGGTTCGAACTGCCCCTGCCCAACGGCGAATCGAGCCTGACGGATCCGGCGGAGGCGTTGCTGAGCCTGTTCTGAGCCTGGTTGGCCCGGGTGCAGGGCGAGTCGGCCCGTCGGCTCACAACCGAACGAGTCGGCCCGCCGGTTCACAACCGACCGCCACCGGCCTCCCGCCGTCGCGTCCCACCGCGCCGTCGAAGAGGTGTAGTCACCCGCCTACGCCGACTCGGACGGCCTCCGGCGGATCTTGTTCCCCAGCCACACCAGCGGATCGTACTTCCGGTCGACCGCCCGTTCCTTCAAGGGGATCAGCGCGTTGTCCGTGATCTTGATGCCCTCGGGGCAGACCTCCGTGCAGCACTTGGTGATGTTGCAGTAGCCGAGCCCGTGCTCGTCCTGGGCGGTGCGTTTGCGGTCCAGACCGGTCTCGGAGGCCGCGTCCAGCGGGTGCATGTCCAGCTCGGCGACCCGCATGAGGAAGCGCGGGCCGGCGAAGGCGGTCTTGTTCTCCTCGTGGTCGCGCACCACGTGGCACGTGTCCTGGCAGAGGAAGCACTCGATGCACTTGCGGAACTCCTGGGAGCGGTCCACGTCCTCCTGCATCATCCGGTACTCACCTGGGCCGACACCCTCCGGCGGTACGAACGCGGGCACCTCTCGCGCCTTCGTGTAGTTGAAGCCGACGTCGGTGACGAGGTCACGCACAACGGGGAAGGCCCGCAAGGGAGTTACGGTGATCGTCTCCTCCCGCGTGAACACCGACATCCGCGTCATGCACAGCAGCCGCGGCCGCCCGTTGATCTCCGCCGAACACGAACCGCACTTGCCCGCCTTGCAGTTCCAGCGCACGGCGAGATCGGGGGCCTGGGTCGCCTGGAGGCGGTGGATGATGTCGAGGACCACCTCGCCGTCGTTCACCTCGACCTTGAAGTCCTCCAGGCCACCGCCCTCGATGTCCCCGCGCCACACCTTGAAGCGGGCCTCATAGCTGCTCACTCGTAGAGCTCCTCTTCGGCGAGGTACTTGACCAGCTCCTCCTTCTCGAAGAGGGCGAGCAGGTCGGGGCGGATGGGTTCGGTGGTCTCGCGGACCAGATCGATCTGACCGTGTACGGGATCGGTGGCCGCCAACCCGCCCGTCGGGTCGGTCAGTTGACAGAGCAGGTTCACGCGCCGCCAATCCCGCTCCATCGCCGGATGGTCCTCCCGCGTATGGCCGCCGCGCGACTCCGTACGCTCCAGCGCGGCCCGCGCCACACACTCACTGACCAGCAGCATGTTCCGCAGGTCGAGTGCCAGGTGCCAGCCCGGGTTGAACTGCCGGTGCCCCTCGACCCCGGCCCGCCGCGCCCGTACCCGCAGGTCCGCGAGCTTCTCCAGCGCCGCCTCCATCTCCGCCTCACGACGGATGATGCCGACGAGGTCGTTCATCGTCTGCTGGAGCTCCTGGTGGAGGGTGTACGGGTTCTCCGGCGGACGCCCCTGCTCGGCACCGGGCTCGGGGCCCTCGGCCGAGAAGGGCCGCAGTGCCTCCGCGGCCGCCGTGTCGACCTGGACGTCGTCCACGAGGGGCCGTCCCCCGGAGAGCCCGGTGGCGTACTGCGCGGCGTGCAGCCCGGCCCGTCGCCCGAAGACCAGCAGGTCGGAGAGCGAGTTGCCGCCGAGCCGGTTGGAGCCGTGCATCCCGCCGGCCACCTCCCCGGCCGCGAACAGTCCGGGCACTCCACGGGCCGCCGCCGTGTCCGACTCGACCGCGATCCCGCCCATCACGTAGTGACAGGTGGGCCCGACCTCCATCGCCTCGGCGGTGATGTCGACGTCCGCGAGCTCCTTGAACTGGTGGTACATGGACGGCAGCCGGCGCCTGATCACCTCGGCGGGCATGCGCGTGGAGACGTCAAGGAAGACACCGCCGTGCGGGGAGCCGCGGCCTGCCTTGACCTCCGAGTTGATGGCCCGCGCCACCTCGTCCCGGGGGAGCAGTTCGGGGGGACGCCGGTTGTTGTCCGGGTCCTCGTACCAGCGGTCGCCCTCCTCCTCCGACTGCGCGTACTTCTCCTTGAAGACGTCCGGGATGTAGTCGAACATGAACCGCTTGCCCTCGGAGTTCCTGAGCACCCCGCCGTCCCCGCGCACGGACTCCGTGACGAGGATCCCTTTCACCGACGGCGGCCAGACCATGCCGGTCGGGTGGAACTGCACGAACTCCATGTTCAGCAGCGGCGCACCCGCGAGGAGCGCCAGCGCGTGACCGTCACCCGTGTACTCCCACGAGTTCGACGTCACCTTGAAGGACTTGCCGATTCCGCCGGTGGAGATCACGACCGAAGGGGCTTCGAGGACGAAGAAGCGGCCGGACTCGCGCTCGTAGCAGAAGGCCCCGGAGACCCGGCTCCCGTCTTTGAGGATCCGGGTGACCGTGCACTCCTGGTAGACCTTCAGCCGCGACTCGTAGTCACCGGTTTCCTTGTAGTCCTCCTGCTGGAGCGACACGATCTTCTGCTGGAGCGTCCGGATCAGCTCGAGTCCCGTGCGGTCGCCGACATGCGCGAGCCGCGGGTACTCGTGCCCGCCGAAGTTGCGCTGGGAGATGCGCCCGTCCTTCGTACGGTCGAAGAGGGCGCCCCAGGTCTCCAGCTCCCACACCCGGTCCGGGGCCTCCTGCGCGTGCAGTTCGGCCATCCGCCACTGGTTGAGGAACTTGCCGCCGCGCATGGTGTCGCGGAAGTGGACCTGCCAGTTGTCGCCGGCGTTGACGTTGCCCATGGCCGCCGCGATGCCGCCCTCGGCCATCACCGTGTGCGCCTTGCCGAACAGCGACTTGCAGATCACGGCCGTACGCGCCCCGCGCTCGCGTGCCTCGATGGCGGCCCGGAGGCCGGCGCCCCCGGCACCGACCACGACGACGTCCCACTCCTGTCGGTCGACCACGGACATCAGAACAACCTCGGATCGTCGAAGGCGCCGGACGCGACCAGGTACACGTAGAAGTCGGCGAGTGCCACGCTCACCAACGACGTCCAGGCGAGCAGCATGTGACGGGCATTCAGTTTTCCGACGAGCTGCCAGGTCCGGTAGCGCACGGGGTGCTTGGAGAAGTGCTTGAGCTTGCCGCCGACGATGTGCCGGCAGGAGTGGCAGGAGAGGGTGTAGGCCCAGATCAGCACGATGTTCACGAGGAAGACGATCGTGCCGAGGCCCATGTGGCCCCACTCGTAGTGCTCGTCACGGAAGGCGAGCACGGTGTCGTACGTGAGGATCCCGGCGACCGGCACCGCCGCGTAGAAGAAGTAGCGGTGGATGTTCTGGAAGATCAGCGGGAAGCGGGTCTCGCCGGTGTACTTCTTGTGCGGCTCGGCGACCGCGCAGGCCGGGGGCGAGGCCCAGAAGCCCCGGTAGTAGGCCTTGCGGTAGTAGTAGCAGGTCAGCCGGAAGCCGAGCGGGAAGATCAGGATGAGCAGCGCGGGGGACAGGCCCCACCAGCTGCCGAAGATCTCCCAGTTCGGGCCGCTGCGCATCGGCTCGCAGTTCTCCGCCAGACAGGGCGAGTAGAACGGCGAGACGTACGGGGCCGCGTAGTAGTCGCTGTTCGCGAACGCCCGCCAGGTCGAGTAGACGACGAAGGCCAGCAGCCCGGCCGCGGTGGCGGCGGGCGCCAGCCACCAGCGGTCGGTCCGCAGATGCGGGGCGGCGATCGCGGCGCGCGTACGGGTCCGTACTCCGCCGCTGTTCATTTGGGGTTCCGTACCAGTGGCCAACTCAAAGCTCCGGTCGGGGATCAGGGTGCGTGGCGGTCGCGGGCGCCGAGACCCTCGTCGTCGGAGTCCGTCCACAGGGTGTTGTCGTACGGGGTGTCGGGGATGGACACGAGGTCGGGGCGCCGGGGTTTGGCGAGGTCGGGGGCGGCCTCGCGCAGCAGCGCCACGCTCTCGCGCAGATGGTCGGCGTCGGTGCGTACCCGGCGGATCTCCAGGCCGCCCCCACCCATCTGCTGTTCCAGACGCTTCACGGACCTCACCAGGTCGTCGAGACAGCGCTGGACTGACGTCAGGTCGTCGTGCACGGACATGACTTGCCCTCACTTCCGCGGACCCTCCGGCCCAAAGGCGGCAACGTTCATGCGCCTGCGAGTGTCGCGCGTCACATCGGTCCCTGTGAAGGGATCTGCATGGATTACCGGATCGTGTCGTCCCTCGCGCGCCGTACGCGCGCCCCCCCGGCCGGGCGGGGCGCGCCCCTTCGCGCGAAACCGTTGGGCCGGACGGGTGGCCTTCCGTGGCCCGGTCGCCGTGTCGCCGCCCGGAGGCGGCGACGGTCCCCTTCAGTGGGGCGATACATCTGATCAACGCCATTATACCGCCAAACGTGATCTACATCACAAGGCCTGACCTGCACGCTCAACGTGATCAGCACCGCCCCGGAGGTACCAGTCATGTCCCACGACGGCGTCGGACCCCGCGCGGTGATGCGCTCGGTCGCGTTCCTCACGGCGGGCGTGCTCGCGGTGCCCGCCCTCGCCGGATGCAGTGAGAAGGACGAGGCCGGCAGGCCCACCGCGGGCCAGGACATCGCCCCCGCGGGGCGTGCTCTGATCGCCGACGGCGGCACGGTGCGCTGGGCCGTGGACAGAGTCCCGCAGACCCTCAACACCTTCCAGGCCGACGCGGACGCCGCCACCTCGCGCGTCGCGGGCGCCGTGCTGCCCGCCATGTACCGGCTCGACGCCAGCGGCCGGCCGCAGCGCAACCCCGACTACCTGGAGTCCGCGAAGGTCGTGAAGCGCGAGCCCAAGCAGGTCGTGCTCTACAAGCTCAACCAGCAGGCCGTCTGGAGCGACGGCCGGGAGATCGGCGCAGCCGACTTCGCCGCCCAGTGGCGCGCCCTGTCCGGCAGGGACACCGCGTACTGGACCGCCCGCAACGCCGGCTACGACCGCATCGAGAAGATCGAACGCGGCGCCAGCGATCTCGAGGTGCGGGTCACCTTCAGCAAGCCGTACGCCGACTGGCAGTCGCTCTTCTCGCCGCTGTACCCGAAGGACGTCATGGGCGCCCCGGGCACCTTCAACGACGGTGCCCGCCGCAAGCTGAAGGTCACCGCGGGGCCCTTCGCGATCGACAAGATCGACCGCGAGGCCGGCGACGTCACACTCAAGCGCAACCCGCGCTGGTGGGGCCGCCCCGCCAAGCTCTCCGAGCTGGTCCTGCGCGCCGTACCGCGGGAGCGGCGCGCCGCCGCGCTCGCCGACGGCCGGCTCGACCTGGCCGAGATCGACTCCTCCGAGGCCCACCGCATCGCGCTGGCCGCCCGCGACAAGGGGAAGTCCCTGACGCAAGGGCCCGGCGCCGCGCTGACACCCGGCAAGGCCCTGCGCTCCTGGGCGATCGCGCACGGCTCCGACGAGGAGGCGGCCGACGAGGAGATCACGGCCCGCGAGAAGCGCGGCAAGGCCATCGCGAAGTACGCCGACGAGCAGTCGGCCCTGCGCGCCTTCGAGGTCCGCAAGTCCCTCGAACCCGCCTTCACACAGCTCGCGTTGAACGGATCCGAGGGTCCGCTCGCCGACGAACGGGTCCGCCGGGCCGTGGCCCGCGCCCTGGACCGGGACGAGCTCGCCCGGGTGGTGCTGCAGCCCCTGGGCCTGCCTGCCGAACCGGTCGGCAGCCATCTCGCGCTCGCCGGACAGCACGCCTACGCCGACAACAGCGGGGCACTCGGCGACCAGGACACCAAGGAGGCGCAGGCGCTGCTGTCCGACGCCGGGTGGGTGGCCGGCGGTCCCGTCAAGGAGAAGAAAGAGAAGAAGGCGGCCGGCGCCGAAGCCGCCAAGACGTCGAAGAGCGACGACGGCTCAGGGGACGACGGTACGTACATCGTCGGCGAGGACCCGAAGCCGGGCGAGGCGTACGGCTCCGCTTACGGCTCCACGGACAGCTTCGCCGGGGATGACAAGCCTGGTGACAGCGGCAGCTCCGCCGTACTCGCGCCCGCCCCCATGGCCCGGCTGCAGCGGGTCGCACTCCTCGACCAGGCCTATGCGCTGGGCGCACGCGACGAGGCCGAGCGGGAGAAGAAGAAGCAGGAGAAGAAGCAGCCGAAGGGGAAGCAGGACGGGGCGGACACGTCCGGCCAGGCTGCGAAGAAGCACCTCGCCCAGGACGGAAAACAGCAGCTCAAGCGTGGTGGCGCCCCCGGCGCGTACGCACCGAAGGGCACGGCCGCCCCGGAGCGTGCCGCGGCCGGACCGCTCGCCAAGGACGGCAAGCCGCTGTCCCTGCGCTTCGTGCTTCCGTCGGGCCCCGGCTCGGAGTCGCTGCGGGCGGTCGGCGAGCGGATCTCACGGATGCTGGAACGTATCGGCATCCGTACGGAGATGTCCAAGGTCGCGGACGAGAGCTACTTCAAGGACCACATCGCGTCGGGTCAGTACGACCTGGCGCTGTACTCCTGGCCCGCGTCCGCGTTCCCCGCGACCGACGCCCGTCCCATCTACTCCAAGCCGGTCCCGGCGGCCGACGGCTCCCTGAACGTCGAGCAGAACTACACGCGGGTCGGCACCGACCAGGTCGACCAGCTCTTCGACCAGGCCATCGCCGAACTCGACACCGGCAAGTCCCGCTCCCTGATCCGCAGGGCCGACGCCCGCATCTGGTCCGCCGCGGGTTCGATCCCCCTCTACCAGCGCCCCCAGCTCACAGCAGCCCGCACCGCCCTCGCCAACGCAGGCGCCTTCGGCTTCCAAACCCCGATCTACGAGAACATGGGCTTCTTGAAGAAGAGCACGAGGCCGCAGGCGACCCCATCGTCCTGAGCAGGGCATTGCCCGGTAAGTGGGCGCGGGGCTGTGACATATGCGGCGTCGCCGCGTGGGCGCGCGCAGCCCCCACAGCCCGCCTGTGAGAACCACCCCACCCGGCCAGCGAAGCCCAAGCGGCCGCGTGCCCGTACGATGGAGTAAGGCCGTGGCATGTTCAAGCCCGGCGGGGCCCCGCTCGGCGGTGGCCGTTCACTCACTCCGGGAGAAGCGCCTCAATATGGCCACGCGCCACGACATCCGCAACGTCGCCATCGTCGCCCACGTCGACCATGGCAAGACCACCCTGGTCGACGCCATGCTCAAGCAGGCCGGTGCCTTCGCCGCGCACGCCGCCGAGTCGCTCGACGACCGCATGATGGACAGCAATGACCTGGAGCGTGAGAAGGGCATCACGATCCTGGCCAAGAACACGGCGGTCAAGTACCACCCGAAGGATGGCGGCGACGTCATCACGATCAACATCATCGACACCCCCGGCCACGCCGACTTCGGCGGCGAGGTCGAGCGCGGCCTGTCGATGGTGGACGCGGTCGTCCTCCTCGTCGACGCCTCCGAGGGGCCGCTGCCCCAGACCCGCTTCGTGCTGCGCAAGGCGCTGCAGGCCCGCCTGCCCGTCATCCTGTGCATCAACAAGACGGACCGCGCGGACTCCCGTATCGACGAGGTCGTGAACGAGGCGTACGACCTCTTCCTGGACCTCGACGCCGACGAGGACCAGATCGAGTTCCCCATCGTCTACGCGTGTGCACGCGACGGCGTGGCCTCGCTGACCAAGCCGGAGGACGGCACCGTCCCGGCCGACAGCGACAGCCTGGAGCCGTTCTTCTCCACGATCCTGTCGCACGTCCCGGCCCCCGAGTACGACGAGGAGGCCCCGCTCCAGGCGCACGTCACGAACCTGGACGCCGACAACTTCCTCGGCCGTATCGCGCTGCTCCGCGTCGAGCAGGGCGAGCTGCGCAAGGGCCAGACGGTCACGTGGATCAAGCGTGACGGCACGATGTCCAACGTCCGCATCACCGAGCTGATGATGACCGAGGCGCTCACCCGCAAGCCCGCCGAGATGGCCGGCCCGGGTGACATCTGCGCCGTCGCCGGTATCCCGGACATCATGATCGGCGAGACCCTCGCCGACCCCGAGAACCCCATCGCGCTGCCGCTGATCACGGTCGACGAGCCCGCGATCTCCATGACCATCGGCACGAACACCTCGCCGCTGGTCGGTCGCGGCGCCACCGGCAAGGGCGCGGACAACAAGGCCGCGGTCAAGGACCGCAAGGTCACGGCCCGCCAGGTCAAGGACCGCCTCGACCGCGAGCTGGTCGGTAACGTCTCGCTGCGTGTCCTGGACACCGAGCGTCCCGACGCCTGGGAGGTGCAGGGCCGTGGTGAGCTGGCGCTGGCCATCCTGGTCGAGCAGATGCGCCGTGAGGGCTTCGAGCTGACCATCGGCAAGCCGCAGGTGGTCACCCAGGTGATCGACGGCAAGGTCCACGAGCCGGTCGAGCGCATGACGATCGACGTCCCCGAGGAGCACATGGGCGCGGTCACGCAGCTCATGGGCGTCCGCAAGGGCCGGATGGACAACATGTCCAACCACGGTTCGGGATGGGTGCGTCTGGAGTTCGTCGTGCCGTCCCGCGGTCTCATCGGGTTCCGGACCGAGTTCCTCACCGGCACCCGCGGCACCGGCATCGCGCACTCGATCCACGAGGGCCACGAGCCGTGGTTCGGCACGCTGACGACCCGTAACAACGGCTCGCTGGTCGCCGACCGCTCCGGCTCCGTCACCGCCTTCGCGATGACGAACCTCCAGGAGCGCGGCGTGCTCTTCACCGATCCGGGCACCGAGGTGTACGAGGGCATGATCGTCGGCGAGAACTCGCGCGCCGACGACATGGACGTGAACATCACCAAGGAGAAGAAGCTCACCAACATGCGGTCGGCCGCGGCCGACTCGTTCGAGGCGATCGTCCCGCCGCGCAAGCTCTCCCTGGAGCAGTCCCTGGAGTTCTGCCGCGACGACGAGTGTGTCGAGGTCACCCCGGAGTCCGTCCGCATCCGCAAGGTGAACCTGGACGCCCGCGAGCGCGCCCGCGCCGCGAGCCGCGCCAAGCACGGCTGACGCTCTCTCAGACGGCGCCGCACGCCTCTGAACGCCCGGTTCTCCGCACGACGGGAGCCGGGCCTTCAGCGTGCCCGAGTGCCGAAACCGTCCTACTTCGGGCGACGGCGGAATCGATGCCACTGCGTTCGCATACCGGGCATCGGGCAATCAAGTTTCGGACACGTAAACGAAATTTTCCTCACCGATGTCCGTTTTGGGAGATTCACATCTCACCTGTCAAGCGCGCGCAGGTGTCATTCTCTGCAATTTTTGCTCAAAATATCGACGGTAGGGAGATCCCTATGTCTTCCGCCCTTGACGCGCGTTGACCCACTTGGTGAAAGTTCCCTGAAACCACAGAACCTGCCGGTATCTGTGCTGCGCTCAACTCTCCATCCCCCGGGGGAAGAACAAAGATGACCAGTCCAACCAAGGCCGAGGGCTCCGGGCCGTCGGCGGCCTTGGACCCCGAGCTCGCGACGATCGCCGAGCCCGCCGAGGCGGAGAAGCTCGAGGGCCGTTCCCCCGGGCAGTTGATGTGGCATCGCTTCAAGCGGGACCGTACCGGAGTGATCTCCGCGGGCGTAGTGATTTTTTTCTTCGCCATCGCCGCCCTGGCCCCGGTCATCTCGAAGCTGTATGGCAAGGACCCCTACACGCTCTACGCGCAGGAGCCCGACTACCCGTTCCTGCTCGATGACTTCGCCATGCCGACCGGTTCCTTCGGGGGGATCTCCGGTGACTTCTGGTTCGGCGTGGAGCCCAAGCTGGGGCGCGATGTGTTCACCATGCTGCTGTACGGCATGCGCACCTCGCTCTACATGGCCGTAGTCGTCACGGTGTTCAGCGTTGTGACGGGCGTCATCATCGGTATGGTCAGCGGCTACTTCGGTGGCAAGGTCGACTACTGGCTGGGCCGGACGACCGACTTCTTCCTGGCCTTCCCGCAGCAGTTGTTCTTCATCGCCTTCATGCCGGTGGTCACGGCGCTGTTCGTCTCCCCGACGGACGAGACTCCGGTCTATCTGCGCGCCGTCGCCATCATCCTCGTGATGTGGTTCCTCGGCTGGATGGGCATGGCCCGCCTGGTGCGAAGCTCCGTGCTCTCCCTGCGGGAGCGGGAGTTCGTCGAGGCGGCCAAGGTCTCGGGAGCCTCTCCGGCGCGCATTGTCCGCAAGGAGATCCTGCCGAACATCGTCACCCCCATCCTCGTGCAGGGCACCTACATGCTGCCCAGCTCGATCCTCTCCATCGCCTTCCTCTCGTTCGTGGGTGTGGGCTTCACCGAGCCGACGCCGGACTGGGGCCGCATGTTCGCCATCGGCGCCGGAGTCTACGAGCAGGACCCCATGTTCATGTTCTTCCCGGGCGTCGCGATGGTGGTCTTCGTGCTCTGCTTCAACCTTCTCGGCGACTCCGTCCGGGACGCATTCGACCCCAAGACCGGACGCTAACCGTCCATTGGTGGTGGGGGGGCTGCCACCCCCGTTCCGGGCGACCGGACCGTCAGGCAGCACTCGTGGACAACTATCGACAGGTAGGTGCATCGGCATCATGAAGCCCAACAGATTGCGCACCGTGCGCGCCATAGCCGTCGCCATCACAGCGGGGTCGCTGGCGCTGACCGGCTGCTCCAGTGACAGTGGCAAGGACAACTCCAAGGACAACTCCAAGTCCAAGGAAGACGCCGCCGCACAGTCGAATCCTGTCGCCTACGGTGACGCCCAGGCGTCCAACGGCCCGGCCGAGGCGGTGGCCGGGGCCAAGTCCGGCGGCACCATCAACGTGTACCAGCAGTCCGACCTGACCCACATGGACCCGGGTCAGATCTACGTCAGCGACGCCGGCCAGTTCGCCAACCTGGTCCACCGCGGTCTGACGAACTTCCAGGAGGACGACAAGGGCAACCTGACGGTCGTCGGTGACGTCGCCACCGACTCCGGCAAGTCGTCCGACGGCGGCAAGACCTGGACGTACACCCTCAAGGACGGCATCAAGGACGAGGACGGCAACGCCATCACGTCCGCCGACGTCCGCCACTCCATCGAGCGGATGTACGCCAAGTTCATCTTCGACGGTCCGACCTACGTTCAGACGTGGCTCTCGGGTGCCGAGTACCGCAAGACGCTGCCGGACGGCCCCTACAAGGGCAAGCACCTGCCGGACTCCGTCCTGGAGACCCCGGACGACAAGACCGTGGTCTTCCACTTCAAGCAGGCCCAGCCGGACCTCCCGCAGGCCCTGGCCATGGCCGGCTACGCCATCGTGCCCGAGAAGCAGGACACGAAGGAGAAGTACGACAAGGCCCCGGCCGCCCTCGGCCCGTACAAGGTCTCGGAGTACAAGGCAGGCAAGTCCGTGAAGCTGGTCAAGAACGACCAGTGGGACGAGAAGACGGACTCGGTGCGCCACCAGTACGTCGACGGCTACAACTTCACCAACACCATCGACCAGGCCAGCCAGACGAAGCGTCTGCTCGCCGACCAGGGCGAGGCCAAGAACGCCATCCAGTTCACGGACTCGGTGGACCCGGCCCAGCTCTCCACGGTCATCGGCAACGCGGCCGCGAAGAAGCGCACCATCCAGGGCTACCAGCCCTACGTGTGGCAGCTCTCCTTCAACCTCGACAGCGCCAAGATGAAGGACAAGAAGGTCCGCGACGCGATCACCTACGCGATCCCGAACCAGTCCATGGTCCAGGCCGACGGTGGCCGGTACGGCGGTGAGGTCGCCGGTGGTCTGATGGCGCCGACCCTGCCGGGCTTCGACCCGAAGTACGACCCGTTCGGCAAGCTGAAGAAGCCCAACGGTGACCCGGCGAAGGCGAAGCAGCTGCTGGAGGAGGCGGGCGTCAAGGAGGGCACCAAGCTCAGCTACGCCTACTCCAACACCCCGCGCGGCCAGGCCCAGATGGTCATCATCAAGGACGCGCTGAACAAGCTCGGCTTCGACGTCCAGGCCAAGGAGATCGACCGCGCGACGTTCTACGAGCAGGTCGGCAAGCTGAAGAACCCGTACGACCTCTACATGACCGGCTGGGGCCAGGACTGGCCGTCCCCGGGCACGGTCATCACCCCGGTCTACGACGGCACGCAGGTCGCCGACGGTTCGCCGAACTACTCGCACATCAACGACAAGCAGGTCAACGACCTCATCCAGAAGGCCCTGACCGAGCAGCCGGAGGCCGCCGCCAAGACGTGGGCAGAGGCTCACCACCGCATCGTGGAGGAGATCAACCCCGGTGCCCCGGTGTACTACTCGAAGCAGATCCAGCTCTACGGTTCGAACATCGGTGGTGCCCGGTACAGCGTCGAGTCGAGCTACATCGACATCAACGACGTGTTCCTGAAGCAGCCGTAATCCGTCAGTTCGGCTGATCCGCGGGGGTGTGCGCCAGGCGGAGCGCACCCCCGCGGACGGTATCCCCCTCCTGCCGCCGCGTTTCGAAGAGAGCATCCACCCGCCATGCTTCAGTTCCTCATCCGCAGGCTGATCGGCGCCGTCGTCATCATGTTCCTGATCGGCGCCTTCACGTTCTTCCTGTTCTATACGATCCCTCAGGACTTCGCGCAGCTGGCCTGCGGAAGAAACTGTTCCCCCCAGAACATCGAGGTCATCCGGGAGAACCTGGGCCTGGACAAGCCCATCACGACGCAGTTCTGGGAGTTCATGACCGGCATCGTGTCCGGGCGGGACTTCCCCCAGGGGCACTGTTCCGCCCCCTGCCTGGGCGTCTCCTTCGACACGGGTGACTTCGTCTGGGACTCCATCATGGACCGCTTCCCGCTGACGCTCTCGCTGACGGTCGGCGGCCTGGTGATCTTCCTGCTCTTCGGCCTCGGCACGGGTCTGCTGGCCGCGTGGAAGCGCGGTACCTTCGTCGACAAGCTGGTGAGCGGCGCCTCGATGGTGCTCAGCTCGTTCCAGATCTACTTCCTGGGCCCGATCGTCCTCGGCCTCCTCGTCTACAGCACCGGCTGGATGGAGAACCCCAGGTACGTCTCGTTCACCGGTGATCCGGCGGGCTGGTTCGTGGGGATGCTGATCCCCTGGGCCGTGATGGCGACGATCTTCACCGCCCAGTACACGCGTATGGCACGCTCGACCATGATCGAGCAGCTTCAGGAGGAGCACGTCCGCACCGCGCGCGCCAAGGGCATGCGGCAGCGGTACGTATTCTTCAGGTACGCCTGGCGCGGTTCCCTCATCCCCATCGTCACCATCATCGGCATGGACCTCAGCGCACTCCTCTCGGGCGCCGTGGTCACGGAGTTCACCTTCGACCTGGCCGGTATCGGGCGTCTGGCGGTCGAGTCCTCGCTGACCAAGGACCTTCCGCTGACGATGGGCGTCATGCTGTTCGGGGCCTTCTTCATCCTGATCCTGAACATCATCGTGGACCTCGCCTACGCCTACATCGACCCGCGCGTGCGCCTCGCCTAGGAGAAATACCGTGACCACACTGACCAAGACCGAAGGCGCCGAGGCCCCGAGCGGGTCTGAGGCCTTCCTCTCGGTCCGCGACCTGCGGGTGCGGTTCTCCACCGAGGACGGCATCGTGAAGGCCGTCGACGGACTCTCCTTCGACGTCGAACGGGGCAAGACCCTCGGCATCGTCGGTGAGTCGGGCTCCGGCAAGTCCGTCACCAACCTGGCCGTTCTCGGTCTGCACAACCCCAAGAGCTCCACCGTCGAGGGCGAGATCGTCCTGGACGGGAAGGAACTGGTCACGGCGACCGAGAAGGAGATGGAGAAGCTTCGCGGCAACAAGGTCGCGATGATCTTCCAGGACCCGCTGACCGCGCTCTCGCCGTACTACACGGTGGGCCGGCAGATCGCGGAACCGTTCATGAAGCACACCGGCGCCTCCAAGAAGGAGGCGAAGGCGCGGGCCATCGAGATGCTCGACAAGGTCGGCATCCCGCAGCCCGCCATGCGCTTCAACGACTATCCGCACCAGTTCTCCGGCGGTATGCGCCAGCGCGCGATGATCGCGATGGCCCTGATCTGCGACCCCGATCTGCTGATCGCGGACGAGCCGACCACGGCCCTGGACGTGACCGTCCAGGCGCAGATCCTGGACCTGCTCAAGGACCTCCAGCAGGAGTTCGGTTCGGCGATCATCTTCATCACCCACGATCTGGGCGTCATCTCCAACATGGCCGACGACCTGCTGGTGATGTACTCGGGGCGTGCCGTGGAACGCGGCACCGTCCGCGAAGTCCTGCGCAACCCCCAGCACCCCTACACCTGGGGTCTGCTGAGTTCGATGCCGCGACTCGGCGGTGACACGGCGCAGGCGCTCACCCCGATTCCCGGGACTCCGCCCAGCCTGCTGAACCCGCCGTCGGGCTGCCCCTTCCACCCGCGCTGCGGCTTCACCGCCGAGGTCGGCGGAACCCGCTGCTCGGACGAGAGGCCGCAGTTGCCCGAGGGCCGGGGTGCCGCCTGTCATCTCGGCGCGGAGCAGAAGTCGACCTTTTTCATCGAGCAGATCAAGCCCCGGCTGGGCTAGGGAGAACGAGACATGAGCGACAAACTCACCCTGCCGAAGCCGCAGGACCCCGTCGACGGAGTCGGCGAGACGCTGCTCTCCGTCGAGGGCCTGACGAAACACTTCCCGATCTACGGCGGCTTTCCGATCAAACGCAAGGTCGGAGCCGTGCAGGCGGTGGACGGAATCGACCTGTCCGTCGGCGTCGGCGAGAGCGTCGGCCTGGTCGGTGAGTCCGGCTGCGGCAAGTCGACGACGGGCCGGCTCATCACCCGGCTCCTGGAGCCGACCGGCGGCAAGATCACGTACGCGGGGCAGGACATCACGCATGCCTCGCGCAAGCAGATCGCCCCTGTACGGTCCGAGATCCAGATGATCTTCCAGGACCCGTACTCCTCGCTGAACCCGCGGCAGACCGTCGGCACCATCATCAAGTCGCCGATGGAGGTCAACGGCATCAATCCGCCGGGTGGCCGGGAGACACGAGTCCGGGAACTGCTCGAACTCGTCGGCCTCAACCCTGAGCACTACAACCGCTTCCCGCACGAGTTCTCCGGCGGTCAGCGTCAGCGCATCGGTGTGGCCCGGGCGTTGGCCCTGCAGCCGAAGCTGATCGTCGCCGACGAGCCGGTGTCGGCCCTGGACGTGTCGATCCAGGCGCAGGTCGTCAACCTGCTGCAGAAGGTCCAGGAAGAGATGGGCATCGCCTTCCTCTTCATCGCCCACGACCTGGCGATCGTCCGGCACTTCTCGCAGCGCCTCGCGGTGATGTATCTCGGCAAGGTGGTGGAGGTCGGCGACCGGGACTCCATCTACAACCGGCCTCGCCACCCCTACACCCATGCCCTGCTGTCGGCGGTTCCGGAGGTCGCGCTCGACGACGAGCCCCAGGACCGCGAGCGGATCCGGCTCTCCGGCGACGTTCCCTCGCCGATCCACCCGCCGTCCGGCTGCCGCTTCCGCACGCGCTGCTGGAAGGCGCAGGACAAGTGCGCCACCACGGAGCCCCCGCTGGTCCAGATCTCCGGAAACCGTGCGGGTCACCTGACGGCCTGCCACTTCCCGGAGGACCCGACCACCGAGGCGCGCGACGAGGACATCGTCCTCGACCCGGCGCTGGCGGCGCTGGAGAAGGACGTGGAGGACTCGAAGTAGGGCAGAGCTCGGAGCGGGGCGTAGGGCTGGTCCGGGGACTGGCGGGACTGGTGGGAGCGCGGGGGCTCCCACCCAGTCCCCGGAAGCCGTTGAGTGTGGGTACGTACGCCTGCGCTCGCGCTCCGCGAGCCAACAGACCGGCCCGCTCCGCGAGTTAATCGTTCGACATCCCCTCGGCCGTCGGCGATGCTCCCTGCGATGAGTCGAACCGACACGCCTCCCGTATGGGACGAGCGCACGCAGCTGGCCACCTTCCTCGACTACGTACGGGACACCGCGCGCGCCAAGTGCGAGGGTGTGACGCCTGAGGACGCGCGGAAGGCGCCGCTTCCGGGGTCCCCGCTGATGACGCTGTGCGGGCTGATCAGCCATCTGCGGTGGGTCGAGCACTACTGGTTCGAGGTGGTGTTCCTGGGTGAGGAGCTCCAGGGACCGCTCGCCGGGGCGACCGAGGACGACCCCGACCCGGAGATGCGGACCGCCGTCGACATCCCGCTGTCCCAGCTCCTCGCCGAGTACGAGGAACAGAGCGCCCGCTGCCGCCGACTGCTGGCGGACCACGACCTGAACACCGCGGCCAAGCGCCCCGTCAGGGACGGCCGGTACGTCGACCTCCGCTGGGTGGTCCTCCACATCATCGAGGAGACCTCCCGCCACAACGGCCACCTCGACATCGTCCGCGAACTGGTCGACGGGAACACCGGCGTCTAGCGATGGCATGCGTTCGGCGAGGGCGTGCGATTCAGCGGTGACTCGCGACAAGGCCCATGGAGGAGCCAGTTGAACCAGGTGAACCCCACCATCCGCCACATCACCTTCGACTGCACCGGAGACCCGTACGATCTCGGGCTGTTCTGGAGCGAGCTGCTCGGACGGCCGCTGGCCGACGACGACAAGCCCGGCGACCCGGAGGCGGTACTCAAGGATCCCGACGGCGGTCCGGCCCTGCTCTTCGTCCGGGTCCCGGAGGGCAAGACGGCCAAGAACCGCATCCACTTCGACCTGTGGCCACAGGGGCGCACCCGGGAGGCGGAGGTCGAGCGGGCCGTCGCCCTCGGAGCCCGCCTGATCGCGGACCGGACCCGGCCCGACGGCGGCGGCTGGTTCACCCTGGAGGATCCCGAGGGCAATGAATTCTGTGTAGAGCGGGGGGAGTTGGGCCGGATCACCGACACCCCGTCTGACTCGGCCGACTCGGCCGGCGCCCTCGGGTAGTCGGGGGATGTCTTCGGCGCTCCGCCCGGAGCCGTCTCGCCTGGAGCCGTCTCGCCCGGAGTCGCCACACCCGGAGTCACTCCACCTGGAAAAGGTCACCCCGGACAACGTCGAGGCCGCAATCGCCCTCAAGGTCCGCCCCGACCAGGAACGCTTCGTCTCCCCGGTCGTGAAGTCCCTGGCCGAGGCCTACGCGCAGCCCGAGACCGCCTGGCCCCGGCTGGTGTACGACGGCGACGAACTCGTCGGCTTCGTCATGGCCTTCTTCGACGTCCGCTTCGACCCCGACAACCCCGACGACCGCCCCCGCTCCGGCCTCTGGCGCCTCAACATCGCCGAAGGCAAGCAGGGACGCGGATACGGCCGCTTCGCGGTGGAGTCGGTCTGCGAGGAGATCCGCCGACGCGGCAACTCCCACCTCGTGACGGTCACCTGGGCGGAGGGCGAGGGCGGCCCCGAACCGTTCTACCTGCGGCTCGGCTTTCACCGTACGGGGGAGATGAGCGGGGACCAGGTCGTGGGGGAGCTGGATCTGAACCGGTGGGCCGAGGGGCGGTGAGCCGGGGCGTCTGACGAGTAGGGCACGTCAGCCCGCTTCCTCGGTACCCCTGGACAGGCGGGGCGCCGACACGGTGTCCCGGGATCTCCGGGGAGTGGCACGCCGTCAGATACCCCTCCCCGTTCCCCTCGACGCGCACCAGCCCCGGCGCTCCGACGTGCGCCTCTCCGTGGCCTTCCAAGCAGTGAGTCCGGAAGCGGCAGTCGGATGGCGAGTTGCGCGGGGGAGTGTTCGATATGCAGCCTCCGATGTTTCGTCATGCACGCACCCGGCCGTGGCGCGCCGTGCGTGCATTCGGAGGGTGTCTCCACTCGGAAGGGTGGGATGAATGTGCGCTATGAGCCTTCTGACCCAATATTGGGCGCTAAAGGCACAGCGCTCCGCGCCGGAGCCACAGCGCACTCTGAGGAGGCACTCCATGCGTGGAGCGACGCACGCCAGATGGGCCGCATGTGCGGTGGCGGTGGTCCTCGCCGCGACGGCCTGCGGGGACAACGGTGGCGGCGACGAAGGCGGCGGCGGCAGCGGCGACGGCTCCGGGACCCTGAGCGCCTCGTGGACCGATCCGCAGAATCCGCTGGAACCGGCCAACACCAACGAGGTGCAGGGTGGCAAGGTCCTCGACATGATCTTCCGGGGGCTGAAGCGGTACAACCCCAAGACCGGCGCGGCCGAGGACATGCTGGCCGAGAAGATCGACACCTCGGACTCGCAGAACTTCACCATCACGATCAAGGACGGGTGGAAGTTCAGCAACGGCGAGGCCGTCACCGCCCAGTCGTTCGTGGACGCCTGGAACTACGGCGCCAGCCTCAAGAACAACCAGAAGAACGCGTACTTCTTCGGGTACATCGAGGGCTACGACAAGACGCATCCCGAGGACGGCGGAAAGCAGACCGCCGACACCCTCTCCGGGCTGAAGGTCGTCGACGACAAGACCTTCACCGTCAAGCTCAACCAGAAGTTCTCGACCTTCCCCGACACCCTCGGCTACTCGGCCTTCGTCCCGCTGCCCAAGGCGTTCTTCGACGACCGCGCCGGCTGGCTGAAGAAGCCCGTCGGCAACGGCCCGTACAGCGTCGAGTCGTACACCAAGGGCTCGCAGATGGCCCTCAAGAAGTGGGACGGCTACACCGGCGACGACAAGGCGCAGAACGGCGGAGTGACCCTGAAGGTCTACACCGACAACAACACCGCCTACACAGACCTCATGGCCGGCAACCTCGACCTCGTCGACGACGTGCCGGCCTCGCAGCTCAGGAACGTCCAGAGCGACCTCGGCGACCGCTACATCAACACCCCCGCCGGAATCATCCAGACCCTCGGCTTCCCGTTCTACGACAAGGCCTGGGACAGGGACGGCATGGAGAAGGTCCGCCAGGGCCTGTCCAGGGCGATCAACCGCGAACAGATCACCGACACGATCTTCCAGAAGACGCGTACGCCCGCCACCGACTGGACCTCGCCCGTGCTCGGCGCGGAGGGCGGGTTCAAGGAGGGGCTGTGCGGTGACGCCTGCGAGTACAACGCGGCCGAGGCGAAGAAGCTGATCTCCGAGGGCGGCGGCATCCCCGGCGGCAAGTTCACGATCTCGTACAACGCGGACACCGGCTCCCACAAGGAGTGGGTCGACGCCGTCTGCAACAGCATCAACAACGCCCTCGGCGACGACAAGGCCTGCGCGGGCAACCCGGTCGGCACCTTCGCCGACTTCCGCAACCAGGTCTCGCAGCAGAAGCTCTCCGGTCCGTTCCGGGCCGGCTGGCAGATGGACTACCCGCTGATCCAGAACTTCCTGCAGCCGCTGTACTACACCAACGCCTCCTCCAACGACGGCAAGTGGTCCAACGCGGACTTCGACAAGCTCGTCGACCAGGCTAACCAGGAGACGGACACCGGCAAGGCCGTCGAACTCTTCCAGCAGGCCGAGGAGGTCGTACGGGACAACATGGCCGCCATCCCGCTCTGGTACCAGAACGGCAGCGCCGGCTATTCGGAGCGGCTCTCGAATGTCGCGCTCAACCCGTTCAGCGTGCCCGTCTACGACGAGATCAAGGTCAGCTGAGCCGAGGGGACACCCGTCGGCATCGGCACACGGGTGTCCCCGCCTACCTCCGGAGCCCTCATGGGACGGTATGTGATCCGGCGTCTGCTGCAGATGATCCCGGTCTTCATCGGCGCCACCCTGTTGATCTTCCTGATGGTGAACGTGATGGGCGACCCCATCGCGGGCCTGTGCGGCGACCGGCAGTGCGACCCCGCCACGGCCGCCCAGCTGCGCCGGGAGTTCGGCCTCGACAAGTCCGTGGCGCAGCAATACGCGACCTACATGGGCAACGTCTTCACCGGCGACTTCGGCACCGCGTTCAACGGGCAGGAGGTCACCGAGCTGATGGCGACCGCCTTCCCGGTCACCATCCGGTTGACGATCGTCGCGATCCTCTTCGAGATCGTCATCGGCATCACGCTGGGCGTCGTCACCGGGCTGCGCCGCGGCCGTCCCGTCGACTCGGGCGTGCTGCTGGTCACCCTCGTCGTCATCTCGGTGCCGACGTTCGTCACCGGTCTGCTGCTGCAACTGCTGCTCGGCGTCGAGTGGGGCTGGATCAAGCCCTCGGTCTCCTCGGACGCCACCTTCAGCGAACTGATCGTGCCGGGCCTGGTGCTCGCGTCCGTCTCCCTCGCGTACGTGACCCGGCTGACCCGTACGTCCATCGCCGAGAACCGCCGCGCCGACTACGTCCGTACGGCCGTCGCCAAGGGCCTGCCCCGGCGCCGGGTCATCACCCGGCATCTGCTGCGCAACTCGCTGATCCCGGTGGTCACCTTCATCGGCACCGACATCGGCGCGCTGATGGGCGGCGCGATCGTCACCGAGCGAATCTTCAACATCCACGGCGTCGGCTTCCAGCTCTACCAGGGGATCCTCCGCCAGAACACCCAGACCGTCGTCGGCTTCGTGACCGTCCTCGTCCTCGTGTTCCTGGTGGCCAACCTGCTGGTCGACCTGCTGTACGCCGTACTCGACCCGAGGATCCGCTATGCCTGAACCCCAGGAGCCCGAGGGTGCCATCGCCGCGACAGGCATGGGAGGCGCGATGGACCTGGCCACGAGCGAGGGCGCGAGCCTGGAGAAGGTTCCCGGCGGCCCGGAAGGCAGGGGCCCGTCGGAGAAGCCCCGCTCCCTCTGGTCCGACGCCTGGCGCGACCTGCGACGCAACCCCGTCTTCATCATCTCGGGGCTCGTCATCCTCTTCCTCGTCTTCATCTCCCTGTGGCCCTCGGTGATCGCCTCCGGCAACCCGCTCAAGTGCGATCTCGCCAAGTCGCAGGAGGGCTCCCAGCCCGGCCACCCCTTCGGATACGACGGCCAGGGCTGCGACGTCTACACGCGCACGGTGTACGGGGCGCGGGTGTCCGTCACCGTCGGCGTGTGCGCCACGCTCGGGGTCGCGATCCTCGGCTCGGTGCTCGGCGGGCTCGCCGGGTTCTTCGGCGGGGTGTGGGACGCGATCCTGTCCCGGATCACCGACATCTTCTTCGCGATCCCCGTCGTCCTCGGCGGTCTGGTGCTGCTGTCCGTCGTGACCAGCTCGACGGTCTGGCCGGTGATCGGGTTCATGGTGCTGCTCGGCTGGCCGCAGATCTCCCGTATCGCCCGGGGATCGGTGATCACCACCAAGCAGAACGACTACGTCCAGGCGGCCCGGGCGCTCGGCGCCTCCAACTCCCGGATGCTGCTGCGGCACATCACGCCCAATGCGATCGCCCCGGTCATCGTCGTGGCGACCATCGCGCTCGGTACGTACATCGCGCTGGAGGCGACCCTCTCGTACCTCGGTGTCGGTCTGAAGCCGCCGACCGTGAGCTGGGGCATCGACATCTCTGCGGCGTCCCAGTACATCCGCTCGGCGCCGCACGCGCTCCTGTGGCCGGCCGGCGCCCTCGCCGTCACCGTCCTGGCGTTCATCATGCTCGGCGACGCGGTGCGCGACGCCCTCGACCCGAAGCTGAGGTGAGCGGCCGTGCTGCTCGAAGTGCGCGATCTGCACGTGGAGTTCAGGACCAGGGACGGCGTCGCCAAGGCCGTCAACGGTGTCACCTACAGCGTGGACGAGGGCGAGACGCTCGCCGTGCTCGGTGAGTCGGGCTCCGGCAAGTCCGTGACCGCGCAGGCCGTGATGGGCATCCTCGACGTGCCGCCCGGGAAGATCACCGCGGGTGAGATCCTCTTCCAGGGCCGGGACCTGCTGAAGTTCAAGGAGGAGGAGCGGCGGAAGGTCCGCGGCGCCGAGATGGCGATGATCTTCCAGGATGCCCTCAGTTCCCTGAACCCCGTCCTGTCCGTCGGCGCCCAGCTCGGCGAGATGTTCGTGGTCCACCAGGGCATGTCGAGGAAGAACGCCAGGACGAAGGCGATCGAGCTGATGGACCGGGTGCGCATCCCGGCTGCGAGCGCCCGCGTCGGCGACTATCCCCACCAGTTCTCCGGCGGTATGCGCCAGCGCATCATGATCGCCATGGCGATGGCCCTCGAACCCGCGCTGATCATCGCCGACGAACCCACCACCGCGCTCGACGTCACCGTCCAGGCCCAGGTCATGGACCTGCTCGCGGAGTTGCGGCGCGAGCTCGACATGGGGCTCATCCTGATCACCCACGACCTCGGTGTGGTCGCGGACGTCGCCGACCGGATCGCCGTCATGTACGCGGGCCGGATCGTCGAGTCGGCCCCGGTCCACGACATCTACAAGGCCCCGGCCCATCCGTACACGAAGGGCCTCCTGGAATCGATCCCCAGGCTCGACCAGAAGGGCCAGGAGCTGTACGCGGTCAAGGGCCTGCCGCCGAACCTCATGAACATCCCGCCGGGCTGTGCCTTCAACCCGCGCTGCCCCCTGGCCCAGGACGTGTGCCGCACCGACGAGCCGCCGCTGTACGAGGTCTCCGGCGACCGCGGGAGCGCGTGCCACTTCTGGAGGGAGTGCCTCGATGGCTGAGCGGCTCAGTGGTTCGGTGGCCGAGCGGCCGAGCGACCCAGTGGCTGAACCGATCCTCCAGGTGCGCGGCCTGGTCAAGCACTACCCGCTCACCCAGGGGATCCTCTTCAAGAAGCAGGTCGGCGCGGTCAGGGCCGTCGACGGCGTCGACTTCGAGCTCGGCGCGGGCGAGACCCTCGGCATCGTCGGCGAGTCCGGCTGCGGCAAGTCGACCGTCGCCAAGATGCTGGTCAACCTGGAGAAGCCCACGGCCGGCGAGATCAAGTACAAGGGCGAGGACATCACCACGCTGTCCGGCCGCGCCCTGAAGGCCGTACGCCGCAACATCCAGATGGTCTTCCAGGACCCGTACACCTCGCTCAACCCGCGGATGACCGTCGGCGACATCATCGGAGAGCCGTACGAGATCCACCCCGAGGTCGCGCCGAAGGGCGACCGGCGCAGGAAGGTCCAGGACCTGCTGGACGTGGTCGGGCTCAACCCGGAGTACATCAATCGCTATCCGCACCAGTTCTCCGGCGGCCAGCGCCAGCGCATCGGCATCGCCCGCGGACTCGCCCTGCGCCCCGAGATCATCGTCGCGGACGAGCCGGTGTCGGCCCTCGACGTGTCGGTGCAGGCGCAGGTGATCAACCTGATGGACAGGCTCCAGAGCGAGTTCAACCTCTCGTACGTGTTCATCGCGCACGACCTGTCGATCGTGCGGCACATCTCCGACCGGGTCGGCGTGATGTACCTCGGGCGGATCGTGGAGATCGGCAAGGACGCCGAGATCTACGACCACCCGACGCATCCTTATACACAGGCCCTGCTGTCCGCCGTGCCCGTCCCGGACCCGGAGGCCCGCGAGCGCCGGGAGCGGATCATCCTCTTCGGCGACGTGCCGTCCCCGGCGAACATCCCCTCCGGCTGCCGCTTCCGCACCCGCTGCTGGAAAGCCCAGGAGCGGTGCGCGCTCGAGGTCCCGCTGCTCGCGGTGCCCGCGGAGTTCCGGTACGGGGGAGGGCCGGCCGCCCATGACTCCGCGTGCCACTTCGCGGAGGACGTATCCATTTGGCGCTCCGCGCCGGGGCAAGCGGTTCCGCCGGAGGAGCCCACGGACGAGGTCCCGGACGAGCCGACGGACAAGATCCCGGACGAGCCCACGGACGAATCGAAATAGCATGACAAATGCGCATCAACTTCGTTAACACGTAGGCAACTTCACCGACCCGATACCGATATACGGACGCGTCAGTCTGAACAGCGTACGGCCGTGCGGGTGCCGTAGACCGGCCGGGGAGCGCCATGTCTCCCCGGCCGGTCGCATGTTCACGGCAGCTTCAGGGCCCGCTTCAGGAAGTCCACCTGGAGCAGCAGCAGGTTCTCGGCGACCTGCTCCTGCGGGGTCATGTGCGTGACTCCGGACAGCGGCAGCACCTCGTGCGGACGGCCCGCGGCCAGCAGCGCGGAGGAGAGCCGCAGGGAGTGCGCGACCACCACGTTGTCGTCGGCGAGGCCGTGCACGATCATCATCGGGCGGGCCGGCTCCGCGGCCTTCACCAGGCCGTTGTCGTCGAGCAGTGAGTTCGCGGCGTACACCTCGGGCTGCCGGTTCGGATCGCCCAGGTACCGCTCGGTGTAGTGGGTGTCGTACAGCCGCTGGTCGGTGACCGGCGCGCCCACCACACCCGCGTGGAAGACGTCAGGGCGGCGCAGCACCGCGAGCCCCGCGAGATAGCCGCCGAACGACCAGCCACGGATGGCGACCCGGCCCAGGTCCAGCGGGAAGCGCTCGGCGAGCGCATGGAGCGCGTGGATCTGGTCGTCGAGCACGACCGCCGCCATGTCGTCCTTGATCGCCTTCTCCCAGGCGGGCGAACGCCCCGGCATGCCCCGCCCGTCCGCGACGACCACGGCGAAGCCCTGGTCGGCGAACCACTGCGGGGCGAGATACGGGTTGTGCGCGGCCAGCACACGCTGCCCGTGCGGTCCGCCGTACGGGTCCATCAGGACCGGCAGCAGACCGTCCGTGTAGCCGGTGGGGAGCAGGACGGCGCACGGAATCCGCCGCTCGCCCGCCTCCGTCAGCGTCACGCGCGGGCTCAGTCCGGGGTGCTGCGCGTACGAGGCCACGGTCGCCGCCGGCTTGCCGTCCCGCAGCACCTGCACCTGGGTGCCCGGCTGGTCGGGCACGGCCGACACGAGCACCGTCACACCGCCCGCGCGCACCGCCGAATGTACGCCGGGCTCCTGCGAAATCCGTTCCATGCCAAGGTCGTTGACCCGGTAGACGTGCACCTCACCGGTCTCCGGAGCGGCCGCCGCCTCGCCCGCGGACGCCGACACCAGCACGTCCTCGTCCGCCACGTCGAGCACCGCGCGGACGTGCAACTGCGGTCCCGTCAACGGGCGTTCCCCCACCGCGAGCACCCGTGCCCCGCCCTCGTCGGCGATCCGCACGAGCTGTCCGCTCGGGCTCCAGCTCGGCACCCCGGGGAAAAGATCAAGCCATTGTGGATCTTCGTCCGCATGCACCATCCGAGTCGCCCCGGTGTCCGGATCCACGGCCAGATAGAGCTGACTCGTCTGGTCCCGCGCCTGCACCAGCACAAGCGGCGCTCCGGCCGCTGACCAGTGCACTCGTGCCAGATAGGGGTAGCGCGCCCGGTCCCAGACGACCTCCGTGCGCGCCCCGTCGAGACCGAACACGAAGAGCCGTACGTCCGCGTTGTCCGTCCCCGCCGCCGGGTACGCCACCTGCTGCGGCTCCCGCTCGGGGTGCGCGGGATCGGAGATCCACCAGCGGCGTACGGGAGCGTCGTCGGCCCGTGCCACCAGCAGCCGGTCCGAGTCCGGCGACCACCAGAAACCGCGCGAACGGCCCATCTCCTCGGCCGCGATGAACTCCGCAAGGCCGTACGTGACCGTGTCCGACTCAGGCTCCGCGAGCGACCGGTCGTCCTCGCCCTCGGCGCCGACGACCCTCAGGGCGCCCCCGGCGACGTACGCGACGAGCCGTCCGTCAGGGGACGGCCGAGGGTCCAACACCGGTCCGGGAACGCGCAGTTCACGTGCCGTACCGGCCCGCAGCTCCGCTGTGAAAAGCCGCCCCGACAAGGCGAAGGACGCCAACTCCACGGCCGTGTCGGTGGCGTAGCCGACGATGCCCGCCCCGCCCTCGCGGCTGCGTTCGCGCCGGGCCCGCTCCGCCGCCGACAGCCGTTCCGTGGTGCCCCCGAGAAGCGCCGGCGGATCGGCGGCGACACGTTCCTCGCCCTCCTCCACGTCGAGGACCCACAGCTGATTCGCCCGGTCCGTACCGGACGGGGACCGCAGGAACACGACTCGGGAACCGTCGGGCGCCACGGTGAACGCGCGGGGCGCGCCGAGTGTGAAGCGCAGGGTGCGCGCCTGCCGGCGCGGAAAGGAGAGAGGCTCGGTCGTCATGCTCCGACCATATTGGCCATGCGCCCCCTTGTGCGGCCGTGCGCCGATCGATGCGCACGTAGGAATAGTTATGATCACTACCGCTGCGTGGGTATCAACCTGCTGGCCGCTGTATGGATTTACTGCCCCCATAATCCGACCCCCCGACCCCCGCGTCCCTGGGATCTTTGGAGGTGAACCGCCGTGGCACTTTCGATTTCGGCGGTGGTGCTGCTGGCGATCATCGTCTTCATCCTGGTCAGGAAATCAGGGCTGAAGGCCGGGCACGCGGTCGTGTGTGTCCTGCTCGGCTTCTACCTGGCCAGCTCGACGATCGCGCCCACGATCAACGAGCTGACCACGAACATCGCAGGCATGATCGGGGACATCAAGTTCTGACCCGCCTCGTAGGGTGGAGTCCATGACGGAACTGCCCTCCCCCGGCCCCCGGCCGGGGGGACTCCCACCCGGCCTCGCGCGGCGTCTGCTCCTGGTGCACGCGCACCCGGACGACGAGGCGATCAACAACGGCGCGACCATGGCCAGGTACGCGGCCGAGGGCGCCCAGGTCACGCTCGTGACCTGCACACGGGGTGAGCAGGGCGAGGTCATCCCGCCCGAGCTCGCCCATCTGTCGGGCGAGGCCCTCGGCGTGTACCGCCTGTCCGAGCTCGGCGCCGCGATGCGCGCGCTGGGCGTGCGTGACGCCCGCTCCCTCGGCGGCGCCGGCCGCCACCAGGACTCCGGGATGATGGGCGTCCCGGAGAACGACGATCCGCGCTGCTTCTGGCGGGCCGACGTCGACGAGGCGGCCGCCGACCTCGTCCGGGTGATCCGCGAAGTACGCCCCCAGGTGCTCGTCACGTACGACCCGAACGGCGGCTACGGCCACCCGGACCACATCCAGACCCACCGCGTCGCGATGCGCGCCGCCGACCTGGCCGCGGAGCCCGGCTTCTGTCCGGACCTCGGCGAACCGTGGACGATCGCGAAGATCTACTGGAACCGCGTGCCGCGCTCCGTCGCCGAGGAGGGCTTCGCCCGTCTGAAGGACGTACTCGACGAACTGCCGTTCCCCTCCTCCGCCGCGGTCGACGACGTGCCGGGCGTGGTGGACGACTCCCTGGTCACCACGGAGATCGACGGCACCGCCTTCGCCGCCGCCAAGGCCGCCGCCATGCGGGCGCACGCCACACAGATCGAGGTCACCGAGCCGTGGTTCGCGCTCTCCAACCGGCTCGCGCAGCCGCTGTTCGTCGTGGAGTACTACGAGTTGGTGCGCGGCGAGCGCGCCGGGGCGGCCCGGGAGACGGATCTGTTCGCCGGGATTGCCGAGGAGGGTGTCCAATGAGTCGTGGTGGATGCCTGATGCGTACTGAGGTGCATGTGTGATGAGTACGACGAACAAGCCGGGCGCGGGCAGCATGCTCGCCCAGCCACTGGGGCCGCCCTCGGCCGGGCGGATCGCCGCACACCTGGGGCTCTTCGTGCTCGGTGCCGTGATCGGCGTGGCCGGCGGGCTGGTCCAGTCGGGTTGGTTCCCGGGCGGGCTGCTGCTCGCGCTGCTGGGTGCGGCCGGGCTCTTCCTGGGCGGGGCGCGCGCGACGGGCGGCCGGGCCGGGGCGGTCGCGCCCGCGGTCGGCTGGATGATCGCGGTAATCCTGCTCACAGCCAGCCGCCCGGAGGGCGACTTCCTCTTCGCCGCAGGAGCGGGCTCCTACCTCTTCCTGCTCGGTGGGATGGCTGTGGCTGTGATGTGCGCCACCCTTGGACAAGGGCGGCAACCGGGCGGCCCCGCCGCCCGACTTGGCAAGTGACGTACCACTTCGCCGCTGCGCGCAGGTGCAAGTCCGGTGTGGGTTTCCCCGACGGCCGCAAGATGCGTGCGACAAGTGGCCAGTATGGTGGTGCGCGCCGCCGAGCCGCCCGAATCGAGGTCGAGTAAACGGGCGGTGGAGCCAACCGGGAGAACCTGCCTTGAGCCGTGAAACTGACAGTTCGTCCTCCGGGCCCAACGGGCGCGGAGGAACCGCATACCCGTCGGGGACTCCGCCGTACGGAACGCCCATGGCTTCCGACGACGGTACTGACGCGGGGCGTTCCGCCGGTGACCGGCCGGAGCAGCCCAAGACCGAGACCACGCTGACGACCCGGATCCGCATCAACATCCCCGGATCCAGGCCCATTCCGCCGGTCGTCGTGCGCACGCCCGTCGGGGGCGGCGAGTCCTCCGACGGTACGAGTGCGTCCGCGCCGGTCTCCGCGGAGACCGGGCCGGGTGCCGGTGCGGGCGGGTCCGTGGACTCCGACACCGGGTCCCACGCCGTGCCCGCCCCTGCCGCCGAGGACAAGACGAGCGACTGGTTCGCGCCGCGCAAGTCCGGCGCGCCCAAGGGCGGCCCGGGCGGTGGCGACACCAACGGCGCCGGGGTGCCCGGGGGTTCGGGCACACCGGGCTCGGGGACGGGTGCCGGGGCGGGAGTTGGCGGCTCCGGCGCACGGCCTTCCGGTTCCGGTGCGCCCAAGGGCGCCGGAGCCGGTGGTGCGGCTCGGCCCGGCGGCACGAACGGTACGAACGGTACGAATGGCGCGGGGCTGCCCGGCGCGGGCGGTACCGGGCCTGTGGCGCCCGGTCACGGCGGCGGTACCGGTTCCTTCGACGTGTCCGCTGCGCTGGCGGCGGGGCCGCTGGGTCCCGGATCTGCCGGGTCGCCGTATCCGACGGACGACGCGGGCGAGCGTGGCGGCGAGCAGCGGCGTGACGGGCTTCCGTACTTCTCCGCCGGTGGCCAGGGCGGGCCGGGCGGTCAGGGCGGGCCCGCGGGGCCGACCAGCGGGCCGGCCACCGGCGACGGATCGCTGACGGCGCCCGGTGGTGCGCGTGGTCCCGGCGGGCCGGCGGGTCCGGGCGGCCCGGGTGCCTCCGGCGGTCCGGGTGCGCCCGGCGGTCCCGGCGCGCCCAATGGTCCGCGTCACCGCGGCGGTGCGGGCGGGCAGAGTGGCCAGGGCGGCCCGGGTTATCCCGGCGGTCAGGGCGGTGCCGGTTTCCCCGGTGCTCCTGGAGGCCCAGGTGCTCCTGGTGGTCCCGGTACTCCTGGAGGCCCCGGTACTCACGGTGCCGCGCGCGCTTCCGGCGGGCCCGGTGCTCCGGACGCCTCGGGCTTCCCCGGCGGCCAGAGCAGCCAGAACGGCTCCGCCTTCCCCGGTGCACACGGTGCCCCCGGTGCACACGGCGCCCCGGGTGCACACGGCGCCCCCGGAGGACCCGGTGGTCGTCCTCCCGGTGGCGGGATGAGCGATGACACCGCGATCCTGACCCCGCAGAAGCCCGCGCCCGAACCGGGCACGCCGGGCTACGGCGGGGTCGGCGAGAACGTCTCCGGACACACCCTGACCAGCGGCATCCCCGTCGTGCCGCCCGCCCCGAACTCACCGTTCGGACCGGGCGCGCACACCGAAGGACCGCTGCCGCATCAGCCCCCGAAGCTGCCCGACCCGGTCTCGCCGGCCGCGCCCGCCGCGGCGCGCCCGAAGAAGAAGGGCCGCAACAAGCTGGTGCTCCTGACCGTCGGCGTGGTGACCCTGGGCGGTATCGCGTACGGCGCCGGGCTGCTCATGAACCGCTCCGACGTGCCCCAGGGCACCACCGTGCTCGGCGTCGACATCGGCGGTGGCACCCGTGACGAGGCCGTCAAGAAGCTCAACGACGCCTTCAGGGCGCGGGCGGCCAAGCCGCTGCAGCTCTCGGTCGACGGCGACACGGTCGCGCTCAAGCCGGACCAGGCCGGGCTCCAGCTCGACAGCCAGGCGACGGTACGGGCCGCGGCGGGCAGCGACTACAACCCCGTCTCGGTGATCGGCTCGCTGTTCGGCCAAGAACGCGTCGTCGCCCCCGAGATGCCCGTCGACGAGGAGAAGCTGGCGGCCGCCCTGGAGCGCGCCGCGGGCGGCTCGGGTTCGGCGACCGAGGGCACGATCAAGTTCCAGTCGGGCAAGGCCGTCCCCGTCTACGGCAAGGCGGGCAAGGGCCTCGACGTCGGCCAGTCCACGGAGGCCGTCGAGGAGGCGTACCGCGCGCAGGTGGAGACCGGGAAGACGGATCCCGTCAAGGTCCCCACCACGACGAAGGAGCCCAAGGTCACCAAGGCCGAGGTCGACCGCATGATGAAGGCGTTCGCGGAGCCTGCGATGTCGGACATAGTGACCGTCAGGGCCGGCGGGGTGGAGGTCGCGTTCAGCCCGGAGAACTCCCTGTGGAAGTTCCTCGGTGTGAAGGCGAACGCCCAGGGCAAGCTCGTCGAGTACTACGACACGGCCGCGCTGAAGGACTTGTACGGCGGCGCGTTCGACGGTGTCCTGATCACCCGGGGCAACGGCAAGAAGACCGCCGTGACCCCCCAGGACGTGATCGGCGCGATGCGCCCGGCCCTCCTCGGCAAGACGGCGGCGGACCGCGTGGGAGAGATCGAGACCAACCCCAGTTAGCCGCAAGCTGGTTGAAGGGGGCACCCGTCCACGGACGGGTGCCCCCTTTGGTGCCCCTGAATACGGGCCGGCCACGCTCGGCAGAAGTTCTACGGCGCCTGGGCCAGGGCGAATGCTCAGTTGAGCATCGCGCGAGCGGCCCGCGCCTGGCGTCGTACGCGGTCGGCGGCCGGTTCGTCGACGGCGGCCACGATTTCGGCGTACGCATCGAGTTCCGTGGCGCCGGTGAGGAAGTCGCCGCGCTGCACGAGGAGTTGGGCGCGGTCGTAGCGGAGACGGGCGGGGTGGGCGGGGAGCAGGAGGGAGAGGTCGACGGCCCAGAGGGCGACCTCGGAGCGTTCGGGGCGGGCGGCGGCCCAGGCGCGGATGTTGTTGAGGATGCGCAGGACGACGTCGAGCGGGTCGGCGGGCGAGAGCATCGACGGATCGAGCGGCGCGCCGGTGGCACCGGCCACCAGCAGCTCGGTGTCGGTGCCGGTCAGGACGCGGCCGCCGTCGAAGGGATCGGCGAGGACCTGCTGCTCGGGCGGCCCGAACCCGACGACGAAATGCCCGGGCAGGGCGACCCCGTACACGGGCGCCCCCGCCCTCCGCGCGACCTCCATCCACACCACCGAGAGCAGGATGGGCAGTCCCCGGCGGCGCCGCAGCACCTGGTGCAGCAACGAGGACTCCAGACGCTGGTAGTCGCCGGGCGTACCGCGGAACCCGCAGCGGCCGCCGAGATGCTCGGCGAGTGCCGTGGCCCAGGACCGCGGCCCGCCCGGCCGGAACGGCAGCTCCCCGGCCAGCCGGTCCAGCTCGATCTGCGCCGCGTCCATACCGGCCTCGTCCAGCTCGCCGTCCGCCTGCGCGCCGACCAGCAGACACAACGCCGACAGATCGGGCCGCTCGGCCCGAGCCTCGTCGCCGAACAGCCGCCGCCACACGGCGCTCCGCTCCGGCCCGGGAGGATGAAGAGGACGCATAGCTGCCTCGTGCCCTTTCACACCGATCGATACCGCTCTGTGGCCCCACCACGATTCTGGTCACCGGCCCGCTGACCGAGGCGCCCGCCGCCCGGCACACCTGATTGCTGCCGGAAGACTCCGCCTCCGCCGCCCTCGACGAGCGGACTGCCGCACGCTCCACTCGAGCCCCCGGCCCGCTGACCGACGGCTTCGCCGTACGCGCCGTCGGACGGGTGGCTGGGGCGTGCCCGACCCGCGCCGCCAGGCGGACGGCCGTCGGCTTCGCGATACACGTCGCCGAGCGAGTCGCCCGCGTGCACGTCGCCCGCGTGCACGTGGCCCGCGCCACTGCCCGGCGGAGGACCGCCGGGTTCCCCGTGCGTGCTCCCGGCGCCGCGGTCCGCGTCGGCGGGGAGGCGGGAGGCCGTCCGCTCCTCGGCAGGTTCGGTCGTTGCTGTGGGCTCGCGGTAGTGGTGGTAGGTGTGATGGGTCGTGAAGCCCATGGCCGCGTACAGCGCACGGGCACCCGCGTTGTCGGTCTCCACCTGGAGCCAGGCTGCCGAGGCGCCCTCGGTCAGGGCCTGGCGGGCGAGGGCCGTCATGACGGTCGTGGCCAGGCCCTGGCGGCGCTGCGACGGGTCGACCTCCACCGCGGCGAAGCCGGCCCAGCGGCCGTCGATCACACAGCGGCCGATCGCCGCCGGTATGCCCGGCTCGGCGCCGGGCACGGTCGCGAACCACACCGAGGGCCCGCTGCCCAGCACCCGCAACGCCACCTCGCTCACACCCTTGCGCTGGTAGCGGCCCAGCCACGCCTCGTCCGCCTCGCGGGAAAGCACGACCGGCCGGTCCGGGCCGGGGTCCGGGAGGTCACCGACACGGGCCAGCGCACCGATCCACATCTCCGCGCTCACCTCACGCACCCACCCCCGCGCCTCCAGCTCGGCACACAGCACCTCCTGCGTGCCCTCGGCCCCCGTCGCGGTCTGGATGTACGCGGGCAGCCCCCGGGCCGCGTACCACTGACGTACGAACGCGAGCGCCTCGCCCAGCGGTACACCCGGATCGCCGAGCGGCAGCACGGAGTTCGCGCGCCGGGTGAACCCGGCGGCGGCCCGCAGCTCCCACGCGCCGAGCCGCTCCCGCTCCACCGGCTGCCAGGCCCGCGCGGCGACCCGCGCGAGCTCCTCGTACGAAGCGGAAGGCCCCCGTCGCCGGGCCGGCGCGGACGGCACCACCTTGCCCGCCACCAGCGCCGATTCCGCAATCCGGACACTCTCCCCGGACCGTCGTGTGATCTGCAGCACACCGTTGTCCCATGATGTGAGAACGCCAACCGTGTCGGTGAACTTCTCACCCTCAGGAGCGTCTTCGTCCACCCGTCGCACTGAGACGCGTTTGCCCACGTCAGCTGGGGTAACACGGACCTCAAGCCGGAAGTGTGCGGAGAATTCCACAGCTCAGTCCAACCCTCCTGTTCGGATCATGCCCAAGAACGGAGATACTAGGTGCGGGCATCGACGACGCCGCGCTCCCGCGCGCCAGGTGGCGGAGCCTGAAGACGGCTCGCCAGCGCCCTATCGAGGAGGAACGACAGCGTGACCTACGTCATCGCGCAGCCTTGTGTCGACGTCAAGGACAAGGCGTGCATCGAGGAGTGCCCGGTCGACTGCATCTACGAGGGCTCCAGGTCCTTGTACATCCACCCGGACGAATGCGTCGACTGTGGAGCCTGCGAGCCGGTCTGCCCGGTCGAGGCGATCTTCTACGAGGACGACACTCCCGAAGAGTGGAAGGACTACTACAAGGCGAACGTCGAGTTCTTCGACGAGCTCGGCTCGCCCGGCGGCGCCAGCAAGCTTGGCCTGATCGAACGGGACCACCCCTTCGTCGCAGCGCTGCCGCCGCAGAACCAGTAAGCGGTACGCACCCGGTACGCGAGTGCGCCGCCTCGGTCCCGTACGGCCCGCCGCCGTACGGGACCGAGGCGTTTGCCGTACGCGCCCGATGTACGCCCGTACGAGCCGTACGTACGAGAAAGTGAGCCAGAACCCGTGTCCGCAGTCTCCGACCGGCTTCCCACCTTTCCCTGGGACAAGCTGGAGCCCTTCAAGGCGACAGCCGCCGCTCACCCGGGCGGCATCGTCGACCTCTCCGTCGGCACCCCGGTCGACCCGGTGCCCGAGCTGGTCCAGAAAGCCCTGGTCGCGGCCGCCGACTCGCCCGGTTATCCCACGGTGTGGGGCACACCGGAGCTGCGGGACGCCCTGGTCGGCTGGTGCGAGCGAAGGCTGGGCGCGCGGGACCTCACCCATCGCAACGTCCTGCCGGTCGTCGGGTCCAAGGAACTGGTGGCCTGGCTGCCGACCCAGCTGGGCCTCGGCCCGGGAGACAGGGTGGCGTACCCCCGGCTGGCCTACCCGACGTACGAGGTCGGCGCCCGCCTGGCCCGCGCGGACTACGTGGCGTACGAGGACCCGACGGACCTGGACCCGACGGGCCTGAAGCTCCTCTGGCTCAACTCCCCCTCCAACCCCACAGGCCGCGTGCTGTCCCAGCAGGAACTCACCCGGATCGTGGCCTGGGCGCGCGAGCACGACATCCTCGTCTTCTCCGACGAGTGCTACATCGAGCTGGGCTGGGAGGCCGAGCCGGTCTCGGTCCTGCACCCGGACGTGTGCGGCGGTTCCTACGAGGGGATCGTCTCGGTCCACTCGCTCTCGAAGCGCTCGAACCTGGCGGGCTACCGGGCGGCGTTCCTGGCCGGCGACTCCGCGGTCCTCGGCGACCTCCTCCAGATCCGCAAGCACGGCGGCATGATGACCCCCGCGCCCACCCAGGCCGCGACGGTCGCCGCCCTCGCCGACGACACCCACGTCCGAGAACAGCGCGAACGCTACGCCGCCCGCCGCACCGCCCTCCGCGACGCCCTCCTGGCCCACGGCTTCCGCATCGAACACAGCGAGGCGAGCCTCTACCTCTGGGCGACGCGGGACGAACCGTGCTGGGACACCGTCGCCCACCTGGCCGACCTGGGCATCCTGGTGGCCCCGGGCGACTTCTACGGCCCGGCGGGCGACAGGTTCGTACGCGTGGCCCTCACGGCAACGGACGAACGGGTACGGGCGGCGGTAGAGCGCCTGGCGCCCCGTTAGGGGCGCGGGCTGTGTCAATGTGCGGCTCGGCCGCGTGAGCGCGCGGCGATCCGCACGTACCACCGGACACAAGCGAAGGGGTCCAGGGAAGCTCCCTGGACCCCTTCGCATACCAGCCTGGCGGCAAGCGAGCCGGCTCAGCCGAGCGGCAGCCCCTGCACCGGCAGATTCCCGGTCCCGGGCAGCCCGCCCGTGGCGACGCCGGTGGCGGGCAGCCCACCACCGGTGGCTCCCGCGGCGTCACCGAGTACTTCACCCGCGGTCCCGGCGACACTCCCGGCGGTCTTCTGCGCGGTGGGCGTCGTGGTCTTGATGGCCTTGCCGGCGGTCTTGCCCGCGTTCGGCAGGGTCTTCTTGACGGCCTTGCTGCCCGCGTCGCCCGCGAGCCCGGTGGCGTTCTGAGCGGCGCCGTCGACGCTGGTGCCCGCGCTGTCCAGCGCGCTCACCCCGCCGAGGTTGGGGGTGGCCGGCAGTTCGGCCGCGCTCGCGGAGCCGGCCGCACCGACCACGGGCGCCGCTCCCGCTGCGATGAGCAGCGCGGCACGGGCGATCCGACGGGTCAGGGGGAGGGACATGGTGCTCCTTTGACGGAAGAGAACGATGAAGTGTCCTATCGCGCCCGGCAGTTGACCGACTGGCTGTCGGCCTGCTGTCGATCGACCGGCTGTTGATCGTTCCGGGCTCGGACGCAGTGACTACCGCTCGAAGTCCGCGAAGGTTGCGGTGGTCCAACGTAAAGAGTTGGCAATGCGTCGCATTATCGGCTGCGGAGAAACCCGGGCAAAGAACGCCCGGTGAGAAAGTCTGCCGAATCCTTACGGCCCTTTGCTACCAAGGGATTTGACGGATGCGGGGGAGGTGCGGGAGAGGCCGGAGGAAAATCGGGGCGGGCCGTCGACTTGGCGCGCCGGGCGTGCCCCCAACGGGTGATGACCCGTACTACTGACCGGTGACGATTCGGACCTCGCCCGTGGAGTTCCGCGCGCCCGAGCCGTCGTCGCGCCACTCGCTCTGCGTGTTCCCGGCCGTCCAGACCCGGCCCGCGTACGAGACCCGCTCGATGTGCAGCGCGGAGGAGTTGGCCACGGCCCAGTGCGCCAGGGCCCAGCCGCGCTGCCGCTCCCCGCCCCCGGCGGCCGAGGTCTTCGGGACGGTCACGATCACCGTGCGCGGGTTGCCGGAGCCGCTCGCCCCGGTGGGCGAGACCGACGGCGTGCCCGATGGTGTGGCCGACGGGGTGGCGGCCACCTCCGCGCCCGCCTCCTGGAACTCCTCGCGCCCGAAGTCCCGTACGAGCGCGGCCCGCACCGCGTCCGGGCCGCCGGGACGCATGTCGGGGCGCCCGTCGCAGGTGAGCGTGGCGACGGCGCGCCCGGTCAGCGCCGCGGCCAGCACCGTGGCGTCCGGCTCGTGCTTCGCGTACGCCTCCGGGTAGCCGCTGCGCTGGACGCGCTGCGCAGCGACCGTGAGCGGCAGTTGCGCGTAGTCCGGCACCTTGTCCAGGTGCTCGTAGAACTCGTTCGCCGCGTACGTCGGATCCAGGATCTCTTTCTCGGTGCCCCAGCCCTGCGACGGCCGCTGCTGGAACAGGCCCAGTGAATCCCGGTCGCCATGGCTGATGTTGCGCAGACCGGACTCCTGGAGCGCCGTCGCGAGGGCGATGGTGACGGCCCGCTCGGGCATGCCCCGGTTGGTGCCGACCGCCGTGATCGTCGCCGCGTTCACCGCCTGTTCCGCCGTGAACTCGTACGACGTGCCGTCTCCCTTTCCGGAGACGACCGTGCACTTCGGCACTCCTGTGCCGCCGGTCAGGTAGTGGACCGCGAGATAGCCCGCGACGGCGAGCGAAACCGCGAGGGCCGCTCCGAAACGGAGAAGGCGGCCGCGGCGTACGGGAGTGGGGGACGGCTCTGGCACGCGTACAAGGTACTGGACAGTAGGGTCAGCTATCCGTGGTCCTGTGGACAGGACAGTCAGGGCAGCGATATCAGGTCACTGACAAAGCCGGGGCCGCCCTTCCGGGCCTCCCTCCCGGGCCTCGCTCCGGGCCGCCGACAGGACCCGCCGACCGTGCGCGTTAGGGTCGACGGCATGGCCGACATCCCGCTTGACCTCACCCTGGACGCCGCCCGGCTCACCGCGCAGCTCGTCGACTTCCCCTCGGAGAGCGGCAGCGAGAAGCCCCTCGCGGACGCCGTCGAGACCGCGCTGCGCGCCCTGCCGCACCTGACGGTCGACCGGTACGGCAACAACGTCGTCGCGCGGACGAACCTGGGGCGGGCCCAGCGCGTCATCCTGGCCGGCCACATCGACACGGTCCCGATCGCCGACAACGTCCCCTCCCGCCTGGACGAGGACGGCGTGCTGTGGGGCTGCGGCACCTGCGACATGAAGTCGGGTGTCGCGGTCCAGCTGCGGATCGCGGCCACGGTCCCGGCACCCAACCGCGACCTCACCTTCGTCTTCTACGACAACGAAGAGGTCGCCGCACACCTGAACGGCCTGAAGCATGTGGCCGAGGCCCACCCCGACTGGCTGAAGGGCGACTTCGCGGTCCTCCTGGAGCCGTCCGACGGGCAGGTCGAGGGCGGCTGCCAGGGAACCCTCCGGGTGCTGCTGAAGACGAAGGGCGAGCGGGCGCACTCCGCGCGCAGCTGGATGGGCTCGAACGCCATCCACGCGGCCTCCCCGATCCTCGCCCGCCTCGCCTCGTACGAGCCGCGCTACCCGGTCATCGACGGGCTGGAGTACCGCGAGGGCCTGAACGCCGTCGCGATCTCCGGCGGGGTGGCGGGCAACGTCATCCCCGACGAGTGCGTGGTGACCGTCAACTTCCGTTACGCGCCCGATCGCAGCGAGGAAGAGGCCCTCGCCCACGTCCACGAGGTCTTCGCGGACTGCGGTGTCGAGGAGTTCGTGGTCGACGACCACAGCGGCGCGGCGCTACCGGGTCTGTCCCACCCCGCTGCCGCCGCCTTCATCGAAGCCGTGGGCGGTACCCCCCAGCCCAAGTACGGCTGGACGGACGTCTCCCGCTTCAGTGCGCTCGGCGTCCCGGCCGTCAACTACGGACCGGGCAATCCGCACTTGGCGCACAAAAGGGATGAGCGGGTCGAAACGGCGAAGATCCTGGCGGGCGAGGAGCGACTGAGGGCCTGGCTGACCGCCTGAGCCGTACCTGATGGCGGTTCATGGCGGACATGCCCGCGTCCCCCCTCCGTAACCCGCGTAGACCTACGCTGGGGTGGAACGACCCGCAAGCGGAGGGAGCGGACATGGCTACTGGCAACCCGGAGGGCAAGAAGCGGCCACCGGAGGAGCAGCGGCTGGGCCCCGTGCTGCGCAGGCGGGGGCAGGTGCAGGCGAGCACGACGGACCAGCGGCTGCTGGACGCGGGCGGGCCGTCGGACTGGGTGCACACCGATCCCTGGCGGGTGCTGCGCATCCAGTCGGAGTTCATTGAGGGCTTCGGCACGCTGGCCGAACTCCCGCCCGCGATCAGCGTGTTCGGCTCGGCCCGGACGCCGGTCGACTCCGCTGAGTACGATGCCGGGGTCGCGCTCGGACGCGGGCTGGTCGAGGCCGGGTTCGCCGTGATCACGGGTGGTGGCCCCGGGGCCATGGAAGCGGCCAACAAGGGCGCGTGCGAGGCGAAGGGCATCTCGGTCGGCCTCGGCATCGAGCTGCCCTTCGAGCAGGGGCTGAACCCCTACGTCGACATCGGCCTCAACTTCCGCTACTTCTTCGTCCGCAAGATGATGTTCGTCAAGTACGCGCAGGGGTTCGTGGTCCTCCCTGGCGGCCTCGGCACCCTCGACGAACTCTTCGAGGCGCTCACCCTCGTCCAGACCCAGAAGGTCACCCGCTTCCCGATCGTCCTCTTCGGTACGGAGTACTGGGGCGGGCTGGTGGACTGGCTCAAGAACACCCTGATCGCCCAGGGCAAGGCGTCGGAGAAGGACCTGCTGCTGTTCCATCTGACGGACGACGTGGACGAGGCAGTGGCGTTGGTTTCGAAGGAGGCGGGGAGGTAAGGGGGACCCAGCCCGTCCGGCGTTTGAGGACGAGGCCGTTCAGGCCGATAGCGGGGGTCTGGGGGCGGCAGCCCCCAGGGA
>NZ_VWMY01000021.1:45852-177874 GCF_008905045.1 Streptomyces albicerus
AACAGCCCTACGCCAGCCCCCGCCGGGCGACCGCCGGAGGACGGTGGCCCGCGATCGACGACACCATGTCCAGTACCTGACGGGTCTCGGCGACCTCGTGAACCCGGTACACCTGGGCGCCCAGCCACGCGGACACGGCGGTCGTGGCCAGAGTCCCCAGCACCCGCTCCTTGACCGGCTTGTCGAGGGTCTCGCCCACGAAGTCCTTGTTGGAGAGGGAAACGAGCACGGGCCACCCGGTATCGACCATCTCGCCGAGCCGCCGCGTGGCTTCGAGGCTGTGCCGGGTGTTCTTGCCGAAGTCGTGCCCGGGGTCGATGAGGACGGACTCGCGGGGCACACCGAGCGACACGGCCCGCTCGGCAAGCCCGAGCGTCACACGCAGGATGTCGGCCATGACGTCGTCGTAGGCGACGCGATGGGGACGAGTGCGGGGCTGCGTGCCGCCCGCATGGGTGCAGACCAGGCCCACCCCGTACCGTCCCGCGACCTCCGCGAGAAGCGGATCCACCCCACCCCACGCGTCGTTGAGCAGGTCCGCACCCACCTCGCACACGGCCTGACCGACCTCGTGCCGCCATGTGTCGACACTGATGATCACGTCGGGGAAACGGCGACGCACCTCGGCGACGAACCCGACCGTCCGCCGCGCCTCCTCCTCGGCCGAGACCTCCTCACCCGGCCCGGCCTTGACCCCACCGATGTCGATGATGGCGGCCCCTTCCGACACCGCCTGCTCCACGCGCGCGAGCGCGGGCTCGTCGCGAAAGGTGGCCCCCTGGTCGTAGAAGGAGTCCGGGGTCCGGTTCACGATCGCCATGATCACCGGCTCGTGCGCGGCGAACTCGCGCCTGCCCAGCCTGAGCATCCCCTGTGACCTCTCCCAGTAGTTGTCGCTGTTGGGCCGCCTGCGACCCTAACTGTCAGAGTCGCATGGCACGATCGGAGCCTGACACTTTCCGCGCCGACGCGACCGCGTCGGCATCAGAGCGTGGGGACCTCAGCGATGTACATGTTCTTGTTCCTGGTCGTCGCCCTCGTCGTCGTGGTCGGCGCGGTGACCCTCTCCGTGGTGGGCGGCGGCGAGAGCGGCGCCCTCCCCGAGGTCCCGCCGGAGCGCCTCCAGGACTCGCTGCCCCTGGACCGCCCGCTGCACCGCGGCGACGTGGAGGCACTGCGCTTCCCCCTCACCCTGCGCGGCTACCGCATGGCGGACGTGGACGACGCCCTGGGCCGCCTCGGCGCCGAACTGGCCGAGCGGGACGCCCGGATCGCCGACCTGGAGTCCGCGCTGGCCGGAGCGGCCCGCGCGGCCCGGGGCACGTCCCTGGAGAAGCCCTCGGAGGAGGACCACAGGTGAGCGACGCCCTGAAGGGCCCCGACGGCGCCCTGCGCTGCCCCTGGGCCCTGTCCACCGAGGACTACGTGACGTACCACGACGAGGAGTGGGGCCGTCCGGTCCACGGCGACGACGCGCTGTACGAGCGGCTGTGCCTGGAGGCCTTCCAGTCGGGTCTCTCTTGGATCACGATCCTCCGCCGCCGAGAGGGCTTCCGCACCGCCTTCGCCGGCTTCAAGATCGCCGAGGTCGCCACCTTCACGGACACCGACAAGGAGCGTCTCCTCGCCGACCCCGGGATCATCCGCAACAGAGCCAAGATCGAGGCGACGGTAGCCAACGCACGCGTACTGGCCGACTGGACCCCGGGCGAGCTGGACGAGCTGATCTGGTCGTACGCGCCCGACCCGGCCGCACGCCCGGCCCCGAAGACCCTCGCCGACGTCCCGGCGGTCACCGACGAGTCAACGGCCCTCTCCAAGGCCCTGAAGAAGCGGGGCATCCGCTTCGTGGGCCCGACAACGGCATACGCCTTGATGCAGGCGTGCGGCTTGGTGGACGACCACTTGCAGGACTGTGTGATGCGGGGCGCCACTTAGGGGCGCGGGGAACTGCGCGACCAGCCACAGCGGACCCGCACCTTCCGAGCCGACCTCCGACAGCCCCATCCAGCGAAGCGTCACCGCCCCAGGTACTTCGGCTTCTCCTTGTTCACGAACGCCTGCACCGCGATCATGTGGTCCTCAGACGCCCCAGCCCGACTCTGCAGCTCGTCCTCCTTCTCCAGCGACTCGTCCAACGAGTGGGAGAGAGCAAACGCAAGGGACTCCTTGAGCGCCGCGTACGCCAGGGTCGGCCCCTCGGCCAGCGCACGGGCCACCTTCACACCCTCGGAGGCCAGGTCCGCGGAGGGCACGACCCGGTTGGCGATCCCCAGCTCGTACGCCTCCTGGGCGCTGATGCTGCGCGGAAAGAGCAGCAGATCGGCGGCGCGCGAGGGCCCGACGACCCGAGGCAGCGTCCACGAGATCCCGGAGTCGGCGGTCAGCGCGACCCCGGCGAAGGACGTGTTGAAGGCGGCCGTGTCGGCGACGACCCGGTAATCCGCGGCGAGCGCGAAGCCGAAGCCCGCCCCGGCCGCGACGCCGTTGACCGCCGCCACCACCGGCTTCGCCGCCCCGGTCAGGGCCCGCACGATCGGGTTGTAGTGCTCCTGGACCGTGCTCATGACGCCCTCGCCGGAGCCCGACTCGCGCGCCGTCATCAGCCCGCCGATGTGTTCCTTGAGGTCCTGGCCCACACAGAACGCCCGGTCGCCGGCGGCGGTGAGCAGCACGGCCCGTACGGAATCGTCCGCCGCTGCCGCCTGTGCCGCGTCCCGGAAGGCGACCTTGGTCTCGGTGTTCATCGCGTTCATCGCCTCGGGGCGGTTCAGCGTGATCGTCGCGAGTCCGTCGCTCACCTCGTAGAGCACGGTGTCGGCCATGATGGTCCCCTCCGGTGTCGCGGCTCCGTCGTACCCGTCGGTACTCCGTCGTACCCGTCGGTACGTTCTGCGTCTGAGGACAGCATGGCGGAGATCATGAGGAGCGGCTGGGTTCGGACATGTGACCTGCGTCAAAGAATTCCGGTGCCCGAAAGTCGATGCAGCGGCGCAGTATCGCAGTCACTTCGGCGAATTGAGTGGTTTTGCTCAAGCGCGTTGCGCAAGCGATGCCGACTGATGTTGGTCATCGGGTCCTGAGATGCGGGATAATGGCTGGGAAGCAATGTGTTCGATGCCGGTGACGCGTGTCCGACGAGAGGACGCGTGCCCTTCAGTGGGGCCGTCGGCGACGATGAGCTGGTTTCAGGAAGGGGAACGAGCATGGCGGCCATGAAGCCGCGGACGGGCGATGGCCCGCTCGAGGTGACCAAGGAGGGGCGGGGCATCGTCATGCGCGTTCCGCTCGAAGGCGGCGGTCGGCTCGTCGTCGAGCTGACCCCTGACGAGGCCGACGCGCTCGGCGACGCCCTCAAAAAGGTCGTCGGCTGACGCGGAACGCGACCATACCTGTCCACTGCCCCGGCATCAAAGCGATGCCGGGGCAGTGGTTTTCCAGGGGTGCGTCATCGACGTACATGTGATGTGTTTGTGCAGGTCAGCTTGGTTTCGGCTCAGCGTTTGACCGCGCACAGCAGGCCGTCGCCGACCGGCAGCAGCGAGGGCACCAGGTCCTGGCTCTCGCGGATCGCGCGCAGCAGCTCGCGCAGCCGCAGGACCTCCGTGGGCTGCGGGCCCGACTCCACCGTCCGGCCGTTCGCGAAGACACCCTCGAAGACGACGAGGCCGCCCGGGCGCAGCAGGCGCAACGATTCAGCGAGGTAGTCGAGGCTCTCGAGACGGTCGCCGTCGCAGAAGACGAGGTCGTATCCGGCGTCCGCGAGCCGGGGCAGGACATCGAGTGCGCGGCCCGGGATGAAGCGGGCCCGATTGCTGGCGAAGCCGGAAGCGCGGAAGGCCTGCCGGGCGAACTGCTGGTGCTCCGGCTCCGGGTCCACGGTCGTCAGTACACCGTCCGGCCGCATGCCGTGCAGAAGATGAATTCCGGAGACTCCCGTTCCGGTACCGATCTCCGCGACCGCCTTGGCGTCCACGGTGGCGGCCAGCAAGCGCAGCGCGGCACCCGTGCCGGGCGAGACCGAGCGCAGCCCTGCCTCCCGGGCCCGGTCCCGGGCCCAGTGCAGTGCTTCGTCCTCGGCGACAAAGGCGTCGGCGAACGCCCAGCTCGTCAGCCGGTTGCCGGTAATGGCCCTCTCCTGTCCCCGTGGTTGCCTGGGCGTGACTGTATCCGTTGCCGCCGGGAACCCGCAGATGGGACCGGGCGTTTAGAGGGGGTGGGGAACTACGCGGGGGTAGCAGATGGATCAGGACGCCGAGCAAGTGCTGACGCAGCCATATGAGCGCGTATCAATTTCTCGTAAAACCGCTTATCCGGAGCTAACGGGCGAGGTGGCTATGGTAGGGGCTCCACTGGACACCACCAGAGCCGACAGGGGAGGTGCGGCTGCGCCTGTGGATCGGGGAGGGGTGCTTCGGCGCCTGCTCAGATCGGCGGGTGAGCCGAAATCCGTGAACAACACTGCTGACCGTTCCCACACTGCCGACTCCGCGCAGACAGCGACCTTCACGTCCGACGCGGACTCGCAGGCGTGGACTCCGCCCACCTGGGAGGAGATCGTCAGCACGCACAGCGGCCGCGTCTACCGGCTCGCCTACCGCCTGACGGGCAACCAGCACGACGCCGAGGACCTGACCCAGGAAGTCTTCGTCCGGGTCTTCCGCTCCCTGTCGACGTACACACCGGGCACGTTCGAGGGCTGGCTCCACCGCATCACCACGAACCTCTTCCTGGACATGGTCCGCCGCAAGCAGCGCATCCGCTTCGACGCCCTCGGCGACGATGCGGCCGAGCGCCTGCCCAGCCGCGAGCCCTCCCCGCAGCAGGTCTTCAACGACACGCACTTCGACGCGGACGTCCAGCAGGCCCTCGACACCCTCGCGCCCGAGTTCCGTGCCGCGGTCGTCCTCTGTGACATCGAGGGGCTTTCGTACGAGGAGATCGCCGCGACCCTGGGCGTCAAGCTCGGCACGGTCCGCAGCCGGATCCACCGCGGCCGTTCCCAGCTGCGCAAGGCCCTTGCCCACCGGTCGCCCGAGGCACGCGCCGAACGCCGCGGTTTCGCGGTCACCGGTGTGCCCGCTCTGGGAGGAGGGGGCGCGAGCGCGTGAGTGGATCACGGCTGAATCCTGCCGATCGGCCCCTTGCCGAGCAGCACCTCGGAGACCGGCTCTCCGCCCTGGTGGACGGCGAGCTCGGTCACGAGGCGCGCGAGCGCGTCCTGGCCCACCTCGCCACGTGCGCGAAATGCAAGGCCGAGGCCGACGAGCAGAGACGACTGAAGAACGTGTTCGCGGAGGTCGCCCCGCCGCCCCCCTCGGAGAGCTTCCTGGCCCGTCTCCAGGGGCTCCCCGGAGGAGGTGACTCGGACGGCGACGGCTCGTCGCTCGGCGGGGGAGGGTTCGGAGCGTCAGGAGTCTTCGGCATGAAGCCGGACTCCTTCGGTTACGTACCCTCCGGCCCCCATGCCGCCGTCCTGCCCTCGGAGCAGCGCGGGTTTCGCATCCATGACATAAGCCGGCGTGAGGCCGAGCGGTCGGCCTCACGGGGACTGCGCTTCGCGGCCGCCGCGGCCGGTGCCGTGTCGCTCGCCGCGATCGCGCTCGGCGGGGTGTCGACGGGTGTGCCGACCGACACCACGGACGCGCGCGGCGGATCCGGCACCGGAAGCAATGTGACACCGATACGGACGGCGGGCACGGGTGGTGCGACCACCCCCGACTCGCAGCGCCGCCGGTCCGTCACACCGCTCCTCGCGCAGGGACAGCGCTCCTTCGGCGGGGAGGGCGGCGCGCAGACCGAGATGTCCGCGCCGCTGCTGCCCGGGGTGCCCGCACCCGGGGCGGCGTCGCCCGTCGAGCAGAACGCTCGCTCGCTGCACACGCTGACCACCCCCGTGGTGGCCGGCGCGGCCGCCATGTCCCCGCTCATACGCCCCTTCAGCCCGGCACCACCGGTCACGCTGACCGCGTGGTCGACGGAGTCGGAGTTCGGGACACCGGGGCTGCTGGCCGTACCGCCGTCGGGCTCGTCCGCCGCACCCTCGCCTTCCTCCTCCGGCTGAACGGGCCCTCTGCGCGGCGGCCCGTGAACCTGGTTGAATCCAGGGATGGGCCGCGCCCGCCGCAGGGACCCGGGCGCGGAGTCGACAGAACCGCGGTGACCGGCGACGCGCCGTGCCGCGGGCCAGGTGTGGGGAGAGCATGGACGAGGGGAAGCCCACGAAGCCGAAGTGGTGGAGCCGGCCTCGGACCCACGTGCCGGATTCCGCTCCGGCGGACTCGGTTTCCGTGGAGGACGGCACGAGTGGGTTTCACGGGGGCGACATGGACGGCGACTTCGAGCTGGAGAAGCCCGCGGGTTCCGGCGCCGGTGCCATGAGCGGCGAGGGCGCTGTCGGCGGCGGGGCCGGTCCGAGTGCCGGTGCGAGTGCTGTTCCGGACGCCGAGGCGGATGCCGGTGCGCCCGCGAGGCCAATGCCGGGTGATGTGACCGGCGGCGTCAGCACGTCCGGTGAGCGGCCCAAGCCCCTGCACGATCCGGACCCCTACAGCACGCCGCCTTACGGCGGACCCGGTCCCTGGGCACCCGCACCGCCGGTGCAGCACCCTGGGACGACTCCCGCGCACGGTACGGCTGTCGAGGCCATGACTCCGCCACAGGACACTCCCGTGGGAGCCGGGCCCGAGGCCGCTGCCACGCAGGCGGCCCCCACGCGGGAGGCCCCCATGCAGGCGGCCCCCACACAGGGTGTCGCCGGATCGGCGTTGCCGTCCGGGTATCACCCGGCGGCGGCCCCCCTCCACGGCGGGCCCGATCACGGCACCTCCGCCTCGGCCTTCTCCGCGCCGGGGACCCAGGCCCCGGCTTCTCACCCCCAGGCGCCCGCCGCCCCCTGGCAGAATTACGACCCCTGGGCCGCGGGCCCCCTCCAGCAGAACGGGGCCGCCGCTGAGAGCGCGAGCGGCCGGCGCGGGCGGATCAAGCGGGCGCTGGTCCTCGGGGCCGTGCTCCTCGCACTCGTGTCCGGAGGCGTCGGCGGGGCCGTGGGGGCGTATCTGGAGCGCAACGGCGGGATCGACGACGTCGAGCTGCCCCAGGCCGGGACCGAGGCCAAGGAGCGGGCACCGGACAGCGTGGCCGGGATCGCAGCCAGCGCGCTGCCCAGCGTGGTGACCCTGCATGTGAGCGGCGCGGAGGCGCAGGGCACCGGCACCGGGTTCGTGCTCGACCAGCGCGGCCACATCCTCACCAACAACCACGTCGTCGACCCGGCGGGCGGCAGCGGCGAGATATCCGTGACCTTCAGTGGCGGCGAGACCGCCAAGGCCAAGCTCGTGGGGCACGACAGTGGTTACGACCTCGCCGTCGTGAAGGTGACCGGCGTCAGCGGCCTCAAGCCCCTGGCCCTCGGCAACTCCGACAACGTCCAGGTCGGCGACCCCGTCGTGGCCATCGGCGCCCCCTTCGACCTCGAGAACACCGTCACCGCCGGCATCATCAGCGCGAAAGAGCGCCCCATCACGGCGGGCGGCGAGGAAGGCGACGGCAGCGACATCTCGTATGTGGACGCGCTGCAGACGGACGCCCCGATAAACCCCGGCAACTCCGGCGGTCCGCTGGTCGACTCCAAGGCCCGCGTCATCGGCATCAACAGCGCCATCCGCTCCGCCGACAGCGGCTCCGACCTGGAGGGCGGCCAGTCCGGTTCGATAGGCCTCGGCTTCGCCATTCCGATCAACCAGGGCAAGCGCGTCGCCGAGGAGCTCATCAACACCGGCAAGGCCACCCACCCGGTGATCGGCGTGACGCTCGACATGGACTACACCGGCGACGGCGCCCGCGTCGGCACCAAGGGCAACGACGGCGGCGCCCCGGTCAACCAGGGCGGCCCCGGCGACCGGGCCGGCATCGAGCCCGGCGACGTCATCACCGAGGTCGACGGACAGCGCGTGCACTCCGGCGAGGAGCTCATCGTCAAGACCCGCGCCCACCGCCCCGGCGACCGGCTGGAGCTGACGCTGGAGCGCGACGGCAAGGAGCGGAAGGTCACCCTCGTCCTCGGCTCCGCCGACGGGGACTGACGCCGACCGAGGGCGACTGACGGAACGATTGCGCGGAGCGACTGACAGAAACTTCACAGGAAGCGGGCCGAACCCCGGCCCGATCAGGCAAACATCCCGGAAAACCTGCCGTGTACACGCGGTCGGAGACCTCCGGACAGTACCGGACAGACAGGATCGCCGGGTACCGTGGACCCGGCCCGGACCACGGAAAGACTGCCGAGGGCCGAGGACATCGCAAGGAGCTGAAGGTGTTCAATGACATAGGACCGCTCGAGCTGGTGACGCTCGTTGTCCTTGCCGTGCTCGTCTTCGGTCCGGAGAAGCTCCCGAAGATGATCCAGGACGTCACGCGCACCATTCGCAAGATCCGTGAGTTCTCGGACAGCGCCAAGCAGGACATCCGCGAGGAACTCGGCCCCGAGTTCAAGGACTTCGAGTTCGAGGACCTCAACCCCAAGACGTTCATCCGCAAGCAGATGGACAACGACGAGCTGGGGCTCAAGGAGATCCGTAACGGCTTCGACCTGAAGAAGGAGATGGCCGAGGTCACGGACGCGGTGCACAGCCGCGAGTCCGAGACGTCGTCGTCCTCCTCCTCTTCCTCCTCTGCCGGTTCCACCGGCGGCACCGTCGACATGACGAAGAAGCGCGAGAAGCTCGATCCGCCGGAGCGCCCGCCGTTCGACGCGGACGCGACCTGAGCCGAGGCCACGACGGGCCGTGACGGGCCGTGACGGGCCGAGCCACTCCGACCCGCTCTGACCCGCTCCGACCCGAGTCGGAGAGGCGTACGCCCGCGGTTCCTGCCGGGTACGCCCGCGGATTCTGCCGGGGCGGCGCGCCCGCCGTCCGGCACGCGCTTCACCCGAATCATTCGTCTCGTACGTTCGCCGTCTCCCCGTACGTCGCCTGCGTTCTGCCCGCTCACCATGGGCCGGATCCGACGCGTGCGTCACCCAGGTGCCGACCGGTTTCCGGGCTTGCCGGGGAGCTGTGGCTATCCTGCCTAGTTGTTGTGCGGACCGGAAGGACGCCCGAAGGGGGGCGGGCCGCCCGGTCCGACGAGAGCGAGGAGGCGTCCGGGCAGATGGAGACGACAAGTCGGGTAGGCGCGCAGGCGCCGGCCGCGGAGGGTGGACAACACGCCCCCTCCGGCCGGCGTACGGTCGACGGCTACCTGCTGGCGCCCTTCCCGTGGTACGGCCTCGACGAGGCCTTCACGGGGCCGCGCTGGCTGATGCAGGTCGGCGCCGCGGCCGACGGAGCCATTGAGCACGGCTCGACCGGGCACGGCGACGAACCTTCCGTACGCAGCGAGGGGACTGAGGACAAGGAGCGGTTCGCGGTGGTGGTCACCGTCGCGGCCAACCCCGTACGGCGCAGCGCCGACGGCACAGGCCTGTTGGAGGCCACCTCGGTGTCCTCCGCGGCCTGGCTCGCCGGGGTGGGGCTACTGTCCTTCACCTGGCCCGGCCAGATGGACCACACCCTGCGCGACGACTGGCTGGACCAGCAGACCGAGACGGCGTGGGTCCTCGCGGACGATCTGACCGGCGCGGACTGGTCCACCCTCTCGCTGCCCGTGGACGGCGTCCCCACGTCGTTCCACTACCGCGAGTCCGAGTTCGGGTGGGTGCTTGCGGGGTCCACGCAGGAGGGGGTCCACCTGGGCGCGTACGGGCGGGGGATGAGTGCGTACGGTCTTGGCTTCGCCGTGATCAAGGACATCAGTACGTACGCCTAGGCGGCGGGCTGAGCCGAAGGGAGGGCACCGTCGGTGACGGTGCCCTCCCTTCGTTGTATGAGGTTTGTTGGCTGCGGGTTCGTCGTGGCTGGTCGCGCCCATGCGGCGGAGCCGCAAATGTCACAGCCCCGCGCCCCTTACGGGGCGCTCAGCCTCCCCGGCGCCATAGGAGAAGGGGCGTGCTCAGCCCCTGGCACCGTGCGACAAGCCTTAGAACTTGTTCCTCGGGGTGATCCCGAGTGACATGCCCGACAAGCCCCTCTGGCGGCCGCCCAGCTTGCCCGCGATGGCGCGGAGGGCCGAGCCGGCGGGGGAGTCGGGGTCGGTCAGGACCACCGGCTTGCCCTCGTCGCCGCCCTCGCGGAGGCGGACGTCGATCGGGATCGAGCCGAGGACCGGGACCGTGGCACCCGTCGTGCGGGTCAGGCCGTCGGCAACGCTCTGGCCGCCGCCCGTGCCGAAGACGTCGACCATCTCGTCGCAGTGGGGGCAGGGGAGGCCCGACATGTTCTCGACGACGCCGACGATCTTCTGGTGGGTCTGGACGGCGATGGAGCCGGCCCGCTCGGCGACCTCGGCCGCGGCCTGCTGCGGGGTCGTGACGACCAGGATCTCCGCGTTCGGGACCAACTGGGCCACCGAGATCGCGATGTCGCCCGTGCCCGGGGGCAGGTCGAGCAGAAGGACGTCCAGGTCGCCCCAGTACACGTCCGCCAGGAACTGCTGGAGGGCGCGGTGGAGCATCGGGCCGCGCCACACGACCGGGGCGTTGCCCGGGGTGAACATGCCGATCGAGATGACCTTCACGCCGTGCGCGGACGGCGGCATGATCATGTTCTCGACCTGGGTCGGACGGCCGTCGGCGCCGAGCATGCGGGGCACGGAGTGGCCGTAGATGTCGGCGTCCACGACGCCGACCTTGAGGCCGTCGGCCGCCATCGCCGCCGCGAGGTTCACGGTCACCGAGGACTTGCCGACGCCGCCCTTGCCGGAGGCGACCGCGTAGACGCGCGTGAGCGAGCCCGGCTTGGCGAACGGCACTTCCCGCTCGCCCTGGCCGCCGCGCAGCGACGACGCGAGCTCGCGCCGCTGCTCGTCGCTCATCACGTCCAGCGTCACATCGACGTGGGTGACGCCCTCGACCGCCGAGACGGCGTCCGTCACGTTCTTCGTGATGGTCTCGCGCATCGGGCAGCCGGAGACCGTGAGGTAGACGGTGACCGCGACAGCACCGTCCGTACCGATCTCCACCGACTTGACCATTCCCAGCTCGGTGATGGGTCGATGGATCTCGGGGTCGTTCACTGTCGCCAGCGCTTCACGCACCGCGTCTTCCATAGCCATAGGGTCGATGGTACGGCGCTTCCCACCGGCCCTGGAAAGCCCGTCACCGGTCGTCTACGTCACGTCCCCGAGGACGTTCTGCCGGGAATACGACACGACCGTCCCCGTGGCCGTCGGGATACCGCTCCTCCATCTCCTTGACCAGGTCCTGGAGCTCGGAGCGGATCCAGTCACGGGTGGCGACCTCGCCGAGGCCGACGCGCAGCGCGGCGATCTCCCGGGTCAGATACTCGGTGTCCGCGATCGACCGCTCGTTCTGCTTTCGGTCCTGTTCGAGGTTGACCCGGTCGCGGTCGTCCTGCCGGTTCTGCGCGAGGAGGATCAGCGGGGCCGCGTACGAGGCCTGGAGCGAGAGCATCAGGGTCAGGAAGATGAACGGGTAGGTGTCGAAGCGCAGGTCGCGTGGTGCGGACACGTTCCACACCACCCACAGGACGACGACGACCGTCATCCCGACGATGAACCGACCCGTGCCCAGGAACCGCGCGATCCGCTCCGACAGCCGTCCGAAGGCCTCCGGGTCGTACTCGGGCAGCAGCCTGCGCCGCGGCGGCTGCGGCTGGTCGAGCCGGGTGCGCGGCCGTGTGGCGGCGGTCGCCCCGGTGGCGGCCCGTTCGCGGGCCTCGCGCTCAGGAGCCATGAGCAGCCCCCTCGTCAGAGGTGTTCTCGGCGCCCTCGGAAGCGTCCTCGTCCAGGTGGAACTCCGTCTCGCGCCAGTCCTCGGGCAGCATGTGGTCGAGCACGTCGTCCACGGTGACCGCCCCGAGCAGCGAGCCGCTCTCGTCGACGACGGGCGCCGCGACCATGTCGTACGTCGCGAAGAAGCCCGCCACGACGGGCAGTTCGGCCTTCGGGTCCAGCGGCTGCAGATCGTCGTCGAGCATCGACCCGACGAGCGTGTACGGCGGATCGCGAAGCAGCCGCTGGAAGTGGACCGCGCCGAGGTACTTGCCGGTCGGCGTCTCGTCCGGCGGACGGCACACGTACACCTGGGCGGCCAGCGCGGGGGACAGGTCGGGCTCGCGCACCCGGGCCAGCGCGTCCGCGACGGTCGCGTCGGGCCGCAGCACGATCGGCTCGGTCGTCATCAGACCGCCCGCCGTGCGCTCCTCGTACGCCATCAGCCGCCGTACGTCCGCCGCGTCGTCCGGACGCATCAGCGCCAGCAGCCGCTCCTTGTCCTCCTCCGGCAGCTCGCCGAGCAGGTCGGCCGCGTCGTCGGGGTCCATCGCCTCCAGGACGTCGGCGGCGCGCTCCTCCTTGAGTTTGCCGAGGATCTCGATCTGGTCGTCCTCGGGAAGCTCTTCCAGGACGTCGGCGAGCCGGTCGTCGTCGAGCGCCGCCGCCACCTCCGCGCGCCGTTTCGAGGACAGGTGGTGCAGGACGTTCGCGAGGTCGGCGGGACGCAGCTGCTCGAAGGTGGCGAGCAGGTTCTCGGCGCCCTGCCCGTGCTCCTCCACCGAGAACCCGGTGACGGCCGACCACTCGACGGTCAGCGTCTCGCCCTTGGCCCGCCGGAACGCGCTGCCCGCCCTGCCCTTCCGTACGAAGACCCGGTCGATCTCCCAGTCGCGGCGGGCCGGCAGCCGCTGGACGGAGACGTCGAGAACGGTGACCTCCTCGCCGGTCTCGACGAGCCGCAGGCGCCGGTCGAGCAGTTCGCCGAGCACGAGCCGCTCGGTGGGCCGCTGCTCGAAACGGCGGACGTTCAGGACGCCGGTGGTGATGACCTGTCCGGACTCGATGCCGGTCACCCGGGTCATCGGCAGAAAGATGCGGCGGCGGGTGGACAGTTCGACGACCAGGCCGAGCAGCCGAGGGGGCCGGCTCCCGACGCGCAGCATGGCGACCAGGTCGCGCACGCGGCCCACCTGGTCGCCGTTCGGGTCGAAGACGGCGATACCGGCGAGGTGCGAGACGAAGATCCTGGGGGCGCCTGCCGACATGCCCGCGCCTCCTTCGTCGTACGGGCTTCACTACGGGCGTTTTGGACTGCCATGTCCGCTCGGGTGGGCTTCAGGCTAGCCCGTCCCGGTCGGATACGCCCTGGTGAGCGGTGCGGACGGACTGACTCCGAGTGGCGTATGGGGCCCCGGTACGCTGCGGTACGCCGCTGAGGACACCCGCACGAGAGGCAGCGCCACCTGTGACTGCGATTCCCCAAGGACGTACCCGTAGGGCCGCGTTGGCCGGCGCCGTGTGCGCGCTGGTCGTGACGGGGACAGGGGTGACGGGGTGCGGCGGTGACGACCCGGACGCGGGCACGAACGGGGTGGGGAAACTGCCCCCGGCCAAGATTCAGACCCGTACCCAGTCGGCTGCCCAGGCCGCGGAGACGGTACGGCTGTCCGGAGCCGTGATCAGCAACAAGCGCACTTACAAGCTGGACATGCAGCTCAAGGACGACGGCGGCACCGGCTCGGTCACCTCGAAGGGGGTGACGTTCCAGCTGCTGCGGGTCGACGAGCACCTCTTCATCAAGGCCGACGCGGACTTCTGGACCCACCAGGACGGCCAGAGCGACGACGAGACGTCCGACACGGCGGCCGCGGGCAAGCTGGAGGACAAGTACGTGAAGGTCCCCAAGGGCGACCCCGCCTATCAGCAGCTCAGTGTCTTCACCGACAAGGACGTACTCCTCGACGGCCTCCTCTCCCTCCACGGCGAACTCGCCACCGACGGTCACCACGAACAGAACGGCATCCGCACGATTCGCCTCACCGGCGACAAGGGCTCCGGGGGCAAACTGGATGTCTCTCTCGAGGGCAAGCCGTACCCTCTGCTGCTGGTCCGCGCCGGCGGAGCGGGGACGCTCCGCTTGACCGACTGGGGTAAGGATTTTGCCCTGAAGGAGCCGGACAAGGGCGAGACGGTGGATTACGGGCAGCAGCTTCCGTCGTCCTGAGGGGGCTCATGTCCGTCTGACGCCCTGACGCCCTTACGCCTGACAGCTCGGCGGGGAGGGTTGTCGGGCGTCTGCGGGTGGGTTGTGGCTGGTCGCGCAGTTCCCCGCGCCCCTTAAGGCATGCCTGCGCCCCAGCCCCTTTAGGGGCGCGGGGAACTGCGCGCTCAGCCCCCACGCACCTGCAGTCGACAACCGACCTGTCGTACCCCGGCCTCCGCGCGGAGCGCTCAGCGGCGCTTGCGGCCCTTGAAGAGCAGCCGTGGGAGACCCGCCGGGATCGGGTGACGCGTCGTCGCCGACGTCGGCAGGGGCGGCGCCGCCAGCGACCCGTCCGGCAACGACGCAGTCGAACCCGTCGGCTCGAGGCGGAGCACCCGGCACTCACGAGCCCACCGCCCCGGCATGGCCTCGCTGTCAGGCGCGTTCAACCGCTTGCCCTTCAGCTCGGCGACAGCCGCATCCCACTCCTCGGAGCCGGGGGCAAGCTCCACAACCTTTGCCGACCAGGAGACGAGCCGCCCGCCCTTGTCCTTGCTGCGCACGGTGACGACGGCGTCGCCCCCGTCGACGAGCCCGGGCAGCGGTTGCTCACCGGGCCCGCCCCCGACCAGACACACAGCCCCGTCGTGCCACACGTGCCACAGCGCCCGAGAGGCCGTCCCGTCCCCTTGGACGTCGAGCCCTCGTACCCAGATGAGGCCGGACTTCTTGGTGGCTTCCTCGACGAGGGCCTGGTCGAGCAGCTGATCCGTCATGCGACCAGCCTAGCCGCGCGCCTCACAGCCGCTCTTGGGGCTCTCACAGCCGTCCTGCGGGCTCTCACAGCCACCCGTTGCGCTTCAGCGTGCGGTGGATCGCGAAGCAGATTCCGACGGTGACGCCCAGCACCAGCGGGTAGCCGAACTTCCAGCGCAGCTCCGGCATGTAGTCGAAGTTCATGCCGTACACGCCACACACCATCGTCGGCACGGCGATGATCGCCGCCCATGACGTGATCTTGCGCATGTCCTCGTTCTGCGCGACGGACGCCTGCGCGAGGTTGGCCTGGAGGATGGAGTTGAGCAGCTCGTCGAAGCCGACGACCTGCTCCTGCACCCGCGCCAGGTGGTCGGCGACGTCACGGAAGTACTTCTGGATGTCGGGGTCGACCAGCCGCATCGGCCGCTCGCTCAGCAGCTGCATGGGCCGCATCAGCGGCGATACGGCGCGCTTGAACTCCAGCACCTCGCGCTTGAGCTGGTAGATCCGCGCGGAGTCGACACCGCGCGACACCCCGCCGCGGCGGCCGGGCGAGAACACCTCGGTCTCGACCTCGTCGATGTCGTCCTGCATGGCGTCCGCGACCGCGATGTACCCGTCGACGACATGGTCGGCGATGGCGTGCAGCACGGCCGACGGGCCCTTGGCGAGCAGCTCGGGATCGTCCTGCAGCCGGTGCCGCAGCGCCCGCAGGGAGCCCTGCCCGCCGTGCCGCACGGTGATGAAGAAGTCCCGCCCGGTGAAGCACATCACCTCGCCGGTCTCCACGACCTCGCTGGTGGCGGTGAGCTCGTCGTGCTCGACGTAGTGGATGGTCTTGAAGACGGCGAACAGCGTGTCGTCGTACCGCTCCAGCTTGGGCCGCTGGTGGGCGTGGACGGCGTCCTCGACGGCCAGCGGGTGCAGCCCGAACTCGGCGGCGATACCGGCGAATTCGGCCTCGGTCGGCTCATGCAGACCGATCCAGGCGAACCCGCCCTCCCGCCGCACCTGACGGATCGCCGCACGCGGCGTGAGGCCGTCGTCGGACGGGAGACGCGCGCCGTCGCGGTAGATCGCACAGTCCACGACGGCCGAACTCGTCCCGGCCGCGCGGGTGGTGTCGTACACGCCGCCGTCCTTGCGCGGCGTGGGACGGACCGCGGCACGAAGATCACGGATCATCGACATGGCTGGCTCCTTCGCGAACGAGAGCCGCCGGCAACGGTTGAGACTGCCCGGAATGGGGACGTCCTGACTGCGGATGTTTGGCACGTCCACAAAGCGGGGAGCACCGCACCGTCGCGGTGGCAGCTTCGCTACTGATACAGATCAGAAAAAATCAGACAGATCAGGAAAAACGAAGTGCTCTTCCGTTGTGCACCGGACCGGCCATGACGCGAGTGCGAGAGGTGGCAGCCAGTAGAGCGTGAGCTCTGGAGCTGAGAGGAACTCAGCAGCCGGAAGAGCGGGTGGTACTGCACGGTCGACTTCGATCCATGGAGCCCCACCTCCTCCGGCCGGTCCCCCGTAGGGGAGGTCCATCCCCCGTAGGGGAATCTCATGCGTCGAGATCTCGGGTCGGGACTCGAGAGCGACGCTTCTGCGTGCTGCCCCGACCAGCGGCCAAGACTATCAGCCGACTGAAGTGTCAAGCCGTCGCTTTGCCCTCTGCTGACGAGATCTATGCTCGGCGCATGGCTGATGTTCTTCCTTTGGTGGAGGCCCGGTTGCGTACGGCGCTGGGCGAACCGGACGCGCGCGCCGCGATGACTTTCCTCGGCACGGACCGCATCGAGGTGCTCCGCTTCAGCGGCGGAGCCGCCGGGGAAGAGATCGTCCGCTACGCGACGCTCGGCATGTCGGCCCAGCCGATGGCGGACCCCACGGCGGTCGTCGCCGACCCGGTCGCAGGCCCGCGAGCCGAGCTGGTCCTCTCCGTACGCGCGGGTGTCGCCGACACCGACAAGGTGCTCCGCCCGCTCGCCGTACTGGCCGCGTCCCCGCAGGTCGAGGGCCTGGTCGTGGCCCCGGGCGCCTCACTCGACGTGGGCGAGCCGCTGTGGCCGGGCGCCCCCTTCACCTCCGTACTGGTCGCCGAGCCGGGCGGCCTGGTCGAGGATCTGGAGCTCGACGCGCCCCTGGATCCCGTACGTTTCCTGCCGCTCCTTCCGATGACGCCGAACGAGGCCGCGTGGAAGCGGGTGCACGGCGCGGGGGCCCTCCAGGAGCGCTGGCTCACGAGCGGGACGGACCTGCGGGATCCGTCCCGTAAATCCGTCCCACTGGAGTGAGTCAGGATGGCGCCGGGGTGAGTAAAGTCACCGACTCCTGGTCGGCACAGGTCAGTTGGCGAAAACCGTGACGCTGTCCTCGGTCGAGTGCCGCTCTGCCAGTTCCTCGGCCTCCTGTGTCAGAGCGTTCCGGCGTACGAGGACCACGAGTGCACCCAGCACCGCCGTGACCGCCGCGACCGCGAACGGGATGTGGACGTTGCTCCACTCCTCGATCTTGGGCGCGAAGTACGGGGCCGCGGCCGCCGCGAACCAGCGCACGAAGTTGTAGCCGGCGCTCGCCACGGGCCGCGGCGCATCCGAGACGCCGAGGGCGAGCTCCGTGTAGACGGTGTTGTTCACGCCGATGAAGGCGCCGGAGAGGATCGTGCAGACGACGGCGGTGGTGTGGCTGCCGTAGCCGAGCACGAGCACGTCGGCCGCGAGCAGCACCAGCGAGCCGCCGAGCACCTTCAGCGAGCCGAACCGCGCCTGCATGCGCGGCGCCACGACCACCGAGAACACCGCGAGCAGCACACCCCAGGCGAAGAAGACCGCGCCGGACTTGTACGGGGTCATGTCCAGCACGAACGGCGTGAAGGCCAGCACGGTGAAGAACGTGTAGTTGTAGAAGAACGATGAGACGGCCACCGAGGCGAGTCCGCCGTGGCCGAGCGCCTTGACCGGGTCGAGCAGGCCGGTCTTGCGCGCCGGCTTCGGCTGCTCCTTCAGGAACACCGTGATGCACAGGAACCCGACCGCCATCAGGAACGCGGTGCCGAAGAACGGATAGCGCCAGCTCGCGTCCCCGAGCAGCGCGCCCAGCAAGGGCCCGCAGGCCATGCCCAGGCCCAGGGCGGACTCGTACAGCAGGATGGCGGCCGCGCTCCCTCCGGCCGCCGCGCCGACGATGACGGCGAGGGCCGTGGACACGAAGAGGGCGTTGCCGAGCCCCCAGCCCGCCCGGAACCCGACGAGTTCACCGACCGAGCCGGACGTGCCGGACAGTCCCGCGAAGACCACGACGAGCGCGAGGCCGAGGAGCAGGGTTTTGCGGCCGCCTATCCGGCTGGACACGAAGCCCGTGACCAGCATCGCGATGGCGGTGATCAGGAAGTACGAGGTGAAGAGCAGCGAGACCTGGCCGGCACCGGCGTCCAGGCCTTCGGCGATGGACGGCAGGATCGGGTCGACGAGGCCGATGCCCATGAAGGCGACGACGGCCGCTCCGGCGGTCGCCCAGACCGCCTTCGGCTGACGCAGAACGCTGCCCGCGCCCGCGTCGAACGTGTCCCCATCGGCGGGACCTCCCGTACTGACAGGGCCTCCCGTGCTGCTGTTCATGCCCGCTCCTTCACTGCTTGCGGAGAGATGGTTGGCGTATACACATAATAAGTTAGATCGGCTAATGGATGCAAGCTGCATCTAATTCCGGAGGGTGGCCCGGAAGCGACCGGAGGTGACAGGCACACGCCGGACGGGTGATCGTCCTTGACGCGACGAAAGACGGGGAGGACCGTTGAGCCCTATGAGGGGCGAACCCAGTTGCCCGAAGTGTGGTGGCCGGGTCAGGGCTCCCGGTCTCTTTGCCGACTCCTGGCAGTGCGATGTGCACGGCACCGTGCATCCGCTGCAGCCCGTGATCCCGCCCAGCGTCGAGGCCCTCAGTGTCGTGGTGCACCGCGCGCACGTACCGGTGTGGATGCCGTGGCCGCTGCCTGTCGGGTGGCTCTTCACGGGTGCGACGTTCGCCGGGGACGACCACAGCGGCGGTCGTGCCACGGCTGTGGCGTGCTCCGGGCCGGGGCCGCTCGGTGGCATAGGAGAGCTGCTGCTCGTCGCCGAGGAGCTAGGTGTGGGCCTCGGCGCGCGGTACGCGGGTGTCGACGGGCCCGATCCCGGTCCGTACATGAACGTCGAGAAACCTGCCCAGGCGAAGGTGCTTGCCGCGGGTCGGCCTACGCCGTTGTGGCACGTCGCGGGGACGCCCGACGACCGGGCCGTTTTCGCGGGGGAGGCTCGGGGGTTGTGGCTGTGGGCGGTTGTCTGGCCTGAGCAGTCGGGGCTGTTGATGTATGACGAGCTGGTGCTTACGGATTTGCGGGATGCGGGCGCCGAGGTGGATCTGTTGCCTTGTGGGGCGCTGTCTCCGCGGATTCTTGAGCCGTAGCGCTCCGCTGGGTTCGGCCGTGTGGGGTTTGGGGTGCCTGGGGCGCTTGGTAGGTGCGGGTTCGTGGGGGCTTGTCGCGCAGTTCCCCGCGCCCCTTACGGCGCGCGCCCCCGAAGGCAGCTGTAGGGGGTGCTCTCCGGCTATGGGTGTGACAGGAGTGGGTTCCGCTCCCGTTATCCTTGAGCGGTCCCTCTTGTTCCGTCCGTGTCTGGAGTTCGTGTCGTGCGCATCGATCTGCACTGCCACTCCACGGCCTCCGACGGTACGGACACCCCCGCCGAGCTGGTGCGCAACGCTGCCGCCGCCGGCCTGGACGTCGTCGCGCTGACGGACCACGACACCACCCGCGGGTACGCAGAGGCCATCGCGGCCGTGCCCGCCGGGCTGACGCTGGTGACCGGGGCCGAGCTCTCCTGCCGTCTCGACGGTGTGGGGCTGCACATGCTGGCGTATCTCTTCGATCCCGAGGAGCCGGACCTGCTGCGTGAGCGTGAGCTCGTACGGGACGACCGGGTGCCGCGGGCTCATGCGATGATCGGCAAGCTTCAGGAGCTGGGCGTGCCGGTGACGTGGGAGCACGTGGCACGGATCGCGGCCGGTGGGTCAGTGGGGCGGCCGCACATCGCAACCGCGCTGGTCGAGCTGGGGGTTGTGCCCAGCGTCTCCGACGCCTTCACGCCCCAGTGGCTCGCCGACGGCGGGCGGGCGTACGTCGAGAAGCACGAGTCGGATCCCTTCGAGGCGATCCGGCTGGTCAAGGCCGCGGGCGGGGTGACCGTCTTCGCGCACCCCGCGGCCGCCAAGCGCGGGCAGGTCGTGCCGGAGTCCGCGATCGCCGAGCTCGCGGCGGCCGGGCTCGACGGGATCGAGGTCGACCACATGGACCACGATCCGGCCACCCGGGCCCGACTGCGGGGGCTCGCGGGCGAGTTGGGGCTGCTGGCCACCGGGTCCAGTGACTATCACGGCAGCCGCAAGACGTGTGTGCTCGGGGAGTTCACGACGGATCCCGAGATCTACGGGGAGATCACTCGGCGGGCGACGGGGGCGTTCCCCGTGCCGGGCGCGGGTGGGAACGCGGGCGCCTGACCGTCCTCGCCTCCTGAGGCGCGGGCGCCGATACGTCCACATCACCGGTAGCGGCCGACGTGCCGCCCCTTTCCGTGTTCCACGTGTGCACGGGTTCCACGTGTTCCACCCACACCAGCGCAAGGCTCACCGTGTTCGATCTCGCCGTCTTCGGCTCCCTCTTCCTGACCCTCTTCGTCATCATGGATCCCCCCGGGATCACCCCGATCTTCCTCGCGCTGACGGCCGGACGGCCGGCCAAGGTGCAGAAGCGGATGGCGTTCCAGGCCGTCTGCGTGGCCGGCGGCGTGATCGCCGTGTTCGGGCTGCTCGGGCATCAGATCCTGAACTACCTGCATGTGTCCGTCCCCGCGCTGATGATCGCGGGCGGACTGCTCCTCCTCCTCATCGCGCTCGATCTGCTCACGGGCAAGACGGACGAGCCCAAGCAGACGAAGGACGTCAACGCCGCCCTCGTACCGCTGGGCATACCGCTGCTCGCCGGACCCGGCGCGATCGTGTCCGTCATCCTGGCCGTACAGAAGGCCGACAGTGTGGCGACGCAGGTGTCTGTCTGGACGGCGATCATCGCCATCCATGTCGTGCTGTGGATTGTGATGCGGTACTCGCTGCTGATCATCCGTGTCATCAAGGACGGCGGTGTCGTGCTGGTGACCCGGCTCGCGGGCATGATGCTCTCCGCGATCGCCGTGCAGCAGATCATCAACGGGGTCACACAGGTCGTCCAGGGCAGCTGAATGTCCCGTACGGGACGCGCAATCCTCGTACGCGACGCTGAATCCTCGTACGCGACGCTGAATCCTCGTACGCAACGCGGAATCGTCGTGGGCGACGCAGAACCCCCGTACGGCGTCGGTGCCGTACGGGGGTTCTGAAGACTGTCAAACGTCCGCTGCTATGAGGCCGAGGTGTCGGCCGGGCGGATCCAGAGGCGCTGCCCGATGGCGGCGGCTTGCTGAACGATCCGGTTGACGGAGGCGGCGTCCACGACAGTGCTGTCCACGGGGGTGCCGTCGACATCGTCGAGTCGCATGATTTCGAAGCGCACAGGCTTCTCCCTTCGTCTGGTCATCCTCCTGAAGGAGAACTACTGGTTGTTGGGCGAGCGAGGCGTCAGCGCCCCGCGTTCCCGTAGGAGTCAACGGGATGTGTGTTACGAACATTCCCTACGCTAAGGAAATTTTTCGAACGTCTAATTACTTGCGAGTATCGGGACCGGTTGTGTTCATGCAGTGACGGCCTGCGACAATGAGGCGCATATGAATGACGACCTCGCGGCAACCGACGATCTGGCCTCCCTCGGCGCGCGCATCGCCCGCACGAACGAGCTGCTCCAGCGCATGCTCGCCGAGGTGGCGAAGACGCCGTCGACGCATGCGATCTTCGTCGACGCCGGGTACCTGTACGCGGCCGCGGGCCGGCTCGTCGCCGGGACGGAGGACCGCCGGGCCTTCGATCTGGACGCCGAGGGACTCATCGAGGCGCTCATCGACCGGGCGCGCACGATCTTCGCGGACAGCAGGCTGCTGCGCGTCTACTGGTACGACGGGGCGCGGCGCCGCATCCATACCGCGGAGCAGCAGTCCATCGCCGAGCTGCCCGACGTCAAGGTCCGGCTGGGCAATCTCAACGCCAACAACCAGCAGAAGGGCGTCGACTCGCTGATCCGCACCGACCTGGAGTCACTGGCCCGGCACCGCGCCATCAGCGACGCGGCGCTCATCGGCGGCGACGAGGACCTGGTCTCGGCGGTCGAGGCGGCGCAGGGGTACGGGGCCCGGGTGCACCTCTGGGGTATCGAGGCGCCGGAGGGCCGCAACCAGGCGGAGCCGCTGCTCTGGGAGGTCGACAGCCAGCGGACCTTCGACCTGGAGTTCTTCAAGCCGTACGTCGCCCGGCGGACCGCCGCCGCGTTCGACATGTCGGGTTCGGCCCGGCCCACGCGCGACGACGTGCGGTTCGTGGGCGCGCAGATCGCCGCGAAGTGGCTGGCCGCGCGCGGGCGGGAGTCGCTGGCGGAGCTGCTGCCCGGACATCCGTATCTGCCCGGCCCTGTCGACCAGGACCTGCTCGTCGAGGCGGAGGGGCTGCTTCAGTACTCGCTGCGGGGGCAGGCGGATCTGCGGCGGGCGCTGCGGGACGGGTTCTGGGAGCACTTGCAGGGGCAGTACTAGGCCGCCTGTCGTCTCCGGGCCCGCAGTGGGCTCGTACCAGGCGGTGCTAAGCGGGTCCGGCGAAGTCCGGTGCGGTTCGGCAGCGCCCCGAAGGGGCGCGGGGAACTGCGCGACCAGCCACGACGGACCCGCGGATGAAGCACCGCACTTCCAGCGGAGCGCTTAGCCCACCCGGTCCCAGAACGCGCCAAGGGCCTCGGCCGTCTCCAGTGGGCGGTCCGAGTTGGGGGAGTGTTCGGCTCCGTGGATGACCGTGCGGTGCGCGTCGAGGCGTGCGGCCATGTCGTCGAGGAGCGGCAGCGGCCAGGTGTCGTCGCGTTCGCCGGACAGGACGAGCACGGGCAGCCCTACGGCGGCCAGGTCGCCCACACGGTCGGGCTCCGCGCACAACTGGCGCCCCGCAGCGGTGAGTTGGGCGGGGCTGTTGCCGAGCCAGCGGCGCTTCAGGTCCTGCTGGTCGTCGAGACCTGCGTCCAGGTCGCCCTCGGCGTCCTCCGGGGGCTCAAGGGCCTGGATCGCGTCCCACACCTGCGCCATGTCCATCACGGCGAGCGCGTCCCGCAGCAGCTTCACGCGCTGCTGCTGGGAGGGGGAGATCTCGGCGGGCCCGGACGACATCAGGGTGAGCGACCGGAAACGGGTCGGGTCCAGCAGTACGGCGGCCCTGGCGACGAGTCCGCCGAAGGAGTGGCCCACGAGGTGGACGCGGTCCTCCGGGTCGTCGGTCAGAGCGTCGATCTGTGCGAGCACGTCACGCGCCAACTCGCCCTGCGCGTAAGGAGTTTCGTCGTCCAGTGGCCCCGGAGTCTCGTACTGCCCCCGACCGTCCACGGCGATGGTCCGGTACCCGGCCGCGGCCAGCGGTTCGTGCAGCGAGATGAAGTCCTCCTTGCTGCCGGTGAACCCGGGCAGCAGCAGCGCGGTTCCCTTCACGGGGCTGCCCGCCTCGATCACGGCGAACTCCCCGCGCGCGGTGCCGAGCCGATACGCGCGGGCGAAGGAGGGCGGGACGAAAGTGGCGGGCCTGCTCATGAGGAGGAGGCTATCCGGGGAACCTTGCGGGCGGCACGCCGGGCGGCGGCCATGAGATGACGGGCGGAGCCCCGCAGCCGCGCCGGGGAACGCCGACGGCCCGGTCCCAACCATGGTGGGACCGGGCCGTCAGGTGTGAGCGTCAGCTCTCCGTCGACTCGGCGGCAGCTGCCGCCTTACGAGTGCGGCGGCGCGGCGTGGCCTCCGGCGCGACCTCGACCGTGACCGCGTCCGTGGCGGTGGCCGTGGCCGCCGCCGTCTTGCGGGTACGGCGCGGCTTGGCCGGAGCCTCGGCCGGGGTGGCCTCGGTGGCCTGGGCCGGGATGTCGGCCTCGGCGACCGCGACCTTGCGGGTGCGGCGGCGGGGCTTCGTCTCGGTCGCCTCGGCGGTGTCCACGGCGGCCTCGGCGGCAGCTGCGGTCTTGCGCGTGCGGCGCGGCTTTGTCGCCGTGGCCTCCGGGACCTCGACCGTCGTGCCTTCCGCGGTGTCCACCGCGGTCTCGGCGGCCTTGCGTGTACGCCGACGAGGCTTGGCCTCCGCGGCGGGCGCCTCCTCCGCCGGGGCGGGGGCGGTCGCAGCGGTTTCGACGGCCTTGCGGGTGCGGCGACGGGGCTTGGCCTCGGGCTCTTCGGCCGCCTGGGCCGGGATACCGGCCTCGACAATCTCAGCGGCCTTGGCGACCTCAGCGGTCTCGGCGGTCTTGCGGGTCCGGCGGCGCGGCTTGGCCTCCGCGGCTTCGGCGGTGTCCAGGGCTGCCTCGGCGGCGGCCGTGGTCGTGGCCTTGCGCGTACGACGAGGCTTCGTCTCGACGGCCTCCGCCGGCTCGGCAGCGGCTTCCACCGTGGCTTCGGCGGCCTTCCGCGTACGGCGGCGCGGCTTCGTCTCCGCAACCTCCGCCACCTCGACGGCCGTGCCCTCGGCGGTGTCCACCGCGGTCTCGGCGGCCGTTGCGGCCTTGCGGGTGCGGCGACGCGGCTGCTTGGTCTCGGTCACCTCGGTCGCCTCGGCCACGGGGGCCTCCTCGACGACGGTGACGACCTCGGGCTGCGCGGCCTCCGAAGTCCGGCGCGTGCGACGGCGGCGCGGCTTGGCTTCTGCGTCCGCCACCGGCTCGGCCGGTTCGGCGACCTCGACGGCCGTGCTCTCGGCCGTGGCGACCGCGGTCTCGGCGGCCTCCGACACCCCTCCGGTACGCGTCCGACGGCGCCGACGCGGCGAGCGCGACTCCGTGGCGGGGGCCGACTCGGTGGTCACCGAGGTCTCCGATGTCTCCGAGGTGGTCGGCTCCGCGGCGTCGAGCGGCGTGCCGTTGCGCGTTCGACGGCGGCGACGCGGCGTGCGCGCCGAGCGATCGCGATCGCGGTCACGGTCGCGCTCGGCGGCCGGGGCCGGGCCGGCGGAACGGCCACCGCGGCCGCGCGGACCACCACGGCCACCGGTCTCGCCGAGGTCCTCGACCGCCTCGGCCGAGAGACCGGCGCGGGTGCGCTCGGAGCGCGGCAGGACGCCCTTGGTGCCCGCGGGAATGCTCAGCTCTTCGAAGAGGTGCGGGGACGTGGAGTACGTCTCCGGCGGGTCGCTCAGGCCGAGTTCCAGCGCCTTGTTGATGAGCTGCCAGCGCGGGATGTCGTCCCAGTCGACGAGCGTGATCGCGATGCCCTTGGCGCCCGCCCGGCCCGTACGGCCGATGCGGTGCAGGTACGTCTTCTCGTCCTCGGGGGACTGGTAGTTGATGACGTGCGTGACGCCCTCGACGTCGATGCCGCGGGCGGCGACGTCGGTGCAGACGAGCACGTCGACCTTGCCGTTGCGGAAGGCGCGCAGCGCCTGCTCGCGGGCGCCCTGGCCGAGGTCGCCGTGGACCGCGCCGGAGGCGAAGCCGCGCTGCTGCAGCTGGTCGGCGAGGTCCGCCGCCGTCCGCTTGGTGCGGCAGAAGACCATCACGAGGCCGCGGCCGTCGGCCTGCAGTATCCGCGAGACCAGTTCCGGCTTGTCCATGTTGTGCGCGCGGTAGGCGAACTGCGCGGTGTTCCGGACCGTCTGGCCCTCGTCGTCCGGCGCCGTGGCGCGGATGTGCGTGGGCTGCGACATGTAGCGGCGCGCGAGGCCGATGACCGCGCCCGGCATGGTCGCCGAGAACAGCATCGTCTGACGGCGGGCCGGCAGCATGTTGATGATCTTCTCGACGTCGGGCAGGAAGCCCAGGTCGAGCATCTCGTCGGCCTCGTCGAGGACGAGCGCCTTGACGTGCTTGAGGTTGAGCTTCTTCTGACCCGCGAGGTCGAGAAGACGGCCCGGGGTGCCGACGATGACGTCGACGCCCTTCTTGAGGGCCTCGACCTGCGGCTCGTACGCCCGGCCGCCGTAGATGGCGAGAACGCGTACGTTACGGACCTTGCCCGCGGTCAGCAGGTCGTTCGTCACCTGGGTGCACAGCTCGCGCGTCGGGACGACGACGAGGGCCTGCGGGGCGTCGGTGAGCTGCTCGGGCTGGGCCCGGCCCGCCTCGACGTCCGCGGGGACGGTGACGCGCTCGAGGAGCGGGAGGCCGAAGCCCAGCGTCTTGCCGGTGCCGGTCTTGGCCTGGCCGATGACGTCGGTGCCGGTCAGGGCAACGGGGAGCGTCATCTCCTGGATGGGGAAGGGACTGGTGATGCCGACGGCCTCAAGGGCTTCGGCGGTCTCGGGAAGGATCCCGAGGTCTCGGAAAGTAGTCAGGGTGCTGCCTCTTCTGTGTACGCGGTGCGAGGCGAGCGCGGGGGTCGTGTCGGGACCGTGCCGGGGACGTCGGCCGCTCTTGACCAGCGGGCCGGGTGGCATGGGACCACTGCCGACGCTCGAGCTCTCGTGCCGCTGAGGGTCCCTCCGCATAGTCCGTACGCACTGTTCCGTACGGATGAGGAGGGCTGTCGGGTCGGAGCCGATCGGGCCACCGACCGGGCATCCTCATTCGTGCGGCCCGTCGAGTTGGTCGAGTTACGTAGATCAACTCAGCGAGCGCATTACCACCATACCCCGGAATCGCGCATATGCGATGGCCGATTTGGTCACGTAGTCGTCGTCACACTGATTGACCAGGGCCTTCCGTCGCGCGGTGAGCGGGCTATTGTGCGCTTCATGACGACGCCTGACAACGCTCCCGACGCATCTGCCGAAAACACCGGAGTCGCCGCCCAGGACTGGGCGAAGGCTTCCGTCGACCCCCAGTACCGCGCCGCGGTCGTGGATCTGCTGGGAGCGCTCGCGTACGGGGAGCTGGCGGCGTTCGAGCGGCTCGCGGAGGACGCGAAGCTGGCGCCGACGCTCGCGGACAAGGCGGAGCTGGCCAAGATGGCCTCGGCTGAATTCCACCACTTCGAGCAGTTGCGGGACCGGCTCACCGAGATCGGGGCGGAGCCCACGCAGGCGATGGAGCCGTTCGTCGCCGCGCTCGACGGGTTCCACAAGCAGACGGCGCCCTCGGACTGGCTGGAGGGGCTCGTCAAGGCGTATGTCGGGGACTCGATCGCCAGTGACTTCTACCGGGAGGTCGCGGCTCGGCTCGACTCCGATACGCGGGGGCTTGTGCTGGCCGTGCTCGATGACACGGGGCACGCGTCGTTCGCCGTCGAGAAGGTGCGGGCCGCCATCGACGCGGATCCGCGTGTGGGTGGTCGACTCGCCTTGTGGGCACGGCGGTTGATGGGAGAGGCGTTGTCGCAGTCTCAGCGGGTGGTCGCCGACCGGGACGCCTTGTCGACGATGCTCGTCGGTGGGGTCGCCGACGGGTTCGATCTTGCTGAGGTGGGGCGGATGTTCTCGCGGATCACTGAGGCGCACACGAAGCGAATGGCTGCGCTGGGCCTCGCGGCCTGAGCGTGGCATGGGGTGCGTTGGTGGCTGCGGGTGCGTGGGGGCTGGTCGCGCAGTTCCCCGCGCTCCTAAAGGCGCGCCTCAGTGCTCGTCATCTGAATCGTTGCTCACACCGTTGCCGACGTGCGGCGGAGTCTTCCCGCCGGGCGGAGGAGCAAGGAGACGGAAGCCGCTGAGACGGCTGCCGCGCCGAGCAGGACCAGCAGGAGGTTGCCCGCGCCCAGCGCGGAGTGGGTGAGGAAGGCGCCGAAGAGGGCTCCCGCGATGCCTGTCGGGAGGACGAGGCTGCGGACGGGCAGGCGGTGCGGCAGGCGGTGGACCGCCGCCCAGGCCAGTGCCAGACCGAGGATCGCGGAGCCGAGCGCTTCCAAGAACATCAAGGGGTCCCTCCCGCACGGCCGTGTGCACTTCGGTCGTAGCCCGTCATACCCGTGACCTGCGGAATGCAATCCTCCCCTGTGGATGACTTGTGCTCCATCTGTGAAGCACGTGACGTGGAGGGTGACGGAGAGGGACAGGGTGCCGGGCATGAAAAGAGGGGCCCGACGGCTGCTGCCGCCGGGCCCCTCTTTCGTTGCCTTACAGCGCGCCGAAGCCCACCTTGCGCGGGGCCGGCTCGCCGAGCTCCACGTAGGCGATGCGGTCCGCCGGGACGAGGACCTTGCGGCCGTGGTCGTCCACGAGGCTGAGCAGCTGCGACTTGCCGGCCAGCGCCTCGGACACCGCGCGCTCGACCTCATCCGGGGTCTGACCGCTCTCCAGAACGATCTCGCGGGGCGCGTGCTGCACGCCGATCTTGACCTCCACGGCTATGTCCCTCCGACGGTCACTGATGTGCGCGTTCGTCCGCGCCGTACGCAGCACACATTAGCCCGGTGAGGGGGCGCGCACGCTCCGTCCAAGAACGCCAGGAGCGAACAGCGGACGGGAACAAAGGCACGGCCCCTGCCGTGTGCCCGCTGTCAGTGGTGCTCGCTGCCGTGCAGCGGGAACCCCGCGATGCCCCGCCACGCCAGCGAGGTCAGCAGCTGCACCGCCTGCTCGCGCGGCACGCTGCGGTCGCTGTGCAGCCAGGAGCGGGCCACTACCTGGGCGAGCCCGCCGAGGCCGGAGGCGAGCAGCATCGACTCGTCCTTGGACAGGCCGGTGTCCTCCGCGATGACCTCGCTGATCGCCTCGGCGCACTCGAACGTGACCTTGTCCACGCGCTCGCGCACCGCGGGCTCGTTCGTCAGGTCCGACTCGAAGACCAGGCGGAAGGCACCGCCGTCGTCCTCCACGTACGCGAAGTACGCGTCCATGGTCGCCCATACACGCAGCTTGTTGTCCGTGGTGGACGCGAGCGCGGTCCGTACGGCCTGCAGCAGCGACTCGCAGTGCTGGTCCAGCAGAGCGAGGTAGAGGTCGAGCTTGCCGGGGAAGTGCTGGTAGAGCACCGGCTTGCTGACGCCCGCGCGCTCGGCGATGTCGTCCATCGCAGCCGCGTGATATCCCTGCGCGACGAACACTTCCTGGGCCGCGCCGAGGAGCTGGTTGCGTCGGGCACGGCGCGGCAGGCGAGTGCCCCGCGGGCGTGCCGCCTCTGTCTGCTCGATGGCTGTCACGCCGCCTCCCAAAATCGTCCACATGCGGTGAGCGCCGCGCGGCCATCGTACTTTTCGGTAACCGTGGTGTGCGCGGTGCGAGCGCAGAATTTCACGGACCGGACGCCGGCGAAACCCACGCGGAGCGCTTCATATGGGGTCATATCAGGCGCGTCGGGCTCCCGGTTGCGTGCCCGTGAGTGGTCACCGGCGATCGCTCCGGGCCCCGATCACCGATAGTCGTCCTCGTCCAGTTCGACGACTCTTGCCTGTTCGACGCGGTCCGCCTCGTTCGCGCTGTCCGGGTCCCCGCCGGTCACCGCATCGTCCCGGTGGGGTGCGAGATCCGCGTGCTGTTCGGCGGCGTCGGCTTCGGGGGCCTCCACGTCGAACTCCGTCTCGTCGGTGTTGTCCCTGTCTTCAAGTGTCTCGGGGTCGGTGGGGTCGACAGTCATGTGTCCTCTTCCCGAGCGGTACGAGTGCGCTCTTGTGCGAGTGCGCTCTTGCACGAGTACGAGTGCCCTCGTTTACGAAGCGTATGAGACCCGAGATCGGTGCGCTACGCGATCCGGCCGCCATCCGACCGGGCTTCGGCCGCTGTCTGTGACCGCGAACACACGATCCAGCGCGTGATCGTCTCGTAACATTGCCGCATGCCTTCGACCGAACTGCCGTCCGCGCTTGCCACCTCCGTCGCGCCGAAAGTCGGTTCCGTCAGGGTGGCGGCGGGGGAGCGGCTGCGCAGGGTCGGGCTTCCCGGGATCACGCTGACGGTCCGGTCGAGACCGCCGGCCCGGGAAGGGCTGCCGCCCGCGCTGTACGTGCACGGGCTGGGCGGTTCCTCACTGAACTGGTCGGCGCTGATGCCCCTCCTGGACGGCCTCGTGGACAGCGAGGCCGTCGATCTGCCGGGCTTCGGCGACTCGCCGCCGCCGGACGACGGCGACTACTCGGTGACCGGGCACGCGCGCGCGGTCATCCGTTATCTCGACGCGGCCGACCGCGGACCGGTGCACCTCTTCGGGAACTCGATGGGCGGCGCCGTCACGACACGCGTCGCGGCCGTACGGCCCGATCTCGTCCGCACGCTCACGCTGGTGTCGCCCGCGCTCCCGGAGATCCGGGTGCAGCACACGGCGGTGCCGACGGCACTGCTGGCCCTGCCCGGTGTCGCGAGCCTCTTCACCCGGTTCACCAGGGACTGGTCCGCCGAACAGCGCGTACGGGGCGTGTTGACCCTCTGTTACGGGGACCCGTCCATGGTCACACCCGAGGGGTTCCGCAACGCGGTCGAGGAGATGGAGCGGCGGCTCGCGCTCCCCTACTTCTGGGACGCCATGGCACGCTCGACACGCGGCATCGTGAACGCGTACACGCTGGGTGGCCAGCACGGACTGTGGCGCCAGGCCGAGCGGGTCCTCGCGCCGACGCTCCTCGTCTACGGGGGCCGTGACCAGCTCGTCGCCTACCGCATGGCCCAGCGGGCGGCGCGTGCCTTCCGCGAGTCCCGGCTGCTGACATTGCCTGACGCGGGACATGTGGCGATGATGGAGTACCCGGAGACCGTGGCCACGGCCTTCCGCGAACTCCTCGCGGACACAGGTGAGTTGGTCGACACCGGCGCTACCAGCGCGAGGAGCTGAGGCGGGACGTGGGACGTCACAGCCGCCGCGGGCCCGCCCCCAAGGGCGACACCGCCGACATACCCGTGGTTCCTGCTGCCCGGACGGAACGGGAGACGGGGGCCGGGGCGCGGCGCCGTCGGGGCCCCGCGGGACAGCAACCTCCGCCGCCTCCGACGGGCGGGACGCCCGCTCAAGGGGTGCCCCGGCTGCCCGAGGGATGGGTGCCGCGCGGGCCGGAGGGCATGCCCGGGCAGGGAGTTCCTCGGCCTGGGGGCGGGATGCCTCCGGGTGGGGCTCCGGGATTTCCGGCCGGCGGGCCGGCGCGGGGAGCTCCGCGATTCTCTGACGGGACGCCCGCGGGGGGAGTGCCCCGACTTCCCGACGGCACTCCGGCACACGGATTTCCACGTATGCAGGGCGGGACGCCCGCTCATGGGTTTCCGCGCCCGCAGGACGGCACCCCGGCCCATGGGTTTCCCCGGCTGCCCGATGGGACGCCCGCACATGGCTTCCCGCGGTTGCCGGACGGGACGCCTGCGCACGGCTTTCCTCGGCTTCCCGACGGAACGCCTGCGCACGGCATGCCGCGCTATCCCGACGGCACCCCCGCACACGGCGTACCCCGGGTCCGTGGTGGGCACCCCGAGCAGCGGGAAACCGGCGGTGGCTGGGGCGAGTTGAGGGGTGGACCGCAGGCGGGCGTCGGGTACGGAGTACCCCAAGCGCCCCCGCAGGGACCTTTCTTCGGCGCTCCGCAAGGCGGCCAGGGCGGCGGCCAAGGCGGCCCCAACGGTTCTCCGCCAGGCGCTCCCTATGGCTCTCCGCAAGGTCAGGGCGGGCCTCAGGGCCGCCCCGGACCCACGATCCCCCGACAGCGGTACGCACCGCCGCCCCAGGCGGGAGCCGGTGGTCCCCGTCAGGCCTACGTCGACGCCTTCGACGAGAACGACGATCCCTTCGCGCCCCGATCGACCGCGGCGGCAGCGCTCCGTGCCGACCCCTTCGCCTCCGTCACCGACTGGGACGACGAGGTCGAGCACAAGGCACCCCCGAAGGACCCGGCAGACACAGAGATCCGGCCGGAGAAGGCCAGGAGCGGCAAGGGCCGGGCCTTCACCGGCATCGCGGCAGCCGCCGTCACCACCGTGCTGGCCGTCGTGGTGGCCGGGCAGGTCACCGGCCGGGGCGACGACAACTCCGTACGCCCGCAGGCCGCGAGTGACGCCGACCGGGAGACCAAGGACTCCGCGTCGCGCACCGACAACCGGCCGGCGCCGTCCGAGAAACCGGGCGCGGCCACGCTGTCGTACGACCAGCAGATGGGGAAGAAGTACTCCCTCGCAGCCGATCTCAAGGGTTCCGGGGACTTCGAGGCGATCGCCGGATTCGACAAGGCGCCGGGGACCGGGCGGAAGTACACCTATCGCGTCGACGTCGAGAAGGGCCTCGGCCTCGACGGGGAACTCTTCGCGCAGGCCGTGCAGAAAACCCTGAACGACGAACGGAGTTGGGCCCACGACGGCGGCCGTACCTTCGAGCGGGTCTCCTCCGGGAAGCCCGACTTCGTCATCACCCTGGCGAGTCCCGGGACGACCGCGTTCTGGTGCGCCAAATCGGGTCTCGACACCACCGAGGACAACGTCTCCTGCGACTCGGCGGCCACCGACCGCGTGATGATCAACGCGTACCGCTGGGCACAGGGTTCCAAGACGTACGGCGACAAGATGTACGCGTACCGCCAGATGCTGATCAACCACGAGATCGGCCACCGGCTCGGCTTCAACCATGTGACCTGCAGCGTGGACGGCGCGCTCGCGCCGGTCATGCAGCAGCAGACCAAGTTCCTCGATTACGACGGAATCAGCTGCCGGGCCAACCCCTGGCCGTTCCCCAACAGTTGACAGAGACAGGTCGCCTCGCTGGCCATGACGTGACGGAAAGTGTTCGGTTGATCTCTTAGCGCGACGGAACGCGACTCGCACGGGAAAGTTACGACCGTTCACCCCTTTTGGTGGCGCGATGGACAACCGTCCATCGCGCCACCGTCATGTCCGCATACGTTCGTCCCGCTGCGAGCCGCCGAGTCAACGGCGGCTCCCCAGACGGGAGATCGGGGGTGCGTTCGTGCGCATCGGACTGCTTACGGAGGGTGGCTATCCGTATGTGAGCGGTGACGCCAGGCTCTGGTGCGACCGGCTCGTGCGCGGGCTCGGGCAGCACGAATTCGACATCTACGCGCTCAGCCGCAGCGACCGACAGGAGGACGAGGGCTGGATCCAGCTCCCGCCCCAGGTCAGCCGCGTACACACCGCGCCGCTGTGGACCGCGGACGACGACGGCGTCGGATACGGGCGACGGGCGCGGCGCCGATTCGCCGAGTGCTATGGGGAGTTGGCGGCGGCCGTGTGTGCGGGGGACCTCTCTGCGGGGTCCATCGGGTCCGCCGGGCCCACGGGAACGACCGGAGCCGCCGGATCTGCCGGGTCTGCCGGATCTGCTGGATCCACTGGGGCTGGGGGGGCCGCGGGGGACGCCTCGGCCGGGGTGGCGGACCGTTTCGGCGACGCGCTGTACGGGCTCGCCGAACTCGTCAGGGACGAGGGCGGCGGCCTGGTCGGCGCTCTGCGCTCCGAGACCGCCGTGCGCGCCCTGGAGCGCGCCTGTCGCGCGCCCGGCGCCCTACGTGCCGCACGAGGGGCACGCGTACCGGATCTGCTCACCGTCGCCGCCCAGGTGGAGCGCGCGCTGCGACCGCTCTCGCTCGACTGGTACGAGGACGACGGGCTCGGCTCGGTCGACCTGTGCCACGCCACGTCCGGCGGCGCGGCGGCGCTGGCCGGGCTGCTCGCGCGGCACTTCTCGGGCGTACCGCTGCTGGTCACGGAGTACGGGGTGCAGCTGCGGGCGCACTATCTGAGCGCGCGTGAGGATCTGGAGGGCCGTGTGGCTTCGGCCCCGGCGCGGGCGCTGCTCGCCGCGTTCCACGGCCTGCTCGCCGCTGAGACCTACCGGCAGGCCACGGTCATCACACCCGGCAACACGCACGCCCGCCGCTGGCAGGAGCGCTGCGGCGCCGACCGCGCCAAGATTCGTACGGTCTATCCCGGTATGGAGGCGTCCCGCTTCTGGGAGGTGGGTGAGAGTGCAGAATCCGCCGAGCCGGACACCCTGGTGTGGGTCGGGCGCATCGAGCCCGCCAAGGATCTGATCTCGCTGCTGCACGCCTTCGCGGAGATCCGCAAGGAACAGCCGAAGACACGGTTGCGGATCGTCGGCGCGCCGGGCGACGGGCTGGAGGGCGCGACGTATCTGGCGCACTGCAAGGCGCTGGCCGCGCAGCTCTTCCCCGACGAGGCGGACGGCGCGCACGCCATCGGCGACAACCCGGTCTCCTTCGAGGAGATCGGCGGACCGGACGTGCCGACCCTTCCAGAGGCGTACGCGGCAGGCTCCGTCGTCGTCCTGTCGAGCGTCGTCGAGGGCTTCCCGATCAGCCTCGTCGAAGCGATGTTCTGCGGGCGCGCCACGGTCTCCACGGACGTCGGCGCGGTCGTGGAGGTCATCGGCGGTACGGGTCTGGTGGTGCCGCCGCGCAATCCGCGGGCCCTGGCCGAGGCGTGCGTCGCCCTGCTGCGCGACCCCGAGCGCCGCGCGCGTCTCGGGGCGGCGGCACGCGCGCGTGCGCTCGAACTGTTCACCGTCGAGCAGAACATCACGGCATTTCACGGCATTTACCTCGAGATCGTCTCGCGCTGTCCGGTCCGGCGGGTCGTCGTCGACAACTCGGGCGAACCCCTGCCGTTCGCCGTACCGGCCGAGGCCCATGTACCGGAGCGGTGGGCCGAGTCGGGGACGCGACTGGTGGCCGGCCGGCGGGGGCCCGGGTGGGCGGCCGGGCCGCCCGTGCGGGGCCTTCCACTTGGGTCTGCTTCGGGAGCCGCCTCGGGAGCCGCTACGGGCGATCCGGTGCCCGCGGGGGAGGGGACGCGGTGAACGGGCGGCGACGGGTCGGGAGCGTGGACCGGCCTCAGGCACCGGAGAGTCCCGGGGCGTGGGACGCGCGGTCCGAGGAGTGGCTGGCAGGCGTCGGGCAGTCGGTGGACACGGACGCCGAGGTGGGCGAGACACGGGTCGTGGACGTCCAGCCGGGGGAGACGCGGGTGGCAGACGTGCAGTTGGGCGAGTCGAGGGTGGCGGACGGCCGGCTGAGCGAGTCGGGAGTCAGGGACGCTCGGCCCGGGTCGTCGAGGGGCGCGGATGGTCGGCTGGGCGAGTCGCCGGTGGTCGATGCCCAGCGAGGATCGTCGAGGGCGGCGGATTCTCGGCACGTGTGGGGTGCCCCCACGCGGGCGGGCGAGGCTCCCGCCTCCAACGGCCGGCCCTTGACTTACGCCGACGGTCCCGGTGTCAGTGACCGCGGGACCTCCGCTGACGCGAGCGAACCCGGTGTCAGTGACCGCGGGACCTCCGCTTACGCGAGCGAACCCGGTGTCAGTGACCGCGGGACCTCCGCTTACGCGAGCGAACCCGGTGCCAGTGACCGCGGGACCTCCGCTTACGCGAGCGAACCCGGTGCCAGTGACCGCAGGGCCACCGGTTACGCGAGCGAGGCCGCTGCCGCCGGTCACAAGTCCTCCGCCCAAGCGACTGAGGCCGTTGCAGCCGACCGCAAGCCCTCCGCCGGCGCGGCAGTCCCCCCTGGCACCGACCGCAAGCCCTCCGCCCGCCGCGGTGGCGTCGACCCGGTGAAGGCTCTGATGCACCGTCACCGCGAGCTGTGCGAGCGCGCGGTGGACCCCCTGGAGATCGCCGCGGGCTTGGAGGCGCACGGGATGACCGACCGGACCGCCACCCGCTTCCGGCACCGTGACGTCTTCTCGCTCGCCGAGGAGATGTACGCGCGCGTGCCTCGCGTCGGTGACACGGCACCGCGGTCCGAGGCACCCGACACCCCCAAGGCGCGCGCCGACTGGGCCTGGGCCGTGCTCGCCCTGCTGCCGGGCGCCCTGTGCGCGGCAGCGGTGACCGGGCTGCGGCTCACCGAAGGACGGCCGCGCCTCGCGGTGACCGTCGCGGGCGTACTCGCCATCGGCCTGGGCCTGCGCGCTGCCCTCCGCCGAGGCCCCCTGCACGCCGCACGCGCGTGGCACCCGACAACATCCACGCGTGCGTGGACCTGCTGGCTCCTCGCCTACGCACTCCTCGGCGACGGCCTGCTCGCCGCGGGCATCGAGGGCGGCCCCGACGGACTGCCCACCGGCGGCTCCGACAGCCCCTGGCCGATCGCCCTCGCCTCCGTCCTGGCCCTCACCCTCGCCTGCGCCCCCGCGGCCTGGTGCGCCCACCTTTTCGCCGTACGCGCCCGGCGCAGACTCGCATCCAGCCGTGCCCTGGAGGAGTTCGCCTCCTCCGTAAGACCCCTGCTCATCGGCGTGTTCGGACTGTTCCTCTGCGCCCTGGGCGGGCTGCTCGCCCTGTGCGGGGCGGTGCTGGGCGAGCCCGCCGCGTACGCCGGAGCCGGTGCCCTCGGCGCGCTCCTGCTGCTCGCCCGGCTCCTCACCGTGCACGGCTTCACGCACGCGCCCGCAGTCGTCCTCGCCGCCGCCGGCGTGGTCGAGGCGGCGGCACTGGTGAGCGTCTTCGCGGGCCGCCTGCCCGGCTGCTCGCTCCTGGCCGAGCCCGTCGAGGCCGTGGCCGACACCTGGGGGCCGGGCGCCGTCCCAGCCCTCGTGTGCGGGGCTGCGGCGCTCGTCCTCCTGATCCACGCGACCAGGACCCTCACCCGGGCCTCGGCCCACGCGGCACGCGGCGACACGCCGTGAACCGCCCCCGGCACCCGGCCTCCGTGCCGAGCGCACCCCTTCCCGCGGGGCCGACACCGCGGGCCTTCCGCATGACCCACGGCAACACCCTGAAGGAGAACGCCAGATGATCACCCTCCGCATCGGAGAATCCGCCCCGGGAGCCGCCCGATGAGGGTGCTGCTGATCGGAGCCAACGGATACCTGGGCCGGTTCGTCGCCGACCGCCTCCTCGCCGACCCCGCCGTGCAGCTCACCGCGCTCGGCCGGGGCGACGACGCGGACGTACGCTTCGACCTCGCCAGCGGCAGCCCGGGCGCGCTCACCCGCTTCCTGGACGCGGTGCACCCCGGCGTCGTCGTCAACTGCGCCGGCGCCACCCGAGGCGGCGCCCGCGAACTGACCCGGCACAACACCGTGGCCGTCGCCACCGTCTGCGAGGCCCTGCGACGCAGCGGCTGCGGGGCGCGCCTCGTGCAGGTCGGCTGTGGCGCCGAGTACGGACCCAGCCAGCCCGGCTCCTCCACGGCCGAGGATGCCGTGCCCCGTCCTGGCGGCCCGTACGGCGTCAGCAAGCTCGCCGCGACCGAACTGGTCCTCGGGTCCGGTCTGGACGCCGTCGTCCTGCGGGTGTTCTCGCCCGCCGGACCCGGCACCCCGGCCGGCTCCCCGCTCGGCCGCCTCGCCGAGGCCATGCGCCGCGCCATGCAGTCCGGCGACGGCGAACTCAAACTCGGTGGCCTCGGCGTCCAACGCGACTTCATCGACGTACGCGACGTCGCCCGTGCCGTCCATGCCGCCTCCCTCTCCGCCGCTCAGGGCGTCATCAACATCGGATCCGGTCGTGCCGTACGCCTCCGCGACGCCGCCGCCGTCCTCGCACGCGTCGCCGGCTACGGCGGCGCCCTGCACGAACTCGACGGACCCCCCGGCCCGATCAGGCCATCCATCGGGCACCCCCGCTCCGAACCAGACCACACGGCCCCGACCGCATACCCCTATCCCGACGGCTGCGGCAGCTGGCAGCAGGCCGACGTGCGCACCGCACGCGACCGACTCGGCTGGCGGCCCCGGATCAACCTCGAGGAATCCCTCGCCGACATCTGGATGGAGGCGGCATGCCGTATCTGACCAGCACCGCAGCGGGCAGCGCGTGCACGGACTTAAGCATCGGCTTCGGCATTCCCGGCTATGCGCACCCCCTTCTCGCCCCGGTCGAATGGGGCGAACTCACCCGCCCCGGGACCCCCTTGCACTGGGTCGCCCTGAACGTCGCCGACGGCCCCGGCACCCGCCCCGACCCCCACTGTCTGGAAGCGACCGGACGCCTGCGCAACGCGGGCGTCCGCGTACTCGGCCACCTGGATGTGACATACGGCGCACGCGCCTTCGGTGAACTCGTCTCCGACGCGCACCGCTATCTCGACTGGTACCGGGTCGACGGCTTCCTTCTGGACCGCTGTCCCACAGAGCGGACAGCACTCCCCGAGGTCCGGCGCACGGCCACCACGCTGCGCGCGCTCCTCGGCGAGGGCCACATCGTCCTCGGCCACGGCACCCACCCGTATCCCGGATATGCCGAAACCGCCGACCAGTTGGTGACCTTCGCCGGCCCTTGGAGCGATTACCGCTGGTCGCAGGTGGCCGAGTGGACCGCCGAATACCCGCCCGAGCGGTTCTGTCACTTCGTGCACGGCGTGCCCCGGGGTCATCTCGACGAGGCGCTGCGCATCGCCCGCTGGCAGGGCGCCTCGACGATCTACTTCACCGACCGCACGGATCGCGGCGGTTCGATCGACCCCTGGGAGACCATGCCCGGTTACTGGGACGAAATCGTCTCGCGGATCGGAACAGGTGTCTCGGAATGAAGAAGGGCGTGGCAGTGTTACGCGGAGAACAACTGTAGTGATTGACCGACCAACGGAGTCCCCGTGTCGCTGCCACCCCTGGTCGAGCCAGCTGCTGAGCTCACCGTAGACGAGGTCCGCAGGTACTCCCGCCACCTGATCATCCCCGACGTGGGCATGGACGGGCAGAAGCGGCTGAAGAACGCCAAGGTGCTCGCTGTGGGCGCCGGCGGCCTCGGATCGCCGGCGCTGATGTACCTGGCCGCCGCGGGCGTGGGCACGCTCGGCATCGTGGAGTTCGACGAGGTCGACGAGTCCAATCTGCAGCGCCAGATCATCCACAGCCAGGCGGACATCGGCCGCTCCAAGGCCCAGTCGGCCCGCGACAGCGTGCTCGGCATCAACCCGTACGTGAACGTGATCCTTCACGAAGAGCGGCTCGAGGCCGAGAACGTGATGGACATCTTCAGCCAGTACGACCTGATCGTCGACGGCACGGACAACTTCGCGACCCGCTACCTGGTCAACGACGCGTGCGTGCTGCTCAACAAGCCGTACGTCTGGGGCTCGATCTACCGCTTCGACGGCCAGGCCTCCGTCTTCTGGTCCGAGCACGGCCCCTGCTACCGCTGCCTCTACCCGGAGCCCCCGCCCCCCGGCATGGTTCCCTCCTGCGCCGAGGGCGGCGTTCTGGGCGTGCTGTGCGCGTCCATCGGCTCCATCCAGGTCAACGAGGCCATCAAGCTGCTCGCCGGCATCGGTGAGCCGCTCGTCGGCCGCCTGATGATCTACGACGCCCTGGAGATGCAGTACCGCCAGGTCAAGGTCCGCAAGGACCCGGACTGCGCGGTCTGCGGCGAGAACCCCACCGTCACCGAGCTCATCGACTACGAGGCCTTCTGCGGCGTCGTCTCCGAGGAGGCCCAGGAGGCGGCCGCCGGCTCGACGATCACTCCCAAGCAGCTCAAGGAGTGGATCGACGACGGCGAGAACATCGAGATCATCGATGTCCGGGAGATCAACGAGTACGAGATCGTCTCGATCCCCGGCGCCAAGCTGATCCCGAAGAACGAGTTCCTCATGGGCACTGCCCTGGAGACCCTCCCGCAGGACAAGAAGATCGTCCTGCACTGCAAGACGGGTGTCCGCAGTGCGGAGGTCCTCGCGGTCCTCAAGTCGGCCGGTTTCGCGGACGCCGTGCACGTGGGCGGCGGCGTGATCGGCTGGGTCAACCAGATCGAGCCGGAGAAGCCGGTGTACTAGGCGTACGCCTTGTGGGGAGGGGCTCGGCACGGGGTGTGCCGGGCCCCTTTCTGCTGGGCGGGCGCGGGCGCGGTCGCGGGCATGTGCATGGGGTTGGGCGTGGACGCGGGCCGCGTGGGCGGGCAGGAGCGGACGGCCCCTCCCTCCGGCATTCCCCGTCCCGGCTTTCCGGTCGGCCCGCGTCGCTACGACGCGCAGACCTTGCCGTCCTTCGGCACCGTCCCGTCCAGCAGGTAGTCGTTCACCGTGCTGTCGATACAGTCGCTTCCCTTCCCGTACGCACCGTGTCCATCGCCCTTCCAGGTCAGGTGTACTCCGACACCCTTGCCCAGCTCGTCCGCCATCTTGCGGGCGCCCTCGTACGGCGTCGCCGGGTCGCCCGTGGTGCCCACCACCAGGACGGGCTCCGCGCCGGGCGCGCTCACCTCCGGCGTCTCGTACTGACCGGCCACCGGCCAGTCGTGACACCAGCCGGCCGTGTCCCAGCCCATCGAATCGCCGAAGACGGGCGAGATCTTCCGGAACTCGGGGAGCAGCTTCTTCGCCTCCTCGGGCGTCGGCCGCTCCTTGTCGTCCAAGCACGATATGACCCGTTGTGAATGCGTCGTCGTGCCGTAACGACCCGACGCGTCACGGTCGTTGTAGCCGTCGGCCTGCGCGAGCAGCTCCGTACCGTCGCCGTCCTCGGCCGCGTCGAGCGCGCTGGTGAGGGCGGGCCAGGTCTGCTCGTCGTACAGCGGATACACGATGCCGGTGAGTGCCAGCTGCTGAGTGAGCTCGCGGCCGCTCGAAGTCGGCAGCGGATCGGCGTCGATCCGCTCCAGCAGGTCCACGATCCTCTGGGAGCCCTCTTCGGGGTCCTGCCCCGTGGACTTGAGGTAGTTGTCCAGCGCGCGCTGGAAGCCGCGGGTCTGGTTCTTGGCGTGCCCCACCGTGCCGGCGGTCGGGTCGACGACCGCGTCGAGGACCAGACGCCCCACGTTCTTGGGGAACAAGTGGGCGTACACGCCGCCCAGTTCAGTGCCGTACGAGATGCCGAAGTAGTGCAGCTTGTCGTCACCGAGGACATGGCGCATCAGGTTCATGTCCCGGGCCGTGTCGGTCGTCGAGACATGCCCCATGAGCTTGCCCGCCGACTCCCCGCAGCCCTTGCCGAAGTCGGCGGCGTCCTTGAGGAACGTGGTCTCCTCGGTGGATGTGTCCGGCGTGGTGTCGACCGATTCGGCCGTCTGGATCTCCTTGTCGCCGCGGCAGCGAACGCCCTCGCTGGCGGCGACACCGCGCGGGTCCCAGCTCACCAGGTCGTACCGCTCGTGGAGCTCGGCGAACGTGGGGCCGTACGGCGGCAGGTAGTCGATGCCCGAGCCACCCGGGCCGCCGAAGTTGAACAGCAGTGAGCCGATGCGCTCGTCCGAGGAGCCGCTCGACTCGCTGCGGATCAGCGCGAGGCCGATGGTCTCGCCCGTCGGCTTCGCCCAGTCGAGCGGCACCTTGAGCGTCGCGCACCGCCAGTCGTCGCCCGGCGCGGGCCCGGTCGCCGTGGCCTTGCAGCGGCCCCAGTCGAGCTTCTGCGAGGTGAGTGAGGCGGGCAGCCCGGACGGCGCCGCTGCCGGCGGCTTGCCGTCGTCCTTGTTCTCGTCCTCACCGCTCCCGGACGAGCCGCTGCAGCCGGCCATCAGCAACGCGGCGGCGGCCAGAGCCGTCCACCGTGTGAAACGCGCCATGAGCACATCCCCCCTCGCAACGTCGTCCGCCGGATGCCGCGGATGACAGTCAGGCCATAGTAGGCAGATCTCCGCGAGTGCCGCCGAGGCCTGTGGATAACCTTCTGACCTGCGATTTTATGGGCTGAGTCCGGCGCTTTCGCGAGCCGGGTCCGGCTATTTCGTGAGCAGATTCCGGCGCTCTTACGAGCAGACCGTGCCGGTCGGCGGGACCTTGCCGTCCAGGAGGTAGCCGTTCACGGCGTCGCGCACGCACTTGTTCCCGCTGTCGTACGCGCCATGGCCCTGTCCCTTGTACGTCAGCTCGACGCCGACGCCCTTGCCCAGCGAGTCCACCATCCTGCGGGCACCCTCGTACGGCGTCGCCGGGTCGCCGGTGTTGCCCACCACGAGGATCGGCGCCGAACCTGGCGCACTCACGTCCGGGTGGTCGGCGGCGCCCGCCACGGGCCAGTCGGTGCAGCCGACCAGACCCCATGCCAGGTAGTCACCGAACAGGGGCGAGGCCTCGCGGAACTCCGGAAGCCTGGCTCGCACGTCCGCGGTGGTGTACCGCTGCTTGTCGTCGGCGCAGTTGATGGAGACGTTGGCGGCGGTGATGTTGCTGTACTCGCCGTCCTCATTGCGCCCGTTCATCGAGTCGGCCAGCTGCATCAGGATCGTGCCGTCACCGTCGTACGCCTGCTGGAGCCCTTCGGTGAGGAACTCCCAGAAGTCCTGGGAGTACAGGGCCTGCGCGATGCCGCTGGTGGCGACCGTCTGGGTCAGCTCACGCGGGAAGACGCCCGGGATCGGCCTGCTGTCGAGGTCCTTGAGCAGCTTGGCGATCCGGTCCTTGACGTCCTGCGCGCTGTCGCCGAGCGGGCAGTCCTCCTCCTTCGAGGTGCAGTCCTCGGCGAAGTTGTCGAGCGCGAGCTGGAAGCCCTCGGCCTGCCCGAGCGATCCCTGCTCCGGGTCCTGTGTCGGGTCCACGACCGCGTCGAAGACGGCCCGCCCCACGTTCTTGGGGAACAAGTGGGCGTACACGCCGCCCAGTTCGGTGCCGTACGAGATGCCGAAGTAGTGCAGCTTGTCGTCGCCGAGGACCTGGCGCATCAGGTCCATGTCGCGGGCCGCGTCGGTGGTGCGTACGTGCGGGAGGGTCTTCCCGGAGTTCTTCTCGCAGGCCGAGTTGAACTTCTTCGTGTTGTCCAGGAGCTTCGTCTGCTCGGCCGTGTCGTCGGGGGTGGCGTCCTGCTGGAAGTACTCGTCGAGCTGTTCGTTGTTCTCGCACTTCACGCCCGCGCTGCGGCCGACGCCGCGCGGGTCGAAGCTGACCAGGTCGTAGCGGGTGCGCAGTTGCTCGTAGTCCTGGCCGAACGCGGGGAGCGTGGCCACGCCCGACCCGCCCGGACCGCCGAAGTTGAACACCAGCGAGCCGACGCGCTTGTCCTTGGCGCCGCTCGCCTCCGCGCGGATCAGGGCCAGCCCGATCGTGTCCCCCTTGGGCTTGTCCCAGTCGAGGGGCGCCTTCAGGGTGGCGCACTTCCACGTGTCACCGTCCGGCAGGGGCGACGGGGCGTCTCCTCCGCCCTCGGACGCGGACGGCTCCGGGCAGTCCTTCCAGCTCAGCTTCTGCGCCGACAGGTCCTCGTCCTTGGAGTCGCTGTCGCCGTCGCATCCGGCGAGGGCCGCGGACAGCAGAACGGCGGTGGCGGTCAGGGCAGCGGTGTGCAGCGGGGAAGGTTTCGGCATGGTCCCATCCTGGGGGCGCTCAGGACGGGGCGCTCGGGGCGCGGGCCGTGCGGGTGAGAGCTCCGCGTCGGCGGCCGGCCACCCGTCAGCCGCGTGAGCAACGCTTCGGGTCAGTACCTCTAGAGCGCGCCCTTGCGCGTCAGATGGTTGAAGAACAGCCAGCCCGGCAGGACGGGCAGCCACAGTGTGAGGAGCCGGTAGAGGAGCACCGCGGGCGCCGCGACCTCGCTAGGGAGCCCGACGGCGATCAGACCGACCGTGAGGGTCGCCTCGACCGCGCCCACGCCGCCCGGGGTGGGCGCCGCGGAGCCGAGCGCGTTTCCGGCGAGGAAGACCACGGCGACGCTGGCGATGCTGATCGCGGGCGTGTCGTCGCTGCCGAACGCCCGGATCGACGCGTCCAGACACATCACGAAGCAGGCCGTCAGCAGGAGCATGCCGCCGATGCCGGTGATGAGCTTCTGCGGCCGCTGAAGTACGTCCAGCATGCGCGGTACGACACCCGCGAAAAGTGACCGCACGCGCGTGGCGACGAATTTCCGCAGGAACGGCACCGAGGTCACCACGAGGACGAGGACCGCGACGGTCAGCAGACCTGCGATGACCGTGCGGGACGGCGACAAGGAGGGTGTCTTCTCGGTTCCGGTCAGGTAGCCGAAGGACAGCAGCATCAGGATGTGGCAGCCGAGCCCGAACAGCTGCGACGCGCCGACGCTCGCCACCGCGAGCCCCGGCCGTACGCCCGTGCGCTGGAGGAATCGCGTGTTGAGGGCGACACCGCCCACCGCCGCAGGCGCCACGATCTTCACGAATGACCCGGCGACCTGCGCCGCCACGGCCCGCAGGAACGGCACCCGCTCGGGCACGAAGCCCAGCAGACTCATGGCCGCCGCGAAGTAGCTCAGTGCCGAGAAGAGCACGGCGGCGGCGACCCAGCCCCACTCGGCGTTGTCGAAGAGCGTGCCGAACTCGATGTGCGTGAGCTGCGTCAGCAGGAAGTACCCGCCGATCGCGCCGGCGATGAAACTGATCAGCGTGCGCGGCCGGATGCGCTCCAGGCGGGCCGGCTCGACCGGTGCCTGCGGCCTGATCAGCAGCACCTGGTGGCGGATCTGGGTGAGCAGATCCTCCTCGCGGGCCTCGTCCAGAGCCTCGTCGATCGCCCGCTTCTCGGCCCGCTGCTCGGCGCGTACGGCCTTCTTGCCGGGCTTGTCGAGGACGGGCTTGGTGTCCTCGGGTGTGGCCTCGTGCTCCTCGGCGCGGGCCAGCTTCTCCTGACGCGAGGCCTCCAGGACAGCCTCGCGCTCGCGCTGCGACCGCTCCCTGGCCAGTTTCCGCAGCGTCGCGCGGTGGGAGCGTGTGAGCGCGATGGGCTGCAGCATCGGCAGGCAGTCGGCGACCGCGTCCGGGCCGAGCACCCCGACGGCCGATGCCACCGCGCGCTCCGCGCCGACCCGCAGGCCGAGCGTGGTCACCAACTGGGCGATGTCCATGCGCAGCAGCAGCTCACCGGCCGCGATCTCGCCGTTGCGCAGATCCGTGAGGATGACCGTGCCGGAACGATCCACCAGAATCGCGTCGCCCGCGAGCCTGCGGTGCGCGATGCGCCGCGACTGCAGTGCCTGCACCTGGTGCCAGGTGTCGCGCAGCAACTCGTCGGTGATGGCCTCGTCCGGCAGCGAGTCGAGCGTGCGCCCGCCGGTGTGCTCGTAGACGAGCATCACGGCGTCGGGGCCGAGCTCGGAGGTCGCGATCAGCTTGGGAGCGTTGGCCCCGGCCGCGATGGCCGCGTACGCGAGGAGCGCTTCCTGCTCCAGGGCCTGGCGCAGCGACTGGAGGCTGCGGCGCGTGGTGATGCCGCGCAGTGTCAGACGGCGCCAGGCGCGGTAGAAGAAGCCCTGCGCCTGCTGCTCGCGGTCGACGACCGTGACGTCCAGCGGCGGGCCGTCCTGCAGCGTCACGAAGTACCGGCGGCCACGATCACCGTCCGGGGCCTCCGGCGTCTCGTCCCTGGCCGCGCTCACCGGGTGGAAGCCGACGTGCCGCAGGCCCGCCATCAGCGTCCGCCCTGTGGGCCGCACGTTCGGCGAGCCGACCGCGTACAGCGTCCCGTACGCCACGCTCCAGCCGATCAGCACCGTCAGGATGATCGAGAACGGGGTCGTGTAGCCGGTGACCAGCATGGAGAAGGCGTCGAGCAGCAGCACCACCCACAGCACCGCGCGCCAGCGCGGCCGGCGCGACATGCCGACTGCCGTCATGTACGCGATGACCGGCGCGAGATAGCCGTGCACCGGGTCGGTGAGAGCGTGGATGTCACCCGGCGAGGGCTGCGTGAGCGCCTTCTGGATCGAGTCCGGTGCAGCCTTGGCGACCCACAGATCGGTGGCGAGCGTCACTCCGTGCGCGAGGACCGCGGCCAGAACGCCGTCGGCGATGCGCAGCCCGTCCCGCTTGATCAGCCGCTCGATGGCAAAGGCGACCGGCACCAGGAGGATCGCGATGCTCGACGCGAGCCCCGCGATCTTGATCAACAGGTCGGGTGCCTCGTCGGTGCCCTTGTTGATGTCCTGCGCCAGCCCCGACGTCGTGCCGTGCGCGAACGCGGCGATCGCCAGCAGCACCGCGACCGCGAGGATGCCCACCAGGAGGCGCATCAGGTCGGACGGACGATGCACGCGCGCGGGGAGCAGCGGCTCGTCGCCCTCGACCTCTTCAGTGTGGGCGTCGTCGTCGGCGCAGTCGGCCTTCTCGGCGTCGCTCTCCTTGCGCATGTCCGTCTTCTTCTTGTACTTGTACGTGTCCGGAGTGCGCTCGTCCGTATCGTCGCCGGTGTCGGGGCGCGACGAAACCTCAGAGGTGCCCTCCGCGTCTTCGGGGTGCACACCCTGCTGTTTCATCGTCTCTTCTTGATCTCGTATCACCAGTAACCGCCCGCATGATGGTGGCATGCCCCGCTGACACAAGAGGGCATCAGGGTGCAATGCGGGGGCGCACAGTCTGCCCGAAGCGCTGCATCGGGGCGAGGGATACGCACAGTCGCCGCCACGTCACATTGTCGGTGGTGTGGGGCAGGATGGGCCGGATGAGCGAGCAGAGCCTTCCGGCGGACGCCCTGCCGGAGTACGCGGAGCGGGTCCTCGACGTCGCCGAGCTGATTCCGCCCGGGCGTGTCATGACGTATGGAGACGTCGCCGAATGGCTGGAGGAGGGCGGGCCGCGACAGGTCGGCCGCGTCATGGCCCTTTACGGAGGGGCCGTTCCATGGTGGCGGGTCATACGTGCGGACGGCGTGCTGCTCCCCGGCCACGAACTTGAGGCACTGGGCCACTACCGCGCGGAGGGCACGCCCCTGAAGGAGGCGAGCAAGGCCTCCGAAGGCCATCTGCCGCGCGTCGACATGAAACGGGCGCGCTGGGACGGCGGCGAACGCACGGAGGGTCACACCTGACAGCTTCCGGCATCGGACGGCCGGAAGGGGGACCGGTGGCCCGTACGGGGGAATCGGGGCACGTCCGTGACATGCCGTACGTTCGTGGTGCGGGAGACGCGTGTGTCGGGAGGGAACAAGAGGAAGCCCTGCTTCCACGGCATCCACCGGCGTAGCGTCGACGGCGCGCATCCCGTTCATCCCGTGGCCACCGCCCCCCACGCGCGGCAGCCCTCCCACCCGTCGCCCGCCCACCACCTCGCAACGACGGCGCTCCGCGCCCGCAGTGACAGACCCAAGCACACCCACCAGGACCGGCGAACCACGTGAGCTCCTCTTCCTCCACCAGGCGCCTGTCGCACCCCCAGGGGCGACAGGGGACCCGTGGCGCTTACCGACTGGTGCGTACCCCGCCGGTCCGGGTGGCTCCCCCTCTGCTGGACGCAGGGCAGCGAGCGGTGGTTGACCACACGGACGGCCCGCTGCTCGTTCTCGCAGGTCCGGGCACCGGCAAGACGACCACGCTCGTCGAGTCCGTGGCGGCCCGGATCGCGCGCGGCGCGGACCCCGAGCGGGTCCTGGTGCTGACGTTCAGCCGCAAGGCTGCCGTGGAGCTGCGCGACCGCATGGCCCTGCGCATAGGAGCGGCTCACGCGCCCCGGGCGACGACCTTCCACTCCTTCTGCTACGCCCTGGTCCGCGCCCACCAGGACAGCGACCTGTTCGTGGAGCCGCTGCGGCTGCTCTCCGGTCCCGAACAGGACGTGGCGGTACGGGAACTGCTCGCGGGCCAGCCGGCCCTGGAGCAGCTCGGTCTCGCCCATGTGCGCTGGCCGGACGAACTGCGCGCCTGTCTGACGACGCGCGGCTTCGCCGACGAGGTGCGCGCGGTCCTCGCCCGCAGCCGCGAGCTGGGCCTCGGGCCCGACGCGCTCCAGGCCTTCGCGAGGCGCATCGGCCGCCCCGACTGGCTCGCGGCCTCCTCCTTCCTCGCCGAGTACCTCGACGTCCTCGACATGCAAGGAGTGCTCGACTACGCGGAACTGGTGCACCGCGCGGTGCTGCTCGCCCGGCGCCCCGAGGTCGCCGAGCGCCTGGCGGCCCAGTACGACACCGTCTTCGTGGACGAGTACCAGGACACCGACCCGGCACAGGTACGACTGCTGCGCGCGCTCGCGGGCGGCGGCCGCACCCTCGTGGCCTTCGGCGACCCCGACCAGTCGATCTACGCGTTCCGGGGCGCCGACGTGAACGGCATCCTGGAGTTCCCGGAGGCCTTCCCGCGCGCGGACGGTGCTTCGGCGCCGGTGGAGGTCCTGAGGACGTCACGCCGGTCGGGCGCCGGCCTGCTGGCGGCCAGCAGGCTGCTGACCCAGCGCATGCCCCTGACCCGCCTCCCGGCGGAGAAAGTACGCGCCCACAGGGAGCTGGCCCCCGTACGGGACGGCGGCCGCGTCGAGGTCTACACGTACCCGACCCCCGGTACGGAGCTGGACAACATCGCGGACATCCTCCGCCGTGCCCATCTGGAGGACGGCGTCCCCTGGGGCGAGATGGCCGTCCTGGTGCGCGCCGGCTCCCGCACCATCCCGACGATCCGCCGCAACCTCACCGCGGCCGGTGTGCCCCTCGACATCGACGGCGACGACCTGGCGCTGCGCCACGAACCGGCGGTGGCGCCGCTGCTGACGGCACTCAAGGCGGTGGCCGCGGCGGAGCTGGGGGAGACGGCCGGAGGCGGAGCTGAGGAGCCACACGGGGCTGTCGTCGAGGACCCTGAGCTAGAGGGCGCCGAAACGGACGAGCCAAGGTCCCAGGAGCCTCGGCCCGAAGACTCCGAAGACTCCGAAGACTCCGGAGCCGCCGAGCCCGAAGCTTCGGGGAAAGCCGCAACCTCCGGGGAACCTGCGTCAGAAGACCTCACCCCGGAAAAGCCCTGGCTCGACACCGAGACCGCGCTCACCCTCCTCGCGTCCCCGCTGGCCGGCATGGACGCCGCCGATCTGCGCCGCCTGGGCCGAGCCCTGCGCGAGGAGGAGCGCGCCGCGGGCAACCATGTCCCGCCGCCCTCCGACGAGTTGCTGGCGCGGGCCCTGGCCGAGCCGGAGCGGCTCGTCGCCCACGACCCGTCGTACGCGCGCGGAGCTCAGCGTCTGGGCGCCCTGCTGCGGAAGGCACGCGAGCGCCTCGCGGGGGGTGGCACGGCCGAGGAGGCGCTCTGGGAGCTGTGGGACGGCACGCCGTGGCCGCAGCGCCTGGAGCGCGCCGCCCGGCGTGGCGGCGCGGCAGGGCGCAACGCGGACCGCGACCTCGACGCCGTGTGCGCGCTGTTCGCGACCGCGGCCCGCGCCGAGGAGCGCACCGGCGGCCGCGGAGCCCTCAACTTCCTGGAGGAGATCGACGCCGAGGACATCGCCGCCGACACGCTCACCCGCAGGGCCGTACGCCCCGACGCCGTACGCCTGATGACCGCGCACCGCTCCAAGGGCCTGGAGTGGCGCCTCGTCGTCGTCGCGGGCGTCCAGGAAGGCCTGTGGCCCGACCTGCGCCGCCGCGGCTCCCTCCTGGAGGCCGACCGCATCGGACGCGACGGACTTGCCGAACCACTCACGCCCGGAGCGCTCCTCTCCGAAGAGCGTCGTTTGTTCTACGTGGCCGCCACGCGCGCGCGTGAACGCCTCGTCGTCACCGCCGTGAAGGCCCCCGCCGACGACGGCGACCAGCCCTCACGCTTCCTCACCGAACTCGGCGTGGAGCCCAAGGACATAACAGGCCGTCCCCGCCGCCCCCTGTCCGTCGCCGCGCTCGTCGCCGAACTGCGCGCCACGACGGTCGACCCGCGCGTCTCGGACACCCTCAGGGAAGCCGCGGCCCGCCGCCTCGCCAGGCTCGCCGCGCTCGGCGACGAGGACGGTCGCCCCCTCGTGCCGTCCGCGCACCCCTACCGCTGGTGGGGCATGTACGACCAGACAGAGAGCAAGGTCCCGCTGCGCGACCGCGACCACCCCGTGGTGCTCTCCGGAAGCGCCCTCGACCAGCTCGCCAACACCTGTGCCCTGCAGTGGTTCCTGGGCCGCGAGGTGAAAGCCGACGCCCCCGCGACCGCCGCCCAGGGCTTCGGCAACGTGGTGCACGTCCTGGCCGACGAGGTCGCCTCCGGCCGTACACCCGCCGACCTCGCCGTCCTCATGGAGCGCCTCGACTCCGTGTGGGACGCGCTCGCCTTCGACGCGCCCTGGAAGTCGGCGCAGGAGAAGGAGCACGCGCGCGTGGCACTCGAACGCTTCCTGAAGTGGCACGTCATGGACCGCACGGGCCGGACCCCTGTGGCCAGCGAGCACGACTTCGACGTCACCCTCGAAGCGGGCTCCTACGAAGTACGCATCCGCGGCTCCATGGACCGCGTCGAGCGGGACACCGAAGGCCGCGCCTACGTAGTCGACTTCAAGACCGGCAAACAGGCACCGAGCGCCGCCGACGTGGCCCACCACCCGCAGCTCGCCGTCTACCAGCTCGCCGTCCACGAGGGCGCCGTGGACGAGGCCTTCGACGGCGAACGCCCCGAGGCGGGCGGCGCCGAACTCGTCCAGCTCCGCCAGGGCGCCCCCAAGAAGGACGGCGGCGAGACCCTCCCCAAGGTGCAGGCCCAGGAGCCCCTGGAGGGCGAGTGGGTCGGTGACCTCCTCGCCACCGCCGCGGGCAAGGTCCTCGACGAACGGTTCACGCCGACCTCGGGCCAGCACTGCACGCACTGCGCATTCCGGGCCTCGTGCAGCGCGCGGCCAGAGGGGCGGCACGTGGTCGAGTGACCCCCCCGCTCCCGGGGGCGTGTCGTCAAGGGATGCCGGGAGTGACGTACCGCACCACGCGTGCTGACCAGCACATCCTTCGGCCCGGCCACCGATACGGCACCGACTGTCAGTGCGCGCGGCTAGCCTCTCTGACGTGCCAGCCCGTATCACCGATCCCGAGCAGCTCAAGGAGCTCCTCGGCATCCCGTTCACCCCGGAGCAGACGGCCTGCATCACCGCACCGCCCGCCCCGCAGGTGATCGTGGCCGGAGCCGGATCGGGCAAGACCACCGTGATGGCCGCGCGCGTGGTGTGGCTGGTCGGCACCGGTCAGGTCGCCCCCGAGCAGGTCCTCGGCCTGACCTTCACCAACAAGGCGGCGGGCGAACTCGCCGAGCGCGTACGCAAAGCCCTCATCAAGGCGGGCGTCACCGACCCGGACGTCATCGACCCGGACAACCCGCCGGGCGAGCCGGTCATCTCCACGTACCACGCCTTCGCGGGCCGCCTGCTGACCGACCACGGACTGCGCATCGGGCTCGAACCCACCGCGCGCCTCCTGGCCGACGCGACCCGCTACCAGCTCGCCGCACGCGTCCTGCGCGAGGCACCGGGGCTCTACCCGGCGCTCACCCGCTCCTTCCCCGACCTGGTCAGCGACCTCCTGACGCTCGACTCCGAGCTCGCCGAACACCTCGTGCATCCCGAGGAGCTGCGCGCGTACGACGCCGCGCTGCTGCGTGACCTGGAGAGCGCCAAGCTCACCAACGCCGATCTGCGCAAGGTCCCGGAGACGGCCGCCGCCCGGCGTGAACTGGCCGAGCTGGTGAGCCGCTACAGGGCGGCCAAGCGTGAGCGCGACCTCCTCGACTTCGGCGACCAGATCGCCCTCTCCGCGACCCTCGCCAGCACACGCCCCGAGGTCGGCGGCATCCTGCGCGACGAGTTCCGGGTGGTCCTGCTCGACGAGTACCAGGACACGTCCGTGGCCCAGCGCATCCTTCTGGCGGGCCTGTTCGGCGGCGGCACCGGCCACCCGGTGACCGCCGTCGGCGACCCCTGTCAGGCGATCTACGGCTGGCGCGGCGCCTCCGTCGCCAACCTCGACGACTTCCCCGAGCACTTCGCGCACGCCGACGGCCGCCCCGCGACCCGCCAGGCGCTCAGTGAGAACCGCCGCAGCGGCGGCCGCCTCCTCGACCTCGCCAACGGCCTCGCCGAGCCCCTGCGCGCCATGCACGCGGGCGTGGAAGCCCTCCGCCCGGCCCCCGGCGCCGAACGGGACGGCATGGTGCGCTGCGCCCTGCTGCGCACCCACGCCGAGGAGATGGACTGGCTCGCCGACTCCATCGCCCACCTCGTACGCACCGGAAAGGCGCCCGGCGAGATCGCCGTCCTGTGCCGCACCGCGACGGACTTCGCCGAGATCCAGGGCGCGCTCGTCGCCCGTGACATCCCCGTCGAGGTCGTCGGCCTCTCCGGCCTGCTGCACCTGCCCGAGGTCGCCGACCTGGTCGCCGTCTGCGAGGTCCTCCAGGACCCCGGCGCCAACGCCTCACTGGTCCGCCTGCTCACCGGCCCGCGCTGGCGCATCGGCGCGCGCGACCTCGCTCTCCTGGGACGCCGGGCCCGGCTTCTCGTGTCCCACGCGCGCGTGGGGGCCGACGACGACCCGGACCGGCGCCTCGCCGCCGCCGTCGAGGGGGTCGACCCGGCCGAGGTGATCTCGCTCGCGGACGCCCTCGACACCTTCCTGGAGACACCCCTGAGAGGCGAAGGGGACGACGACGGGCTGCCCTTCTCGGCCGACGCGCGCGTACGGTTCGCGCGGCTCGCCGCCGAACTGCGCGACCTCCGCCGCTCACTCGCCGACCCGCTCATGGACGTCCTGCACCGGGTACTCGCCACCACCGGCCTGGAGGTGGAGCTCTCCGCGTCTCCGCACGCCCTGGCCGCCCGCCGCCGCGAGACTCTCTCCAACTTCCTGGACATCGCCGCGTCCTTCGCCGCCAACGACGGCGAGGCCAGCCTCCTCGCCTTCCTCGGCTTCCTGCGCACGGCCGCCCAGTACGAGAAGGGCCTCGACAACGCCCTGCCGGGCGGCGAGAACACCGTCAAGGTGCTCACCGCGCACAAGTCCAAGGGCCTGGAGTGGGACGTCGTCGCCATCCCCGGACTGGTCACCGGCACCTTCCCCAGCAGCCAGGGCCGCGAGAAATGGACCGCCCAGGGCAAGGTCCTCCCGCACGAACTGCGCGGCGACGCCGACACCCTGCCCGACATCGACGCATGGGACTCCGGGAGCATGAAGGCCTTCCAGGAGGCCATGAAGGAGCACCAGCACACCGAGGAACTCCGCCTCGGCTACGTCACCTTCACCCGCCCCCGCTCGCTGCTGCTCGGCTCCGGCCACTGGTGGGGCCCCTCCCAGAAGAGGCCCCGCGGCCCCTCCGACTTCCTGCACGCCCTGTACGAGCACTGCGCGGCCGGCCACGGCGAGATCGAGGCCTGGGCGGACGAACCCGAGGAGAACGAGGAGAACCCCGCGCTGCACGAGGCCGGCGGCGACCACGCCTGGCCGCTCCCACTGGACGACACGGCCATGGCCCGCCGACGCGCGGCCGCACAGACGGTGCTGGCCCACCTGGAGTCCGGCCACTCCCACGAGACGGCCCACCCTTCGGCCCACGACGCCCCTGACTCGTACGACGACCCGGACTGGCCGCCTCCGCCCGAGGACGACGAGCCCCCTTACGACGAGCCCCCTTACGGGGACGGGGACTTCGCGGACGCACCCTACGAAGAGACCGATTTCGCGGATGACGAACCCGGTTTCGCAGCGGACGAACCGGGCGACTGGAACTCGTGGACCCGGAACCACCCCAGGGTCCCGCACCCCACCCCGGCCCCGGACGCCCGCCCGCACCCGCCCGAGACCACGCGCGTCACCCCCGAGGAAGCCCGCACCATCGCCTCCTGGGATCGTGACCTGGACGCCCTCACCGGGGAGCTCCTGCGCGCCCGCGAGAGCGTCACGGACGTACCCCTGCCGACCTCCCTGACCGCATCCCAGCTGCTGCGCCTGGCCGCCGACCCGGACACCTTCGCGCAGGAACTCGCGCGCCCCATGCCACGCCCGCCCCAGCAGGCCGCACGCCGCGGCACCCGCTTCCACGCCTGGGTCGAAGCCCGCTTCGAAGAACTGCGCCTGCCGATGCTGGAACCGGAGGAACTACCGGGCAGCGAGGCCGAGATCGCCGACGAACGCGACCTCGAAGCCCTCAAGGACGCCTTCGAACGCAGCCCGTACGCCCACCGCACCCCCTACCGCGTCGAGGCCCCTTTCCAGCTCGAGATCGCCGGACGCGTCGTACGAGGCCGTATCGACGCCGTCTACAAAGAAGGCGACGGCGACGGGGCGACGTACGAGATCGTCGACTGGAAGACCAACCGCACCCGCACCGCCGACCCCCTCCAGCTCGCCCTCTACCGGCTCGCCTGGGCCGAGCAGCACGGCGTACCCCTGGAATCCGTACAGGCCGCCTTCCTGTACGTGCGTAGCGGCGAGGTCGTACGCCCCGAGGCCCTGCCCGACCGGGCCGCACTGGAACGGCTCCTCCTGGAAGAACCACCCGAAGGGGTCCCCGAGGAGCCGCCGGACCAGCACGCGCGCGTGGACGGATAGGCTCGTGACCATGAGCAGGACTCCGGACAGCGCCGTCCGCACGTACATCGAGCAGCACCGCACAGCCTTCCTCGACGACCTCGCCGAGTGGCTGCGCATCCCGTCCGTGTCGGCCCAGCCCGAACACGCCGCGGACGTTCGGCGCAGCGCCGACTGGCTCGCCGCCAAACTCCAGGAGACCGGCTTTCCGACCTGCGAGGTCTGGGCGACCCCCGGCGCACCCGCCGTCTTCGCGGAATGGCCCTCCGACGACCCCCAGGCACCCACAGTCCTCGTCTACGGACACCACGACGTACAGCCCGCCGCCCGCGAGGACGGCTGGGACACCGACCCCTTCGAGCCCGTCATCCGCGGAAACCGCCTCCACGCGCGCGGGGCCGCCGACGACAAGGGCCAGGTGTTCTTCCACACACTCGGTGTCCGGGCCCACCTCGCCGCCACCGGCCGCACCACGCCCGCCGTCCACCTGAAGCTGCTCATCGAGGGCGAGGAGGAGTCGGGATCCCCGCACTTCCGCGCTCTCGTCGAATCGCGGAAGGACCGCCTGACCGCCGACACGGTGATCGTCTCCGACACCGGCATGTGGTCCGAGGACACCCCCACGGTGTGCACGGGTATGCGCGGCCTCGCCGAGTGCGAGATCGAGCTGTACGGGCCGGACCAGGACATCCACTCCGGATCCTTCGGCGGCGCCGTACCCAATCCCGCCACCGCGGCCGCCCGTCTCGTCGCCGCCCTGCACGACGAGCACGCACGCGTGGCGATACCCGGCTTCTACGAAGGCGTGACCGAACTCACCGACCGCGAGCGCGAACTCTTCGCCGAGCTGCCCTTCGACGAGGAGCAGTGGCTGCGTACGGCCAAGTCGTCGGCCCTCCACGGGGAGGCTGGACACACCACCCTGGAGCGCCTCTGGGCCCGCCCCACGGCCGAGGTCAACGGCATCGGCGGCGGCTACCAGGGCCCGGGCAGCAAAACGATCATCCCGTCCTCGGCCATGGTGAAGCTCTCCTTCCGGCTCGTCGCCGGCCAGGACCCCGACCACATCGAGAAGGCCGTCCGCGCCTGGGCCGCCGAGCGGCTGCCCGCCGGAATCGGCCACGAGATCACCTTCGGCGCCGCCACCCGCCCGTGCCTCACGCCCCTCGACCACCCGGCCCTGCAGTCCGTCGTCCGCGCCATGGGCCGCGCCTTCGGGCAGGAGATCCGCTTCACACGCGAGGGAGGATCAGGGCCCGCCGCGGACCTCCAGGACGTCCTCACCGCACCGGTGCTCTTCCTCGGCATCTCGGTCCCGTCCGATGGCTGGCACGCCCCCAACGAGAAAGTCGAACTCGACCTGCTCCTCAAGGGCGTCGAAACCACCGCCTACCTGTGGGGCGATCTGGCCCAGAACTGGCGCGATGCACACTGAACAAGCCCCGCCGCACACATCCAGCCGCACATCCGGCTGAATCGCCCGCTGAAATAACCGTTCCACCGGGGGAGTTGGAAGCACCCGTGACCACCTGGACCGACCACACCGCCGACCGTCCCATCTCGCTCACCGCCCCCAGCGGCATCGACCGGGCCGCCCACCACCGGCTCGACGAGGCCTGGCTCGCCGCGGCGTGGAGCCACCCCACCACCCGTGCCTTCGTGGTCTCCGGCGGCCAGGTCCTCATCGACGAGACGACGGACGGCACCACCGAACTCGTCATGACCCCGTCCTTCGAAGCGCCCCTCACCGAAGCGCACCGCTACTTCCTGGGCACCGACGACGACGGCGTCAGCTACTTCGCACTCCAGAAGGACGCCCTTCCCGGCCGCATGGACCAGTCCGCGCGGGCGGCGGGCCTGCGCGAAGCCGGCCTGCTCCTGTCACCCCGCGACGCGGGCCTCATGGTGCACGCGGTCGCCCTGGAGAACTGGCAGCGCCTGCACCGCTTCTGCTCCCGCTGCGGCGAACGCACCGTGATCGCCGCGGCCGGCCACATCCGTCGCTGCCCCGCCTGCGGCGCCGAGCACTACCCGCGCACCGACCCCGCCGTGATCATGGCCGTGACGGACGAGGACGACCGCATCCTGCTCGGCCGCCAGGTGCACTGGCCCGAAGGGCGCTTCTCCACCCTCGCGGGCTTCGTCGAGCCCGGCGAGTCCATCGAGCAGTCGGTCCGCCGCGAGGTCTTCGAAGAGGCCGGCGTCACCGTCGGCGCGGTCGAATACATCGCCAGCCAGCCCTGGCCCTTCCCCTCCAGTCTCATGCTGGGCTTCATGGCGCGCGCCACCTCGGCGGAGATCAGCGTCGACGGCGAGGAGATCCACGAAGCCCGCTGGTTCTCCCGTGAAGACCTGCGGGCCGCCTTCGAGTCCGGGGAGGTCCTGCCTCCGTACGGCATCTCGATTGCGGCCCGCCTGATCGAGCTCTGGTACGGCAAACCCCTGCCGACGCGAGGGACCGCCGCCTGAGGCACGTACCGGCTACGCGCCGATTTTCTGCTTCACCTGCGCCAGCGAAGGGTTCGTGAGCGTCGAACCGTCCGGGAAGAGGACGGTGGGAACCGTCTGGTTTCCGCCGTTCGCCTTCTCCACGAAAGCCGCGGACGCCGGGTCCTGCTCGATGTTGATCTCGTCGTACGTGATGCCCTCGCGGTCCATCTGGCTCTTCAGCCGACGGCAGTAGCCACACCACGTGGTGCTGTACATCGTCACAGTGCCCGGCATGTCTCTCATGCTCCTTCGCTGCTGGGGGTGCGTGTTCGCAGTGGATGGAACGTACGCGACCGGGCCGCCATTCCCGTACGCGGGAGGGGCGAGCCGTCGCGAAGGAGAGGCGACCGAGGCTGAGCCGGCCCGGGAGCCTGGCACTGTGCACCGAGCGCCTGCCGCATTAGTACGACTGCAAGCACCTCCCTGTGGACAACCGGCGCACCCGTCTCCGTCGACCTGGCAGCATGGCGGGGTGACAGCAGCAACGCATTCCACCCTCTTCCCGCAGGGCCCCCACAGTTCTCAATACTCGGTTCCGCCGAGTGGGGCCGACGCGGTACTGGAAGGGCTCGACCCCGAGCAGCGCGAGGTCGCCACCGCCCTGCACGGCCCGGTGTGCGTGCTGGCGGGAGCCGGCACGGGCAAGACCCGCGCCATCACCCACCGCATCGCCTACGGAGTGCGCGCCGGGATCCTCCAGCCCTCCAGCGTGCTGGCCGTCACCTTCACCAACCGCGCCGCGGGCGAGATGCGCGGCCGCCTCCGCCAGCTCGGCGCCACCGGAGTCCAGGCCCGCACCTTCCACTCCGCGGCCCTGCGCCAGCTCCAGTACTTCTGGCCGAAAGCAGTCGGTGGCAGCCTCCCCCGGATCGTCGACCGGAAGATCCAGCTCGTCGCCGACGCCGCGGCCGCCTGCCGCATCCGCCTCGACCGAGGCGAGCTGCGGGACGTCACCGCCGAGATCGAGTGGTCCAAGGTCACCCAGACCGTCCCCGCCGACTACGCCGTAGCCGCGGCCAAGTCCGGCCGCGAAGCCCCCCGCGACCGCGCCGAGATCGCCCAGCTCTACGCCGCGTACGAGGACCTCAAGCGCGACCGCAGCGTCATCGACTTCGAGGACGTCCTGCTGCTGACCGTCGCCATCCTCCAGGACCAGCACAACATCGCCGAAGAAGTCCGCGCCCAGTACCAGCACTTCGTGGTCGACGAGTACCAGGACGTCAGCCCCCTCCAGCAGCGCCTCCTCGAACTGTGGCTCGGCGAGCGCGACAGCCTCTGCGTCGTCGGCGACGCGAGCCAGACCATCTACTCGTTCACCGGCGCGACCCCCGACCACCTCCTCGACTTCCGCGCCCGCCACCCCGGCGCGACGGTCGTCAAACTCGTCCGCGACTACCGCTCCACCCCCCAGGTCGTCCACCTCGCCAACGGCCTGCTCGCCCAGGCCCGCGGCCGCGCCGCCGACCACCGCCTGGAGCTGATCTCCCAGCGCACCGCAGGCCCCGAGCCCGTCTACACCGAGTACACCGACGAGCCCGCCGAGGCCGAAGGCGCCGCCCGCCGCATCCGCGACCTCATCGCCTCCGGCATCCCCGCAAGCGAGATCGCGATCCTCTTCCGTACGAACTCGCAGTCCGAGATCTACGAACAGGCCCTCGCCGACACCGGAGTGCCCTACCAACTGCGCGGAGCCGAGCGCTTCTTCGACCGGCCCGAAGTGAAACGAGCCATCCACGCACTGCGCGGGGCAGCCCGCTTCGGGGGCAACGACTCGCTCCTCGACGACGCCCCCGACCTGCCTTCGCAGGTGCGAGCCGTGCTGTCGGGAGACGGCTGGACCAACGAGCCCCCGGCGGGCTCGGGCGCGGTCAGAGAGCGCTGGGAGTCCCTCGCCGCGCTCGCGCACCTGGCCCAGGACTTCGCCGCCGCCAAAACCGACGCCACGCTCGGCGACCTCGTGGCGGAGCTCGACGAACGCGCCGGCGCCCAGCACGCACCGACCGTCCAGGGCGTCACCCTCGCCTCACTCCACTCCGCCAAGGGCCTGGAATGGGACGTCGTCTTCCTGGTCGGCGTCGCCGAAGGCATGATGCCGATCACCTACGCGAAGACCGAAGAACAGATCGAGGAGGAACGCCGCCTCCTCTACGTCGGCGTCACCCGGGCCAGAGAGCACCTCTCTGTCTCCTGGTCACTGTCCCGTTCACCCGGCGGCCGCCCCAACCGGCGCCCCAGCCGCTTCCTCGACGGACTGCGTCCCGGCTCCGTCGCCACCGCGACCCGCGGCGGCGTGGCAGGCCTCGGCGGCTCGGGCGGCATCGAGCGCGGCACCCCGGGGAGCGCCCCCGGCGTCATACGACGGGCGAACCGCACCCCCGCCCGCTGCCGGGTCTGCGGCCGCACCCTCACCGACGCCGGCGAGATGAAACTGATGCGCTGCGAAGACTGCCCGTCCGACATGGACGAAGGCCTCTACGAGCGGCTGCGCGACTGGCGAGCGGTCCAGGCGGAACGCAGCGGGCAGCCGGACTTCTGCGTCTTCACCGACAAGACGCTGATGGCCATCGCCGAAGCGGTACCGTCCACTCCGGCTGAGCTGGCCCGGATCCCCGGCGTCCGCGCCCGCAAGCTCCAACGCTTCGGAGCCGACGTTCTCGCTATCTGTGCAGGTCAAGAGCTTGAGGGCGGCGAAGATGAGGACTGATTCAAACTCGTCGAAAAAATAGTTTGCGCATGCCCCAGCAATCCCCATAGGTTCTAAAGCACGGAAACGGCGGCCTTCTCCAAGGCCCTGGTTCCGTGCTGTACTTAATAACCGTCGGACCGGTTCACCCCGGTCCCCAGAGACGCCGAGAGGAGGCGATTCCAGTGATCAGCATCAACAGCAGCTCCGTCAGCACCGTCAAAATGACCGATCGCTCGGTCGTCTCCACGTGCCTGCTCGGCTTCTCGAACCTGGGCACCGGTCTGTCCGGCATTCCTGCTGTCCGGCCGGCGTCCCCCGTGTCTCTCGCGGTCCTTCCCGTCCGTGAGCGCAATGAGCGACCGATGAAGGCACTGGAAGCAGTAGGGGCAAAGGCGCAGGCCTATGCCTTTGCGGCCGCCGGTGCCGGAGCCGCCAAGCAGACGCACCACACGATGTGGGCCTTCCGTGGGCCTGAACCCTGGAGTGATCCAGCCTGATCGACGATCAGGCCGGCGCCTTCAGGGCCGCGGAACCCCACCCGGGATCCGCGGCCCTTCTGTTTGTCCCCGACCGGGGACGACAGAGCGAAGGGGCCTCGGGACAAGAAAAGAACCCGGTACCAGCCGCCAACCGGCCAACCGGCCGGCACGACCAGACGAGGAAGACGAACCGTGCAACTCGAAGCGCACGCCCCGTCCGTACCGCCTTCCGAAACGATCCCCCCGCCCGGCCTCACGGAGGACTCCACCTTGACCCCGCTCACTGCGCTCACCGCGCTCGACGACGCCATCGAGAACCTCGGCGTACCCGTCCCCTGCCGCTCCTACGACCCGGAGTTCTTCTTCGCCGAGTCGCCGGCCGATGTCGAGTACGCCAAGTCCCTCTGCCGCACCTGCCCGCTGATCGAGGCCTGCCTCGCCGGCGCCAAGGAGCGGCGTGAGCCCTGGGGCGTCTGGGGCGGCGAGCTCTTCGTCCAGGGTGTCGTTGTCGCCCGGAAGCGGCCGCGTGGCCGCCCGCGCAAGAACCCGGTTGCGGCATGAAAACCCCAGGAACGATCGATCGCCCCCTGACGCACGACCCCAGGAAACAGGCCCCGATGAAGCCGTCCATGACTGAGCCCGCAGGCTCCGCGATTCCAGACTTCACCACCACCGGCGCGAACGACACGCGCCAGAACAGGACCCGAGAGATGCAACTCATCCCAGAAGCCCTGGCTCGTGCGCATATGCACGACCGGATGCTCCAGGCCGAGCAGGAACGCCGGGCGATGCGCCTGGTAGTGGCCCGCCGCATGCAGCGCCGCGCCGAGCGCGCGTCGCGCCGCGCCCGCCGCGCTCTGGCCATGGCGGTCATGCAGTAAGGACCGTTAACGCAACGGCAACAGAAGGAAACCGCTGATCGCGGGGGCCGGTCCGAACGGACCGGCCCCCGCGGTGCGTTGTGCCTCTCGAACCGCCGGTCCCGGAGTTATCGTCGCCGCGTGACGAGTCTTCCCGGGGACAGTGACAACGGCGGCTCCACCGCAGAGCCCCAGACCATCGTGTGCGCCCGCTGCGGCAGCACGGCAGAGGGCCCTCAACTCACCTGGACCTTCTCCGTGGAGGACGGCGTCCGCCACTACTACTGCGAAGACTGCGCCCGGGCCAATCTCAGGGCGATCGAGGGGCGGTTGGACTCGGCTTGGTGGTGAGCTTCCGAGTCCCCCTGGGGCCTTCCCCCCCCGCCCCACCCCCCTCGCCCCATCCCCTCCACCCCACGAACGGCAGCCCGATCTCACGCCTCGGCCGCCGATTCCCCCTCCTCCAGCATCGACTCCTCGTCCGGCAGGAAGCCGGGAAGCCAGTCCTCGAGTTCCTCTCGTAGCCGTACCGTCGCGCCCAGCTGGCACAGGACGCCGATCGTGCTCAATGTCACCCGGTGTATCAGCAGATACGCGGGGGGCAGGTTGAGCTGCTTGCCGAGTTGGTGTGCGGGGGAGCGGGGGTCGGCCACTCGGGCCGCCTGGCTGCGCATCCAGCCCCGCGTGAAGGTGAACTCGTCGACCTGGGCCGGCTCGATGATGGGGAGCAGGTAGTCCAGGACGGCGTCCGGGTCGAGCTCTATGGATTCCTTGACGAAACCCTCCTCGCGGAGCAGTTCGTAGACGGCCTCGGCGTCGCCGTCGAGGGTCATGCGGAGCGAGTCGCCGATCGTCGACGGCAGGCCGCCCGGGAGGCGGTCGACCGTGCCGAAGTCCATGACGCCAAGACGCCAGCCGCCCTTGCCGCCCTTGCCGTCCGGGTCCTCGGGGTCGTCGGGCAGGAGGCGGAAGTTGCCCGGGTGCGGGTCGGCGTGCAGCAGGCCGGTGCGGGACGGGCCGGAGAACAGGAAGCGGGCCAGGAGCTGGCCTGCTCGGTCCCGCTGCTCCTGCGTGCCGTCGTTGATCACCTCGGACAGAGGTATCCCGTCGATCCACTCCGTCACCAGCACCTGCTCGCACTGGTGGACCACGGCCGGCACCAGCACGTCCGGGTCGTCCGCGAACTCCTCCGCGTGCGCCTGCTGTGCCTGTGCCTCCAGGGCGTAGTCGAGTTCCTCGGACACCCGGTCGCGCAGCTCGGCGATGAGCGGCTTGATGTCCATGCCCGGAATCATCGGGCCCAGCAGGCGGGCAAAACGGCTGAGTTGGTTCAGGTCGGACAGCAGGGCCTCGCCCGCCCCGGGGTACTGCACCTTGACGGCGACCTCCCGGCCGTCGTGCCACACGGCTCGGTGGACCTGTCCGATCGAGGCGGCCGCGGAGGGCTTGTCCTCGAACTCCAGGAACAGGTCGGGCCAGTCCTGGCCGAGCCGCTCCTCCAGCACGGAGTGCACCGTGCGTGTCGGCATCGGCGGGGCCGCTTCCTGGAGCTTCGTCAGCGCCGCGCGGTAGGGGCCCGCGACCTCCTCCGGCAGCGCCGACTCGAAGACGGACATGGCCTGCCCGAACTTCATCGCGCCGCCCTTGAGCTCGCCGAGCACCTTGAACAGTTGCTCCGCCGTGCGCTGTTGCAGCTCGCGACCCACGAGTTCGGCGGACTTGCCGCCGATTCGTTTGCCGAGTCCCCAGGTCGCCCGCCCGGCGAAGCCGAGCGGTAGTGCGGCGAGCTTGGCGGTTCGGGTGACCGCCTTCCGGGGAAGATCAGACATGCGCCCTCCAAGTACCGGACAGCCGTGCCGCGTGCGGCTGTTGCCCGGACATTGTCTCGTGCGGCCTTTCGTTGTCCGAGGTCTGCTCCCCTTTACCTTTCTCCCCGGTCCCACAGGGGCATGCGGGATGTTGCCACACCGGCCGCGCGTGCCAGTCGAAACCGGGCACCGAGACCTCCCAGCGAGCCCCCGCGCTCGACGGCAGTTCCCCGTCGAGAAAGGCCAGCGCATGCCCCGCGGCCAGCCCGGCGACCGTGGCCGACAGCGTCAGATCGCACGCGGGCACCTGGCGTGACTGCCCGGAGCGCCACTGCGCGAGCAGCCGCGGCCAGGTCGGGTCCCGGTCGGTGCGCCCCAGGTCGAGACAGCCTACGCAGGCCGTGTCGCCGGGCAGGACCAGCGGGCCGACGACTCCCGTGCCTTCCACGACCCCGGCATACAAATGGGGTGTTCCGGAGGTGATCAGCGGTTCGGCGGCCGCCGGGTCGGGTGCGTGGACCGCGAGGCTGTCCCGGGGCGCGATGATCACCAGCGAGAGGCCCGGGTCACCTTCTTCGGGAGCCGACCGCACGCCGCCGCGCCGGGGCGGACGATCCGGCGCCGCCCGGCGCACCGCACGGCGTGCGGCCTCGTCTCTGCGCTCGCCGATGGCCTCCACGGGCAGTCCGCCCGGCGCCACGTCCCACGGCTCGACACAGCCGCCGTCGTGCACGTCGACGTGCCCCACTCCCGCGGCCGCGAGCGCCGCGGCCAGGACCACTCCCACCCGGCCCGCGCCCTGCACCTGTACGCGCAGTGAGCGGCGGGCAGCCAAGCGGCGCAGGGCTTCGCCCGGTTCGGGAGCCACCAGAGAGAGCGAGGCATGGTCGGGCCGCAGCCGGTCCATGACCGCCGGTTTCCCGCGCAGGGCATCGGCGGCCGGGCCGCCGCCCGTCGCGTCGTCCAGCAGCCCGGCCCGGGCCAGCCGCTCCACGAGACCGTCGACATGGCCGTCGGGCAGACCCATGCGGCGGCCCTCGTCGCGCAAGAGGGACAGTCCGCGTGTCCCGTCGAGCAAGGTCAGGAGACTGCCCGTCGCCGTGTCCACCGGGCCGAGCACCATCGCGTGTGCGGGTGCCATCCCGAACTGCACGGTGTTCAGATCCCGCCAGCCGCGCCGCAGCGCGGGTTTCACCATCGGATGCATGACCTACCCCCGTACGTCCCCGTTGTGCCAGCGGTGGTCGTCCTGTTCCGCCGGTCGAATGTCAGCATGCCCGCATTGCCCGAGGCGTGCCGAAAGTTGTCCACAGGCAGTGGATATTCGTCGTATAAATCGAGCGCGTGGAGCGCGGTTCGGCATCGATGCGTCCCGGAGGCGGGACTTCCCCCATGTGCAACCGGTAACGTCGGGGCGTGCCCGCCGACCCACTGCACCGCGCCGGAAACCCACAGCGCAGCACGACGAGCCAGCCGCCAAGCGGCTCGGGGGCGAGCGCGATCGAGGTCCGCAGGAGCGCGCGACGGCGCAGAACGGTCTCCGCGTACCGTGAAGGCGATCGCACCGTCGTGCTCATTCCCGCCCGGATGTCCGAGGCGGAGGAGCAGCGCTGGGTCACCGTCATGCTCGACAAGCTGGCCGCCCAGGAGAACAAGCGGGTGCTCGGCGACGCGGAGCTGTCCGAGCGTGCCGCCAGGCTCTCCGAGCTGTACTTCGACGGCCGGGCCAGGCCCACCTCGGTCCGCTGGGTCACCAATCAGAACACACGCTGGGGCTCGTGCACCCCGGCCGAGGGCAGTATCCGCCTTTCGCACCGGCTGCAGGGCATGCCCGAATACGTCGTCGACTACGTCCTCGTCCACGAGCTCGCGCACCTCCTCGTGCCCGGTCACGGACCCGACTTCTGGCGGCTCCTGGAGGCCTATCCGCGGACCGAGCGGGCCCGCGGCTACCTCGAAGGAGTGGTCGCCGCCGACCGGCTGCCCCACCTGTCCGAGGCGCGCGGCGAGTGACGTCGGCCCGATGCCGAAACCCTGCCCGGACGGCTCGACGCAGGGATTCTGTACCGGGTCTGTACCGGCTTCGTCCGCGGCCGGATTTTGCCGTTAGCCTGACGCGACGCACTCGTATCGGGATGGGGGACGGTCGTTACGCATGGCCAGGGAATTCCAACGCGGCCACAAGGCCAGGATCAGTGACCTCACCGCGGGCACCGATCTGTACGTAGGTGTGCAGATCACCGGCCCCGGACTGACCTTCGACATCAGCTGTTTCGGTCTGGACGGCAACGAACAACTTTCGGACGACCGGTACTTCGTCTTCTTCAACCAGCCGAAGACTCCCGAGGAGTCCATCCAACTGCTCGGCGCGCAGGCGGGCGACACGGAGTCCTTCCGCGTCACGCTCGACAAGATCCCGCCACAGATCCAGAAGCTGTCGTTCACGGCGACGATCGACGGCGCCGGACAGATGTCGCAGGTCGCGCCCGGGTACCTCCGTATCGTCGCGGGCGGCGAGGAGGTGGCCCGGTACTCCTTCAACGGCGCCGAGTTCTCCACCGAACGCGCCGTGATGCTGGGCGACTTCTACCTGAAGGACGTATGGCGGTTCGCCGCGGTCGGGCAGGGCTTCGACGGCGGGCTCGACGCGCTGCTGAAGAACTTCGGCGGCGAGGTCGCCGAGGAGGAGCCCGCCGCCGCGCCTCAGCCGCAGGCCGGCGCCCCGTCGTTCGCGCCACCGGCCCAGGCCACCGCGCCGCCCGCCTTCGGGGCTCCCGCAGCCCCGGCTCCGACACCCGCACCGGCTCCCGCGCCGCAGCCCGCCCAGGGGTTCGCGCCGCCTCCGGCACCAACTCCGCCGCCCGCGCCAGAGCCTCCGGTGCACGCCGCGCCGACCATCGTCGCGCCCATGACCCCGCCCGGCGGAGCCCCCGTACCACCTCCGGCTCCTGCTCCCGCGCCCTATGGGCAGCCGGGCCAGCAGCAGCCTCCGTACGGTCAGGCTCCCGGCCAGACCGCACCCCTGCCGCCCGGTTACGGACAGCCCCAGGCACCCCAGGCGCCCGCGCCGCCCCCGGGCTACGGCCAGCCGACCCCGCCTCCGGGCTATGGTCAGCAGCCGCCGTTCGGTCAGGTGCCCGGTCAGCCCGGCGCGCCGGGTGCGCCCTCTCCGTACGGGGCACCGCAGGGCGCTCCCCAGGGTGGTGCCGGTGTCGCCGCCGCGCTGCAGTCCTACAAGGAGACGCCCACCGGCCAGCGCTGGACCCAGCAGAACAAGAAGATGGTCCGTGTCGACCTCGGCATGGGCGGCGACCAGGCCGTACTCGCCCGCCAGGGCAGCATGGTGCTCTACCAGGGCAAGGTCGACTTCAGCTACAAGGGCGCCGGGTTCTCCGGGCGGATCGTGGGCAACGCGACCGGCCAGGAGATGCAGCTGATGCGCTGTTCCGGTCGTGGCCAGGTGTTCCTCGCGGACAACTCCGCGATGCTGCACCCCATCGAGCTGCAGGGCGACGCCGTCTGCGTCTCCGCGGAGAACGTCCTCGCCTTCGACGAGACGCTCCAGTACGAGGTACGCCGCGTCGAAGGGCACGGCATCCCTGGAGGGGCGCTGTTCACGATGCAGTTCCAGGGGACCGGCACGATCGTCGTGAAGACGCGCGGCGTGCCTGTCGTCCTGCCCGTGACGCCGACGACGTTCGCGGACTGCAACGCCGTCGTCGCGTGGTCCGCCGCCTCCCAGGTGATCGTCTCCAGCCAGGTCAGGATGCGCCGCAACGCCTACCCGGGCGACTCCGGAGAGAGCGTGAACCTCCAATTCCGCGGGGCGCCAGGCAATTTCATCGTCGTCCAGCCGTACGAGGTCTGAGGGAGCCCGTCATATGAACCAGCAGCTCGCGGGCTTCGCCCCGGCACCCGTTGCCGCGCGCATGGAGAACCACGGCAACCACATGCTCAAGGTCGCCATGCAGACCGGAAACGACCTCCTCGCGCGCGTGGGGTCGATGGTCGCCTACGAAGGCTTCGTCCAGTACGAGCCGAATCCGCCGGCGGTGCGCCAGATCGCCAAGGACTGGATGACCGGTGAGGGCGCGCCTCTGATGAAGTGCTCCGGAGACGGTCTGCTCTACCTCTCCGACTACGGGGCGAACGTCGTCGTCATCAACCTCAACGGCGACGCGATCTCCGTCAACGCCACCAACCTGCTCGCCTTCGACGCGCACCTCACCTGGGGCGTCGAACGGGTCAAGGGGCTCGCGAAGTTCGCCGGACAGGGCCTGTGGAACACCAAGATCTCCGGACAGGGCTGGGTCGCGCTGACCTCCCGGGGCAAGCCCATCGTCGTCGACTGCGGTGGCGGCGAGGACGAGACGTACGTCGACCCGGACGCGCTCGTCGCCTGGTCCCCGAACCTCAAGGTGAAGGGCAAGCGCAGCTTCAAGGCACAGTCGCTGATCGGGCGGGGCAGCGGCGAGGCCTACCAGATGGCCTTCTCCGGTCAGGGCATCGTCGTCGTCCAGCCCAGCGAGGACAGCACCGACCGCCTCCGGGTCCGGGGCTGAGGGGGAGGACACACATCATGCAGAGCCCACTTTTCGCCTACAACGACCAGCAGTCCCAGGAGCGCTACAGCCTGCAGAACAAGCAGATGCTGCGCGTCCTCCTGGAGGGCCACGACGACATGCTCGCCCGCAAGGGCACCATGGTCGCCTACCAGGGGCTGGTCGAGTTCGACGCCGAGTACCAGAGCTCCGGTCAGCAGCGTTCCCGCGCGCACACCGGAGAGGGCCTCGACCTCATGCGCTGCCACGGGCAGGGCACCGTCTACCTGGCCAACCTCGCCCAGCACATTCACGTGGTGGACGTGGACCAGGACGGCCTCACCGTGGACAGTAGTTACGTCCTGGCGATGGACTCCTCGCTGCACCATGACGTGATCGCAGTGGACAGCCAGTACGGCATCTCCGGTTCCGGCAAGTACCAGCTCAACATCACCGGGCGCGGCAAGGTCGCCCTGATGACCTCGGGCATGCCCCTGATGCTGCAGGTTACGCCGGACCGGTACGTCAACTGCGACGCCGACGCGATCGTCGCCTGGTCCACGAGTCTGCGCGTACAGATGCAGGCCCAGACGCACTCCTCCGGAGTGTTCCGGCGCCGCGGCAACACCGGTGAGGGCTGGGAGCTCAGCTTCATGGGCCAGGGTTACGCACTCGTCCAGCCCAGCGAGATGCTGCCGCCGCAGAACGCGGCGATCGGGTCGGGTCTCGCCGCCCAGTACGGCATGGGCCAGCAGGGGGCCCGGGGGCAGAACCAGGGCAACGTCTGGAGCTAAGCGCTCCGCGGGAAGGGCCGTTTGATATCTGCGGGCCGTTCGGGGCTGGTCGCGCAGTTCCCCGCGCCCCTTAAGGGCGCCGTTCTGGGCGCGGATGTAAGGGGTGGCCGCCATTGCGGCCGCCCCTTACTGGTCCTCAGAGCCTTGCTCGTGTTGCTTTCAGGAGGCGGACGACCGATTCGTCGGCCACGTCCGCCACCTCGTCGTATGCGAACCAGCGCAGGTCGAGGGACTCGTCGCTGATCTCCTGGACGGCCCCGGGCCCGGCGACGGCCGCGTACTGCACGTCGAAGTGGCAGTGGCACGGTGGCGGGATCGGATGACGGTCGAGCCGTACAGGTCCGCCCGGGAGCAGCGTCAGCCCCGCGATGCCCGACTCCTCCGTGGCCTCACGCAGGGCCGCGGCCTCCAGGCCGGCGTCCTGAGGCTCGCAATGACCACCCATCTGGAGCCACATCCGCAGCTTCTTGTGGAGCGTCAGCAGCACACGGCCGTGCCCGGGGTCGACCACCAGAGCGCTCGCTGTGATGTGGCCCGCCGTGCACGACTTCCACATCCCGTCCGGGTGTGCCTCCAGGTGGTCCAGATAGGCGCGGCGCAGCTCTTCCTGGTCCTCGTAGCTCTTGAGTACGAGGACCGCGTCGTCGTACAGGCTCACTCGGCGTCGTCGTCCTTGCTGTCGTCCTTCTTCTTCAGGTCGGGCTTCTCGGCGGAGCCGCCCGCGGCCTCGCCGAGCATCTTGTCGAGCTCGGAGAAGTCCAGCTGCTCGCGGTGCACGAAGCCGTCCGGGTCGTCCAGGTCGGAGGCGGTCGGGAGCATGTCCGGGTGCGCCCACAGGCCGTCGCGGCCGTCGACGCCGCGCGCGTCCGTGAGCGAGGCCCACAGGCGCGAGGCATCCCGCAGGCGGCGCGGGCGCAGCTCAAGGCCGATCAGGGTGGCGAAGGTCTGCTCGGCAGGCCCGCCCGTCGCACGGCGGCGGCGCAGCGTCTCACGGAGTGCGTCGGCGGACGACAGGCGCGGCTTCGCGGCCGAGTGCACCACCGCGTCCACCCAGCCCTCGACGAGCGCGAGCGCCGTCTCCAGGCGGGCCAGGGCGGCCTTCTGCTCCGGCGTGTCCTCCGGCTGGAACATGCCCTGCTGGAGCGCCTGCTGCAGCTCCTCCGGATTCTGCGGATCGAACTGGCCGACCACGTCCTCCAGCTTCGCCGTGTCGACCTTGATCCCGCGCGCGTATCCCTCGACCGCGCCGAACAGATGCGAGCGCAGCCACGGCACATGGGCGAAAAGCCGCTGGTGGGCAGCCTCACGCAGGGCGAGGTAGAGCCGCACCTCCTCCTGGGGGACGCTCAGGTCCTTGCCGAACGACTCGATGTTCAGCGGCAGGAGCGCGGCCTTGCCGGCCGGGCCGAGCGGCAGGCCGATGTCGGTCGAGCCGACGACCTCGCCCGCGAGCACGCCCACGGCCTGCCCGATCTGCGTACCGAACATGGCGCCGCCCATCGAGCGCATCATGCCGAGGAGCGGGCCCGCCATGGCCTGCATCTCCTCGGGCAGCACGTCGCCCATGGCCGCGCCGACACGCTCGGCGACCGGGTCGACGAGCTCCTTCCACACCGGCAGGGTCGCCTCGACCCACTCCGCGCGGCTCCAGGCCACCGAGGACCCGGCGCCGGACGGCAGCGACGTCGCGTCGTCCAGCCACAGGTCGGCCAGGCGCACCGCCTCCTCGACCGCCGAACGCTCGGCCGGGCCGATGCTCGAGTCCTTCGTGCCGTCAGGGGTGCCCTGGGACACCGTCTGGCGCGCGATCTGCTTGGCCATGTCCCAGTTCACCGGGCCGCCCTCGTACGAGAGCATCTGGCCCAGCTGCTGGAACGCGGCGCCCAGGTCGTTGGGGTTCAGCGAACCGAACATCGCGGCGAGCGGGTTGTCGCCACCGGGGCCTCCCGGTCCTCCGGGCCCGAAACCGAACGGGTTGGCAGGTCCCTGACCACCACCGCTCTCCTGGTCCTTCTTCTTGCCCTCGTCGCCGTCGTCCGGCTCCTCCGGCGGAAGGCCGAATCCGAATGGGGTGTCACTCACGGGATTCCTCGGCTGTTAAGGCCGCCGGTTCGCGCCGACGGCGGCTGCCCTACATCACCACCCAGCGTAGACACCACAACCGGTTCGGGCCTCGGTGCTTCGCCTACTCAGCGGCTGCGGCAGGATGGATGCCACCTGGTACGTACGCGTCACGCGCGTTCTTACTGAAGACAACCGCTGGAGACGCCCGGTGAGTTCCCCAGATCCACAGGTTCGCGCAGCGCGAAACCCTTCAACCAATCCGGCCGTGCGCGGCCCCGTCGTCGCGGTCACCGGTGCCGCGGCCGGAATCGGCGCGATGCTCACCGAGCGTCTCGTCGCCAGCGACGAGATCAAGCAGGTCATCGCCATCGACGAGCGGCGCGGCGAGTGCGCCGGCGCGCAGTGGCACATCCTGGACGTGCGGGATCCGGCCATCGCCGAGAAGCTGCGCGGCGCGGACGTCGTGGTGCACCTCGCGCTCGATCTCGACCTGGAGACGGACGCGGCGGCGCGTACGGCGTACAACGTGCGGGGTACGCAGACCGTGCTCACGGCTGCCGCCGCGGCCGGGGTCCACCGTGTCGTGCTGTGCACCTCGGCGATGGTCTACGGAGCGTTGCCCGACAACGAACTGCCTCTCTCCGAAGACGCCGAATTGCGGGCCACCGCGGAGGCCACGGGGGTGGGGGACCTTCTGGAGGTCGAGCGGCTCGCCCGGCGGGCGCCGCGTGCGCATCCCGGGCTCAACGTCACCGTCGTACGGCCCGCCATTCTCGTCGGGGGTACCGATACCGCCCTTACGCGGTACTTCGAGTCGCCTCGGCTGCTGGTCGTCGCCGGGTCCCGGCCCGTCTGGCAGTTCTGCCATGTCGAGGATCTGTGCGGGGCGCTGGAGTACGCGGTTCTGGAGAAGGTCGAGGGGGAGCTGGCCGTCGGGTGTGACGGGTGGCTGGAGCAGGAGGAGGTCGAGGAGCTCAGCGGGATCCGGCGGATGGAGCTGCCGTCGGCCGTCGCTCTGGGGGCCGCGGCTCGGCTTCACCGGATCGGGCTCACTCCGTCGCCGGCCGGGGATCTCGCGTACACGATGTATCCCTGGGTGGTGAGCGGGAGCCGGCTGCATGACGCCGGGTGGCGGCCGCAGTGGACCAACGAGGAGGTGCTCGCGGAGCTTCTGGAGGAGGTTGCCGGGCGGCATACCGTGGTCGGGCGGCGGCTTGGGCGGAAGGATGCGACCGCTGCGGGGGCCGCGGGGGCGACGGTGGCTTTGTTGGGTACGGCCGCGTTGGTGCGGCGGGCGCGGAAGGCTCGGCGGCGGATCTGAGACGGTGGTGTGGGTGGGGTGGGTGGTGTTTTCGCCCCCGCCGCCCCTACCCTTCCCATCCCTGGGGGCTGCGCCCCCAGACCCCCGCTTGTCGGCCTAGCGGCCTCGTCCTCAAACGCCGGACGGGCTGAAAGGTGCTGGCCCGCGCCTGGAAGTGCCGGACCGGGCTGGAAAGCCGCTCGCGGCTCAGCCGCGTCCTGTAGAAGGCTCCAAAGCTCCACGCGTGCGTGCCGGGTGAAAACGCTATTTCGTGGTGTCGGCGGGGTGGGGCACGATGGGGGTATGGCACCCATGAATGATCATCCCGGTGAGCAGGCCGCGCAGGAGCCCATCAAGCTTCTGGCGATTCGGGAGACCGACCTCTCCGTGGACGAGGTCTTCCGCGCTGTCGGTGACGACGCCTCCGGGGGGACCGCGCTGTTCGTGGGGACTGTGCGGAATCACGACGGGGGAGCCGACGTCGACACGCTCGGGTACTCGTGCCATCCCAGTGCCGAGGCGGAGATGCGGCGGATCGCTGAGAAGGTCGTGGCCGAGTATCCGGTGCGGGCGTTGGCTGCCGTGCACCGGATCGGTGACCTGCGGGTGGGTGACCTCGCGGTGGTCGTCGCCGTTTCCTGTCCGCATCGGGGTGAGGCCTTCGAGGCCTGCCGGAAGCTGATCGACGACCTGAAACACGAGGTCCCGATCTGGAAGCACCAGACGTTCTCGGACGGTGCGGAGGAATGGGTCGGCGCCTAGCGCTCTCGTTGAGAGGTGATGATCGCCGAGGGGCGGTGATCGCCCTGCCACAGTCGCCTCCTCGGCCACTTCTGACCCTCTGGCCCATCCGAGCACCATTCCGGTTGCGTAACCCGACCCCTGCCGTGAGCGTTGAACATGCGGATGGTTAATCTGCTGATCAGTCAGTTGCGGTCGCTCATGGGGTTGGGAGGTCGGCATGGCGGCGCTCGCCTGGTTGCTGATTCCGCTTTTCGCCGCGATCGGTGCCGGACTGTGGGGAAGTTGGGCCGGTCGGAACCGTAAGACCATCGGAGACGGCCACGAGCTCGCCGGCTACACACGCTTCCGCGAGGCCATGGAGAAGTCGCGCACGGACGCCTGACCGGCCCGGGAGGCCCCGGACGGACGGCCCCGACGGTGCGCTGACAGGGTGGTCCCGTACTGTCGTTCCATGCCACGCCGCACCGCGACGATGCTCGCCTCCACCCTGATGCTGATCGCGCTCCTCTGCGCGGGAGTCTTCATCAAAGTGCCGTACTCGGAGATGTCACCGGGTCCGACGGTGAACACGCTCGGCGATCACGGCGGCGAGCCGGTGCTCCAGATCTCGGGCCGCAAGACGTACCCGGCGACCGGGAACCTCAACATGACGACGGTCCGGGTCACGAGCGCCGACTACAACATGAACCTCGTCGAGGCCGTCTACGGCTGGCTGGCGCACGACAACAAGGTGGTCCCGCACGACACGCTCTACCCCAATGGCAAGACGGAGGAGGAGTCGACGCAGGAGAACGCCGAGGAGTTCAGTCAGTCCCAGGAGAGCGCCAAGGTCGCGGCCCTCGAGGAACTGGACATCCCGGTGAAGTCGTGGGTGATCGTCCAAACGGTCGTCAAGGACACCCCCGCCGAGGGCAAGCTGCACGCCGGTGACGTCATCAAGGCCGTCGACGGTACGACGGTGAAGGCGCCCGACGACGTCGCGAAGCTGGTCACCAAGCACAAGCCGGGCGAGAAGGTCACCTTCACGATCGTGCCCGCCAAGGAGCAGGCCGCCGCCGAGAAGGAGAACCGGACGGCGACCAGGACCGAGGACGTCACGATCACCACCGTGAAGTCCGACGACGAGGGCGAGGACCGCGCGATCGTCGGCATCGCGGCCGGTACCGACCACACGTTCCCGTTCACCATCGACATCAAGCTCGCCGATGTCGGCGGCCCCAGCGCAGGCCTGATGTTCGCCCTCGGCATCGTCGACAAGCTCACCCCGGGCAGCCTCACCGGCGGCAAGTTCGTCGCCGGCACCGGCACCATCGACGCCGAAGGCAAGGTCGGCCCGATCGGCGGCATCGAGATGAAGACGGTCGGCGCCCGCGACAAGGGCGCCCAGTACTTCCTGACGCCCAAGGACAACTGCGCGGCCGCCGCCCGTGACGTCCCCGAGGGGCTCACGCTCGTCAAAGTCGACACCATGGACGACGCGATGAGCGCCCTCAAGGACATCCGCGGCGGCGACACGGCCGACCTGCCGAAGTGCACCAGGAGCTGAGTGCGCTGTCCGGGGACTACTCGGCGAACGTCGCCGACAGCGCCTCCGCGAGACCCGGTACGAGGTCGGACCCGGTGAGCACGTCGGTCGCCGAGTCCTTCTCGCGCAGCCGCAGCGCGGACTCGCGCTTACCGCCGCGCAGGACCGCCACGGTCATCCGGACCTCCTGGCGCTCCGGATGCTCGGCGACCCACTCGGCCAGCCGCTTCTCGTCGAGGCCGTCCGGTACGGAAGCCTCCGCGGACGGCGGCAGCATCAGCCGCTCCACGGACAGGGCGCAGCCGACCACCGCGTCCGGCCAGGCGATGGTGCCGAGGAACTCGTCCAGCGGGCTGCCCGCCGGGAGTTCATCCTGCTCAATCGGGGTAAGGGTGCCCTCGGGGGCGTCCTCGGTAAGACCGAGGCGCTCAGCGAGCCCCGGTTCCTGGGAACGCAGCTGAGCGGTGTCGACCAGCGCGAAGAGCCGGGCGGGCTGGTCCCAGCCGAGCCCCGAAACGTACTCGTCGATCTCGAGGACGGCACGGGTGAGGGGCCCGGCCGCCATGGGGGTGCCTGTGGAGGCGGTGTTGGACATGGTCACAATCCTGCCTCGTTCGGCCCCGGAAGCGGGAACCGAGTAAAGCATCAGTAAGTTGCATAGTTGGGGCCCGGCACTCGCAGAGCCCCAAAGACCAACAGCGAACTTCGAGGTGCGCACCTTGGCTTTCCAGATGCCGGACCGCGGCGGAGGCCCGTCGGGGCCACGGATCAGAGTGGGCCGACCGTCCCGGCGTGTCCGGACCCTGCTCATGACACTGGGCGTACTGGCCGTGCTGGCCATGGCGTTCGTCATGTTCGCGGGGTTCTGGACAGACTGGCTCTGGTACCGATCGGTCAAGTACTCGTCCGTCTTCACGACCACCCTGTGGACCAAGATCGGACTGTTCTTCGTCTTCGGACTGCTGATGGCCACGGCCGTCGGCGTGAACATCTGGCTGGCCCACCGGCTACGGCCGCCGCTGAGCGCCATGTCGATGGAGCAGCAGAGCCTCGACCGCTACCGGATGGGCGTGGCTCCGTACAAGAAGTGGATCCTCCTCGGGATCACTTCCCTGGTCGGGCTGATCGCGGGCGCCTCCGCGGCGGGCCAGTGGCGTACGTGGCTGATGTGGGTGAACGGCGTGCCCTTCAACCAGAAGGACCCGCAGTTCCACCTCGACGTCTCCTTCTACGCCTTCGATCTGCCCTGGTACCGCTTCCTGCTGGGCTTCGGCTTCGCCGCCGCGATCCTCTCGGTGATCGCCGCCGCGCTGACCCACTACCTGTACGGCGGGCTGCGCATCACCAGCCCCGGGGCGCGCGCCACGGCCGCGGCCACCGGGCATCTCTCGGTGCTGCTCGGCATCTTCGTCACGCTGAAGGCGGTCGCGTACTGGCTCGACCGGTACGGACTCGCGGTGAAGTCCAGTGACTTCAAGGCGACGGGCAACTGGACGGGCCTCAGGTACGTCGACGCGAACGCGTATCTGCCGGCCAAGACGATCCTGTTCTGCATCGCCGTCATCTGCGCCCTGCTGTTCTTCGCCACGCTGTGGCGGCGTACGTGGCAGCTGCCCGTCATCGGCTTCGGCCTGATGGTGCTCTCGGCGATCCTCATCGGCGGTCTGTACCCGGCGATCGTCCAGAAGTTCCAGGTCCAGCCGAACGAGCAGGCCAAGGAAGCGCCGTACGTCACCAAGAACCTCAAGGCGACCCGCGAGGCGTACGGCATCGATGCCACCCAGGTCACGGACTACGAGGGCAAGAGCAACACCGAGGACCAGAGCAAGCTCCGCAAGGACGCCGGCGACGCGGCGAGCATTCGCCTGCTCGACCCGAACATCGTCTCGCCGACGTTCCAGCAGCTCCAGCAGATCAGGAATTACTACGCGTTCCCGTCGAACCTGGACGTCGACCGCTACAGCAAGGACGGCGAGGACCAGGACACGGTCATCGGACTGCGCGAGCTGAACCTCCAGGGCATTCCGAAGAACAACTGGATCAACGACCACTTCCGCTACACCCATGGCTACGGTGTCGTCGCCGCCAAGGGCACCGAGGGCGACTCCCAGGGACGGCCGGTCTTCACCGAGTCCGACCTGCCGTCCAAGGGCGACCTCGGTGAGTACCAGCAGCGGATCTACTACGGCGAGAAGACCAGCCAGTACTCGATCGTCGGCGGCCCGCAGAAGGAGATCGACTACTCCGACGACAGCGGCGAGAAGACGACCAGCTACAAGGGCGACAGCGGGGTCAACCTCTCCAACCCCGTCAACCGCGCCGCGTACGCGGTGGCCTTCAGCCAACCGCAGATCCTCTACTCGGGTGCGATCGGCGAGGGCTCGCGGATCCTCTACAACCGCACCCCCAAGGAGCGCGTCGAGGCGGTCGCCCCCTGGCTGACCATCGACGGTGACGCCTACCCGGCGGTCGTCGACGGGAAGATCGAGTGGATCGTCGACGCGTACACGACCACCAACGGCTATCCATACGCCTCCCGCACCACCCTCGGCGACACGACGGCCGACTCGCTGACCGCCGCCAACAACCAGCGGGCGGTGGTGGCCCAGCAGAACCAGGTCAACTACATCCGCAACTCGGTGAAGGCGACCGTCGACGCGTACACCGGCAAGGTCACGCTCTACGAGTGGGACACCAAGGACCCGGTCCTCAAGACCTGGAAGAAGGCCTTCCCCGGGACGGTGAAGCCGAAGGGTGACATCCCGCAGGCCCTCATGGACCATCTCCGCTACCCGCAGGACCTGTTCAAGGTCCAGCGCGAGCTGCTGACGCGGTACCACGTGAAGGACGCGTCGACGTTCCTCAGCGGCAGTGAGGTGTGGCAGGTCCCGGACGACCCGACCAACAGGGCGGGCGACGCCGTGCCGCCGTACTACCTGAGCATGAAGATGCCCAGCGAGACGGCCCAGGCGTTCTCACTGACGACGACGTTCACACCGAACGGCCGGGACAACCTGAGCGCGTTCATGTCGGTCAACGCCGAGGCGGGCACGAAGGACTACGGAAAGATCCAGATCCTCAAACTGCCATCCAGCGGAACAGTCAACGGGCCGAAACAGGTCCAGAGCCAGTTCAACTCCGAACAGGACATCGCCGAGACCATCAGGCTGCTGAGAGGTGGTGACTCGGAAGTCGAGTACGGCAACCTGCTGACGGTGCCACTCAACGGAGGTCTGCTCTATGTAGAGCCCGTCTATGTACGCGGTGGTGGACTCAAGTACCCACTGCTGCGGAAGGTGTTGGTGACCTACGGGGGGGCCACGGCCTTCGAGAACACCTTGGACGAGGCGCTCAACAAGATCTTCGACACCGAGGGTTCGACCACGGAGCCACCGGACGAGGACGGGACGACCGAACCACCACCACCGACGTCCGACGACCCCACGGTCCAACAAGCACTCAACGACGCCCAGAAGGCCTTCGACCAAGGCCAGGAAGCCCTCAAGAAGGGCGACTGGGAGGCGTACGGAAAGGCGCAGAAGGATCTGGAGGACGCGCTGCAGCGGGCCGAGGACGCGCAGGCCAAGGCCGGTAACAGCGCGGGGGCCGGCGGCTCCGGTGACAAGAAACCCGAGGGAAGCGGCACCCCGAGCACCAGTCCGAGCAGCAGCCCGAGCAGTAGAGAGAGCGCTGCGAGCGGCTGAGTCAAGAGCCCACCCCGCACCGTGGTACGGTTGCCACACAACGGCGCGGGGTGGAGCAGCTCGGTAGCTCGCTGGGCTCATAACCCAGAGGTCGCAGGTTCAAATCCTGTCCCCGCTACTGAAGTCGAAGGACCCGGATCCTCCAAGGATCCGGGTCCTTCGACGTGTGCGGACCGTGCGCCCGTCGCGCGCTTGTGCCCCTGCTCACCAGTGCGCCCGCGATGAAGGCTGTGCCATGCGACGGGAGTTGGGAAATCTGTGTTTGACTTGTCTCTCTGTGGGCATGTCGACAAAACGCTGAAGTGACCTCACTGGCTGCGGTATACCAGGTGTACCCAGGTTGCAGGTGGTGCGACGATGGACGTTATGGGGGACAAGGCAACTCTGTTGGAGACAGGGCGGTTTGTGCAGCCTTCCGACCGGGACGAGACCGGTGAGGCTGTGGAGGAGGCGCGCCAGCGGCTCGCCGCGGAAGCGGGCGACGTCGAGGCGATGAGCGTCCTCGGAGCGATGCTGCTCCGCCGCGGTGATCTCGACGGGGCCGAGCCTCAGCTGCGCGCTGCCACCGCGGCCGGTGACCGGGCCGCCGCCAACAACCTGGGTGTCCTCCTGCACCAGCGCGGATACGCCGAGGAGGCCGCCGGCTGGTGGCGGATCGCCGCCGTCGCCGGATCCGCGGCCGCCGCGCACGCGCTGGGCCGCCACCACCGCGAGCGCGGCGACGAGCCCGCCGCCGAGTACTGGCTGCGCCAGTCCGCCGAGCAGGGGCACGCCCTCGGGGCGTACGCGCTCGCCGACCTCCTGGAGCACCGAGCTGACGCCGGCGCCGAGGAGTGGATGCGGGCGGCCGCCGAGCGGGGGCACCGCGAGGCGGCGTACCGGCTCGCGCGAGCGCTGGACCGCAAGGCTTCGCAGGCGGGAGATTCCGACACTGACAACGGTGTCGGGGCCGCTGCCGCCGAAGAGGCCGAGCGGTGGTACCGGCAGGCCGCCGCGCGCGGTCACCGGCGGGCCTCGCTGCACCTCGGGGTGATCCTGGAGAAGCGCGGGGAGCTCAAGGAGGCCGGGCGCTGGTATCTGACCTCCGCCAAGGAGGGCGAGGCGCGGGCCGCCTGCGCGCTCGGGTTCCTGCTGCGGGACGCGGGCGACACCGAGAGCGCCGCCGTGTGGTGGCTGCGGGCCGCCCAGGACGGGGACGGGAACGCCGCGAACGCGCTGGGCGCGCTGCATGCCGAGCGGGGTGAGACACAGACCGCCGAGCGCTGGTACCGGGCCGCCATGGACGCCGGTGATGTGAACGGCGCGTACAACCTCGGGCTGCTCTGTGCCGAGCAGGGGCGGACCGCGCACGCCGAGCAGTGGTACCGGCGTGCGGCGTACGCGGGGCATCGGGAGGCGGCGAACGCGCTCGCCATCCTGCTGCTGCAGGTGGGCGACGCGGCCGGAGCCGAGCCCTGGTTCTCCAAGGCCGCGGAGGCCGGCAGCGTGGATGCCGCGTTCAATCTCGGGATCCTGCACGCCGGGCGGGCTGAGGATGAGGCGGCGTTGCGGTGGTACGAGCGGGCCGCTGCGGCCGGGCATACGGAGGCGGCGCTCCAGGTGGGGATCGCGCGCCTTCGGGACGGGGACGAGCGGGCTGCCGAGCGGCATCTGCGGTGTGCCGCGGGCGGCGGTAGCGCGGAGGCGGCTTATCGGCTGGCCACCGTGCTCGATGCGCGGCGGCCGCCTGCGCCAGCGCATGAGCTGGGGGAGCCCGCGACCGAGAAGAGTGAGTGCGAGGAGTGGTACGAGCGGGCTGCTTCCCAGGGGCATCGGCGGGCTCAGGTGCGGGTGGGGATGCTGGCTTCTGCCCGTGGGGATGTCGTGGAGGCGGCTCGGTGGTACCGGGAGGCTGCGGAGGCGGGCTCGCGGAACGGGGCGTTCAATCTTGGGCTTCTGCTGGCCCGGGAGGGGAGTGAGCCTGAAGCTGCCTTGTGGTGGGCTCGGGCTGCTGATGCGGGGCATGGGCGGGCGGCGTTGCGGCTTGCTCTCGTCTACGCGCGTCAGGGGGAGCTTGCGGAGGGGCAGCGGTGGGCTGATCGTGCCGTGTCGCTCGGGCCCGGGGAGGTTTCTGAGCGGGCGACTCGGTTGCGGGATGCGTTGCGGCAGGAGTTGTCTGCGTGATGGTGGGGGCGGGGTTGGTTTCGCCCCCACCGCCCCTACCCGTCCCATCCCTGGTGGCTGCCGCCCCCAGACCCCCGCTTGATCGGCCTGAACGGCCTTGTCCTCAAGCGTCGGACGGGCTGGGTGGGCCTGGGCTGGCATGTGTGGGTGGGATGACCGGGGTGAGTGGGGGAACGGCCTGGACGGCCTTGTCCTCAAGCGCTGGACGGGCTGGGTGGGCCCGGGCTGGCATGTGTGGGTGGGATGACCGGGGTGAGTGGGGAAGCGGCCTGGACGGCCTCGTCCTCAAGCGCCGGACACGGTGGGTATGCCTGGACTGGGGTTCAAAAGTTCAGCCCCCCGGGTCGCGGTAATCGCGGGGCGGAAAGCGATTTGCGCTGGTCGGCGGTGGTGACGTAGTGTTCAGTTCATCGACGCGGGGTGGAGCAGCTCGGTAGCTCGCTGGGCTCATAACCCAGAGGTCGCAGGTTCAAATCCTGTCCCCGCTACTGAAGGCCGAAGGCCCGGAACCAATGGTTCCGGGCCTTCGGTGTGTCTCCGTGTCCGCGGGATGCCGAAAGCCCAGCGGGATGTTGAAAGTCCGGCGGAACGCCAAAGCCCGGCGGAACGCCAAAGCCCGGCGGAACGCTGAAGGGTCGGCGGAACGCTGAAAGGTCGGCCGGGATGTCGAAGGTCGGCCGGGATGCTGAAAGCCCCGGCATCCCATGGAGGCCGGGGCTTCAGAAGGTCGTGCTGGTCAGGCGGCGGCGCAGTTCGGGCAGACTCCGCGGTATGTCACCTCGACGTCCGAGACTGTGAAGCCGAAGCGCTCGGAGTCGGGGAGGTCCGCGAGCGGGTTGCCGCTCGGGTGGACGTCGCGGATGGCGCCGCACTGGGCGCAGACCAGGTGGTGGTGCGGACGGTGCGCGTTCGGGTCGTACCGCTTCGCGCGCTTGTCCGTGGCGACTTCCAGCACCTCGCCGAGCGAGACCAGCTCACCCAGCGTGTTGTAGACGGTCGCCCGGGAGATCTCGGGCAGCTTGGCGACGGCCCGGGAATGGACCTCGTCGGCCGTCAGGTGGACGTGATCGCCGTCGAGGACCTCGGCGACGACACGCCGCTGCGCGGTCATACGCCAGCCGCGTCCGCGCAGTCGTTCCAACAGGTCACTCATGCAGACCAGCTTAACAGCAAGTGGACCAGAATCCGAACAGGTGTGACTTTGGAGCTGTACTTGACTTAGACATTGTCTAATGTAGGATCGAGCTCGACATTGGCCAAGGGACAGGAACGGCCAGGGATGACGCAGGAGGCGCACGTGACGCAGGGACCGCTTACGACGGAGGCCGGCGCGCCGGTGGCCGACAACCAGAACAGCGAGACCGCAGGCGTCGGCGGCCCGGTTCTCGTCCAGGACCAGCTTCTGCTCGAGAAGCTCGCCCACTTCAACCGCGAGCGCATCCCGGAGCGTGTCGTGCACGCCCGTGGTGCCGGTGCCTACGGCACCTTCACGGTCACAGCCGATGTCACCCGGTACACGCGTGCCGCGTTTCTCTCCGGGGTCGGCAAGCAGACCGAGACCTTCCTGCGCTTCTCCACCGTGGCCGGCAACCTGGGCTCCGCGGACGCAGTCCGTGACCCGCGCGGCTGGGCGCTGAAGTTCTACACCGAGGAGGGCAACTACGACCTCGTCGGCAACAACACCCCGGTGTTCTTCGTCAAGGACGCCATCAAGTTCCCCGACTTCATCCACACCCAGAAGCGCGACCCGTACACGGGCTCGCAGGAAGCCGACAACGTGTGGGACTTCTGGGGCCTCAGCCCCGAGTCGACACACCAGGTGACCTGGCTGTTCGGTGACCGCGGCATCCCCGCCTCGTACCGCCACATGAACGGGTACGGCTCGCACACCTACCAGTGGAACAACGAGGCCGGCGAGGTCTTCTGGGTCAAGTACCACTTCAAGACCGACCAGGGCATCAGGAACCTGACCTCGGAAGAGGCCGCGAGGATCGCCGGTGAGGACCCCGACTCCCACCAGCGCGACCTGCGTGAGGCCATCGAGCGCGGTGAGTTCCCGACCTGGACCGTGCAGGTGCAGATCATGCCGGCGGCCGACGCGGCGACATACCGCTTCAACCCGTTCGACCTCACCAAGGTGTGGCCGCACGAGGACTACCCGCCGATCGAGATCGGCAGGCTGGAGCTCAACCGCAATCCGGAGAACGTCTTCGCCGAGGTCGAGCAGTCCATCTTCAGCCCCGCGCACTTCGTGCCGGGTATCGGGCCGTCGCCCGACAAGATGCTCCAGGGACGCCTCTTCGCGTACGGCGACGCCCACCGCTACCGCGTCGGCATCAACGCCGACCACCTGCCGGTGAACCGTCCGCACGCCACCGAGGCGCGTACGAACTCCCGTGACGGCTTCCTGTACGACGGCCGCCACAAGGGCGCGAAGAACTACGAGCCGAACAGCTTCGGCGGCCCGTTCCAGACGGACAGGCCGCTGTGGCAGTCGACCGCGAACTTCGCGGCCGGCACCGGCAACCACGAGGCCCCGGTCCACTCCGAGGACAACGACTTCGTGCAGGCGGGCAACCTCTACCGCCTGATGTCCGAGGGCGAGAAGGGCCGTCTGATCGACAATCTGGCGGGCTTCATCGCCAAGGTCTCGCGCGACGACATCGCCGAGCGCGCGATCGACAACTTCCGTCAGGCCGACGGAGACTTCGGCAAGCGGCTGGAAGCCGCGGTCCAGGCCCTGCGCGGCTGACACCAGCACTGGAACGCTTGCCGTCGAGAGCGGGCCGGATCTCCCCGTACCGGAGATCCGGCCCGTTCGTTTGCCAAGCCGCTAGGCGATAAGGCGTTTTCCAAGCCGCTACGCGATCAGGCCGGGGCGTGCTGTCGCAGTGGCGCCCAGCAGCGGATGATGTCGCGGACCGAGACGATGCCCACGGGCTCCTCGTGGTCCAGCACGATGAGGTGGCGGAAGCCGCCGTGGGACATGGTCAGAGCGGCCTCCTCCAGTGTCCAGGTCGGGGCGGCGAACACCACGTCGGTGGTCGTGTGGGCGTGTGCCCGCTCGGCGTCCGGGTTCTGTCCCAGGCCGACGGAGTTGAGGATGTCGCGCTCGGTGAGGATGCCGAGCCCGCTGTCGTCGGGGTCGAGTACCACGGCCGCGCCTACGCGGCGCGCGGACATCAGCGCGGCGGCCTGCCGGAGGGTGTGAGCGGGCCCGATGGTGAGGACCACCGTGCTCATGGCGTCGCGGACGAGCATGGACGGAGCCACCTCCTACGAATCCCGCTTGCGCAAGGATTCACAAGTTCACAAGTGGGGGGACTCTCAGAGTCGCAGTTAAAGGGAGGGTCAACAAGAGGGCGCGTGCGGACGGTTTGGGGGGCGCGTTCTTCCGGTTAGTGCCCCGGATGTCTCATCGGCGCCGGTTTGGGAGCCGCCTCAGTACCGGCTAGTACCGCTGGTTCAGATATCCCAGCAGCTCGTCGTGGAGCAGGCCGTTCGACGCCGCCGCGTTGCCGCTGTGCGGGCCCGGGCGGCCGTCGAGGCCGGTGAAGGTGCCGCCCGCCTCGGTCACGACGATCGCGTTCGCCGCCATGTCCCACAGCGACAGCTCGGGCTCCGCGCAGATGTCGACCGAGCCCTCCGCGACCATCATGTACGGCCAGAAATCGCCGTACGCGCGCGTGCGCCACACTTCCTTGGTCAGGTCCAGGAAGCCGCCGAGCAGGCTGCGCTCCTCCCAGCCGCTGAGCGAGGAGTACGCGAAGGAGGCGTCCGACATGCGCGAGACACGCGAGACGTGGAGCCGGGTCGCCGACGACAGGCTGCGCCCGCTGAACGCGCCGTGCCCCTTCGCGGCCCACCAGCGGCGGCCCAGCGCGGGCGCGGAGACGACGCCGACGACAGGCTGGTAGCCGCCCTCGCCCGCCTCCATCAGGGAGATCAGCGTGGCCCAGACGGGCACACCGCGTACGTAGTTCTTGGTGCCGTCGATGGGGTCGATCACCCAGCGGCGGGGGCCCGTGCCCTCGATGCCGTACTCCTCGCCGAGGACTGCGTCGCGTGGTCGTGCCCGCTGGAGATGGCCGCGGATCAGCTCCTCGGCGGACTTGTCCGCCTCGCTCACCGGGGTCATGTCCGGTTTGGTCTCGACCTTGAGGTCGAGCGCCTTGAACCGGTCCATCGTCGCGGCGTCGGCGGCGTCCGCCAGGACATGGGCGAGGCGCAGGTCATCGCGATAGTCGGGCATGAGCGAACCGTATCTTCCGGGCCCCTCCGCGGGAAACGGGGGGAAGAACCGGGGTTGTGCAGAAACTGCGGGCCGTCTGTGGCTTTGTCGCGCCGCGGCGGAGCCGCACATCGGCACAGCCCCGCGCCCCTGAAGGGGCGCCCTCAAGGGTGCCGGCGCCCCTCGGTGCCGCCGCGAACCCTTGACAGTGCCCCCGTGCGCGTCAACTCTGAAGCGCAGAGCCGATCGCCCCAGGGAGGCGATGATGCCTGCAGCGCGGGAATCCCTACTGGACGCCGCGTACACGGCGCTCGGACGCCGTCCGTGGTCCGCAGTGCGGATGGTCGACGTGGCCGCCGTGGCCGGGGTGTCCCGGCAGACGCTCTACAACGAGTTCGGGAGCAAGGATGGGCTCGCGCGGGCGCTCGTACGGCGGGAGGCCGACGCCTATCTCGCGGGGGTGGAGCGGGCTCTGGTGAGTCATGCGGAGCCGCGGGAGCGGTTGGCCGCGGCGGCGGAGTGGACGGTGGCCGCGGCTCGGGGGAACACGCTGGTGCGGGCGATGCTCACGGGGTGCTGGGGTGAGAGGTTGCCCTCTCCCACCTTGTCCGCCGTGCCGTCGTCCTCCGCCGTGCCGGCTCAGCGTCGGGCTGATGGGCCGTTGCCCTCGCCCGGTGACTTCGTGGCGCTCGTGCGGGATCGGGCCGTTGCCTCGCTGAGTGTGCCCGGGACGTCCAAGACCGAGTCCGCGGAGTTGGCGCGGGCCTGTGAGCTTGTGGTGCGGCTGGGGGTGTCTTGTGTGCTTGCCCCTGCCGGGGAGGGGGGTGCGGCGGGGCTCGTTCGGGACGCTCTGGCGACTGTGCGTTCTGTGGCGTGACCGCGGCTGCGGGTGGGAGTGGGCGGGTGCCCACAGACCACTGGCCTGCTGCCTGCCGCTCCCACAGACCGACCGCCGACCGGCCCCTCAGTGGGACGAGCCCGACAGCTGCAAGCCGATGACTCCCACGATCACCAGGGTGATCGAGACGATCTTCAGGGTGGAGACCAGGTCGCCCAGGAAGATCATGCCGTAGATGGCGGTGCCCGCGGCGCCGATACCTGTCCAGACCGCGTAGGCGGGGCCCACGTCGAGTTTCCTCAGGGCCAGGGTGAGGAGGCCGAAGCTGCCCAGGGCGAAGATGCAGAAGGCCACCGTGGGCCACAGTCTCGTGAAGCCGTGGGAAAGCTTGAGGCAGACGGCGAAACCCGTCTCCAGGAGCCCCGCCACGACAACCAGCAGCCACGCCATGTGATGTCCTCCCACGCTCCGTGACCGCTTCGTCTCGCTTGGATCAGGCTTGGTGCGATTATGCCTTTACCGTCGTGGCAGGGATGCAAACAACACTGAGGTCATGTCAGTCGCCTTCGCGTCGTTCGCGTGTGGCCAGCAGCCGGCGCAGCGAGTAGAGCCGCGCCGGATCCGCGTGGCCCTCGGCTACCCAGTCGTCCAGGGCGCAGTCCGGCTCGTCGTGACTGCACGCGCGCGGACAGCCCTCGGTGCCGGGTTCCAGATCGGGGAAGGCGTGGATGACGCGGGACGGGTCGACGTGGTGCAGGCCGAAGGACCGTAGGCCCGGGGTGTCGATCACCCAACCGTCGTTGTCCGGCAGGGGGATCGCGCGCGCCGACGTGGTGGTGTGCCGTCCGCGGCCCGTGACGGCGTTGACGACGCCGGTGCTCCGCCGCCGCTCCAGCGACACGAGCGCGTTGACCAGCGTCGTCTTGCCGACGCCCGAGTGCCCCACGAACGCGGTCGTCTTGCCGTCGAGCTGCTTGCGTACGCGGGCCACGGCCTCGCCGCTCTCCAGCTCCTCGCGGCTCGTCACGACGTACGGAACGCCCAACGCCCCGTACAGCTCGAGGAGTTCGTCGGGTGAGGCCAGGTCCGACTTCGTCAACACCAGCAGGGGATCCAGGCCGCCGTCGTACGCGGCGACCAGGCAGCGGTCGATCAGGCGCGGGCGCGGCTCCGGGTCGGCGAGGGCCGTGACGATGGCCAACTGGTCGGCGTTGGCGACGACCACGCGCTCGTACGGATCGTCGTCGTCGGCCGTGCGGCGCAGGACGGAGGTACGCGGCTCGATACGGACGATCCGGGCGAGCGTGTCCTTCTGGCCGGACAGGTCGCCGATGATGGCCACCCGGTCGCCCACGACGGCGGCCTTGCGGCCCAGTTCGCGGGCCTTCATCGCCATCACGACACGGTCCTCGACGAGGCAGGTCAGTCGGCCCCGGTCGACGGTGAGGACCACGCCCTCGACCGCCTCCTCGTGCTTGGGGCGGATGTTCGTACGCGGCCGGTTGCCCTTGCGGTTCGGGCGCTGGCGGATGTCGTCCTCGTCGGTGTTCTTGCCGTATCGGCGCATGATCCCGGTCCGCCCGTCAGTTCCCGAGCATTCCGGTCCACAGATCGGGGAAGTCCGGCAGGGTCTTCGCCGTCGTCGCCACGTTCTCGATCCGTACGCCGTCGACCGCGAGGCCGATGATCGCGCCCGCGGTGGCCATGCGGTGGTCGTCGTAGGTGTGGAAGGTGCCGCCGTGCAGCGGGCGCGGGCGGATGTGGAGGCCGTCGGCCGTCTCGGTGACGTCGCCGCCGAGTTCGTTGATCTCCTTGGTGAGCGCGGCCAGCCGGTCCGTCTCGTGCAGCCGCAGATGGGCCACACCGCGCAGCGTCGAGGGGGAGTCGGCGAGAGCCGCGACCGCCGCGATGCCGGGGGTCAGCTCACCGACCTCGCCCAGGTCCACCTCGATGCCGTGGATCGAGCCGGAGCCGGTGAACTGGAGGCCCCGGTCGGTCAGTTCGCAGGAACCGCCCATCTCGGTGAAGATCTCCCGCAGCCTGTCGCCCGGCTGGGTGGTACGCGCAGGCCAGTCGGGGATGACGACCTTGCCGCCGGTGACCAGGGCGGCCGCCAGGAACGGCTGGGCGTTCGACAGGTCCGGCTCGACCGTCAGGTCGCGGCCGAGGAGCGCGCCCGGCGTGACCCGCCAGACGTTCGGCTCGCCGCCCGACTCCGGGGTGTCCACCTGGGCGCCGATCGACCGCAGCATGTCGACCGTCATACGGATGTGCGGCATGGACGGGAGTGTCGAGCCCGTGTGCCGTACCTCGACGCCCTGGTTGAAACGCGGGCCGGAAAGAAGGAGAGCGCTGACGAACTGGCTGGATGACGACGCGTCGATCTCCACCGGGCCGCCCTCCAGCGCCCCGCTGCCGTGCACGGTCAGCGGCAGCGCGCCCCTGCCGTCGTCGTCGATACGGGCGCCGAGGGTGCGCAGGGCGTCGATCACGCCGTTCAGGGGCCGCTCGTACGAACGCGGGTCGCCGTCGAAGCGGATGGGGCCGTCGGCGAGCGCGGCGACCGGCGGCAGGAAGCGCATCACCGTGCCGGCGTTGCCGACGTCGACCGTGGCCGGGCCGTGCAGGCCCGAGGGGATGACACGCCATGCCTCGCCGGAGCCGTCGGGGCCGACGCCCTCCTCGATGCCGACGCCCATCGCACGCAGGGCACCGGCCATCAGGAGGGTGTCGCGGGAGCGCAGCGGGCGACGCAGCCAGCCGGGCTCCGCCGCGAGGGCGGCGAGGACGAGCGCGCGGTTGGTGACCGACTTCGACCCGGGCACGTGGACCGTCGCGTCGACGGCTCCGCTCGCGTGCGGGGCGGGCCAGAGGGCGGTGTGCGAGGGGTTAGCGGTCATGCGCCCCACTTTAATGGCTGGGGATGAGAGGAGATCTTGATCAAAGGCGGCGAAACCCGAACGGAAACGCTCCGCTGGGGGGGGTGCAGTGAGGCCGGTATGGAGGGTGCGGGTTCGTTGTGGCTTGTCGCGCCCCGCGGCGGAGCCGCACAACGACACAGCCCCGCGCCCCTGATGACGCCTGCCCCTTCGGGGCGCGTCATAGCTCCAAGAGCCACCTGCCCCCGCCTATCAGTGAACACAGCGACACCGCGTGGAACAGGAACAGCCACATGCCCGCCGGGACGTGGGTCAGGCGGGAGAGTTGGTCCGCGTCCGAGTCGCCCGCGTTTCCCCTGGTTCGCTTGGCCTGGAGTTCGAAGGCCGGGCGGACGCCGCCGAGGAGGAGGAACCAGACCACGGCGTACGCGAAGGCCGCCTGCACCTGAGGGCCGGCCAGCCAGGACACCACCACGAACGTGGCGCCGGTGAGCAGGACCGTGAGGGCGCCGTACGCGTTGCGGATCATCACCAGCATCGCCACGAGCAGCAGCGTGGCCAGCCAGAGGAGGGCGGTGATGTGGCCCGCGGCGAGGAGGGCGGCGCCGCCGAGTCCGAGCAGCGGGGGAGCGGTGTAGCCCGAGGCCGCGGTGAGGATCATGCCGAGGCCGGTCGGCTTGCCGCGGCTGACCGTGAGGCCGCTGGTGTCGGAGTGCAGCCGGATGCCGCTGAGACTGCGGCCCGTCAGCAGTGCGACCAGACCGTGGCCGCCCTCGTGGGCGATGGTGATGGCGTTGCGCGCGAGCCGCCAGATGTTGGGCGGGACGATCACGGCGAGGGCGGCGACCATCGTGGCGATGACCACCCAGGTGTCGGGGTCGGGCTGGCTCCCGAACACCTCGTCCCAGAGGGTGGCCAGCGAGGTGGCGGCGATGCTGTCCATTGTCGGTGAGGGCTCCTCTGGATAGCTCGGAATCTGGCAGTGTGGCACGTATGTGCGGACGGTATGCAGCGAGTCGTAGGCCCGAGGATCTCGCAGGAATCTTTGAGATCGAGAAGTGGGAGCCGGAGGAGGCTCTGGACCCCGACTACAACGTGGCTCCGACCAAGGAGGTCTACGCGGTCCTGGACCGTCCTCTTAAGGACGCGGAGGACCCTGAGCCGGTTCGTCAGCTGCGCCGGCTCAAGTGGGGTCTCGTCCCGTCCTGGTCGAAGACCCCCGAGGGCGGCGCCCGGATGATCAACGCCCGCGCGGAGACGGTGCACGAGAAGCCCTCGTACCGGCGGGCCTTCACCTCCCGGCGCTGCATCATCCCCGCCGACGGCTATTACGAGTGGGTGACCGGGACCTCCGAGCGCGACCTGGAGGTCGAGGGCAAGAAGAAGCGGCCGCGCAAGCAGCCGTACTTCGTGCTCCCCGCCGACGGGTCCGTCTTCGCGATGGCCGGGCTGTACGAGTTCTGGCGGGACAAGACGCTGCCCGACGACCATCCGCGGTCCTGGTGGGTGACGTGCTCCGTCATCACCACGGAGGCGGAGACCACGCCGCTCGCGGTCGCGCCGGAGGAAGGGCCGCGCTCGCTCGCCGACATCCACCCGCGCATGCCGCTCATGCTCACCCCGGACCGCTGGGACTCCTGGCTCGACCCGGCCCGCAAGGACGTCGAGGACCTGCGCTCCCTGCTCGCGCCGCCGCCGGAGGGACTGATGCGGGCGTACCCCGTCTCCACGGCGGTGAGCAACGTCCGTAACAACGGGCCGGAGCTGCTGAAGGAGCTGGAAGGCCCCGAAGAGGGCACACTTTTCTGACGTGACGAACGTGAGGAACGTGACACAGAGCAAGACGGCAGAAACGGTCGAGACCGACGCGGGTACGGCCCGCGTCACCTGGCGCCGGGCGAAGAAGGCACGGCTCGTCCTCGCCGTCAGCCATGGCGCCGGCGGCGGGATCGAGGCACGCGACCTCGAGGCGCTCGCCGCCGCGCTGCCCCCGCACGGCGTGAGCGTGGCGCTCGTCGAGCAGCCCTGGCGGGTGGCCGGGAAGAAGCTGGCGCCGCCGCCGAAGACGCTGGACGTCGGATGGCGGGGACTGTGGTCCGTGGTCGCGAAGCCCGGGCTCCCCGTGATCGCCGGAGGCCGCAGCGCCGGAGCCCGCGTCGCCTGCCGCACGGCCACCGAACTCGGTGCCCACGCCGTCCTCGCGCTGAGCTTCCCCCTCCACCCGCCGGGCAAGCCCGAGAAGTCCCGCGCGGACGAACTGCTCGGCGCCGGGGTGCCCACGCTCGTCGTGCAGGGCGGCAACGACCCGTTCGGGAAGCCGGAGGAGTTCCCGGCGGGCTCGTACGAGATGGTCGAGGTGCCGTACGGAGATCATGGGTTCGCCGTGCCGAAGCGTGCGCCGATCGACCAGGACCAGGCCCTGAAGGTGATCACCGAGGCCGTGTTGGAGTGGACTTCATCACTCGGGTGAAGCCCGGGAATGTTGAGCGGGAGACCTCTGTTGTGCGGATCAGACAGCACGGCCTGTGCTGTGAGAAGTCGTACGAGAGGAAGTCCGCCGCATGGGTTCGACCATTTGCCCGAGCCGTAGCAGCAGCGCTGACCTGGACTGGTCGGTTCTGCATGCGGCAAAGACCACCCCTATTCGGGCGGCGGGCGGGGCGGATCGTCGTCTATCCTCCGATTCTGGTGGGACCGGTTTCGGTCCTGCCCAGACTCTGGAGGAGGTGGGTCCGGTCACAGGGACCGACGCAGGGACCGATCACGGCCAGGCGGAGCAGCCCGAAGGCCTGGGCAGCAGCGAGTCGACCGCGGAGCGCAGCGCGCGCTTCGAGCGGGACGCGCTGGAGTTCCTCGACCAGATGTACTCGGCCGCGCTGCGCATGACGCGCAACCCGGCCGACGCCGAGGACCTGGTGCAGGAGACGTACGCGAAGGCGTATGCGTCCTTCCACCAGTTCCGCGAGGGCACCAACCTCAAGGCGTGGCTGTACCGGATCCTCACGAACACCTTCATCAACTCGTATCGCAAGAAGCAGCGCGAGCCCCAGCGCTCCGCCGCCGAGGAGATCGAGGACTGGCAGCTCGCGCGCGCCGAGTCGCACATGTCGACCGGTCTGCGCTCCGCCGAGTCGCAGGCGCTCGACCACCTGCCCGACTCGGACGTCAAGGAAGCGTTGCAGGCGATCCCCGAGGAATTCCGCATCGCCGTCTATCTCGCGGACGTAGAGGGCTTTGCGTACAAGGAGATCGCGGACATCATGGGGACACCCATCGGTACGGTGATGTCCCGGCTGCACCGGGGCCGCCGCCAGCTGCGCGGCATGCTCGAGGACTACGCCAAGGACCGCGGCCTGGTCCCGGCTGGCGCCGGAGAGTCGGACGGAACGAAAGGCTCGGGCTCATGAGCTGCGGAGAGCCGCACGAGACGGACTGCAGTGAAGTACTCGATCATCTCTACGAGTTCCTCGACCACGAGATGCCCGACTCCGACTGCACCAAGTTCGAGCAGCACTTCGAGGAGTGCTCGCCGTGTCTGGAGAAGTACGGGCTCGAGCAGGCCGTGAAGAAGCTGGTCAAGCGGTGCTGCGGCCATGACGACGTGCCGACCGATCTGCGTTCGAAGGTCATGGGCCGTATCGAGTTGATCCGTTCCGGCCAGGTCGTGCCCGAGCACGACGTGACGGCCTCGCCCCAGGCCGCGACACCTCAGGAGTCCTGAACTGCGAGCTCCCTTCGGGGAGTTGTCGCAGTTGTCACTCGAACGTGCGAATCCGCGGTCCTTGAGGCCGCTGAATCGGGCATAGCCACCCCCGCGCCACCCCCATCGCCATATTCTCCGGAGCCTGAACGGGCTTGACCGGGGCCCGCCGGACACGGGCCACGGGGAGGGCGCGATGGGGTCGATGCGGGGGTCGATTCCGCCCCGGGCCTGTTTCTACGTCGCTTGTGTCGTCCTGGGCGCCGGAGTGTGCCTGGTCCCGTTGTCGGACCTCCGCACCCCCTGGGCCGCGATCGCGCTGCTCGCCGTCCTGTACGCGGGATGCGAGCAGATCAACAGGTGGCGTCCCGCCGGGCGTTACGCCCTTCAGGGCATGGGCACCTTCTTCCCCGTACTCCTCGCCGGAGCCTTTCTGCTGCCGCCGCCCGCCGCGGCGCTCGTCGTGCTGCCGGGGGCGCTGCTGTCCCGGGTGGAGCAGCGGCCGCGGTGGCTGCGCCGGGTGTGGCGGGCGGCCCGGCTCGTGCTCGGGGTCTGGGCGGCGTCGCGTGTGCACTGGGCGCTCGGCGGGCGGGACGCGGTCGTCGAGGCCGACTTCCCCTACGCGCTCGGGCCGGCCGGGGCCGCGGTGCTCGCCTTCTGCGCCGTGCTGACGGTTCTCGACGGGGGCATTCTCGCGACCGCCGAGCGGGTGCCGCTACGGGCCGCCTGGCGCGGGCTCTTCACCCGCTCGCTCGCGCCCGTCGCCGTGCACGGGCTCGCCGGGCTGATGATGGCGGTGCTCTGGCGCAGTCCGTACGGGCCGGTCGCCGCGTTGCTCGTGCTGCTGCCGATGTACGTGTCCTGGTGGGTGTTCGCGCAGTACCACCGGGAGCGGGGCGCCCATCAGGCCACGATTCGCGCGCTCGTGCAGGCCGTTGACATCAAGGACGGGTATACGCGCGGGCACAGTGAGCGGGTGGGGCAGGCGTCGATGATGATCGCGCGCGAACTGGGCATGGACGACGAGCGGGCCGAGGCGCTCAGGTTCGCCGGGATTCTGCATGACGTGGGCAAACTCGGCGTTCCCACACGGCTGTTGCGGAAGGACGGGCCGCTGACTCCCCAGGAGCGGCGGGTGATCGAGCTGCATCCCGAGTACGGACACGAGATGGTGCGCGGGATCGGTTTTCTCGGGGAGGCCCGGTCGGCGATTCTGCATCACCATGAGCGGCTGGACGGGAGCGGGTATCCGTATGGGCTGACCGGTCGTCAGATACCTGAGTTCGCACGGGTGGTGGCGGTCGCCGACGCGTTCGACGCGATGACGTCGACTCGGTCGTATCGGCGTGCGCGGCCGGTCGCGGCGGCGCTGGAGGAGCTGGGGCGGTGTGCGGGGGCGCAGTTCGATCCGCGGATGGTGGAGGCGTTGGCGCTGGCGCTCGGCCGGGAGGGGTGGCATCCGGCTGTGACGGCGGACGAGACGCCGCTGTGCGGCGAGGTTCCCCCGCCCGCACCGCCCGCACGGCCCCTTTCCAGTGGGCCGGAAGAGCACCGCAAACCGGAAGAGCACCGCAAAAGCGTCGACGGGGCCAGGCCATGAATCCCCCTCGCCCACCGCTCCCCCTGATCCTCGTCCGGGCCGCCGTCGTCCTCCTCGTAGCAGTCGCCCTCGCCGTCACTCTCTGGCGCGGTCTCGACGAACGCGGGGCGGCCCTCGCGTTCGGGCTGCTCATCGCCGTCGGGGAGCTCGCTCGGTGGAGCGGTGCCGAGGAGCGGGAGTCGGCGCCGCTCGGGGCCGCCGGGGCCCTCGCGTACGCCCTGCTCGGGGAGAACGGCGGGCAGCCCACCCACCACGGCGTCCTCCAGGTCGTCGCCGTGGTCGTGGCGGCCTCGCTCCTGGGGTGTGTGCCCCACGTGGCCAAGGGGCACGGGCCCACCATCGACCACCTCACCAGGCGCGTACTCACCGTCACCTTCGCCGCCGTGTGCTTTCAACCCCTCTACAACCAGGGCAGGTTGAAGGAGTGGGCCGGGGAAGGACCGCTGTACGCGGTGCTTGTCGTCGCGCTGCTCGTGCTGACCGCTCTGTGGGACGCCGTACTGGCCGCCGCGATGGCGCACGCGCGGACCCGGTGGCCCTTCGGGCCGTTGCTGCGGGACGAGCTGCGCGGCACGCTCGGCATCGGGTCGGCGGTCTGTGCGACCGGAGCCGTGATGGCGCTGGCGGTCGCCGTCGCGGGACTGTGGGCGCTGCCGGTCTTCTCCCTGCCGCTGCTGCTCACGCAGCTGTCCTTCCGGCGGTACGCGGCCGTACGGACCACCTACCGCCAGACCATCGCCTCCCTCGCGCGGGCCACCGAGATCGCCGGCTACACCCCGGCGGGGCATGCCAGGCGCGTGGCCGCGCTCAGCCGAGCCGTGGGCCGTGAGCTGGGGCTCTCCGAGCCCCAGCTGACCGTTTTGGAGTACGCGGCCCTGATGCACGACATCGGCCAGCTCTCGCTCGTCGACCCCGTGCCCGCCGGGGCCACCGCCGCCCTCGCCCCCGACGACCAGCGGCGCATCGCCCTGCTCGGCGGCGCCGTGGTGCGCCAGACCGGCGTGGACGCGGAGGTCGCCGTGGTGGTGGAGCGGCAGGCGGACCCGTACCGCGATCAGCCGGTCAGCGCCAGGATCGTACGGGCCGTGAACGCGTACGAGGAGAAGGCCAGGGAAGCAGGCCCCGGCGGGCCCCTGAAGGCGCTGGAGGAGCTGAGGCTGGGCACCGCCCGTGACTATCAGCCCGAGGTCGTGGAGTCGCTGGCCAGGGTGCTCGCAAGGACAGGAGGGACGGCGCGTGAGCCCCTCGGCTGAGGGCGGTGGTGGGAGACGGGCGGGCGGACTTACGCTGCCCCTGACTGGGTAACCCATGGGTAATGAGCGCCCGTCCGACCGTACGTGGTTGGATGCGAGGAAGAGGACATCAGGGGGCACAGTCCAGCCCGAGGCTGCACGCTCTTCAACGAACTGGCAGGCGGGAATCGTGAGGATCTTCGGCAAGGGACGGCACCGGCCCTCCGCCTCATGGCGGCAGGCCACCGACCGCGCGTTCACGTTGATCGGCGACGGCCGGTACGAGGACGCGGGCGCGCTGCTCACGCGTGCGGCGGACCTGGAGCCCTGGCTGTCCGAGTCCTGGTTCAACCTCGCCCTGCTGCACAAGTTCCGGCACGACTGGGAGCAGGCGCGGGCGGCGGGCTTGAGGGCCGTCGCACTGCTCGACCGGGAGACCGGGGCCCCTGATTGGTGGAACGTCGGGATCGCGGCCACCGCCCTGCAGGACTGGCCGCTGGCGCGGCGGGCCTGGCAGGCGTACGGGCTGTGGGTGCCCGGCGGTCCCTCCCGGCCGAAAGGCGGGGGCGCCACCGCCTTCGGCGAGCCGGTGGGCATGGACCTCGGGAGCGCCGCCGTACGGCTGTCGCCCGAGGGCGAGGCCGAGGTCGTGTGGGGGCGGCGGCTCGACCCCGCCCGGATCGAGGTCCTCTCCATTCCGCTGCCGTCCTCCGGGCGGCGCTGGGGCGAGGTCGTGCTGCACGACGGGGTGCCCCACGGTGAGCGGACGACCGCCGCCGGGCACGCCTATCCCGTCTTCGACGAGATCGAGCTGTGGGCGCCCTCTCCCGTGCCCACCTGGGTCGTGCTCCTGGAGGCGGAGACCGAGGGTGACCGGGATGCGCTGGAGCGGCTGGCGGCCGATGCGGGGTTCGCCGCCGAGGACTGGTCGTCCTCCGTGCGGCTGCTGTGCCGGATGTGCTCCGAGTCGCGGATGCCGTCCGACGAGGGCGATGGTGAGCATCTCGATCCGCATGATCACAGTGAGCCCGGGCATCCTGGGCCGCTCGGTCACCGTACCGACGGGCAGCTGTGGGTGCCCGAGCGGGAGTGCGGGGTGGCTGCGCCGGCTTCGCTGGTGAGGGGGCTGTTGGACGGGTGGGTTGCGGACAGCCCTGACTCTCGGGACTGGCGGGATCTGGAAGAGGTCTGTTAGCGGTTGTGAGGACTGTTGTCGGCTGCGGGTTCGTCGTGGCTGGTCGCGCAGTTCCCCGCGCCCCTGTCGGGGCGCGGCCCCCCGTACCCTGTATCAGCATCACACCCCTGTTTTCTAGGAAGGCTTACGTCGGTCATGGCGCAGCAGGACACTGAGCAGCAGCACTCCGGAGTGCTCCCCGTGGACGACGACGGCTTCGTCATCGACACCGAGGAGTGTGAGGAGCGCGAGACGGCCTACCGCGAGCGCGGCACCTCGCGGCCCATCACGGTCGTCGGGAACCCCGTGCTGCACAAGGAGTGCAAGGACGTCACGGAGTTCGGCCCGGAGCTGGACCAGCTGGTCGCCGACATGTTCGCCAGCCAGCGCACCGCCGAGGGCGTGGGCCTGGCCGCGAACCAGATCGGCGTCGACCTGAAGGTATTCGTCTACGACTGCGGGGACGACGAGGGCAACCGGCACGTGGGCGTGGTCTGCAACCCGGTGCTCGTCGAGCTGCCCGCCGACCGGCGCCAGTTGGACGAGAGCAACGAGGGCTGCCTGTCGGTGCCGACCGCGTACGCGCCGCTCGCCCGCCCCGACTACGCCGAGGTCACCGGGCAGGACGAGAAGGGCAATCCGATCAAGGTGCGCGGCACGGGCTACTTCGCGCGCTGCCTCCAGCACGAGACGGACCATCTGTACGGGTACCTCTACATCGACCGGCTCTCCAAGCGCGAGCGCAAGGACGCGCTACGGCAGATGGCCGAGAACGAGCCGCGGTACCCCGTGGTCGCGAACGACTGAGCCACTCCGCTGCGAGCCGGTCTGATCGCCTGTGCACGGCTGAGAACGCCTGAGAACGCCTGAGTACGGTGGAGAGCGGCCGAGAGCGGTTGTGACAGAAAACGACAGCTGGGACGCGAGTGTCCCGCACCCACGACGCCTGGCCGGATCCCCTTCCGACCAGGCGTCGTTCGCCTGTGCGTCGCACGTTCGATCCCTTGTGTGCCTGTAATGATCCGTATTCAGTCACAGGAGGGGGTGTTCTCGGCACGGTGGGGTAGTGAGCGAAGCAAATCCGTTCCCAGAACGGTCAGTTGTGGTGCTGAATGGGAAGTGCGGGGATACGCAACGGCGCGCGCCCGGCACAGCGGGAGGGGCGTGTCGCCAACAGGCGGCTGAGAGGGGTTTGTTCGTGCCTGCTTTCCCACAGAGCACCACAACGACACACACTGCGATCTCGGTTCCACCGGCGCTCTCTCTCCCGGTGATCGAGACCGAGTTTCCCCGTCAACTCCATCCCTATTGGCCCCGTCTTCAGGAGAAGACCAGGGCCTGGCTCCTGGAAAAACGCCTCATGCCCGCGGACAAGATTGAGGCATATGCCGACGGGCTTTGCTACACCGACCTCATGGCGGGCTACTACATTGGCGCGCCCGACGAGGTCCTCCAGGCGATAGCGGACTACAGCGCGTGGTTCTTCGTCTGGGACGACCGCCACGACCGCGATGTCATCCACGGCCGGCCGGCGGCCTGGCTCAGGCTCAGGCACCGACTGCACACGGCCCTCGACTCCCCGCGGGACCATCTGCACCACCAGGATCCCCTGGTCGCGGGGTTCGCGGACAGCATGGTGCGGTTGTACTCGTTCCTGAGCAAGGGGTGGAACGCGCGGTTCGCCGAGCACTTCCACGCCGTCATCGAGGCGTACGACCAGGAATTCCGCAATCGTAGGTCGGGAACCGTTCCGACCGTCGAGGACTATCTCGAACTGCGGCGGAAGACTTTCGCGCACTGGATCTGGCTCGACCTGCTCGAGCCCAGCGCGGAGTACGAACTCCCCACCGCCGTACGACAGAATCCCGCATACCGGCGGGCTTCTCTGCTGTGCCAGGATTTCGCCGCCTGGTACAACGATCTGTGTTCGCTCCCCAAGGAAATCGCGGGCGACGAGGTCCACAATCTCGGAATCAGTCTCATTCATCACGAGGGAATGCGACTTGAAGAAGCGGTCAAGGAAGTGCGGCGGCGGGTCGAGGGATGTATCACCGAATTCCTCGATGTCGAACAAGAGGTATTGCGGTACGCCGACCGCATCGACAACGGGTCCGTGCGGGGCGCCGAATTAGCGGCGGCCGTACGGGCGTGTCTGTTCAATATGCGGAACTGGTTCAGTTCCGTGTACTGGTTCCACCACGAGTCCGGCCGGTACATGGTCGACAGCTGGGACGACCGCTCCACACCCCCGTACGTCAACAACGAAGCGGCAGGTGAGAAATGACCGTCGAGTCCGTCAAACCCGCGGCACCTCAGGCGGCAGAGCTCCGCACCCCGCCCCTCGCCGGGGGCGGCGTCCCCGGCCTCGGCCACGGCCTGAAACTGGTGCGCGACCCGCTGGGCTTCCTCGCCCGGCTGCGCGACGAGGGCGACGTCGTCCGGCTCAGGCTGGGCCCGAAGACGGTGTACGCGGTCACCACGCCGGCCCTCACCGGAGCGCTGGCGCTGAGCCCCGACTTCAAGATCGACGGGCCGCTCTGGGAGTCCCTCGAAGGCCTGCTCGGCAAGGAGGGAGTGGCGACCGCCAACGGGCCGCGGCACCGGCGCCAGCGGCGGACCATCCAGCCTGCGTTCCGGCTCGACATCATCCCCGAGTACGGGCCGATCATGGAGGAGGAGGCGCACGGCCTCGCGGAGCGCTGGCAGCCCGGCGAGACGATCGACTGCACCTCGGAGTCGTTCCGGGTCGCCGTCCGCGTCGCGGCCCGCTGTCTGCTGCGCGGCGACTACATGGACGAGCGGGCCGAGCGGCTGAGCATCGCGCTCGCCACCGTGTTCCGCGGCATGTACCGACGCATGGTGATCCCGGCGGGACCGCTCTATCGGCTGCCGCTCCCGGCCAATCGCAAATTCGACCGCGCATTGGCCGATTTGCACCTCCTGGTCGACGAGATCGTCGCCGAACGCCGGGCATCTGGTCAAAAGCCGGACGATTTGCTGACGGCATTGCTGGAAGCGAAGAACGAGAATGGCGACCCGATCGGCGAACAGGAGATCCACGACCAGGTCGTCGCGATACTCACGCCCGGCAGCGAAACCGTTGCTTCCACGATCATGTGGCTGCTGCAGGTGCTCACTGAACATCCGGAACACGCGGACCGGGTACGCGAAGAGGTCAAATCCGTCGCGGGGGACCGTCCTGTCGCATTCGCGGACGTGAGGAAGCTGTCCCACACGAACAATGTTGTCGTCGAGGCCATGCGGCTGCGTCCCGCCGTATGGATATTGACGCGCCGGGCCGTGACCGAAACCGAACTGGGCGGGTATCGCATTCCTGCCGGTGCCGACATCGTCTACAGTCCGTACGCGATCCAGCGGGATCCGCGTTCGTACGACGGGCACCTGGAGTTCGACCCCGACCGCTGGCTTCCGGAACGCGTCAAGGACGTGCCGAAGTACGCGATGAGCCCGTTCAGCACGGGTAACCGCAAGTGCCCGAGTGACCACTTCTCGATGGCCCAGCTCACCCTCATCACGGCCGCGGTGGCGTCACGCTGGCGCCTCGAGCAGGCGTCCGAGTCCAACGACGCGACCCGGGTGGGCATCACGCTGCGGCCGCACCGGCTGCTGCTGAAGCCGGTGCCGCGCTGACCGTGCCGCGCTGACCGGGCGAGGGTGTCCGAGCGGCGCTGAGTGACGGCCGTGACGGCGTACGTTCAGGCGGCCTGCGGGCCCCTGAACGTACGCCGGTACGCGTTCGGAGTCGTCCCCAGCGAGCGTACGAACTGATGGCGCAGCGCGGCCGCGGTCCCGAACCCCGTGCGGCTCGCGATGAAGTCCATCGTCTCGTCGGTGGCCTCCAGCAACTCCTGGGCCAGCAGCACCCGTTGACGCAGCAGCCAGCGGTACGGGGTCGTCCCCGTCTCCTGCTGGAAGCGACGGGCGAAGGTGCGCGGGGACATGTGCGCGCGAGCGGCGAGCTGCTCGACGGTCACCTCCTCGTCGAGGTGGCGCTCCATCCAGACGAGCGTCTCGCCGACCGTGTCGCAGGGCGCGCTCGGCAGCGGCCGCTCGATGTACTGGGCCTGCCCGCCGTCCCGGTGCGGAGGCACGACCATACGGCGCGCGATGGTGTTGGCGACCTCCGGTCCCTGCTCCTTGCGGACGATGTGGAGACAGGCATCGATTCCGGAGGCGGTGCCGGCCGAGGTGATCACCGGGTCCTCGTCGACGTACAGCACATCGGGTTCGACGATCGCCAGCGGATGGCGCCGGGCGAGCTCCTCCGCCTGGCTCCAGTGGACCGCGCTGCGCCGCCCGTCGAGCAGCCCCGCCGCGCCGAGCACGAAGACCCCCGAGCAGACGCTGAGCACCCGCGCACCGCGGTCGACAGCCCTGACCAGGGCGTTGAGCAGCTCGGGCGGATAGCTGCGCCTGACGTAGTCGCTCCCAGCCGGTACGGCGATCAGGTCGGCCTCTTCGAGCCGTTCGAGGCCGTACGGAGTGGAGATCGTGAGCCCGGGGACATGGGTGCCGAGCGTCGCACCCGGCCCCTCGGCCGAGGCGACCGCGAAGTCGTACACCGGCAGACCCTCGTCGCTGCGGTCGAGGCCGAACACCTCGCAGACGACGCCGAGTTCAAAGGGATGCACACCGTCGAGCAGGACGGCGGCCACGTTGTTCAGCATGCTGCCAGTGTGCACCCGATCTGGCAGGAAATCGAGGGTGTGCGGCAGTCCTGCCACTGACGGTAAGGAGCATTCGGCGCGACAGTGGTGTCCATGGATACGACACAGCTGGAAGGCCTGATCGGAATGCTCTTCGTCCTCGGAATCCTGGTCCTGCTCGTCCTCCCCGCGGTGATCGGCATCGTGCGCGACCGGCGCATCGACCGTCAGCTCAGGGAGGCCGAGCAGGGACACCGGGAGGATCAGAAGTCCTCGTCGAAGCCGACGGAACCCTCCACCGCCACCTGGTACGCCGAAGGACGCCGCTCGAAGAAGTTGGTCAACTCCTGAACGCCCTGAAGCTCCATGAAGGAGAAGGGGTTCTCGGAGCCGTACACGGGCGCGAAGCCGAGGCGCTGGAGGCGCTGGTCGGCGACGCACTCCAGGTACTGCCGCATCGAATCGGTGTTCATCCCCGGGAGGCCGTCACCGCACAGGTCGCGCGCGAACTGCAGCTCGGCCTCGACGGCCTCCCGGAGCATGTCGGTGACCTGCTCCTGAAGCCGGTCGTCGAAGAGCTCCGGCTCCTCCTTGCGGACGGTGTCCACGACCTCGAAGGCGAAGCTCATGTGCATCGTCTCGTCGCGGAACACCCAGTTGGTGCCGGTTGCCAGGCCGTGCAGCAGACCCCGGCTGCGGAACCAGTAGACGTACGCGAAGGCTCCGTAGAAGAACAGCCCCTCGATGCACGCCGCGAAGCAGATGAGGTTGAGCAGGAAGCGGCGGCGGTCGGCCTTGGTCTCAAGGCGGTCCAGCTTCTCGACCTCGTTGATCCACTTGAAGCAGAACTCGGCCTTCTCGCGGATAGACGGGATGTTCTCCACGGCGTCGAAGGCCGCGGCCCTGTCCTCCGGGTCGGGCAGATAGGTGTCGAGCAGCGTCAGGTAGAACTGGACGTGCACGGCCTCCTCGAAGAGCTGACGGCTCAAGTACAGCCGCGCCTCGGGGGAGTTGATGTGCTTGTAGAGCGTCAGGACCAGGTTGTTCGCCACGATCGAGTCGCCCGTCGCGAAGAACGCGACCAGCCGTCCGATCATGTGCTGCTCGCCCTGCGACAGCTTCGCCAGGTCGGCGACGTCCGAGTGGAGGTCGACCTCCTCGACGGTCCAGGTGTTCTTGATCGCGTCCCGGTAGCGCTCGTAGAAGTCGGGGTAGCGCATGGGGCGCAGGGTCAGCTCGAAGCCCGGGTCGAGCAGGTTCTTCTCGGTCTTTTCGGTCTTCTCGGGAGCGGTGGTCATTACTGGCAGGCCTCGCAGGACTCGGGGTTCTCAAGGGAGCAGGCGACGGCGTCGGGGGCGTCGGCCTGCTGTACGGGGATGGGGGCGGCCGCGGCCGCGGAGGAACCGGCGGCGCGGGCGATGCGCGTCGCCGGGCGCGAGCGCAGGTAGTACGTCGTCTTCAGGCCCGACTTCCAGGCGTACGCGTACATCGAGGAGAGCTTGCCGATGGTCGGCGTCTCCAGGAACAGGTTCAGCGACTGGGACTGGTCCAGGAACGGGGTCCGGGCGGCCGCCATGTCGATGAGGCCGCGCTGTGGGATCTCCCACGCCGTGCGGTACAGGTCGCGTACGTCCTGCGGCACCCAAGTGAAGCCCTGCACCGAGCCGCCCGATTCGCGCAGCGCCTCCCGGGTCTGCGCGTCCCACACGCCGAGCTTCTTCAGCTCGGCCACCAGGTATGAGTTGACCTGGAGGAACTCGCCGGACAGCGTCTCGCGCTTGAAGAGGTTGGAGACCTGCGGCTCGATGCACTCGTAGACGCCGGCGATCGACGCGATCGTGGCGGTGGGGGCGATCGCGAGCAGCAGCGAGTTGCGCATGCCGACGGAGGCGATCCGCTCCCGCAGCGCCGCCCAGCGCTCCGGCCAGGTCAACTCCACGTCGTAGTGGTCGGGGTGCAGCACACCCCGCGCCGTACGGGTCTTCTCCCACGCCGGCAGCGGCCCGTTCCGCTCGGCGAGGTCGGCGGAGGCCTCGTACGCGGCGAGCATGACCCGCTCGGCGATGCGGGTGGAGAGCGCGCGGGCCTCCGGCGAGTCGAAGGGCAGCCGCAGTTTGAAGAACACGTCCTGCAGACCCATCGCGCCCAGGCCCACCGGCCGCCACTTGGCGTTGGAGCGGCCCGCCTGTTCGGTCGGGTAGAAGTTGATGTCGACGACACGGTCGAGGAAGGTGACGGCGGTGCGGACGGTGGCGTCCAGCTGCTCCCAGTCGATGTCCCCGGTCGCTGTGTCGACAAAGGCGCCCAGATTCACCGAGCCGAGGTTGCAGACCGCCGTCTCCCCGTCGTCCGTGACCTCCAGGATCTCCGTGCAGAGGTTGGAGGAGTGGACCGTGTGGCCGGGCAGCGCGGTCTGGTTGGCGGTGCGGTTGGCGGCGTCCTTGAAGGTCATCCAGCCGTTGCCGGTCTGCGCGAGGGTGCGCATCATGCGGCCGTACAGATCGCGGGCCGGGATGGTCTTCTTGGCGAGACCCTGGTCCTCCGCCTTGCGGTACGCGGCGTCGAACTCCTCGCCCCACAGGTCCACCAGCTCGGGCACGTCGGACGGCGAGAACAGCGACCACAGGCGGTCCTCGTTCACCCGGCGCATGAACTCGTCCGGGACCCAGTGCGCGAGGTTCAGGTTGTGCGTACGCCGGGCGTCCTCACCGGTGTTGTCGCGCAGCTCCAGGAACTCCTCGATGTCGGAGTGCCAGGTCTCCAGGTAGACCGCGGCCGCGCCCTTGCGCCGGCCGCCCTGGTTCACGGCGGCGACCGAGGCGTCGAGGGTCTTCAGGAACGGCACGATGCCGTTGGAGTGCCCGTTCGTCCCGCGGATCAGCGAACCCCGGGAGCGGATACGGGAGTACGAGAGGCCGATGCCGCCCGCGTGCTTCGAGAGCCGCGCGATCTGCTGGTAGCGGTCGTAGATGGAGTCCAGCTGGTCCAGCGGGGAGTCGAGGAGGTAGCAGGACGACATCTGGGGGTGCCGCGTACCGGAGTTGAAGAGTGTGGGGGAGGAGGGGAGGTAGTCGAGGCGGCTCATCAGCCGGTACAGGGCGGCCACTTCGTCGACCGAGCGCGCGGTGTCGTCCTCGGCCAGCCCGCTCGCCACCCGCAGCATGAAGAACTGCGGTGTCTCGATGACGTACCGGGTGATCGGGTGCCGCAGGAGGTAGCGGCTGTGGAGGGTGCGCAGGCCGAAGTAGCCGAAGCGGTCGTCGCCTTCGAGGTCGATGAGGGCGTCGAGGCGGGCCGCGTGGAGCCGTACGAACTCGGCGGTGCGGTCGGCGATCAGGCCCTCGCGGTGCCCGACCGCGACGGACTCGGAGAAGGACCTGACCCCCTGTGAGGCGGCCTCCGCGGCGATGCTGATCGTCAGCAGGCGCGCGGCCAGCTTCGAGTACACCGGGTCCTCGGAGATGAGGCCTGCGGCCGCCTCGGTGGCCAGCTCGCGCAGTTCCGTCTCGTCCGCGGCGGCGGACCGGCCGCGCAGCGCGGCGGCGGCGACCCTGCCGGGGTCGGCGTCGGGGAGGTCGGCGGTGAGACCGGTCAGGGTCCGCAGCAACGCGGTCCCGGGTCCGTCGGCCTCGGCCTCGGCCTTGTCCGCGGCCCTGGACTCGGCGTTGTCCTGTGTCGCTTTCGCTGAGACCGGATCGGCTGGCGCGATGGTCACGTGGGGCTCTCCCTCGCTCGGCACGGGGCCTGCGGGGAGGGGGTTCGGGGCACACGGGAGTACACGCTCTGCGCAGCGGTACGCCGCGTCCACCGGCCCACTCCGCGAGGCCCGGACGTCATGGCACCCGGGCCGGACGGCCTGGGCACGCTGTCGGCAGGTCCTCGGACTGACTCTCGTACGACGGCATGCGGGCATACGCGTACAAGTACACCGTTGCGGGACAGTTCCGGATTCGCACCGGATTCCCCTGCGGCGACAGCGAGCATGAGCATACATCTTGTGCCGGGCTCGGAAAGCACCCCCACATGTTGTGTCGTGTCGGCTTCGGAGGGTGGTGTGGAACGTGTCAGAGCGTCAAGCCATAGGCGAGCAGCATGATGTCGTCGAGATGCGGGATCGGGTTCCAGTCGCGGTCGGGGGTGCGGGTGAAGCCGAGGCGTTCGTAGATGCGGTGGGCGCTGTGCATGGTGCGCTGGGTGGACAGCACGATGCGTACGCAGCCGTCCGTGGCCCGGGCGCGGTCGACGCAGGCACGGACGAGAGTCCCGCCCACGCCTCGACCGCGGGCCTCCTTCGCGACCGCCAGCATCCGTATCTCGGCCTCGCCCTCGCGCGCGATCTCGGCCATCGGACCGCCGGACGGCACGAACGTCACACCGCCGAGGACCCGGTCGCCCTCCACGGCCACCAGTACGTCGGCCGCGTCGGCCCGCTTCGCCACGTCCCGCAGCTCGCCGAGGTACTCGTCGCTCTCCCCGAAGTCGAGCAGCCCGTCGCCGAGGTAGGCCTGCGCGGTGATCTCGCCGACGGCCTCGTACTCCGCGGGCCGCGCCCGCCTGATCACGATGTCCATGTCTCGCAGTGTGCATCAGGCGTACGACACCGGTCGTCGGGTTTTCCCCGTCGGCGGCCCCGGCGTCGCGCTCGGATCTCAGCCCACGGCCGGCCACTGCGGCAGCGTCGCGACGAAGTCCTTAGTGAAGTCGCGCGGGCCCGGGCCGAGGGACACGCGGCCGGTGTGGCGGACGCGGGCGGTCAGTGCGGGCGACTCCGCGTAGTAGTTCCGGGCGGCGGCCGAGGGGACGAACACGGTCTGGCCGCGGGTGAGTTCGCTCGCGCACTCGACGACGACGGCTCCCTCCGCGAGCGTCACGAACGACTCGTCCGCGCACACGCCCACGGCGAGCGGATCGTGCAGCGGGCAGGCGTCGCCCCCGCCGTGGCGGCGGTACGCGTCCATGTAGACCCGCATCAGCCGGACGGCGAGCGCCGTGCCCGCCCCCGCGGCCTCCAGGGCGGCGAGGTCGGCCGGGCCGAAGAGCCAGCGGTGCGAGGCGTCCAGGTCGACCATGGTGAACGGGATGATGGAGGAGAGGACCACCTCGGCGGCGTCCGGGTCGGCCCACATGTTGAACTCGGCGACCGGGGTGATGTTCCCCGGCACGCGCGCGGTGCCGCCCATGAACACGAACTTCCGCACGCGGTGGTCGAAGGCGGGGTCCTCCAGGAGCGCGATCGCCACGTTGGTGAGCGGGCCCGTGGCGCATACGGTCAGCTCGCCCTCGTACTCCCTCGAGAGCCGCAGCAGTGCCTGCGCGGAGGACTCGGGCAGGTGGGCGGCGGTCGAGTCGGGCAGCGTCTCGTGGCCGAGGCCCGCGGGGCCGTGGAAGGCGGAGGCGGCCGCGTACGGGAGGCGGGTCAGGGGGCGGCCCGCGCCGCGGTGGACCGGGACGTCGGTGTCGATGCGCATTGCTCTGGCCAGGGCGCGGGCGTTGCGGTACGTCACGTCGGCGGGGAGGTTGCCGCCGACGGAGGTGTATGCCTTGAGGTCCCACAGTCCTGTGCCGAGCAGGTACTGCAGGGCCACGGCGTCGTCTATGCCGGGGTCGCTGTCGAGGACGATCGGTGAGCGGACGGTCACGACGACCAGCGTAACCGGGGGCGTTGCGCCGCCACCGTTCCTCGCCCCCGCCGCCCCTACCCGTCCCGTCCTTCCGGGGCTCCGCCCCAGACCCCGCTCCTCACACGCCGGAGGGGCTGATCTTCAGCGGGGTCCGGGGGCGAAAACCCTAGTGGCCCGCCCCAGCCGTAGCCGGCGGCAGTTCCACCTGGACCCCCTTGTCGCCCGAGTCGGCCGTGTAGTCCGTCGGGGACGTCTCGTCGATGCCCTCGGGAGCGTTGAAGGCCTTCAGCGCGAAGGTCAGGACGACCGTGACCACCACGTTCAGCACGAACGCCGTCAGACCGATGTACCCGATCTCCCCGATCCCCGGGATCTCCTTCGCCGAGCCACCGAAGTGCTTCTGGGTCGGCGAAGCCACCCCGTACGCGGCGATCGTCCCGTACAGCATGCCGACCGCCCACCCCGCGAGCAGCGCCCACCGGTGGAACCAACGGGTGAACAGGCCACCGACCAGCGCCGGGAAGGTCTGCAGGATCCAAATGCCGCCGAGCAGCTGGAAGTTGATCGCCACCGTCTTGTCCATCGTCAGGACGAAGACGAGCGCGCCCACCTTCACGAGCAGCGAGACCAGCTTGGAGACCTTGGTCTCCTGGGCGGGCGTCGCGTCGGGCTTGATGAAGTCCTTGTAGATGTTGCGCGTGAAGAGGTTCGCCGCCGCGATGGACATGATGGCCGCGGGCACGAGCGCGCCGATGCCGATCGCCGCGAAGGCCACACCCGCGAACCAGGCCGGGAACATGGTCTCGAAGAGCTGCGGGATCGCCAACTGGCCGTTGCTGACCTTGACTCCGGCCGCGATGGCCATGAACCCCAGCAGCGCGAGCAGGCCCAGCATCAGCGAGTACAGCGGCAGGATGGTCGTGTTGCGGCGGATCACCTCACGGCTGCGGCTGGACAGCGTCGCCGTGATCGAGTGCGGGTACATGAACAGCGCGAGAGCCGAGCCGAGCGCGAGCGTCGCGTACGTCCACTGGCCCGCCTCGCCGGGGGCGAGGGCACCGCGCGGCGCGCCGGTCGCCGGGTTGGTCTGGCTGTACGCCTCGCTCGCCTTGGCGAAGATCTCGTCGAAGCCGCCCAGCTTGATCGGGATGTAGATGATCGCGACGGCGATGACGATGTAGATCAGCGTGTCCTTCACGAACGCGATCAGGGCGGGCGCGCGCAGACCGGACGAGTACGTGTACGCGGCCAGCACACCGAAGGCGATGAGCAGCGGCAGGTCCTTGATGAACCAGTTGGTGTCCTCGCCGCCGCCGACGCCCATGACGTCGAGCACGGCCTGGATGCCGACCAGTTGGAGCGCGATGTACGGCATGGTCGCGAGGATGCCGGTCACCGCGACGGCCAGCGACAGGCCCTTGGAGCCGAAGCGCCCGCGCACGAAGTCCGACGTCGTCACGTACCCATGCTTGTGCGACACCGACCAGAGGCGGGGCAGGAAGGTGAAGATCAGCGGGTACACGAGGATGGTGTACGGGACCGCGAAGAAGCCGGCCGCGCCCGCCGCGTAGATCGCCGCCGGGACCGCAACGAACGTATAGGCCGTGTAGAGGTCGCCGCCGAGCAGGAACCAGGTGACCCAGGTGCCGAACGACCGCCCGCCCAGGCCCCATTCGTCGAGGCTGTTCTCGTTCGCGGCCCTGCGCCAGCGCGAGGCCAGGAAGCCCATGACCGTGACAGCCAGGAAGAAGAAGATGAAGACGGCGAGTGCCACGCCGTTCACGCCGTCGTTCATGCGGACGCGCCCCCGTTCTGAGACTTGCGGGCGCGCTGGTCACGGTTCCACAGCTTGTACGCGATCATCGTGAGCGCGGTCGAGATGAATACCCACAGCATCTGGTACCAGTAGAAGAACGGGATGCCGATGAAGGCCGGGTCGACCTTCGCGTACGAGCTGACCCAGAGCATCGCCACGAACGGCGCGATCAGGCAGAGGGCGATCACCACGCGGACCGGTGTGACCACCGGCGGTTTCACTTCAGGCGCCCCTGGCGCGTCCGACGCTTCAGACATACGGCGGCTCCGTCCCCTCACTGATCACCTGTGCAACGCGCAGGAAATCTAAGGGACGGTTTCGCTTTATGGAACCCCTGTCCGCATAACGGATGCGGCGTAACGCTCAGCGGCGGGCCGGCCGTCCAGCAGCAGGTCCGCCGCCGGTCAGCGGCAGACCCGTCGCCGGTCAGCAGCAGCGGAAGCCCTGCCGGGGGTCCTTCTCCTGACGGTCCGTACGCATCCGCTCGAACTCCCGGCGCGAGGGCACAGCAGCGTCGGGGTGGTCCTTGCGCACATGCGCGACATAGCGGTCGTACGCGGATTCGTCGGTGAACTCCCGTACGTACCAGCGCACGCCCCTAACTGCCCGGTGAAGCGCCAACCGCATCGCGCGCCTCCTCCTTCTCCGCCTTGGTCGGGATCAGCCCGGCCGGGGCGACGATCTTCGACTCGACGTACGGCGCCTCGCTGAGCGTGGAGAGCGCGGGGCGGCGTACATGCCTGATACATACCCGGGTCGCGTCCACGATCACGACCACGATGAGGAGGGCGAGGACCGCCGAGAGGACGCCGTCCACCGTGGAGTTCGTGACGATGGTGTGCATGTCGTCCATGTTCTTGGCGGGCGCCAGCACCTCACCCCGGTCGATGCCGTCCTGGTAGACCGAGCGCTGCTTGAAGAAGCCGACGCGCGGGTCGCTGGAGAACACCTTCTGCCAGCTCGCGGTGAGCGTCACCGTGGCGTCCCAGGCGAGCGGAATCCCGGTGATCCAGGCCCACTTGAGGCGCCCGGACTTCACCAGGAGGGTCGTGCAGACCGCCAGGGCGACCGCCGCGAGGAGCTGGTTGGAGATGCCGAAGATCGGGAACAGCTGGTTGATTCCGCCGAGCGGTTCGTGCACGCCCACCCACAGGAAGTAGCCCCACAGGCCGCAGACGATGCCGCTCGTGATGACCAGCCCGGGCTTCCAGCTCACGTTCTTGAAGGGTTTGTAGAGATTTCCCAGCGTGTCCTGGAGCATGAAGCGGCCCACCCGGGTGCCCGCGTCGAGCGCGGTCAGGATGAACAGCGCCTCGAACATGATCGCGAAGTGGTACCAGAACGCGCGCAGACTGTCCCCGGTCACCTCGGAGAAGATGTCCGAGATCCCGATCGCGAGCGTGGGCGCGCCGCCGGTCCGCGACAGCAGGGACGACTCCTCGACGTTCTGCGCCGCGGCCGCCAGGTCCGCGGGGGAGATCTGGTAGCCCCAACTCCCCACCACCTGCGAGGCGCTCTGGACCGAGTCCCCGATGACACCGGCCGGCGCGTTCATCGCGAAGTACAGGCCCGGGTCGATGATGGACGCGGCGACCAGCGCCATGACCGCCACGGACGACTCCATGAGCATGGAGCCGTACCCGATCATCCGGACCTGCGTCTCCTTCTGGATCATCTTCGGCGTCGTACCGGAGGAGATGAGGGAGTGGAAGCCGGAGAGTGCTCCGCACGCGATGGTGATGAAGACGAACGGGAAGAGCGAGCCCGCGAAGACCGGCCCGTCGCCGCGTCCGGCGAAGTCCGTGACCGCGTCCATCTTCAGCGTCGGCAGCGCGACGACCACACCGATCGCGAGCAGCCCGATGGTGCCGATCTTCATGAACGTCGAGAGGTAGTCGCGGGGCGCCAGCAGCATCCACACGGGCAGGATCGACGCGATGAAGCCGTACGCCACCAGCCAGATCACCAGCGTCGAGGGCGCGAGCGTGAACGTGTCGGCCCACGACGACTCGGCCACCCAGCGGCCCGCGACGAGCGCGAGCAGCAGCAGCGCGACGCCGATCAGCGAGACCTCGGCGACCCGCCCCGGCCTTAGAACCCGCAGGTAGAAGCCCATCAGCAGGGCGATCGGGATCGTCATCGCGATGGAGAAGGTGCCCCACGGCGACTCGGCGAGCGCGTTGACGATGACCAGCGCGAGCACGCCGAGCAGGATGATCATGATGGCGAAGGCGGCGAGCAGGGCTGCCGCGCCGCCGAACGGGCCGATCTCCTCGCGGGCCATCTGCCCGAGGGAGCGCCCGTCCCGGCGGGTGGAGAAGAACAGGACGACCATGTCCTGGACCGCACCCGCGAAGATCACACCGACGATGATCCAGATGGTGCCGGGCAAGTACCCCATCTGCGCGGCCAGTACGGGCCCCACCAGCGGGCCCGCGCCCGCGATCGCCGCGAAGTGGTGGCCGAGCAGCACCCGTCGGTCGGTCGGATGGAAGTCGATGCCGTTGTTGAGCCGCTCGGCGGGTGTGGCCCGGGTCTTGTCGACCTTGAGGACCTTGTACGCGATGAACTTCGCGTAGAAGCGATAGGCGATGGCGTACGAGCCGAGGGCGGCCGCCACCATCCAGGCGGCCGAGACGTCTTCGCCGCGCGAGAGTGCGAGGACGGACCAGCCGGTCGCGCCCACCAGCGCGACGAGGGTCCAGATGACGATGGTTTGCGGACTTGCCTTACGAGGGCCTTGAGGGGATGCCGTCCGGTGGCTGTCGGTACGCACGGGTCGTCCTCCCGTCCATGGGTGACGGGGGGACCGTAGAACAGGAAGGTGAGCTGCGCTACACCACGTGCACCAGGAGATGTCCGCCTCAGCGAACTCTCTTGCCCCGGCGGGCGCTTGGGCCGGTGGCCATCGTGCGGGTGGGTGGGGGCTGGTCGCGCCCACGCGGCGGAGCCGCATAGTGACACAGCCCCGCGCCCCTGAAAGACGGGGCTGCGCCCCTGTCTTTCGTATGTGGGGCGATAGCCCCTGCTTTTAAGGGGCGCGGGGAACTGCGCGACCAGCCACGACGCACCCGCAGCCGCCCACGCGCCTCCGCACGCCTACTCCGTGGGCCTCTTGAGCCGCGCAACGAACTTGTACCGGTCCCCCCGGTACACCGACCGCACCCACTCCACCGGCAGCCCACCCTTGTCCAACGAGTGCCGGGACAGCATCAACATCGGCAACCCCACATCCGTACCGAGCAGCCCGGCCTCCCGCGGAGTGGCCAGCGACGTCTCGATCGTCTCCTCGGCCTCGGCAAGGTGCACGTCGTACACCTCGGCCAACGCGGTGTACAGAGACGTGTACTTGACGAGCGACCGCCGCAGCGCGGGAAACCGCTTCGCGGACAGATGCGTCGTCTCGATCGCCATCGGCTCACCGCTCGCGAGCCGCAGCCGCTCGATACGCAGGACCCGTCCGCCGGCGGTGATGTCGAGGAGCTCGGCAAGCGTGTCGTCGGCGGTGATGTAGCCGATGTCCAGGAGCTGCGAGGTGGGTTCGAGGCCCTGCGCCCTCATGTCCTCGGTGTACGAGGTGAGTTGGAGCGCCTGCGAGACCTTCGGCTTGGCGACGAACGTGCCCTTGCCCTGGATGCGCTCGAGCCGGCCCTCGACGACCAGCTCCTGGAGAGCCTGCCGAACGGTCGTGCGCGAGGTGTCGAACTCGGCGGCGAGGGTGCGCTCGGGCGGTACCGGCGTACCGGGCGGCAGCGTCTCCGTCATGTCGAGCAGATGCTTCTTGAGGCGGTAGTACTTGGGCACGCGCGCGGTACGGATGGGTGCCCCACCCTCGTTCTCCGCACTGCTGACGTCGGTGCTCATACTCTGCCTTCCCGGCTCCGGGTGCCGATGCGGCCGACGTTCGCGTCGGCCACGGCTCACATCGTGGCACGGCTTGCCGTGCGAGGGTCCCCCCGCACGCTGCGTGATCCCCTCTATATACCGTCGGCGTCTCTTTTGGTCTAGTCCACCGCGTTGAAGTGGTCCACTCGGGGCAAGCGAACTCACCTGCTCTTTCTGTCACTTTCCTGCTTAAAGGTTCTTGCATATGTAGTTCCCATAACGGACGTCTCGACGGCTCTGCTCACCCTTGACACCCCTCTAGGTCTAGGCCAAGCTCCGGCTACTGGTCTACACCACTGGGGGCCAGGCGAGGAGGGGTGACATGAAGCGCAAACTCATCGCGGCCGTCGGTGTCGCGGGCATGTTGATGTCGGTCGCGGCCTGTGGCGGTGACGACGGTGACAGCGGCGAGAAGGCGGGGGCCGACGGTTTCAAGGGCGAGACCCTGACCGTCTGGGCCATGGACGGCTCCACACCGCCCGGTTGGACCAAGGACCTGACGGCCGCCTTCGAGAAGAAGACGGGCGCCAAGCTGAAGTTCGAGACCCAGAAGTGGGACGGCATCCAGCAGAAGATCACCACCGCACTCTCCGAGTCGACCCCGCCGGACGTCATCGAGGTCGGCAACACCCAGACCCCCGCGTACGCGGCCACCGGTGGCCTCGCCGACCTGAGCGACCTCAAGAGCGAGATCGGCACCGACTGGGCCGAGAACCTCAACGAGTCCGCGGTGTTCGACGGCAAGCAGTACGCGGCGCCCTGGTACTTCGCCAACCGCGTCGTCATCTACAACAAGAAGGTCTGGGCCGACGCCGGCATCAAGGGCACCCCGAAGACCCGGGACGAGTTCTTCGACGCCCTGGAGACCATCGAGAAGAAGACCGACGCCGAGCCGATGTACCTGCCCGGCCAGAACTGGTACTTCTTCGACGGCCTCACCATCGGGCAGGGCGCCGACCTGGTGAAGAAGGAGGGGGACAAGTACGTCTCCAACCTCTCCGACCCCAAGGTCGCCGCGGCCATGGAGATCTACAAGAAGTACCAGTCCTTCTCCAAGGCCCCCAAGGACAAGGACGAGGCGACCCCGCAGCAGGCCGAGGTCTTCGCCAAGGGCAACGTCGGCGCCATCGTCGGCATGGGCTGGGAGGCCGGCACGGCCATCGCCGCCAACAAGAAGATCGAGAAGGACATCGGCTACTTCACCATCCCCGGTGAGAGCGCCGACAAGCCCGAGGGCGTCTTCCTCGGCGGCTCCAACCTCGCGGTGGCCGCGGGCAGCAAGAAGCAGGAACTCGCCAAGGAGTTCCTGAAGATGGCCCTGAACGACAAGTTCGAGGGCGCGCTCGCCAAGGAGAACGGCGTCATCCCGAACAAGGAGTCGCTCAACTCCGTCCTGGTCGGCAATGTCGTCGCCGAGGCCGCCGCCCCGGCCGCCGCGCAGGGTGGCACCACGCCGCTGATCCCCGAGTGGGCCGCCGTGGAGAACACCCCGAACCCGATCAAGACCTACATGACCGCGGTTCTGAAGGGGAAGTCGCCCGCCGACGCCGCCGAGCAGGTCGAGGCCGAGATCAACAAGCGGCTCTCGCAGAGCAGCTGATCACCTGCGCGCCGGGGGCGGCCCTGTCCGTCCCCGGCGCGTCGGCGCATCCAGCGATCTGCGACTCCTGATTGTGGAAGAGATGGCGAGCATGTCAGTGCAGACCGAACGCACGGACACAGGCACGGCCGCGGCGCCCGGTGTCCGTAAGACCGACTCATCACCGCCCGGCCCGGAGGCCCGTACGGGTACGAAGACGCGCGGTGGCGCGTCCGCCCCCTACCTCCTTCTCCTGCCCGCGCTGCTCGCCACCCTGGTGCTGCTCGGGTGGCCGCTGGTCAAGAACGGCATGCTGTCGTTCCAGAACCTCAACCCGCGCCAGCTGATCCTGCACCTCACCGAGTGGAATGGCGGCGACAACTACAAGGAGGTCCTGGGCAGTTCGGACTTCTGGAAGGTCGTCCAGCGGACGGTCGCCTTCACCGCCGTCAACGTCGTCCTCATCATGGTGCTCGGCACCCTCGTCGGCCTGCTGCTCGCCCGGCTCGGCAAGCGCATGCGGCTGCTGCTGATGCTCGGCCTCGTGCTCGCCTGGGCGATGCCGGTGATCGCCGCGACCACGGTCTACCAGTGGTTGTTCGCCCAGCGCTTCGGCGTCGTCAACTGGCTGCTCGCCAAGGCGGGCTGGGAGTCGATGGCCGACTACAACTGGTTCGGCACCCAGTTCTCCACGTTCTCCGTGATCATCCTGCTGATCGTCTGGCAGTCCATCCCGTTCGTGGCGATCAACCTGTACGCCGCCACGACGACCATCCCGAAAGAGCTGTACGAGGCCGCCTCGATCGACGGGGCCGGGACGTGGAAGAGCTTCACCTCGGTGACCTTCCCGTTCATGCGGCCGTTCCTGTGGGCGACGACCTTCCTCGAGGTCATCTGGGTCTTCAAGGCGTTCCCGCAGATCTTCGCGATGAACGCGGGCGGCCCGGACCGGCTCACCGAGACGCTGCCGATCTACGCGTTCGTCGAGGGCCCCGGCAACCAGCACTACGGGATGGGCTCGGCGATCTCGTTCCTGACGATCCTCATCCTGCTCGGCCTGACGGCCTATTACCTTCGTACCGTTCTCAAGCAAGAGGAGGACGAGCTGTGAAGCGCTCACCTTTCGCCCGGCTGTGGCCCAACGCGACGGCCCTCGTCCTCTTCGTCGTCTTCGCGTTCCCCGTCTACTGGATGTTCGCGACCGCGCTGAAGCCGACCGGCGACATCATCGCGGACGACCCGGTCTTCCTGCCGACCGACATCACCTTCGACCACTTCCAGCGGGCCGTCGACGCCGACCACTTCTGGACGCTGGTCGGCAACTCCCTGACGGTGACCGTCCTTTCGGTGGTCTTCTCCCTCGTCATCGCGCTGCTCGCGTCCTTCGCGCTGGCCCGTATGCGCTTCAAGGGCCGCCGCGGTTTCATCCTGACCTTCATGATCGCGCAGATGGCGCCCTGGGAGGTCATGGTCATCGCGATCTACATGATCGTGCGCGACGCGGACCTGCTCAACAGCCTCGTACCGCTCACCGTCTTCTACATGATCATGGTGCTGCCCTTCACCATCCTGACGCTGCGCGGGTACGTCGCCGCCGTGCCGAAGGAACTGGAGGAGTCGGCGATGGTGGACGGCTGCACGCGCAGGCAGGCCTTCGTGAAGGTCATCTTCCCCCTGCTGGCCCCAGGCCTGATGGCCACCTCGCTCTTCGGCTTCATCACGGCATGGAACGAATTCCCCCTGGTCCTGATCCTCAACAAGGGCATAGAGAAGCAGACGCTCCCCCTCTGGCTCTCCAGCTTCCAGACGACGTTCGGCGACGACTGGGGGGCAACGATGGCGGCGGCCTCGCTCTTCGCCGTACCGATCCTGGTCCTCTTCGTCTTCCTCCAGCGCAAGGCCGTCAGCGGACTCACCTCCGGCGCGGTGAAGGGATAACGCCACCCGATGACCACCATTGCCTCCGGCACGGACACGCTGACCCGTGACGCCCTTGCCGTCCTGCAGCCCGGCTTCACCGGGATCTCGGCTCCCTCCTGGCTGCTGCGGCGGCTCGGCGAGGGCCTCGCCTCCGTCGGCCTGTTCGGCCGCAACATCGCATCGCCCGCCCAACTTGCCGCTCTGACCGCCCAGTTGCGCGCGGAACGCGACGACGTGCTGGTCGCCATCGACGAGGAGGGAGGTGATGTCACGCGCCTCGAGGTCCGTATGGGGTCGTCCTTCCCGGGCAACCACGCACTGGGCGCCGTCGACGACGTCCGGCTGACCGAGGCGGTGGCCCACGAACTGGGCCGCCGACTGGCCGCGTGCGGCGTGAACCTCAACTGGGCGCCGTCCGCCGACATCAACTCCAACCCCGACAACCCCGTCATCGGCGTACGGTCCTTCGGCGCCGACGCGGCACTGGTGGCCCGGCACACGGCCGCGTACGTATCGGGGCTTCAGTCGGCCGGAGTCGCCGCCTGCACCAAGCACTTCCCGGGCCACGGCGACACGGCGGTCGACTCGCACCACGCGCTGCCGCGCATCGACGCGGACCTGTCGGTCCTGGAGTCCCGCGAACTGGTCCCGTTCCGCGCGGCCATCGAGTCGGGCACACGCGCCGTGATGAGCGCGCACATCCTGGTCCCGGCCCTCGACCCGGACCGCCCCGCCACCCTGTCGCGCCGCGTCCTCACCGGGCTGCTCCGCGAGGAGCTGGGCTACGACGGCCTGATCGTCACCGACGGCATGGAGATGCAGGCGATCGCGGGGACGTACGGCATCGAACGGGGGAGCGTCCTCGCGATCTCCGCGGGCGCCGACGCCATCTGTGTGGGCGGGGGGCTCGCGGACGACGCGACGGTGCTGCGGCTGCGGGACGCGCTGGTCGCGGCCGTCCGCTCGGGTGAGCTGGCCGAGGAACGGCTGGCGGACGCGGCGGCCCGGGTACGTGCGCTGGCCGCCTGGACGGCATCGGCGAACGAGCGTGCGCCGGCCGGGACTTCAGGGCCGGGCGGCTCGTCCTCGGACGCGGTGTCCGACATCGGGCTGGTGGCGGCGCGGCGTGCGCTGACCGTCACGCGCGGAGCGCACTTCGCGCCGGTCACCGAGGCGCCGTACGTCGCCGCCCTCACCCCCGTGGCCAATATCGCCGTCGGTGACGAGACCCCATGGGGCGTCGCCGCCGAACTGTGCCGCTTGTTGCCGGGCACGGAGACGGGGAGCTTCGCGGGGGAGCGGGCCGGCGCCGATGCGCTCGCGGCCGCGGGTTCCCGCCGGGTGGTCGTCGTGGTCCGTGACGTCCACCGCCACCCCTGGATGGCCGAGGCCCTCGACACCCTGCTGGCCGCCCGCCCCGACACGGTCGTGGTCGAGATGGGCGTGCCGCAGTCGCCACCCCGGGGCGCGCTCCACATCGCCACGCATGGAGCGGCCCGGGTGTGCGGGCTGGCGGCGGCGGAGGTCATCGCCGGGGCGTGAGCGGACGGGCACGGCTGCCGTCATACGGGCGACCACACTCACGCAGAAAAGGTGCCGGGTTCACCACGGGGGAACCCGGCACCTTCGTACCTCTGTGTCGTGAGGTGTGTCGTCAGATGGGTCGTGGGGTCCGCCTAAATGCCCTGCCACGCGGGCTTGTTGGCGTAGGTGTGCCGGAAGTATTCGGCGAGCTTCAGCTTGGACGCGGCCGCCTCGTCCACGACGACCGTGGCATGCGGGTGCAGTTGGAGCGCCGACGCGGGACACACCGCGGCGACGGGCCCCTCGACGGTCGCGGCGACGGCATCGGCCTTGCCCTCACCAGTGGCGAGCAGCACCAGGTGCCGGGCCTCCAGAATCGTCCCGATCCCCTGCGTGATCACGTGATGCGGCACCTGCTCGATGTCGCCCTCGAAGAACCGCGCGTTGTCGACCCGCGTCTGCTCGGTGAGCGTCTTGATCCGCGTCCGCGAGGCGAGCGACGAACACGGCTCGTTGAACCCGATGTGCCCGTCGGTCCCGATGCCGAGAAGCTGAAGATCGACGCCGCCCGCCTCGGAGAGCGCCTTGTCGTAGGCCTCACACGCGGCCCGTACGTCCTCGGCGGTTCCGTCCGGTCCCATGAACGCGGCCATGTCCAGCCCCAGCGGTTCCAGCACCTCACGCCGGAGCACGGACCGGTACGACTCGGGATGCTCGGCCGGCAGTCCCACGTACTCGTCGAGCTGCGCGACCCGCGCCCGCGAGGCATCCACGGCCCCGGAACCCACCTTCGCCGCCAGCGCCTCGTAAATGGGCAGTGGCGTCGAGCCGGTGGCCACTCCGAGCAGCGCGTCGGGCTTGTGCCGGAGCAACTCCGCCATGGCCTCGGCAATGAGCTCGCCACCCGCCTTGGCGTCCGAAACGATGACAACTTCCACGCTGGGCCTGCCGTTCTGAAGGGGGACTCAACTGGACATGTGGTATAGACCAATCTACCAGAACGCCCCCTCGCCAGATCGCCCTCGCCGACCACCCCGGGCCGGGACACCATCACGCGCCCGCGCCACCCGCAGGCCAGGCCTGCTCCCGCACGTCGCCTGCTCTCGTCCGCCGGCCTGCTGCCGTCCGTCGGTCCGCGCGTGCGTGCCAGCCTGCTCTCGCCCGTCGCCTGTTTCCGTCCGTCGGTCCGTTCGTGCGTGCCGACCCGCTCTCGTCCGTCGGCCTGCCCTCGCGCGTCGGTCCGCTCCCGCGCACGGCCTGTTCCTGCACGTCGGTCCGCTCCCACGCACGGCCTGCTCCTGCGCACCGGCCCGCTCTCGCCCGGCGAGCGGCACGCCTCCGGCCAGGACGGCACGCCTCCGAGCCGGGACCGCACGCCTCCGAGCCGACGGTGACACCCAGGATGGAGGTGTCACCCCACCACCATCGAATCCCACCCCGAGCAGGCGCCGCCCGCCCCCGGGGAGTGGAATGGAGACCCACGCACGCCACGGCAATCCCGACACCACCGACCGCGGAACACGCGCCCCTGCCAACCCTGGAGGGGGAGGCCCCTCGCCCACCGCGGAACTCACAGCCGCGCACACCGCACACCGCACAGCAGCCTCCGGGAGGAAACGTCATGACCGCCACCCCGCCGGACCCCCAGCCCGGCGCGCAGCCGGCATCCCCGACGGCTGCCCGAGCCGTCTCCGCGACTGCTCCTCAGGCCGCCGCCCAGGCCACCTCATCGCCTCCCGCCCAGCCCGACCGCCCCGGCCGGATCATGGCCCGCGAGATGGCCGAGCAGCCCGCCGTGCTGCGGCGGATCCTGGAAGAAGGGGCGCCGCGCATCCACGAGGTGGCCCAGCAGGTCGCGAACCGCAAGCCCCGCTTCGTGCTGCTCACCGCCCGCGGGACCTCCGACAACGCCGCCCTCTACGCGAAGTACCTCCTGGAGATCCGCCTCGGCCTGCCGTGCGGCCTCACCTCCATGTCGACCACGACGGCCTACGGCGCGCGCCCCGACCTCACCGACGTCCTAGTGATCACGGTCAGCCAGTCCGGCGGCTCCCCGGACCTCGTGGCCTCGACCCAGGCCGCGCGCGAGGCCGGCGCCATCACGCTCGCGGTGACCAACAACCCGGACTCGCCCCTGGCCGCCGTCTCCGAGTACCACATCGACATCATGGCCGGACCGGAGAAGGCGCTCCCCGCGACCAAGACCTATACGGCCTCCCTCCTCGCCCTCTATCTCTTCGTCGAAGGACTGCGCGGCGGCGACGGCGCCCAGGCCAAGGTGCTCCCCGACCTCGCCGAGCAACTCCTCGCCCGCCAGGACGAGATCCGCACCCTCGCCTCCCGCTACCGCTTCGCCGAGCGCATGGTGATCACCTCCCGCGGCTACGGCTACCCCACCGCCAAGGAAGCCGCCCTCAAGCTCATGGAGACCAGCTACATCCCCGCCCTCTCCTACTCCGGCGCCGACCTTCTGCACGGCCCGCTCGCCATGGTCGACAACATCTCCCCGGTCATCGCGGTCGTCACCGACGGCAAGGGCGGCGCGGCACTCCAGCCCGTCCTCGACCGGCTGCGCGGCCGCGGCGCCGACCTCGTCGTCATCGGCCCCCGCCCCCAGGTCGAACAGGCCTCGGCCGGCTTCGTCCTGCCCACCGAGGGCGTCGCCGAGGAGGTCCAGCCGATCCTGGAGATCCTCCCGCTCCAACTCCTCGCGTACGAGGTCACCATCGCCCGTGGCCAGGACCCGGACGCCCCCCGGGCCCTCGCGAAGGTCACGGAGACCCACTGAGGCCCGCGGGCCGGGCCGCTCTTTGGCCGCGGGCTCGTTGTGCCTTGGCGCGCCCACGATGGGGGTCCCCTCGATCTGGGGTCCCCAGGCCCGCCCTTAATGGGGGTCCCAGGCCCGTCCTTAATAAGGCACTGGGTAAGGCACCGGGAGAGAGCCGAGAGTGGAGGAAGAGCGGGGGAGGAGCCGCATATGTCGCAGCCCCGCGCCCCTCCAAAAGCAGCGCCCGATCTCCCGTCGAAAGGACGCGGCCGCCCAGCCGGGCTCAGGTCAGCGAACCACCCGTCGCGTCCATCCAGTGCCCCGTCACCCACCGCCCGTCGTCCGAGGCGAGGAACGCCACCACGTCGGCGACGTCCGCCGGCGCTCCCACCCGCCCCAGCGCCGATATCGCCGCGGCCTGGGCCCACGCCTCATCGCTCGACCGCAGCCAGCCGGACGTGTTGTCGGTGTCGATGATTCCGGGCGCGACCGTGTTCACAGTGATGCCGCGAGGGCCCAGCACCTTGGACAGGTCGCGCGTGAGGATGTCCAGGGCGCCCTTCGTCATCGCGTACGCCATCTTGTCGGGCATCGCCGCGGTGCGCGCGAGGCCCGAGGAGATGTTGATGATCCGCCCGCCGTCCCGCAGCCGGGACGCGCCGAGCTTGGTGATGAAGTGCGGCGCCTTCACGTTCACCGCGAAGACCCGGTCGTACTCCGCCTCGTCGATCTCGTCGAACGGACGCGACGTACCGATCCCGGCGTTGTTCACCAGGATGTCCAGGCTGTCCGCGTGCCGGTCGAACTCCTCCCACAACGCGTCCGCGTCGCCCGGCACCCCAAGCTCCGCCCGCAGCGCGAACGCGGAGCCGCCCGCGTCCCGGATCGCGGCCACCGTCTCCTTCGCCGCCACCTCATTGCTCCCGTAGTGCACGGCCACCCGCGCGCCGTCCCGCCCGAGCCGCTCGGCGATACCCCGCCCGATACCCCTGCCGCCACCCGTCACCAGTGCCGTCCTGCCCGTGAGCACGCCCATGCCGATGCCTCCTCCAGATTTCTCTAGCGGTCGATACAGAAAAAAACCGTACAACACCCCACCGACATTTCTCTAGCACCCGCTATAAAATCCACCCCATGGTGAGCGCGCAGGCGAGCAGTCAGCAGACCGGGCCGGAGGCCGGGCCCGAGACCGGGCCGGAGACCGGGGCCAAGCAGCGAGGGCGCGGCCGCCCCCGCTCCTTCGATCGTGAGACCGCACTGGAGAAGGCGATCCTCGCTTTCTGGGAGCACGGCTACGAGGCGACCTCCGTCTCCGACCTCACCAAGGTCATGGGCATCGGCGCTCCCAGCCTCTACGCGGCCTTCGGCGACAAGCGCTCGCTCTTCGATGAGGTGGTCCGCGAGTACGGCACGAGATACGGCTCGTTCGGCGACCGGGCCCTCGCCGAGGAACCGACGGCCCGTACCGCGGTGGAGCGGATGCTGCGCGAGGCCGCGGCCGAGTACACGGAGCCCGGCCGTCCGCATGGCTGCCTCGTCATCCACGCGGCCACCAACTGCACCACCCCGGAGGTCGAGGAGTCACTCCGCGACCGGCGCAACGCCAACATCGCCGCCATCGAGAGCCGCATAAGGTCCGGCATCGCCGCAGGCGAGCTGCCCGCGGACGCCGACGCGGCGGCTCTGGCCCGGCATACGGGCGCCATGATCCAGGGCATGTCCCAACAGGCGCGCGACGGAGCCGCCAAGGAGGAGTTGGAGGCACTCGCGGAACTGGCCATGGCAATCTGGCCCCGCTCGTGAACCGACCGGGGTTAGGCTGCGTGGTGGATGTAGGACGCGAGTTGTTGGATAAAGAGACAACAACAAACATCCGTCAACGCATGGACAGGCGACAGTGGTCTAGTCCAGAATGCGTATAAAGCTTGAGAATGCAACTGAATGATCAGGAGCACGACCAGGCAGACTGAAACGATCAAACCGTCTGAATGATCAAGCCTCCGTCTTCCCCGCACAGGAAGGCGGACCGAGGAACCGTTGCTCTCTGCCCTGACTGCACCGGCTCCTCATCCTTCGGCCGACCGGGACCGCACACCCCGCGGCCGATGTTGCTCCGGGCTGCGGTGCCGGGAGGGTTGAGGGTCCCTCTCAGGCGCCGCGGCCCGCGGGTGTTTCCAGGCCCATGCGCTTGGCTGATTTCGGGGCTTGTCGTACGAGACGGGTACGCTCGCACACGTGCCCTCCATGAACGACCTCGTCCACCAGCACACCGCCCTCGGTCCCTCCGACCTCGAGTGGCTGCATCTGCTGGTCTCGGAGTGGCAGCTGCTCTCCGACCTCTCCTTCGCCGACCTCGTCCTGTGGGTCCCCACGCGCGACGGCACCCGCTATGTCTCGGTCGCCCAGATGCGGCCCAACACCGGACCCACCTCGTACCAGGACGACATGGTCGGCCACCTCGTCCCGCGCGGCCGCCGCCCCATGCTGGACGTCGCCCTGGACGAGGGCCGGATCGTGCGCGAGGGCGACCCGGAGTGGCGCGAAGAAGTCCCCGTACGGGTCGAGTCGATTCCCGTACGCAGGGAGGGGCGCGTCCTGGGGGTCATCGCCCGCAACACCAACCTGCTCACCGTGCGCACGCCCTCGCGGCTCGAACTCACCTATCTCCAGAGCGCGTCCGACCTCGCCCAGATGATCGCGGCGGGCTCCTTCCCGTTCCCCAACCAGCAGGTCGACATGGACGCCTCGCCACGTGTGGGCGACGGCCTGATCCGGCTGGACGCGGACGGCGTGGTCCAGTACGCGTCGCCGAACGCGCTGTCGGCGTACCACCGTCTGGGCCTGGCCGCCGACCTGGTCGGCCACCACCTGGGCAAGACCACGGCCGAACTCGCCCCGTCCCGGGGTCCGGTGGACGAGGCGCTGGCCAAGGTCGCCAGCGGATGGGCGCCCCGCGAGTTCGAGATCGAGAGTGACGACGGCGTGATCCAGTTGCGCGCGATCCCGCTCAAACCCAAGGGCACGCGGGTCGGTTCACTCGTACTCCTCAGAGACGTCACCGAACTGCGGCGCCGCGAGCGCGAGTTGATCACCAAGGACGCGACCATCCGGGAGATCCACCACCGGGTGAAGAACAACCTCCAGACGGTCGCGGCCCTGCTCCGCCTCCAGGCCCGCCGCATCGACTCCGACACGGGCCGCGAAGCCCTCGAAGAGGCCGTGCGCCGCGTCGGGTCGATCGCCATCGTGCACGAGACGCTCTCCCAGAACCTGGACGAGCGCGTGGAGTTCGACGAGATCGCCGACCGGGTGCTCGCCATGGTCGCCGAGATCTCCCCGGGCAAGGTCACCGGCCGGCGCACGGGCCGCTTCGGCATACTCGACGCCGAAGTCGCGACCCCGCTCTCCATGGTCCTCACCGAAGTCCTGCAGAACGCGCTGGAGCACGGCTTCCGCGAGGGCGACCGCGGCACGGTCGAGGTGTCGGCGGTCCGCGGCGGCAGTTCCAAGGAGACCCGCCTCCTGGTCACCGTCCAGGACGACGGCATCGGCCTCCCCGAGGGCTTCGACCCGCACCGCTCGGGCAACCTGGGCCTGCAGATCGTACGGACCCTGGTGGAGGGGGAGTTGGGCGGCACCTTCGACATGGTCCCGGCCCCCGAGCGCGGCACGCAGGTCGTCCTGGACATTCCTGTGCCCTCCCGCAAGTAAGAGCCTGTGTCCTGCTCCCCGGCCGGGCGCCCGGGATATGACACAGGCTCTGACCCGCAGACCCATCCGCACCATTACTTCACGCACACGCTACGTAATCATCGTGGGCCTCGGCAGGCGCCGAACGACCCACGAAGACGCAGCTGCAAACAGCAATGAACCCCGGACCACTTGATGGTCCGGGGCTCACAGTGCTCACTGGTGATGCGCATCGGGGGTACTGCGCGCTGCGGCTCGGGGGCGGGAGATGCGTACTCGCTGTACGCGCCGCCAAGCTCAGGCTGTTACGGGGCGGGTTGTCAGGCGGATGCCTGACGTGCCCGGTTGCGGGCGGCGCGGCGCTTCATGGCGCGGCGCTCGTCCTCGCTGAGACCACCCCAGACGCCGGAGTCCTGGCCGGACTCGAGCGCCCACTGCAGGCACTGCTCCATGACGGGGCAGCGACGGCAGACGGCCTTGGCTTCCTCGATCTGCAGCAGCGCAGGACCGGTGTTGCCGATGGGGAAGAAGAGCTCGGGGTCTTCCTCGCGGCAAACGGCGTTGTGACGCCAGTCCATGGCTGCTACCTCTCCTTGGTATTACATGCACGTTGCTTGTGAATGTGAACGCTTTCACGAATCCCTCAACAAGTGAAGGGCCGACCGCCAGACGGACTGACGTGGTCCTGTGATTTGAGGAGGGGTTCCGGCTCTCTGTGGGGGCGATGTTGCGGCCCGTCCCGAGCGCCACGTAGAGACTCGCAAACCTCAGCGGCGGATACAACCCCTACCGGAAAGTTTTTTTTGATTCCTCGGTGTCGACTAGGTCACAGCCGTACTTCCATGGGGTGGATCCTGGCCTAAACGTTCGAGTGGAAGGACTTTAGCCCGTTCCGCTCACACAATCACACGCAGTGCACGGCGAACGCCTGTGAACGTCACGCTCGTACGTAGCCCTAGGTGGTCGCCGTCCATCTGGAGGGGGAGCGGGGCCTTCGAATGCAAGGTGAAGTCCGTCAGGTCGTGCAGGGAGACCGCGTGCTTTCCATGGGGTCCGCGCTCGGGGGACGAAGCGAGCAACTGGGTGCCATACCGGGCAACCGCGACCGTCGACATGCGGCTGAGACCGAGTACATCGAGGCCGGTATCGAACGAGGCCTTAGGTGACGCGTACACCGGGCGATTGCCCAGATACGTCCACGGAGAGGTGTTGCAGACTATCGACAGCACCAAACCGGTCACCGGGTCGGCGTCGGGGCGTTCCAGCGTGATGGTCCCGTGGCGGCGGTGGCTCTCCCCGAAGAACTGGCGCATCGCCTGGCGCAGGTAGAGGGAGTGTGTGGAGCGCTTGCCGCGCTCGCGGTGCTGTTCGACGCGGCCGACCACGCCCGCGTCGAAGCCGAGGCCCGCGTTGAAGGTGAACCAGCGGGCGGGGACGCCCTCGTCCTCGCTGCCCGGGGTGCCCGCCGCGAGGCCCAGGCCGACCGTGCGCTTCCGGCCCTCGCGCAGGGCGTCGAGGAGGGCGCCGGTGGCCTCCACGGGTTCGTTGGGCAGGCCAAGGGCGCGGGCGAAGACGTTGGTGGAGCCGCCGGGGACGACGGCCAGACCGGGCAGGCGGTCGGGGTCGGGGCCGTTGTGCAGCAGGCCGTTCACGACTTCGTTGACCGTGCCGTCGCCGCCGAGGGCGACGACCAGTTCTATGTCCTTGCTCTCCGCGGCCTGCCGGCCGAGGTCCCTGGCGTGCCCGCGGTACTCGGTGGTGACCGCCTCGAGTTTCATCTCGCTCGCCAGCGCGTGGATCAAGACGTCACGCGTGCGTGCGCTTGTGGTGGTTGCTGCCGGATTGACCACGAGAAGTGCACGCATGCGATGCAGCGTACCTACCGAGTGGTACTCGGCCCATACCGAGGTAAGGCTCGGGTGAGAGGGGGAGTGCGCGGCGCGTGCCCGGGAGACGCCCCGGGGCCGTTGGCGGGCAAGGGGTGAGGGCTACTCTTCAGGGGTGAGCTCTGAGCAGAATCCCACCCCGGACAACCCCGACGCCGAATCCCGCCGCCCCGGGCGACTGACCGCCGCGGCGGCGCTGGCCGCGCTGGAGGGGCTCGCCCTCGTCGTCGGTGGCGTCTACATGCTCGTGATGGGTCTCACGGGCCACCCGGACGACCGGAGCCAGGCCGTCACCGGGGGCGTGACGCTGATCGTGCTCGCGCTGCTGCCGTTGCTGGCCGCGCGCGGGCTGCTCCTGCGGCGCAGCTGGAGCCGGGGGCCGGCGATCATCACGCAGATCATGGCGTTGCCCGTCGCCTACAACCTGCTTCAGGCCGACAGTCTCGCCATTCCCGGGGGGATCGCGCTGGCTGTGGTGGCTGTCGCGTCGTTGGTGCTGATCGTGAATCCCGAGACGACGCGGGCGTTGGGGATCACCGGGCCCGGTGGGGTACGGGAGCCGAAGTAGTACGGGTGCGTTGAGGACGTACTGAATCTGCGGGTCGGTGGGGGCTCGTCGCCCCCCTCTCGGCTTCGCTCGAGCGGGGGACCCGCCATCGCGGCGGAGCCGCAAACGTCACAGCCCCGCGCCCCTGAAAGCCTCCGGTGCCCGTGCCCCAGAGACGAACGGTTGCCGGCGCCGCTGAAAGCAATCGCCCGCGCCCCTGAACAGGGGCGCGAGGTCTGCTACTCCTCCACCAGCAGCTTTTCGCGGAGCTGGGCCAAGGTGCGGGCCAGGAGCCTGGAGACGTGCATCTGGGAGATGCCGACCTCCTGGGCGATCTGGGACTGGGTCATGTTGGCGAAGAAGCGCAGGAGCAGGATGCGCTTCTCGCGCGGCGGGAGGTCCTCGAGGAGCGGCTTGAGGGACTCGCGGTACTCGACGCCCTCCAGGGCCTCGTCCTCGGCGCCGAGGGTGTCCGCGACCGCCGGGGACTCGTCGTCCGTGTCGGGGACGTCCAGGGACAGCGTGGAGTACGCGTTGGCCGACTCCAGACCCTCCAGGACCTCCTCCTCCGAGATGGCCAGCTTCTCGGCCAGCTCATGCACGGTGGGGGAGCGCCCGTGCTGCTGCGAGAGCTCCGCGGTCGCCGTGGTCAGCGCGAGCCGCAGCTCCTGCAGCCGGCGCGGCACGCGGACCGCCCAGCCCTTGTCCCGGAAGTGCCGCTTGATCTCGCCGACCACCGTCGGCGTCGCGTACGTCGAGAACTCCACGCCGCGCTCCGGGTCGAAGCGGTCGACCGACTTGATCAGGCCGATGGTGGCGACCTGCGTGAGATCGTCCAGCGGCTCACCGCGGTTGCGGAAGCGGCGCGCGAGGTGCTCGACGAGCGGCAGATGCATCCGGACCAGCTGGTTGCGCAGCTCCGCGTACTCCGGGGTGCCCTCCTTCAGCTTGCGCAGCTCGATGAACTTGGCCCGCGCCCCGCTGCGGTTGTGGGGGTCGTGCTGCGCGCCTGAGGTGCCGCTGTCGGCGTTTCGTTCGTGCTCGTGCTGCTCGCTCATGATCCCGCCCGTCACCTGCCGCCGCCCTTCCGAGGACGCTCCCCCAGACTCCGTCCGGGGGGACCCCCACTGCGCGGCAACGCCTGGATCCTGTCGCCCGTCACGGCCGGAGAGCGCCTCGTGCTCGCCCTCGTCGATCGGCTCTGCCCGCTGAGACACTTCGGCCGCCGAGGAGTCGTAGTCCTCCGGGTGCGGCCGGGCGTGCTGCTCGGGGATGCCTTCGACACCCTCCGCCAGGCGCCGAGGCCCGCCCAGGCCGTCCTCGCCCTCGGCGGGAAGTTCCCGTGTGCCGCGCTCTTCGTCCCGCACCGGCCCGTCCCCGTTCCTCACGCCGGCCCGGGTCCCGCGCCGCGCTGTTTGTAGAGGCTGATCGAAACGGTTTTGTCGTCGGCCACCGAGGAGGAGACCTTGCCCGCGAGGGCCGACAGCACGGTCCAGGCGAACGTGTCTCGCGCGGGGGCGTGGCCGTCGGTGGTCGGGGCCGAGACGGTCACCTCGAGCGAGTCGTCGATCAGGCGGAAGACACAGCTGAGCACCGAGCCCGGCACCGCCTGTTGCAACAGGATCGCGCAGGCCTCGTCCACGGCGATGCGCAAGTCCTCGATCTCGTCGAGGGTGAAGTCCAAACGCGCCGCGAGGCCGGCCGTGGCCGTGCGCAGCACCGACAGGTAGGCACCCGCAGCCGGCAGCCGGACTTCCACGAAGTCCTGGGTCGCGGGCTCGCCTGCGATCTGGGACACCCTCACCTCCAAGGTGGTACAAGCTCTTTCGGGGGCCGAGGGTCGCCCCCCGGGGTAACGCGCTACATAGTTCAGCGGTGACGCTATCGCGCTCTCAGGTTTTCTGTCCCCGGGACCCCAACCCCTTGCTGTCACTCATAGTAAACCTATGGATACGCACAGTGGCTAGGGGTCTGCGGGCCCAATTGGGAAGAGCGCGCGCCGGGTTGACGTACCCAGACGTCAGACGGTCGAACCGTCCGGATCCCTTGTCACACGAGTACGTGGTCGACGAAGCACCAGCGCCAGCTTTCCCCGGGTTCGAAGGTGCGCATGATCGGATGCTCCGTCTCCTTGAAATGCTCCGTTGCGTGCCGCATCGGCGACGAGTCGCAGCAGCCCACGTGACCGCATTCCAGACACAGCCGCAGCTGCACCGGGTGCGTGCCCGCCGCCAGGCACTCCAGGCAGGTCTCGCTCAGCGGTGCGGGTTCTGGATGCGGCAGCGCGTCGGCGTGCGTGCACTGTTTCATGATTGCCAGATTACGTCGGGCGTGCGGGAATCCGCGCAGAAACGAAGGCGGGCCGAAGCCGATGCATGTGATGCCCCTCCTCCTGCTGGTGGCGGGCAGTGCCGTGGTGGCGGGCGCCGCCCGCCGCACCCCGGTGCCCGCACCGCTGCTCCTGGTCACGGCGGGCCTGATCGTCTCGTACGTGCCCGGGGTGCCCGAGTACACCCTCGACCCCCACGTGGTGCTGCCGCTGCTGCTGCCCCCGCTGCTCTACACCGCGGCCACGGACAGCTCGTACCTCGATCTGCGGGCGCAGATCCGGCCGGTCGCGCTGCTGTCGGTCGGGTACGTGCTGTTCGCGACGCTCGTCGTCGGCTGGGCCGCGTATCTGATCGTGCCGGACCTGTCGCTCACCGCGGCGCTGGTGCTCGGCGCGATCGTGGCGCCGCCGGACGCGGTGGCGGCCACCGCGGTGGCCCGCCGGGTCGGGCTGCCCTCGCGGGTCACCACGATCCTGCAGGGCGAGTCCCTGGTGAACGACGCCACCGCGATCACCGCCTACAAGGTGGCGCTCGCCGCCGCCGTCGGGGAGGGCGCGACCTGGGCGGGCGGCATCGGCGAGTTCCTGCTCGCGGCGATCGGCGGCGTCGGGATCGGGCTCGTCCTGATGGTGCCGATCCACTGGCTGCGCACACACCTGAAGGAGGCCCTTCTCCAGAACTCCCTCTCCTTGCTGATCCCCTTCTTCGCGTACGCGGTCGCCGAGCAGGTGCACGCCTCCGGAGTGCTCGCCGTGGTCGTCGTCGCGCTCTATCTGGGACACCGCAACTGGGAGGTCGACTTCGCGACCCGGCTCCAGGAGGAGGCAGTGTGGAAGATGGTCGCGTTCATCCTGGAGTCGGCCGTTTTTGCACTGATCGGCCTGCAACTGCCGGTCGTCCTCAAGGGTCTCGGGGAGTACGAGGGGACGCGCGCCGCCTGGTACGCGGTGGTCCTCTTCCTGGTGGTCGTCGCGGTCCGTTTCGTGTGGGTGTATCCCGCGACCTACCTGCCGCGCGCGCTGTCCGCGCGGATCCGGGAACGGGAGGGTGACCTGACCTGGAAGGGGCCGTTCATCATCAGCTGGGCCGGGATGCGGGGCGTGGTCTCGCTCGCCATCGCCTTCTCGATCCCGCTCACCATGGAGGGAGGGGAGGACTTCCCGGGCCGCAATCTGATCCTCTTCCTGACCTTCACGACGGTGATCGGGACGCTGGTCGTGCAGGGGCTGACGCTGCCTCCGCTGATCCGTCTGCTGAGGCTGCCGGGGCGGGACCAGCAGGCCGAGACGCTCGCCGAGGCGAACGCCCAGGCGCAGGCGTCCCGGGCCGCCGAGCACCGCCTGGACGAGCTCCTGAGCGACGAACGCAACGCCCTGCCGCCTCCGCTCGCCGACCGCCTCCGTACGGTCCTGGAGCGGCGCCGCAACGCCGTGTGGGAGCGGCTGGGGACCGTGAACCCCGTGACCGGAGAGACCGTCGACGACACCTACCGGCGGCTGTCGCGCGAGATGATCGGCGCCGAGCGGGAGGTGTTCGTGAGGCTCCGGGACGGTCGCTACATCGACGACGAGATGCTCCGGACGCTGTTGCGGCGGCTGGATCTGGAGGAGGCGGCGGCATTCCGGGAGGCGACGTAGCGGAGCACCGCTCTCCTGAAGCGGGTGTCGCAGGTTCGAATCCTGCCGGGGCACCATGCATTACGTCGCTGACCTGGATTCCCCCAGGGAGGCGTTCCACTCGGCCTCGGACTCCTCGCCCGGGGCCGTTTGCGTGGTATCAGGCCACGCTGCCCCCTGGCCATGCACACCTGTCGCGTGGGACGGGAAAGTCTTCGAAACATTCGAAGGGCTGCGCTTGGAAGTTTGATCTCGCAATCCCGGGCGGCAACGAACGTCTCAATTCACTCCATCGAGCACGGCCATGAGCAGGTTAAACGCCTCCCAGGGAGTGTTTTCCGTTGAGCGAATGTTTCGGGATCAATGTCGAAACTGTTGACAGTTGGCAGGGTCACACCAAAACTGTCGCCGTTGGCAGAGCTCAACCACTGTCGACGCGGGCTGGCACGAACCACCCGCCGACACAAGTTGCCCAGCCCCGTCGGTCTTACGAGGACGAGGAGGAAGCACGCTCATGAACGACGGACCCGCACACCCGACGCGCCGCAGCGTCTGCACCCTGCTGCTGGCCACCGGAACCGCGTTGGCCCTGCCCGGCACCGCCGAGGCGGCCACGGTCATCACCACGAACCAGGAGGGAACCGACAACGGGTACTACTACTCGTTCTGGACGGACAGCCAGGGCACGGTCTCCATGACCCTGAACTCCGGCGGCAACTACAGCACCTCGTGGAGAAACACCGGGAACTTCGTCGCCGGCAAGGGCTGGAGGAACGGCTCGCGCCGTACCGTGACCTACTCCGGCAGCTTCAACCCGTCCGGCAACGGCTACCTGTGTCTCTACGGGTGGACGTCGAACCCGCTCGTCGAGTACTACATCGTCGACAACTGGGGCACCTACCGGCCCACGGGAACGTACAAGGGCGCTGTCACCAGCGACGGCGGCACGTACGACATCTACCAGACCACGCGCTACAACGCCCCGTCCGTCGAAGGCATCCGCACGTTCAACCAGTACTGGAGCGTCCGGCAGTCGAAGCGGACCGGTGGCGCCATCACCACCGGCAACCACTTCGACGCCTGGGCCCGCGCCGGAATGCGCCTGGGGAGCTTCAACTACTACATGATCCTCGCCACCGAGGGATACCAGAGCAGCGGGAGTTCCAACATCACGGTGAGCTAGGCCAGTTCGGAGAGGGGGCGGCTGCGGAGCAGCGGTCGCACGGCGGCCGTGACGACGAACGTGCCGTCCCCCTCGGGATCCTCTCCCCCTGGCTCCTTGCCCCCTCTCCATCCGGAACATCGGCGCCGGCTGTCCCAGTCCCAGGCGCCGACCACCGAATCCCCCAGGCTGGAGGACCGCTCCTCATGAAAGCCACGCCACGTCTCTCGCTACTCGTCGTCGTCGCGCTCGCTGCCGCCGGCACCCTCACCGTCGACACCGCCGCCCCGGCGCAGGCCGCCACCTGCAACGGGTATGTCGGGCTCACCTTCGACGACGGCCCGTCCGGCAACACCCCGGCCCTGCTCAACGCGCTCACCCAGAACGGGCTGCGGGCCACGATGTTCAACCAGGGCCAGTACGCCGCCGCCTACCCGGCCCAAGTCAAGGCGCAGGTCAATGCCGGCATGCAGGTCGGCAACCACAGCTATACCCACCCACATCTGACCCAGCAGAGCCAGGCGACGATCGACTCGGAGATCTCCCGGACCCAGCAGGCCATCGCGGCCGCGGGCGGCGGTACGCCGAAGCTGTTCCGGCCGCCGTACGGCGAGACCAACTCCACGGTGAAGGCCGTCGAGGCCAAATACGGCCTGACCGAGATCATCTGGGACGTCGACTCGCAGGACTGGAACGGCGCGAGCACCGACGCGATCGTGGCAGCGGCCGGTCGGCTCACCAGCGGCCAGGTCATCCTCATGCACGACTGGGCCGCCAACTCCCGCGCAGCCATCCCCCGCATCGCGCAGGGGCTGGCAAGCCGCAGCCTGTGTGCCGGCATGATCTCCCCGCAAACCGGCCGCGCCGTGGCTCCGACGGCAGCAGTGGCGGCGGGAGCGGCACGATGAACGTACCGTCCCCGGCGAAGGTCAGCACGCCCTCGGCCATCAGCGCCACCCACCCCAGCGCCCAGATACTGACCGCCAATCCGAACGGCAACGACAACAGCAAGTGGACCTGGCCGGCAGTCTCCTGCGGCACCGGCTGACCCCGCACCAGGCGGCGTGGCGGCCACGGTCGCCGCGCGTCGGCGGAGAGGCGCCCAGCGGAACGGATTCAGCACACATGAGGCCGGGAAACCCCGTGAACATGTGAGAACTGCGGAGGAGTGTTTTCCCAGGCCAGAACCCCTACGGTCGACGTTTCAACAGGTCACAGGCTTGCCTGGGGGGAAACTCCTGAAGCGGGTGTCATGTCTTCGCGAGAGGGCGGCCGGTGACGACCGCCGCGATCGTCGTCCCGCGCGGGAATGCGTCTTCCTCCGCCAGGACGACAAGTCCGTACAGCAACTTGGCGACATAGAGACGCTCGACCGGCAGTCCGTGGCGCCGCTCGAAGTCGGCCGCGAACGCGTCGAGTTCAGGGGGTGTACGGGCGTATCCGCCGAAGTGGAAGCGGTCGTCCAGGGACCAGTCGCCGCGGGGGCCGCCGAAGGCTTCGGCTTGGAGCGTACGTACCTCCGCGCCGAGGAAGCCGCCCTTGAGAACGGGGATGCCCAAGGCGCGCTGACCTGGGGCGAGGCCGGCGGCGAGGCCCGCGAGCGTGCCGCCCGTGCCGCAGGCGATCGCGGCCACGTCGATGCCGCCGTGGTCGCTCAGCTCCTCGCCGAGGGCCGTACAGCCGCGTACGGCAAGGGAGTTGCTGCCGCCCTCGGGGACCACGTACGCGTCCTCGCCCGCGGTCGCTCGGAGGATGGCGGCCAGTGTCTCCGGCTCGCCCTTGCGGCGGTACGTCGACCTGTCGACGAAGTGGAGCCGCATGCCGTCGGCCGCGCACTGGGCCAGGGACGGGTTGAGGGGGCGGTCGGCGAGTTCCTGGCCGCGGACCACGCCGATGGTGGGCAGGTCCAGGAGACGGCCCGCCGTGGCGGTGGCCCGCAGATGGTTCGAGTACGCGCCGCCGAAGGTGAGGACCGTGCGGCCCGCGGCCGCCCGCAGGTTCGGGGCCAGCTTGCGCCACTTGTTGCCGATCAGCTCCGGGTGGATCAGATCGTCCCGCTTGAGCAGCAGCCGCACACCGTGCCGCGCGAAGCGCTCGTCCGTGACCTCCCGCAGAGGCGACGGCAGCCGCGGCCGCAGGGCGCCAGGGGCGCCTGGGGCGAGTGCGTCGGGGGTGTCGGGACTGGTCACCCACCCATTGTCGGCCACGGCCCCCTGCGGGGCTTGGGCCGGGGACATCGCGCGGGCTATCGCGGGCTGGTCGCGCAGTTCCCCGCGCCCCTAAAAGACGGGGCTGCGCCCCTGTCTTTGTGTCTTTGGGGGCGCAGCCCCTGCGTTTAAGGGGCGCGGGG
>NZ_VWMY01000022.1:0-15155 GCF_008905045.1 Streptomyces albicerus
TTCCCCGCGCCCCTAAAGACAAAAGCCTGGGGCGCAGCCCCGCTTTTAGGGGCGCGGGGAACTGCGCGACCAGCCCCCACCGGCCCGCAGCTGTCCAACCGGCCGAACCCCACTCGAAAATTCGAGCGGAACCTCTAGGCGGAGCCTGATAATCCGCCCATGCTGCGCACATGACAGAAAACCTGACACATCGTCACCTGACTAGACGTCACATACTGGGCATGGTCGCCCTGCAAACGGCCGCCACCCTCGGCATCACCCGCATCAACCTCCAAACCGCCAACGCCGCCGAGCCCGACGCAGTCGACACCGCGCCCGCCATAGTGATCGGCTCCGGCTACGGCGCCGCCGTGGCCGCCCTCCGCCTCGGCCAGGCCGGCATCCGCACCCTCGTCCTGGAGATGGGCAGGCTCTGGAACACGCCAGGGGCCGACGGCAAGGTCTTCTGCTCCACCGCCGCCCCCGACAAGCGCTCCATGTGGTTCCGCACCCGTACGGAGGCCCCGCTGGCGACCTTCCTCTGGCTGGACGTCGTCAACAAGGACATCACCCCGTACCCCGGAGTCCTCGACCGCGTACGCCACCAGAACATCTCGGTCTACGTGGGCCGGGGCGTCGGCGGCGGCTCCCTGGTCAACGGCGGTATGGCCGTGACCCCGCTCCGCTCGTACTTCACCGAGCAGTTCCCCACCGTGAACGCCGCCGAGATGTACGACACGTACTTCCCGCGCGCCCGCCAGATGCTCGGCGTCAACACGATCGACCCGGCCTGGTTCGAGTCCACGGAGTGGTACCGCTTCACCCGGATCTCCCGCAAGCACGCCCAGAACACCGGCCTGAAGACCACCTTCGTGCCGAACGTCTACGACTTCGGCCACATGCAGCGCGAGGCGGCGGGCACCGCCACGAAGTCGGCACTCGCGGGCGAGGTCATCTACGGCAACAACCACGGCAAGCGCACCCTCGACAAGACCTATCTCGCGGCGGCGATCGGCACCGGGAACGTGACGATCGAGACCCTGTCCAGGGCCCGAGGCGTGCGGCGGGCCGCCGACGGTTCGTACGTCGTCACCGTCGACCGGATCGACGACACCGGGGCGGTCGTCGAGACCAAGGAGTACGGCTGCACGTACCTCTTCCTCGGCGGCGGCAGTCTCGGCACCACGGAACTCCTGGTCCGCGCCCGGGCGCTCGGCACCCTGCCCGCCCTTGACGCGAGCGTCGGCACCGGCTGGGGCACGAACGGCAATGTGATGACCGGACGCGCCAACCACCTCTGGGACACCGTCGGTGCGAACCAGTCGACCATGCCGGTCATGGGCATCGACGACTGGGCGAACACCGGCAACCCCGTCTTCGCCGAAATCGCCCCGCTGCCCACGGGGCTGGAGCACTGGATCAGCCTCTATCTGGCGATCACCAAGAATCCGGAGCGGGCCTCGTTCTCGTACGACCGCGCGAGCGACTCCGCGAAGATCGGCTGGACCGCCGCCCAGAGCGCGGTCTCCGTCGCCATGGCCAGGAAGCTCTTCGACCGGATCAACTCGGCCAACTCGACGATCTACCGCTACGACCTCTTCGGCAACAACAAGACCTTCGCCGACGACTTCACGTACCACCCGCTGGGCGGCTGCGTACTGGGCAAGGCGACCGACAACTACGGCCGGGTGAAGGGGTATTCGAAGCTGTACGTCACCGACGGCTCGCTCGTGCCCGGGTCGATCGGGGTGAACCCGTTCGTGACGATCACGGCGCTCGCGGAACGGACCATGGCGCGGGTCCTCGCCGAGGACACCGCGCCATAGCGGTCCGACCGGGCTGATCAGCCCCGGTAGATGCCCTCGATCTCGTCCGCGTAGTCCTTCGCCACCACGTTGCGCTTGAGCTTCAGGGACGGCGTGAGGTGGCCGGAGTCCTCGGTGAACTGGGAGGCAAGAATGCGGAACTTCCGCACCGATTCCGCCTTCGACACCGCGGCGTTGCCGTCGTCGACAGCGCTCTGGATCTCCGCGAGCAGATCCGGATCCTGACTGAGCGACGCCGCGGTGGAACCCGCCGGCTTGCCGTGCTCGGCGGCCCAGCGGCCCAGGAACTCCTCGTCGATGGTGATCAGCGCGCCCACGAAGGGCCGCCCGTCGCCCACCACCATGCACTCCGCGACCAGCGCGTGCGCGCGGATCCGGTCCTCGATCACGGCCGGGGCGACGTTCTTGCCGCCCGCGGTGACGATGATCTCCTTCTTGCGGCCGGTGATCCGGAGATAGCCGTCCTCGTCCAGGGTGCCGATGTCACCGGTGTGGAACCAGCCGTCGGCGAGCGCCTCGGCGGTCGCGCCCTCGTTGTTCCAGTAGCCCTTGAACAGGTGCTCGCCGTGCAGCAGCACCTCACCGTCGTCGGCGATGCGGATCACGGAGCCCGGCAGCGGCTGCCCGACCGTGCCGATCTTCGTCCGGTCCCACGGGTTGAAGGCGGTGGCCGCGCAGGACTCGGTCAGGCCGTAGCCCTCCAGGACCGTGAAGCCGATACCGCGGAAGAAGTGGCCCAGGCGCTCGCCCAGCGGGGCACCGCCCGAGATCGCGTACTCGCCCTTGCCGCCGAGCACCGCGCGCAGCTTGCTGTAGACGAGCTTGTCGAACGCCTTGTGTTTGATCTTCAGGCCGATCGAGGGGCCCGACGGCGTGTCCAGCGCGCGGCTGTACTCGATCGCGGTGTCCGCCGCCTTGTCGAAGATCTTGCCCTTGCCGTCCGCCTGCGCCTTGGCGCGCGCCGAGTTGTAGACCTTCTCGAAGACCCGCGGCACACCGAGGATCAACGTCGGCCGGAACGCGGCCAGTTCGTCGGTGAGGTGCTTGATGTCCGGTACGTTGCCCAGCTTGATCGGCGCCATCATCGGCGCGACCTGCACGAGCCGCCCGAAGACGTGCGCGAGCGGCAGGAAGAGGAGCACCGAGCACTCGCCCGTACGGAACAGCGGGCGCAGCCGCTCCACGATGTTTCCGCACTCCGCGAAGAAGCTGCGGTGGGTGAGGACGCAGCCCTTGGGGCGCCCGGTCGTGCCGCTCGTGTAGACGATGGTCGCCGGGTCGTCGGCCTTGGCACTCGAGCTGCGCTCCTCGACCGTGGCGTCCGTGACGTCCTTGCCGGCCCGGCCCAGCTCCTCGACGCCGCCGGCCTCGATCTGCCAGACGTGCTTGAGGTGCGGCAGCCGGTCGCGCACCGACTCGACGGAGGCCGCGTGCGTGTCCAGCTCGACGATGCAGGCGGTCGCGCCCGAGTCGCCGAGGATCCACTGCACCTGCTCCGGCGAGCTGGTCTCGTACACCGGTACGGTGATCGCGCCCGCGCTCCAGATCGCGAAGTCGAGCAGCGTCCACTCGTAGCGCGTACGGGACATCAGAGCGACCCGGTCGCCCGGCTCGACGCCCGAGGCGATCAGGCCCTTGGCGGCGGCCTGCACCTCGGCGAGGAAGGCGGTGGCCGTGACGTCCGTCCAAGTGCCGCCGACCTTACGGGCGATGACCGCCACGTCAGGATGCTGCGCGGCGTTTCTGCGGACGATGTCGGTCAGATTGCCGTCCGCGGGGACCTCGTACAAAGCCGGAAGGCTGAACTCGCGCAAGACTGCTGCTCCTCATAGGGCGCCGACGCCACGACTTCGTGTGATGCGACGGAGCGGTCCAAGGCTCGGGCGGGTGCTCGGGGACTCAGGTGGTTGAAACCCTGAGCACGACTGGACTGCCCGGACGTTACCCGCCGGTACTGCCTCTACGACAGGGGGGTCCGGCGAGATGTTCCCCGCGTCACATGTGTTGGCGTTCCTTCGCGCACAGTAGTCCAGGCCATTACTGACTGGGAAGTAACCGCAGGTCCCGCCACGCCTACACACGTTTGCTCCACAGGCTTACCCTTGATCGCCATGGCAGGCACACAAGGCGGCAACGGCGCCGACACCGGCAGCAACGGCGGCGACACGCGAAGGACGCGTATCCACGTCGTGAGCGACGTGCACGGGAACGTCCGCGACCTGGCCAGAGCCGGTGACGGCGCGGACGCCCTGATCTGCCTGGGCGATCTCGTGCTCTTCATCGACTACGCCGACCACACCCGCGGCATCTTCCCCGACCTGTTCGGCACCGAGAACACGGACCGCATCGTCGAACTCCGCACCGCCCGCCACTACGAGAAGGCGCGGGCGTTCGGTGCCCAGCTGTGGGCGGGCATCGACCGCGGCCCCGCCATCGAGAAGGCCGTACGCAAGCAGTACGCCGAACTGTTCGCCGCGTTCCCCACCCCGACGTACGCCACCTACGGCAACGTCGACATGCCACCCCTGTGGTCGGAGTACGCAGGGCCCGGCACCACCGTGCTCGACGGGGAGCGCGTCGAGATCGGCGGCCGGGTCTTCGGCTTCGTCGGCGGCGGCCTGCGGACCCCCATGCGGACGCCGTACGAGATCAGCGACGAGGAGTACGCGGCGAAGATCGAGGCCGTCGGCGAGGTCGACGTGCTGTGCACGCACATCCCGCCGGAGATCCCCGAGCTCGTCTACGACACGGTGGCGCGGCGCTTCGAACGGGGGAGCCGGGCACTGCTCGACGCCATCCGGCGGACCCGGCCGCGGTACTCGCTCTTCGGACACGTCCACCAACCGCTCGTACGGCGGATGCGGGTGGGCGCCACGGAGTGCGTGAACGTGGGCCACTTCGCCGGAACCGGGAAGCCGTGGGCGCTGGAGTGGTGACCGCTCCCGGCCCTCGTGGGCCCGGGGGTGGTCACCCGCCGGTCGCGCGGTAGCCTTCACGCTGCATACACAGGTACAAAGCGTTCGTACCCCGAAGAACACCCCTGTCCGGACCGCATCTGGAGGAGCCACGGCGATGGCGGAACACACCAGCTCGAGCATCACGATCGAGGCGGCACCGGCCGACGTCATGGGAGTGATCGCCGACTTCGCCCGCTACCCGGACTGGACGGGCGAGGTGAAGGAGGCGGAGGTGCTCGCCAGCGACGACCAGGGCCGCGCCGAGCAGGTCCGCCTCGTGATGGACGCCGGCGCCATCAAGGACGACCAGACGCTGGCATACACCTGGACGGGCGACCACGAGGTCTCCTGGACCCTGGTCAAGTCCCAGATGCTCCGCTCCCTCGACGGCTCGTACATCCTCAAGCCCGCGGGCTCCGGCTCCACCGAGGTCACCTACCAGCTCACCGTCGACGTCAAGATCCCCATGCTCGGCATGATCAAGCGCAAGGCGGAGAAGGTCATCATCGACCGGGCGCTGGCGGGCCTCAAGAAGCGCGTGGAGACGGGCGACAAGGAGTAGCGGTCCCCGGTACGGGTGCCTCACCGCGTACCGTTCACCCTCATGCGCACCATCCTGATCACCGGCCCCGGCGGCTCCGGCCGCACCACCGTCGCCGCGGCCACCGCTCTGGAGGCCGCCCGCCGGGGCATCCGCACCCTGGTGCTCTCCGCGGACCGCACCGACACCCTCGGCGCCGTCCTCGGCACCCCCACCGGCGGTACGCCCTCCGAAGCCGCCCCCGGTCTGACGGCGTGGCGGCCGGACGCGACCGAGGGTTTCCGGGCGGATCTTCTCGCGTTCCAGGACCGGGCCGCCACCGCCCTGGACATGCTGGGCGCCGCCCGCCTGGAGGGCGAGGAACTCACCCCCCTTCCCGGCGCCGAGGAGTTCGCGCTGCTCCGCGCCCTGCGTGACGCGGCCACGGCGGACACGTACGACCTGCTGGTCGTCGACCTGCCGCCCACCCCGCAGGCACTCGCCCTCCTCGCCCTTCCCGAGCAGCTGCGCCGCTACCTGCGCCGACTGCTCCCCGCGGAGCGCCAGGCGGCGCGCGCCCTGCGCCCCGTCCTCGGCCGCCTCGCCGGCGTCCCGATGCCGGCCGACTGGCTGTACGAGACGGCAGCCCGCTGGGACCTCGAACTCGCCGCCGTTCAGATGGCCGTCGAGGACCCAGCCACGACCGTACGGCTGGTCGCCGAACCGGGCCCGGCCGGCTCCGACGCCGTCCGCACCGCCACCACCGGCCTGGCCCTGCGCGGCCTGCGCACCGACGCCCTGATCGCGAACCGTGTCCTGCCCGACGCGTCCCCCGACACCTGGCTCGCCGCCCTCGGGGCACAGCAGCGCAAGGCTCTGGACGAATGGCGTGACGAGTGGGGGCAGACGTACGACGTACGTGAGATCCCCCACCTCGGCCGCGACCCGCGCGGCGCCGAGGACCTCGCCGCGCTCCCCGTGCCCGCGCCGGGCGACGCACCCGGCCCGGTCGAGTGGCCCGTCGCCGACCGGCTCGCCGACGACGGCGTGCTCGTCTGGCACATCCCCCTCCCCGGCGCCATACGCGAGGAGCTCGACCTCGTCCGGCGCGGCGACGAACTCGTCGTCACCGCCGGGCAGTTCCGCCGGATCGTCGATCTCCCGTCCGCCCTGCGCCGCTGCACCGTGGACGGCGCCTCCCTGCGCGACGGCGAACTGCGCGTCCGGTTCGCACCCGACCCGGACCTGTGGCCGCGCGGAAGGTGACCGAGTCCCGATCCGTGGGCGCGGACACAGTGAACGGCATACCTCCGTTCGGGTAACGTCGAGAGATACAGAGCCAATGCTTGGAGTCCGCCATGAGCGATGAGCGCCCTACGTCCGACGCCGGGGAGGACGCGCTCGACAAAGTGCGTGACGAGGTGCCCGACGAGGTGCGAGCGACCGACGCCGATGCCTGGGCGAAGGCGTGCGCCGAGGACCTCGCCGCGGAGAAGGCCCGCCGCCGCACCCAGTACGGCCAGCCGCCCGGCTCGGCCGCCGAGGAACTGCGCAAACTCGTCGACACCGTCGCCGACAAGCTGTCCGGACTGCAGTCGCCGCTGTTCGGCGCGGTCGCGGGCGGCGCCGCCCAGCAGATGGTCAACCAGGTCGTGCAGCAGGCCAAGGCCGCGGTCGAGCCCGTCATCGAGCGCAACCCCGACCTGTTCGACCATCTCGCCGCCGCCGGCTCCGAACTGCTCGCCGCGTACCGTTCCGCCGTCGAGGCACAGGAGCGGCGCTGGACCACCCGCGACACCGCCCCAGGACCCCGCGACGAGGGCACTGGTCCCGGGGAACACATCGACCTCGACTGAAGCCGCTCGGGTACGGTTGGCCGTAGCGGGGCTCGACCGAAACTGAGGGATTCATGGGACTCACCATCGGCGTCGACATCGGCGGCACGAAGATCGCGGCCGGCGTGGTCGATGAGGAAGGCAACATCCTCTCGACGTTCAAGGTGCCGACCCCCACCACGCCGCAGGCCATCGTGGACGCCATCGCCGCGGCCGTCGAGGGTGCCCGGGCCGGGCACGAGATCGTCGGCGTGGGCATCGGTGCTGCCGGATACGTCGACCGCCAGCGCTCCACGGTCTATTTCGCGCCGAACATCGACTGGCGGCAGGAGCCGTTGAAGGACGAGGTCGAGCAGCGTGTGGGCCTGCCGGTCGTCGTCGAGAACGACGCGAACGCGGCCGCCTGGGGCGAGTACAAGTTCGGCGGGGGCAAGGGCCACCGCAACGTCATCTGCATCACGCTGGGCACGGGTCTCGGCGGCGGCATCATCATCGGCAACAAGCTGCGCCGCGGGCACTTCGGCGTCGCCGCCGAGTTCGGCCACATCCGGATGGTCCCGGACGGTCTGCTCTGCGGCTGTGGCTCCCAGGGCTGCTGGGAGCAGTACGCGTCCGGGCGCGCCCTCGTGAGATACGCGAAGCAGCGCGCCAACGCGACCCCCGAGAACGCGGAGATCCTGCTCTCGCTGGGCGACGGCACCCCCGACGGCATCGAGGGCAAGCACATCTCCATGGCCGCCCGGCAGGGCGACCCGGTGGCCGTCGACTCCTACCGCGAGCTGGCCCGCTGGGCCGGCGCGGGCCTGGCCGACCTGGCCTCGCTCTTCGACCCCTCCGCCTTCATCGTCGGCGGCGGCCTCTCGGACGAGGGCGAACTGGTCCTCGACCCCATCCGCAAGTCCTACAAGCGCTGGCTCGTCGGCGGCAACTGGCGCCCGGTCGCCGACGTCATCGCCGCCCAACTGGGCAACAAGGCGGGGCTGGTGGGCGCGGCCGATCTGGCTCGCGAGCCCGATCCCATCATGTAGTCCACGCCCAACTGCCCGCCGCCCTGCTTTCGAGGACGGCGGGCAGTTGTGCTTTTCGGGGGCTGGTAGTACGGAATCTGCGGGTTGTGTGTGGCTGGTCGCGCCCACGCGGCGGAGCCGCATATGTCACAGCCCCGCGCCCCTAAAAGACGGGGCTGCGCCCCTGTCTTTTGTCCTTGGGGCGCAGCCCCTGCTTTTAAGGGGCGCGGGGAACTGCGCGACCAGCCCCCACCGTCCCGCGGCAAAACAACGACCCAACACCCCCCGCCCTATATCTTGATCACCATGCCGACCAGCCCCACAGCCAGTCCGCTACCCAACTCCCGTACGGAACCGGACGGTTCAGCCGTCATCCGGGTCCTCAGTTACAACATCCGCTCCATGCGAGACGACACCGTCGCCCTCGCCCGAGTGATCACCGCCTGCGAACCCGACCTCGTCCTGATCCAAGAAGCCCCCCGCTTCTTCCGCTGGCGCAAAAAGCTGGCCCGCCTGGCAGCCGCATCCGGCCAGGTGATCCTCTCCGGCGGCGGCACGGCATCGGGCCCCGCTCTCCTCTGCTCCCTGCGAGCAACAGTCGAACGCACCGAGGACGTACTGCTCCCGCTCACCCCGGGCCTGCACAGACGCGGCTTCGCGACGGCAGTCGTCCGTTTCGGCGGAGCCGCCCGTATCGGCGTACTGAGCTGCCACCTCTCCCTCCAGAAGGACGAGCGCTACGAGCAGGGCGGCATGCTCCTCGACCGCCTCGCCGCACTGGGCACCCCGCACGCCATCGCGGGCGGCGACCTCAACGAGCGGCCGAACGGCCGCACGTTCAAACGCCTCGCCGCCGACCTCCAGGACTGCTGGGCGGTGGCCCCCTGGGGTGCGGAGTACACCTCGACGCCCACCGATCCCCACCAGCGCATCGACGCGCTCTTCGCCACGGAGGGCGTGGAGGTCCTGGGCTGCGGGGTGCCGCTCGGCCTCCCCGGAGTGACGGAGACAGACTTGAGGGCGGCCACGGACCATCTGCCGGTCCTGGCCGCCCTCAGGGTTCCCGCGTCGTAGGCGCAGGGGTCAGACCACCGCGCCGCGCCCCGGGTCGTCCTCGTCCTCGTCGTCGCCGCGCATCCGTGCCACCAGCGTGGCGAAGCCGCCGAGGAAGCCGCCGATGCCGAGGGTGGCGAGCCACCAGCTCATGTGCCACCCGAGCAGGACGGCCAGGAGGAGCAGGAGGGGGCCGCCGATCACGGCGAGCCAGGCGAACTTGGCCGTCGTGTCCGCGGTGGGCAGCGGGGGTGGCTCGGGCGGCACGAAGTGGCCCTCGTCGTCCTCGTCGAAGTCCTCCTCGGCCGGTTCCGGCGCCGTGTAGTCCCGCGGGCCGGAGACGCCGGGGGCGAAGGCGACGGAGCTGCCGAGCGGCTTCTCGGCGGCGGGCTCGTCCCCCGCTGTGCCCCTCGCCTCGGAACCCTCGGAATCCTCGCCGTCCGTGTCGTCCTTCGTACCCTTTGCGCCCCTCGTGTCCTTGGAGCCCTTGGGACTCCTGGAGCTCTTCGTGTCGGAGTCGTCGGAGTCGTTCGTCTCGGGCTCCAGGAGCGCGAGGTCCTCGACCGACTTGAAGGGCTTGGCGCCGGGCGGGTCCGGCGGCTCATCGCCGTACCCGGCGACGATCGCCTCCCACGCCGCGGCCTCGTCGAACGACGGGCCCTGCTCCTCGCCGGGCGTCGCGTCCTTCTCGTCGGGCTCGCGGTCCGCGTCGTGCTCAGCCACCGGTGGCCGTCCCTTCCTGCTGACCCGCCTGGTCCGCGCCGGCCTCCTTGCCGGCGCTGGGTGCGAGCCGGGAGACAAAGGCGAAGCTCTCCTCGAAGATCCGGTCCGCGTCGTGGTCCAACGTCGCGACGTGGTAGCTCTGTTCCAGGAGTATCTCCGTGACATCGGTGGACGACACCCGGCTGAGGATGCGGGCCGAATCGGCGGGCGGCACGACATGGTCCTGCGGGCTGTGCAGGAGCAGCATCGGCTGGGTCACCTGGGGGAGCTCGCCGTCGACCAGCCGGAAGAAGTTCCGCAGCGAGTGCGCCGCGTGCAGGGGCACCTTGTCGTAGCCGATCTCGATACCGCCCTCCTTGGCGATGTCGCTGGTCAGCCCCTTTGTCGTACGGACGAGGTGGCGGAGCACCGGGAGGGCGTACGCCGACAGGCCGTGCACCTTGTTCGCCGGATTGACGACCACGATGCCGCCGATCTCGTCGCCGTGCTTCGCGGCGAGCCGCAGGGTGAGCGCGCCGCCCATGGAGAGGCCGAAGACGAAGACCTGGGAGCAGCGCTCGCGCAGGGCGCGCAGCTCGCGGTCCACCTCCGCGTACCAGTCCTGCCAGCCCGTGACCTGCATGTCCTCCCAGCGCGTGCCGTGCCCGGGCAGCAGCGGCAGCGCGACGGTCAGACCGCGCTCGGCGAGATACTCCGCCCAGGGGCGCAGCGACTGCGGGGAACCGGTGAAGCCGTGGCAGAGGAGGACCCCGACCTCTCCGCCCTCGTGGCGGAACGGCTCGGCTCCAGGAAGGACCGGCACCTTCGGTCTCCTGTTCATTGAAGAGGGACGACTCATTGAACGCTCATTGAAGAAGGACGGCTGAAGAGGGACGGCTGTTCATCGAGAAGTGTTCATTCAGGGGCGACGCGACGATCACCCCGAAGCTTCGAGGCGTACTTCACCGTACGCGACCGCACTGACACCGACCAGGGCCGTCGGGTCCTTTGACAGTGCTCCGGGTTAAGGTCTGATCGACGACACAGGAGGCACTCGGTTGATCTACGGCGCAATGAAGTTTTCCATCGGAGGGCCCCTGAAGCTCGCCTTCAGGCCCTGGGTGGAAGGCCTCGAGAACATTCCCGCCGAGGGTCCCGCCATCCTGGCCAGCAATCACCTGTCGTTCTCGGACTCGTTCTTCCTGCCCGCGGTCCTCGACCGCAAGGTGACCTTCATCGCGAAGGCCGAGTACTTCACGACACCCGGCATCAAGGGCCGGATGACCGCCGCTTTCTTCAAGGGCGTCGGCCAGCTGCCGGTGGACCGCTCCGGAGCGCGCGGCGCGGGAGAGGCGGCCATCAAGAGCGGCGTCGACGTCCTCGAGCGCGGCGAGCTGTTCGGCATCTATCCCGAGGGCACGCGGTCGCCCGACGGCCGGCTCTACCGGGGCAAGCCCGGCGGCCTCGCGCGCGTGGCGCTCGCCACCGGGGCGCCCGTCATCCCGGTCGCCATGATCGACACCGAGAAGATCCAGCCGCCGGGGAAGGTGATGCCCAAGCTGATGCGCCCGGGCATCCGCATCGGCAAGCCGCTGGACTTCAGCCGCTACGGCGGCATGGAGCACGACCGGTTCGTCCTGCGCGCCGTGACCGACGAGGTCATGTACGAGATCATGAAGCTCTCCGGGCAGGAGTACGTCGACATCTACGCGACAGCCGCCAAGCGGCAGATCGCGGAAGCGGCGAAGGCGCAGAAGCAGGCGCACAAGGAAGCCCAGAAGGAAGCCGAGCAGGCACAGAAGGAAGCCGAGCAGGCCGAGAAGGAAGCGCAGAAAGAAGCCGAGCAGGCACAGCAGCAGGCCGAGAAGGAACGGTCCGACTCCTAGACGCGGCCGTCGGGGGATGGGGTAGTGGGGGACATGGCCAAGCGCGAGAGAGTCATGAGAATGTCGGTCGAGCAGCCGCTGTGGCGCGCGCTCACCGCGTACCGAGTCCTGACGATGTTCTACGCGATCGGCCTCTTCGTCGCGAAGCACGACGAGTTCGTCCGTCCCGAAGTGGCCATCGGCTACTACGCGGTGCTCTTCGTGTGGACCTTCGCCACCCTGCCCAGGGTCGCCAACGCGGCGAACTGCACCAAGCGGTTCCTCGCCGCCGACCTGACCATCGCGCTCACCGGCATCCTGCTCACGCCGGTCGCGGACGCCCAGGCCCGGATCGAGGCCGGCGGCCCGACGCTCCCCTCGATATGGACCGCGGGCTCCGTGCTGGCGTTCGCGATCAAGGGCGGCTGGCGCTGGGCGGCCTTCGCCTCGGCGCTCGTCGGCGTCGCCAACGTCGTTCAGCGTGGCGCGCTCAGCCAGGACACCCTCCACAACGTGCTGCTGGTCTGGGTCGCCTCCATCGCCATCGGATACGTCGTCGAGGTCGCCCGGGCCTCCGAGCGCACCCTCGCCCGCGCCCTGGAGATCGAGGCCGCGACGCGCGAGCGGGAGCGGCTCGCCCGCGACATCCACGACAGCGTTCTCCAGGTGCTGGCCATGGTGCAGCGGCGCGGTTCGACGCTCGGCGGCGAGGCCGCGGAGCTGGGCCGGCTCGCGGGCGAGCAGGAGGTGGCGCTGCGCACGCTGGTCTCCGGTGGCATGGTGCCGGTCTCGCGCGTGTCGGAGGACGTGGCCGAGGGCGCCGTGGTGCGCGCGGTGGACGAGCCGGACCCGGACGAGGACGCCGGCCTCTGCGACCTGCGCTCGCTGCTGGCCCCGTACGCCACCGCGAAGGTGACCTTCTCCGAGCCCGGCGCCCCGGTACCGCTCGAGCCTGTCGCGGCGAAGGAGCTGGCCGCTGCCGTCGGTGCTGCCCTGGACAATGTCCACCGGCACGCGGGCGCGGACGCGCGGGCGTGGATCCTCGTCGAGGACGAGCCGGACGCGGTGATCGTGACCGTACGCGACGACGGTCCCGGCATCCCCGAGGGGCGGCTCGCCCAGGCCGAGGGGGAGGGACGCCTCGGCGTCGCCCTGTCGATCCGCGGTCGGCTGCGCGAGATCGGGGGCACGGCCGAGGTGATCTCGATCGCGGGGCAGGGCACGGAGGTCGAACTGAAGGTGCCGAAGGTTTCACAGGGGAAGGCAGGCCGACGATGACGGCGCCCCGTCAGGGGCGCGGGGCTGTGACATATGCGGCTCCGCCGCGCGGGCGCGCCCAGCCACAACGAACCCGCACCCGAGGTACGACCCGATGGGGGCCTGGGGGCGAAGCCCCCAGTTCCGGGAAGGGGCGGGGTTTGGGAAAAGCAAAAGCCACGGTGAAGCTGGAGCGACGATGAGTGAGCAGCAGGACCCGATCAAGGTCATGGTCGTGGACGACCACCCCATGTGGCGGGACGCCGTCGCCCGTGACCTGGCCGAGTCCGGTTTCGACGTGGTCGCCACGGCGGGCGACGGCGAGCAGGCGGTGCGCCGTGCGCAGGCCGCCGGGCCCGACGTCCTCGTCCTCGACCTGAACCTGCCCGCGAAGCCCGGCGTCCAGGTCTGCAAGGAGCTGGTCGGAGCCAACCCCGCCCTGCGCGTCCTGGTCCTCTCCGCGAGCGGCGAGCACGCCGACGTGCTGGAGGCGGTCAAATCGGGGGCCACCGGCTATCTGCTCAAGTCGGCCTCCACGGAGGAGCTGATCGACGCGGTGCGCCGCACGGCCGTCGGCGACCCCGTCTTCACGCCGGGGCTCGCGGGCCTGGTCCTCGGCGAGTACCGCAGACTCGCCTCCGACCCCGGCCCCGCCACGGGCAGCGACGAGCCCAAGGCTCCGCAGCTCACCGACCGCGAGACCGAGGTGCTCCGGCTGGTCGCCAAGGGCCTGAGCTACAAGCAGATCGCCGAGCGCCTCGTCATCTCCCACCGCACCGTCCAGAACCACGTGCAGAACACCCTGGGCAAGCTGCAACTCCACAACCGCGTGGAGCTGGTGCGCTATGCCATAGAGCGGGGCCTCGACGACGCGTAAACCGTCCGTTTCCCACCATCGAGTGAAGACCGGTGATCAACGCCCGCACAATTCACTGGAATTGACCTTCCGCACCATGCCGAAGTGACCTGGATCACTATTAGCGTGAGTCCCATCAGGCAACCGCGGCGAAGGGACTTTCCATGCGGGTCGGAGTACTGACCGGAGGCGGCGACTGCCCCGGGCTCAACGCCGTCATCCGGGGCATCGTCCGCAAGGGCGTGCAGGAGTACGGCTATGACTTCACCGGCTTCCGGGACGGTTGGCGGGGTCCGCTGGAGGGCGACGCCGTCCGGCTCGACATTCCCGCCGTGCGCGGCATCCTGCCCCGCGGCGGCACCATCCTCGGCTCCTCGCGCACCAATCCCCTCAAGGTCGAGAACGGCATCCGCCGGATCAAGGAGAACCTCGCCAAGCAGGAGGTCGACGCCCTGATCGCGATCGGCGGCGAGGACACCCTGGGCGTGGCGGCGCGCCTCACCGACGAGTACGGGGTGCCGGTGGTCGGAGTCCCGAAGACCATCGACAACGACCTCTCCGCCACCGACTACACCTTCGGCTTCGACACCGCCGTCGGTATCGCCACCGAGGCGATCGACCGGCTGCACACCACCGCCGAGTCGCACATGCGGGTGCTCGTCTGCGAGGTGATGGGGCGGCACGCGGGCTGGATCGCGCTCCACTCGGGCCTCGCGGGCGGCGCGAACGTCATCCTCATCCCCGAGCAGCGCTTCGACGTCGACCAGGTCTGTGCGTGGGTGACCTCGCGCTTCAAGGCCTCGTACGCGCCGATCGTGGTCGTCGCGGAGGGGGCGATGCCGAAGGACGGCGACATGGTCCTCAAGGACGGTTCGCTCGACTCCTTCGGGCATGTGCGGCTCTCCGGCGTGGGTGAGTGGCTGGCCAAGGAGATCGAGAAGCGGACGGGCAAGGAGGCGCGTACGACGGTCCTCGGTCACGTTCAGCGTGGTGGCACTCCCAGCGCCTTCGACCGGTGGCTCGCCACGCGCTTCGGGCTGCACGCCATCGACGCCGTCCGCGACGGGGACTTCGGCAAGATGGTCGCCCTCCACGGGACCGACATCGTCCGCGTCCCTATCGCCGAGGCCACGGCCCGCCTGAAGACGGTCGACCCCCGCCTGTACGAGGAGGTCGGAGTCTTCTTCGGCTGAGCCCTCAGACCCCCGCTTCGGCCTGAACGGCCTCGTCCTCAAACGCCGGACGGGCTGGGTATCTCAGCCTCTCCGGCGTTTGAGGAGCGGGGTCTGGGGCGGAGC
>NZ_VWMY01000022.1:15277-20178 GCF_008905045.1 Streptomyces albicerus
ACCCTCCCCGCCCCCGCCACGCACAGGCCCCCGCGTCCTCGACTACACGGCGGGCCGCCGCTCCGAGAACGTGCTGGTGCCCGCCCCTTCGCGGACCTGAGCCACCAGTTCCCGTACGACGTCCGTGCCGCGCAGCGTCAGTACCGACTCCGGGTGGAACTGGACGCCAGCGAAGCCAGGCCCGCGCAGCGCGTGCACCTCTCCCGCATCGCTGCGGCTGATCTCGACCTCATGGGCCGCCAGCTCGACGGCGGCCTCGTCGTCGCACCGCGCCACGAAGCTGTTGTAGAAGCCGACGGTCTCCGTCCGCCCGAAGAGGCCGATGTCCGTCTGGGCGCCCTGGTAGGGGACTTCCTTCCGTACGATCTCCAGGCCGAGCTCCGCGGCGATCAGCTCATGGCCGAGGCAGACGCCCAGTACCCCGTGCCGGTGCCCGCGGAGCACCTCGGCGGTGAGACCGCGCAGGAACGCCATCTTGGGGTCGGCGATGTCCGACGGGTCGCCGGGACCGGGGCCCAGGACCAGCGGCCCCTCGTGCGCGAGCACCGCCTCCCGCAGCCCCGGCTCGTCGTACCGCCGGATGGTCACCTCCAGCCCCGAGGAGCGCAGCAGATACGCGAGCATCGCCGTGAAGGTGTCCTCGCCGTCCACGACGAGCGCATGCCCCGCCAACTCGGCCGACCGCTCCTGCATCCGCAGCCAGAACGGCGCCAGCGAGGCCCGCCGCCCGTCGAGCGCGGCCCGCACCCGCGGATCGTCGGCGAGGTTCGCCCGTACGCCCTCCTCACGCGGCCGCCCGGGCCGTACGCCCAGGGCCGCCAGCACCCCCGCCGCCTTCGCATGCGTCTCGGCGACCTCGCTCGCCGGATCCGACCCCCGTACGAGCGTCGCGCCGACCGGCACCCGCAGCCGCCCGCCCCCGTCGATGTCCGCGGTCCGGATGAGGATGGGGGAGTCGAGGGTCTGGGCCCCGCCGGAGTCGCGCCCGATCAGCGCGAGCGCCCCCGCGTAGTACCCGCGGCCAACCACCTCGTGCCGCTCGATGACCCGGCAGGCGTTCTGCACCGGCGACCCGGTGACGGTCGCCGCGAACATGGTCTCCTTCAGCACCTCGCGCACATCAAGCGACGACTTGCCCCGCAACTCGTACTCGGTGTGCGCGAGATGGGCCATCTCCTTCAGGCGCGGCCCGATCACGACACCGCCCATGTCGCCGACCGTGCACATCATCTTGAGCTCCTCGTCGACGACCATCGAGAGCTCCTCGATCTCTTTGCCGTCCGCGAGAAACTCCAGCAGGTGCTCCGGCGTCGGTCCCTCGGCCGGGTAGCGGTACGTCCCGCTGATGGGGTTCATCACGACGGTCCCGCCGGACATCCGTACGTGCACCTCGGGGCTCGCCCCGACCAGCGTCCGCTCTCCCGTGTGCACGACGAACGTCCAGTACGCCCCCCGCTCGCCGACCAGCAGCCGTCGGAAGAGAGCCAGCGCGTCGGCCCGGCCGAACCCCGGGATCTCCCCCTCGTACGTCCGCCGGATGACGAAGTTCGCGCCTTCGCCCCGCCCGATCTCCTCGTCCAGCACCCGCCCGACGATCTCCGCGTACTCCTCGTCCGCGACGTCGAAGCCACCGCCCTCGACACGAACGTCGTGCGCGGGCAGCTCCGACAGGGCCTGCTCCAGCGGGAGTTCGTACGAATCGTCCGGGGTCAGCACCGTGAGCGGTGTGCCGTCGTCGCGGACGTCGAAGCCGCGCTCCCGGATCTGGCGGAACGGGATGAGAGCCAGGCCCTCGGGAATGTCGGCCAGCCGCTCATAAGTGGAGACCGGGCCGAGCAGCAGCTCGACGGTGTCGTGATCGTGGCCCGGCGTGCGGCGGCGCAGCAGGGCGAACGGGCGGGGATCGTCCAGCAGGTCGAGCAGGTTCATGGGTCCGTGTTCCTTCTCGGCGTCTCGGTGAAGAGGAGTGGAGAGGAACGGTCCCGGTCGTGAAAACACCGAAGGCCGCCCCTCGGGCGGCCTTCGCGAAGTCTTGCGTACGCGCAGTCAGTGGGCCGCCGGGTGAGCGGTCCACCACCAGTTCTGGTTCTGGGTCGAGTGCGCGAACATGCGCCGCACCTTACCCCACATCCCGCGCCGACTCACGTGATCAACACCTCGCGTTCATCCTATGATCACGTCTGCTTTGACATGTTCCAGACCGCTTCATGACGAACAACCTCTACAACAACCACCTCACGGACCACGCCAACCTGACGGACGCCGTCACCACCGACTACACGACGAACTCGTCCGGGGCCACCGACCCCTGGATGAACCTGCGTTCCATGCGGGCCTGTTCGGGCGACGAGACCAAGGCGCTGCCCCCGGTGACCAAGAAGGTCGCGTGGTGCTGGTCGTCGGCCCACAGCGACGACGACACCGGACGCTGGTGGCCGCAGGGCCTGAGCAGCACCGGCACCGCCGACGGAGGCGACGGCGCCATCCAGGGCAAGCACGTCACGGCGGTCGCCTGGCACTACAAGACGTACGTGCAGGATCCCGCGGCGGACAAGGAGGGCTGCCGGACGAACAACCTGCTCAAGCTCACGTTCATCGACCGGGACACTGCCAAGTACCGCCACGTGCTGCTCGCCGAGCCCACCAGCACGTCGTCCAGCGCCTCGAACTTCAAGTTCGTCACCGGTCACGCCGGCGGGATCGTCTGGTACGGCAACTACATCTACGTCACCGACACCTCGAACGGCATCCGCGTCTTCGACATCAACAAGCTCGCCAAGGTCGACACCTACGGCTCGGGCGTCGCCACCTACGGCATCAGCGGCGGCAAGTCCAGCGCCTGCGGCTATCCCTACGTGCTGCCCCAGGTCCACTACTACAAGCAGGCCTCCCCGCCGCCCTCGGGCGGATGCGACAAGGACGCCGTCAGCGGGGTCCCCGACGCGGACTCCCTCTGCTACGCCTGGCTCTCGCTCGACAAGACCGGCGGCAGCCCGTTCAAGCTGGTCACGGGCGAGTGGTTCGGTGATGCCAACGGTGGACGGGTGGTGCGGTACCAGCTGAATCCGGCCGGTTCCGCGACGTATCCGGGGCTGCTGAACATGTCCGGCGGCAAGACGGTCATCGAGGACGCCTACGCCGCCACCCGGTACCGCGGACTGCAGGGCGGCATGACCTGGACCGACGACCAGGGCGTACTGAACTTCGACTTCCACAAGGGCTGCGCCATCAGGCCCGCCGTGTTCTCCCACACCTGGGCGGGAGACACCAGGACTCCGACGGCGTGCACCAGTAACAACCTGTCCACCGGGAACTGGGCGGTGGGCACACCGCAGGCCCTGAGCTACTGGCCCAAGCTCGGCGCGACCCAGGTCGACGAGCTGTGGGGCCTGACGGAACACGTCCCGGGCCCCGCCCGACCCGTTTCGATCGAGCGCGGTTCGTCTCACTTGATGAGCATGTGAATGGACGCCCGACACGACCCCGTAATGTTGACGTCGTGACCGTGAACGCTAAGTCCAGCGCGAGCGCTGGCAACACCTGGCGAGACCTGCCCGCGGCGCAGCAGCCCGAGTACCCCGATGCCGAGGCTCTGCGCGATGTGATCGCGGACCTCGAGTCGTATCCGCCGCTCGTCTTCGCCGGCGAGTGCGACCAGCTGCGCGCCCGGATGGGAGCCGTCGCCAAGGGCGAGGCGTTCCTGCTCCAGGGCGGCGACTGCGCCGAGGCCTTCGACGCCGTGTCCGCCGACCACATCCGCAACAAGCTCAAGACCCTGCTCCAGATGGGCGCCGTCCTCACGTACGCGGCGTCCGTGCCGGTCGTGAAGGTCGGCCGCATCGCCGGCCAGTACTCGAAGCCGCGCTCCAAGGGCACCGAGACCCGCGACGGCGTGACCCTGCCGACGTACCGCGGCGACTCGGTCAACGGCTTCGAGTTCAACGAGAAAGCCCGGATCCCGGACCCCGAGCGTCTGAAGCGGATGTACAACGCCTCCGCCTCCACGCTCAACCTCGTCCGCGCCTTCACCACCGGCGGCTACGCCGACCTGCGCCAGGTGCACGCCTGGAACCAGGACTTCGTGAAGACGTCCCCGTCGGGACAGCGCTACGAGCAGCTGGCGCGCGAGATCGACCAGGCGCTGAACTTCATGCACGCCTGCGGGGCCGACCCGGAGGAGTTCAAGACCGTCGAGTTCTACGCCTCCCACGAGGCGCTGCTCCTCGACTACGAGTCGGCGCTGACCAGGGTCGACTCCCGTACGGGCCACCTGTACGACGTCTCGGCCCACATGGTCTGGATCGGTGAGCGCACCCGTCAGCTGGACGGCGCGCACATCGAGTTCGCCTCGAAGATCCGCAACCCGATCGGGATCAAGCTCGGCCCGACCACGACGGCCGAGGACGCGCTGCAGTACATCGAGCGCCTCGACCCGGACCGCGAGCCGGGCCGCCTGACCTTCATCGTCCGCATGGGCGCCGACAAGGTCCGCGACAAGCTCCCCGAGCTGGTCGAGAAGGTCACCGCCTCCGGCGCGACCGTGGCCTGGATCACCGACCCGATGCACGGCAACACCTACGAGGCGGCCTCGGGCCACAAGACCCGCCGCTTCGACGACGTGCTCGACGAGGTCAAGGGCTTCTTCGAAGTCCACAAGGGGCTCGGCACGCACCCGGGCGGCATCCACGTCGAGCTCACCGGTGACGACGTCACCGAGTGCGTGGGCGGCGGTGACGAGATCTTCGTCGACGACCTGCACCAGCGCTACGAGACGGCCTGCGACCCCCGCCTGAACCGCAGCCAGTCGCTTGACCTGGCGTTCCTGGTGGCGGAGATGTACCGGGACCAGTAGTAGATCAGCAGCCGTTTCGGCTGTTACCAGCGCATGGAGTGGGGGGGGG
>NZ_VWMY01000022.1:20339-137272 GCF_008905045.1 Streptomyces albicerus
ACGGGGATGGCACGACCTATCGAATCCCGTCGGGAGGTGAACCGCGTGTACGTCTGCAACTGCTTCGGGGTGACCGAAGCGCAGGTGAAGAAGCACGCGGCGGAGGGTGCCGGCACCCCCCGGCAGATAGCGTCGGCCTGCAAGGCGGGCACCGACTGCGGCTCCTGCGTACGACGCATCCAGGCACTGCTCGGCCGGGACGCCTGCCCCCGCCGCGGGCTGGCCGACCAGGGCATGCCCGTGCTCGCCGAAGTGGAGCTCTCCGAGGCAGAAGAACTCGAAGAGGCTGCTTAGCTCTCCGCCTGTCCGGCCCTGCGACTGCCTAGCTCTCCGGCTGCTCGATGAGCTGCGCGATGTAGAGCGCCTCGCCGAGCTTCTCCACCAGCTCCAGCTGGGTGTCCAGATAGTCGATGTGGTGCTCCTCGTCCTCGAGGATCGACTCGAAGATGTTCGCCGAGGTGATGTCGCCCTTGTTCCGCATCACCTCGATGCCGCGCCTGAGCCGGTCGATCGCCTCGACCTCGACCTGCCGGTCCGCCTGGAACATCTCGGTGACCGTCTGCCCGACCCGGACATGGAACAGCCGCTGGTAGTTCGGCAGACCTTCCAGGAAGAGGATCCGGTCGGTGAGCACCTCCGCGTGCTTCATCTCGTCGAACGACTCGTGCCGCGTGTACTTCGCGAGCTTCGTCCAGCCGAAGTTCTCCTGCATCTTCGCGTGCAGGAAGTACTGGTTGATCGCGGTGAGCTCAGCGGTCAGCTGCTCGTTCAGGAATTCAAGGACCTCGGGGTCGCCCTGCATCGCAGAGGCTCCTTCCAAGCGGGGGGACTGGCAGGTTGCGCCGCATGATTCCACCGGCTTCGAAGATCGTCCAGTAAGTGCATGCTTAGTAAGTAAGTACATGCTTAGTCCGGGTTATTCTGAATTGCCTGAATCGGGATGGACCTGGTCATGTCCACCTGCCCAGGTCTGTCAGGATGGAGTCATGGGTCAGCCGGTGGGTCGTGAATCTGGAGAAGCAGCGCAGTCGGAGCTTCCGCCGGGGCAGCGACTGCAGCGGGGATGGCCGGTCACGCACTACGGGCCCGTACCGAAGTTCCGCCCCGAGCGCTGGGAGTTCAGGGTCTTCGGCGCCACCGCCGACAGCGAGAAGCACTGCTGGACCCACGAGGAGTTCACGGCCCTGCCGTACGCCACGGTCGTGGCCGATCTGCACTGCGTGACGAAGTTCAGCATGGTCGGCGCGGAATGGGGCGGCATTCCGGCCCGTACGATCCTGGAGATCGCCCCGCCCGCACCCGCCATCACCCATGTGATGGTCTGGGCGGAGTACGGCTTCAGTTCGAATCTGCGCCTCGACGACTTCGCGTCCGAGCGCGCGATCTTCGCCACTCACAAGGACGGCGAGCTGCTCACCGCGGAACACGGTTTTCCGCTCCGCCTCGTCGTGCCGCACCTGTATGCGTGGAAGGGCCCCAAGTGGGTCCGCGGCATCGAGTACATGACCGCCGACCGCCGCGGCTTCTGGGAGGAGCGCGGCTACCACAACATCGGCGATCCCTGGCGCGAGCAGCGCTACTCGTACCAGGAAGAGCCCGGGGACGGCCCCGAGCTCTGAGTCCCGCATCGTTTTCCCGGCTGTGCAGAGCCTGGGATTTCAGTGGTGGTACTGGTGCACCACCGCGTGGCCCTTGCCGCGGCCGATCATCCACTTGTTCACGGGCACGGTGATCACGAAGGCGGCGGCCAGTGCGATGGCCAGCACCCACCAGAACATCGCGTCTGTGAGGTGGGCTTCCATCATGCCCGGCCAGAACGCGATCACGCCGTTGTCGATCAGCTCCATCACCGTGATGGAGAGCGTGTCCGCGGCGAGCGCGACCCGGATCGCGGTTCTGAGATCGACGCCGGCCTTGAGCACACCGCGCAACGTGAACGAGTAGCCGAAGAGGAACGCCAGGGTGATCGCCAGGATCATCGTGGGTACGTTGCCCCAGCCCAGCGCGGTACCGATCACCATGCCGAGGACCTCGCCTATGGCGCACCCGGTGAGGCAGTGGAGGGTCGCCTGGGCGGCCATGGACCAGCTGACCTTGCCAATGCCGGGCGCGTGGCCCTCGTGCGCGTGGCCCTCGTGTCCGTGGTCCTCGTGCGTGTGGTGCGCGTGTCCGGCGTGTGTGTCGTGCTCCATGGAAAGCCCCCAGTGTCCGGTAGCGGTTCCTGCGACTGACAGGAACCGTATACCCCCCTGGGGTATTTCCTCAAGAGGGAGATCCAGTGTGGGTGCCGCATGGTTTCTCAGCCGTCCCGGAGCTTCTTGAGCCGCTCCACGTCCGCCGCGTGCCCCAGCTTCCCGCCGGGCGTCTCGATGATCAGCGGTACGCCCTCGGTTGCGGGGTGGGTCATCAGCGCGCGGAACGGGTCCTCGCCGATATGGCCGGCGCCGATGTTCTCGTGGCGGTCCTTGTGGGCGCCGACCACATCCTTGGAGTCGTTGGCGTGGATCAGCTTCAGCCGGCCCTCGCCAACCGTGTCCACCAGCAGATCGAGCGTCTGGTGCATCCCGCTGGGCCCGGTCAGGTCGTGGCCCGCCGCGAAGATGTGGCAGGTGTCCAGGCAGACGCCCAGTTTCGGATGAGCGTCGAGCGCCTCGAAGTACGGTCCGAAGTCCCAGGTCCGCGAGCAGAGCGAGGAGCCCTGGCCGGCCGTCGACTCGAGGAGCAGATACGGGTCGTCGTCGTGGGTCAGCTCGTCGAGCAGCGGCAGCAGATGCTCGCGTACCTGCTTGAGCGCGACCGAGCGCTCCCGGCCGCCGGTCGCCGAGCCGGTGTGCACGACGACGCCCAGCGCCCCGATCGCGCGCCCGCGGCGCAATGAGTGCCGCAGCGACTCCACCGACTTCTCCACGGTCGCCTCGGTGTGCGAGCCGAAGTTGATCAGATAGGGCGCGTGGACGTACGCGGGGATCGACCCGGCGGCGCAGGCCGCGCGGAACTCCTCGTCCTGGAGCGGGTTTCCGGGCGGCGTCGCCCAGCCGCGCGGGTTGGCGACGAAGACCTGGACGGTCTCGGCGGCCAGGTCACGGGCGTACGAGAGGCCTACGGAGGCGAGGCCTCCGGCGACGGGGACGTGGCCGCCGACGGGGTTGCGGGACTGCTCAGTGCTCACTCGTTCAGGGTGTCACGTGGTCCCGGACGTCCCGTCGGCGGATACACGCACCTACCCGTACGGGGCGGATGCCCGCACCTGCCCCGTACGTACTTCTGCGTCCGCCGGTCTCGATCCTGTACGCACTTCCGCGTCAGCCGATCTCGATGGTGATCGTCGACCCCTTGGGCGCCGTGTCGCCGCCGTCCACCGACTGGCCCTTGACCGTGTCGCCGAAGAGGCCCAGCAGGCCGCGGTCCTCGTCGACCTTGAAGCCGGCCGCCTCCAGTTCCTGCTTCGCATCGTCGACCTTGTCGCCCACGACGTCCGGGACCTCGATCATCTCCGGGCCCTTGGAGATCGTCAGCGTGACGGTGTCGCCCTCGGCCGCCTGCCGGCCGGGACCCGGTGCCTGCTCGGCGACCTGACCGGCCTCGTACTCGGAGGTGACCCGGCCGGAGGCGACCTTGACCTTCAGGCCCGCGTCCTCCAGCTCCTGCCTCGCGTCCTCGAGGTCGTCGCCGAGGACCTCGGGCACGTCCACCGGGCTGCCCTTGCTGACGGTGATCGCGATGGCCGAACCCCCGCGGCGCTCCGTGCCCGCCCCCGGCTCCGTGCTGATCACGAAGCCCGGCGTGACCTCGTCGTGGAAGGCCTTGGTGACCATGCCCGGCACCAGGCCTTCGTTCCTCAGCCGCTCCTTGGCCTTGTCCAGCGCGTAGCCCTCCAGGTCCGGCACGCGCACGATCTCCGGGCCGCGCGAGACGACCAGTGTCACGGAGTCGTTGTCACGGATCCGGTCGCCCGGCGCCGGGTCGCTGTTGACGACCCTGCCGCGCTTGACCGTGTCGCTGTACTCGCGCTTGATCTGCTTCACGTCGAGCCCGGCGTTCGCGAGCTGATTCTTCGCCTCTGCCTCGGTCTTCGTGAGTACCGGCGGGACCTTGGTGAACTGGCCGGAGTTGATGTACCAGACGCCCGCGCCGAGTCCGAGGGCCAGCAGCACCACGGCGACGATCGCGAGCAGACCGCGGCGAGGAGCTATCGCGCGGCCCCGGCCGCGGCGCGGGGGCTCGGGCGGCGGGGACGGCAGGAAGCTCGTGCGGTTCAGCTCGGCGTCGTCGTCGTTCACCGGGAGCGGCCGCGGCACCGACAGCGAGCGCGGGATCACGCTCGTACGGTCCTCGGCGTTCTGGTGGTTCGTGGTGACCGCCTGCGGTGGCACCGCGTCCAGCTGGTCGGCGCTCAGCGCGTTCCGAGTGTCCAGGACCTGGGCGAGCAGCGCCACGGCGTCGTACGGACGGACGTCGGGATTGCGCGCGGTGGCCGAGGTGACCAGCTCGTCGAGCTCGTAGGCCAGGCCGGGCACGGCCGCCGACGGCGGGGGCACGTCCTCGTGGAGGTGCTTGTAGAGCACCGCGGCGGGCGAGTCACCCGAGTGCGGCCGGTCGCCGGTCAGCATCTCGGAGAGGAGGATGCCGCACGCGTACACGTCGACCCGGGGGTCGGCCGTGCCGTGTTCTATCTGCTCCGGCGCGAGATACGACACCGTGCCGAGCACGGCCCCCGTCGTGTTGGTGACCGTGTCCACCGCCCGTACGAGACCGAAGTCCGCCACCTTCACCCGGCCGTCGTCCCCTATCAGGACGTTCTCCGGCTTCATGTCGCGGTGCACGAACCCGGCGCGGTGCGCGGCTCCGAGCGCGGCGAGCACCGGCTCCAGGATGTCGAGGGCGGCCCGCGGCTGCAGCGCCCCGCGCTCGCGCAGCACGTCCCGCAGGGTGCATCCGGCCACGTACTCCATCGCCAGATAGACGTAACTGCCGTCCGTGCCCTGGTCGAAGACCTGCACCACGTTCGGATGCGCGAGCCTTGCCACCGACTTGGCCTCGCGGATGAAGCGGTCGACGAACGTGGCGTCGGCCGCCAGCGTCGGGTGCATCACCTTGAGCGCGAGCACCCGGTCCAGGCGGGTGTCCACGGCCCGGTAGACCGTGGCCATCCCGCCGACCGCGATGCGCGCGTCGACGCGATAGCGACCGTCGAGCACGTGCCCGACTAGCGGGTCCTGAAGGGTCGTATCCACGCAGGTGAGTGTACGAGCCGACACTGTCAACGCCGCCCGCACTGGCGATACCGGGGCGGGACTGCAGCCGAGCTGTGACGCACGTCGCAGGGCGGCGACCGCTGTGCGGCGTACGCGTTCGGACAGGTGTTCAGACCGACTTCGGGCAGACGCTCAGAAAGCGGGCCTTTCCGGGTCCAATCGCGCGACGCCCTCCACGGGAGAGGACGCCTCGGCGAAGTGGCGGCGCGGAATGCGGCCCGCGCGGTACGCGAGCCGGCCCGCCTCGACCGCGTGCCGCATGCCCTCGGCCATCAGTACCGGCTCCTGCGCCCGCGTCACGGCCGAGGCGAGCATCACACCCGCGCACCCCAGCTCCATGGCGAGCGCGGCGTCCGACGCCGTACCGGCCCCCGCGTCCAGAATCACCGGCACGCGCGCGTGCTCCACGATCAGCTGGAAGTTGTGCGGGTTGCGGATCCCGAGCCCGGACCCGATGGGCGAGCCGAGCGGCATGACCGCGGCGCAGCCCACGTCCTCGAGTTTGCGCGCGAGCACCGGGTCGTCGTTCGTGTACGGGAGGACCGTGAAGCCGTCGTCGACGAGGGTCTCGGCGGCGTCGAGCAGCTCGATGGGGTCGGGCAGCAGCGTGCGCTCGTCGGCGATGACCTCCAGCTTGACGAGGTCCGTGCCGAGCGCCTCCCGCGCGAGGCGTGCCGTCAGGACGGCCTCCCCGGCGGTGAAACAGCCCGCCGTGTTGGGCAGCACACGGATGCCGAGCCGGTCGAGCACGGACAGGACCGAACCGTGGGCCTCGGGGTTCACGCGCCGCATCGCGACCGTCGTCAGCTCCGTGCCGGACGCCACGAGCGAGCGCTCCAGGACGTCGAGGCTCGGCGCGCCGCCGGTGCCCATGATGAGGCGGGACGTGAAGGACGTACCGCCGAGGACGAAGGGGTCGTCGGCCATGGGTCAGCCTCCTTGGACGGCGGTGAGGACTTCGACGCGGTCTCCCTCGGAGAGGACCGTTTTCGACCACTGCGCGCGCGGGACGACGGTTTCGTTGAGCGCGGCCGCGACACCGGAGGGGGCCGCGGTGAGGGTGGCGACGAGGGCGTCGAGGGCGGTGCCCGCGGCGAGCTGCCGCCGCTCTCCATTGACGATGACGTTGACGTTCGTGCTCGTGCTCGTGCTCGTGCTCGTGCTCGTGCTCGTACTCGTGCTCATGCGGGCTGCTCCGTGAGTGCTGCGGTGCTGAACCGCCTCGGGGTGAACGGACGGGCCACGTCCGGGAGTTCGCCGGTGGTCAGGACATGCGCCATGGCGTCGCCGGTGACGGGTGTGAGCAGCACACCGTTGCGGTAGTGGCCGGTCGCCAGGAGCAGCCCCGGGAGGTCGGTCGGGCCGAGCAGGGGCGCGTTGTCGGGGGAGCCAGGTCGCAGTCCGGCCCGCGTTTCGGTGAGCGGCAGCTCGGTGATGCCGGGCACGAGTTCGTGGGCGTCCCGCAGCAGCTCGTACACGCCGCCCGCGGTCACCGTCGTGTCCCAGCCCAGCTCCTCGCTGGTCGCGCCGACGACCAGCTCGCCGCTCTCGCGCGGCACCAGATAGACATGGCTGCCCCGGACGACGGCGCGCACGGTCCGGCTCAGGAAGGGCGCGTACCGCTTCGGCACGGTCAGCCGCAGCACCTGTCCCTTCACGGGACGCACCGGCGGCAGCACGGCGTCGGGCACGCCCGGGAGGCTTCCGCTGAGGCTGCCCGCGGCGAGCACGACCTGGCCCGCGGACAGCTCTGTGCCGTCGGTGGCGACGACTCCGGCGGCCCGGTCCCGTACGACGGTCAGCCGCTCGGCCCAGGTCCGGTGGAAGGTCACCCCGGCCCGCTCGCAGGCCGCGACCAGGGCGCCGGCCAGCCGCCGCGGATCCACCTGGTGGTCGCCGTCGACCCGCAGGCCGCCCCGCACGCCCGGCGCGAGCATCGGCTCCAGGCGCCGGCACTCGCGGCCGCTCAGCCACTCCGACTCCAGGCCCGACTGGCGCTGCAGGGCGTGCAGTTCACGCAGATGGGCGCGGTCGTCGGCGTCGAGCGCGACGGCGAGCGTGCCGCACTGCCGGTAGCCGAGATCCTGGCCCGTCACCTCGGTCAGCTCGGCGGCGAAGTCCGGATAGCGGCGCGCGGAGGCCACATTGAGGCCGAGCAGGGTCTGCTCGCCGTAGTGGAGCTCGGTGACGGCGGCCAGCATCCCGGCCGCGACCTGCGCGGCGCCACCGCCGGGTTCGGGGTCCACGAGCGCGGTCGTGAACCCGCGCTGCGCGGCCCGCCAGGCCGTGACCAGGCCGATGATTCCGCCGCCGACGACGAGGACGTCGGATGTCCCCGATGGGCGCGGTGTCCTCTGAGGCGATGCTTCTGGTGTACGCGACATGGGCGTCCAGCCCCTCCCTTCGCCGGCATGACCCGGATCAGGTTCGTACGGTCGGAGGCCGTCCCAGCCTCCCTCTCAGCCCGGTGCGTCCGGGCTCCCGCGAGTGCTCTACGTTGGCCACCCTAGCCCTTCGTCTCACACCTCAGTAAGGGAGCCTTCACGCATGGCCCGGTCGCTCGACGGTCTCGTTCTCGCCCCGGTCGCGGACCAGGCCCCAGGTCAGGTGGGTACGCGCACCCGGTTCGCGTACCACGAGAAGGCGGGCCGGATCTGGGCCGAGTACGCGGGCGGGGACGTCGTACACGGCCACCTGGTGGGCACTCGGGAGGGCGACCGGCTCGACTTCCGGTACGTACAGCTGAAGCAGGACGGCACCACCTCCTCCGGGCACTGTGTGTCGCAGGTCGTCGAGCTGGCCGACGGGCGCGTGCGTCTGGAGGAGACCTGGGAGTGGGAGTCGCAGGCGGGCAGCGGGACAAGTGTGGTCGAAGAGGTCACCGAACGCTGACGCTGTGCAACAGCTCACTGATCGCGCCCCCTGACTGACAATTCGTCGGTGTCTATGGTGATCGTGTGAGCGAGCAGACGCAGGGGCGGAGCCCGGCGGCGCGACGGAGCGCCGTGATCGTCGGCGCCGGCATGGCCGGCGTACAGACGGCCGTCGCCCTGCGGGAACAGGGCTTCACCGGCAGCGTGACGCTGATCGGCGCCGAGCCCCACCAGCCGTACGACCGGCCGCCGCTCTCCAAGGCCGTACTGCTCGGCAAGGCCGAGGGCTCCGCCTTCGACGTCGACTTCGAGGCGCTGGGCGTCGAGCTGCGTCTGGGTCTCGAGGTGACCGGCCTCCGTCCCTCGCGGCACGAGCTCGACACGGCCGCCGGGCCCGTTCCGTACGACGTCCTGGTCGTCGCCACAGGTGCGGAACCCATCCAACTTCCGGGCGCCGAGGGCGTACCCGGAGTCCATCTGCTGCGCACGCTGGACGACGCCGAGCGGCTGCGCCCCGTACTCGCCCGGCAGCACGACATCGTGGTGGTGGGCGCGGGCTGGATCGGCGCGGAGTTCGCCACGGCGGCGCGCGAGGCGGGATGCGCGGTGACCGTCGTCGAGGCCGCCGGCCGGCCGCTTGCCGGCGCGCTGCCCGCCGAGGTGGCCGCTCCCATGGCCGCCTGGTACGCGGACAGCGGGGCGTCGCTCCGCACCCACGCGCGCGTGGAGCACGTCGAGCCCGGCGCGGTGGTGCTCGACGACGGCTCGCGGCTGCCCGCGGGCGCCGTCGTCGTCGGCATCGGGGCGCGGCCCGCCACGGCCTGGCTGGCCGGCTCCGGGATCGAGCTCGGCGCGCATCGCGAGGTGGTCGCGGACGACCATCTGCGCACCTCCGTGCCGGACGTGTACGCGGTCGGCGACTGCGCCTCGTTCCCGTCGGGCCGCTACGGCGAGCGCCTGCTCGTCCACCACTGGGACAACGCCCTCCAGGGTCCCCGTACGGTCGCCGCGAACATCGTCGGCGAGACGCCCGCCGTGTACGACCCCGTGCCGTACTTCTGGTCCGAGCAGTTCGGCCGCTTCGTCCAGTACGCGGGCCATCACGCGTCCGCCGACACCGCTGTGTGGCGCGGCGACCCGACCGGACCGTCCTGGTCGGTGTGCTGGCTCCGCGAGGACCGCCTGGTCGCGGTCCTGACAGTGGGGCGGCCGCGGGACCTGGCGCAGGGGCGGCGGCTGATCGAGGCGGGCACCCGAATGGACCCGGCCCTGCTGGCGGACCCGTCGCGGCCGCTGAAGACGACGACGATCTGAAGACTCCGGGCGGTGGGGCAGTCTTTCCCCGCCCTTTCCTCGCCTTTTCCTCGCCCGTTCCCTGTCCTTTTCCCGCCGTGACGGCGACGGTTCCGACTGTCCTGCCCGGCGGCGTCGAACGGCCGACGGGGTGTCCGACGTGCGTCAGCCTCGGGGTCGAACAGTGCGTCCCCGGCCAGGGTCGTGGCAGGCTTGTCTTCGTGACCGAGATTGACGCAAAGATCGATGCTCTCGTCCCCGCCTGGCTCACCCTCCCCGACATCGCCGAACAGCTCGGCGTCGAGGTGACCCGCGTCCGGCAGCTGGTCAAGGATGGCCAGCTCATCGCCGTACGCCGTGGTGAGAACCGCGCGCTGCACGTCCCCGCCGCCTTCATCGACGGGAACGAACAGAAGGTCGTCAAGGGCCTGTCCGGCACCCTGACGCTCCTGCGGGACGACGGCTTCACCGACGAAGAGATGCTCGAGTGGCTCTTCACTCCCGACGAGAGCCTGCCCGGCACCCCCGCGCAGGCTCTGAGCGAGAATCGCGGCACGGAGGTGAAGCGCCGCGCCCAGGCGCTCGCCGTCTGACCTGATCACGCCGCCCGGCGTACGGGCCGCGCTCCATACGGCCCGTACGCCACCGATACGACACGGGGGACCCACGCATGCCCGAATCCACCGCACGCGCGCAGCTCGCCGACGCCCGGGTCTACCTGTGCACGGATGCCCGCAAGGGCCAGGGCGACCTCGCCGACTTCCTGGACGCGGTCCTCGCGAACGGCGTGGACATCGTGCAACTGCGGGACAAGGGCATGGAAGCGGCCGAGGAGCTCGAACACCTCGCTGTGTTCGCCGAGGCCTGTCGTCGGCACGGCAAGCTGCTCGCGGTGAACGACCGGGCGGACGTCGCCCACGCCATCGGCGCCGACGTGCTGCATCTGGGCCAGGGCGACCTCCCCGTCCCCGCGGCCCGCGCGATCCTCGGCGACGAGGTCCTGATCGGCCGCTCCACGCACGCCGAGGCGGAGGCCGCGGCCTCCGCCGTCCAGGGGGGCGTGGACTACTTCTGCACCGGCCCCTGCTGGCCGACCCCCACCAAGCCGGGCCGCCACGCACCGGGCCTCGACCTGGTCCGGCACACGGCCGGGCTGGCCCCGGACCGCCCCTGGTTCGCCATCGGCGGCATCGACCTCGGCAATCTCGACAAGGTGCTCGAAGCGGGCGCCCGCCGTGTCGTCGTCGTACGGGCGATCACCGAGGCGGACGACCCGGGCGCGGCGGCGGCGGAGTTTGCGAAGCGCCTGCGCGCGACGTGACCTCGAGAATTCGAGGCATTCGAGACTCCCTCGAGCCGTGGTGTCCGAGGGGTGGACAACAAATCGACAAATGGGGCAATTCTCCAGATCCGGTTGGGGGACCGTCGCCCCCTGGTTAACCTGCGGGTATGGCCCTCGGATCTGCTTCCACCAGGACTGACCGCGCACGCACCGTGCGTGACATGCTCGCTACCGGCAAGGCGACCTACTCGTTCGAGTTCTGGGCCCCGAAGACCGAAAAGGGCGAGCGGAACCTGTGGAACGCGCTCCGCCGGGTCGAGGCCGTCGCACCCAGCTTCGTCTCCGTGACGTACGGCGCCGGCGGCTCCACGCGCGCGGGCACGGTCAAGGCGACGGAACAGATCGTCGCCGACACGACGCTCACCCCGGTCGCCCACCTCACCGCGGTCAACCACTCCATCGCGGAGCTGCGGAACATCATCGGCCAGTTCGCGGACGCCGGGATCCGGAACATGCTCGCCGTGCGCGGCGACCCGCCAGGCGACCCGATGGCCGACTGGGTGCCGCATCCCCAGGGCCTGACCTACGCGGCCGAACTCGTCCGGCTCATCAAGGAGTCCGGCGATTTCTGTGTGGGCGTCGCGGCCTTCCCCGAGATGCATCCGCGCTCGGCCGACTGGGACATGGACGTCGCGCACTTCGTCGACAAGTGCCGCGCCGGCGCCGACTACGCGATCACGCAGATGTTCTTCCATCCCGAGTCGTACCTGCGGCTGCGTGACCGAGTCGACGCGGCGGGCTGTGAGACCCCGGTGATCCCCGAGGTCATGCCGGTCACCAGCGTGAAGATGCTGGAACGGTTGCCGAAGCTCAGCAACGCCTCGTTCCCGGACGCCCTGAAAGAGCGGATCCTCACAGCCAAAGACGATCCGGCGGCTGTACGCTCCATTGGCATTGAGTTCGCTACGGAGTTCTGTGCGAGGCTGCTGGCCGAGGGAGTCCCCGGGCTGCACTTCATCACGTTGAACAACTCCACCGCGACGCTGGAAATCTACGAGAATCTGGGACTGCACCACCCACAGCAGGCCTAGACCGGTCGCATTGTCGTACGACACACTGCGTAGCGGCCACCTGGGAGAGGGGCGTACATGGGCTGGACGGTCCTCTACATCGCGTTCGGCATCGTCGCGCTGTGGCTGCTCGGCGAGGTACTTCTGCAGTACAAGGCGCGGCTGCGCTGGCGACTGCTGGCCTTCGCGGGCTTCCTCGGTGTGGTGCTCGGTGTGCTGATCCCGTCCGTGGTGATCATCGGCCTCGGTGCGGCCGCCTTCGCCGTCGGGCAGACCTACGTCACGCTGTCGTTCCGCAGCGGCTTCGCGGCCGGCTGGGCCGTCACCGGCCGCCCGGGCGCCAGCAAACGCCGCCGCGGGGAGGAACGGGACCCGACGCTGGAGGTCACCGACCTCCAGGCCACGGACAGTGGAACGTATCCGCGCGAGGACTTCGGCGGGGACGACCCCTACGGTCGCGACGACTCGGTCTTCGGACAGCGCCCCGAGAGCGCCGCCGAGTCCACCTCCGTCTACGAGCCGCAGCCGCTGCCGGACGACACGGGCCAGTACGGCGTCTACAGCGCCGCCGCCTACGCCGCCGCCACCGACGCGGCCTCCGCCCAGGCCCAGGGCCAGGACCCGCTCGGCCAGAACTACGCGTACGACGCCTACGCCGGCTACGACCAGCAGCAGTACGGCTATGACAACGGGCAGCAGCAGTACGCCGCCTACTCCGACCCGTACATAGGCACGCAGTCCTACGACGCCGCCTCGTACGGCCAGTCCTACGACGCCTCGCAGCAGCAGTACACGCAGCAGGGCTACACCCAGGACCCGTACGCCACCGGCACCGGCACCTACGGCGGCGAGACCCCGGCAGGCGGCGTCTGGGTGCCGCAACAGCGCACCAACGAGGACCCGTACGGCGGCGAACTCCCGCCGGAGCAGCCGTATCCGTACGACGGCAACAGCAACGGCAATGGCAACGGGCAGCAGGGTGGCGGGTACGACGAGCAGTACCGGTTCTGAACGGGATCGGTGCCGAGCAGGCCGGTGATTCGCGGAGCGGTGCCGAGCAGGGCTTGCGGCGACCGGCCGCCCCACCGCTTACTGCGAGCCCCGGAAGTCCGGCCCCTCCACGATCAGTCCGGCGACCAGCGCACCGGACATGCCCGCGTGCGGCAGTCCGCCACCGGGATGCGCCCAGCCGCCGACCGTGAACAGGCCTGGTATGCGGGTCGTGTTGGCGGGCCGCAGCAGCGTGCCATACGCGCCGGCCAACGAGGGAGCAGGCACTCCGCCGCCCTCGGCGCCGGTCTCCCGCTCCGTGTCCACGGGGGTGCGGACCTCGCGCCACAGCACGCGCTCGCGCAGGCCCGGTATCGCCCGCTCGGCGGCGGCGACCATACGGTCGGCGAAGGAGTCGGCGGCACCCGCCGCGGCCCAGTCGTGGTGTGCCAGGGACGGCACCGTCGCCGTGAGCACCACGGACTCGTGGCCGTCGTCGGGGCGCAGCTGCGGATCGTCCGGGCGGTGCAGCCACACGGTGGGCCGCTCCGGTGGCGTACCGAGCCCGAAGAGGTCCAACTCCCCGGCCCGGTCCGTGGTGTGCACCACCGTGCGGTGTGCGGCGCCCGGCTCGCGCGGGCCGCGCAGCGCGAGGCAGACGACGACCTTGCCGCAGGACAGCGATGCCAGGCCCGGCTCGGGGGCGTCAGCCTCGTACAGCCTCCCGTGGCCCGTCATCTCCTCCAGCCGCTCCGGTGAGCCGCCCACGACGAAGTCCGCCTCGGCGACGGTCCCGTCGCGCAGCTCCAGGCCCGCCGCCCGGCCGTCCTTCTCCGTGACCGAGACGACCTCGGCGCCGAAGTCGAACTCAACCCGGCGGGCCAGACACCGCTCGTACACCGCCCGCGCCAACTCCCGTATCCCGCCCCGCACATACCAGGCGCCGAAGGCGTGCTCCATGTACGGCAGGACGGCCGCGCTCGCCGGGGCGACCCGCGGGTCGAGGCCGTACGCGAGCGCGTGGCTCTCCAGGAGGGCGGCGAGCCGTGGGTCGGCCAGCTCCCAGGCGCCGACCTCCGCGAGCGTCCGCGCCGTACGCGTGCGCAGCAGGCGGCGCTGCCGCGGCGCCGGGTAGGGCTCACGCTCGGCCAGCACCTGCCAGTTGGGCCACAGGGGCTCCTCCAGGAGCGGGCGTCGGGTCCGGTCCCAGGCCTCGCGCGCCCGGACCAGGAAGTCGCCCCAGCGCTCGCCCGCGGCCGCCCCGAGGGCCTCGTCCAGGGCCGAGACGACCCCCGCGTGCGAAGCGTTGGGCAGCGAGACCTCCGTGCCGTCGGCGAAGACGTGCCGGGCCGCCGGGTCCACCTGGACCAGGTCGACGCACGCCTCCAAGGGCTCCTTGCCCGTCTTGACGAACAAGTCGCGGTAGACCGCGGGCAGCTGGAGCAGTCCGGGGCCGGTGTCGAAGGCGAAGCCGTCACGCTCGAAGCGGCCCACCGCTCCGCCGTACGTCGCCGCGCGCTCGTACACCGCCACCCGGTGGCCCGCGACGGCCAGCCGGGCAGCGGCCGCCATCGCGCCCATCCCGGCGCCGATCACCACAATTCGTGCCATGCCAGGGACTTTATCGGCCGCCACTGACAGCCGGGCCCCGGCCCTGTGCGGCGGGGGTCAGCCGGGCGGCCACCCCACCCGTGCCGTGAGCCGTTTCTCCTCGCGGCGCTCGGCCCTGCGGCGCAGGAACCGTCTGATCCGCGAGACCAGGAACAAGAGCAGCGCGAGCCCGGTGAGCAGCAGGACGCCCGCGATGATCGCCGCGGCCTCCGGGTGGAACATCGCGAAGGTGAGGATCCCGGCGACCCCGAGATCCTCGGCGGTGCTCAGCACGATGTTGCTGAACGGCTCCGGAGAGGTGTTGACCGCCATCCGCGTGCCGGCCTTGACGGCGTGACTCGCCAGCGCCGTCGAACCGCCGATCGCGCCTGCCGCCAGATCGGGCAGCGAACCGCTCTGCCCGGCGAGCAGCGCCGCGACGACGGCTCCGGACACCGGGCGGATCACGGTGTGCACGGTGTCCCACACCGAGTCCACGTACGGGATCTTGTCGGCGACGGCCTCGCAGGCGAACAGGATGCCCGCCGCGAGGAGGACGTCGGTGCGTTGCAGGGATTCGGGCACCTCGTCGGTCAGGCCGGTCGCGCCGAAGACGCCGAGGAGCAGCACCACCGCGTACGCGTTGACGCCGCTGGCCCAGCCGCTGGTGAACACCAAGGGGAGTACCGACACGGACGCGATAGTAACCACTCGGCAACGGTGCGTCCTGGGCCTGAGTGCGCAGGCTTGAGTATCCGTACCTAGGGAGTGAGTTGAGTACGCGCGCGGATGGGTGCCGACCTGCGCGAACGAGAGAGTGGAGGCACGGAAAGGGGCGCGGCTCCGGTACCGCCGACACGGGGCGGCGGAACGGACCTCGCGCCCTTGGCCGCTCCTTCCGCCGATCACTCGGCGGGAGCGAGGCACGGGGGGACCCGGGGGAGACCGAAAACGGGGGAACCAACGGGGGAACACGGGGGAAGTACGGGGGAGCACAAAAGGGGCGCCGGTCCGGCGTGGCCCGCGGGGGACGCGGCCACTTCGGACCGGCGCTTCACTTGTGTCCGAGCCCGTCCCCGCTGACCCGCCCCTGGAGCAGCCGGGACAGCGCCGCGTGGACGTCGTCCAGGGAGCGCTCCGGCTGGAAGGCCTGCCAGTCCAGGGCGGCGACCAGCACCATGCCGACCAGTGCCGCCGCCGTCAGCGGGATGTCGATCTCGTCGCTCAGCTCGCCGTTCGCGATCCCGTCGCGCAGGACGTCCTCGACGACCGCGACGGCCTGCTGCCGGACCACCATCAGGGTGGACTGCCAGGCCCGGTTGGTGCGCCACAGCTCCGCCACGTAGAGCTGCGTGAAGGCCGGATAGCGGCCGATGAAGACCAGGCCCGCCCGGATCATCGCGTCCAGCGTGTCGACCTTGCTGCCGCCCTCCTCGGCGGTCTTCTCGACCGCCTCCCGGAGGGAGGCGGTGAGGAGTCCCACACCGTGCCGGAGCAGCTCTTCGAAGAGGACGGATTTACTCGCGAAGTTGTAGTACACCGTGCCTTTCGCCACTCCGGCTCGCTCGGCGATCTCGTCCACGGTGGTGGCCGAGAAGCCCTGCTCCGCGATGAGGGTCACGGCCGCCTCGTAGAGCTTCTGCCGGGTCGCCTGTCTCCGGCTGCCGCCGCTTTCGACCGTCCTGCTGCTTTCCATGGCCCTGATTGTCACAGGCTCAGCTCCGGGTGCAGGCGGTCGAGGGTCCACACCTGCCTCCGGCGCGCGGACACCGCGGTGAGCGCGAGGGCGCCCGCGGTGAAGGCCGCGAGGACGGCGCACGCCTGCCAGACCGGGCCGAGACCGCCGCCGGTGATGAGCCTCCTCAGGGCCTCGACGACGTAACTCATCGGCATGAAGGGGTGGATCGCGTTGAAGAAGCCCGGGCTGGTCTGTACGGGGTAGGTGCCGCCCGCCGACGTCAGTTGCAGCATCAGGAAGGCGAGCACGAGGATCCGGCCGGCCGCTCCGAAGCGTGCGTTCAGCCACTGCACGATCGCCGCGAAGCACGCCGTCACCAGGAACAGGAAGCCCACCGTGCCGGCCGCCCGGGCCATCTCCAGGCCGAGCCCCCAGTGCAGTACCGACATCAGGGCAACCGTCTGGAGCACCCCCAGGGCGGCCACCGGCAGCCAGCCCGCCAGTGCGATGCGCCAGGCGGGGGAGCCCGCCGCGAGCGCGCGCCGGTTGAGGGGCGGGATCAGCATGTAGGCCACCATCGCGCCCACCCACAGGGAGAGCGGAATGAAGTACGGGGCGAAGCCGGTGCCGTAGTTGGGCGCCTTGTGCAGGTCCTTCGAAGCGAGCTGCACAGGATCGGCCATGACCTCGGTGCGCTGGTCGCGGTCCTTCTTGCCGTAGTCCGGAATCTGCTCGGCGCCGTCGTGCAGTCCGCCGGCGAGCTCGCCCGAGCCGTCGACGAGCTTGTACATGCCCCCTTCGAGGTCGGTCGCGCCCGTCTTGAGGTCGCCGACGCCGGTGTCGAGGTCGGCCGCGCCGGTCTTGGCCGTGCCGAGCCCCGTGTGCAGCGTCTTCGCCCCCTTGGCGACCTTCCCGGCGCCCTTGTCGAGCTCATTGATCTTGGCGACGGTCGTGGTGAGGTCTTCGGAGAGGTGCGGCGAGCGGTCGGCCAGCGCCTGGGCCTGTTTCTCCAGCGTGGCCAGGTGCCCGTCCAGCGCGTCCAGATCGCCGTCCTGGTCCGCCACCAGTTCGTTGACGTCGTCGGCGACCTTCGCCACGTCCGCGGCCGCCTCCTTGGCCTTCTTCAGCTCGGGGCAGGCGGCGTCGGGCAGCGGCAGGTTCTCGCAGCGCGTCTTGTAGACGCCGGTCAGCGTGTCGGAGGCCGTGTGGGCGCTCTTGGCGGCCGTCGGAGCCGCCTTCACCAGGGCGTCGAGGTTGTGGCGGATGGCCGAGGCGGAGTCCGCGACGAGCTGCGCCGTGTCGCCGATCTCCTTCTCGTTGTCCTTCAGGAAGGGCCCTACCTTGTCCGCGACGCCGTTGACCTTGTCCGCGAGCGCCCGCGTCCCCTCCGAGACCTGCCGTGAGCCGTCCTCCAGGTCACCGGCGCCCGTGTCGAGCTTCTTCAGCCCCGCGGAAAGCTTGCCGCTGCCCTCCTTGGCGTCCTTCAGCCCGTCCGCGAGATCCTTCGAGCCCTTCTTCGCCTTCCCGATCCCGCCCTTGAGCTTGTCGGCCCCCTCGGCGGCCTTTTCGGTCTCTCCGTGGATGTCCGAGAACGAGACGAAGATCCTGTCGAGGAACGACCGCGACGCCTTGGTCGAGGCGGCCGTACGCACCTCTCCGAAGACCGTCCGGGAGATCTGCCCGACGATGTAGTTGTTCGCGTCGTTCGTACGCACCTGGAGGGCGCCCGTCTCCGGGGAGTCGCCCGAGCTCGACGCGATCCTCTTACTGAAGTCGGACGGCATGGTCAGCGACAGGTAGTACGTGCCGTTCTCGACGCCCTCACGGGCCTCGGCGGCGCTCACCTCGTGCCACTCGAACGTCTTGCTCTCGTGCAGGCCCTTGGTGATCTCGTCGCCCATCACGATCTTCTTGTCGGCCGCTGTCGCCCCCTTGTCGTCGTTCACGAGCGCCACGGGGATGCGGTCGAGACGGCCGTACGGGTCCCAGAACGACCACAAGTAGAGGGCGCCGTACAGCAGGGGCAGCAACAGGAGCGAGGCGAGGGCCGCACGCGGGAGCCTTCCCCTGCCGAAGCGCCTGAGTTCAAGCGCGGCCAGCTTCGGCGAGCGCATCCGCGGTCTCCTTGTCTTCCCGGTCCTGGTCGTCTTCCTTGTGGGCTTCCTTGCGGGCCGGCCCGTCGGCGGGCCCGGTGGACACCACGACCGCGTCCTCGGGTGCCTCGCTGCACACCGCCACGACCGTGGTCCCGGACTCGGCGAGCGAGCGCAACAGCGCCCAGACCTCGGCCCGTTCGGACTCCGAGAGCTTCAGGTCGGCGTCGTCGACGCCGAGCAGCCGGGGGCGGCCGATCAGGGCGAGGGCCACGGAGAGGCGCAGCGCTTCGAGGCGCTCCAGGTCGCGAACGGCGGTCCGGGAGCCCTTGGGCAGCGCCTCCCGGTCGAGCCCGGCGGCGGCCAGCGCGCTGTCGATGCGCAGCCGGGCCTCCGTCAGCCTCTCCGTGCGCGGCCGCAGCAGCCCGCGTACGGAGCCGCCGAACCGCCGCTGGAGCAGCGCCCGTTCCCGAAGGTGCTCGGCGACGGACAGGGCCGGCTCAAGGTCGGTGACGCCGGGCACATGGGCCAGTGCGCTGAACCGGCGGACGGCCGCCATCTGCTTCGGCAGCTCGGACCGACCGACCCGCGCGTGCCCCTCGGTGGGCTTCATCCGCCCGGTGAGCGCGAGCAGCAGGCACGTACGCCCCGAGCCCGACGGTCCCTCGATCGCGATCAGCGAGCCGGGCTCCGCGTCGACGCCGATACCGCGGAACGCCCAGCCGCGAGGGCCCTTGAGCCCGAAATCCTCGGCCGTGACGCCGAGTCCGTGCGGACCGTCCACAACTTCCCCCACCCTCCGGGTCCTTGAGCCGACCGATTTTTGAACTGACTGGTCAGTGCAAAGCTATCCCGAACCTACGATCGAAGCAAAAGCCCAGGTCAGAACGGATTGTCAGTGGCATACCTCACGATGGGCACATACGGCCACAGTGCCGTCACACAGACGACAGGAGGTTCGTCATGGCCAGCTACTACGCAGCCGCCGCCCGTCGGCGCCGCGCCACCGGCCCTGCCCCCTCACTGACCGGCCCGGCGAGCGACGTGCACCCCGTGCTCCGCCGGGCCACGGCCCCGCCCGCCGCCCTCGACCTGCTCGCCCAGGCCCGCGCCGGACTCGACGAGGCGGCCCTGTTGGAAACGCCGAACGAGCGGTATGCGACGGCCCACCTCGCCGCCCTGCGCACCGCCGCCGCCGTGCTCGCCGCCCGGGGCCGGCCGGAGACCACCGCGAGGCGCCGGGCCAAGATCCGGAGCGCTTGGGAAGTGCTCCCCGAAATAGCGCCCGAACTCGCCGAGTGGAGCGTGCTGTTCGCCTCCGGAGCCCGCCGCCGCGCCCGCGCGGAAGCCGGCATCCAGGGCGCGGCCAGCACCCGCGACGCCGACGACCTCCTGCGCGACGTGGCGATGTTCCTCCGCCTCGTCGAGCGCATGCTGGTCCTCCAGCCGGTTCTGCCCCAGCCACGGCAGGAGGGCGACGAGGCCTCGCCGGACGCGCCTGATGTCCCGGACGCGGGGTGACCGGGGCCCGGGCCCACGCCCAGCGCCCCCCGGGCCCACGCCCCGGCGCCCCGGGTCTCCGTCCGGCGCACGAGACGGAGGGTTGGGTACGGGGCGGGAGGCAAGCGGGAGGCAATAGGGTTGGAGGTGCCTGCATCTCCCCGGCGCTGAACAGGGCTGGGGAGGTTTCCCCATCGCTCCGCCGTACACGAGGCGGTGCCGCGCCGAGGAGTCAACTGCCGTGTCGGACCCGATGCGCCCGCCCGGATCCCAGCACCGCCCTCAACCGACGGCGCTGCGCTCCGACCCCTCTCGCCCTCGCGCTTCTCTCCGTACCGCCGTGGTCTGGGACGTCCTGAAGGACGCCCTCGACCGCCGGGTCAAGGCCACCGGCCGGGAGTCGCTGGACGTGCTCGACACAGGAGGCGGCAGCGGCAACTTCGCGGTGCCCGTCGCCCGCCTCGGCCACCGCGTCACCGTCGTGGACCCCAGCCCGAACGCGCTGTTCGCGCTGGAGCGCCGGGCCGCCGAGGCCGGCGTCGCCGACCGCGTCCAGGGCGTCCAGGGCGACGCGCACGGCCTCTTCGACGTCGTCGAGCGCGGCGGCTACGACGCGGTGCTCTGCCACGGCGTTCTCGAGTACGTGGACGACCCCGCCGAGGGCATCCGCAACGCGGTCGGGGCACTGCGCCCCGAGGGCGTCCTCAGCCTGCTCGCCGCCGGCCTCGGCGGCGCGGTGCTCGCGCGCGCCCTCGCGGGCCACTTCACGGAGGCCCGCCAGGCCCTCGGTGACCCGGACGGCCGCTGGGGTGAGGGTGATCCTGTTCCCCGGCGCTTCACGACCGACCAGCTCACCGATCTGGTCGAGGGCGCGGGCCTGCGCGTCGGTGCCGTGCACGGCGTACGGGTCTTCGCGGACCTGGTCCCCGGCGTCCTCGTGGACACCGAGCCGGGAGCCCTGGACGCCCTGCTCAAGCTGGAGGCCGCGGCCGCCGAGATCCCCGCCTTCCACTCCGTGGCGACGCAGCTCCACGTGCTCGGTGAGACGCCGGAGTCCGCCGAGGCCTGAGCCACCTCCCGTGAGCAAGCCGCAGGGGCGCGCCGCTGATCAGCGGCGCGACGGCAGATGGAGTACGCCACAGGCCCCCCGATCGGGCGCTCGGAGCCGTATGATCGAGGGAGACCGTCCGGCATGACGGGCCGGTCGCTGGGGAATCTACGCCTCAGTGGATCGGAGCGCCATGGCGGGTTCCGGTTGGCGAATTGGCGCAGAGGGGCGGGTTTCACGGGGGCGATTCCCTGCCTATCCTGAAGGGGACCCCCGGTCGCCCCGGCGACTGCACGATGAGGAGGACGCCGTGCCGCTCTCGGAGCACGAGCAGCGAATGCTCGAGCAGATGGAGCGAGCGCTGTACGCCGAAGATCCCAAGTTCGCGACAGCGCTTGAGGGAAGCGGGCTGCGTACGTACACCCGGCGACGGGTCTACCAGGCGGTCGCGGGCTTCCTCGTAGGTATTGCGCTCCTCATGGCCGGAATGGTCGCACAGCAGATTTGGGTCAGCGTGGTGGGTTTTCTCGTCATGCTGGGCTGCGCGGTGCTCGCCGTCACCGGTTGGCGCAAGGCCCCCAAGCCGGGCGAGCAGCCCGCCGCGGGTGTGTCGGGCGCCGGTGCTGCGCCCGCCCGCCGTCAGGGCCGGCAGCGGCGCTCCATGATGGACCGCATCGAACAGCGCTGGCAGCGGCGCCGTGACGAACAGGGCGGCCAGTAGCCCTCTCAGGGCCTGTGCCGACAGACGCACGTAAGGGGTGACCACCTTGAGGTGGCCGCCCCTTCAGCGTGCCCGGCCGCGCCTTGATTGATCCTCATCCGAAGGCGTACGTCTTTGCGGCCGAGGCCTGCTCTCTGCGCACACGGCGTGTGCCTCGTGGCCGCTTGCCAGGCGCACACCTCGTGGACGACGGGCCGCGCTCCCAGGGCGCCGCGCGACGGACGAGACCCTGTTCCCTGCCCCCCTGCCCCCCTGCCCCCTCCTGCCCCCTGCCTCCTGTCCTCGGACACACGATTCGCATCACCGCCGAAGCCGCACAGGCGCCCAAGTCGCAAGGAAAGCCAAGCCGCACAGGCACCCAAGCTGCGAAGCGACGCACAGCAAAGGGGGCGCCCACCCGACCCGGGCAGGCACCCCCTTCCAGCTTGCGGAGCCGGAGCTTCCGGAGCCGGTCGTCCTCAGCCGCTGCTCTGCCCCGACGGCCGGCGCACGACCTCCGTCCAGCGGGCCGCAGCCCGGGACTTCAGCGCGAACCAGCCCTCGGACGTCGCCCACGCCACCCGTACAGCCGAGCGCGGTGCGAGGAGTGCGCGAAGGCGCGTGCCGCGGCTGACCGTGGCGCGCAGGCCCGCGGCCATGCGGCGTACGTCATCGGCCAGACCCGCGGTCGGCCGGGGACGCGGCGCGTACAGGACCTGTTCCACCGCGTCCGCGACCCGGTGGACGGAGGCCGCGGCCTCAGGATCGAGGAGCCCGATGCGGACGATCCGAGCCGCCGCCTTACGGGGCGTCTGGGACTCGTCCGGCGCGATGCCGAAGTCCCACGCCGTGTCGGTCACTTCCTGCCAGGCCGCCAGCGTGGCAGCCGCGGCATCCGCCTCGGTGCGCCCGTGCGAGCCGAGCCGCACGGCCCGGGCCCGCATCCGCCACAGCATCGGCAGCAGCGGCACCGCGAGCACGGCCAGCCCGGCCAGGGTGAGCCAGAGGATCCGGAACCACGGCGGACCGTCGTTCGTCGCTCCGAACGCCGCCTGCGGAGACTCGCTGCCGCAGGGCTGCTCCAGCTTCTTCTCCGCCGCCGTGCAGCTCTCGCTGCTCGACGGTGCGGCGGAGGGCGCCGCGGACGAGGACCGCGGCGGGACGTCCGGGTTGGGGATCGAGGTGCCCGGCGTGTCCGTCCGGGTGTACTCCGGAACCGTGCCGCGGTTCGGCGTCGGCTCGAAGCGGGTCCAGCCCACGCCCTCGAAGTACAGCTCGGGCCAGGCGTGCGCGTCCCGCAGCCCCACCCTCATGGTGCCGTCCGACTCGGGCGAACCCGGCGTGAAGCCCACCGCGACGCGGGCCGGTATGCCCAGCGTGCGCGCCATCGAGGCCATCGCGAAGGAGAAGTGGACGCAGAAGCCCTCCTTGTCCCTCAGGAAGCGCGCTATCGCCTGGGACCCACTGCCGACCTGCACCTGTGTGTCGTAGGTGAAGCCGCCCTCCAGGGCGAACCAGTCCTGGAGCTTCACCGCGCGCTCGTAGTTGTCGGCCGAGCCCGCCGTGATCTCCTCCGCCGTTTCCGCGACCACCGGAGGCAGCGAGTCCGGCACCTCGGTGAACTCGCGCTTCAGCGCCGCCGGCGCCTCCGGAGCGTTGGCGAGCTGCTCCGCGGTCGGCTGCACGATCAGGCTCTTGACCGTGTAGTCCAGGCCGCGTGTGGTCTGTCCGTGGTCGCCGACGAGCGTGCGGCCCATGGGCTCGTACCGCCACTTGCCGCTGATCCCCACCTGGCTGGCCGGGTAGGGCATGGGCAGCCAGTCCTGCGCGTACCAGTCCGCGGCCGAGATCCTCGTCTGGATCTCGGTGCGCTGGACGTCGTCGCCGAGGCCCGGCGGCGTCGGGAACGACCCCGGTACGTCGTCGACATGGCGCTTGGCCGGCCTCCACGCCGTGCCGTCGAACTCGTCGAGCGAGACGATCCGCAGGTAGAGGTCCTGCGTCTCCTCGGAGTTGGTGCGGTACGACATGACCTCGCGGTCGTTGTCCACGTTCAGGCTGTCGCGGAGCGAGACCAGTGGGTTCACCGCGGAGATCGTGCCGCCGCCTCCGGAGCCTGTGCCGACGCCGGTCCCCGTGCCGTCCAGCAGCCCGCCGTCCAGGGCGGGCAGGGCGAGCGGCACCACCAGGGCGATGCCGAGCGCGACGGCACCGATGCGCCGCCCCGTGCGGACCGGAGCGACCGCGCCACCCCCGGGGTCCGCGCTCGGGGTGCGGGGACCGCCGCCGAAGACCCGGCCCCACTGCGAGAGCCGGTCACGTCCCTCGGCCAGCAGCAGCACCAGATAACCGGCCGCCGCCAGCAGGAACCACAGCCAACCGGCGCCGCCGTCCGAGAGACCCGCGGCGACCGAGTACAGCGCGAGCAGCGGCAGTCCGGCCGGGGCCGCGCTGCGGAACGTCACCGCGAGCGCGTCCACCGCGAGCCCGATCACCACGACACCGCCGACCAGCATCAGCCGGATGCCGGGGGACAGCGGCGCCGGGATCGAGTACCGCCCGACGTCGTCCGCGCCGGCCTGCAGCAGCTCCCCGAAGTGCCGGAACACGTCAGGGCCGGGCAGAAGCCCGGCGATGGCCTGCTCGCGGGCGAACGACAGCGTCAGCAGCATCAGGGTCACCAGCGCCTGCACCGCAATGGTCAGCGCCCGCGCCAGCGGCACCCGCCGGGTCGCCGCGCCCACCCCGGTCTGCACCGCGAGCAGGAACGCCGCCTGCAGGATCCAGGTGGCCGGGTCGACCAGCGGCAGCAGCGCACAGGCCGCCATCAGCGTCGCCGCCACGGCGCACAGTGCGAGTCGCGCGCGCCCGCTCATGAGCCACCGCCTCCTGCCGTACTTCCCGTCGACGCGACCCCGTTGCGCTGCCGGTCCGCCTCTCGCCACAGGTCGCCCAGGCCCACGCCCGGCGGGACGGCCAGGGCGGTCCAGCCCGCCTCGCGCAGCATCCGAAGCCGCTCCTCGCTCTGTTCGTCGGCGGCGCCGCGGACCCACGCCTCACTGTCCAGCAGGAAGGCCACCGCCCCGCCGCTGCGCTGGCGCATCTTGGCGAGCACCGTCGCCTGCTCCTCGTCCAGGTCGCCGAGGAAGGCCACCAGCAGCCCCTCGTTGCCACCGCGCAACACGTCGTACGCCCGCGACAGACCCGTACCGTCGGAGTGGTCGATCACCGCGAGGGTGTCCATCATCAGCCCCGCCGCGTCCGCCGACTCCTGGTTGGCCCCGGCGAAGCCGTCGGCGCCCTCTCCGGGTACGGAGGTGCCGGTGTCGGTCAACAGCCGTACCGAAAAACCTCGTTCGAGCATGTGCACCAGCGTGGACGCCGTGCCCGACACCGCCCACTCGAAGGCCGAGTCCGGGCCCGCGCCGTCGAAGGCGATGCCCCGGGTGTCGAGGAGGACCGTGCAGCGGGACCGCTGGGGCTGCTCCTCGCGGCGCACCATCAGCTCGCCGTAGCGCGCGGTCAGCCGCCAGTGGACCCGGCGCAGATCGTCGCCGTAGCGGTACCCGCGCGGGATCACGTCGTCCTCGCCGGCCAGGGCCAGCGAGCGCTGCCGCCCGTCGCCGTACCCCTTCGCCTCGCCGGTGAGCCGCACCGGCGGCAGCGGCTCCACACGCGGGACGACCGTCAGGGTGTCGTACGTCGAGAAGGAGCGGGTCAGCTCGCACATCCCGAAGGGGTCGCTGAGCCGCAGCTGCAAGGGCCCCAGCGGATAGCGGCCGCGCAGGTCCGAACGCACCCGGTACGACACCTCGCGCCGGCCGCCCGCCTCGACCCGGTCCAGTACGAACCGGGGCCGCGGACCGAGCACGTACGGCACCCGGTCCTGGAGCATCAGCAGACCGGTGGGCAGCCGCGAGACGTTGTCCATCCGCAGATGGACGCGCGCCTCGGAACCCGCGGGCACGCGCCCGGGGGAGAGGCGGCGGCTGCCCGCGACCCGATAGCGCGTGCGGTACAGCACCGTCGCGCACACCAGTGGCAGCACGGCGAGCAGCAGCCCGACCCGGAGCAGATCGCTCTGCCCCAGGACGTACGCGCAGATGGCGGCCGCGACGCCGGCGGCCAGGAAGGACCGCCCGCGCGTGGTGAGGCCCGCGAGTGCCGTACGCAGCCCGCCCTTGTCCTCCTCCGCCGTCGCCGCCGGCATCCCCCCGGTGGTCATCACAGCCTCCGGGGCGGCTGTTGGCCGAAGGCGGACGTGCCGCGGCCCATGGCCAGACCGCTCGGCGTCTGGGGCGCCGCGGGCACGGGCGTGCGCTGGAGGATCTCCTGAACGACCTGCTCGGCCGTGCGCCGGTTCAACTGCGCCTGCGCGGTGGGCAGCAGCCGGTGGGCCAGGACCGCCACGGCGAGGGCCTGGATGTCGTCCGGCAGCGCGTACTCCCGGCCGCTGAGAGCGGCGGACGCCTTCGCCGCGCGCAGCAGATGCAGCGTGGCGCGCGGCGAGGCACCGAGTCTCAGATCCGGGTGGGTGCGCGTCGCGGCGACCAAGTCGACGGCATACCGCCGCACCGGGTCGGCGACGTGCACCGTGCGGACCGCGTCGATGAGCTTCACGATCTCGTGCGCGTGCGCCACCGGCTGGAGGTCGTCCAGCGGGGACACACCGCCGTGGACGTCCAGCATCTGCAGCTCGGCCTCCGCGCTGGGATAGCCGATGGAGACACGGGCCATGAAACGGTCGCGCTGCGCCTCCGGCAGCGGATAGGTGCCCTCCATCTCGACCGGGTTCTGCGTGGCCACCACCATGAACGGGCTGGGCAGCTCGTACGTCTGCCCGTCGATGGTGACCTGGCGCTCCTCCATGGACTCCAGGAGCGCGGACTGCGTCTTGGGCGACGCGCGGTTGATCTCGTCTCCGATCACGATCTGCGCGAAGATCGCGCCCGGCTTGAACTCGAAGTCCCTGCGCTGCTGGTCCCAGATGGACACGCCTGTGATGTCCGAGGGCAGCAGGTCGGGCGTGAACTGAATACGCCGCACCGAGCAGTCGATGGACCGCGCCAGTGCTTTGGCGAGCATGGTCTTGCCCACGCCCGGCACATCTTCGATCAGAAGATGCCCCTCGGCGAGCAGTACGGTCAGCGAAAGCCGTACGACCTCAGGCTTGCCCTCGATCACTTCCTCCACCGAACTGCGGACTCTCTCCACAGTGGCGGTCAGATCTGTAAGGCTCGCTCGATCGTCATAGGTCGTCACCCGGCCCTCCTCGGCCCGTTCTTTCCCGGGCCGACGCTCTGCGATGCGGACCGGCCCACCCCGAAACACGGACACCACGCGCGAATAGTTCCGCGTGACGCCACACCCGCATTCTTGTTGCCGTTACCGGTTCGTGTCACTCGCCTGTGGACAACTGGCTGCGATATGTCGGGTCTTACGACCTTTGGGTGGGTCGAAGTCGCGTCAAGTGGGGTCTATCTCACGCAGCAGGCCCGTCTTCACATCGAACACGAAACCACGTACGTCGTCGGTGTGCAGAAGGAATGGAGAGGTGCGCACCCGCTGCATGGACTGCCGCACGTCCTGTTCGACGTCCCGGAAGGCCTCCACGGCCCAGGCCGGCCGCTGGCCGACCTCCATCTCCAGGTCGTGCCGGAACTCCTCGGTGAGGGACTCCAGGCCGCAGCCGGTGTGGTGGATGAGCACGATGCTGCGGGTGCCGAGCGCGCGCTGGCTGATGGTGAGGGAGCGGATCACGTCGTCGGTGACCACGCCGCCCGCGTTGCGGATGGTGTGGCAGTCGCCGAGCTCCAGGCCCAGCGCGTCGTGCAGGTCGAGGCGTGCGTCCATGCACGCCACGACCGCGACCTGCAGGACGGGGTGGGCGTCCATGCCGGGGTCGGTGAAGGCGGCGGCGTACCGCGCGTTCGCCTCGACGAGGCGGTCGGTGACGGTGCCGTCGCTGGATATGGCGCCTTCGGACTCTGTGGGAACGGATGCGGAGGTCGTCATATCCAAGACGGTAATGGTCACAGCTGTTCAGGGCCTGCTGTGAGAGAGGACAAAGAACATCAATGAGCGTTGTTGTGAGCTAACCCACAAGGGTGGATCCAGTGCACCCATACGAGTGGAAAATCCGGGTTTGCCGCTTCAGCGCCGACGGGAGCCGCGACGCGCAGGCCGGTTCATTGACCGCGAGACACCGTGGACTAAAGTGACGCGAAGCGGGAGGCGAGACACCCTCCCTGCTGGACTGCAATCCCCCGGAGGACCGGCGACGTGCCGGGATCTCCCCGCGTGCGCGGCGCGTACGTACGGCTCGGCCTCCTCCCGCTCCCGGTCGGCTGACGCTTCCGGCGCCGGCAGGCCTTCCCCTTCACAGAGCGGGCGGGGACCCGGCGGTGCGTGGCGCCGCGCCGGACCTGAGAGGCCCCGATCAAATGGTGCGCGAAGCGCATTCGCATAAGGGTGGTGGCGGGCGACAGGAGGGGCAGAGTCGACATGTCCCGGTGATGCTCCAGCGGTGCCTGGACATGCTGGCGCCCGCACTGGAGCGGCCGGGAGCCGTGGTCGTCGACTGCACCCTCGGTCTCGGCGGGCACAGTGAGGCCCTGCTCACCCGGTTCCCCGAGGCCCGCCTGGTCGCCCTGGACCGCGACAAGGAGGCACTGCGCCTCTCCGGAGAGCGGCTCGCCCCCTTCGGTGACCGGGCCACCCTGGTGCACGCGGTCTACGACGAACTCCCCGACGTGCTCGACCGCCTGGGCCTCCCGCACGTCCACGGCGTCCTCTTCGACCTCGGCGTCTCCTCCATGCAGCTCGACGAGGCGGACCGCGGCTTCGCATACGCCCAGGACGCCCCGCTCGACATGCGCATGGACCAGACGACCGGCATCAGCGCGGCCGAGGTGCTCAACACCTATCCGCCGGGCGAACTCGTACGGATCCTCAGGGCGTACGGCGAGGAGAAGCAGGCCAAGCGGATCGTGTCCGCGATCGTGCGCGAGCGCGAGAAGGAGCCCTTCAGCAACAGTGCCCGGCTCGTCGAGCTGATCCGCGACTCGCTGCCGCAGGCCGCCAAGCGCACCGGGGGCAACCCCGCCAAGCGCACCTTCCAGGCACTGCGCATCGAGGTCAACGGCGAGCTCACCGTCCTTGAGAGGGCGATCCCCGCCGCCGTGAAGGCACTCGCCGTGGGGGGCCGTATCGCCGTGCTGTCGTACCACTCCCTGGAGGACCGGCTGGTCAAGCAGGTGTTCGCGGCGGGCGCCGCGAACACCGCGCCGCCCGGCCTGCCCGTCGTCCCCGAGCGCTACCAGCCCCGGCTCAAGCTGCTGACGCGCGGTGCCGAACTCCCCACCGAGGAAGAGGTCGCGGAGAACAGGCGGGCCGCCCCGGCCCGGCTGCGCGGGGCACAGCGCATCCGGGAGGAAGCCGAGTGACGGGAGAGCGTGTGAGTTGGACGGCCGAACTCACCGGGCTGGTGGGTTGGAAACTCGAACCCACCAGTCGGAATCCCGTACCCATCAGTCGAAAACCCCAGCTCACCGGGAGGGTGAGTGAGTAGGAAACCCGAACTGAGGGGGAGGGCGGCCCGGCTCGCGCGGCTCTTCCCGACGGGCTCAGGACAGGCGGCCCGTACGCCCTTCGTGCTCCTGGTGGTGCTACTGCTCGGCGGCGGCCTGATCGGACTCCTGGTCCTGAACTCCGCGCTCAGCGAAGGGTCGTTCAAGCTCGACGACCTCCAGAAGGACACCAAGAGCCTCACCGACGAGGAGCAGGCGCTCCAGCGGGACGTGGACGCCTACTCCGCCCCCGAGGCCCTCCAGCGCCGCGCCCGCGAGCTGGGCATGGTGCCCGGCGGCGACCCGGCCTTCCTCAACCCCGACGGCAGCGTCCGTGGCGTCCCCGGCGCGGCCGCCGATCAGTCGTCCGTGTCCGTGCCCGTGCCCGTGATCCGCCCGCCCGAGGTGCTCGCTCCAGCACCGGCTCCGGTGCCCACCGGGACCCCGACGCCTACCGGGACCCCGACGCCCCCCGCGGCGCCGGCTCCGGCCACGGAGCCGTCCCCGCAGCCCACGCCGCCTTCAACGACTCCCGGCAGGTGACGGAAGTGTCCGACAGGGAACCCCCGCGCCGCCGGGTGCCCTCGCCCGCCCGGCCCGTACGACCCGGCGGCCGGCAGCGTCCCGGCCCGGGCGCCCGGCCCGCGCGCCGCCCGGCCACGTCCCGGCCCCAGGGCCCGCGCGTCATCCGGCTCGGCAACCCCCGCCCGCGGCTGCGCCTGGTCAGCCTCGCCCTGACCCTGGTCGTGATCGCCTTCGTGGTGAGGCTCCTGCAGGTGCAGGCGGTCGACGCGAGCGAGTACACCGCCAAGGCGGAGCGGAACCGGTACCTCACCCACACGCTGGCCGCCGAGCGCGGCGGGATCACCGACCGCAACGGCGTCGACCTGGCGATCAGCGTGGACGCGAACGACATCACCGCCGACCCCACGCTGTTCACGCGCGAGGCGACGAAGATCGACGACGCCCCCGAGCAGGCCGCCGCCCTGCTCGGCCCGATCCTCGACAAGGACCCCGACGAGCTCGCGAAGAAGCTCCGGACCAAGAACACCCGGTACGTCGTGCTCGCCCGCCGCCAGACCCCCCAGGTCTGGACGCAGATCAAGGACCTGAAGAGCACGCTCGCCGACAAGGCCGCCGAGGACAAGACGGCCGTGAACGTCCTGGCGGGCGTCCTCCAGGAGCCCAGCAGCAAGCGGGTCTATCCGAACGGCGACCTCGGCGCCGGGATTCTGGGCTGGGTCAACGCCGACGGCAAGGGCGGCGGCGGTATCGAGCGGAAGCTGAACGAGGACCTGTCCGGCAAGGACGGCGAGATCCGCTACGCCCAGTCCGGCGGCCGCCAGGTGCCGACCGCGGGCTCCACCGAGAAGCCCGCCGTGGCGGGCTCCCAGGTCGAGCTGACGATCGACCGCGACATCCAGTGGGCCGCGCAGAACGCCATCACCGAGCAGGTGAAGGAGTCCAAGGCGGACCGCGGGTACGTCATAGTGCAGGACAACAAGACCGGCGAGATCCTCGCGATGGCCAACGCGCCCGGCTTCGACCCGAACGACCTCTCCCAGGCCGACGCGAACGCCCTGCACAACTGGAGCCTCGAAGACGCCTACGAGCCCGGCTCCACCGCCAAGCTCATGTCGATGGCCGCCGTCCTGGAGGAGAACGCCGCCACGCCCGCGACCCACGTGACCGTGCCCAACCGGCTGCACCGCGGCGACCGGCTCTTCCGCGACGACATCGACCACCCGACCTGGTACCTGACCCTCAACGGGGTCCTCGCCAAGTCCAGCAACATCGGCACCATCCTCGCGACCGGCCAGCTCGGCAGGACGCAGAAGGAGGCCAACCAGGTCCTCTACTCATATCTGCGCAAGTTCGGCATCGGCGGCTCCACCGGGCTCGGCTTCCCCGGCGAGACCAAGGGCATCCTCGCGCCCGCCGACCAGTGGTCGACCTCCCAGCAGTACACGATTCCTTTCGGCCAGGGCATGTCCATCAACGCGATGCAGGCGGCCTCCGTCTACTCGACCATCGCCAACGGCGGCGTACGTATCGAGCCGACACTCGTCCGCGGCACGAAGGGACCCGACGGACGCTTCACTCCGGCCGCCAAGCCCAAGAAGACAAGGGTCGTCAGCGAGAAGACGGCGAAAACCCTGGCGCAGATGCTGGAGTCCGTCGTGGACGACCGGGAGGGCACCGGCACCAAGGCGCGCATCCCCGGCTACCGCGTCGCGGGCAAGACCGGCACGGCCAACCGCGTGGATCCGGCCACCGGCCGCTACAACGGCTACACCTCGTCGTTCGCCGGATTCGCGCCCGCGGACAACCCCCGGGTCACCGTCTACTGCGCGATCCAGAACGCCACCGAGGGGAGCTACTTCGGCGGTCAGATCTGCGGGCCCGTCTACAAGGAAGTCCTGGAGTTCGCCCTGAAAACCCTCCAGGTGCCGCCCACCGGGGCCGCGCCCGCCAGACTCCCCGTCACCTTCACACCCTGATCAGCACCGACCGGAACACTCCGCGCCACCATCCGGACCACCCACCAGGAACCAGCCCGTGACAACGATCACTCCCGACCCCGGGAACCACGGCCCGCCGCACACCGCGCCAGGCCCCTCGCTTCGCTCCCCTGGGGGTGCGCCCGGTACGCTCACCGCCGTGCCACACGCTGATCAGTCCCAAACCACCCAGAAGGGCGTTCCTGTGACATATCCGGGGCCGCCACGACCGGTTCAGAACTCCGCCACACCCCTCGCGGAGCTCGCCGATCAGGTGGGTGTCGAACCGCCGGAGACACCGAAGGGCGCGGTCGAGATCACGGGTATCACCCATGACTCGCGCGCCGTGCGCCCCGGCGACCTCTACGCCGCGCTGCCCGGCGCCCGGATGCACGGCGCCGACTTCGTGACGCAGGCGGCCGGCCTCGGTGCCGTCGCCGTGCTGACCGACCCGACGGGCGCCGAGCGTGCCGCGTCCACCGGTCTGCCGGTCCTCGTCGTCGGGGACCCGCGCGGACGGATGGGCGAGCTGGCTGCCTCGATCTACGGCCATCCCGGGCGCGGCCTGCTCCAGATCGGGATCACCGGCACGTCCGGCAAGACCACGACGGCGTACCTCGTCGAAGGCGGTCTGAAGACGGTCCGCAGTACCGGACTGATCGGCACCGTGGAGATGCGCATCGGTGACGAGCGCATCAAGTCGGAGCGCACGACCCCCGAGGCCACCGACCTCCAGGCACTGTTCGCCGTCATGCGCGAGCGTGGCGTCGACGCGGTCGCCATGGAGGTCTCCAGCCACGCGCTGGTCCTCGGCCGGGTCGACGGCTGCGTCTTCGACATCGCGGTCTTCAACAACCTCAGCCCGGAACACATGGAGTTCCACTCCGACATGGAGGACTACTACCGGGCCAAGGCACAGCTGTTCACGCCGAAACGAAGCAAGCTCGGCGTGGTCAACTTCGACGACGAGTACGGACGGAGGCTCGCCAAGGAAGCCACCGTCCCCGTGGTCACGTTCTCCGCGGAGGGACACCCGGACGCCGACTGGCGCGCCGAGGAGGTCCAGGTCGGCCCGATGGACTCGGTCTTCGTCGCCATCGGCCCCAAGGGCGAGCGGATCACCGCCAAGTCGCCGCTCGCCGGCCCCTTCAACGTCGCCAACACGCTCGCCGCGATCGTCTCCCTCGCCGTCGCCGGGCTCGACCCGCAGACCGCGGCGGACGGCATCGCCGCCGTACCGGGCGTGCCCGGCCGGCTGGAGCGCGTGGACGCGGGACAGCCGTACCTCGCGGTCGTCGACTACGCGCACAAGACGGACGCCGTCGAGTCCGTCCTGCGGGCCCTGCGCAAGGTCACCGAGGGCAAACTGCACATCGTGCTCGGCTGCGGCGGCGACCGGGACAAGACCAAGCGGATGCCGATGGGTGCCGCCGCGGCCCGGCTCGCCGACACGGCCGTACTGACCTCCGACAACCCCCGCGGCGAGGACCCCCTCGCGATCCTCGCCACGATGCTCGCCGGCGCCGCCGAGGTGCCGGCGCACGAGCGCGGAGAGGTCCAGGTCTTCGAGGACCGGGCCGCCGCGATCGCCGCGGCCGTCGCCCGCGCACAGCCGGGCGACACCGTGCTGGTCGCGGGCAAGGGCCATGAGCAGGGCCAGGACATCGCCGGAGTGGTCCGTCCCTTCGACGACCGCCAGGTGCTTCGCGAAGCTATCCAGAAGACCCAGGGATGAACTTGTGATCGCCCTCTCTCTCGCCGAGATCGCCTCAGTCGTCGGCGGGCAGACACACGACATACCGGATCCGTCGGTCCAGGTCACCGGACGGGTCGTCAGAGACTCCCGTGAGGTGGAGCCAGGCAGCCTGTTCGTCGCCTTCGCGGGCGAGCGCGTGGACGGCCACGACTACGCCGCGGACGTCGTCGCGGCGGGCGCGGCGGCCGTCCTGGCCGCCCGGCCCGTGGGAGTCCCCGCGATCGTCGTGGACGACGTCCAGGCGGCCCTCGGCGCCCTCGCGCGACACGTCGTCGAACGGCTCGGCGCGACCCTCGTGGCCCTCACCGGCTCCGCGGGCAAGACCAGCACCAAGGACCTGATCGCGCAGGTGCTCCAGCGCAAGGCGCCGACGGTCTACACGCCGGGCTCGCTCAACAACGAGATCGGGCTGCCGCTCACCGCGCTCAGCGCCACCGAGGAGACCCGGTTCCTCGTCCTGGAGATGGGCGCCCGCGGCCTCGGCCACATCCGCTACCTCACGGATCTGACGCCCCCGAAGATCGGCCTCGTCCTGAACGTGGGCACCGCCCACATCGGCGAGTTCGGCGGCCGCGAACAAATCGCCCAGGCCAAGGGCGAGTTGGTGGAGGGGCTCCCCTCGGCGGATGCCGGCGGCGCAGCGATCCTGAACGCCGACGACCCCCTCGTACGGGCCATGGCCTCGCGTACGAAGGCACGCGTGATCCTCTTCGGAGAGTCCGGCGAAGCGGACGTACGGGCCGAGAACGTGCGGCTCACGGAGAGCGGACAGCCCTCGTTCAGCCTTCACACACCCTCCGGGTGCAGCGAAGTGACCATGCGCCTGTACGGTGAGCACCACGTGTCGAACGCGCTCGCCGCGGCCGCCGTCGCCCATGAGCTGGGCATGTCCGCAGACGAGATCGCCACCGCGCTCTCCGAGGCGGGCACCCTCTCCCGCTGGCGGATGGAGGTCACCGAGCGCCCGGACGGCGTGACGGTCGTCAACGACGCCTACAACGCGAACCCCGAGTCCATGCGAGCCGCCCTGCGCGCGCTCGTGGCCATGGGCAAGGGGCGGCGGACCTGGGCGGTGCTCGGTCAGATGGCCGAGCTCGGGGACGAGGCGCTCGCCGAGCACGACGCGGTCGGACGGCTCGCCGTCCGGCTCAACGTCAGCAAGCTCGTCGCGGTCGGGGGCAGGGAAGCGTCCTGGCTGCAACTGGGCGCATATAACGAGGGTTCGTGGGGTGAGGAGTCGGTGCACGTGTCCGACGCACAGTCGGCGATCGACCTGTTGCGCAGTCAATTGCGCCCGGGAGACGTCGTACTCGTGAAGGCGTCCCGGTCGGTCGGGCTCGAACGGGTGGCGCTGGCGCTGCTCGACAGCGGTGCCGAGGGTGAGGTTGCCGCCCGATGATGAACCAGATCCTGTTCGCGGGCGTCATCGGCCTCTTCCTGACGCTGGTCGGCACCCCGCTGCTGATCAAGCTCCTGGCGCGGAAGGGCTACGGCCAGTACATCCGCGACGACGGCCCGCGGGAGCACCACAGCAAGCGCGGTACCCCGACCATGGGTGGTATCGCCTTCATCCTCGCGACGATCATCGCGTACTTCCTGAGCAAGGTGATCACCGGCAAGCCGCCGACGTTCTCCGGACTGCTGGTGCTCGGTCTCATGGCGGGCATGGGTCTGGTCGGATTCCTCGACGACTACATCAAGATCGTCAAGCGGCGGTCGCTCGGTCTGCGGGCCAAGGCGAAGATGGCCGGACAGCTGATCGTCGGTGTCTCCTTCGCGGTGCTCTCGCTGCAGTTCGCGGACAACCGCAACAACACCCCGGCCTCCACCAAGCTCTCCTTCGTGCAGGACTTCGGCTGGTCCATCGGCCCGGTGCTGTTCGTGGTCTGGGCGCTGTTCATGATCCTCGCGATGTCGAACGGCGTGAACCTGACGGACGGTCTCGACGGCCTCGCCACCGGCGCCTCCGTGATGGTCTTCGGCGCGTACACGTTCATCGGCGTCTGGCAGTTCCAGGAGTCCTGCGCCAACGCGCAGACCCTGACCAACCCGGCCGCCTGTTACGAAGTACGAGATCCACTCGACCTCGCCGTCGTCGCCGCGGCCCTGATGGGCGCCTGCTTCGGCTTCCTGTGGTGGAACACCTCGCCCGCCAAGATCTTCATGGGGGACACCGGTTCCCTCGCGCTCGGCGGCGCGCTGGCCGGTCTCGCCATCTGCTCCCGCACCGAGCTGCTGGTCGCGCTGCTCGGCGGTCTCTTCGTCCTCATCACCATGTCGGTCGTCATCCAGGTCGGCTCGTTCCGCCTCACCGGCAAGCGCGTCTTCCGCATGGCACCGCTGCAGCACCACTTCGAACTCAAGGGGTGGTCCGAAGTCCTTGTGGTGGTCCGCTTCTGGATCATCCAGGGCATGTGCGTGATCGTCGGTCTCGGTCTCTTCTACGCGGGATGGGCAGCCAAGAAGTGACGACTGAGTTCGACTGGCAGAGCATGAACATCACCGTCGCCGGTCTCGGCGTGAGCGGCATCAGCGCCGCCCGCGCCCTGGCCGGCCTCGGCGCGTCGGTCACCGTCGTCGACGGGGGGTCCTCGGAGGCACACCGGGAGCGGGCCGCCTCCCTTGAGCAGCAAGGGATTTCGGTACGCCTCGCGGACGCCGAGACGTTTCCCGAAGGCACCGACCTCGTGGTCACCTCGCCGGGCTGGAAGCCGGGCAGCCCCCTCTTCCTGGCCGCCGCCGAGGCGGGCGTGGACGTCGTCGGAGACGTGGAGATCGCCTGGCGCCTGCGCGGCCCCGACGCGGCCCCCTGGCTCGGCATCACGGGCACCAACGGCAAGACCACCACGACGCAGATGCTCGCCTCGATCCTGGGTGCCGCGGGCCTTCGCACGGCCGCGGTGGGCAACATCGGCACGCCGATCATCGACGTCGTCCAGGAAGGCGACAACGCCTACGACGTCCTCGCCGTCGAGCTGTCCAGCTACCAGCTCCACTGGGCGCCCTCCCTGCGCGCCCACTCCGCCGTCGTCCTGAACCTCGCACCCGACCACCTCGACTGGCACGGCTCCATGGAGGCGTACGTCGCCGACAAGGGCCGTATCTACGAGGGCAATCGGGTCGCCTGCGTCTACAACGTGGCCGACAAGGCCACCGAGGACCTGGTGCGCCAGGCGGACGTCGAGGAGGGCTGCCGGGCGGTCGGCTTCACACTCGGAACGCCCGGACCGTCCCAACTCGGCGTCGTGGAGGGCATCCTGGTCGACCGCGCCTTCGTGGAGGACCGGCACAAGCAGGCCCAGGAGCTCGCCGAGATCGCGGACGTCAACCCGCCCGCCCCGCACAACATCGCCAACGCCCTCGCGGCGGCGGCCCTGGCCCGCGCCTTCGGGGTGCCCGCCGCGGCCGTACGGGACGGGCTGCGCGCGTTCCGGCCCGACGCCCACCGCATCGAGCACGTGGCCGACGTGGACGGTGTCACGTACATCGACGACTCCAAGGCCACCAACACGCATGCGGCGGAAGCCTCTTTGGCGGCGTACGAGTCGATCGTGTGGATCGCGGGCGGGCTCGCCAAGGGCGCGACCTTCGACGAGCTGGTCGCCAAGTCGGCAAAGCGACTTCGCGGTGTCGTCCTGTTCGGCGCGGACCGGGCCCGCATCCGGGAAGCGCTCGCGCGACACGCGCCGGAAGTGCCGGTCGTCGACCTCGACCGGACCGACACTGGGGCGATGCTCACGGCGGTTCGTGAGGCCGCACGGCTCTCCGAGCCGGGGGACACTGTTCTGCTGGCGCCGGCCTGTGCGTCCATGGACATGTTCACCAACTACAACAAGCGCGGTGACGCTTTCGCGGACGCGGTTCGCGAACTCGGCGCCGTAGACGGCTGACCCGGGTCCGCCTTGCCTGGCGGCGCCGGGCACACCTGGGAGGGACGCGTGACACGGATCCGGCTGGGGCTTCGTCGGCGGCTTTCCGCCGGTGGCACGGCACTGTGCCGACCCTCCCACCCTGTGGCAGGTGCCGCCGATGCCCAGTAGCCGCACCGGGCGTCCTCCCGCCCAGCGGGCCGCCAAACGGCCCGCTGCGCCGCGTACCCCGCGCGACAACCCCGTACGCCGCCTCTACACCCGTGCACGCCGTGCCTGGGACCGTCCGCTCACCGCGTACTACCTGATCCTCGGCGGCAGCCTGCTGATCACCGTGCTCGGTCTGGTGATGGTGTACTCGGCCTCGCAGATCACCGCGCTGCAGCTGTCGCTGCCGGGGTCGTACTTCTTCCGCAAGCAGTTCCTCGCGGCCGTGCTCGGCAGTCTGCTGCTGCTCGCGGCCTCGCGGATGCCGTCCAAGCTGCACCGGGCGCTGGCGTATCCGATGCTGCTGGGCTCGGTCTTCCTGATGATCCTCGTCCAGGTGCCGGGGATAGGAGTCGCGGTCAACGGCAACCAGAACTGGATCTCGGTCGGTGGCCCCTTCCAGCTGCAGCCCAGCGAGTTCGGCAAGCTCGCGCTCGTCCTCTGGGGAGCCGATCTGCTCGCCCGCAAACAGGACAAGCGGCTGCTGACCCAGTGGAAGCACATGCTGGTGCCGCTCGTGCCGGTCGCCTTCATGCTGCTCGGACTGATCATGCTCGGCGGCGACATGGGCACGGCGATCATCCTCACCGCGATCCTGTTCGGGCTGCTGTGGCTCGCGGGGGCGCCGACCCGGCTCTTCGGGGGCGTGCTCGCCGTCGCCGCGACCATCGGCGTCATCCTCATCAAGACCAGCCCGAACCGCATGGCGCGCCTCGCCTGCCTCGGCGCCACCGAGCCGGGCCCCGGCGACACCTGCTGGCAGGCCGTGCACGGCATCTACGCCCTCGCCTCCGGCGGGCTCTTCGGATCGGGCCTCGGCGCCAGTGTGGAAAAATGGGGGCAACTGCCCGAAGCACACACGGACTTCATCTTCGCGATCACCGGTGAGGAACTGGGCCTCGCGGGGACGCTGTCGGTGCTCGCACTCTTCGCGGCTCTAGGCTATGCGGGCATCCGCGTGGCCGGACGCACGGAGGACCCCTTCGTGAGGTACGCCGCGGGAGGCGTGACCACCTGGATCACGGCCCAGGCCGTGATCAACATCGGTGCGGTGCTCGGCCTGCTGCCGATCGCCGGAGTCCCGCTCCCGCTGTTCTCCTACGGGGGTTCCGCCCTGCTTCCGACCATGTTCGCCATCGGGCTGCTGATCGCCTTCGCGCGAGAGGATCCCGCTGCGCGGGCGGCGCTTGCGATGCGGCAGCCCCGCTTTGGCAGAAAGCGGGCTGCGGTGAGAGGCTCTGTGGCTGATCGGGGCCCTCGGAAGTGGAACACGATGCGACGGCGTGCCTCGGCGCGTTCGTCCGGAGAGCGGTGAATTTCGGTGCATGTCGTACTCGCCGGCGGGGGGACCGCCGGCCACATCGAGCCCGCGCTCGCCCTCGCGGACGCCCTGCGCAGGCAGGACCCGACCGTGGGAATCACGGCCCTGGGCACGGAGCGCGGACTCGAGACCCGACTCGTACCCGAGCGGGGCTATGACCTCGCGCTGATCCCCGCGGTACCGCTGCCACGCAAACCCACCCCCGAGCTGATCACCGTCCCGGGACGGCTGCGCGGCACGATCAAGGCGGCCGAGCAGATCCTGGAGCGCACCAAGGCGGACGCCGTCGTCGGCTTCGGCGGCTATGTCGCCCTGCCCGCGTACCTCGCGGCCAAGCGCCTCGGCGTCCCGATCATCGTCCACGAGGCCAACGCCCGGCCGGGCCTCGCCAACAAGATCGGTTCGCGGTACGCGGCCCAGGTCGCCGTCTCCACCCCGGACAGCAAGCTCCGTGGCGCCCGCTACATCGGCATCCCGCTGCGCCGCTCCATCGCCACCCTCGACCGGGCCGCCATGCGCCCCGAGGCCCGCGCCGCGTTCAGGCTCGACCCCGCCCTGCCGACCCTGCTGGTCTCCGGCGGCTCACAGGGCGCCCGCCGCCTCAACGAGGTGGTCGAGCAGGCCGCCCCGTACCTCCAGCAGGCCGGCATCCAGATCCTGCACGCGGTCGGCCCGAAGAACGAACTGCCGCAGGTCCACCAGATGCCGGGGATGCCCCCGTACATCCCGGTACCGTACGTGGACCGGATGGACCTCGCGTACGCCGCGGCCGACATGATGCTCTGCCGTGCCGGCGCGATGACCGTCGCCGAACTCTCCGCCGTCGGGCTCCCCGCCGCCTATGTCCCGCTGCCGATCGGCAACGGCGAACAGCGGCTGAACGCCCAGCCGGTGGTCAAGGCCGGCGGCGGACTGCTGGTCGACGACGCGGAACTGACACCGCAGTGGGTGCAGGCCAACGTCCTGCCCGTGCTCGCCGATCCGCACCGGCTGTTCGAGATGTCCCGCGCCGCCGCCGAGTTCGGCCGCCGGGACGCCGACGACCTGCTCGTCGGGATGGTGTACGAGGCGATCGCGTCACGCCGTTAGCGCGTGGCAGAAGGCAGGGGAGCGTGGCCGGACCGACCACCGCCGAACGCGGCGAACGTCAGCACCTGGACTCCGGCCCGCCCCGGCCACCCCTCCTCAAGAGGCTGCCGAAGCCGCGTACGCTCGTCATTGTGCTCGTCTGCCTCACCCTGCTCGGGGCGGGCGGCGTCTGGGTGTTCTACGGCTCCCAGTGGCTGCGCGTGGAGCGCGTAACGGCTTCGGGGACGCGGGTTCTGACGCCCGCCCAGGTCGTCGAGGCGGCCGACGTGCCGGTCGGATCGCCGTTGATTTCCGTCGACACCGATGTGATTGAGGCAAGACTGCGGCGGAAATTGCCCCGAATTGACTCGGTTGATGTCGTCCGTTCCTGGCCCCATGGAATCGGACTGAAAGTGACCGAACGTACTCCGGTTCTCATCGCAGAAAAGGGCGGAAAGTTCGTCGAAGTGGACGCCAAGGGCGTGCGATATGCCACGGTTTCGCGCGCCCCGAAGGGCGTGCCCGCGCTGGAATTGGATGTGTCCCCGTCCGCGGGTCTGCGCCGCTTCGGCACCGGCCGGCTGGTGCGCGAGGCGGTACGTGTCGCGGGTTCGCTTCCGGCCGCCGTCGCGCGCGACACCCGGATCGTCAAGGTCCGTTCATACGACTCCATCTCGCTGGAGTTGAGCGGTGACCGCACCGTCGCGTGGGGGAGTGGCGAGAAGGGCCGCGCCAAGGCCCGTACGCTCACCGCTCTCATGAAAGCCGCTCCGGAGGCGCGGCACTTCGACGTCAGCGTTCCCACCGCCCCTGCGTCAGCGGGGAGTTGACGCACATCCGCGCAGGCCAGCACCCTGGTTGGGCAGCGCTATGGCTGATCACATAGGGTGAAAAGAAAAACGGGAGGTTCGGCGTGTTCGTTGAACGTGCGCCACTTGTCGACTTAGTGTCCTGTTCGGAAGAGTCCAAGGAACAGACACACTGGTAACCCTAAACTTCAGCGTTAGGGTTCGGGTCGGCGTTCGGACCGTCCCATTCGGCATCAGTCGTCGGATCGCGAGAGTGCGAGGCGGCGACACGTAACTCGAGGCGAGAGGCCTTCGACGTGGCAGCACCGCAGAACTACCTCGCAGTCATCAAAGTCATCGGTGTCGGCGGCGGTGGTGTCAATGCCATCAACCGGATGATCGAGGTCGGTCTCAAGGGTGTCGAGTTCATCGCCATCAACACCGACGCCCAGGCGCTGTTGATGAGCGACGCCGACGTCAAGCTCGACGTCGGCCGCGAACTCACCCGCGGACTCGGCGCCGGAGCCAACCCGGCCGTCGGCCGGAAGGCCGCCGAGGACCACCGCGAGGAGATCGAGGAGGTCCTCAAGGGGGCCGACATGGTCTTCGTGACGGCCGGTGAAGGCGGCGGCACCGGCACCGGCGGCGCACCCGTCGTGGCCAACATCGCCCGCACGCTCGGCGCGCTCACCATCGGCGTGGTCACCCGACCGTTCACCTTCGAGGGCCGGCGTCGCGCCAACCAGGCCGAGGACGGCATCGCGGAACTCCGCGAAGAGGTCGACACCCTCATCGTCATCCCGAACGACCGGCTGCTGTCCATCTCGGACCGCCAGGTCTCCGTCCTCGACGCCTTCAAGTCGGCGGACCAGGTCCTGCTCTCCGGTGTCCAGGGCATCACCGACCTCATCACCACGCCCGGTCTGATCAACCTCGACTTCGCCGACGTCAAGTCCGTGATGTCCGAGGCCGGTTCGGCCCTCATGGGCATCGGCTCGGCCCGCGGCGACGACCGCGCGGTGGCCGCCGCCGAGATGGCGATCTCCTCGCCGCTCCTGGAGGCGTCCATCGACGGCGCCCGGGGCGTTCTGCTCTCCATCTCCGGCGGCTCCGACCTCGGCCTGTTCGAGATCAACGAAGCCGCCCAGCTGGTGAGCGAGGCCGCGCACCCCGAGGCCAACATCATCTTCGGCGCGGTCATCGACGACGCGCTCGGCGACGAGGTCCGGGTCACCGTCATCGCGGCCGGCTTCGACGGCGGACAGCCCCCGTCCAAGCGGGACAACGTCCTCGGCTCGTCCTCCGCCAAGCGCGACGAGCCCACGCCGGCGCGTTCCAACGACAGCCGCCCGTCCTTCGGCTCGCTCGGCAGCGTCACGCCGAAGGAGGCTCCGGAGCCCGCCCCGGAGCCGGTGAGCAACGAACTGCCCCAGTCCTCCCCGCCGGTCCCGCCGTCGCGGAGCTACTCCGACAGCGCGGCCGAAGAGCTGGACGTGCCGGACTTCCTCAAGTGATAGGAAAGCGCTCCGAAACGAGCACAGCGGGCGGCGCGCACTTCGCCTTCACCGACCGGTGGGGCGGGGTGAGCGCCGTTCCGTACGAGGAGCTCAACCTCGGCGGAGCGGTCGGCGACGACCCCGACGCCGTACGGACCAACCGGGAGCTGGCCGCCAAGTCGCTCGGCCTCGACCCGGACCTGGTCGTCTGGATGAACCAGGTGCACGGGCCGGAGGTCACCGTGGTCGACGAGCCGTGGGGAGACCGCCCGGTGCCGCAGGTCGACGCCGTGGTCACCGCGCGCCGGGGCCTTGCCCTCGCCGTGCTCACCGCCGACTGCACGCCGGTCCTGCTCGCCGACCCCGTCGCCGGAGTCGCGGCCGCCGCCCACGCGGGACGGCCCGGCATGATCGCCGGGGTCGTCCCCGCCGCCGTCGCGGCCATGGCCGAACTCGGCGCCGAGCCCGCCCGGATCGTCGCCCGTACCGGACCCGCCGTCTGCGGTCGCTGCTACGAAGTGCCGGACGCGATGCGCGCCGAGGTCGCGGCCGTCGAGCCCGCGGCGTACGCCGAGACCAGTTGGGGCACGCCCGCGGTCGACGTGACGGCCGGGGTGCACGCGCAACTGGAAAGGCTCGGGGTGTGCGACCGGGCCCAGTCGCCGGTGTGCACGCTCGAGTCGGGCGACCACTTCTCGTACCGCCGCGACCGCACCACGGGTCGGCTCGCGGGCTATGTGTGGCTGGACTGATGGGGCATGACGGACCGTAAGGCTCAACTCGCCGGAAATCTGGCGAAAGTGGAAGAGCGCATCACGGCGGCGTGCGTGGCTGCCGGACGCAAGCGCGAAGAGGTGACCCTGATCGTGGTCACCAAGACCTACCCCGCCGACGATGTGCGGATCCTGTCGGAACTCGGTGTGCGCCACGTCGCCGAGAACCGCGATCAGGACGCGGCACCCAAGGCCGCGGCCTGCTCGGATCTGCCCCTCTCGTGGCACTTTGTCGGTCAGTTGCAGACCAACAAGGTGCGCTCCGTGGTCGGTTATGCGAATGTCGTGCAGTCCGTCGACCGGGCCCGGCTCGTCACCGCTCTGTCCAAGGAGGCGGTGCGGCAGGAGCGCGAGGTGGGCTGCCTCATCCAGGTCGCGCTCGACGCCGCAGAACCTGTGGCGGGAAGCGGTGGACGCGGGGAGCGCGGTGGTGTAGAGCCCGGCGGCATCGAGGAGTTGGGCGAAATCGTCGCGCGGGCCCCGGGGCTGAGGCTCGACGGACTCATGACCGTCGCTCCGCTCACCGGACCGTACGCGGGGCGTGAACTGGCGGCGTTCGAGCGGCTGATGGATTTGTCGACTGACCTGCGCCGCGCCCATCCGGCTGCGAACATGGTCTCGGCAGGGATGAGTGCGGACCTCGAACAGGCCGTGGCAGCCGGAGCGACACATGTGCGCGTCGGCACTGCGGTACTCGGAGTCCGCCCCAGGCTCGGGTAACGTCGCCAAGAAGTCGGACCACAGCAGAAAATATGGTCATTACCGCTGATAGGCGGGCATAACGACCTCGTGGATCGCGGGCACTTGGCAACAGTCAGCCGATCCACCACAGAGCGGAGGACTCAGAGCATGGCCGGCGCGATGCGCAAGATGGCGGTCTACCTCGGCCTCGTGGAGGACGATGGGTACGACGGCAGGGGTTTCGACCCCGACGACGACTTCGAGCCCGAACTTGACCCGGAGCCCGAGCGGGACCGCCGACGGCACGAGCCGTCGCATCAGTCGCACCAGCCGCACCAGTCCCAACGGGACGAATCGGTGCGAGTGGTGCAGCCGCCCGTGCAACGCGATCCCGTGCCACATTCCGCTTCGCTGTCCGCGGAATCGGGGCGTCCGGCGCGAATCGCGCCCGTGGCGTCCATCACACAAGAACGTCAAAGCCTGGAGAAGAACGCACCGGTGATCATGCCCAAGGTCGTGTCGGAACGAGAGCCGTACAGGATCACCACACTGCACCCCCGGACCTACAACGAGGCCCGTACCATCGGGGAACACTTCCGTGAGGGCACCCCGGTGATCATGAATCTGACTGAGATGGATGACACAGACGCCAAGCGACTTGTCGACTTTGCGGCCGGTTTGGTGTTTGGTCTTCACGGGAGCATCGAGCGGGTGACGCAGAAGGTGTTCCTGTTGTCGCCTGCTAACGTCGATGTCACGGCGGAGGACAAGGCTCGCATCGCAGAGGGCGGGTTCTTCAACCAGAGCTGAGACGCAGGACCGGACAAGGCACGGAAACAGGGGAGAGGGAAGCACCGATCATGAGCGTGGTTGCGCAGGTTCTCTACGTCGCGCTGATGTGTTTCCTCATCGTGCTGATCTTCCGGTTGGTCATGGACTACGTCTTCCAGTTCGCCCGCTCATGGCAACCCGGCAAGGCGATGGTGGTCGTTCTGGAGGCCACCTACACTGTCACTGATCCACCGCTCAAGCTTCTGCGGCGGTTCATCCCGCCGTTGCGTCTCGGGGGCGTGGCGCTCGACCTGTCCTTCTTCGTACTGATGATCATCGTCTACATCCTGATCTCCGTTGTGAGCCGGCTGTGAACGATACGGTCTTGCCGAACGCCGACGATGCCGACGACTACGTTGAGGTGAAGAGATGCCGTTGACCCCCGAGGACGTGCGGAACAAGCAGTTCACGACCGTCCGCCTCCGAGAAGGCTATGACGAGGACGAGGTCGATGCCTTCCTCGACGAGGTCGAAGCCGAACTGACCCGCCTGCTCCGCGAGAACGAGGACCTGCGCGCCAAGCTGGCCGCCGCCACACGCGCCGCCGCGCAGAACCAACAGCAGGGCATGCGCAAGCCGCCTGAACAGCAGGACCAGCAGCAGGGCCCGCCGCAGGGCATGCGCGGTCCCGGTTCTCCCGTACCCGCCGGCATATCGGGCCCGCCGCAGCAGCAGATGGGTGGCCCCATGGGTGGCCCGCCCCAGCTGCCGAGCGGTGCACCGCAGCTGCCCGCGGGCCCCAGCGCCCAGGGCGGCCAGCAGGGTCCCGGCCCGATGGGTCAGGGTCCCATGGGCCAGGGCCCGATGGGTCAGGGTCCCGGCCCGATGCAGGGTCAGATGCAGCAGCAGATGCCCCAGCAGATGGGCGGCCCGATGGGCGGTCCCATGGGTGGCCCCATGGGCGGTCACGGCCCGCAGATGGGGCAGCCCGGTCAGGGCCCCGGTGGCGACAGTGCCGCTCGGGTGCTCTCGCTGGCTCAGCAGACCGCCGACCAGGCGATCGCCGAGGCCCGTTCCGAGGCCAACAAGATCGTCGGCGAGGCCCGCAGCCGCGCCGAGGGTCTTGAGCGCGACGCCCGTGCCAAGGCCGACGCTCTTGAGCGGGACGCCCAGGAGAAGCACCGCGTCGCGATGGGCTCCCTGGAGTCCGCCCGCGCCACGCTGGAGCGCAAGGTCGAGGACCTGCGCGGCTTCGAGCGCGAGTACCGGACGCGTCTGAAGTCCTACCTCGAGTCGCAGCTGCGTCAGCTGGAGACCCAGGCCGACGACTCGCTGGCCCCGCCGCGTACGCCGGCGACCGCGTCGCTGCCGTCGTCGCCGAGCCCGTCCATGGCTCCGGCCGGGGCGAGCGCGCCGTCCTACGGTGGCAACCAGATGGGCGGCCCGGCCCCCGCGGCTCCGTCCTACGGCGGCCAGCAGCAGATGTCGCCGGCCATGACCCAGCCGATGGCGCCGGTCCGGCCGCAGGGCCCGTCGCCCATGCAGCAGGCGCCCTCGCCGATGCGTGGCTTCCTGATCGACGAGGACGACAACTGACGGCCTCGGGTACGCCTTAGGCGTCGGCAGCGTTCAGGGCGGAGCCCCCGGATTTCCGGGGGCTCCGCCCTTTGCCGTGCGGGTGCGGGACTGCTTTCGCTGCAGGTGTCGGGACGGCTTTCGCTGTACGTGTTCGGAACGGTCCTGCTGTACGTGTTCGGGGGCGGGCGCACCTGTACGCGGGCACGCAACGCCGAAGGCCCGGGCCCACCAAATTCCTTGGCGGGCCCGGGCCTTCGAGGGTGCTGCTACGGCCTTCGCTGCACCTTTGCTACGCCTTGCGGAGGCGGAACGTCAGCGGCAGGGATTCGTCCGTGAACGGGCTGCCGTACGTGTCGTCCGCCTCGCCCTGGGCGCTGTGCTCATTCAAGAAGGCCGTGGCGAGGACCTCGTCGGAGATCAGGGCGGAGTGCTCGGTGAGCGCCGCGGTGACCTTCGGGTCCGTGGACGTCCAGCGCAGGGCGATCCGGTCGGCCACGTCGAGGCCGCTGTTCTTGCGGGCCTCCTGGATCAGGCGGATCGCGTCACGGGCCAGGCCCGCCTGACGCAGCTCCTCGGTGATCTCCAGGTCGAGGGCGACCGTCGCGCCGGAGTCCGAGGCGACGGACCAGCCCTCGCGCGGGGTCTCCGTGATGATCACCTCGTCCGGGGCGAGCGTGACGGTCTCGCCGTCGACCTCCACCGACGCCGTGCCCTCGCGCAGGGCCAGGGACAGCGCGGCCGCGTCGGCCTCGGCGACAGCCTTGGCCACCGCCTGGACGCCCTTGCCGAACCGCTTGCCCAGCGCGCGGAAGTTGGCCTTGGCCGTGGTGTCGACCAGCGAGCCGCCGACCTCGCTCAGGGAGGCCAGGGAGGAGACGTTCAGCTCCTCCGTGATCTGCGCGTGCAGTTCACGGTCGAGGGACTCGAACCCGGTCGCGGCGACCAGCGCGCGGGACAGCGGCTGACGCGTCTTGACGCCCGACTCCGCGCGCGTGGCACGGCCCAGCTCCACGAGACGGCGTACGAGCACCATCTGCTTCGACAGCTCCGGGTCGATGACGGACAGGTCCGCCTCCGGCCAGGACGACAGGTGTACGGACTCGGGGACGCCCGGCGTCACCGGCACCACGAGGTCCTGCCAGACCCGCTCGGTGATGAACGGGGTCAGCGGGGCCATCAGACGCGTGACCGTCTCGACGACCTCGTGCAGGGTGCGCAGCGCCGCCTTGTCGCCCTGCCAGAAGCGGCGACGGGAGCGGCGTACGTACCAGTTGGACAGGTCGTCGACGAACGCCGAGAGCAGCTTTCCGGCGCGCTGGGTGTCGTACGCCTCCAGGGCCTGCGTCACCTGGTCGGTGAGCGCGTGCAGCTCGGAGAGCAGCCAGCGGTCCAGGACCGGGCGGTCCGCCGGGGCCGGATCGGCCTCGCTGGGCGCCCAGTTGGACGTGCGCGCGTACAGGGCCTGGAAAGCGACCGTGTTCCAGTACGTGAGGAGCGTCTTGCGGACGACCTCCTGGATCGTGCCGTGGCCGACGCGGCGGGCCGCCCAGGGGGAGCCGCCGGCCGCCATGAACCAGCGCACCGCGTCCGCGCCGTGCTGGTCCATCAGCGGGATCGGCTGCAGGGTGTTGCCCAGGTGCTTGGACATCTTGCGGCCGTCCTCGGCGAGGATGTGGCCCAGGCACACCACGTTCTCGTACGACGACTTGTCGAAGACCAGCGTGCCGACCGCCATCAGTGTGTAGAACCAGCCGCGGGTCTGGTCGATGGCCTCCGAGATGAACTGCGCCGGGTAGCGGCTCTCGAAGAGGTCCTTGTTCTTGTACGGGTAGCCCCACTGCGCGAACGGCATCGAACCCGAGTCGTACCAGGCGTCGATGACCTCCGGGACGCGCGTGGCGGTCTGCCCGCAGCCGTCCTGGGGGCAGGCGAAGGTGACCTCGTCGATGAACGGGCGGTGCGGGTCCAGGTTCGACCGGTCCGTGCCCGACAGCTCGGTGAGCTCCGCGCGGGAGCCGACGACGGTGAGGTGGTCGTCCTCACAGCGCCAGATCGGCAGCGGGGTGCCCCAGTAGCGGTTGCGGGACAGGGCCCAGTCGATGTTGTTGTTCAGCCAGTCGCCGTACCGGCCGTTCTTGACCGAGTCCGGGAACCAGTTGGTCTTCTCGTTCTCCTGGAGGAGGCGGTCCTTGATGGCCGTGGTGCGGATGTACCAGGACGGCTGCGCGTAGTAGAGGAGCGCGGTGTGGCAGCGCCAGCAGTGCGGGTAGCTGTGCTCGTACGGGATGTGCCTGAAGAGCAGACCGCGGTTCTGGAGGTCTTCCGTGAGCTTTTCGTCGGCCTTCTTGAAGAAGACACCGCCTACGAGCGGGACGTCCTCTTCGAAGGTGCCGTCGGGGCGGACGGGGTTCACGACGGGCAGCCCGTACGCGCGGCAGACCTTGAGGTCGTCCTCACCGAAAGCGGGGGACTGGTGGACCAGACCCGTACCGTCCTCGGTCGTCACGTAGTCGGCGTTCACCACGTAGTGCGTCGGCACGTCCGTGGGGAACTCCACGAGCTCGAACGGACGTTGATACGACCAGCGCTCCATCTCGGCGCCCGTGAAGGACTGGCCGGTGGTCTCCCAGCCCTCGCCGAGCGCCTTCTCGACGAGCGGCTCGGCGACGACGAGCTTCTCCTCGCCGTTCGTCGCGACCACGTAGGTGACCTCGGCGTGCGCGGCGACCGCGGTGTTGGAGACCAGCGTCCACGGAGTCGTCGTCCACACCAGGAGCGCGGCCTCGCCCGCGAGCGGACCGGAGGTGAGCGGGAAACGGACGTACACCGAGGGGTCGACGACCGTCTCGTAGCCCTGGGCCAGCTCGTGGTCCGACAGGCCCGTACCGCAGCGCGGGCACCAGGGGGCGACGCGGTGGTCCTGGACGAGCAGGCCCTTGTTGAAGATCTCCTTGAGCGACCACCAGACGGACTCGATGTACTCGGGGTCCATGGTGCGGTAGGGGTCGTTCAGGTCGGTCCAGTAACCCATGCGGGTCGTGAGCTCTTCGAAGGCGTCGGTGTGGCGGGTCACGGACTCGCGGCACTTGGCGTTGAACTCGGCGATGCCGTACGCCTCGATGTCCTTCTTGCCGTTGAAGCCGAGCTCCTTCTCGACCGCCAGCTCCACCGGGAGCCCGTGACAGTCCCAGCCGGCCTTGCGGGCCACGTGGTAGCCGCGCATGGTGCGGAAGCGCGGGAAGACGTCCTTGAAGACGCGGGCTTCGATGTGGTGGGCGCCGGGCATGCCGTTGGCCGTGGGCGGGCCCTCGTAGAACACCCACTCCGGGCGGCCCTCGGACTGCTCCAAGGTCTTGGCGAAGATCTTCTGCTCGCGCCAGAAGTCGAGCACGGCGTGCTCGAGGGCGGGCAGGTCGACCTGGGCGGGCACCTGGCGGTACTGCGGCTGCGTATTCAACGAGCTTCCTCCGGCGGACTTTCTGCCTTCCGTCCGGAGGGACGAGAGCCTGTGCTGCTACGTAGTAGCTGCCACGTACGCCGTGTGCGGCGCGCTCCCGCGGTACCACCCTCCTTGGCCCTCCGCCGCCTGGTACGCGCCGGTGAGCCCCCTCATTGGGGTCGCGATGCCGGGTCTACCGGCCGCTGCTGGCTCGCTGCGGCTTTCTTTCGGCGGCTCCGGGGTGATCTTCACGTCGCGCTCGCCCCCGGGCTTCCACCGTCCCCGGGTCGCTCTGGGCTGCGTACGCCGCTACTCGTCCCCATCCACGCTTTTCGCTCCGTTCAGTGTACGGCGCCCGACCGACAGCGGCCGACCGGTTTTCCGGGACCCGCGGGCGCGGGGGCGGCGGGGCGCGGGGGAGGTGTGCGGACTGACCCGAATGGCGAGGCTGCGGTGTCCGCTTCCTGGGACGGCCGGCTCGGCGGATTACGCGGCGGGGAGCTGGGCACAACGCTTGCAGGCTCGTCGCGCGGTACGCGCGGGGCGGGCGAATCGGGCGGCGTGCCCCGTTGCCGCGGGACTCAAGTCGATTTATCGTCCCAGCACGATTCGCGAGCAAGATCACAATATGTGAAGGGGCCGCGGCCATGGTGGCGAAAAAGACCGCCGTACAGCAGTCGGCGTCCGGCAGATCCATGGGGGCGGCTGGTGGCGCCGGGGCGGCGGCCAAGGATGTGAGCGGCAAGAAGAGCACGCGGGGGGCCGCGAAGAGCACGGCGAGGGCTGTGAAGACGGTACGGGGGGCTGTCGCCGGGGGTGGTTCTGGTGCCGGGGCAGGTGGGACCGGTGGGGCTGCTGGAACTACTGGTGCCAGGAAGACGGCGGCGAGGAAGAGCGAGGCGAAGAGGACGACCGGCGTCAAGAAGACTGCTGGCGCGAAAACGGCCACTTCGAAGACGGCGGGTGGAAAGGCGGCCGCCTCGAAGAAGGCTGGGGCGAAAGCCAGCACTACGAAGAAGGGAACGGCGAGGGCGGCCACCGAGGGGAAGGGGTCCGCCGCGGGTAGGGCCGTGAAGAAGACGGCCGGTGGGAAGAAGGCCGCCGCGAGGCCGGCTGCCACGGAGAAGGGTGCGGCGGGTACGGCCGCCACGAAGAAGGCTGCGGCGGGAACGGCCGCTGCAAAGTCGGCGACTGCGGAGTCGGCTGCCGCAGGGAGGCCCGTCGCGGAAACTGCCGCTTCGAAGAAGGCTGCTGCGAAGACGACCTCTACGGAGGGGGCGATCGCGAAGAAGGCTGCTTCGAAGAGAGCCTCTGCGGAGAAGGCGGCCGTCAAGTCGGCCCCCAGGGAGAAGGCCGGGGCGAGGACCGGCTCTACGAAGAGGGCTCGCGCGAAGTCGGCGTCTACAGAGAAGGCCGGTACCAAGACCGTCTCTGCGAAGAAAGTCGGTGCCAAGTCGGCGTCTACGGAGAGGGCTCGCGCGAAGTCGGCCTCTACCGAGGGGGCTGGCGCGAAGGGTGGTGCGGCGAAGAAGGCCGGCGCCAAGACGGTGGCGGCGGGGAGGGGGCGGGCGAAGGCGGCCTCTTCCGAGAAGGGGGCCGGTAAGGCTGCTCCTGCGAAGAAGGTCGGCGCGCGGGCTGCCTCTGGGACGGAGGACGGGACCAAGGGCGCCTCCAGGAAGAAGGCGGCTGGGAAGACGGCCGCCGCTCGGGCGGACAGTACGAACGCGGTCGCTGCTGAGGCAGCGGCTTCTGAGGCGGTCGGCGCGAAGGCCGTGGATGACAGGGCGGCCGGGGGCAAGAAGGGCGCCGCGAAAAGAGCCCCCGCGAAGAGCGCCGCCGCTGCGAAGAGGGCGGGTGAGGCGGGCGTTTCCGTCACAGGGCCCTCCAAGAAGGCGGGCAGGAAGGGCACACGTACGGCCAAGAAGGCGGTCGCTTCCGCGGCCGAGGGTGCGGCCGAGGCCGCGAAGACGACGGGAGCCACGACGGTGGTTGCGAAGAAGACCCCTGGCACGGCCACGGCGGCGGACAAGGCCACCGCGGTCCCCAAGGCGCGGGTCGCCGCGGCGGAGCCGGGCGAGCTCGCGGTACGCCCCGGTGAGGACCCCTGGACCCCGGAAGAGGTCGCGGAGGCACGCGCGGGGCTGCTCTCCGAGGCGCTGCGGCTGCGCGCCGAGATCACACACTCCGAGGAGTCCCTGGCGGGCCTGATGCGCGACTCCGGAGACGGCGCCGGCGACGACCAGGCGGACACCGGCACCAAGAACATCACGCGCGAGCACGAGATGGCGCTCGCGGCCAACGCCCGGGAGATGCTGGAGCAGACCGAGCGCGCCCTGGAACGCCTGGACGCGGGCACGTACGGGCTCTGCGAGAACTGCGGCAACCCCATCGGCAAGGCACGCATGCAGGCGTTCCCGCGCGCCACCCTGTGCGTGGAGTGCAAGCAGAAGCAGGAGCGCCGCTACTGACCCGGCTCATGATCGGAAACCGATCGGCCCGGTGCGCTCCTGAGCACGTGGGCGCGGCCCGCCGTGCCGTACTCTCGTCCTCAGTCAGGCACCTAGGTTGAGGGACTCACGTGGCAGAGGCGGAGCGGATCATCGGTACGCCGGATATCCCGGAGGCGGCGGGCGCCGAACCGGAGCAGACCGACCAGAGCGCGGCGTCGGGCGAGCGGTCCGATGCCGGGGGAGCGCAGGGCCCGGCCGAGAGCTCCGGCTCAGACTCGGGTTCCGAGGAGGCGGCGGCCCCGGCCGAGCGCCCCAAGGGCAAGCGCCGGATCGCCGTGCTGTTCACGGTCGCCACCCTGGCGTACGCGCTGGACCTGATCAGCAAGATGATCGTGGTCGCGAAGCTGGAGCACCACGAACCGATCGAGATCATCGGGGACTGGCTGAAGTTCGAGGCGATCCGTAACGCGGGCGCGGCCTTCGGCTTCGGCGAAGCCTTCACCATCATCTTCACGGTGATCGCCGCGGCCGTGATCGTGGTGATCGCCCGGCTCGCCCGCAAGCTCTACAGCCTGCCCTGGGCCATCGCGCTCGGGCTGCTGCTCGGCGGTGCGCTCGGCAACCTCACCGACCGGATCTTCCGGTCGCCTGGCGTCTTCGAGGGCGCGGTCGTCGACTTCATCGCACCCAAGCACTTCGCGGTCTTCAACCTCGCCGACTCCGCGATCGTCTGCGGCGGCATCCTGATCGTGCTGCTGTCCTTCCGCGGGCTCGACCCGGACGGGACCGTCCACAAGGACTGACGTTCGGACTCCGGTCAGGACTGTCCGACCCGTCCTGCATACTCGACGGGTGAGCACGATTCCCGAGATCCGTACCCTGCCCGTGCCCGACGGCCTGGAGGGCGAGCGCGTCGACGCCGCCATTTCACGCATGTTCGGGTTCTCCCGCACGAAGGCCGCCGAGCTTGCCGCGGCGGGAAAGGTCACGGTCGACGGCTCGGTGGTCGGGAAGTCCGAGCGGGTGCACGGCGGCGCCTGGCTCGAGGTGGAGATGCCACAGGCGCCCGCGCCCGTGCAGATCGTCGCCGAGCCCGTCGAGGGCATGGAGATCGTGCACGACGACGATGACGTGGTCGTGATCGTCAAGCCCGTCGGAGTCGCCGCCCACCCCAGCCCCGGCTGGTCGGGCCCGACCGTGATCGGCGGTCTCGCGGCCGCCGGGTACCGGATCTCGACCTCGGGCGCCTCGGAGCGTCAGGGCATCGTGCACCGCCTCGACGTGGGCACGTCGGGCCTCATGGTGGTGGCCAAGTCGGAGTACGCGTACACGTCGCTCAAGCGCCAGTTCAAGGAGCGCACGGTCGACAAGCGGTACCACGCGCTGGTCCAGGGCCACCCGGACCCGACCAGCGGCACGATCGACGCACCCATCGGCCGGCATCCGAACCACGACTACAAGTGGGCGGTCACCGCCGAGGGCAAGCCCTCCGTGACGCACTACGACCTGGTCGAGGCGTTCCGCGCGGCCTCGCTGCTCGACGTCAAGCTGGAGACCGGGCGTACGCATCAGATCCGCGTCCACATGGCGGCCCACCGGCACCCCTGCGTCGGCGATCTGACGTACGGCGCCGACCCGACGCTGGCGAAGCGGCTCGGGCTCACCCGGCAGTGGCTGCACGCGGTGCGGCTCGGCTTCGAGCACCCCGGGGACGGCCAGTGGGCCGAGTTCGCGTGCGACTACCCCGAGGACCTGCAGCAGGCGCTGGACCGCGTCCGGGAGGAAAGCTACGCATGAGCTCGGCGTCCTACGTGGTGCGGGTGGCCGAGGACCCCGCCGACCGTGAGGCCTGCTTCGCGGTGCGCAAGGAGGTCTTCGTCGTCGAGCAGGGGGTCCCTCAGGACCTCGAGTACGACGCGTACGACGCCGATGCCGTGCATGTGGTCGCCGTGCGCGAGGACGGGGTGCCGCTCGGCGCGGGACGGCTGCTGTACGGCGAGGTGGCGGCCGCCAGGGCCGGTGGCGAGCCCGGTGTCGGGTCCCTGGGGCGGCTCGCCGTCGTGAAGGCCGCGCGGGGGCTCGGTATAGGGGTCGCGCTGGTCCGGGGTATCGAGGACGCGGCACGCGCGCGTGGGCTGACGGCGGTGGATCTGCACGCGCAGACGCATGCGCTGGGGTTCTACGAGCGGCTGGGGTATGCGGCGTACGGGCCGGAGTTCGACGACGCGGGGATGCCGCATCGGGCGATGCGGCGCGCTCTCTGAGCGGGATCGGTGAAGTCCGGCGGGCACCGCTCCCCGTAAGGGTTCAACGACGTGACGGCCATCGTGCTGTACCACGTCGCCATCGCCGCGGCCGTCAGTGGCACGTTCTCGCTGCCGGGCACCGCGCTCGACTGAGGGGCGGGTTCCTTCCCGCCCGCGCCGCGGAGCCGCATGTGTCACAGCGCCGCGCGCCTTTGGGGCGCTTCTGAGCAGCCGAGCTTCGTAGGATCGGCCCATGGCACGCAACGTGGTGATCAGTGGTGGTGGGACCGGGATCGGGCTCGCGGCGGCTCGCGGATTTGCGGCGGGTGGCGATCGGGTGTTGTTGGTCGGGCGGCGCCGGGAGGTGTTGGAGAAGGCCGCGGTGCCCGGGGCGCTCACCTACGCGGCCGACCTCAGTGATGTCGACGGGGTGCGCGGGGTCGCGCGGTACGTCGCCGATGAGCTCGGGACCGTTGACGTGCTCGTGCACAGTGCGGGCGGGAACGGGCAGTTGGAGCCCAAGGCCGACAGCGACGACCCCCTCGACGTCGCCGCGCACAACTGGACCGTCAACTTCCGGCTCAACACGCTGACCGCCGTGCTGCTCACCGAGGCTCTGCGGGACCGGCTCGCGTCGCCCGGCGGGCGGGTGCTCTTCCTCAGCTCCATCGCCGCGTACCGGGGGTCCGGGAGCGGGGCGTACGCGGCGTCCAAGGCCGCGTTGCACCCGTACGCCTTCGAACTCGCCCGGCAGCTCGGGCCGCGCGGCGTCACCGTGAACCTGGTGGCGCCCGGCTACGTCGAGGAGACCGAGTTCTTCGGCGGGCCCATCGAGGAGGCGCGCCGCGAGCGGCTGATCGCCGAGACCTCGACCGGCCGTGCCGGGACGCCCGGGGATGTCGCCGAGACCCTCCACTGGCTGGCGTCACCCGCCGCCGGGCACATCACGGCCCAGGTGATTCAGGTGAACGGCGGGGCCGAGCGGGGACATTGAGGACATCGACGACATCAGGGGGTGGGAGGGAGAGCCCGAGTTCAGCCCCGTCCCGTCCGTGGTGGTTCCACGGCGCGATTGCGCGGCGTTCTTCTCGGTTGTCCGTCGTTGCCGTTCGGGTGGGAGCCCGGGGGGAGGATCGCGTCGGCCGTGTTGACGCGGGGCAGTGCGTAGGGGTGCTGGGCGGTCAGCCAGCGGATCATTTCCTCGCGGACGGTGACGCGGACCGTCCAGACGTCGTCCGCGTCCTTCGCGGTGACCAGGGCGCGCACCTCCATGGTGCTGGGGGTGGAGTCGGTGACGGCGAGGCCGTAGTCGCGACCGTCCCAGGCGGGGCATGCGCGCAGGATGTCGCGGAGTTTCTCGCGTATCTCCTCGACGGGCGCGCTGTGGTCCAGGTGGAAGAAGACCGTGCCGGTCATCTGCACACTGCCGCGGGACCAGTTCTCGAACGGCTTGGACGTGAAGTACGAGACCGGCATGGTGATCCGGCGTTCGTCCCAGGTCAGTACGGTCAGAAAGGTCAGGGTGATCTCGTCGACCGTGCCCCACTCGCCGTCCACCACCACCGTGTCGCCGAGCCGAACCATGTCGCCGAAGGCGATCTGCAGCCCCGCGAAGAGGTTGCTGAGCGTGGACTGCGCGGCCACACCGGCGACGATGCCGAGGATGCCCGCCGAGGCCAGCAGCGAGGCTCCGGCCGCCTGCATCGCGGGGAACGTCAGCAGCATCGCGGCGATCGCGACCACACCGACGATCGCGGTGACCACGCGCTGGATCAGCGTCACCTGCGTACGGACGCGGCGGACCCTGGCCGGATCGCGGTGGGCGTTCGCGTAGCGGGAGTACGAGGATTCGACGATCGCCGCCGCGATACGCACCAGGAGCCAGGCGGTGGACCCGATGAGGACCAGCGTCAGGATCCGGCCGATCGCCTCGTCGTGCTCGGCGGCGATGTCCGCCTGGTCGTACGACGCTCTCAGCAGCGCCGTACACAGCACGAACTGCAGCGGCAGCCGGCAGCGCCGCAGCAGTCCCCACTGGGGGGTCTCGTTGTGGCGCTGGTCGGCACGGCGCAGCAGCAGGTCGACGACCCAGCCGACGAGCAGCGTCAGTACGAGCGAGCCGCCGACGACGATCAGCGGGCGCAGCACGTTCTCCATGCCTTCGACCGTAACCGGCTCGGGGCGGTCATGAACATGTGGTCTCGGCCCCATCGCCTGCCACGCGCCCCGACCTGCGTCGCCCCGCCCGGGCAGTGTCAGTCGTGGCTGGCACCATGGCCTCATGAACATCATGCTCTTCCATTCGACCTACGGTCTGCGGCCCGCGGTGCACGACGCGGCGGACCGGCTGCGCGCGGCGGGACACGAGGTGTGGACGCCCGATCTCTTCGAGGGGCGCACCTTCGAGACCGTCGAGGAGGGCATGGCCTTCAAGGACGAGATCGGCAAGGACGAGCTGCTCAAGCGCGCGATCCTGGCCGCGGCGCCGTATTCGGGGCGAGGGCTCGTGTACGCCGGGTTCTCGTTCGGCGCGGCGACCGCGCAGACCCTGGCGCTCGGTGACGACAAGGCCCGCGGGCTGCTGCTCCTGCACGGCACGTCCGACATCGCGGAGAGCGCCTCGGTGGACGAGCTGCCGGTCCAGCTGCACGTCGCCGAGCCGGACGCCTTCGAGACCGATGACTGGCTGAGCGCCTGGTACCTCCAGATGGGCAGGGCGGGCGCCGACGTGGAGATCTTCAGATACGCGGGCGCCGGGCACCTCTACACCGACCCCGGCCTGCCGGACTACGACGAGGAGGCCGCCGAGGCCACCTGGCGGGTGGCGCTCGGCTTCCTCGACAGCCTGTAGCCCGGACAGCCTGTTGCTCGGACAGCCTGGAGCCCGGCGACAGTCCGTAGCCCGTCGCCAGCCTGTCGCCGTGGGATCAGACCGGGTCGTACACCCGCTCCACCTTCTGTGTGCCGCTGCGCGTGCGGTACGAACGGGCCCAGGACGCCGTCGCGTTGGCGGACGTGCGGTTGGACAGGACGTAGTAGTCCATCTGCGCCCGCTCGGCGGTGAGGTCCAGGACGCCGTAGCCGTGCCGGTCGGTGTCGACCCAGTGGACGTGCCGGTTGGCGGCCCGGATCAGGGGCGAGGCGATGGCCGACACCGTGCCCTCCGGGACCTTGACGAGGTCGTCGAGGTTGTCGGAGGTCACCGACGTGACGACGAACTCGGTGGCGGCGGAGGCCGACAGCGGATACGTACCGGCGTTGTACGGCACGTCGTTGGCCCAGGCCATGTGGATGTCGCCGGTGAGGAAGACCGTGTTGCGGATCGCGTTGTCCCGCAGATGCGCGAGCAGTTCGCGGCGGTCGTCGGTGTAGCCGTCCCACTGGTCGGTGTTGAGGGCCAGGCCCTCCTTGGGCAGGCCGAGCAGCTCGGCGAGCGGCTTCAGGAGCTCGGCGGAGAGCGAGCCGATGGCGAACGGCGAGATCATCACCGAGTTGCCGACCAGCCGCCAGCTGGTGTCGGAGGTCTTCAACCCGGCCTTCAGCCAGTCGAGCTGCGCCCGGCCGGTGAGCGTACGGTTCGGGTCGTCCACCGAGCCGTTCCCGACCGTCACCTGCTGCGAGCGGTACGAGCGCAGGTCGAGCAGCGAGAGATCGGCCAGCCTGCCGAAGCGCAGCCGCCGGTAGGTGGTGCCCTCGGTCGCGGGCCGGACCGGCATCCACTCGAAGTAGGCCTGCTTGGCGGCCGACTGGCGGGCGGACCAGGTGCCCTCCGCGCCCTCGGTGTGGTTCTCGGCGCCGCCCGACCAGGCGTCGTTGGCGAACTCGTGGTCGTCCCAGATCGCGATGACGGGGGCCGCGGCGTGCAGGGCCTGAAGGTCGGGGTCGGTCTTGTAACGGCCGTGCCGGGTGCGGTAGTCGGCGAGGCTGACGATCTCGTGCGCCGGGGCGTGCGGGCGTACGACGGTGTCGCGCGTTCCGTACTCGCCGGTCCCGTACTCGTAGATGTAGTCGCCCAGATGCAGCCAGGCGTCCAGGTCGCCGCGCGCGGCCAGATGCCGGTACGCCGAGAAGTAGCCGGCCTCCCAGTTGGCGCAGGACACCACGCCGAAGCGCATCCCGGCCACGGCCGCGTCATGGGCGGGGGCGGTGCGGGTGCGGGCGGCCGGTGAGTCGGCGGTGCCGCTGGTGAAGCGGAACCAGTAGGTCGTGGCGGGCTTCAGGCCGCGGACGTCCGCCTTGACGGTGTGGTCGGTGGCGGCGGTCGCGGTGGTGGAGCCCTTGGCCACGATGTTCGTGAACGCCTTGTCCAGGGCCACCGTCCAGCCGACCTCGACGTCCGGGCCGAGCCCGGAGCCGGGGATCGCCTCGGCCGTGGGCGTCACCCGGGTCCACAGCAGGATGCCGTCCGGCAGCGGGTCACCGGAGGCGACGCCGTGCAGGAAGGCGGGGGCCTCGGCGGCGCGGGCCGGCAGCGCGGCGGCGAGCGGGGCCGCGAGTACGGCGGTCGCGGCGGCGGCCTTGACGACCGTACGGCGGCGCGGGGCGGGGGAGTTGGGGCTGGAGTGAGATCTGAGTCGACTGGTCACGGCCGGTCAGATTACTGATGGGTAGGGCTTTCTGTAAGGCGAAAAACGTGACGGGCGGGCGAACGTGGAAAAGTTCGCCCGCCCGTACAGAGCGCGTTACTTGGTGACGCCCGCGTCCTTGAGCGCCTTCTGCCAGTCGGCGACGGTGCTCGGGTTCTCGATCTTCTTGTCGTTGATCTTGATGGTCGGTGTCGAGTCGACACCCTCGGCGTCGTCGAAGGACTTGCTCATCTTCATCGCCCAGGCGTCGTACGTGCCCTTCTCGACGGCGTCCTGGAACTTCTTGTTGTTCTTCAGCGCGTCCACTGTGTTCGCCACCTCGATCAGGTAGCTGTCCTTGGCGAACTTGTCGGTGGACTCCTCCGGGTGGTACTTCGTCGAGTACAGCGCGGCCTTGTAGTCCAGGAACGCGTCGGTGCTCACGTTCAGCGCGGCGCCGAGCGCGCTCAGCGCGTTCTTCGAGCCGTCGCCGCCGAGGTTGCCGTCGAGGAACGTGCCGAGGGTGAAGGAGAGTTTGTAGTCGCCGTCCTCCATGCCCTTGTTGGCGGTCTCGCCGATGGTCTGCTCGAAGGAGGCGCAGGCCGGGCAGCGCGGGTCCTCGTAGAGGTGGACCGTGTTGTCGGTCTTGGAGTCGCCGACGACGACGGTGGTGCCGTTCTTGCCCGAGGTGTTGGCGGGGGCGACGACCTTCGCGTCGGCGGCCTCCTCCCACTTCGAGGGCTCGTTGTTCTGTACGACGGCGTAACCGATGCCGCCGGCTATCGCGAGGACGCCGACGACGGAACCGGCGACGATGACCTGTCGCCTGACCTTGTCGCGCTTGGCCTGACGCTCGCGCTCGATGCGCAGCCGCTCACGGGCCGCCGACTTCGCGGCCTGGCTGTTCCTTTTGCTCATGATCGTGTTCTCCGTGGTGATGGCGGGTGTATGGGGACCGGCGTGCTCAGGCGAAAACGGCCGAGCACGGCGGTCCACGCCGTCCCAGGGAGTGCACGAAGAGGCGCGTACGCGTGGCGGCGACCCGGTGCGTGGGGCGCGGCAGCCGGCGTACGGGAGTGCGGCGTACGGTCACCGCGGCGACCGCGAACAGCAGCGGCCGGAAGGTGGCCGCGGCCACCGCGCCCAGGAGCTGGGCCAGGGCCCGCTCGCCGCGCCGCAGCCAGGCGGCCGCGAGCAGGCCGACGCCGACATGTGCGCCGAGCAGCAGCCAGGCGGCGGCCGGGTCGGCGTTCGCGAGCAGGGCCGCGGCGGGCTGCGTTTCGCCACCTGTCACCCGGGCCAGCGGGGTGCCGACCTCACCGCCGCCGCACAACACGTCGAAGCCGACCGAGCGCAGCGGACCCGCGACCGGGCCGCCCGCCTTGCCGTAACAGGCGTGCTGGCCCGCGGTGAACAGCGTGTCGGCGGCCAGCTCCAGCGGGATCAGCAGGGCGGCGATCCGCCCGAAGCCACGCTCGCGGCCCGCCAGCGCGTACGCGACGACGAAGACGGCGCCGGCGATCGCGGCCACGGTGGTCACCGGCAGCGGGACTCGGGACAGCAGCACGTGCGACGCGGTGCTGAGCGTCACGACGAGTGCCGTGAACAGCGCCGCGCGCACGGCTCTGAGCTGGGTCCCGGATATGTCCATAGCGCTGGAAAGTGTGTCACGTACTCCTGTAGGGGAGCCCTAAAGGGTTCCTGTGAGTTGTCGGGTGGCTACAGACCCGGAATCCGTCCGTTACGGAACAGGTCCACGAAGATCTGGTGGTCGGCACGCGCGCGTGCCCCGTACTCATGCGCGAAGTCCACAAGGAGGTCGCCGAAGCTGTCCTCGTCGGCCGCGATCGCCGCGTCGATGGCGCGCTCCGTGGAGAACGGCACCAGCTCCGAGTGACCGCTCTCGTCGTCCGCCGCCGCGTGCATGGTGGCGGTGGACCGGCCCAGGTCGGCGACGACCGCGGCGATCTCCTCCGGGTCGTCGATGTCGCCCCAGTCCAGATCCACCGCGTACGGCGAGACCTCGGCGACCAGCTGGCCCTCGCCGTCCAGCTCGGTCCAGCCCAGCCACGGGTCGGCGTGCGCCTGGAGGGCGCGCTGGGAGATCACCGTGCGGTGGCCCTCGTGCTGGAAGTACTCGCGGATCGCCGGGTCGGTGATGTGCCGGGAGACGGCCGGGGTCTGGGCCTGCTTGATGTAGATCACGACATCGTTCTCCAGGGCGTCGGTGTGCCCCTCCAGAAGGATGTTGTACGAGGGCAGCCCCGCCGAGCCGATGCCGATGCCGCGGCGGCCCACGACGTCCTTCACCCGGTACGAGTCCGGGCGGGCGAGCGAAGCCTCCGGGAGCGTCTCCAGGTAGCCGTCGAAGGCCGCGAGGACCTTGTAGCGGGTGGCCGCGTCCAGCTCGATGGAACCGCCGCCCGGCGCGAAGCGGCGCTCGAAGTCGCGGATCTCGGTCATCGAGTCGAGCAGCCCGAAGCGGGTCAGCGAGCGCGCGTCACGCAGCGCGTCCAGGAGCGGTCCCTGCGCGGTGTCCAGCGTGAAGGGCGGCACCTCGTCGCTCTTGGCGCCCGTCGCGAGGGCGTGGATCCGCTCGCGGTAGGCGACCGCGTACGTCCGGACGAGATCGGTGATCTGCCCGTCGCTCAGCGCCTTCGCGTAGCCGATCAGGGCGACCGAGGCCGCGAGGCGCTTGAGGTCCCAGGTGAAGGGGCCCACATACGCCTCGTCGAAGTCGTTCACATTGAAGATCAGGCGGCCCTGGGCGTCCATGTACGTGCCGAAGTTCTCCGCGTGCAGGTCGCCGTGGATCCACACGCGCGAGGTGCGCTCGTCCAGGTACGGTCCGCCCCGCTTCTCCTGCTCCAGGTCGTGGTAGAACAGGCCCGCCGTGCCGCGGTAGAAGGCGAACGCCGAGGCCGCCATCTTCCGGAACTTCACGCGGAACGCGGCCGGGTCGGCGGCCAGCAGTTCGCCGAAGGCGGTGTCGAAGACGGCGAGGATCTGTTCGCCGCGTTGCTCGGCGCTGAGCTGCGGAACCGACATCGGTGGGTGCCTCCTGGTGCAGGTGGTGCGTGACGAATGGGACGGATGTGTCGTCCGCCGGAACGGATCTCTCCGTCACCTTCCAACGGACGAAGGTGCGCGGGAGTGCCCGTTTTCCCCGTATGAAGGTACGGGGGAGACCCCTCCGAGTGTCAGTGCTCAGGCATAGACTTCGACGCTGTCCCCCAGACTGTCCGCAGCCTGTTGGGAAGCTCGTCGACGCCCGTTTGCCTTGGAGGCCGAAGCCGTGTCAAAGCCGCCGTTCACGCACCTGCACGTCCACACCCAGTACTCGCTGCTGGACGGTGCCGCGCGGCTGAAGGACATGTTCGACGCGTGCAACGAGATGGGCATGACCCATATCGCGATGTCCGACCACGGCAATCTGCACGGGGCGTACGACTTCTTCCACTCGGCGAAGAAGGCGGGCGTCACGCCGATCATCGGGATCGAGGCGTACGTCGCCCCGGAGTCGCGGCGCAACAAGCGGAAGATCAGGTGGGGTCAGCCGCACCAGAAGCGCGACGACGTGTCGGGTTCGGGTGGGTACACGCACAAGACGATCTGGGCGGCGAACAACACGGGTCTGCACAACCTCTTCAAGCTCTCCTCGGACGCGTACGCCGAGGGCTGGCTGCAGAAGTGGCCCCGGATGGACAAGGAGACCATCTCCCAGTGGTCCGAGGGGCTCATCGCCTCCACGGGCTGCCCCTCCGGCGAGCTGCAGACCCGGCTGCGCCTCGGCCAGTTCGACGAGGCGGTCAAGGCAGCCTCCGAGTACCAGGACATCTTCGGCAAGGACCGCTACTTCCTGGAACTGATGGACCACGGCATCGACATCGAGCACCGGGTCCGTGACGATCTGCTGCGGGTGGGCAAGAAGCTGGGCATCCCGCCGCTGGTCACCAACGACTCGCACTACACGTACGCGCACGAGGCGAACGCGCACGACGCGCTGCTGTGCATCCAGACCGGCAAGAACCTCTCCGACCCGGACCGCTTCAAGTTCGACGGGGGCGGCTACTACCTGAAGTCCACGGACGAGATGTACGCCATCGACTCCTCGGACGCCTGGCAGCAGGGCTGCGCCAACACCTTGCTGGTCGCCGAGCAGATCGACACCTCCGGCATGTTCGAGGCCAGGAACCTCATGCCGAAGTTCGAGATCCCCGACGGCTACACCGAAGTCACCTGGTTCCAGGAGGAGGTGCGCCGCGGCATGGCGCGCCGCTTCCCCGGCGGCGTCCCCGACGATCGCCAGAAGCAGGCCGAGTACGAGATGGACGTCATCATCCAGATGGGGTTCCCGGGCTACTTCCTCGTGGTCGCCGACTTCATCATGTGGGCCAAGAAGCAGGGCATCGCGGTCGGCCCGGGCCGAGGCTCCGCGGCCGGCTCGATCGTCGCGTACGCCATGGGCATCACCGACCTCGACCCGATCCCGCACGGTCTGATCTTCGAGCGGTTCCTCAACCCCGAGCGCGTCTCGATGCCCGATGTCGACATCGACTTCGACGAGCGTCGGCGCGTCGAGGTGATCAGGTATGTGACGGAGAAGTACGGCGCCGACAAGGTCGCCATGATCGGCACGTACGGCAAGATCAAGGCGAAGAACGCGATCAAGGACTCCGCGCGCGTGCTGGGCTACCCGTACGCGATGGGCGACCGGCTCACCAAGGCGATGCCCGCAGACGTCCTCGGCAAGGGCATCGACCTGAACGGCATCACCGACCCCTCGCACCCGCGCTACAGCGAGGCCGGCGAGATCCGCGCGATGTACGAGAACGAACCGGACGTGAAGAAGGTCATCGACACCGCCAAGGGCGTCGAGGGCCTCGTCCGGCAGATGGGTGTGCACGCCGCCGGCGTGATCATGTCCAGCGAGCCCATCGTCGACCACGCCCCCATCTGGGTGCGGCACACCGACGGCGTGACCATCACACAGTGGGACTACCCCCAGTGCGAGTCGCTCGGCCTGCTGAAGATGGACTTCCTGGGCCTGCGCAACCTCACGATCATGGACGACGCCATCAAGATGGTGAAGGCCAACAAGGGCATCGACCTGGAGATGCTCTCCCTTTCGCTGGACGATCCCAAGACCTTCGAACTGCTCTGCCGCGGTGACACCCTCGGCGTCTTCCAGTTCGACGGCGGTCCCATGCGCTCGCTGCTCCGCCAGATGCAGCCCGACAACTTCGAGGACATCTCCGCCGTCTCGGCCCTCTACCGGCCGGGCCCGATGGGCATGAACTCGCACATCAACTACGCGGAGCGCAAGAACGGCCGCCAGGAGATCACGCCGATCCACAAGGAGCTCGAGGAGCCGCTCGAGGAGGTCCTGGCGGTCACCTACGGCCTGATCGTCTACCAGGAGCAGGTGCAGAAGGCCGCCCAGATCATCGCCGGTTACTCGCTGGGCGAGGCCGACATCCTGCGCCGAGTGATGGGCAAGAAGAAGCCCGACGAGTTGGCGAAGAACTTCGTCCTCTTCCAGGCAGGCGCCCGGAAGAACGGCTACAGCGACGAGGCGATCCAGGGCCTGTGGGACGTACTGGTCCCCTTCGCCGGCTACGCGTTCAACAAGGCCCACTCGGCCGCGTACGGACTCGTCTCGTACTGGACCGCGTACCTGAAGGCGAACTACCCCGCCGAGTACATGGCCGCGCTGCTCACCTCGGTCAAGGACGACAAGGACAAGTCGGCCGTCTACCTCAACGAGTGCCGGCGCATGGGCATCAAGGTGCTGCCGCCGAACGTCAACGAGTCGATGTCCAACTTCGCCGCGCAGGGCGACGACGTGATCCTCTTCGGCCTCTCGGCCGTCCGCAACGTCGGCACGAACGTCGTGGAGTCGATCATTCGCTCGCGCAAGGCGAAGGGAAAGTACGCCTCCTTCCCCGACTACCTCGACAAGGTCGAGGCGGTCGTCTGCAACAAGCGCACCACCGAATCGCTCATCAAGGCCGGCGCCTTCGACACCATGGGGCACACCCGCAAGGGCCTCACCGCGCACTTCGAGCCGATGATCGACAACGTGGTGGCGGTCAAGCGCAAGGAGGCCGAGGGCCAGTTCGACCTCTTCGGCGGCATGGGGGAGGAGGACACCAGCGAGCCCGGCTTCGGCCTCGACGTGGAGTTCACCACCGACGAGTGGGACAAGGCCTACCTGCTCGCCCAGGAACGGGAGATGCTCGGCCTGTACGTCTCCGACCACCCGCTCTTCGGCCTGGAGCACGTGCTGTCCGACAAGGCCGACGCAGGCATCGCCCAGCTCACCGGAGGCGAGCACGCGGACGGCGCGGTCGTCACCATCGGCGGCATCATCTCCGGCCTCCAGCGCAAGATGACCAAGCAGGGCAACGCCTGGGCGATCGCCACCGTCGAGGACCTGGCCGGCTCCATCGAGTGCATGTTCTTCCCCGCGACCTATCAGCTGGTGTCCACCCAACTCGTCGAGGACGCCGTGGTGTTCGTCAAGGGCCGTCTCGACAAACGCGAGGACGTGCCCCGCCTCGTCGCGATGGAACTCCAGGTCCCTGACCTGTCGAACGCGGGCACCAACGCGCCCGTGATCCTCACCATCCCGGCCCTGAAGGTCACCCCGCCCATGATCAGCCGCCTCGGCGAGATCCTCAGCCACCACAAGGGCGAGAGCGAGGTGCGGATCAAGCTCCAGGGCCCGAGCAAGACCACGGTGCTGCGGCTCGACCGGCACCGGGTGAAGCCCGACCCCGCGCTCTTCGGCGACCTGAAGGTGCTGCTGGGCCCGTCCTGCCTGGCGGGCTGACACGGCAACCGGCTGTACAAGGGGGCGCATCCGTCGCGGATGCGCCCCTCGTTGCGTGCCAGGGCTCAGGAGCCCTCAACAGGCCTCACGCGACCCTCAGTTGTGGCCGAAGCGCTTCTGGTGCTTACGGGCAACATCGGCAGGGCTGCCCTGAGTGTGCGGCGTAGGCGGCTGCTGCGCCTCCGCCGAGGACCGCTGCGCCCGCTCCTCCGCACGCTCGGCCTGCGAGGAGCGGTCCTGTTGGCCGCCCTGCTTGCGGTTCTTGTTCTTGGCCATGGTGATCTGCCTCCTACGGGGGATCTAGGGGCCAGGGCCGGGACCAGACTCACATAGCGCGACAAGCCGCGCATTTCAGAGAATTACCGTGCGTAATAAGCTCTGTCGTTGAGTGATCTTCCGATCCGCCACGCCGAAGATCGAGTTCCGGCCGTTAACCTCCGCACGGTCGGGCAGACTCGAAGGAAGCCCGAAGCAAACCTCCCGGAAAGAGGGTGGAACGCGTGGACCGCTGCATTGTCCTGGTGGACGCCGGGTACCTGCTCGGGGCTGCTGCCAGTCTCCTCGCCGGGGAACCTTCGCGATCGCGGATCACCGTCGACCACGCCGCCCTGATCCAGGGGCTGCGCGAGCGCGCCGAGTCCGACACGGAACGGCCCCTGTTGCGCATCTACTGGTTCGACGGCGCCCCCGACCGCGTACCGCAGCCCGAGCACCGCAGGCTGCGGGTGATGCCGCGGGTCACGGTGCGCCTGGGCGCGCTGACCCGCAGCGACGGGCGGTGGGCGCAGAAGGGCGTGGACGCCGCCATGCACGCCGAGCTCACGGAGCTGGCGCGCAACCGCGCCTGTTCCGACGTCGTGCTCGTCACCGGCGACGGGGATCTGCTGCCCGGGATGATGGCCGCCAAGGAGCACGGGGTCGCCGTGCACCTGTGGGCGGTGCAGGCCGCGGACGGCGACTACAACCAGTCCGAGGACCTCGTCGCCGAGGCCGACGAGCGGCGCGTGCTCGACCGGACCTGGATCACCAAGGCCGTACGGGCCAAGGAGTTCGGCGGGGTCTGCGCGCCGCCGCCCGTTCCACGGCCCGAGATCGCCGCGATCCTCTCGGCGCCGCTGCCCGAGTCCGCGCTGACCTCCGCGGGCGAGCGGCCCGCGCGCGAGGCCGAGCACGCGCAGGCCGCGCCACCGAGTGAGAACGGCACGGAGGAGCGGGTGCCGGCCACCAAGGGCGTGCCCACGCCGAAGGATCTGGCCGCGTTGCGCGCGCACGGTACGCAGACGCCGGCGCAGCCGGCGAACGCGACGCTTCGGTGGTCCTCCGACAAGGGATGGGTCGACCGGCCCGGTACCGCCGCCGAGTCCGCGGAGGCCGCCCTGCTGCCGACGCTCGCGCAGCTCACCACGGCCGAGCAGCGGTGGGCCGACCGTGAGGAGGACATCACGACGGTGGGCGGGGATCCGTACGAGGTCGGGCAGGTGTTCGCGCGGCGGTGGATGGGGCGGCTGTCGGACCAGGCCCACCTGCAGAAGCTGTCCACGATGTATCCCCGGGTGCCGCATCGGATCGACGGGGAGCTGCTGCGGTATGCCGCGCGGTTCGGGCTGCTCGCCCACAAGGACGACCAGATCGACGAGCACGACCGCTATGCGATTCGGGCCGGGTTCTGGCGGGAGATCGACGTACGGACCGCTGCCGAGCATGCTCCCGCGGGGGAGTAAGGGGTTCGGCTGAGGTTGGTTCGGTGCGGGGTGGCGGGCGTTGTGTGTGATCTGCGGGTGGGTGGGGGCTGGTCGCGCAGTTCCTCGCGCCCCTTACGGGGCCGATATCGGGTGTATGCCCGCCCCGGGCGTCGTCGGGCGGTCGTGACCCCGTACTCTCAATGCTCGTGAGTACGCGCACCGCACAGGCAGTCCGGAACGGGCACGGTGGGGATGTCGTGTGCGCGGTGCGGGATCTGACGAAGACCTATCCGGCGGTGCGCGGGCGGCGCGGCGCACCCGGTACGCCCGAGGTGCGGGCCACCGACGGCGTGGGGCTCGACATCCGGAAGGGCGAGATCTTCGGGCTGCTCGGGCCGAACGGAGCCGGCAAGACCACCCTCGTACGGCAGCTGACCGGGCTGATGCGCCCCGACCGCGGCAGCGTCGAGATCCTCGGGCACGACATCGTGCGCCATCCCGAGCGGGCGGCACGGATCCTCGCCTACCTCGGACAGGAGTCCACCGCCCTCGACGAGCTGACCGTTTCGCTCGCCTCGGAGACCACCGGGCGGCTGCGCGGGCTCGACGTACGGAGCGCGCGGGCCGAGCGGGACTCGGTCCTGGAGGAGCTGGGGCTCACCGCCCTCGCCTCGCGGCCGCTCAAGAAGCTGTCCGGCGGGCAGCGGCGGCTCGCCTGCTTCGCCACCACGCTCGTCGGCGCGCGGCCGCTCCTCGTCCTCGACGAGCCGACCACCGGTATGGACCCGGTGGCCCGCCGCGCCGTCTGGGGCGCCGTCGACCGGCGCCGGGCCGAGCACGGCACGACCGTCCTGCTGGTCACCCACAACGTCATCGAGGCGGAGACGGTCCTCGACCGCGTAGCCGTGCTCGACAGGGGCCGTGTCATCGCCTGCGACACCCCCTCCGGGCTGAAGGAGCAGGTCGCGGGCGAGGTGCGCCTCGAACTCGTCTGGCGCGAGCGCGCACCCCTCGACGTGCCCGAGGTCGCCGCCCTGCGCGACCGCGCCGTAGAGTCGGGCCGACTCTGGTCGCTGCGGCTCTCCCCCGAGGAGGCCCGCGCGGCCGTCGGTGCCGTCACCGGCGGCGCCGCCTTCGCGGCCCTGGACGACTTCACGCTCGCGACGCCGAGCCTGGAGGACGTGTATCTGGCGCTGGGCGGCAGCGCCGGGAACGTACGGGGGTTGGTCAAGGCATGAGCGTGCGGGCCCCCGCAGCCGTACGGAACAGGTACAGGACGACAGCCGAAGCGAACAGGAGCCGCTCGACGTGAGTGTCGTACCCGCCGAGGTCCTGCCCGGCGCAGCCCGCGCGGACGGGAACCGGGCCGCGGACGCCGAGAACGGCACGCGTGCTGTGGCCGGGCTCGGGCCGCGCGCGCGGCTGTGGCCGGCGCTGGCCGCCGTGTACCGGGCGCAGCTCTCCCGGGCCCGGGTGGCCCGGATCCCGCTGCTGTTCGTGGCGACCTTCCAGTCCGTCGGGATCATGGTCCTGATGCGCGGTGTCGTGGACGGCGGCGACGAGGCGCGGGCCGTGGTGGCCGGCTCGTCGGTCCTCGTGGTCGCGTTCGTCGCGCTCAACCTGCTCGCCCAGTACTTCGGCCAGCTGCGCGCCAGCGGCGGCCTCGACCACTACGCGACACTGCCCGTGCCGCCCGCCGCCATCGTGCTGGGCGCGGCCGCCGCGTACGCCTCCTTCACCGTGCCCGGGACGCTCGTCACCGCCGTGGTCGGCAGTGTGCTCTTCGGGCTGCCGCTGACCCACCTGTGGATCCTCGCCGCGGTGATCCCGCTCGCGGGCGCGGCGCTCGCCGGGCTCGGGGCGGCGCTCGGACTGCTCGCGCCGCGCCCCGAACTCGCCACGTTGCTGGGGCAGTTGGGTATGTCCGCCGCACTGCTGCTCGGGGTGCTGCCGCCGGACCGGCTGCCGACGGTCGTCCAGTACGCGCGTGACCTGCTGCCCTCCACGTACGGCGTCGAGGCCTTCGGGCTGACCTTCGAGGCGAACCCGGACTGGGGTGTCGTCCTGCTCGACCTCGCCGTGTGCGCGGGCGTCGGGGTCGCCTCGCTGGCGGTCGCGACCTGGGCCTACCGCCGGGCGGCCGTCCGGTGACGCGCCTGACAGGCGGGCCTGGCACGATGTCAGTGTGACCGCACCGCTGACTCCGCCTCCGCCGCCGAACCACCAGCCTCCGCACCATGCCTGGCAGGCGCCGCCCCCCGGGTATGCGTTCGGTCATCTCGGTCATGAGGAGGACGGTCCCGGGATGAAGACAGAACTGCGTGAGGCCGCCGTCATCACGGTCGCGATGGCGCTCAGCGGGGTGCTGCTCGGCGTGCTGTGGTGGTGGCTGGCGCCGCACGTGCCGCTGGTCTCCGACAGCTCCGCGGTCTACCTCAAGGACACGGAGGGTGAGCAGGCCATCGGCGTGGACGGCACGTTCACCCTGCTCGCGCTCGGCTTCGGCCTGGTCAGCGCGCTGGCCGTCTTCCTCGTACGACGCCGCGGCGGCATCCCGCTCATCATCGCGCTCACCGTCGGCGGCATCCTCGGCTCCCTGCTCGCCTGGCGCCTTGGTATATGGCTCGGGCCCACCCAGGACGTGGCCGCCCACGCCAAGGAGGTGGGCAAGGGCGTGACCTTCGACGCCCCCCTGGAACTCAACGCCAAGGGCGCCCTGCTCGCCTGGTCCGTCGCAGCCCTGTTGGTCCACCTGGGCCTGACGGCATTGTTCGCCCCGAGGGACCCGGACCCGTACCAGCAGACTCAGTACCCTCCGGCCCCGTAGCCTTGAAAACTCCGGGCAACGGGCGCCCCTTCAGGGGCGCGGGGAACTGCGCGATCAGCCCCCACGCACCCGCAGACAAAAACGTTCCTACGCAGGCCGGTGCCCGTGATTGGACCGCCCCTTTTTGACCCGCCACTTCCGCTTACGCGTCTTCTTCGACATGTCCTCGGTACTTAACCGAGAAGCTCACATCCGTCGAGGGGTCACGCACGACCGATCGGTGCCGACACCGCATCCGTGAGCTTGGCCAGGTCATCCGGAGCCAGCTCCACCTCAAGCCCCCGCCGCCCCGCCGAAACACAGATCGTGGCGTGTGCCGAGGCCGACGAGTCGAGCACCGTACGCAGCTTCTTCCGCTGCCCGAGCGGCGAGATGCCGCCACGCACATACCCGGTGGAACGCTCCGCGGCGGCCGGATCGGCCATGGCGGCCCGCTTGCCCCCCACCGCCGCGGCGAGCGCCTTCAGATCGAGCGAGCCCGCCACCGGCACGACGGCAACGGTGAGGTCCCCGTCGACGTCCGCTACGAGCGTCTTGAACACCCGGTCCGGCGAGACACCCATCGCCTCGGCCGCCTCCTCCCCGTACGAGGGATGCGACGGATCATGCTCATAGGCATGGACCGTGAACTCGACCCCGGCCGCCGCGAGCGCCACGGTCGCGGGCGTCCCTCCCGCCTGCTGCTTCTTCGACTTCTTCGCCAAGAGACCTACGCCTTACCTCAGTTCGGACTCGCGTCAGTTCAGACCCGCGTCAGTTCGGGCTCACGTCAGTTGAGATTCGTCGGCCCCCGCGTCAGCTCCGACGCGGGCAACGACGGCAGATTACGGATGATCGCGGTCTCCGCCCGCAGCAGCGTCAGCTCCTCCCGGAGCCGGGACGCCGTGTCCGGCGCCTGCAGCAGCCGCTGCTTCGCCGGAACGTCGAGCATCGCCGCGGCCGCGACCAGGTACGAGACGACGGCCGGCTCGTCCGGCAGCTCGGCCCCGGTCGACAGGGACCGCTCCCGGGCGCCCGCGAGCCGCTTCTGGTACTGCCGGAAGGCCCGCAGCACCCCCTCGGCCAGCGCCCCCGCCTCCTCGCCGGGATCCTCCTCCAGCTCCTCCAGCTCGGCCGTCAGATAGGCCCCGGAGGTGTCCACGGAGAGCAGCCGGACCCGGGTCGTCCCGGTGGCCAGCACCTCGAAGCTGCCGTCGGCCCGTTCCCGGATGGTCGCCGCGTCCGCGATGCAGCCCACCTCGTGGAAGGCCTTCGCCGGGGCGTCGCCGAAGCCGGCCGCGGGCCCGCGCCGCGGTACGGCCGTCACGTCCGGCATGCCGGGCGCGGTGGGCGCGACCTCGTGGCCGTCGCGGATGGCGACGACGGCGAACCGGCGCGATTCGTCCTCGGGGGTCTTCAGCAGATCGCGCATCATGGCGCGATAGCGCTCCTCGAAGACGTTCAGGGGCAGCACGAGCCCGGGAAACAGCACCGAGTTCAGAGGGAAGAGGGGGAGCCGGACGGTGGTCACGACGCAAAAGCCTAATGGTCACTGGAGGGCGCACGTCCGCCGTGCTCACTCCGTGGATACGGAAGATCCTCGTCGCGCGGTTTCAGGGGCATGTCCGAGGCCACCTGGAGCCGAATCCCGTCGCGCAGTTCGAGGAACTGGCCGAGCGGGTCGTCCGAGACCCGGTCCCAGGGGAACGAGGTGGCGTACGGCCCGATCCGGCGCACTTCCGCCAGTGCCTCGTCCCAGCGTTCGAGCCGGATCAGCACGTAGGTGAGCAGGTTGCGGACCTCCGCGGGCCATGGGTCGGCGGCCGCGTACTCCCCGGACACGGCGATCGCGAGGTCGGCCGCCGCGTCGAGGCGCTCGCGCGGCACGGTCGCACCGCCGCCCTCGGTCAGGTAGGCGAAGGCCGCGCGCACCGGCAGAGCCTGGACGAGGGAGCCGGGCAGCGAGTCCTGCGCGGCCCGCTCTGCGAAGTCGAAGCACTCGCGGTGCGAGCCGTACCAGGCGGCGGACAGGTACTTCAGGGCGGCCACATGGCAGCCGTAGTGGTGCGGCGAGCGGCGCACGGCCTCGGCCCACAGCTGCTCGAAGTCGGTGTGCGGGGCGTTCGTGCCCCGCGCGTGGTCGAGCGCGACCCGCCACGCCACCGGGTCGCGCGGGTCGCCCTCGGCGGCCGCGGAGATCAGCGGCCCGACCTGGCGCAGCAGCTCGGCGCGGGCCGGTGACTCCCAGCTCCGGCACACCGCCAGCTCGGCCTTGACCAGCAGCGCGTCCGGGTCGTGCGGGGCGGCGGAGCTCCAGTCGTCGAACCACTCGGTACGGGAACGTGCGAAGGCGGCGAGGCGCGTCGTGTACCGGTCCCGGTTCTCCCACTCGGCGGCTTCCCGGGTGGTGGCCAGCAGCTTGGCCGCGGGCCCGTACTCGCCACGGCCCGCCGCGACCAGCGCGGGACCGAGCCGCTCGTCCGGGGCGTCGAGCAGTACCTCGTCGTCGGCGGGCAGACCGGCGGCCAGACGCGAGGTGTTCCGTGCCATCCGGGCCGTACGGAGGAACGCGCGTAGTAAGGCCATGGTGTCCCCCTTTGTGCCAAAACCGACGCCGCTCTCGCGGACCGGGTGCTCGCCGTCGTGGTTGCTCGGGCGTGGTTGCTCGGTTGGTGGTTGCGGAGGGAAGACAGCTGAAATGAGCCAATGGTTGCATGCGGCCCGGCAGCGGTTCAGCCTCTGCGCAGCAGCCTGGTCGCGCCCGCCGCCACCGTCGTCGCCAGGACCCAGCCGAGGAGGATCACCACAGCGGCCAACCACTGCCAGCCGCCGCGCAGTTGCCAGTAGCCGGTGTGGCCGAGATCGATGACCGGCAGGAGCAGGTCGAGGGCGAACAGCGACGGGTTCCACGGCGGATGCTCGCCGCTCTTGATCGGCGGATGGTCGGCGTGCCGGAAGGCTAAAGAGGTCGCCGCCCACAGCACCGCCATCCATACGGCGGCCCGTCCCGGCCGGTACCCGTAGGCGACGGTCCAGTCCTGCGCGTACCCCCAGAGCTTGGCCGCGAGCGGCAGGAACTCGCGTCTGTGGCGCTGCTTGGCGAGCAGCACCTCACGCGCGTCCTCGTCCTCACCGCCGTTGCGCAGCACGGTCGCCAGCCGCTCGTACGGCTCCGGGCTGTACTCCGGTGTCGCCGCGGCCACCCACTGCAGGCGCCGGGTCAGCGGGAACGGGCCGCGCGGCACGAGGTTCTCGTACTGGAAGCCGCCCATCTGCAGCTGGCCCGCGCCCGGCCAGCTGGTCGCCTGGTCGACGAGGTTGACCACCCGCGCCCCGTTCAGCACGATCCGCCCGCGCTCGGGCCGCTCGCCGAGGAAGCGCAGCTCGGGCACCTGGACGCGGCGCAGCGAGACCTCCTGGCCGTTCTGCAGGATGAGGCGGGCCTGCTCGAAGTCCACCGCGTCGCCGAACCGGCCGTCGTCGAGCCGGATGCCGCCGTCGCACTCGAAGCGCTGCACGCGCGTGCCGCGCGCCGGTGTCCTGCCGCTTGTCTGCAGGGGATTGGTGACGCCTGCCGGGGTCATGTACAGCGTGCGCTCGACGGTCAGCTGCGGGGCGTTGAGCGCGATGCGCCCGTACTGGTTGGCCAGCCGGCTGCCGCGCAGGCTGAGCGAGACGCCGACCGTCGCGCCGCGCAGGCTCAGCTCGCCGTGCGACTCCAGCATCTCGGCCTGGAGGTCCTGTCCGACGGTCATCCCGTCGCCGGTGATGGAACGGCCGCGCCGGTCCCGGTAGACCACGGCCTGGTTGAGCAGCAGGTCCGTGCCGATGTGCGCGTCGGTGAGGCGCACGCCGTTGTGGAAGTGGCAGCGCGGCAGATGCAGATCGCCCTCGGTGTGCAGCCGGGCGGCCTCGAGACGCGGCACCGAGCAGTCCACGAAACGGACGGTCGTGAACCGGGACTCGGGCAGCAGGATCTCCTTCTCGAACCGGCAGCCCTTCATCTCGACGTACGGCTCGATCGCGCCGCCCGCGAGATCGAGCACGTCGGTGATCTGCACGCCGGTCAGCTTCAGAGACGAGACCCGGCCGTCGAGCGCGGGCGGTCCGCCCAGCAGCAGCCAGGCCACTATCCGCGCCCGCACGCTGCGCTCGGGACCCCATGGATGGCCGCCGTGCGGATCGTCCACGGTCGCGTCACCGACGCGCAGGTCGTACACGCTGCCGTTGCGGAACGCCTGCCACATGCCGGCCTCGGCGGCGGTCAGGTCGTCGGGCAGGTCTCCGGCGCGGATGCCGGCCCCCTCGGTCACAGATCTTCCCTTTCTCCCCCGCTACTCGCGGGTTTCGTACAGTCGTTCATGTGATGCCCGCTGAGTGACGCGCCGAACGCAAGCCGTGAAGGTGATCTTCCGGAACACGTAACAGGCGTGAAATCGGGCCATGTAGGGCCCGGTGATCCACAACGCGTATCAGCGATTGATACAGGCGTCCAACGCCAGATCCCCGTCTGAGAGAATTGGCCCTGTGATCTCCCGAATCGATCTGCGCGGCGACGCCCTCCCCGAGGGCTCGGCCCTGCGCGACCTGCTGCCCCGAGCCGACTTCGACGTTTCGGCCGCCCTGGAGAAGGTGCGTCCGATCTGCGAGGCCGTGCATCATCGGGGCGACGCGGCGCTGATCGACTACGCGGAGAGGTTCGACGGCGTACGCCTGGAGTCCGTACGGGTCCCGGCGCGGGCGCTCACGGACGCGCTCGAGCGGCTCGAACCGGCCGTTCGCGCGGCCCTCGAGGAGTCGATCCGACGCGCCCGTATCGTCCACCGCGCGCAGCGCCGCACCGCGCACACGACCAACGTGACGCTCGGCGGCTCGGTCACCGAGAAGTGGGTGCCGGTCGATCGCGTCGGGCTGTACGCGCCCGGCGGCCGGTCCGTCTACCCGTCGTCCGTGATCATGAACGTGGTTCCGGCACAGGAGGCGGGAGTCGAGTCGATCGCGCTCGCCTCGCCCGCCCAGTCCGAGTTCGGCGGTCTGCCGCACCCCACGATCCTGGCCGCCTGCGCGCTGCTCGGGATCGACGAGGTGTACGCGGCCGGCGGCGCGACCGCCGTCGCGATGTTCGCGTACGGCACCGAGTCCTGCGCGCCCGCCAACATGGTCACCGGACCGGGCAACATCTGGGTCGCCGCGGCCAAGCGCTACTTCGCGGGCAAGATCGGCATCGACGCCGAGGCCGGTCCGACCGAGATCGCGATCCTCGCGGACGAGACCGCCGACCCCGTGCACGTCGCCTCCGACCTGATCAGCCAGGCCGAGCACGACCCGCTCGCCGCCGCCGTCCTCGTCACCGACTCGGTCGCGCTGGCCGACGCGGTGGCGAAGGAGCTGGAGCCGCAGGTCGCGGCCACCAAGCACATCGAGGACCGGATCGTCCCCGCGCTGAACGGCAGGCAGTCCGCGATCGTGCTGGTCGACGGCGTGGAAGAGGGCCTGCGGGTCGTCAACGCCTACGGCGCCGAGCACCTGGAGATCCAGACGGCCGACGCGACCGCGGTGGCGGACCGCGTACGGAACGCCGGCGCGATCTTCGTCGGCCCCTGGGCGCCCGTGTCGCTGGGCGACTACGCGGCCGGCTCCAATCACGTGCTCCCGACCGGCGGCTGCGCCTGCCACTCCTCGGGCCTGTCGGTCCAGTCCTTCCTGCGCGGGATCCACATCGTCGACTACACGCGCGACGCGCTGGCCGAGGTCGCGCACCACGTGGTGACGCTCGCGGAGGCGGAGGACCTGCCCGCGCACGGTGCGGCGATCAAGGCCAGGTTCGATTGGAAGGTGCCCAGCAAGTGAGTACCTTCGGAAGCACCTCCGTGTCCCCCTGGGACGAGCTCCCCGTCCGGGACGAGCTGCGCGGCAAGTCCCCCTACGGCGCGCCCCAACTCGACGTCCCCGTACGGCTGAACACCAACGAGAACCCGTACCCGCTGCCCGAGCCGCTCGTCGAGCGGATCGTCGAGCGCGTGCGCGAGGCCGCCCGCAACCTCAACCGCTACCCCGACCGGGACGCTGTGGAGCTGCGCACCGAACTGGCCAAGTACCTGACCAAGACCGGCAAGTACGCGGTCGGCGTCGAGAACGTCTGGGCGGCCAACGGCTCGAACGAGGTCATCCAGCAGCTGCTGCAGACCTTCGGCGGACCCGGCCGGACGGCGATCGGCTTCGAGCCCTCGTACTCGATGCACGGCCTGATCTCGCGCGGCACCGGGACCGGATGGATTTCCGGTCCGCGCAACGAGGACTTCACGATCGATCTCGTGGCCGCCGAGAAGGCGATCGCCGAGAACCGGCCCGAGGTCGTCTTCATCACGACCCCCAACAACCCCACGGGCAACGCGGTACCGCCCGAGACGGTCCTCGCGCTGTACGAGGCCGCGCAGGCCGCCAAGCCGTCGATGGTCGTGGTCGACGAGGCGTACATCGAGTTCAGTCACGGCGATTCGCTGCTTCCGCTGCTCGAAGGTCGGCCGAATCTCGTCGTCTCGCGGACGATGTCGAAGGCGTTCGGCGCGGCCGGGCTGCGCCTCGGCTATCTCGCCGCGCACCCGGCGGTGGTGGACGCCGTCCAGCTCGTACGGCTGCCGTACCACCTGTCGGCCGTCACGCAGGCGACCGCGCTGGCCGCCCTGGAGCACACCGACACGCTGCTGGGGTACGTGGAGCAGCTGAAGGCCGAGCGGGACCGGCTGGTCGCCGAACTGCGTGCGATCGGCTACGACGTGACCGAGTCGGACGCGAACTTCGTACAGTTCGGGCGGTTCGACGGCAGCGCCGGATCCCATGAGGCCTGGCAGAAGATCCTCGACCGGGGCGTCCTGGTCCGGGACAACGGCGTACCGGGGTGGCTGCGGGTCAGCGCCGGTACGCCCGAAGAGAACGACGCGTTCCTCGATGCGGTACGCGAACTGAAGAAGGACCTAGAACAGGAGCAGAGCGCATGAGCCGCGTCGGCCGTGTCGAACGGAACACCAAGGAGACCTCGGTCGTCGTCGAGATCGACCTCGACGGCAGCGGAAAGGTCGACGTGTCGACCGGGGTCGGCTTCTACGACCACATGCTCGACCAGCTCGGCCGCCACGGTCTGTTCGACCTGACGGTGAAGACCGAGGGCGATCTGCACATCGACTCGCACCACACCATCGAGGACACCGCCCTCGCGCTGGGCGCCGCCTTCAAGCAGGCGCTCGGCGACAAGGTGGGGATCTACCGTTTCGGCAACTGCACGGTCCCGCTGGACGAGTCGCTCGCCCAGGTGACCGTCGACCTGTCCGGGCGTCCGTACCTCGTGCACACCGAGCCCGAGAAGATGGCGCCGATGATCGGCGAGTACGACACGACGATGACCCGGCACATCCTGGAGTCCTTCGTCGCGCAGGCCCAGATCGCGCTGCACGTCCACGTGCCGTACGGGCGGAACGCCCACCACATCGTGGAGTGCCAGTTCAAGGCGCTCGCCCGCGCGCTGCGGTACGCCTCCGAGCGTGACCCGCGCGCGGCGGGCATCCTCCCCTCCACGAAGGGCGCCCTGTAAAGCCATGAGCGGTCTCTCCACCGTACTGATCGTCGTCGGGCTCTTCCTGCTCGGCGGCGTCTACTCCTTCGTCAAGCAGAAGATGCCGAAGAACCTCATCGTGCTGCTGTCGATCGGCGCCGGCATGTGTCTTGTGGCGGGCGTCCTGAGGCTGGAGGTGTGGAATTGAGCACCCCTTCCAAACGAGTGGTCGTCTTCGACTACGGCTTCGGGAACGTGCGGTCCGCGGAGCGTGCTCTCGCGCGCGCGGGCGCCGACGTCGAGATCACGCGTGACTTCGACAAGGCCATGAACGCGGACGGGCTGCTGGTGCCGGGAGTCGGCGCCTTCGCCGCGTGTATGCAGGGGCTGAAGGAGGCGCGCGGCAACTGGATCGTCGACCGTCGCCTCGCGGGCGGCCGCCCGGTGATGGGCATCTGCGTCGGTATGCAGATCCTGTTCGCGCGCGGCATCGAGCACGGCGTCGAGACCGAGGGCCTCGACGAGTGGCCCGGCTCGGTCGAGCCGCTGCAGGCCGACATCGTGCCGCACATGGGCTGGAACACCGTCGAGGCACCGGCGGGATCCGAGCTCTTCGCCGGCCTGGACGCGGACGCGCGCTTCTACTTCGTGCACTCGTACGCCGTCCACGACTGGTCCCTGGAGACCGCGAACCCGGCGATGCGCGCACCCCTGGTGACCTGGTCCACGCACGGCAAGCCCTTCGTGGCGGCCGTCGAGAACGGCGCGTTGTGGGCCACCCAGTTCCACCCCGAGAAGTCCGGCGACGCCGGAGCGCAGCTGCTGAACAACTGGATCGGAACCCTCTGATGACGTCGAATCCCTCTGGGAAGCTCGAACTCCTCCCCGCCGTGGACGTCCGTGACGGCCAGGCGGTCCGGCTCGTACACGGCGAGTCCGGTACGGAGACCTCGTACGGCTCTCCCCTGGAGGCGGCTCTCGCCTGGCAGCGGTCGGGCGCCGAGTGGCTGCACCTGGTGGACCTCGATGCGGCGTTCGGCACTGGCGACAACCGTGAGCTGATCGCCGAGGTCGCCAAGGCGATGGACATCAAGGTGGAGCTGTCCGGCGGCATCCGCGACGACGCCTCGCTGGCCGCCGCCCTGGCCACCGGCTGCACCCGTGTCAACCTCGGCACCGCCGCCCTGGAGACCCCGGAGTGGGTCGCCAAGGTCATCGCCGAGCACGGCGACAAGATCGCGGTCGGTCTCGACGTACGCGGCACGACCCTGCGCGGCCGCGGCTGGACCCGCGACGGCGGCGACCTCTACGAGACGCTGGAGCGCCTCAACAAGGAGGGCTGCGCGCGGTACGTGGTGACGGACATCGCCAAGGACGGCACGCTGCAGGGCCCGAACCTGGAGCTCCTGAAGAACGTCTGCGCGGCGACGGACCGCCCGGTGATCGCCTCCGGCGGCGTCTCCTCCCTGGATGACCTCCGCGCCATCGCCGAGCTCGTGCCCCTCGGTGTCGAGGGCTCGATCGTCGGGAAGGCCCTGTACGCGAAGGCGTTCACGCTGGAAGAGGCCTTGGAGGCAGTGGCGTCATGAGCGATGCCGTGCGGCGCGTGCAGAGCGGAAGTCCCTGGGAAGAGTCCTTCGGTTTCGCACGCGCCGTCGCGGCGGGCGACCGCGTCCTGGTGGCGGGCACGACGTCCTTCAAGGGCGATGTGCTGTACGGGGAGGGCGACCCGTATGAGCAGGCCAGGACGGCCTTCTCCACCGCCCTGGACGCGATAGCCGAGTTCGGGCTCGGCGTGGAGTCCGTGATCCGTACGAGGATGTACTTGACGCACGCGCGCGACGTGGACGACGTCGGCCGGGCCCACAAGGAGCTCTTCGACTCGGTGCGCCCGGTCTCGACCCTGCTGGTCGTGGAGGGCTTCGTCGACCCGCGCATCCTGGTCGAAGTGGAAATAGAAGCAATCACAGGACGTTAGAGGAGCCGGTTTCATGACCCTGGCGGTCCGAGTCATCCCCTGCCTGGACGTCGACAACGGCCGGGTCGTCAAGGGCGTCAACTTCCAGAACCTTCGCGACGCGGGCGACCCCGTCGAGATGGCCAAGGTGTACGACGCCGAGGGCGCCGACGAGCTGACGTTCCTGGACATCACCGCGTCCTCCGGCGACCGCGAGACGACGTACGACGTGGTGCGCCGCACGGCCGAGCAGGTCTTCATCCCGCTGACGGTGGGCGGCGGCGTCCGTGCGGCCGAGGACGTCGACAAGCTGCTGCGCGCAGGGGCGGACAAGGTCGGGGTCAACACGGCCGCGATCGCCCGCCCCGACCTGATCCGCGAGATCGCGGAGCGTTTCGGGCGGCAGGTGCTGGTCCTGTCGGTGGACGCGCGCCGGACGCCTGACGGGACCTTCGAGGTCACCACGCACGGCGGCCGTCGCGGCACCGGCATCGACGCCGTCGAGTGGGCGCACCGGGCGGCCGAGCTGGGCGCCGGCGAGATCCTGCTCAACTCGATGGACGCCGACGGCACCAAGGACGGCTACGACATCGAGATGATCGAGGCCGTACGCAAACACGTCACCGTCCCGGTCATCGCCTCCGGCGGCGCCGGCAGACTGTCCGACTTCCCACCGGCCGTCGCCGCGGGCGCGGACGCCGTGCTCGCCGCGTCCGTCTTCCACTTCGGAGATCTGCGGATCGGCGAGGTGAAGCAGGCGCTGCGGGAGGCGGGGCACCCCGTCAGGTGAGCTCTTTGGTGTAAGCCCCGGTCACCAGGTGGCCGGGGCTTACACATGGCCACATGCAAAAGAAAAGTTGCGCAAAATAGATTGCGCAACTTTTCTTGCGTATCTACGGTAGGGGCATGACAGGCAAGGAGAGAGACCGCCGGATCACGGACCTGGGCACGCTCAAGGCACTCGCCCACCCGCTGCGCATGCAGCTCTACAGGGCCCTGACCGTCGCGCGCGTGGCCACCGCCTCGCAGCTCGCCGAGCAGGTCGACGAGGCGGTGGCGCTGGTCAGCTACCACCTGCGCAAGCTCGCCGAGCACGGGCTGATCGAGGAGGCCGAACCGCAGAGCGGGGATGCCCGTGAGCGCTGGTGGCAGCCCTCGTCGGAAGGCCTGAGCATCAGGGACAAGGACTTCCGGGACGCGCCTGAGAAAGCGGCCGCGCACCTGGCCGCCACCAGGCTCTTCCACGAGCAGCGCGCCGCCATGTACCGCCGCTACCTCGACGAACGCCCCACCTGGGGCTCCGAGTGGAACTCCGCCGCGCCGGACAACGAGTCGCTGCTGCGGCTGACCCCCGCCGAACTGGCCGAGCTCAGCGAGGAGTTGCTCACCCTCGCCAGGAAGTACGACGAGAAGGGCCGCGCCGCCGAGGCGGCCGGTGACACCGAGGGGCGCGAGAACGTCGCGCTGCACGTGTACGGCTTCCCGTTCCGAGCCTGAGAGACCGCGGCTCGCGCCTGAGGCTCCGCAGCTCGAGAGGGCACACCCGTATGTCCACCACGCTCATACCCCCGGCCCCTGTGTCCGACAGACCCGCACACCGTGACGGCAACGTTCTGCGCTGGCTCGGCGCCTACACCGCGTCCATGGTCGGGGACAACGTCTACTACCTCGCGCTGACCTGGGCCGCCGTCCAGGCGGGCACGCCCGCGCAGGCGGGGCTCGTGGCCGCCCTCAGTGCCGTGCCACGCGCCCTGCTGATGCTCGGCGGGGGAGTGCTGGCCGACCGGTTCGGGCCCCGGAAGGTCGTCATCGCCAGTGACGCCGTACGGTGCGCGGCCGTGCTCGCGGTGGCCGCGCTGCTCTTCGCCACGACGCCCGGACTGTGGCCGCTGGCGGTGCTCGCCCTCGTCTTCGGCACGGTCGACGCCGTCTTCATGCCCGCCGTGGGCGCCCTGCCGGCCCGCATCACCGGCCACGGCCAGCTCACCCGCGTGCAGGGCATGCGCGGACTCGCCATCCGCTTCGCCAACGTCGTGGGCGCGCCGCTGGGCGGCCTCGGCGTGGCGATCGGCGGGTCGGCCGCGGCCTTCGGGTTCGCCGGACTGCTGATCGCGGTGTCCGTGCCCCTGCTGGTCTCCGTCCGGGTCGCCGAACTCCCCGGCGACGACAACGCCACCGAGCGCCGTACCGCCTGGCGCGACCTCCGCGACGGGCTGCGCTACATCCGCGGCCACCGCGTCCTCGCCCCGCTGATCGTCGCCATCGCCCTCAGCGAGCTCGGCTTCGTCGGACCGCTCAACGTGGGGCTGACCCTGCTCGCCGACGAGCGCGGCTGGGGCGCCTCCGGCATGGGCTGGGTGCTCGCCGGATTCGGCGTGGGCGCCGGCGCCGCCGCACTGCTGCTCGCCGTACGCGGGAGCCTTCCGTATGCCGGACGCGTCATGGCGGTGACCATCCTCGTCGGCTCGGTCGCGATCGGCGCGCTCGCCCATGTGCCGAACGTCGTCGCGGCCGCGGGCGTCGCCGTCCTCATCGGCCTGCTCACGGGCCTCAGCGGCGCCCTTTGCGGCGCGCTGCTGCAGACCCGGACGGACCCCGCCTACCTGGGCCGCGTCAGCTCCGTGTCCGGCATCGTCAGCCTCGGGCTCGCCCCGCTCGGCATGCCGGTGTCCGCCGCCGCGATCGGCGCGTGGGGCACCGGCCCCGTGTTCGTCGTCAGTGCGGCCGTCTGCGGTCTCGGCGGGGTGCTGGCGCTGTGCGTCCGCGACCTTCGCCGGGCGGAGCTCCCGAAGTAGCGGTCAGATTCCCAGCTGCTTCGCGTCGTGCAGCTTGGTGATTGCTTCCTTGTCGCCCTCCAGCTCGACGTCCGCCGCGTTCTGCCGCCCGTACAGGAACAGCAGCAGTTCCGAGGGTTCGCCGGTGGCCGTCACGACCGGGGTGCCCCTGTGTGCGACCGCCGTCTGGCCGTCGGGGCGGCGGAGGACCAGGCCCGTCGGGGTGCCGCGGCCCATGAGGCGGGCCGTGCGTTCGAGGCGGGACCAGAGGGCGTCCTGGAAGACCGGGTCGAGTTCGCGGGGTGTCCAGTCGGGCTGGGCGCGGCGTACGTCCTCGGTGTGGACGTAGAACTCGATCGCGTTCGACGCCTCGTCGATCTGCTTGAGGGAGAACGGCGAGAAGCGGGGCGGCCCCGTACGGATCAGCTGGATCAGCTCCTCGTACGGTTTCTCGGTGAACTCGGTCATCACCCGCTCCAGACGTGGCGCGAGCTGCTTGATCAGGATGCCCCCCGCGGCGTCGGGGCGGCGCTCGCGCACCACGACATGGGCGGCCAGATCACGGGTGTTCCAGCCCTCGCACAGGGTCGCGGCGTCCGGGCCCTCGGCTTCCAACAGATCGGCGAGGAGAAGTCGTTCACGCTTGGCATGGGTCGACATGTCAGCAAGCCTACGACCGCCGACCCGGTCCGCCCACCCGTCTCCCGGCCACCACCCCTCATCGAGGCGCTTCGCGCCGCCATTTTCCATCAGATGGACATCGGCCAGCTGTGTCCGACCGGCGCGGCACAATGGTCGGCATGACCAGCACGCCCCCGCCCAGCAGCCTCGATCCCGAGATCGCCGCGCGCCTCAGGCGCAGCGCCGACGGGCTCGTACCCGCCATCGCCCAGCAGTACGACACCGGTGAGGTGCTGATGCTCGGCTGGATGGATGACGAGGCGCTGCATCGCACGCTGACGACCGGCCGGTGCACGTACTGGTCGCGCAGCCGCCAGGAGTACTGGGTGAAGGGCGACACCTCCGGCCACTTCCAGTACGTGAAGTCCGTCGCCCTCGACTGTGACGCCGACACCGTGCTCGTCAAGGTCGACCAGATCGGCGCCGCCTGCCACACCGGCGCCCGCACCTGCTTCGACGCCGACGTGCTCCTCAAAGACGCCAAAGACGCCAAGGACGCCAAGGACGTCGATTCCGGCGTACCGGCCGTGGATCAGTAAGGTCAGCCGCCATGGACCTCGAGACCTTCCGCAAGCTGGCCACCGACCGGCGTGTCATCCCCGTCAGCCGCAAGCTCCTCGCGGACGGCGACACGCCCGTCGCGCTCTACCGCAAGCTCGCCGCCGAGCGCCCCGGCACGTTCCTCCTGGAGTCCGCGGAGAACGGCCGGTCCTGGTCCCGCTACTCCTTCGTGGGCGTCCGCTCGGCCGCCACCCTCACCGAGCACGGCGGCCAGGCGCACTGGCTGGGCACCCCGCCCGTCGGCGTCCCGGTCGACGGCGACCCGCTGGCCGCCCTGCGCGCCACCATCGAAGCCCTGCACACACCCCACGACCTCGTGTACGACCAGGGCCTGCCGCCGTTCACCGGCGGCATGGTCGGCTACCTCGGCTACGACATCGTGCGCCGCCTGGAGAAGATCGGCCCCGGTGAGCGCGACGACCTGAAGCTCCCCGAGCTCACCATGCTGCTGACCAGCGATCTGGCGGTCATGGACCACTGGGACGGCTCGGTCATGCTGATCGCCAACGCGATCAACCACAACGACCTCGACACGGGCGTCGACGAGGCCTACGCCGACGCGGTGGCCCGCCTCGACGCCATGGAGGCGGACCTCTCGCGGGCCGTCTCGCAGCCCCCGGCCGCGCTGCCGCCCTCCGAGCTCCCGGAGTACACCGCGCTGTGGGGCGGCCCCGACTACCAGGCCGCCGTCGACGACATCAAGGAGCGCATCCGGGCCGGCGAGGCCTTCCAGGTCGTCCCCTCCCAGCGCTTCGAGACGCCGTGCACGGCAAGCGCGTTGGACGTGTACCGGGTGCTGCGGGCCACCAACCCCTCCCCGTACATGTACCTCTTCCGCTTCGACGGCTTCGACGTCGTGGGCTCCTCCCCGGAGGCCCTGGTCAAGGTCGAGGACGGGCAGGCGATGGTGCACCCCATCGCGGGCACCCGGCCCCGCGGCGCCACGCTCCAGGAGGACCAGGCACTCGCCGACGAGCTGATCGCCGACCCCAAGGAGCGCGCCGAGCACCTGATGCTCGTCGACCTGGGACGCAATGACCTGGGCCGGGTCTGCGAGCCCGGTTCCGTAGAGGTCGTCGACTTCATGTCCATCGAGCGGTACTCGCACGTCATGCACATCGTGTCGACGGTGACGGGCAAGGTCTCCGAAGGCCGTACGGCCTTCGACGTACTGACCGCCTGCTTCCCCGCGGGCACCCTCTCCGGCGCCCCCAAGCCCCGCGCGATGCAGATCATCGACGAACTGGAGCCGTCCCGGCGCGGCTTGTACGGCGGCTGCGTCGGCTACCTCGACTTCGCGGGCGACTCCGACACCGCCATCGCCATCCGTACGGCCCTGCTGCGCGGCGGCACGGCGTACGTGCAGGCCGGCGCCGGAATCGTCGCCGACTCGGACCCCGTGGCCGAGGACACCGAGTGCCGCAACAAGGCGGCGGCGGTCCTCCGCGCGGTCCACACGGCGAACCGGCTCGCACGGTAGGAAGCCGAACCGACAGGGACATACGGCGAACAGTGGGACGCGGCTCACGTGAACCCCGGGTGACGGTTCGCCCGGGGTTCAGGCGATAGTGGAGTACGTGACTGCTGTACCGCACCCCCGATCCGAAGCCCCCGGACCCGCCCGGTCCGGCCGCCGAAGCCTCGCCCTCGCCCTGCTGTTCGGCGCGCTCGGCGCGGCCGTCGCGCTGCTCTCCTCGCGGCAGGGCTGGTCGGAGGGCACCGCGACGGTGGCCGGCGGCGACTTCCCGCTGAGCGCCAAGGGCGGCGACGTCACGGGCGTGCCCGCGTCGCTGGCCATAGTGGGCCTCGCCGCCCTCGTCGCCGTCTTCGCCGTCCGCCGCGCCGGCCGTTTCCTCGTCGCCGGACTCCTCGCGCTGTCCGGCGCGGGCACGATCGTCTCGGCGCTCCTCGGTGTCTCCGACAGCTCCGCGCTCGACGAGAAGGCCGCGGAGGCCTCCGGCGACACCGGCGCGACCGTGGGGGCCATGACCCACACCGCGTGGCCGTACGTGGCCGCGGCGGGTGGGCTGCTGCTCCTCCTCGCGGGACTGCTCGCCCTGCGCTATGGCCGGCTCTGGCCGGCCATGTCGGGGCGGTACGAGCGCGAGGGCGCGCCCCGGCCCCGCAGGACCCGGGCCCCCGCGGACCCGGACCGGCCCGAGGAGATCTGGAAGGCGCTGGACCGGGGCGAGGACCCCACAGGCGCGTGAGCGCTCCGCTGGGGTGCGGTACGTGGGTGGTACGTAGGCTGCCGGCCGGTGGGGGCTGGGCGCGCAGTTCCCCGCGCCCCTTATGGGGCGCGGTACCCCCGCTCCGGTCCTCGGCGCGCGTACGGGACAATGGGCGGTGAGCGTCCGGCTCACCCACGCGCACACACGCACAGAGCAACGAGGAGCAAGTCATGGCGGGCAGCAACCACGGTCACACCCCGGCCGCCTGGACCGGTGTCATCATCGCCTTCATCGGTTTCTGCGTTTCCGGTGCCTTCATGGTGATGGCCGAGCCGCTGGGCTTCTGGGCCGGTCTGGTCATCGTCGGCCTGGGCGGCGTGGTCGGCATGGTGATGAGCGCGGCGGGTCTCGGCCAGTCGAAGGGCGCCCGCCAGAACGACAAGGTGGCCTCCGCCCAGAGCTGACCCCGTACGGGATCACGGCATCACAGCGTCAAGGCATCGCGGGAGGCGGGTCCGGCTTCGAGCGCCGGGGCCGCCTCTTTCGTACGTGCGAGCTTCGTCCACGAGGGGCAGAATGCGTGGGGTGAACGCCGAAACCCAGAGGGTCACGCCGGCTCCCGGATCCGTACCGCGCGGGTCCGTAGTGCGGCGGCTCGTCGTGCCCGGCGGGATACTCGCGGCCGTCGTCGGGGCCTTCGCATACGTGGGGGCCGTCGATCCGAACGAACCCGGGCACTACCCCGTCTGTCCGCTGCTCCACTTCACGGGCCTGTACTGCCCCGGCTGCGGCGGACTGCGCAGCGCGCACGCCGTCGTGCACGGGGACCTCGCGGCGGCGTTCGGGGCCAACGCGGTCGCCGTCCTGGGGTATCTGGTGTTCGCCGTGGTGTGGACCGTCTGGGTGGTCCGCTCCGTCCAGGGGCGGCCGTTGCGCGTCGATCCGAAGCCGTCCCTGCTGTGGGGACTCGGCGCGCTGCTGCTGGTCTTCACGGTTGTCCGGAACCTGCCGTTCGGTGGCTGGCTCCACCCTTGATCAACTGGCGAATGTCCAGGTAGTGGGACCGGCGTCAACCGGATGCGAGGCCTAAGCCTTCCTCCGGATACCATCGCAGTGACCATCGGTTTCGTCTGATGCGAGACGGACCCGTCTCGACCGCAGAACCGCTTCAACTGTCCACCGCACGGAAGGGGGCCGCTCGCGTGAGTGTGCTCGACGAGATCATCGACGGAGTCCGTGCCGACCTCGCGGAGCGGCAGGCGCGCGTCAGCCTCGACGAGCTCAAGGAGCGCGCCGCGAAGGCTCCGGCTGCCAAGGACGGTGTCGCGGCCCTGCGCGGCGACGGCGTCAAGGTCATCTGCGAGGTCAAGCGCTCCAGCCCGTCCAAGGGCGCGCTCGCCGCGATCGCCGACCCCGCCGCACTCGCCGCCGACTACGAGGCGGGCGGCGCGGCCGTCATCTCCGTCCTCACCGAGCAGCGCCGCTTCGGCGGTTCGCTGGCCGACCTGGAGGCCGTGCGCGCCCGGGTCGACATCCCGGTGCTGCGCAAGGACTTCATCGTCACCTCGTACCAGCTGTGGGAGGCCCGGGCGTACGGCGCGGACCTCGCGCTGCTCATCGTCGCGGCCCTCGACCAGGCCGCCCTGGAGTCGCTCATCGAGCGCGCCGAGTCCATCGGGCTCACGCCGCTCGTCGAGGTGCACGACGAGGACGAGGTCGAGCGGGCGGTGGACGCGGGCGCGAAGATCATCGGTGTCAACGCGCGTAATCTCAAGGACCTCAAGGTCGACCGCGGCACCTTCGAGCGCGTCGCGCCCGAGATCCCGGCGCACATCGTCAAGATCGCCGAGTCCGGCGTCCGCGGACCGCACGACCTCATCGCGTACGCCAACGCCGGCGCCGACGCCGTGCTCGTGGGCGAGTCCCTGGTCACCGGCCGGGACCCGAAGACAGCCGTGTCCGACCTGGTCGCCGCCGGCGCGCACCCCGCGCTGCGGCACGGACGGGGCTGACGCTCCTGATGTACGCCGACCGTTCCCTCGCCGCCACCACCCGTCCGGGCTCCCGCCCCGACGGTGGTCCGGCGTGCGTGCGGTCGGCTGTCGCGGGGTCGGCGGGGGCTCGCGACCCGTACGCCCGCCTCGCCCGCGGCTGCCGTCCGCGCGGCTGCCGGGCGCCCGCCCGGCGCGTGCACGGCCGACGGGTGCGGTACGTCATCGGTGACGAGCCCGGCCAGGTGAACGGGATGCGATGGCGTCGGCGCGTGTCACCTGCGGTGAGCTGAGCCGCGTCTCGTGAACACCGGGTGGGTTGTCGTCGCCGGACCGTGAGTGGGTTCCGGCTGGTTCGGCACCGCCGGTCTGCGCCGTTCGGCGTGCTCGCCGTCGCGGCGGGGATGCTGTGCCGCGGCGAGACGAGACGAGCTGCTCATCGACGGTGACACGCCACTCACGTGACCCCATTCCGACCAACCCGGGGCTGTCGCCCCTGTGAGGTAACCGCATGTCCAGCGAGTTCTTCATTCCTGACCCCGAGGGTCAAGTTCCCAGCGCCGAGGGGTACTTCGGCGCGTTCGGCGGAAAGTTCATCCCGGAGGCGCTGGTCGCCGCCGTGGACGAGGTCGCCGTGGAGTACGACAAGGCGAAGTCCGATCCCGAGTTCGCCCGGGAACTGGACGACCTGCTCGTCCACTACACCGGCCGGCCCAGCTCCCTCACCGAGGTGCCGCGCTTCGCCGAACACGCCGGTGGCGCCCGTGTGTTCCTGAAGAGGGAGGACCTCAACCACACGGGGTCCCACAAGATCAACAACGTTCTCGGGCAGGCCCTGCTCACCAAGAGGATGGGCAAGACCCGCGTCATCGCCGAGACCGGCGCGGGCCAGCACGGTGTGGCCACCGCCACCGCCTGCGCGCTGTTCGGTCTCGAGTGCACCATCTACATGGGTGAGATCGACACTCGGCGGCAGGCGCTCAACGTCGCCCGGATGCGCATGCTCGGCGCCGAGGTCATCGCCGTGAAGTCCGGCAGCCGCACGCTGAAGGACGCCATCAACGAGGCCTTCCGCGACTGGGTCGCCAACGTCGAGCACACCCACTACCTCTTCGGGACAGTCGCCGGCCCGCACCCCTTCCCGGCCATGGTCCGCGACTTCCACCGCGTCATCGGCGTGGAGGCCCGGCGGCAGATCCTGGAGCGCGCCGGCCGCCTCCCCGACGCGGCCGTGGCTTGCGTCGGCGGCGGCTCGAACGCCATCGGCCTCTTCCACGCCTTCATCCCCGACGCGGGCGTCCGCCTCATCGGCTGCGAGCCGGCCGGACACGGCATCGAGACCGGCGAACACGCGGCCACGCTGACGGCGGGCGAGCCGGGCATCCTGCACGGTTCCCGCTCCTACGTCCTCCAGGACGAGGAAGGCCAGATCACCGAGCCGTACTCGATCTCGGCCGGCCTCGACTACCCGGGCATCGGCCCCGAGCACTCGTACCTCAAGGACAGCGGCCGCGGCGAGTACCGCGCGGTCACCGACGACGCGGCCATGCAGGCTCTGCGCCTGCTGTCGCAGACCGAGGGCATCATCCCGGCGATCGAGAGCGCCCACGCGCTCGCCGGCGCCCTGGAGGTCGGCAGGGAGCTGGGCCCGGACGGGCTGATCATCGTCAACCTGTCGGGCCGCGGCGACAAGGACATGGACACGGCCGCCCGCTACTTCGGCCTGTACGACAACGGCGCCGACGCCGTCGTCGAGGCGGACGCCGACAGCGACCACGCCGAGATCGAGGGGGACGCCAAGTGAGCGGCAACATCCAGCTGTTGAGCGACACCCTCGCCGGCGCGAAGGCGGAAGGCAGGTCCGCCCTGATCGCGTACCTGCCGGCCGGCTTCCCGACCGTCGACGGCGGGATCGACGCCATCAAGGCCGTCTTCGACGGCGGCGCGGACGTCGTCGAGGTGGGGCTGCCGCACAGCGACCCCGTCCTCGACGGCCCGGTCATCCAGACCGCCGACGACATCGCCCTGCGCGGCGGCGTCAAGATCGCGGACGTGATGCGCACGGTCCGCGAGGCGTACCAGGCGACCGGCAAGCCCGTGCTCGTGATGACGTACTGGAACCCGATCGACCGCTACGGCGTCGAGCGCTTCACCGCCGAGCTGGCCGAAGCGGGCGGGGCGGGCTGCATCCTGCCCGACCTCCCCGTGCAGGAGTCCGCGCTCTGGAGGGAGCACGCCGAGAAGCACGGCCTCGCGACCGTCTTCGTCGTCGCGCCCAGCAGCAAGGACGCCCGGCTCGCCGACATCACCGCGGCGGGCTCCGGCTTCGTGTACGCGGCCTCGCTGATGGGCGTCACGGGTACGCGCGAGTCGGTCGGGGCCCAGGCCCAGGACCTGGTGCGGCGCACCAAGGCCACCACCGACCTGCCGGTCTGCGTCGGACTCGGTGTCTCGAACGCCGAGCAGGCCGCCGAGGTCGCCGGCTTCGCCGACGGCGTCATCGTCGGCTCGGCCTTCGTGAAGCGGATGCTCGACGCCCCGGACGAGGCCGCGGGCCTGGACGCCGTACGCGCCCTCGCCGCCGACCTCGCGAAGGGCGTGCGCGGAACGGCGTAACCAACGCCGTTCACATGGGGGCGTAACGGACAATACGCTCACTCGAACGGGTGGACCTGGGACCGGGGAGGCGCGCTGTGCCTCCCCGGTTCGTTCTGCCGGATGTGAGCGAGAAGAACCGTGAGGGAAAGCGCACCGCCCGCGAGCGGCTGGCGGAAGAGCGAGAGAAGCAGAAGACGGCGGAGAAGCGCCGCCGGGTGCTGGTCGTGGGCGGTGCAGTCGTCTGCGTACTGGCACTGGCCGGGGTGATCGGCGTACTGGCCGCGAACTCGGGCAAGGACAAGACGGATACGGCAGGCCCGGTGACGGCACCCTCGGGGGCGAACGGCGACGACGGTCTCGCCATCCCCGTCGGCAGGGCGAGCGCCAAGTCGACCCTCACCGTGTGGGAGGACTTCCGCTGCCCGGCCTGCAAGAGCTTCGAGGACGCCTACCGCTCGACGATCCACGAGCTGACGGACGCCGGACAGCTGAAGGTCGAGTACCACCTGGCGACCCTGATCGACGGGAACATGGGCGGCAGCGGCTCACTGCACGCCGCCAACGCGGCGGCGTGCGCGCAGGACGCCGGGAAGTTCACCGCGTACCACGACGTGCTGTTCCAGAACCAGCCCCTCGAGACGGACGACGCCTTCGCGGAGAACGGCAAGCTGATCGAGCTGGCCGGCAAGGTCGACGGGCTCGGCACCGACACGTTCAAGAAGTGCGTGGAGGACGGCACGCACAACAGCTGGGTCGCCAAGTCCCACAAGGCGTTCCAGAGCGGCCGCTTCGAAGGCACGCCGACGGTGCTGCTGAACGGGAAGAACATCTACAAGGACCGGACGATGACCCCGGCCAAGCTGAAGCAGATGGTGCAGCAGGCCGACAAGGCGTGAGCCCCGTGGGCCGTCGGGTGCCGCGTTCGGTATCCCGTCGGCCCCAGTGGTCCCGCCGGTCCCGGCGGTCTCGTTATGGAGCCGTATCCCGGGCGGGTTGCCGCGCTTGCCGCCCGGCAGGGTAGCGTCGACCCTGCCATGGAATTTGCCTACATCCCCAGCCCGTCGCGCGGAGTGCTGCACCTCGGCCCCATTCCGCTGCGCGGCTACGCGTTCTGCATCATCATCGGCGTCTTCGTAGCCGTCTGGCTCGGCAACAAGCGGTGGATCGCGCGCGGGGGCCGGCCAGGCACCGTGGCGGACATCTCCGTGTGGGCCGTGCCCTTCGGTCTCGTCGGCGGGCGGCTGTACCACGTCATCACCGACTACCAGCTGTACTTCAGCGAGGGTGAGAACTGGGTCGACGCCTTCAAGATCTGGGAGGGCGGCCTCGGGATCTGGGGCGCCATCGCGTTCGGCGCGGTGGGCGCGTGGATCGGCTGCCGTCGGCGTGGCATCCCCCTTCCCGCCTGGGCCGACGCCCTCGCGCCCGGCATCGCCCTCGCGCAGGCCATCGGGCGCTGGGGGAACTGGTTCAACCAGGAGCTGTACGGGCGGGAGACCGACCTTCCCTGGGCGCTGCACATCACGTCCTCGACGGACGGCCGGGTGCCCGGCTACTACCACCCGACGTTCCTGTACGAGTCGCTGTGGTGCGTCGGTGTCGCGGTCCTCGTCATCTGGGCCGACCGCCGCTTCAAGCTCGGCCACGGCCGTGCCTTCGCCCTGTACGTCGCCGCGTACTGCGTGGGCCGCTTCTGGATCGAGTACATGCGTGTCGACGAGGCCCACCACTTCCTCGGACTGCGACTCAACGGCTGGACCTCGATCGTGGTCTTCGTCCTCGCCGTGGTCTACATGGTGGTGTCGGCCCGGCGCCGGCCGGGGCGTGAGGAAGTAGTCGAACCGGGTGTCCCTGACGGTGACGGTGTCTCCGACGGTGAGGCGGATGAGGCCGGTGACTCGGTGAAGCTGGACAAGAAGTCCGAGGAGTCCTCGGACTCCGCAGACGAGAAGGACGAGGCCGAGTCGGCCAAGAAGTCCTGACCTCGGCTTGTACGGCTGTACGTCGAAGGGGGCGCCCAAGTGGTTGGGGCGTCCCCTTCGTGTGTGCGGGTTTTGGAGCGCCCCGGAGGGGCGCGGGGAACTGCGCGACCAGCCACGACGGACCCGCAGACGATCGACGGACTATCGCGGCACTTCCAGCGGAGCGCTCAGGTGCGGCGGGCCAGCGTCAGCGTGCGGTGGGCGGCTGCCACCACCGCCGCGTCGATGAAGCGGCCGTCCGGGAGGGCCTGGGCGCCGGGGTGGGTGGCGGCGGCCTTCAGCACTGACTCGGCTGTTTCGATTTCCTCCGGGGTCGGGAGGTAGGCGGCCTCGATCACCGGGAGCTGGCGGGGGTGGATGGCCGCGCGGCCCAGGAAGCCCAGGGCGCGGCCGTGGGCGCAGGACTCGGCCAGGCCGGCGAGGTCGCGTACGTCGGGGTGGACGGACTGGGCCGGTGGGGGCAGGCCCGCCGCGCGGGCGGCCAGGACGACGCGGGAGCGGGGCCAGTCGAGGCCCGCGTCGTCGCGTACGCCGAGGTCGGCCTGTAGATCGGCCTCGCCGAGTGCGATGCCGCGCAGGGCGGGGTGGGCCGTGGCGATCGGATAGGCGTGCTCGATGGCGAGGGCCGATTCCAGGAGGGCGTACAGGGGGACCCCGGCGGCGCGTTCCGTCGTACGTACGACCTGCGTGGGGGAGGTGATCTTGGGGAGGCGCAGGGCCGAGAGGCCCGGGAGTGCGGCCAGGGCGTCGAGGTCGGCGGTGGATTCCGGGCTGTCCGGGGCGTTGACGCGGACGTGGACCGGGACCGGGGGCGGCTCGCAGAGGAGGTCGGCGGTGGCGGCGCGGGCGTACTCCTTGCGGTCGGGGGCGACCGCGTCCTCCAGGTCGACGACGACCACGTCGGCGCCGCAGACCAGCGCCTTCGCCACCACCTCGGGGCGGTCGCCGGGGACGTACAGCCAGGTGAGCGGGAAGGAGCCGGGGGTCACAGGGCTCCCTCCGCTCGGAGTGTGGTGATCTCGGCCTCCGTCAGGCCGAGTTCGGTGAGGACCGTGTCCGTGTCGGCGCCGTGCGGGCGGCCCGCCCAGCGGATCCCGCCGGGGGTGTCGGTGAGGCGGAAGAGGATGTTCTGCATGCGCAGCGGGCCCAGTTCGGGGTCGTCGACGGTGGTGATCGTGTCGAGGGCCGCGTACTGCGGGTTCGCCATGACGTCGCGTACGTCCTGGATGGGAGCCACCGCCGCCTCCGCCTTCTCGAAGGCGTCGATGACCTCGGCACGGGTGTGCCGGGCGATCCACGCGCCGACCGCCTCGTCGAGGACGTCGGAGTGGCGGGCCCGGTCCGCGCCCGTGGCGAACCAGGGCTCGGTGGTCAGGTCCGGGCGGCCGACCAGGCGCATCACGCGTTCGGCGATCGACTGGGCCGAGGTCGAGACGGCGACCCAGGTGCCGTCGGCGGTGCGGTAGGTGTTGCGGGGCGCGTTGTTCTGCGAGCGGTTGCCCATACGGGGCTGGACGTGGCTCAACTGGTCGTACCAGAGCGGCTGCGGGCCGAGGACCGTGAGGATCGGCTCGATGATCGCCATGTCCACGACCTGCCCACGACCCGTGCGGTCGCGGGCCGCGAGGGCCGTCATCACCGCGTACGCCGTGGCCAGGCCCGCGATCGAGTCGGCGAGGCCGAAGGGCGGGAGGGTCGGCGGGGCGTCCGGTTCGCCGGTGATCGCGGCGAAACCGCTCATCGCCTCGGCGAGCGTGCCGAAGCCGGGGCGGTGCGCGTACGGGCCGAACTGGCCGAAGCCGGTGACCCGGGCGAGGACCAGGCGGGGGTTCGCGGCCGAGAGTTCCTCCCAGCCGAGGTCCCACTTCTCCAGCGTGCCCGGGCGGAAGTTCTCGATGATCACGTCGGTGGAGGCGGCGAGGCGGAGGAGGGTGGCGCGGCCGCCGTTGGTGGACAGGTCCAGTGTCATCGTGCGTTTGTTGCGGCCGAGGAGTTTCCACCACAGGCCGATGCCGTTCTTGGACGGGCCGTGGCCGCGGGACGGGTCCGGCTTGCGGGGGTGCTCGATCTTGATGACCTCCGCGCCGAAGTCGCCGAGCATCGTGGCGGCGAGAGGGCCGGCGAAGAGGGTCGCGAGGTCCAGGACACGGAGGCCGGTGAGGGGTGGCGGTGTGGTCATGAGGTGAGCCGCGCTTGGGTGTTCGTGCTGCCGGCTACGGCGATGCGGGTCATGGGTGGAGGGCCTCCGAGTGGGTTCGGTGGGCGGTCGGCCGGGTGGTCGGTTCGGCGGTCGGGCGGTGGGCCGTCGGCTGGGTGGTCAGTTGGGCTGTCAGGCGGGCGAGCGTGTCGAAGCCGGTTCCGTCGAAGTCGCCGATGGAGGTGGCCAGTCGGTTCTTCAGCGGCGTTGTCCAGCGGGGTGGGATCGCCTCCGGGGCGCCTGCGAGCAGGCCCGCGATCGAGCCGGCCGTCGCGCCGTTCGAGTCCGTGTCCCAGCCGCCCGACACCGTGCGGCAGATGGACGCCGAGAAGTCGCCGTCCGCGTGGGTGAGGGCGGCGGTGAGCAGGGCCGTGTTGGGGATGGCGTGGACCCAGTGGTACGTCGCGTGGGTGGCGTGCAGTTCGTCGACGATCGTTTCGAAGTCCCGGTGTTCCTGGGCCAGTTGGATCGCGTGGCGGACGGCTCGGGCGAGGCGGGAGTCGGGGGGTACGACCGTGAGGCCCGTGCGCAGGCAGGTGTGGATGTCGCTGGTGCCGGTGGCTGCCTCGGCGAGGGTGGCCGCCGTGAACATCGCCGCGTAGACGCCGTTTGCGGTGTGGGTGAGGGTGGCGTCTCGGTGGGCCTGTTCCGCGGCGGTCGCGGGGGCGTCCGGGTTGGTCCAGCCGTGGGCGTCCGCGCGGATCAGGGCGCCGATCCATTCGCGGAACGGGTTGCGGTGGGTGGCTGTGTGCGGGGGTTCGATGCCGTCCAGGAGGTTGCGGTACGCGATGCGTTCCGCTGTGAACGTGCGGCCTGCGGGGAGTTCGTCCAGCCAGAGGTCGGCTACGTCCGTGGTGGTGAAGTGTGTGCCGTGGCGTTGGAGCAACAGGAGGTTCAGGACGGGGTAGTTGAGGTCGTCGTCCTCCGGCATGCCGTCGATGTTCTCGGCGAGGGAGGTTGGTGCGGAGCGGTGGTTCCAGGGGTACTTGGCTGCGAGTCCGGGTGGGAGTCCGTGGGCTGTGAACCAGGTGGTGAGGGGCCAGTTGCCGGTGGCTCGGGCGAGGGCGCGGATACCTTTCAAGGGGAGCTTCTCCACTGGCTTGCCGAGGAGGCAGCCTGCGGCTCTGCCCAGCCAGGCGGCTTCCAGGCGGGGGTGGAGTGCGGCTGGGGTCAGGGCGGGTTCTTCATCCCCGCTGTGCTCCTTGAGCGCGCTCCGCGCGCGGGCACCCCTTCCTGAAACCGGGGGCCAGTCGGGGCACAGGGCTCTGATCTCGGTCAGGTCCGTTGGTTCCTTGTCCGCCAAGCTGCTTGGCAGGTCCGCCAGTTCGTCCAGGAGGTCCTTGGCCAGTGTTCGCAGATACGGGGGCGCGGGAGTCCGTGACGCGCCCGCTCGGAGTGGGGCCTCCGGGCCGCCCGCCCTGTGCCAGCGGGCCGCGATGGCCGAGGGCTCGCGGCCGTCCTGGCTCGCCTGGCGGAGTTCGTGGCCCAGCAGGTCCTCGGGCTGGACCCAGGTCAGGCGGAGGTGCGTCATGACAGCTCCGCGTATGCCGCCTCGTGGGCGCGTCGGCGTTGGACGTCGCGGGCGAAGATCTCGCGTGTCACCTCCGTGAGTGTCGTCGCCGGGGCGTGCAGGTCCAGGCGGCTGGACTCCGCGACCGTCTTGGACCAGTCGGACGGGATCTCCGCGCCGAGAGCACCCGCCAGAGCGCCGGACATCGTGGCGATCGAGTCGCAGTCGCGGCCGTAGTTCACCGAGCCCAGGACCGCGTGGCGGTAGTCGCCGCGGGAGATCAGCAACATGCCCAGGGCCACCGGGAGTTCCTCGATGGAGTGGATGCGGGAGGGGCGGCGGGCGCCCAGGGAGGGGGAGCGGTAGTCCGGGCCGACCGTGTCGTAGGGAGCCACCGCCTCGCGCAGGGGGCGCAGCGCCGACTCGAAGTCCGGGTAGCGGGTGGCCGTGTCGCAGACCGTCTCGATCGCCGCCCGGGTGCCGTCCTTCGCCACGGCGAGGCAGGCCTCGACGACCGAGTCCGGGGTCGCCCCCGGCGTACAGGCCGCGGCGACCGCTGCCGCGAACACGCCCGCGGCCTCGCGTCCGTACGACGACTGGTGGGCGCCTGCGATGTCGACGGCCTCGGCGTACGCGCCCGCCGGGTTGGCCGCGTTGACCAGGCCGACGGGGGCCATGTACATCGCGGCCCCGCAGTTGACGATGTTGCCGGTGCCGGCCTCGCGGGGGTCTACGTGGCCGTAGTGGAGCCGGGCCACCAGCCACTTCTCGGCGAGGAAGACCCGCTGGAGGGGGAGTGCCTCGGCTTCGAGTTCCGGGATCCAGCGTGGCGTCGTCATCAGGTCGGGGACCAGGTGCTCGGCGACGGCGTACGCGTCCAGATGGTCGCGGACGGTCGCGTACACCCGTACCAGCGCGTGGGTCATCAAGGTGTCGTCGGTGACGTGGCCGTCGCCCTTGTGGTACGGGGCGATGGGGCGGGCCGTGCGCCAGGCGTCGCCGTTCCAGGGGCCGACGATGCCGTGGACGCGGCCGCCGTGGCGTTCGGCGATCTGGTCGGGCGAGTAGCCCTCCACGGGGCCGCCGAGCGCGTCGCCGACGGCGGCTCCCACGAGGCTGCGGGTGATTCGTTCTTCCAGGGTTGCGGGTGCGATGGGCGTCATGTCCGAATCATCCCCCCGGGAGGGCCAGTTCTGTGGCTGCCAGGAGTTCGGCGAGTTCCACCAGGTCCGTGCCGGTCAGACGCGGGAGCGCGCAGCCCGAGAGGGTGCGGCAGGCGTCGCGCCAGGCGGCGGGGATCGCGGCGCCGCCGCCGAGCGCGCCGGTCAGCGCGCCTGCCAGGGCCGGGGCCGAGTCCGCGACCCGCGACAGGCACGCGGCGGCGGGCACCGCCTCGGCGATCCGGCCGCGCGCGGCGGTGGCGAGGGCCAGGGCGACCGGGACGGTCTCGGCCGCGGCGATGCCGTAGCTGTAGACGTGGTCGACGATTTGGTGTTCGAGGAGGGGGACGAGGGCGAAGGCGCTGCCCTCTTTGAGGCTGTCCTCTTTCAGGCTGTCCCCTTTCAGACAGTCCCCTTTCAGGTTGTCGCCTTTCAGGACGGCGTCGTGGGCCAGGCTCAGCGCGTGGCGGGCGTTGCGGCCGATCTCCGTGGACTCGGGGAGTTCGGCGATCGCGGCGGCCGCACAGGTGTCGACGTCCGCGCCGGCCAGCGCGAGCGCGACCGCCGCGGCCATCGCCCGGGCACCGTGCACGCCGTCGCCGTCCTGGGTGTAGCGGGCGTCGAACTCGGCCAGTTCCGCGGCGAGTTGGGGGTCCCCGGCGTGGGCCACTGCCAGCACACAGGCCCGTACGCAGGCCGCGTCGTCGAAGTAGTGGGGGTTGTCGTGGCCGGTGGCGGGTGGGCGCAGGCCGGTGGCGAGGTTGCCGAGACCGGCCCGTACGGAGATGCGGGCGCGCAGTGGGAGCACGGCCGACTCGACCTCGGGGGCGCGGTCGGCTGCCGCGGCGACTTCGCTGGCCACGGCGTTCCAGGACAGGTCGATGGCCGCGCGCATGCGGCGCCCTTGGCTCAGGTCGCCCAGCACGCCGGCGTCGGCGGCCCGCAGGACCGCCTCGGCCGCGAACGCCGCCCATTCGGCGTCGTCCGAGGGGCCGAGCCTGAGGGGTTCCGGTGGTTGGTTCAGGGCGATGGGGACGGGGAGGGTTGTCGTGGCGTTCTGTTCGGCGAAGGTGTCCAGTTCCCGGGTCAGGCGTCTTGTCCACTCGGGCATGCGGGCTGCGCGGTGGCGGGCTGCGGGCCAGCCGGCGGCGTCGCCTGCGGCCAGGCCCAGGAAGAGGCCTTCGATTCGCCGTGGGGCGTCCGTTCGGTGTGCGATGTGCGGGTCTGTTGTGGCTGGTCGCGCAGTTCCCCGCGCCCCTGAAGGGGCGCCGTTGGGGCTGAGGCGCGTCACGGGTGCACCTCGTCCTTGTCGGCAGCCAGCACGTACGCGGCGGTGTCCGTGGGTGCCCCGTCCGCCGTCCATGTGAAGGCGCCTGGGTCGGGAGCCCTCCGCTCGGCGGAGTGAACGTCGTCCTCCTCGTCCGGCGTCAGCAAGTCCGCCACGTCCAGGACGTGGTGGCCCTGCATGGAAGGCAGGCAGCTGCCTCTCGCCGGGCCGATCGCCGCCGCCCAGGCCGCCGGGATCGAGGACGCGCCCTGGGTCGCGCCCGCCAGGGCGCCGGCCACCGCCGCCGTCGTGTCCGCGTCGCGGCCCATGTTCACCGCGGCGAGGACCGCTTCCGTGAAGTCGCCGTCGGCGGCCGCGTACGCGCCGAAGGCCAGGGCCACGGCCTCCGGGGCGAGGTCCGTCCAGGGGTAGCCGCCGATGACGACGGCGGAGCGGACCGCGCGTTCGCCGCGGTGGGCGCAGGCGACGGCCCGGCGCAGGGAGCGGGCGGTCCAGGAGTCGTCGGGGATGACGGCCAGGGCCGAGGCGACCACGACGATCGTCGGGGCGCCCGCCATCGCCGCGGCGACGCCGGCCGCGACGGCCTGGCCGCCGTAGATGCCCTCGCCGTCGTGGCTCACCGAACCGTCGATCGCCACCAGGCGGGCCGCCTCCGCGGGGCGGCCCGCCGCGAAGACGCCGAAGGGGGCCGCGCGCATGGCGAGACCGTCGCTCCAGGCATGCCGGTGCTGCGCGGAGATGGGGGCGGCGAGCCCCCGGCGCAGGTTCTCCAGCGTGCCCCGCTCACTGAAGCCCGCGCCCCGGAACGGGCCCTCGTCCCGGTCGGCGATCCACTGGTGCCAGGCCGCCTCCACATGCGCGACCGTGAGCGCCGAACCGTGCCGGGCCAGCAGGAGCCCCGAGAAGATCGCGTACTCCGTGTCGTCCGTACCGGCCGGGTGCTCGGCCACGTACCCCGTGATGCGGCCCCAGCGCGCGCGGATCTCGGACGGCTTCATGTTCTCGGCGGGCGCCCCCAGCGCGTCCCCGACGGCGAGCCCCAGCAGCGCGCCGCGCGCCCGCTCGCGGAGATCGGCGGCGTCCCCGGGCGCCGGGACCGAGGGAACGCAGGCAATCGAAGCCATGACGGTGCCTCTCCATCGCGGGGTCCCAGAAGGTCGGAAGGACCCTTTGCGCATGTGTCCCCGGTGAGCGGTTCGGCGGAGCCATGCGCGCCTCAGCGTCACCCGGTCGACATTTGTGCGCAGGTCACCACGGATGAGCGAGAGAGGCAAAAGCGCAGGTAAGTACGGCCTTCCTTGCTGGCGGGCGCGAAATTCCGGGCGTAGGTTTGGCGTTGTCCAAAAGTAGAAGCTGTCCAATCAGACCCCTGGGGGATTCCGGCATGGCCATCATCGAGACCGAGGCGGCGCTGCACGAGGCGCACCGCGACAACCACACCCACCGGGATGTCAACGGGGGATGGCTGCGCCCCGCCGTCTTCGGTGCGATGGACGGTCTTGTCTCCAACCTGGCGCTGATGACGGGTGTGGCGGGCGGGTCCGTCTCCCACCAGACCGTCGTCATCACCGGACTCGCGGGCCTGGCCGCCGGAGCCTTCTCCATGGCGGCCGGCGAGTACACCTCCGTCGCCTCGCAGCGCGAACTAGTAGAGGCCGAACTCGACGTCGAGCGGCGGGAGTTGAGAAAGCACCCGAAGGATGAGGAGCGCGAGCTCGCCGAGCTGTACCAGGCCCGCGGAGTCGCCCCTGTCCTCGCCCGCGAAGTCGCCCGGCAGTTGTCCAAGGACCCGGAGCAGGCCCTCGAGATACACGCGCGGGAGGAGCTGGGCATCGACCCCGGCGACCTGCCCTCGCCGACCGTCGCCGCCGTGTCCAGCTTCGGCTCGTTCGCCCTGGGCGCCCTGCTCCCCGTACTCCCGTATCTGCTGGGCGCGACCGCCCTCTGGCCCGCTGTCCTGCTCGCACTCCTCGGACTCTTCGCGTGCGGTGCGATCGTGGCCAAGGTGACCGCGAAGTCCTGGTGGTACAGCGGTGTGCGGCAGCTCGCGCTGGGCGGGGCCGCGGCCGGTGTGACGTACGCCCTGGGCAGTCTGTTCGGTACGGCCGTAGGATGACCCAGCGCCGTCCGAGTCGAGCAGCTATGCAAGGGACTGCATAAGTAGCCGTTACTCGGCGGTTTCGATTCCTTAACCACTGGGCATGAGCCGTAAGCGCTGCGGGCAATGACGCCTGCTCCGCACTTCAAGCGGCGGGCGACGTTGCCTGCCGCGATCGGGCCGACGGTCACTGATCTGTCCGAAAAGGTCCCCTTATTTCGCCGCTACGAGCGGCACCTCCGCCGCCACCCGCGGCGTCCGCATGCTGGAACGCGGTATCCGGTTCCCGGGAACCGCTCCATCATGTAACCTGCACGAAATTTTGCACCTATCGCAGAGGGCCAACGTCGTCCCTCGGCACTTGCATATGCCACGACGACGACGGGAGAGCCGATGCGTACGCCGCGCCAGCCGTCCCAGCACTCCGCGAATGGCCAGAACTGGTCCTTCATGGATGCTCGCCCTGCCGCGCAGGGGATGTACGACCCGCGCAACGAGCACGACGCCTGCGGCGTCGGCTTCGTGGCGACCCTCACCGGTGAGGCGAGCCACGCGCTGGTCGAGCAGGCGCTGACCGTGCTCCGCAACCTGGAGCACCGCGGCGCGACCGGCTCGGAGCCCGACTCGGGCGACGGCGCGGGCATCCTGTCCCAGGTCCCCGACGCCTTCTTCCGTGAGGTGGCCGGTTTTGAGCTGCCCGAGGCGGGCTCGTACGCGGTCGGTATCGCCTTCCTTCCGGAGGACACCGCCTCCGAGGCTGTCTCACGGATCGAGACGATCGCCGCCGACGAGGGCCTGACGGTCCTCGGCTGGCGCGAGGTCCCGATCGCCCCTGAACTCCTCGGCGCCACCGCCCGCTCGACGATGCCCGTCTTCCGTCAGATCTTTGTGGCGGACGGATCAAGCCAGGGCATCGACCTCGACCGCAAGGCGTTCGTGCTGCGCAAGCGCGCCGAGCGTGAGGCCGACGTGTACTTCCCGTCGCTCTCCGCCCGGACCATCGTCTACAAGGGCATGCTGACCACCGGCCAGCTGGAGCCCTTCTTCCCGGACCTGTCCGACCGCCGCTTCGCCTCCGCGATCGCGCTCGTGCACTCCCGGTTCTCCACCAACACCTTCCCGAGCTGGCCGCTCGCCCACCCGTACCGCTTCGTCGCGCACAACGGCGAGATCAACACGGTCAAGGGCAACCGCAACTGGATGGTGGCCCGCGAGTCCCAGCTCGTCTCGGACCTCTTCGGCAACGAGGACAAGCTGGAGCGGATCTTCCCGATCTGTACGCCGGACGCCTCCGACTCCGCCTCCTTCGACGAGGTGCTCGAACTCCTGCACCTGGGCGGCCGCTCGCTCCCGCACTCCGTGCTGATGATGATCCCGGAGGCGTGGGAGAACCACGACTCCATGGACCCGGCCCGCCGTGCCTTCTACCAGTTCCACTCCACGATGATGGAGCCCTGGGACGGCCCGGCCTGTGTCACCTTCACCGACGGCACCCAGGTCGGCGCGGTCCTCGACCGCAACGGCCTGCGCCCCGGCCGCTACTGGGTCACCGACGAGGGCCTCGTCGTCCTCGGCTCCGAGGTCGGTGTCCTCGACATCGACCCCGCGAAGGTCGTCCGCAAGGGCCGGCTGCAGCCCGGCAAGATGTTCCTCGTCGACACCGCCGAGCACCGCATCATCGAGGACGACGAGATCAAGGCCGGTCTCGCCACCGAGAAGCCCTACGCGGAGTGGCTGGAAGCCGGCGAGATCGAGCTGTCCGACCTGCCCGAGCGCGAGCACATCGTGCACACGCACGCCTCGGTCACCCGCCGCCAGCAGACCTTCGGCTACACCGAGGAGGAGCTGCGCGTCATCCTCGCGCCGATGGCCAAGACTGCCGGCGAACCGCTGGGCTCCATGGGCACGGACTCGCCGATCGCGGCCCTGTCCGAGCGTCCGCGACTGCTCTTCGACTACTTCACCCAGCTGTTCGCGCAGGTCACGAACCCGCCGCTGGACGCCATCCGCGAGGAGCTCGTCACCTCGCTGCGCTCGTCCCTCGGCCCCGCGGGCAACCTCCTTGAGCCGACCGCCGCTTCGTGCCGCTCGGTCACCCTGCCCTTCCCGGTGATCGACAACGACGAGCTGGCCAAGCTCATCCACATCAACGCCGACGGCGACATGCCGGGCATGAAGGCCGCGACCCTGTCCGGTCTCTACCGGGTCAGCGGTGGTGGCGACTCCCTCGCCGCGCGCATCGAGGAGATCTGCACCGAGGCCGACGCCGCCATCGAGAACGGCGCCCGGCTGATCGTCCTCTCGGACCGGCACTCCGACGCCGAGCACGCGCCGATCCCGTCGCTGCTGCTCACCGCGGCCGTCCACCACCACCTCATCCGTACGAAGCAGCGCACCCAGGTGGGTCTGCTCGTCGAGGCGGGCGACGTCCGCGAGGTCCACCACGTGGCCCTCCTCATCGGCTTCGGCGCCGCGGCCGTCAACCCGTACCTGGCGATGGAGTCCGTCGAGGACCTCGTCCGGGCCGGAACGTTCCTCCCCGGTATCGAGCCCGAGCAGGCCATCCGCAACCTGATCTACGCGCTCGGCAAGGGCGTCCTCAAGGTCATGTCCAAGATGGGCATCTCGACCGTCGCCTCCTACCGCGGCGCCCAGGTCTTCGAGGCCGTCGGTCTCGACACGGCCTTCGTCCAGAAGTACTTCATCGGTACGGCCACCAAGATCGGCGGCGTCGGCATCGACGTCATCGCCAAGGAGGTCGCCGCCCGCCACGCGAAGGCGTACCCGGCCAGCGGCATCGCGCCCGCGCACCGCGCCCTCGACATAGGCGGCGAGTACCAGTGGCGCCGCGAGGGCGAGCCGCACCTGTTCGACCCGGAGACGGTCTTCCGCCTCCAGCACTCGACGCGCACCCGCAGCTACGACATCTTCAAGAAGTACACGGACCGGGTGAACGAGCAGTCCGAGCGCCTGATGACGCTCCGCGGCCTGTTCGGCTTCAAGTCCGGCCGCGAGCCGATCTCCATCGACGAGGTCGAGCCGGCGAGCGAGATCGTCAAGCGCTTCTCCACCGGCGCCATGTCGTACGGCTCCATCTCGAAGGAAGCCCACGAGACGCTCGCCATCGCCATGAACCAGCTGGGCGGCAAGTCCAACACGGGTGAGGGCGGCGAGGACGCGGACCGTCTGTACGACCCGGCGCGCCGGTCAAGCATCAAGCAGGTCGCCTCCGGCCGCTTCGGTGTGACGTCCGAGTACCTGGTCAACGCGGACGACATCCAGATCAAGATGGCCCAGGGCGCCAAGCCCGGCGAGGGCGGCCAGCTGCCCGGTCACAAGGTCTACCCGTGGGTGGCCAAGACCCGTCACTCGACCCCGGGTGTCGGCCTGATCTCCCCGCCGCCGCACCACGACATCTACTCGATCGAGGACCTGGCCCAGCTGATCCACGACCTGAAGAACGCGAACCCGCAGGCGCGGATTCACGTGAAGCTGGTCTCCGAGGTCGGCGTCGGCACGGTCGCCGCGGGTGTCTCCAAGGCGCACGCGGACGTCGTACTGATCTCCGGTCACGACGGTGGTACGGGCGCGTCGCCGCTGACGTCGCTCAAGCACGCCGGTGGTCCCTGGGAGCTCGGCCTCGCCGAGACCCAGCAGACCCTCCTGCTCAACGGCCTGCGCGACCGCATCGTCGTGCAGACCGACGGCCAGCTGAAGACCGGCCGTGACGTGGTCATCGCCGCGCTGCTCGGCGCCGAGGAGTTCGGTTTCGCGACCGCGCCGCTCGTCGTCTCCGGCTGCGTCATGATGCGCGTCTGCCACCTGGACACCTGCCCGGTCGGCATCGCCACGCAGAACCCGACGCTCCGCGACCGGTTCACGGGCAAGGCCGAGTACGTCGTGAACTTCTTCGAGTTCATCGCCGAGGAGGTCCGCGAGATCCTCGCCGAGCTGGGCTTCCGCACGATCGAGGAGGCCGTCGGCCACGCCGAGTCCCTCGACGTGGAGCGGGCGATCACCCACTGGAAGGCGCAGGGCCTGGACCTGTCCCCGCTCTTCTATGTGCCCGAGCTGCCCGAGGGGGCCCCGCTCCACCAAGTCGTCGAGCAGGACCACGGCCTGGAGAAGGCGCTCGACAACGAGCTGATCAAGCTCGCCGCCGACGCCCTCGCCGCGTCCAGCGCGACCGACGCCCAGCCGGTCCGCGCGCAGGTCGCGATCCGCAACATCAACCGCACGGTCGGCACCATGCTCGGCCACGAGGTGACGAAGAAGTTCGGCGGCGCGGGCCTGCCCGACGACACCATCGACATCACCTTCACCGGCTCGGCGGGCCAGTCCTTCGGTGCCTTCCTGCCGCGCGGCGTCACGCTGCGTCTGGAGGGCGACGCCAACGACTACGTCGGCAAGGGCCTCTCCGGCGGCCGGGTGATCGTCCGTCCCGACCGGGGCGCCGACCACCTCGCCGAGTTCTCGACGATCGCGGGCAACACGATCGCGTACGGCGCGACCGGTGGCGAGCTGTTCCTCCGGGGTCGTACGGGCGAGCGGTTCTGCGTCCGCAACTCCGGCGCGACCGTCGTGTCCGAGGGCGTGGGCGACCACGGCTGCGAGTACATGACCGGCGGTCACGCGGTCGTGCTCGGCGAGACGGGCCGCAACTTCGCGGCCGGTATGTCGGGCGGCATCGCGTACGTCATCGACCTGAACCGCGACAACGTCAACGTGGGCAACCTCGGCGCCGTCGAGGAACTGGACGACACCGACAAGCAGTGGCTGCACGACGTGGTGCGCCGGCACCAGGAGGAGACGGCCTCGACCGTCGCCGAGAAGCTCCTGGCCGAGTGGGACACGGCGGTGGAGCGCTTCAGCAAGATCATTCCCAGCACGTACAAGGCAGTGCTCGCCGCCAAGGACGCCGCCGAGCGAGCCGGACTCCCCGAGTCCGAGATCACCGAGAAGATGATGGAGGCGGCGACCAATGGCTGATCCCAAGGGCTTTCTGAACCACGGCCGCGAGGTCGCCAGGACCCGTCCGGTCGAGGAGCGCGTCAAGGACTGGAACGAGGTCTACGTTCCCGGCTCGCTGCTCCCCATCATCAGTAAGCAGGCCGGCCGCTGCATGGACTGCGGCATCCCGTTCTGCCACAACGGCTGTCCGCTGGGGAACCTCATCCCCGAGTGGAACGACTACGCGTACCGCGAGGACTGGTCCGCCGCGTCGGAGCGCCTGCACGCCACGAACAACTTCCCGGAGTTCACGGGCCGGCTGTGCCCGGCCCCGTGCGAGTCGGCGTGCGTCCTCGGGATCAACCAGCCCGCGGTGACCATCAAGAACGTCGAGGTCTCGATCATCGACAAGGCGTGGGACACCGGCGATGTCGCGCCGCAGATCCCCGAGCGCCTGAGCGGCAAGACGGTCGCGGTGATCGGCTCGGGCCCGGCCGGCCTGGCCGCCGCCCAGCAGCTCACGCGCGCCGGTCACACGGTCGCGGTGTACGAGCGCGCGGACCGCGTCGGCGGCCTGCTCCGCTACGGCATCCCCGAGTTCAAGATGGAGAAGCGGCACATCAACCGCCGCATCGAGCAGATGCGCGCGGAGGGCACCCGCTTCCGCACGGGCATCGAGATCGGCCGCGACCTCAAGGCGACCGACCTGCGCAAGCGGTACGACGCCGTGGTCATCGCCGCCGGCGCGACCGTCTCGCGCGACCTGCCGGTCCCCGGGCGCGAGCTGAACGGCATCCACTTCGCCATGGAGTACCTGCCGCTCGCCAACAAGGTGCAGGAGGGCGACTACGTGGCGCCCCCGCTCACCGCCGAGGGCAAGCACGTCGTCGTCATCGGCGGCGGTGACACCGGCGCGGACTGCGTGGGCACCGCCCACCGCCAGGGCGCGGCCTCCGTCACGCAGCTGGAGATCATGCCGCAGCCGGGCGAGGAGCGGAACCCCGGGCAGCCCTGGCCGACGTTCCCCATGCTCTACAAGGTCACGTCGGCGCACGAGGAGGGCGGCGAGCGGGTCTACTCCGTCTCCACCACCCACTTCGAGGGCGACGAGGACGGCAACGTGCAGTGGCTGCACCTTGTCGAGGTCGAGTTCATCGACGGCAAGCTGACGCAGAAGGCGGGCACGGAGCGCAAGATCCCGGCCCAGCTGGTGACGCTGGCCATGGGCTTCACGGGTACCGACCAGGAGAACGGCCTGGTCTCCCAGTTCGGCCTGGAGCTCGACGAGCGCGGAAACATCGCGCGTGACGCCGACTTCGCGACCAACGTCCCCGGCGTGTACGTCGCCGGTGACGCGGGCCGCGGCCAGTCCCTCATCGTGTGGGCCATCGCGGAGGGCCGCTCCGCCGCCCGCGGGGTCGACCGCTTCCTCACGGGCGCGAGCGACCTGCCGGCCCCCATCCGTCCGACTGACCGTTCCCTGATGGTCTGACGGCTGCTCAAAAACGTCCCGTACAAAGGCGTACGGAACAACCACGGCGCTCGCCTTGTCCCCGACCGGACGCTGGCGGGCGCCGCGGCGCGTCCGAGGCCGTCGAAAGAGCGGTCGGCGCCTGCCCTCTTGTCCCCGACCGGACGAATGGGCAGGCGCCGCGCATGTTCAGGAACTCGGGCTCGCCTTCAGCCCCTCGAACTTCACCGTGGCGTCCTCGGTGTAGGCCCCCACCTTGCCCTGCAGGTAAGGACGTTCGGCATCCGTGAAGGTCACCAGCGGCTTCCCGCTCACCGTGACCTTCAGCTCCGCGCCCCGCTGCTCCGCCCGCACCTCGTACCAGTCGTCCACCGAGTACTCCTCATGACCCGTCGCCAGGAAGCGCTGGCCGCCCGGATAGGCGGGGTCGCGCTTGCCGAGCTCCCAGCCGTTCGGCTTCAGGGTGATGTAGTAGAAGTGCTCCGGATCGGTGTACGCCCAGACCAGCCACGGCACCTCCCACGGGTTCGGGTGCGGGGTGCGCAGCTGCTTCACGGTCCGCATCCGGGCCTCGAAACGCACGTCCGCGTAGGAGTCTGTGCTGACGATCAGCCCGGCGTGGGTGGTGCCGGGGTCCTCGGCGGCCCTGGGGGAGAGGTAGAGGGAGTCGTCGTCGCCCGCGTTGGTGCCGTGGCCGTTGAACACCGAGAACCAGCGGCCGTGCGTGGAGCCGTCGGCCCAGGGGACCGGCGGCGACGGTGACGTGTCCTCCGAGCCGCACTGGCTCAGCGTGACCGTCATGACGACGGTCAGCGCGAGAGCCAGTGCCACGGCGGCGAGGACCCCGCCCCTGCGCCCCGGCCGAAGTCCGGGCGGAACCAGGGGGATCCGTCGCCGGGGGCGCAGGAGTAACGGGTCATGCCGTCGAGTATGGCCCGGGCGCGGACACGGTGACCGGTACAGCGGCCGCAAAGTCCTCGGCCAGTTGGGCCAGGACGCGGTCCGCGGCCTTGCCGTCGCCGAACGGATTGCGGGCGCCCGCCATCCTGCGGTACTTCGCCTGGTCGTCGAGCAGTTCCTCGGCGGCGCTCACGATGGCATCCGGGTCCGTGCCGATCAGCCGGGCCGCGCCGGCCTCGACCGCCTCCGGGCGCTCGGTGGTGGTGCGCAGGACGAGCGCGGGCTTGCTCAGGCTGGGAGCCTCCTCCTGGATGCCGCCGGAGTCGGTGAGGACGAGGTCGCACTCGGCCAGCGTCGCCGCGAAGTCCACGTAGTCGAGCGGTTCGACCAGCGAAATGCCCTCGTGGCCGTCGAGTTCGGGCAGCAGTACGTCCCGTACGGCCGGGCTCTTGTGCAGGGGCAGCACGATCTCCACGTCCCCGCGTCCGGCGAGCTTGCGCAGCGCCCGGCCCATGCCGCGCATCCGCTCGCCCTGGTTCTCCCGGCGGTGCAGGGTCACCAGGATCCGCTTGGCGGGGGTACGGAACGCGGAGGTGCCGGTGCCCTCGGCCAGCACCCACAGCAGGTTGTCGATCACCGTGTTGCCGGTGGTGAACACCTGCTCCGCGGGCACGCCCTCATCGGTCAGCTGTCGGGCCGCGCGCGGTGTCGGGGCGAAGTGCCAGCGGGCGATGCGCCCGATCAGACTGCGGTTGAGCTCCTCCGGGAACGGGTTGTCAATGACGCCGGTGCGCAGTCCGGCCTCGACATGGGCGACCGGGATCTTCTCGTAGAAGGCGGCCAGGGCGCCGACCAGTGCGGTCGTGGTGTCCCCCTGCACCACGACCAGGTCGGGCCGCTCGGCCCGCATGACCTCGCCGAGTTCCCTGACCAGACGGGCGGTCAGCTCGGACAGTTGCTGGCGGCTGCGCATCACGTCGAGCGCGATCCGGACGTCGATGCCCAGCAGGCCGAGCATCTGATGGAGCATCTCGCGGTGCTGGCCCGTGGTGACGACGATCGGCTCGAACTGCGCGCCGGTGGCCATCGCCCGCGCCACCGGGGCCAGTTTGATCGCTTCGGGCCGCGTACCGAGCACGAGCATCGCGCGTACGGGCACGACTGACGGCTGTGTGGACATGGAGCCCCCCTTGGGCGTGCGCGATCGCAGGACCGCGCCAGGGTGAAAGAGGCAGATGAGAGAGATGAGAGAGAAGAGCGAACAAGAACCGGCGCGCCCCGGAAGGTCGTCAGGTGCGCGCCGTCTTCAGCCAGGTCCGCTTGCCGGTGAGCATGCGCCACAGTCCCCACCAGCCGGCGGCGAACCAGATGTAGCCGTAGAAGACGAAGACGTGGGCGAGCAACACCGAGCGCACCAGTCCGAGGTCCCGCTCACGCTTGGCGTAGACGAAGCCGTACGCGTAGGCGGCGGTGAACGAGAGCAGATACGGGCCGAGCAGCCACATGGGCGAGATGAGCGGGTGTCCCTCCTGGACCGAGGCCACGGTGGTGGCACCGACGGCGACGAGGAAGGACAGCGGCAGCAGCGAGGTGAACAGGATCAGCACCGGGCTGGACAGGTGGTAGAGGAGGTCCAGTGCCGCCCGGGTCGGCACGTCCCGCAGGATGAGCGGGACGAGGCCGGCCGACTGCAGATGGCCCTGGAACCACCGGGATCGCTGGCGGACCAGGCGCCGCAGGCTGAGCACGGCCTGCTGGGAGACGGCGGCGGCGGTGCAGTGCTGGTTGGTCCAGCCCTTGGCGATCAGCCGCACCCCGAGGTCGAGGTCCTCGGTGAGGCTGTCGCTCCACGGGCCGTCCCCGCCCAGGGTGTTGAGGGCGGACAGCCGCATGAACTGTCCGTTGCCGCCCATGCCCACGCTGCCGATGAAACGGCGGGCGCTCTGGAAGACATCGCCGTAGACGACGAACTCCATGTCCTGCATACGGGCGAGCAGTCCCTTGTGCCGGTTGTACATCCGGACGCAGACCTGAACCGCGCCCGTGTGAGGGTCGTCGAAATAGGGGTCGACCGACTGCACGACGTGCGGGTCGAGCCGTCCGTCCGCGTCGACCACGCAGAGGACCACGTCGTCGGGGTCACGGCCGGCGAGCAGACCGGACTCCCTCAGGTGCCGCACCCCGTCGTTGAGCGCGGCTCCCTTGCCCCGGCGGGCGTTGGGCAGGGTGCGCCGGTGCAGCCGGACCCGGTCCGGGTCGGCGGCCAGCGCGATCTCGGAGGTCCGGTCGTCCGACCCGTCGTCGATGACCAGCGCCATGAAATTCCCGGCGGGCAGCGAGGTGATGCGCGCCAGGCTTTCGGACAGCACTTGTTCTTCGTTGAGACATGCCAGCAGGAATACGTAGAATCGCTCTCTCCGCTTTACCCGGGAGCGCCGAATTCTGCGTCGGGACAGGAGGAACAGCCCCGAGTTGTAGCAGCCGGCCATCACGATAAGGGTGACGCTCGACCACAGGAGCAGCTCAACGATCATGGCCGCTCCCGGCGTCGACCTGCGTCTTCTGTGCCTGTCTGCGTAAACGCACGCGGGCCAGGAGTATGAGACAGGCCGTCAGGCAGTAGAGCAGGAACCCGGCTCCGGCCGTTGCCTGGAGGGCTCTGGCCATGGGTAAGCCCGGTATCGCTTCCGGCGCGGCCATCACCCCTGCCAAGGGCAGGACTGCCCCCAGGGCGGGTCTTCCGTACATTGTCCCCCCACATTTTTCACCGCGCGTCCCCATCGCGCGAAAGTGAACGCAGCAGAAGCCCGGGCCGATCCAGAAGGGGAATCGGAAAGTGGCGCTTTCGATCACCTGGCGGGATCTGACGGTGTACCGGGAATTCACTCGTCGTCCCATTGGCACTCTTCTTGATCGCGAAGAAGAATCAGTGGCTTCTTGCTGGAAAAACCTTTGCCATTCATTGGCAAAGTGGGGGGTGTGATGGTGAGACCAGTGAACCGTCCATACAGAAGCAGAAGAGGAATCTCAAGGCTCTCTTTACTGCTCCTACTGGTGGCGGCCCTGCTGAGCGGCACTTTCCTCGCCGCGGGCGCACAGGCCGCCGGGGGAAAGCGGAATCCCGGTGAAGCAAGCGGCACGAGTTCCGCACTGAACCGCGTCGACCTCAAAGGCTGGGCCAAGGCCCAGATCAAGGCCGACAAGGCGCGCCACGCCAAGGCGCGCAAGAAGCCCGCGACGACCACCGCCCTGACGAGCGCGTCCTCGGCCGCCTCGTCGTCGACGGCCTCGGCCGTGAGCCGCCAGGCGGCCCGACTGGCCCCGGACGACGTCTCCGTCCAGGCCGACCCGACCACCCTCGTGCTCTACGACACGGCGGGCCCCTACGGGCACCTGGGCGAGCTGTACGCGATGGCCACGGCCAACCTTGCCGGCCACTTCGGCACCGTGACGGCCAAGCCGGTGTCGCAGTACACCGCGGGGATGCTCGACTCGTACACGGCCGTGATCTACATCGGCTCGACCTACTACTGCTGCGACACCCCGGACGCGATCCCGGCCGCCTTCTACCAGGACGCGCTGACCACCACCAAGCCCGTGACCTGGATGGGCGCCAACATCTGGAACATGGCGAACGCAGTGGGCGTGCCCCAGTTCACCCAGAAGTACGGCTGGGACCCGACGACCTCGTACTACGAGGACGGCGGCTCTGTCGGCACCATGACGCAGGTGACGTACAAGGGCCAGACCCTCACCCGGAAGATCCCGGCCGGACAGGACAGCGGCGTGCTGCGCCCCAACGTCCTGACGGGGCCCGGATATCCGGCGGTCACCCGGCTCGCGGAGGGCCTGGACAGCTCGAACGATCACACCTTCGGCTGGGCGGTCCGCTCCTCCAACCTCACCTACCTCGGTGAGATCCCCTTCGCCTACGTCTCCGAGAGCGACCGCGTCATCGTCTTCGAGGACCTGCTCTTCGACGCCCTCGCCCCGGACACAGCCGAACGGCACCGGGCGATCGTGCGCCTGGAGGACATCAGCCCCAACTCGGACCCGGACGAACTGCGGGACATCGCCGACTACCTCTACTCGCAGCAGATCCCCTACGGCATCAACGTCCTCCCCGTCTACACGGACCCCAACGGCACCTACAACAACGGTGTCCCCGAAACGGTCAAGCTCTCCCAGCGGCCGCAGCTGGTCAGCGCGCTGAACTACATGCTCGCCCGGGGCGCGGTCCTGATGAACCACGGATACACGCACCAGTACGGCAACGCGGCCAACCCGTACAACGGTGTGAGCGGTGACGACTTCGAGTTCTACCGCGCGCACGTGGACGCGGCGAACAGCGTGATCTACGACGGTCCGGTCGCCGAGGACTCCACCGCGTGGGCCCAGGGCCGGGTCGACAGCGCGCTGGCCGAGTTCGCGGCCGCGGGCCTGCCGAGGCCGACGCTGTGGACGACACCGCACTATGCGGCGTCGGCCGCCGACTACCAGGTGTTCAGTTCGAACTTCTCGGCCCGCCTGGAGCGGTCGTTGTATTTCGCCGGAACGCTGAGTGGCGTGTCGTCGGATCCGAACCGCTTCATCGGCCAGTTCTTCCCGTATGTGGTGCGTGATGTGTACGGGACCAAAGTGATTCCCGAAAACATCGGGAATTACGAGCCGGACGAATTCAACAACCATCCGCCGCGGCTGCCGGCCGATCTGATCGCCTCGGCCAAGGCCAATCTCGCGGTCCGGGACGGGTTCGCCAGCTTCTTCTACCACCCGTACTTCCCGGTACAGCCGCTGCGGGAGACGATCGAGGGCATCAAGGCACTCGGCTACACCTTCGTCGACCCGGCAACCCTGTGAGCGCAGCACCAGGCATGGGTGTGAGCACGGCACAAGACATGAGGAGGAAGGCATGAGGGGGAGGACCGTCGCCGCCGTGGCGGCGGTCCTCCTCGCCGTCGGCGCCTGCTCGGCCGACGGCGCGGCGCCGGGCCCCGACGGCGGCACCCGCCCGCCGCGTCCCGGCCCCGGGGAGGGCGGCTCCGTGATGCGGGGCGTCACCCTGCCCTCCTGGTACCGGACCGACTACGACAGCCCCGCCGCCGCCCGGTATCTGCGGGACATCAGGGCGACCGGGGCGGGCTGGGTCACCTTCACACCGACCTGGTACCAGAAGCGGCGCGGCGACTCCGTCATGCGGCCCACCGAAGAGACGGCGAGCGACGCCGGACTCGAGCGGATCGTGCGCCGCGCGCACGCCGCCGGCCTCAAGGTGATGATCAAACCGCATGTGGACCTGCCCGGCGACGGCGACCGCGCCGAGATCCGCCCCCGCGACCGGGCCGCCTGGTTCGCCGCCTACCGCAGCTTCATCACCCACTACGCGGACCTCGCGGCGGACACGGACGCCGAGCAGTTCGCCGTGGGCACCGAACTCGCCGGAGTCTCCGGCGACGGCAAGGCCTGGACACGGGTCGTCGACGCAGTCCGCGACCACTACGACGGCCCCCTGACCTACGCCGCCAACTACGACGAGTACGAGAAGATCCCCTTCTGGAAGGAACTCGACCTCATCGGCATCGACACCTACTGGCCCCTGTCCGACCGAGCGACCGAGGACGCCGGACAGCTGCGCCGCGCCTGGGAGCCGATCAGCGGGAAGCTCGCCGCCTTCGCCCGACGGCACGACCGGCGGATCCTGTTCACCGAGGCCGGGTACGTCAGCCAGCGCGGCACGACCACGGCGCCGTACTCCTGGGACATCAGCAGCCGCGCCGGGAACGCCGAACAGGCCGCCGCCTACCGGGCGTTGCTGGACACCTTCACCGGCAGGCAATGGTGGGCCGGGGTGTCCTGGTGGATGTGGGACGACTGGCCGGACAGCGGGGAGACACCGAAGCGGCTGGCGTACACCCCGCGCGGCAAACCCGCCGAGCAGGTGCTGCGCGACAGCTGGTCCGACTGACCGCCGGTCCTTCCAACTGACCTCCGGTCCTATGGCACCCGGTACGTCGTCCCGTACACCTGCCACTCCAACGGCGTCCTGAGCTCCAGGTTCCCGTCGTCCAGGAACCGCCGCTGAGCCGTGTCCACACGGGTCGTGTCGCGCTTCTCGCCCCGCATGGTGGTGCGCCGGGTGTCCAGGAAGATGTCGAGGTAGGCCTTCTCGGAGCCGCCCTCCGCGGGGGTGTCCGCCTCGGCCAGGGCGCGCTCGCGGATGCCGTAGAAGCCGGGGTCGGTGCCGGGGCCGTGCATGACCATGGCGTCGTAGTAGATGAACTGGCCCAGGGTGCCCAGACCGTCGCGCTTGGCCAGGCGGACCGCCGGATTGAAGTAGACGCGGTCCCGTTCGGAGTCCTGGGCCCGGCGGAAGGCCGGTTTCCGCGACTTCGCCTGCCAGGCCGCGGTGAAGCCGGGGTCCAGGCCCTCGTGGGAGTCGGAGCCGTCGACCGCGCGGAGGGCGGGGAGATACGGGGCCAGGGCGTTGTCCGGGTGGGACTCGGTGTAGCGCTCCACCAGGACGAGCAGATCGTGCGTGCCGGTCGTGAAGCCAATGATGCCCGCGGTGTAGCCGCGGCCGTCGCCGATGTCCTCGATGTAGTCGTACTGGGCGCGCCAGTCGAGGCTGGAGTTCTCGGCGCTGGACACGATCTGCTGGGCGAGCTCCTTCTTCTCCGGAGAGTCCAGACCGGCGGCCGACCGGGACGAGGACGCCGACGGGGCCGGTGTCCGGGCGTCGGAGCCCGCGCCGTCGGTGTTCTGGTCGGGCACGAGGAAGTACGCCGTCACCGCGACGAGAGGGACGGCGACGAACAGCAGACGGCCAGCGCGTTTCATGCGGCAAAGAGTACGATCGGACCGGAGTGCCGTCCCGCATCGGGTGGAGTTTCTGTGAGCGTCGGGGGAGGACCTGTGAGCGCGGAGGAACTGGCGCTGCTGCGAGCGGAGTTGGGCGCTCCACTGCCGGAGAGCTTCGGAACGCTGGACGACGCGCAGGTCCGCCTGCTCGCGCAGGCACTGCGGCGGGCCCGGGAGCGCCGGGCGTCCGGGCTGAACGAGGCCGTCGAGGACGCCCTCACCCTCGTACCGGCCCTGACCAGGGAACCTGTCCGCCGGATGCTTTTTCGCTGAGCGCTCCGCGGAGCGCTCAGCCAAAGGACGGTGATGAACCTGCGGGCCGGTGGGGGCTGGTCGCTCCCCCACTCTCGGCTTCGCTCGAGCGGGGGGACCCCCATCGCGACGGAGCCGCAAATGTCACGGCCCCGCGCCCCTTACGGGACGCGTGGTACCGAACCGGATTCGCCAAGGCCGCTGAGGGGACCTTCTCGCATGGACACGTTGCGCAGCAGGGCCGAGACCCTGAAGCTCGCCCGTCTGCTGGATGTCGAGCCGCGGCAGCTGGCGTTCCTCGAAGAGCTGCCCGTCGAGGAGGTGCGCGTCTTCCGCGAACGGTCCGTCGCCGCGCTGTTCGACGACGCCCCCGAGATCCTCGACCGCATCGCCGCCATGACGAAAGTGCTGCCCGCAGGCGTCGCCGCGGGCATCGCCCAGAAGGCGCTCGGGCCGCGCCTGGCCGCCGCCCTCGCCGGGCGCCTCGAACCGGCCCGCGCCGCCGACATCATCGACAGACTGCCCGCCGAGTTCACGGCCCGCTGCTGCCATCACCTCGACCCGCGCCGGATCGCCGGGATCATGGGCAGACTGGACGACGACATCGTCGTACGCGTCGCACTCGTCCTCGCCGACCGCGGCGACCATCTCACGATGGGCCGCTTCGTCGGCCATATCCGCGACTCGGCGCTGGTCCGCATCCTGCCGAAGCTCGACGACGCGACCCTGCTGCACACCGGCTTCGTCATCGACCACCCCGAACGGCTCGGCCACATCGTGGAGTTGATGGGCGAGGAGCGGGTGTCGTCGGTCATCGCGTCCGCCGCCGACGAGGGGCTGTGGCCGGAGGCCATGGCCGTCGCGGCCATGGCGGCCGACCGGCAGCGGGCCCGGATCGCCTCCCTCACCGCCGCCCAGCCCGAGCCCCGGCTCGACTCCCTCATCCGCACCACCGCCGAGCAGGACCTGTGGGAGTCGCTGCTGCCGATCGTGGCGCTGCTCAGCGAGGACGAACTGCGGGCCGTCGCCGCGCTGCCCGCACTGCGGGATCCCGCGGTGCTCGACGGGCTCGTACGGGGTGTGGTGGCGACCGGGCTGTGGGCGGAGTTCCTGCCCATGGTGGGCGTGCTGCCGCCGACCGCCCGGCGGATCGTGGCGACGGCCGCCGGCGCGCTCTCCGGCCCCGAACTCGACGCGCTGGCCCGCGGCGTCGACAAGGAGGACCTCTGGGAACTGGTCCTCCCACTCATCGAGTTGATGGACGACACGGCAAAGCAGCGTCTCCTCGAACTGCCCGTGTTCCAGGAGCGGGCGGCCGGTTAGGGCCTGTCCGGCGGATCAGGCCCTAAGCTCACTCGGTCGGATCATGGGCGAAAGGAGCCCGCATGGCCGGGATCAGCCTGACCAAGGTGGAGGAGACCGCGCCCGCGCTGGTCAGCCTCTACAAGAGCGCGGGGGTCTCCCTCACCAAGCACGGGCTGAGCGGGCAGCGGGCCGCGATCTACCTCGTCGTCGACTACTCGGGCTCCATGAAGCCGTACTACGCCGACGGCAGTGTGCAGACGCTCGCCGACCGGGTGCTCGGTCTGAGCGCGCACTTGGACGACGACGGGATCGTCCCCGTTGTCTTCTTCTCCACGGACATCGACGCCGTCACCGACATCGCGCTCGACAACCACCAGGGGCGTATCGGGGAGATCGTCGCCGGGCTCGGACACATGGGCAAGACCAGCTACCACCTGGCCATGGACGCCGTCATCGACCACTACCTCGACAGCGGCTCCAAGGACCCGGCCCTCGTCGTCTTCCAGACCGACGGCGGCCCGATCAACAAACTCGCCGCCGAACGGTACCTGTGCAAGGCCGCCAAACTGCCCCTGTTCTGGCAGTTCATCGGCTTCGGCGACACGTCGAGCAAGCAGTTCGACTTCCTGCGCAAGCTGGACGAGCTGGCGGTACCGGGAAAGCGGGTCGTCGACAACGCCGGGTTCTTCCACGCGGGCTCCGACCCGAGACGGGTCTCGGACGCCGAGCTGTACGACCGCCTGCTGGGCGAGTTCCCGCAGTGGCTGATGGCGGCGCGGGCCAAGGGGATCGTTCAGTGACGGTACGACTGTTGTATGTGCGGGTGGGTGGGGGCTGAGCGCGCAGTTCCCCGCGCCCCTTCAGGGCACGCCTGCCTGTGGGCGCCTTTAGGGGCGCGGGGAACTGCG
>NZ_VWMY01000022.1:137424-172190 GCF_008905045.1 Streptomyces albicerus
CCGTACCCCCAACCCGCTGAACCCGCGGAGCGCCCCGTTGGCTTAGTAAGGCCCTCGTGCCACCCTGAGGTGGAGCCGAGGGGAAGGCCACGTATGGACGCGCGAGCGGCGGCGGCTGGACGGAGCGGACGGCCGCCACAGACGGGCAAGGGCGAGCGGCTGGCGGACTGGGCCGACGGGCGGCTCGGGATCTACGGGCTGGCCAAGTCCCAGATGCGCAAGGTGTTCCCGGACCACCCGTCCTTCATGCTGGGCGAGATCTGCCTCTACACCTTCATCATCCTGATCCTCACGGGTGTCTACCTCACGCTGTTCTTCGAGCCGAGCGCCACCGAGGTCGTCTACAACGGTTCGTACGAGCCGCTGAACGGCATCCTGATGACCAGGGCGTTCGAGTCCACGCTGGAGATCAGCTTCGACGTGCGCGGCGGACTCCTCATAAGGCAGATCCACCACTGGGCGGCGGTCGTGTTCGTCGCCGGGATGCTCATCCACATGATGCGCATCTTCTTCACCGGCGCGTTCCGCAAGCCGCGCGAGATCAACTGGCTGTTCGGCTGGACGCTGCTGTTCCTCGGGATCATCACCGGGCTGACCGGCTACTCGCTCCCCGACGACCTGCTCTCCGGCACCGGCATCCGCTTCGCGCAGGGCGCGATCCTCTCCGTGCCGGTCGTGGGCACGTATCTCTCCTTCTTCCTTTTCGGCGGAGAGTTCCCGGGGCACGACATCATCTCCCGGCTGTACCCGATCCACATCCTCCTGCTGCCCGGGATCATGCTCGGTCTGGTCGTCGCCCATCTGATCCTGGTCTTCTACCACAAGCACACGCAGTACCCCGGGCCAGGACGCGACCAGAAGTCCGTGGTCGGCATGCCGTTCATGCCGGTCTACATGGCCAAGGCGGGCGGCTTCTTCTTCCTGGTCTTCGGTGTGCTGTCGGTGATGGGTGCTCTCGCGACGATCAACCCCGTCTGGGCCATCGGCCCCTACCGCGCGGACATGGTCGGCACGGGCGCCCAGCCCGACTGGTACCTCGGCTTCTCCGAGGGGCTGATCCGGGTGATGCCGGGATGGGAGATCAACGCCTTCGGCCACACCCTGGCGCTGGGCGTCTTCATCCCCTTCTCGCTCTTCCCGCTGATCATGCTGGCGATCGGCGTGTACCCGTTCATCGAGGCATGGATCACCGGCGACAAACGCGAGCACCACATCCTGGACCGGCCCCGCAACGTGCCCACGCGCACCGGACTCGGCGTGGCCTGGCTGAGTCTGTACGGGGTGCTGCTGATCGGCGGTGGCAACGACATCGTCGCCACGCATCTGCACCTGTCGATCAACGCGATCACCTGGTTCGTACGGATCGCGTTCTTCGCGGTGCCGGTCATCGCCTTCATGATCACGAAACGGATCTGCCTGGGGCTCCAACGCCGCGACCGGGCCAAGGTGCTGCACGGGCGCGAGTCCGGCACCATCAAACGGCTGCCGCACGGCGAGTTCATCGAGGTGCACGAACCCCTCACCCAGGAGGCGCTGTTCACCCTCACCCAGCACGAGCATGCCCCGCCCTACGAGGTGGGCCCGCTGGTCGACGCGAACGGTGTCGAGCGGAAGGCCAAGCCGTCCCAGCGGCTGCGGGCGCGGCTCGCCCGGGTCATGTACGGGCAGAAGACGTACATCCCCAAGCCCACCGTCGAGGAGTACCGCGAGCTCACGAGCAGCGAAGAACACCACCACTGAGGGCACTGCCGCCACGGGCACTGCCACTGAGCACCAGCTCCCGGCATTCGCTCGGGGTGCCCCAAGCGGTGCGCAGCGCACGGGCCTTGGTCAGCCACAAGGACAGGTCGTACTCCGCGGTGTAGCCGATCGCGCCGTGCAACTGCAGCGCCGTGCGGGCCGTCCTGTACGCCGCCTCGCAGGCCGTGACCTTGGCGGCGGCCACGTCCGCCGGATCCATCGAGAGCGCGGCACCGAAGAGCAGCGGCCGCGCGAACTCCAACGCGATCTTCGCGTCGGCCAGCCGGTGCTTGACCGCCTGGAACGACCCCACGGGAACGCCGAACTGGCTGCGCTGCCTGACGTACGCCACGGTCCTGTCCAGGAGGGCGAGTCCCACACCGAGGGCCTGGGCGGCGGTGGCGAGCCGCGCCCGGACGAGGGCCTGGCCGGCGGTCACCGAGGTGGCGAGGACCTCGCCGCCCGCTTCCAGTCGGGTGAGCCGCCGGGCCGGATCCATGGACGTACGCACCGGGCCGTGCCCGTGAGCGAGTCTCAACTCGCCGTCGCCGCCGCCATTGCCATTGCCGTCGCCGTCGCCGTCGACGGCCAGCAGGACCGTCGCCGCGTCTCCGTCCAGCGCGTACGAGCCGTCCAGGGCCACCGTCGCGATCGCCTCCCCGGAGGCCAGCCCCGGCAGGAACCGTTTCGCCAGGCCCGGCTCGGTCAGCAGCGCGGCCGCCGCCACCGTCTCCACCAACGGCCCGGGCACCGCGTGCCGCCCCAACTCCACGAAGGCGACGGCCAGTTCGACGGGAAGCGGACCGACACCCTCGTACGCCTCGGGAACCGCGAGCGCGAACACCCCCGCGTCGGCGATACGGGACCACAGCGCGCGCCCGGCCGTATGGTCCCCGGCGCTCCAGGACCGTACGACCGAGGGTGTGTCCGCCGCGGTCAGCAGGGCGTCCAGGGAGTGGGCGAAGGCGCGCTGTTCGTCGTCCAGGAGGAAGCGCATCAGCGCCGTCCCTTCGGCAGGCCGAGCAGACGCTCGGCGATGATGTCGCGCTGGATCTCGTTCGTGCCCGCGTAGATGGGGCCGGCGAGGGAGAAGACCCACCCCTCGGCCCAGCCGCCGTCGTCCGCCAACTCCCCCTCCTCGCCCAGCAGATCGAGCGCCGTCTCGTGCAGCGCGATGTCGTACTCGGACCAGAAGACCTTGTTCAGGCTGGACTCCGGACCGATGGGCTCGCCGTCGAGGAAGCGCGAGGCGCCCGCGTAGGTGAAGAGCTGGTAGGCGCGGGCGCCGATCACCGCGTCGGCCACCCGGTCGCGGGTGAACGGGTCCCGGCCGCGCTCGCGCCAGAGCGCGGCCAGGCGGTCGGCCGATGCCAGGAAGCGGCCGGGCGAGCGGAGGGTGAGACCGCGTTCGTTGCCCGCTGTCGACATGGCGACCCGCCAGCCCTGGCCGGGCTCGCCGATCACGTCCTCGTCGGGGACGTACACCTCGTCCAGGAAGAGTTCGGCGAAGGCCGGTTTCCCGTCCAGGCGGCCGATGGGGCGGACCGTCACGCCGGGCGCGCGCAGGTCGAACATCAGGTAGGTGAGGCCCTGGTGGGGCTTCGGGGTATCCGGCTCGCTGCGGAACAGGCCGAACGCGCGGTCGGCGAACGCGGCCCGCGACGACCACGTCTTCTGCCCGCTCAAGCGCCAGCCGCCGTCCGTACGCACCGCCCTGGACCTGAGCGAGGCCAGATCGGATCCCGCCTCGGACTCGGACCAGGCCTGCGCCCAGACGACCTCGCCGGTGGCCATCGGCGGCAGGACGCGGGCCCGCTGCTCCTCGGTGCCGTGGTCGAAGAGGGTCGGCGCGAGGAGATTGATGCCGTTCTGGCCGACCCGGCCGGGGGCGCCCGCCGCGTAGTACTCCTCCTCGAAGATCAGCCACCGTACGAGCCCCGACTCCCGGCCTCCGTACGCGGTCGGCCAGGACACCACCGACCAGCGGTCCGCGGCGAGTTCGGCCTCCCAGGCACGGTGGGCCGCGAAGCCCTCCTCGGTCTCCAGGGAGGGCAGCGGCTCGGCCGGTACGTGCGCGTCGAGCCAGGCCCTGGCCTCGGCGCGGAACGCCTCGTCGGCGGGGGAGTGGGTGAGGTCCACGGTCACCTTCCTCGAAGCTCCTCGAAGCGAAACGGCCTTCCCTAACAAGTGTTTGGTAGGTTAGCGTGAGGTCATGACAGACGTCGAGGGTCCGGCGTACGTGCCCGGGCACGAGCTGCTGAAGGGGCGTACGGCCGTCATCACGGCCGCCGCCGGCGCGGGGATCGGCGGGGCCACGGCCCGCCGCTTCCTGGAGGAGGGCGCGCGCGTGCTGATCAGCGACGCGCACGCGCGGCGGCTGAAGGAGTACGAAGGAGAGCTGGCCGCGGACTTCGAGGGTGTCGCGGCGCTCGCTTGTGACGTCACCGACGAGGCGCAGGTGCAGGCGCTCTTCGATGCGGCCCTGCGGCTGCACGGGCGGCTGGACATCGTCGTCAACAACGCCGGTCTGGGCGGGACTTCGGACCTCGTCGACATGACCGACGAGCAGTGGTCGAGGGTGCTCGACGTGACGCTGAACGGGACCTTCCGATGCACGCGCGCGGCCTTGCGGGCCTTCCGCGAGGGCGGGCACGGCGGCGTGATCGTGAACAACGCCTCGGTCGTCGGCTGGCGCGCCCAGGCCGGGCAGGCGCACTACGCGGCGGCGAAGGCGGGCGTGATGGCGCTGACGCGGTGCGCGGCGATGGAGGCGGCCGGGTTCGGGGTGCGGGTCAACGCCGTGTCGCCGAGTCTCGCCATGCATCCGCACCTGGTGAAGGTGACAACTCCCGAACTGCTGGAGGAGCTGACCGCCCGCGAGGCCTTCGGGCGGTACGCCGAGCCGTGGGAGGTGGCCAACGTGATCGTGTTCCTCGCGTCCGGTTACTCCTCGTACATGACCGGCGAGGTCGTCTCCGTGAGCAGCCAGCATGCGTGAGCGCTCCGCGGGAGGTGTGGTCATGGACCTGCGGGTCCGTCGTGGCTGGTCGAGCAGTTCCTCGCGCCCCTTGCGGGGCGCGACAACAATGGAGCCGTGCCTACCAAGAAGAAGCCCCAGGTGACCGCCTCGCCCGAGCGGCGCCGTGAACTCCTCGGCACCGCCGCCGAGGTCTTCGCCGAGCAGGGCTACAACGCCACCACCGTCCGCAAGATCGCGGACCACGCGGGCATGCTCGCGGGCAGCCTCTACTACCACTTCGACTCCAAGGAATCGATGCTGGAGGAGATCCTGCGGACCTTCCTGGACGAGCTCTGGGACGGGTACGACGCCGTCCTGGACGCCGAGCTCGGTCCGCGCGAGACGCTGGAGGCCCTGGTCACCGAGTCCTTCCGGGAGATCGACCGGCATCGTGCGGCCGTCGCGATCTACCAGAAGGAGTCCAAGCACCTCGTGGCGCAGGAGCGGTTCGCGTTCCTCGCCGATTCGCAGCGCAAGTTCGAGAAGGCGTGGCTGTCCACGCTGGAGCGGGGAGTGGCCGCCGAGGTCTTCCGGGACGACCTCGACATCCGGCTCACCTACCGGTTCGTGCGCGACACCGTGTGGGTCGCCGCGTCCTGGTACCGGCCCGGCGGACAGCACAGCCCGGAGGAGATCGCCCGGCAGTATCTGTCGATGGTCCTCGACGGAATCGCCGTACGTACGTAACTCACCACTCACCGAGGAGTCCGAGGAGTCGTCATGGCCGAGGCCTACATCGTCGAAGCGGTCCGTACGCCCGTGGGGCGTCGGAAGGGCGGTCTGAGCGGGGTGCACCCGGCCGACCTGGGCGCGCATGTGCTGAAGGCCCTGGTCGCGCGTTCCGGTGTCGACCCGGCCGCCGTCGAGGACGTCGTGTTCGGGTGTCTGGACACCGTGGGGCCGCAGGCCGGCGACATCGCCCGGACCTGCTGGCTGGCCGCCGGGCTGCCCGAGGAGGTGCCCGGGGTGACGATCGACCGGCAGTGCGGGTCCTCGCAGCAGGCCGTGCACTTCGCCGCGCAGGGCGTGCTGTCCGGCACGCAGGACCTGGTGGTCGCGGGCGGCGTCCAGAACATGACCCAGATCCCCATCGCCTTCGCCTCCCGTCAGGCCGCCGAGCCGCTGGGGCTCACGGAGGGGCCGTTCGCGGGCAGCGAGGGGTGGCGGGCGCGGTACGGGGACCGGCCCGTCAACCAGTTCCACGGAGCCGAGTTGATCGCCGAGAAGTGGGGGATCAGCCGGCGGGACCAGGAGGAGTTCGCGTTGCGGTCGCACCAGCGGGCGCTCCGGGCGATCGACGAGGGGCGTTTCGAGCGGGAGATCGTGCCGTTCGGGGACGTCGCGGTCGACGAGGGGCCTCGGCGGGACACGTCGCTGGAGAAGATGGCCGGGCTGAAGCCGGTGGTCGAGGGCGGCACCATCACCGCTGCCTGTTCCTCGCAGGTGTCCGACGGCGCGGCCGCGATGCTGCTCGCCTCCGAGCGGGCTGTTCGTGAGCACGGGCTCACGCCTCGGGCGCGGGTTCATCACTTGTCCGTGCGGGGGGAGGATCCGATACGGATGCTTTCGGCGCCGATTCCTGCCACCGCGTATGCCTTGAAGAAGGCCGGGATGTCGATCGGTGAGATGGATCTTGTCGAGATCAATGAGGCGTTCGCGCCTGTTGTTCTTGCGTGGTTGAAGGAGACCGGGGCGGATCCTGACAGGGTCAACGTCAATGGGGGTGCGATTGCTCTTGGGCATCCGCTGGGCGCGACCGGGGTGAAGTTGATGACCACGCTTGTGCATGAGCTGGAGCGGACTGGGGGGCGGTTCGGGTTGCAGACGATGTGTGAGGGTGGGGGGCAGGCGAACGTGACGATTGTTGAGCGGCTGTAGGTCGTTTTCGGCTGCGGGTCGGTGGGGGCTGGTCGCGCAGTTCCCCGCGCCCCTAAAGGGGCGCCCCAGCTCCGCGGCCGTCGCGCGGAGCGTTCTCGTGTCAGTGGCCCAGTGAGAAGCCCAGCACCACTCCCGCCGAGACCTCCACCATCCCGGGTGCCAGGTCGCCGGCGGAGTTGCCGCCTCCGCCGCCGTGGCCTCGGTAGTTGCTGAATTCCCAGGACTCGGAGTCCACGTCCTGGATGTGGAGCACCGGGCCGAGCGGGACACCCGCCGCCTCTGTGTAGACCTCGGCCTTGCGGCGGGCCGCGGCCACCGCCTTGCGCCGGGCCTCGTCCCGCAGCGCGGGCTTGTCGTGCACATCGAACTCGACGCTTTCGATGTGGTGCGCACCCGCGTCGACCGCGTCCACGATGAGCTGCTGCAGATCGTCCAGCGCCTCCGTCTCCACGGAGTACGAGGCCTTGCAGCGATAGCCGCGGAACTTGCGGTCGCTGCCGTAACCGTCGTAGTCCGAGCTGAGCTTGAGGCGGGAACCGGATACCGACGCGTCCGGTATCCCGTGCAGGCGCAGGGCCTCGCGCAGTCGTGTCACCGCGGTGCCCGCCTCCTGGAACGCCCGGTCGGGAGAGGGCTCCAGTACATCCACCGCCAGCTTCACCCGCACCAGCTGGGGCTCGACGCGCACACTTCCGGCTCCGAAAACACTGAGCCCCCAGGGCTCTTTGATCGACTCGGTCATCCCGGCATTGAAGCACCCGGCAGTGGCAGCCCGCCCAGGGTTTCCCGGGCCTCGGCCATCACGCGTTCCACCAGCTCCGCGCACGACGGCAGGTCCTCGATCACGCCCGCCACCTGACCCGACGCCATCACGCCGAGATCCGTACGCCCCTCGACCATCGATGCCCGCAGGAGCATGGGGGTGTTGGCGGCCAGCAGGACCTGGCTCCAGGAGAGGTTCTTGCCGTGCTTCATGGCCAGGCCGTCGCGGATCATCTGGGGCCAGGTGAGGCCCGAGAGTCTGCGGAAGCCGGCTGCTCTGCGTACCGCTCGGGTCAGGGTCCTCGTACGGCCCGCTCCCTCAAGGGAGGTGACCAGGTCCGTACGGAGCATGCGGTGGGGCAGGCCGTCCACGGCTGTCGTCACTGTCACGTCCTTCACCGTCGCCGCGAGGTATCTGGCCTTCACCGCGTCCGGCACCGTCGAGTCGGAGGTGAGCAGGAAACGCGTGCCCATGGCGATGCCCGCGGCGCCGTACGCGAGTGCCGCGACCAGGCCGCGGCCGTCGAAGAAGCCGCCCGCGGCGACGACGGGTATGTCGACGGCGTCCACAACCTGGGGGAGGAGGACCGTGGTCGCCACCTCACCGGTGTGGCCGCCGCCCTCGCCGCCCTGCACGATCACCGCGTCCGCGCCCCAGGCCGCGACCTTCTCGGCATGGCGGCGGGCACCGATCGACGGGATGACGACGACGCCCGCGTCCTTGAGCTCGGCGATCAGCTCGCGGGAGGGCGCGAGCGCGAAGGAGGCGACCCGCACACCCTCCTCGACGATCACGCGTACGCGGTCGCGGGCGTCTCCCGCGTCGGCACGCAGATTCACGCCGAACGGCGCGTCCGTACGGGACGTGACCTCCCGTATCGCCGCCCGCAGCTGGTCGAGTGTCATGGTCGCGGAGGCCAGGATGCCCAGCGCCCCCGCGTTCGCCGTCGCGGAGACCAGGCGCGGGCCCGCCACCCAGCCCATCCCGGTCTGCACGATCGGGTGCCGGACGCCGACGAGTTTCGTGAGCGCGGTCTCCATCAGCCTTTGACCTCGCGATCGCGCAGCCCCTGTGGGTCGATGACCTCGCGGATCAACTCCAGCTCGGCCGGGGACGGTTCACGCGTGCTCGGGACCTCGTCGGGGATCGTCAGCTCGAAGCCCGTCGCCTCCCTCACCTCCTCGACCGTGACGCCCGGGTGCAGCGACGCCAGCCGCATCGAGTGGTCCGGCGTGGCGAAGTCGAAGACACCGAGGTCCGAGACGACGCGGGGGATGCGGTGGAAGCGAGCCGCCCCCGGGTGCTCGGCCACCCGGTCGTACCCGACCCCGCACACCATGTCGACCTTCTCGACGAACACCCGCGTCGAATGCCTCGGTATCCAGTAACTGGTCGGATTGTTCAAGGTGTTGACCGGTGCGCCGCGCACTCCGAGCAGCTGTCGCGTGGGCCGCTCCCAGTCGCCGATGCAGGAGATGTTCTGGTTGCCGAAGCGGTCGATCTGGCTCGCGCCCATCATCACGTGGCGTCGGCCGCCGGTGACCATCGTGAGGTGCCTGCGGTACGGCAGCCAGCCTTCGGGGCTGCCGTCCGGGCCGACCAGCATCGCCTCGCCGTCGGTGAGGAGGAGCTCGGGGGCGAAGGTCCGCCTGGCGAGCCGGGCGCCGACGGACGGGACGGCGCCCATCGGACTGGCGAGCACCTCCCCGTTGTCCCGCCATGCCTCGGCGCAGGCGATCACGCAGTACTCGGCGCGGGTGGGCGGGAGGAGGGGGGTGCGGGTGACGGTGTTCGTGGCTGGGCTCATCGCCGCTCCTCGTGCCAGGCCTGTACGGCCGACTGGTAGGCCTTCTCGTCCCCGTACAGGAACCGCTCGGCGAACTCGGGCCACGGCGTCGACGCGTACAGCTTCTGGAAGGGCTCGTCGCGGTCGTGGTCGGGGACGCAGGAGGTGAAGTGCGCGCCGTTCGGCGTCTCCACGACTCCCGTGACCGAGTGCCGGTTGACGAGGAGGGTCTGTGGCACGGCGTCGTCGAAGCGGTCCACGAGCCGCTCGCAGGAGACGTACGCATGGTCCGCGGCCTCGCAGAAGAGGTCGTCGAAGTACGGGTCCGGGCCCAGATACTGGCCGTTGCCGGAGCGGTCCGCGCGGTTGACGTGGACCAGCGCCGCGTCCATGCGCAGCGCCGGCATGGCGACGAAGGTCTCGCGGATCCCGGTCGCCTCGTCCTCGTACGGCGAAGTGACCGTCCGCAGGCCAGGATTGACCCGCATCACGTCGGAGCCGATGCCGGCCCGGACCGGTATGAAGGGCAGCCGGTTCGCGGCGGCGTGCAGCCCCCACATGAACATCGCCTCGTCGACCTCCATCAGCTCGAAGGCCCCGCTCTGCCGGGCCGCACGGAAGTGCGGCTCCAAGGGGATCGAGTCGAGCGTGACGAAGGCCGCGACGAGCTTGCGGATCTTCCCGGCCGCGGCGAGCATCCCGACGTCCGGGCCGCCGTACGACACGACCGTGAGATCGGTGAGCTCCGAGCGGAGCAGTGCTCGTACGAGGGCCATCGGCTTGCGGCGGGAGCCCCAGCCGCCGATGCCGAGGGTCATCTCGCTGCGCAGCCGCGAGACGACGTCCTCGGGCGTCATCGTCTTGTCGGTCACCGGGAGTCCTCCCTGCTGTCCTGGCCGAAGGTGTCGCGGACCCGGTCCGCCACCCCGGCGAGGTTGGCCTCGAATGTGAACCCCTGCTCGAAGCGGTAGCTGCGGCGCACGTCGACGGGGTCGATGCCGTTGATGGCGGCCTTGGCGAGGCGGATCAGCCGGCCGTCCTTCGCGGCGATCTCGCGGGCCAGCTCCAGCGCGGCGGAGCGCAGTTCGTCGCGCGGAACGACCCGCCACACCGACCCGTGACGGTGCAGCTCGGCGGCGGTCGCCGTGCGCGACGTGTAGTACAGAGCGCGCATCAGGTGCTGCGGCACCAGCCGGGCCAGGTGTGTGGCCGCGCCCAGCGCGCCCCGGTCCAGCTCGGGCAGACCGAACACGGCATCGTCACTTGCCACGATCGCGTCCGCGTTGCCCACCAGGCCTATCCCGCCGCCCAGACAGAACCCGTGCACCTCCGCCACCACGGGCACCTCGCACTCGTACACGGCGGCGAAGGCCTCGGCGCAACCGCTGTTGGCACCGAGCAGAGCGCTTCCGCCCTCCCGCTGTATCTCCTTGATGTCCACGCCCGCGTTGAACCCCCGCCCCTCGGCGGCCAGCACCACACAGCGGACCTCGGCGTCGCGGCCCGCCGCGCGCAGGGCGTCGGCCAGCTCGAACCAGCCGCGCACCGGCAGTGCGTTCACGGGCGGGAAGTCGACCGTGACGACGGAAATCCCCTTTTCCGGGGACGAGGTGGAGACACCCATGGACGCATCAGCTACCTTTCCACCAAACGTTTGTTAGGTGCGATCTGATGTGAAGGTAACAGCGAACACCGCCGAGCGGGAGGCCCTGTGGACAAGCGGCCGGACAATCAGTCGGACATTCGGTCGGACGAGCGGTCGGACGAGCTTGTGGACAAGCGGCTCGTGGTCGTCACGGGCGGGACCCGGGGTGTCGGCGCCGGGATCGCCCGGGCGTTCGCCGAAGTGGGCGCCGAGGTCGTGGTCTGTGCGCGCCGGCCGCCCGACGTGCCGGTCGAGGGCGCCGAGTTCGTCCCCCTCGATCTGCGGGACCCACCGGCCGTGCACGCCTTCTTCGACGGCTTGCCCAGGCTCGACGTCCTGGTCAACAACGCGGGCGGCGCCCCCTACCGGCTGCTCGCGGAGGCGGACGCCGAGCGGCACGCGCGCGTGATCGAGCTCAACCTCACCGCCCCGCTGGCGGCGTCCCTCGCGGCGTACGAGCATCTGAAGCGCGCCCGGGGATCCGTCGTGATGATCGGCAGCCTGAGCGGGACCCGGCCCTCGCCCGGCACCGCGGCCTACGGGGCGGCCAAGGCGGGCCTGGAGAACCTGGCGCGCTCGATGGCCGTGGAGTGGGCGCCGGACGTGCGGGTCAACACGCTCGTCGTCGGGATGGTCCGCACCGAGCTGTCCCACCTCCACTACGGCGGCGAGGACGGCATCGCGGCCGTCTCCCGCACCGTCCCGCTCGGGCGGCTCGCCGAGCCCTCGGACGTCGGCAGAGCGGCCGTCTTCCTCGCCTCGGACGCCGCCGCGTACATCACCGGGGCCAGCCTCCAGGTGCACGGCGGCGGCGAACGGCTCGCCTTCCTGGACGCGGCGACCGTCAACAAGGAAGCCAACAAGGAGAAGTGACATGACCGGAAGCACCGGAAGCACCGGAACCGCCGAAACCGCCGGAAGGACCGGAATCTGCGACGGCCGGGTCGTGATCGTCACGGGTGCGGGACGCGGGCTCGGGCGGACGCACGCGCTCGCGTTCGCGGCCGAGGGGGCGCGAGTCGTCGTCAACGACCTGGGGGTCGGGCTCGACGGTTCGCCCGGACCCGACAGCCCGGCCCGGCAGGTCGTCGAGGAGATCACGGCGGTGGGCGGTGAGGCGGTCGCGCACGGTGGGGACATCGCGACGACCGAGGGCGCCGCGTCCCTCGTACGCACGGCCGTGGACGCCTTCGGACGGCTCGACACCCTCGTCAACAACGCCGGGTTCCTGCGCGACCGGATGCTGGTGAACCTCGACGAGGACGACTGGGACGCCGTCATGCGCGTCCACCTGAAGGGGCACTTCCTGCCGTTGAAGCACGCCGCCGCGCACTGGCGGGCGGAGGCGAAGGCAGGCCGCACGCCGCAGGCGCGGGTCGTCAACACCAGCTCCGGAGCAGGGCTGTCGGGGTCCGTCGGGCAGGGGAACTACAGCGCGGCCAAGGCCGGGATCGTCGGACTCACCCTGGTCGCCGCCGCCGAGATGGCGCGCTACGGGGTGCAGGTCAACGCCATTGCGCCGGCCGCGCGGACCCGGATGACCGAGGCCACCTTCGCGGACACGATGGCGGCACCCGGCAGCGGCTTCGACGCGATGGCCCCCGAGAACGTGTCGCCGCTCGTCGTCTGGCTCGGCTCCGCCGCGAGCGCCGGGGTGACCGGCCGGGTCTTCGAGGCCGACGGCGGCCGTATCACGGTCATGGAGGGCTGGCGGCCCGGCCCGAGTGTCGACAAGGGGGCGCGGTGGACTCCGTACGAGGCCGGGGACACGGCACTCAAACTGCTCGCGGAGGCGGAGGTGCCCCAGCCGGTGTATGGAGCGCAGTAGTGCGATCGGCGTACGACACGTGAGCGCTCCGCTGGAAGTGTCGCGATGTGCCGTCGATCGTCTGCGGCGCCGTCGTGGCTGGTCGCGCAGTTCCCCGCGCCCCTTTGGGGCGCTGCCGTGACGGACCGGATTTCACCGGACCTGCTCAGGAGGCCGAACGCTGGACCCGGCGCCCTTCGCTCGCGAGGATGCCCAGCAGGGCGGGCCGGGCGGGGAGGTGGCTCAGGTGGAGTTCGTCGGGCGAGCGGACAGCCTCGCGCTCCTCGCGGCCGCGCGCGAGGGCGCCCGCGCGGGACACCCTCAACGCGTGCTCGTCGAGGGCCCGGCGGGCATCGGCAAGACGGCCCTGGTACGCCGCTTCCTGCGCGACGACGCGCACGTCGTGTACGGGGCGGGCGAGGAGGCCGAGTCGGAGCTGGCGTTCGGAGCGCTGGAGCAGTTGCTGGGCCGAGGCGATCCCAACAGCGATACCTCTAGTGGCAGCAGTGGCAGCAGTGGCAGCAGTGGCAGCAGTGGCAGCAGTGGTGGCGGCGGGCGTTGGGCGGACGCGCACGCGGCGGGAGCGGAGCTGCTGGAAGTGCTGGACGAGACACAGGGGTCGGGTGGGTCTCCGGGCACCGAAATCCCCGTCGCCCTCGTCCTCGACGACGCCCAATGGGCCGACCACCCCTCCCTCCAAGCCCTCGCCTTCGCCGTACGCCGGCTGCGGGCCGATCGCGTGCTCGTGCTCCTCGTCGTACGGGACGTCGAGGACGCGCGGCTGCCCGCCGGGCTGCGCAGGCTGTTCACGGCCGACGACGCGGTGCGGGTACGGCTCGACGGGCTCGAGCCCGCGGAACTGGCGGAACTCAGTGGGGAGTTGGGCGTACGGGGACTCACCGCGCGGGTCGCCGCGCGGCTGCACGAGCACACTGCAGGCAACCCCCTCCACGTCAAGGCACTCCTGGAACAGGAAGGCGCGGGACTGCTGGAGGCGCTCGGGGAGCCCGAGGTGACGCCGCCCGCGCCCAAGTCGTTCACGGCGCTCGTGCTGGCGAAGCTCGCCGCCTGCTCACCGGCCGCCGACGCCCTGGTCTGCGCGGCCGCGGTACTCGGTGCGCACTGTGCGCCGGCCGATGCCTGGGAGGTCGCCGACGAGGACCTGCTCGACGAGGAACGCCGCGGTTCGGATGTCCTCACGGCACTCGAAGAGGCCGTCCACACAGGCCTGTTGACCGAGGCGCCCGGCGACCCGGTGGTCCGCTTCCCGCACCCTCTCGTGCACGCCGCCGTCTACCACCAGCTCGGCCCGTCCCGCCGAGCCGCCCTGCATCTGCGCGCCGCCCGCACCGTACGGGACGAGGCGCAGCGGCTGCGCCACCGGGCGCTCGCCGCCACCGGCCCCGATCCGGAGCTCGCCGCCGCACTCGCCTCCCTGGGACGGAGGTTCGCCGCCGACGGCGCCTGGGCGAACGCAGCGGGACAGCTGACGGCCGCCGCCCGGCTGAGCGCGGACCCGACGGCGTACGAGCAGCACACCCTCGAGGCCGTCGAGTGCGCCCTGCTCGCCGGAGACGTACCGGACATGGGTGAAGTCGCCCAGCGGATCGCGCAGTTCACGCCCGGCGGCTGGCGCAGCTATCTGCTCGGCCGGCTGAGCCTGTACGACCTGGACCGGGCGGAGGCGCTGCTCACGGACGCCTGGCACCGGTGCGACCCGGCGACCGACCCCGTCCTCGGGGCGCGGATCGCGGGCCAGTTCGCCGCGCTGCACGGCAGCATGTCGCACGGCGCCGAGATGGCCGAGTGGGCCGACCTCGCGCTGCGGCTCGCACCCGACGACACCGCCACCGACATGATCCGCTACCTGCGCCTCAGCGGCCTCGCCATGAGCGGCCGGGCCCCGGAAGTGCTCGACGGGCTGGGCCCGCTGCCCGACCCGGCGCTCGCCACGCCCGCCCAGCTGGAGGAACTGCTCGGCCGCGGCACCCTGCGCGAGTGGACCGGCGATCTCACCGGCGCCGTACGGGACCTGAGCGGCGTCTTCGGCGCCTGCCACCGGCGCGCGGCCTCCTTCCGGGTGGTCGCCGCGACCGCGCTCGCCTCCGCCGAGTACCGCGCGGGCCGCTGGGACGACGCGATCGTCCACACCGATCTCGCCCTGTCCCTGGCCGCCGACACCGACCAGCCGCACATCGCCCTGTACTGCCGGATGCTCGCCGCCCAGGTGCACGCCGCGCGGGGCGCGTTCACCAAAGCGCAGGCACACGCGCGCGTGGCCCGCGTCTACGCGGCCGGCGGCCATGTGAACCCCGCCCTGTGGGCCGCACTCGCCGAGGCCCACCTCGCCCGCGCCCAGGGCCGGCCCGAGGAGGTCGTCACCGCCCTGGAACCGCTGCTCGCACTCGCCCCACGCGGCGACCTGGAGGAGCCCGGCACCTTCCCCTGGGCTGACCTGCTCGCGGAGGCCTGGGCCGCCCTCGGCGACGAGAAGCGCGCCGCCCAGGCCCTCGCCCCGTACGAGGTCCTCGCCACCCAGCGCGGCCACCACGGCGCCCTCGTCGCCGCCGCCCGCGCCCGCGGCACCCTGGAGGCCGCGCGCGGCGACACCGTGGCCGCCGAGCGTGCCTTCCGCTCAGGACTCAAGCACGCCGCGCACGTCGAGGCGCCCTTCGACCGGGCGCTGCTGCACCTCGCGTACGGCGGGTTCCTGCGCCGCGCGGGCCGCCGCACCCGCGCGGGCGAGGAGCTGCGCACGGCCCGTGACCTCCTCGTACGCCTCGACGCGCCGCCCGATCTCGGGCGCTGCGAACGGGAGTTGGCGGCGTGCGGACTCGCGACCGGCGCCGAGGGGGAGCCGCGGACACGCGGCGCGGCGCTGCTCACGCCGCAGGAGCTGGCCGTCGCCCGCCTGGTCGCCTCCGGACTCACCAACCGGCAGGTGGCGCGGGAACTCGTCATCAGCGTCAAGACCGTCGAGTACCACCTCGGCCGGATCTACCCCAAGCTCGGCGTCGACTCCCGTACGCGCCTCACGGCGGCGCTGGCCGCCGACGGGCCCGGACCCTAGGGATTCCCCCGGGGCGCACCCCGGGGCGCCCGAACCCCCGTGTCCGTACCGTCGGTTGGACCTTCGCGGAAACGGTCGCGAAGGGAGCAGTAACCAACGGGGGATGAACGGAAATGCCGGAGAACACTCATCGTGTGGTGACGGACGTCCCACACGCCAAAGTGCGGGCCGTGGCCGAGCGCGTCGTCCAGGAACTCAACGTCGCCGCCGACAAGGTCGCCGCCCATCACGCGGAGCCCGCCAAGTACCCGCTGCCCGCGGACAGGACAGCCGCCGAGCACGTGATCGCGCGGCGCTTCGACAGCCTCACCGACGACCGCAAGAAGAAGGCGGCGGCCGCGGTCGTCGCCGACCTCAAGACCGGTGCCGTACGCGCCAGGCGCCTCGGTGACCTGGCCCGTGTCGACCTGCGCTCACCCACGTCGGTGGACACACAGGTCAAACGCCTCGGCTTCCCCGAGCGGCTGAAGTTCCCGGCCGACGAACTCAGGAAGCTGCCGACTTCTCTCCTCCCCGAGCAGTCGGCCCCGCAGCGCCTGGCCGCCGTACCGGCCGCCCTGCACAAGCTGGAACTGCGCATCCACCGGGTCAAGTGCGTCGACGAGACCTCCGAGTGGGGCTCCGACGAGATCCACCTCGCCGGGACCAGCGTGGACGAGAGCGGCGACACGCTGAAGATCGGCCAGTTCAAGGTGCGCAGCTTCGACGACGGCGACGTCAAGGTGTACGACCCGCCGCGGCAGTTCCACTGGTTCAACCTCAACGAGGGCACGGCGTACCCGAAGTCGTACTTCGTCACGCTGGTGCTCGCGGAGGTCGACTGGGGCGGCCTCGCGGACTACGTCAACACGCTGCTCGACCTCGTCAGGAAGAAGGTCGTCGCCTACCTCGCCGCCGCCATCGGGGGCGCGATCGGTGCCTCCGGCGGGCCCGTCGGGATCCTCATCGGGATGGCCGTCGGCGCGGCGGTCGGCTGGGTCTTCGACCAGCTCAAGAGCCTGTTCGGGGACGAGGTGTTCAAGCCCGTCACCGTCAGCGCGGTCATCCCGGCACTCACCGGCCGCTGGGCGGGCCGACCGTTCACGGCCCCGGCCATCGCCGACTACAAAGGACACGGGGGCCACTACCAACTGACGTACGACTGGCGCATGTACGACTGACCGCCCGGCGTACGAACCAGTCCAACCTCGGGGGATGCGGGGGCCGGAAGGCCGCCGTCCGTCAGCGGGACAGACGGACGGCGGCTTTCCGCTGCGGAGCGCTCTGCGGGAGGGGCGTGGGGAGCTGCGGGTCCGTTGTGGCTGGTCGCGCCCACGCGGCGGAGCCGCATATTGACACAGCCCCGCGCCCCTAACGGGGCGCTGCAGCCCTCGCTTGAAGGGGCGCGAGCAGCCTCGCCGAGCCGCCGCTCAGCCGGTGACCGGAGCCGACTCCAGCAGCGTGACGATCTCCGCATGGCCGGTCTGCTGATCGTTGCCCGCGGACGGACGGCCGTCCTTGAGCAGGTTGACCTCGACGGTCTCGACGCCGTCCTCCGTCGTGAAGCGGTGGGTCGCGTAGTCGTGGCCGGGGCCGTAGGTCTGCTCCAGACCGGCCCGTAGCTCCGCCTCCACGTCCAGCGACAGCCGGCGCCGGGCCTCCGCCAGCGCCTCGGAACGGGCCTGCGCTCCGTGCGCGAGCAGGGCACGTACGCAGCCGGGGGAGCCCCGGCGGGCGGCCGCCACGAGCGGAGGCTCGCCGTTCGCCATCGGGTGATCGGGGTCCGCGCCGGCCGCGAGGAGTTCGGCCACCACGGAGGCGCGGCCGCGCTGCACGGCCCAGGCCAGAGCCGTGAGTCCGAACTCCTCCGCCAGGTCCGGCGCGGCCCCGGCCGCCAGCAAGGCGCGTACGACCTCCGTGTGGCCCCAGCAGGCCGCCCCGCACAGCGGCGAGTCCGTGCCCTCGCTCAGCCGGTCCGGGTCGGCACCGGCCGCCAGCAGCAGGCGTACGACACCGGACTCGCCGTTCACCGCCGCCAGATACAGGGCCGTCTGCCCGTCCTCGTCCACCGACTCCGCGCTCGCGCCGGCGCTCAACTGTCGTACGACCGCGTCCTCGTCGGCCTCGTGGACCGCCGTGAACAGACCGGCCGCCGGGTCTTCCACGGTCATCCCCCGCCAACCCCTACGTGTCGCATTCCAGGACCGTACGGCACAGCCCGCAGCGCGCCCGTACCCGGCCCCGTACCGGCACCCGGATCCGCTGGTGGCAGGTCGGGCAGGGGAACGAGACACGCAGCGGGCCGTGGCCGTCGGGGGTGAAGGTGTACGGGGTGCCGACGGGCGCAGGCGGCGCAGCGGGGTGGTCCTGGGCATGGCGGCGGTCCTTCGCGTACCGGCGGCGGCCCGCCCAGCCCGCGGCGGTCAGCGGGGGCTGCCGCTCGTCGTGCCGGGCCCGCGACATGCCGCGCGTGTACGCGGTGTACGCCTGCGGGCTGGTGAACCAGGTGGACGGGTCCTCGCCGAAGATCAGCGCACGCTTGGCCAGCACGTACCCGAACTCCTCCGGTGTCAGATAGCCGAGCTTCTGCGAGGACGCCGCGTCCTCGCGGTACGCGTCGAGCAGCAGCCAGCCCGCGCCGAGATACGTCGTCGCCGTGTCCGTGAGGATCTCGTTGTCGCGGGTGCCCGGGAAGAACAGGTCGAGGCGGTGCAGATAGACGTGCATCACCTCGTGTGCGAGCGCGGCGCCGATGTCCCTGCGATGGGTCCGGAAGCGGTCGTTCAGCTCGATGAAGTACTCGGGACCCGCGGCCAGTTCGACGTTCGCCGCGTGCTGCATCTCGCGGAAGCTCACGATCATGCGGGCGTCCGGCAGACGGAAGTGGCGCACCAGCTCGCGAGCCACCCGCTGGGCACCCAGATACAGATCGTCCGTGTCGCAGAACGCCACGTCGACGGGGGCCACGCTGGTGGCGAAGGTGTGGATGGTGTCGTACGAGAGCCTTTTGTACAGCGCGGTGATCGCCGCCCGCACCGTGTCCAGGTGCGGGTAGCCGTGCTCGACCGGACCACCGTTCGTCACGCCCGTACCCCCATAGAGGCCCTGAACCCGATTCCACTCTAAGGGGACGCGGGCGGATTCTCCCGGGTTGGGTTCCCCGGCGACTGCGGGTTCTGGCTGCGCAGGAACGGGGGCAGCGGCGGCGTCGAGGCCTCCTCCAGTTCCAGGACCCAGACCTCGTTCGTGCCCTCACGCAGCAGCGGCCCCGGGACGTACAGGGACCGCTGTGGGCCGATGGACCAGTAGCGGCCCAGGTTGAAGCCGTTGATCCAGGCGAAACCCCGTGTCCGGCCGGGGAGTTCGAGACGGGCGTCGCCGGGGCCGTGCACCGTGGCCGTGCCGCGGTACAGGCCGGGGGTGCCCGGTGCGGGAAGCGCGCGGAACGGCACCGGCCGCACGCCGGTGTCGAACGCGTCCAGGCGCAGGGCCCGGGCGCGTACGCCGTGCAGGTACTGGCGCTCGTGCAGCACGCCCCCGGTGACGCCCTTCGGCTCCCCGGCCCGGGGCCCGTAGTTGACGCGTCCCAGCGACTCCACCCACAGCTCCACGCGCGCGGGTCCGGCGACCGGCTCCTTGAGCCGGGGCTCGTCCTCGGTGAGCACTCCGGCCGGCACGCCGTCGACGTACGCCACCGCCAGATCCCGCAGCCCGCGGACCGTCAGCGGGTACGGCTGGCGTGGTCCCGGGACGTCGACCGTGTAGCGGACGAGGCCCCGGTCCACGTCCAGCTCCTCGAACGTGGGCGGCACGGCGTGCTCGGTCTCGGGCCCGCCGAGCGTGTCGAGTACGGCGGACAGGGGCGCCCAGCCGGTCAGATCCACGGTGGCGGGGGAGCCCAACTCGGCGGGAGCGAGCGGAAGTTCGGGCAGTGGCGCGTCCGTGTACGCGGCCAGGAGCGAGCGGAACGCCCAGAACTTCGCGGTGGGGCGGCCGTGTTCGTCGATCGGGGCGTCGTAGTCGTAGGACGTCACGTCCGGCTCCAGGGCCCCGTCGTGCAGCGCGCCGCCACCCCGGTTGGCGCCCGCCCAGCCCGCGAAGTTCGTGCCGCCGTGTGCCATGTAGACGTTGACCGAGGCCCCGCACTCCAGGATCTCCCGCAGCGCGTCGGCGGCGTCCCCGGGAGCGCGTACGGCATGGTCGGCGCCCCAGTGGTCGAACCAGCCGCACCAGAACTCCATGCACATCAGCGGGCCGACCGGCCGGTGCCGGCGCAGCGTCTCGAAGGCCACGCGCGCGTGCGACCCGAAATTCACGGTGGCCAGTGCGCCGGGCAGGGAACCGCCGGTGAGCATGTGGTCCTCGGGGCCGTCCGAGGTGAAGAGCGGCACGGTCACGCCCCCGGCCCGCAGCAGCTCGGCGAGGCGGCGCAGATACACCTGGTCGGAGCCGTAACTGCCGTACTCGTTCTCCACCTGCACCATGAGCACCGGGCCGCCGCGGTCGAGCTGCCGGGACACGATCTCGGGCAGCAGGCGATCGAACCAGCGCTCCACATGACCCAGGAACCGCTCGTCCCGTGTGCGCACCCGGGCGGCCGGATCACCGGTCAGCCAGTGCGGCAGCCCGCCGTTCTCCCACTCGGCGCAGATGTACGGACCCGGCCGCACGATCGCCCACAGCCCCGCCTCCCGGGCCGCGTCCAGGAACCGGCCGAGGGCCTCGACGTCCCGGAAGGTGCCCGGGCGAGGCTCGTGGAGATTCCACGGGACGTACGTCTCCACGCAGTTGAGCCCCATCGCCCGCAGCATCGCCAGCCGGTGCCCCCACTGCCCCTCGTGCACCCGGAAGTAGTGCAGCGCCCCCGACAACAGCCGCACCGGCCGCTCGTCCAGCAGAAAATCGGTGTCCCCCACCGCGAACTCGCTCATGCGCACCACCCTCACCCCTGGCGGCGGCCCGGTCCATGGACAAAGATCAGCGTTGATTGGACGCAAGAGGTGCCCAAGGCGTGCGTGAGACACACGAGGCACACGAGCACATGAGTCGGCACATGAGTCGCGCGAGACGTACAGGACGCGCGAGATCTACGGGACGCGTGCGGGCCGGGCGGGAGGACAGCGGATGTACCACACCTGGATGCGGTTCTTCAGCCCCGGCCCCGCCCACCACAAGCTCGGCCTCGTCTGCCTCGGCGTCGGCCTCCAGTACGGGGCGCTGCCCACCGTCGGACCCCGCACCCTCGACCACCACGTGGCCGTCGTGATCAGCACGGGCCGCGGCTGGTTCCGTACCGCCGACGGACACCGCACCGCCGTCACCGCACCCGCCCTGCTCTGGCTCACCCCCGGCGTACCGCACCACTACGCGCCCGACCCCGAGACCGGCTGGGACGAGGCCTTTGTCGACTTCACCGGGCCCACCACCGACACGTACACCGAACTCGGCTACATCGAACCCGGCCGGCCCGTCGTCCCACTCTCCGACGCGGGCCCCGCCCGCGCCACCGTCGGCCGCATCGCCCGCGCCGCCCGCCGCGGCAACCCCCTCCTGGAGGTCGAGACCAGCGCCGCCGTCCACGAACTCCTCGTCACCCTGCGCCGCGCCCGCGCCGACACCACCCCCGACGGCGACCAGGTCCTCCAGGCCCTCGCCCGCGACGCCTTCAAGCCACTCTCCGTCGCCGACCACGCAGCCCGGCACGGCATGACCCCCGCCGAACTGCGCACCGCCGTCCGCCGCGGCGCCGGCTGCAGCCCCAAGGACTACCTCCTCGGCATCCGCCTCGGCCGCGCCAAGGAACTCCTCGCCGCCACCGAACTCCCCGTCGCCGCGGTCGCCAGACGCGTCGGCTACGACGATCCGGCGTACTTCTCCCGCCTGTTCACCCGCCGCGTCGGCATGGCACCCGTGCGCTTCAGGGAACAACAAGGGCGTACGGTGCCCGGCGGCTGGAGCAACCAGGTACCCGACCCCGACGATCCGCCGATGCTCCACTCCTCAGGCCCTCCCCAGGAGCACGACGACCGAGCGGCCGCACACCCCCTGAGGCACGCCACGTAGGGTTGGCACCCATGACCACCAGCAACACCGGAAACGCGGGCGACACCGGCAACGCGGGCGACACCGACCCGGCCGTCCGCGCCGAACTCGCCCGGCTGCGCGAGAGCATCGACAACATCGACGCCGCCGTCGTCCACATGCTCGCCGAACGCTTCAAGTGCACCCAGCAGGTCGGCCACCTCAAGGCCGCCCACCAGCTGCCGCCCGCCGACCCGTCCCGCGAGGCGCAGCAGATCGCCCGACTGCGCCGCCTCGCCGAGAACGCCAGACTCGACCCGGCGTTCGCGGAGAAGCTGCTCAACTTCATCATCGCCGAGGTGATCCGCCACCATGAGCGGATCGCGGACGTCACCAACGGGGGCGCTCCGCTGGAAGAACGGTGATTTGTCTGCGGGTCGGTGGGGGCTGAGCGCGCCCACGCGGCGGAGCCGCATATCGATACAGCCCCGCGCCCCTTCGGGGCGCGGTACCGCGACCACCGGCCCCACTTCTCATGTTCTTGTAAGTCCGCCCTCTCGGCCTGCGCGTCTAAATGAGGCATCCTGCGCTGAGCACTCCTTGTCAGTTCATGAGTACTCCCTGTCAGTCGGTTCGGACATAGGCTTGTTGTCCAAGCGAGGGGACTTCGCTCAATGCCGCCGGATGCCAAGATCCTCATCGTCGACGACCATGAGGACACGCTCTACGCACTGGAAAGCGCCCTGGCCCCGCTCGGGTACCACCTGACGCGGGCGACCAGCGGCGACGACGCGCTGAAGGAAGTCCTGCGCGGCCAGATCGGCCTGCTCCTCCTCGACGTACACATGCCCGGCGTCAGCGGCCTCGACGTCGTCCGCTACATGCGGGGAGTGGAACAGACCCACCTCATACCGATCATCCTTGTCACCGGCTTCGGCCCGGACAACGAACTCACCTCCACCGCCTACCACCTCGGCGTCGCCGACCTCGTCATGAAACCCATCGACCCCTGGGCCCTGCGCACCAAGGTCCGCTACCTCTACGAGTCCCACCAGCGCTACCAGTCACTGGACCGGGAAGTACGCGAACTCCGCGCCCTCGTGAAGGAACAGGCCCCCACCGCATAGGACCAGGCGCGCAGCAGCGGAGGCGCCCCACACGGGGAGCCCCAGGCCACCCCTGTGCCGCGCCCCGCCCATCAGGCAGCATGGCACCCATGTCCGTACTGACGCGCGACGAAGCGCAGACCCGTGCCAAGCTCCTCGACGTCCACCGCTACCAGATCGAACTCGACCTGACGCGCGGCGACGAGATCTTCGACTCCCGTACCGTCATCCGCTTCACCGCCCACGCGGACGGGGACACCTTCGTCGAGCTCAAGCCCGCCGAACTGCGCTCCGTCGCCCTCGACGGCCACCTCCTCGACCTGGACACCGTCGCCCTGGACGAGAACCGGATGCCGCTCAAGAACCTCACAGCGGGCGAACACGAACTGCGCATCGACACCACCATGCGCTACTCCCGCACCGGCGAGGGCATGCACCGCTTCACCGACCCCACCGACGGCGAGACATACGTCTACACACAGCTGTTCATGGAAGACGTGCAGCGCGTCTTCGCGGCCTTCGACCAGCCCGACCTGAAAGCCGTCTTCGAGCTGACCGTCACCGCCCCCAAGGGCTGGACCGTCCTCGCCAACGGCATCACCGAGCAGCAGGAGGACGGCAGCTGGCGGGCCGCCCCCACCCCGCTGATCTCCACCTACCTCGTCGCCGTCGCCGCCGGACCCTGGCACTCCGTACGCACCGAACACCGCGGCCTGCCCTTCGGCATCCACTGCCGCCGCTCCCTGGCGCCCTACCTGGACGCCGACGCCGACGAGATCCTCGACATCACCCGCGCCTGCTTCGACCGCTACCACGAGAAGTTCGAGGAGCCCTACCCCTTCGACTCCTACGACCAGGCGTTCGTCCCCGAGTTCAACGCCGGCGCCATGGAGAACCCCGGACTCGTCACCTTCCGCGACGAGTTCGTCTACCGCTCCGCCGTCACCGACACCGAACGCCAGACCCGCGCCATGGTCATCGCCCACGAGATGGCCCACATGTGGTTCGGCGACCTCGTCACCCTGCGCTGGTGGGACGACATCTGGCTGAACGAGTCCTTCGCCGAGTACATGGGCTACCAGACCCTCACCGAAGCCACCCGCTTCACCGACACCTGGACCGACTTCGGCATCGTCCGCAAGGCCTGGGGCTACGACGCCGACCAGCGGCCCTCCACCCACCCCGTCGCCCCCGACCCCGTCGCCGTCCCCGACACCGCCTCCGCGATGCTCAACTTCGACGGCATCTCCTACGCCAAGGGCGCCTCCGCCCTGCGCCAACTGGTCGCCTGGCTCGGCGAGAAGGACTTCCTCACCGGCATCAACACCCACTTCGCCCGCCACAAGTTCTCCAACGCCACCCTCGCCGACTTCATCGACTCCCTCGCCGCCGCCACCGAACGCGACGTCCACGCCTGGGCCGACTCCTGGCTGCGCACCACCGGCGTCGACACCCTCACCGCGTCCGTCACCGCCGAACCGGGCGAGTGGACCCTCACCGTCGACCACGCCGGCAGCCGCCCCCACCGCGTCACCGTCGGCGTCTACGACCGCGACCCGGGCGGCGACCGCGCACTCGTCCTGCGCGAGCGCTACGAGACCGACGTCCCGCAGAACCCGGCGCCCCCCGAGCCACGCACCGGCACCCGCCCCGCCCTCGTCGTCCCCAACGACCTCGACCTCACCTACGCCAAGATCCGCCTCGACGAGACGTCCGAGGAGACCGCCCTGCGCGGCATCTCCGGCGTTCCAGACGCCCTCACTCGCGCCGTCCTGTGGAACACCCTGCGCGACATGGTCCGCGACGGCGACCTCGCCCCCGCCTCCTACCTGGAGACCGCCCGCGCCCATCTCCCCGAGGAGACCGACCTCGCTGTCGTCCAGGGCGTCCTCACCTTCGCGGCCACCCAGGTCGCGGACCGTTTCCTCCCGGCCCACGACAGGCCCGCCGCCCTCGCCACCCTCACCTCCCTGTGCCGCGACCTGATCCGCCGCACCGAGGACGGCTCCCACCCCGGCCTGCGCCTCATCGCCGTACGCCACCTCATCGCCGTCGCCGCCCAGCCCGACACCATCAGCGCATGGTTCTCCGAAGGCACCGTCCCCGGCGGCCCCGAACTCGACCCCGAACTGCGCTGGCGCATCCTCGGCCGCCTCGCCGTCCTCGGCGCCATCGACGACGCCGTCATCGACGCCGAACTCGTCCAGGACCCCAGCGCCACCGGCCAGGAAGGCGCCGCCCGCTGCCGCGCCGCCCTCCCCGACCCGGTCGCGAAGCGCGAAGCCTGGGAGGCGATGTTCGCCACCGACGACCTCTCCAACTACCTCTTCACCGCCACCGCCCAGGGCTTCTGGCAACCCGAACAGACCGACCTCGTCCGCCAGTACGTCGAGCGCTACTGGCCCGACGCGGTAGCCGTCGCCGCCCGCCGCGGCCCCGCCATCGCCGAAGCCGCCGGCCGCTGGGCCTTCCCGGTCCACGCCATCTCCGCGCAGACCCTCCGCCTGGGCGAACAATGCCTCACCGAGTCCGCCCCGATCCCCGCCCTACGCCGCAAACTGGCAGACCAACTGGACGACTTGGCAAGGGCATTGCAAGTACGAGAGGCATAGCCACACGGCCCCCGAGCCCCTTCTCCTCCAGGGGCACGGGGGCCACCTTCTTCCAGGGCCACGGCGGCCCACTTTCTTCCAGGGCCACGAGGGCCACTTTCTTCCAGGGGCACGGCGAACCGCCGTCTTTTCAGGGGCGCGGGGAACTGCGCGAGCAACCAAAGCGAACCCGCAGACAACGCACCGGCCCAAGCCCCGCAGGGGGCGCGGGGAACTGCGCGACCAGCCCCCACCAACCCGCACGTCTCCCACAACCCCGGTGCGGAGCGCCACCCTTTCGGGTGCCGATCACCGCACTCCCCGGGCACGCCACCCCAAACGCGTACACGCTGGGAACCCCCGCCCCGCGCCCCGGAGGACAACGATGAGCCCGCTCGCATCAGGCCCCCAAGGCCCGGACACCTTGCGGCCGTTGCTCATCACCGTGCTCGAGGCGCTCCGGGCCGGCGCAGCCGCCCGCGGCGGCCCCCTACCGCCCGGCGGCCCGGCCGCGGTGGCCACCCGCGTACGCGAGGCCGTGGGCGACCCCCTCCCGGACCACGGCGACGAAACCGCCCTGCACACCCTCGTCCAAGCCTTCGCAGCGGGCGCCGCGGACCCCGCAGACCCCCTCTGCGCGGCCCACCTCCACTGCCCACCCCTCGCCGTGGCCACCGCCGCGGACCTCGCCGCCTCCGCCCTCAACCCGTCCCTGGACTCCTGGGACCAGGCACCGGCCGCCTCAGAACTGGAAGCCCTGGTCACCCGGGCCATCACCGCCGAGGTCTACGCCACACCGAGCCGGACCCCCGAAACACCAGTAGGCCGAACCCCCATAACACCAGTAGAGGGTGACGCCCTAGTCACCACCGGCGGCACCGAGTCCAACCAGCTCGCCCTCCTCCTCGCCCGCGAACTCCACGGCCGAACCCAACTCATCTGCGCGGCGAACGCCCACCACTCCCTCCACCGCGCCACCTGGCTCCTCGGCCTCCCCGAACCCGTCACCGTCCCGGCCCCCGCAGGCACCATGGACCCCACAGCCCTCGACGAAGCCCTCACCGGCTGTATCGAACAGCGGCTCCGCCGCGGGCAAGAACCAGGACCCCTCCTCGTCGCCGCCACCGCCGGTACCACCGACGCCGGCCTCATCGACCCGCTCCCCGCCATCGCCGCCCTCTGCGAAACCCACGGCGCCCGCCTCCACGTCGACGCCGCCTACGGCGGAGGCCTCCTCTTCAGCGACCGCCACCGCCCCAAACTCGACGGCCTCGCCCACGCCCACACCGTCACCCTCGACCTGCACAAACTCGGCTGGCAACCCGTCGCCGCCGGCCTCCTCGCCGTACGCGACCCCCACGACCTCGCCGTACTGGCCCACCAGACCGACTACCTCAACGCCGACGACGACACCGAAGCGGGCCTGCCCGACCTCCTCGGCCGCTCCCTGCGCACCACCCGACGCCCCGACATCCTCAAGATCGCCGTCACCCTCAAAACCCTCGGCCGCACCGGACTCGGCGCACTCGTCGACCAGGTCTGCGCCCACGCCACCGAGTTCGCCGAGCTCATCCACCGGCACCCCCGCTTCGAGCTCTACGACCGGCCCACCATCAGCACCGTGCTGTTCCGGCCCACCGACGCGACCGACAGCGCCGTCGCCGCCGTACGCCGCACCCTCCTCACCGAAGGCCGTGCAGTCCTCGGCCGCGCCCGCCTCGACGACCGCCTCTGGCTCAAAGCCACCCTGCTCAACCCGCACACCGGACCCGGCGACCTCGCCGCGCTCCTGAAACTGGTGGAAGGACACACGCCCCGATGACGTCCCGCACGTCCCCGACACCCCCCACGAACCCCGCACACCACGAACCCGAGGCCCCCCGCGACCTCGTCGGGGTCGGCATCGGTCCGTGCAACCTCTCCCTCGCCGCCCTCGCCCACCCCCTGGCCGAACTCGACACCGTCTTCTACGAACAGCGCCCCGCCTTCGACTGGCACCCCGGCCTCCTCATCGAAGGCGCCACCCTTCAAGTCCCGTTCCTCGCCGACCTGGTGACCCTCGCCGACCCCGCCAGCCCCTGGTCGTTCCTCAACTACCTCAGGGCCCGCGACCGCCTCTTCCCCTTCTACTTCGCCGAGCGCTTCCACATCCACCGCGCCGAATACGCCGCCTACTGCCGCTGGGTCAGCGACAGCCTCCCCGCACTCCACTTCGGCCACCAGGTCGACGCCGTCCGCTGGAACCCCGAACGCGACGTCTTCGAAGTCGACTTCACTCAACTCGACACCGACGGCGAAGCAGAAGCCCTCGGCCGCACCTACGCCAAGAACGTCGTCCTCGGCGTCGGCACCGCCCCCCACGTCCCCGAACCGCTCCGCCCCCTCGTCGAAGCCCCCGGCGTACCCGTCATCCACGCCGCCGACTACCTCGAACACCGCGAACGGTTCCTGACCGCCGACCACATCACCGTCATCGGCTCGGGACAGTCCGGCGCCGAGGTCTTCCTCGACCTCCTCAGAAACCGCCCCACCGGCCGCGAGAAAATCCACTGGCTCGCCCGCACCGAGGCCTTCGCCCCCATGGAGTACTCAAAACTCGGGCTCGAACACTTCACACCCGACTACACCCGCTACTTCCACGCCCTGCCCGAGCCCGTACGCGACCGGCTCGTCCCCGCCCAATGGCAGCTCCACAAAGGCATCGACGCCGACACCATCGCCGCCATCCACGACGAGCTCTACCGCCGCACCCTGAACGGCGGCTGGCCCGACACCGTCCTCACCCCCGGCGTCCTCGTCCGCACCGCCGGCCGCATCGCCACCACCAAGATCGAACTGCACCTGGAACACGTCCAGCAGAACAGCCGCACCCGCCTCACCACCGACGCCGTCATCCTCGCCACCGGCTACCGCGAACGCCCCCTCGACGGACTCCTCGCAGGCCTCGACCCGTACATGCGTCGCGACGCCTCCGAACGCCCGAGAATCGACGACCGGCACCGCCTCGTCCTCGACCCCTCCGTCACCGGAGCCGCCTACGTCCAGAACGCCGAACGCCACACCCACGGCGTCGGCGCCCCCGACCTCGGCCTCACCGCCTGGCGCAGCGCAAACATCCTCAACTCCCTGACGGGCAAAGACGCCTACCCACTGCCGAGCCGAACGGCCTTCACGACCTTCGGCCTCACACAGCAGCCCCGGATCCCGCCCGCCAGGCAGCCACGAATGCTCACACCACTGGCCGAATAGGACCCGGCCCCGCATCCCCCGTATCGCGAACCGGCCGACTAGAAGACGGGCGTACCGTCACGCGTCAGCTTCCAGTCCACCGAAGCGAACTCCTTCGGGTCCAGCGTGCCCTTCTCCGTCACCCACTCCGCGATCCGCGTACGGATCTCCGTCGACTCGGCCCACAGCTCCTGCGCGGACGCCACATGCGGGAAGGCACCGCCGCCATTGGCCCGGTAGTTGTTCACCGCGAACACGAACTTCTGCGCGTCGTCAAGGGCCGCACCGTTGTAGGAGAGGTTCTTGATCCGCGAACCCGCCGGCTGCGCGATGTCGATCTCGTACGTCAGACCCGACACGTAGTCGTAGTTGTAGTCCGGCCGGTTGCCCGCGTTCGTCAGCTTCTCCACGTCCACCGCCGCACCCGCCGCCGTCTGCACGAAGTACTGCGCCGAGTACTCCAGGTACGCCCGCACCTGCGCACCCGTCATCAACTTCGCGACCAGCGTGTTGTCGTACACATACAGACTCGACAGATCCCGGATCGTCACATCACCGGCCGGGATCTCCGACGTACGCGAGAACGGCGACGCCTGCGACAGCACCGGCAACGACGCGTACTCCGTACCCGCCAGCGCCGCCTTGACCACGTCCTCCTGAACCTTCGTGATCAGGTCGATGATCGGGGCGTCCTTGTACCGCGCCTCGACCGTCGTCAGCGTCTCCGTCGCCGTCCCGACCACCTGGTTCACATACGCCACGACCACATCGTGCTCGTCCTTCAACAGCCGCGTGATCTTCGGGTCGTCGGCCACCGTCTTCGAGTCACGCACCGTCGCCGCCACCGACTCGACCGTCCACCGGCCCTTCTCGAAGACCAGCTCGATGTCGAACAGCGACAGCCGCTCCGCGTACGCCAGCGGCTCGGACAGAACGACCGTCCTGCCGGTCTTCTCGTTCGTCACCTTCAACTCGGCGATCTCCGTGTGCGCGTGCCCCACCAGGATCGCGTCGATCCCCGGCACCTGCTGCGCCACCAGCGCCGCCGAGTTCTCGATGTACGGCAACTGATCACCGTACGAGGACGTGCCGGACGAGCCGGAGTGCGCCGACACGACCACCACGTCCGCGCCCATCGACCGCAGCTTCGGCACCCACTTCGCCGCCTGCTCCTCAAGACCCGGGAACGTCAACTTGCCCTGGACGTAGGCCTTGTCCCAGATCGCGATACCCGGGTTGGTCAGACCGAGGACGGCCACAGTGACCGGCGGGGCGCCCTTCACATGGAACTTCTTGATGAAGTACGGCGGGAAGGCCGGCTTCAGCGTCTTCGCGTCCAGCGCGTTCGCACCCAGCAGCGGGAAGTCGCACTGCTCCTCGAACTTCCGCAGCGTCTCGATGCCGTAGTTGAACTCGTGATTGCCGAGCGCCACCGCGTCATAGCCGATCGCGTTCATCGCCTGCGCCATCGGGTGGACCGGACCGCCCTTGGCGGTGATCGGGTCGACCTTCGCGTAGTAGTACGTCAGCGGGGTGCCCTGGATCGTGTCACCCGCGTCCAGCAACAGCGTGTTGCAGCGGCCCTTCTCCTTGCGAACCGCGTTCACCAGCGTCGAGATCCGCGCCAGACCCTGCGCGTTGCCCGCCGCGTCCTTGTACTCCGCGTCCTTGAAGTAGTCCCAGTTGAAGACATGACCGTGCAGATCGGTCGTGCCCATCACCGTCAGCGAGTACCGCCTCGGCTTCCTGCCACCTTGCGCCTTCACTTCCGCCGCCTCAGCGCTCGGCGCCGCGACCGCACCGGCCAGAGCGACGCCCGCCCCGGTCACAGCGGACTTCTTCAGGAACTTCCGGCGGTTCAACGGCATGACTGGCTACTCCTCGGGAAACGGTCAACGACGCGCGTAGATACGCTCGCGGATACGCGCGTAGATTCTGACCCGTTCATGACGCGCGACAACAGCCCCCACAGGTTTCGATCTGATGACCGACAAGGTCCGGAAACGGGCCGCCGGTGACAGAGTGGGACGTATGACCTCACCCTCAGAGGAACCCCGGCACGCGGTCCCCTACGGCACCCCCGACGCCCCCCGCATCGCCGTCCGCGGCGAAGCCCACCTCGAAGTCGACCCCGAGATCGCCCGCATCGGCATCACCGTCAGCGCCCGCGGCACCGACCGCCACGGCGCCCTCTCCGATCTCACCCGCCGCAACACCACCGCCCTCGACCTCGTCAAGACATACGGCGACGCAGTGGAAAAACTGGAAACAGGCGCCTTCTCCATCACCCCGGAACTGACCAAACGCGGCCGCGGCGAACGCGTCCGCGCCTACCACGGCCGCGTCCACATCACCGCCGAACTCACCGACTTCACCGCACTCGGCGAACTCACCACCCGCCTCGCCGACCTCGACCTCACCCGCATCGACGGCCCCTCCTGGGTCCTGCGCCCCGACTCACCCGCCTACCGCCGAGCCAGGCAACAGGCCGTACGCGAAGCGGTCCAACGAGCCCGCGAATACGCCGAAGCCCTCGGCACCACCCTCGCCGCCCTCGTGGAACTCGCCGACATCGGCGCCGAGAACGCCCACCCCTACGGCGTGGCTCGGGCAAACAGCATGCGCACCATGGCCTTCGACGCGGCCGAATCCGCCGAAGCCCCGCCCCTCGACCTCGAACCCGAACGACAACACGTGTACGCCCAAGTCAACGCCCGATTCACCATGGCACCACCAGCGCTGTAGAGCACTCCGGAATGCTCATCAGAGCACCCCTGCGCACAATTCAACACTTGTCAATAACCCTTCACGCAAAGGTTGTTGAGTAGTCATGCCCGACCAATTACCTACCCGTCGGTAAGGCCTAGGCTCGAACCATGCGCCGAGCAAAGATCGTCTGTACATTGGGCCCCGCCACCGACTCGTACGACCAGATCAAGGCACTGGTCGAAGCCGGAATGGACGTAGCCCGCTTCAACCTCAGCCACGGCGGATACGCCGACCACGAGGAGCGCTACCAGCGCGTGCGAAAGGCCTCCGACGAGACCGGCCGCAGCGTCGGAATCCTCGCCGACCTTCAAGGCCCGAAGATCCGACTCGGCCGCTTCACCGAAGGCCCCGTACTCCTTGAACGCGGAGACACCTTCACCATCACCGTCGAAGAAGGCGTCCAGGGCGACCGCCAGACCTGCGGCACCACCTACGACGGACTCGCGGCCGACGTCACCACCGGCGAACGCATCCTCGTCGACGACGGCAAAGTCTGCCTCGAAGTCACCTCCGTCGACGGACCCCGCATCCACACCACCGTCGTCGAAGGCGGCATGGTCTCCGACAACAAGGGACTGAACCTCCCCGGCGTCGCGGTCTCCGTCCCCGCCCTCTCGGAGAAGGACGAGGCAGACCTCCGCTGGGCCCTGCGCACGGGCTTCGACGTCATCGCACTGTCCTTCGTCCGCAGCGGACGCGACATCGAAGACGTCCACCGCATCATGAAAGAAGAAGGCCGCCACCTCCCCGTCATCGCCAAGGTCGAAAAGCCCCAAGCCGTCGACAACATCGACGACATCGTCGCCGCCTTCGACGGCATCATGGTCGCCCGAGGCGACCTGGGTGTGGAGATGCCCCTGGAGCAGGTCCCGATCGTCCAGAAGCGCGCCATCAAACTCGCGAAGAGGAACGCCAAGCCCGTCATCGTCGCCACCCAGATGCTCGACTCGATGATCGACAACTCCCGCCCGACCAGGGCCGAGGCGTCGGATGTCGCCAACGCGGTGATCGACGGCACCGACGCCGTGATGCTCTCCGGCGAGACGAGCGTCGGCAAGTACCCCATCGAGACGGTCCGCACGATGGCCCGCATCGTCGAGGCGGCAGAGGAGGACATCCTCGCCAAGGGCCTCCCGCCGCTGACCGAACGCAACAAGCCCCGCACACAGGCCGGCGCGGTAGCCCGAGCGGCAGCGGAAATGGGCGACTTCCTGGGCGCCAAGTTCATGGTCGCCTTCACGCAGAGCGGGGACACGGTCCGCCGCCTCTCTCGCTACAGGTCACCCATCCCGCTGCTCGCCTTCACCCCGGACCCGGCGACGCGCTCCCAGCTGAACCTGACGTGGGGCGTGGAGACGTTCCTCGGCCCGCACGTCGACTCGACGGACGCGATGGTCGACCAGGTCGACGAACTCTTGTTGAAGTACGGCCGCTGCCAGAAGGGCGACATCGTCGTCATCACGGCCGGCTCGCCGCCCGGGGTCTCGGGCTCGACGAACCTGGTGCGGGTGCATCACATCGGCGAGGACGACAGCCCCAAGTAGGGGGTGGGGGTCAGTACTTGGGGCCTACGTGGGTGTCCATCAAGGCGACGGATGCTTTGCGGGCGACTGAGATGTTGTACGCGTTTCCATGCCGGGTGCAGTGCTTCCACTCGATGCCGAGCTTGTCGAGGGTGTCGGTGTAGAGCTGACGGATGTCGTCGGAGACATTGGTGAAGAAGTACCGGGGGTATTCGTAGCGCTTGCGCTCACCGGCGACGAGGCGAGTTGTCCAGTTGGTGATGCGGCACCCGTCAGAGTGGATGAGTCCCCGGATGAATTCCCATGGGTGGGCGTTGACGATCTCCTGTTGCCAGGGTTCGAGAGCGATGGTGCGGTCGTGCTTCATACCGGCACCGTGCTGTGGAAACATGCACGTCCAGTGCTTGGTGTAGGACTTCACCTCGACGCAGCCCGGCTTGTGGCGCTGCTGGACGCTCGGGAGCGGCATCACCTTACGCATGGCATCTTCGGCGGCTGCGATCAGCCCGGTCTGCAAGGCGTTGCAGAAGATGGACAAGTGATGCTGCTTGCGCTTCGAGATGATGTGGCCATCGCCAAGATAGAGGCCGAGTAGGTAGGCGTACGCGACCCTGTCGAACTCGCGGCCCGTGCATTGGGGGCAGTCCGTGGGCTGTTCGTACGTTTCACCGCGGGCTCGGCGATCTTCGCTGCGCCACCAGCCGATGGTCCCGCGTGGGATGTTCAGGCGCTCGGCGACTGTGCGATTCGGGACACCCTGGCGCATGAGCGCGACAGCTTGGGCGCGAATCGAAGGGCTGTGCTGTTCCATGCGGACACTCTGTGCGACTGATCGCTACAGTGTGCAGCAAAAAGCGGACGTTCACGAGAACGGGAACATCCGCTTTCCAATAGCGACCTTGGAAACCAAGGAAAAGTGCCCCGAGTCGGATTCGAACCGACGCTGTATGGGTTTTGAATCCATCGCCTCTTCCGCTGGGCTACCGGGGCCCCTTCGAAACGAAGGTCAGTGGTCTCCCGCCGTGTCACCACCATACCGTAGCTGGGTACGCTCTTGGGAGCAGTACCCCGCCCTGAACGAGGAGCCCCCGTGACCGCCCCCGAGTCGCCCCAGCCCGTAGACGCGCCCGACGACGACAAGTCGCACGTGCCTCCGCTGACGACCCGTGTCGTCATCGCTGAGGACGAGGCGTTGATCCGTCTCGACCTCAAGGAGATGCTCGAAGAAGAGGGGTACTCCGTTGTAGGCGAGGCCGGTGACGGTGAAGAGGCCGTCGAGCTTGCCCGGGAGCATCGCCCGGATCTGGTGATCCTCGATGTGAAGATGCCGAAGCTCGACGGCATCTCCGCCGCGGAGAAGATCGCAGAGGAGTCCATTGCTCCGGTGCTGATGCTGACCGCGTTCTCGCAGCGCGATCTCGTCGAGCGGGCGAGGGACGCCGGTGCGATGGCGTATCTCGTGAAGCCGTTCAGTAAGAGCGATGTCGTTCCGGCGATCGAGATGGCCGTCTCGCGGTTCACGGAGTTGAAGGCGCTGGAGAAGGAGATCGAGGATCTCACGCAGCGTCTGGAGACCCGGAAGCTCGTCGATCGTGCGAAGTCCGTGTTGCAGACCGAGTACGGGCTGACGGAGCCTGCCGCGTTCCGGTGGATTCAGAAGACGTCGATGGACCGTCGTATGTCGATGCAGCAGGTTGCCGAGGCGGTCATTCTGGATGCCGAGGAGAAGAAGGCCGCGAAGGACTGAGCGCGGGCTAGGCACTGTTTCTCGGATCATGTGCGGAGCCAGATGAGGAGGGTTGCGAGGGTGAGGGTGCCGAGGTAGATGTAGGCGCGTTTCT
>NZ_VWMY01000023.1:0-65361 GCF_008905045.1 Streptomyces albicerus
GAGGACGAGGCCGTTCAGGCCGATAGCGGGGGTCTGGGGGCGCAGCCCCCAGGGGACGGGAACGGGTAGGGGCGGCGGGGGCGAAAAACCCCGCGCCGACCACCCCCGCTCACGCCTCGTCCTCACGGCGGGCCCGGGGCTACGGCCCGGAACCGTACCGCGAGGACGAGGGGACTACTGAGTTGCAGTCCGAGGAGCAGTCAGAACTGCAGGCCCCAGGAGTTGATGTACCCGGTGTCGAGCGAAGCGTTGTCGCTCACCCGCAGCGTCCACGTCCCGTTCGCGACCTCGGACGAGGCGTTGACCGTGTACGTGGTGTTGATGTTGTCCGTCGAACCGCCCGTGCCGTACGCCTTCAGCGTGTAGGCCGTCCCGTCAGGGGCGATCAACTGGACCTGGAGGTCGCCGATGTACGTGTGGACGATGTTCACCGGCACGCTCAGGGCCGCGGGCGCGTTGCCCGTGACGCCGCTCACCGTGACCGGGGAGTTCACGGTGGAGTTGTCGGCTATCGCGTAGTCCGCGGTGTTCTCGAAGAGCTCACCGGTCGGCGGCGGAGTCGTACCGCCGCTGCCGACGCGCAGCAGACGGTTCGGCGAGCCGGTGCCGGGGCTGGTGACGACTCCGGTGGTGGCGGAGTTGACCAGCGAGGTCTGGACGGCGGCCGGGGTCGCGGTGGGGTTGTCCGCGAGATGGAGCGCGGCGGCTCCGGCGACGTGCGGGGTCGCCATCGACGTACCGGAGATGGTGTTGGTCGCACTGTCGCCCGTGCCCCAGGCGGAGGTGATGGAGGAGCCGGGGGCGAAGAGGTCCAGGACCGTGCCGTAGTTGGAGTAGCTGGCCTTCGCATCGGTGCTGGTGGTGGCGCCGACAGTGATGGCCTCGGTGACGCGGGCGGGCGAGCGGGTGCTGGCGTTGGTGGTCTCGTTGCCGGCCGCGACGGCGTAGGTGACGCCGGAGGCGATGGAGTTGCGTACGGCGGTGTCGATCGCGGTGTCGACGGTGCCGCCAAGGCTCATGTTGGCGACGGCCGGCTTGACGGCGTTGCTCGTCACCCAGTCGATGCCCGCGACCACCTGGGCGGTGGTGCCCTGGCCCGAGTTGTTGAGGACGCGCACGCCGACGATCTTCGCCTTCTTGGCGACGCCGTACGCCGTGCCGCCGACCGTGCCGGCGACGTGCGTGCCGTGGCCGTGGCCGTCCTGGGCGGTGTTGTCGTTGTCGACGGCGTCGTAGCCGTAGGAGGCCCGGCCGCCGAAGTCGGTGTGGGTGATGCGGACACCCGTGTCGATGATGTAGGCGGTGACGCCCTCACCTGCGGTGTCGTCGTAGGTGTAGCTCTGGTTCAGCGGGAGGGCCGCCTGGTCGATGCGGTCCAGGCCCCAGGAGGGCGGGCTGGGCTGGGTGGCCTCGATCGAGAGGATGCGGTTCTGGACGACGGAGGCGACGGCCGGGTCGGCGGCGAACTGCTTCGCCTCGGCCTCGGTGGCCTCGACGGCGTAACCGTTCAAAGCCTTCTTGTACGTACGCTCGATCGTGGCGCCGTACTCCTTCGCGAGGGCCTTGCCCTCGGCCGAGCCTGCCTTCGCGGCGTCCGCGTGGAGCGTGACGATGTAGCTGTTCGCGATCGCGTCGGGCGCGCCCGCGTACTGGATCCGGCCTTCGGAGTCCGCGGCGGCGTTCGCCGGGAGGGCGGAGACGAGGCCGACGACGAGGGCTGCCGTGCCTATACCGGCAAGTCTTCGCCGGGCATGACGCATCACTGCCATCTGAGGGATCCTCCTCAATCGGTGGTGCGCTGGTGGGGGGTGGTACGGATGGGGCACACACGGTGATGCGCAGGGATAGCATGGTCATGCCAAGTCATTCGGCACGCCGACCCTGCGCTCAGCCGAAAGATTGAGGCTTCCACAGGAATTGCACAAGAGCCCTGCACAGACGTAACGCAGCTGCCATATGCCAGTCATGACACAACGTCCTCAACCGGTGCGTCCAGGGTCTGCCCGGCGGATCACGCCGGAGACGCGGGGTCCGGCCCGCCCATCTGCGGCGTTGTCACCGGTCGCCGACTCCCCCTCCGAGCCGATCCACCCTGATCCGACCTGATCCAGCTTGATCCGACTTGATCCGACTTGATCCACCGGACAGACCCTAATCTGCGCACATGACTCCATTGCCGGATTGTTTCTGCCCGGTGGACGGCACGCGCGTCCCCACGGACTCGCTCGCGTGGTGCTGCCCGGTCTGCCGCGGCCCGCTCGACCTGGACTTCGCGCCCACGCCGGCCTCGCTCAAGTCTCTTGCGGGGAGGGTGAATTCACTCTGGCGGTACGCGGAGTGCCTGCCGCTGCCGACCCCCTCGGTGTCGCTCGGCGAGGGCCGCACCCCGCTGGTCCCGCTCAAGGAGGGAGTTTCGGCCAAGCTGGACTTCCTGATGCCGACGCTCTCCTTCAAGGACCGCGGGGCCGCCCTGCTCGCCGAGCTGGCCATGCGGCTGCGGCCCCGGCGGGTCGTCGCGGACAGCAGCGGCAACGCGGGCACGGCGATCGCCGCGTACTGCGCAAGGGCCCAACTGCCCTGCACGGTATACGTCCCTGACGGCACATCGGCGAAGAAGCTGGAGCAGATCGGGGCACACGGGGCCCGCCTCGAAGTCGTACCCGGCGACCGGGAGGCGGCCGCGCGGGCGGCCCGGGAGGCGGCGGACGAGGAGGGCACGTTCTACGCCTCGCACGTCTTCAACCCGTATTTCCTGCACGGCACGAAGACCTATGTCCACGAGCTGTGGGAGGACCTAGGCGGGCGGCTCCCCGAGGTACTCGTCGTCCCCGTCGGCAACGGCACCCTCCTGCTCGGCGCGGCCCTCGCGGTCGCCGAGCTGCACGCGGCGGGCATGATCGACCGCCGCCCCGCCCTGTACGCCGTCCAGTCCGCCGCCGTCGCCCCACTCGCCCACGCCTGGCACGAGGGCGCGGACGACCTGGTCGGCGTCACCCCGGCGGCCCCCACCTTCGCCGAGGGCATCGCGATCCCCCGCCCGCCGAGGGCCCGCCAGATCCTCCGCGCGGTACGCGACTCCGGCGGCACCTTCTTCACAGTGACAGAGGACCAAATCCGCCACGCCCAACGGGACTTGGCCTCCCGCGGCCTGTACGTGGAGTCGACCGGGGTCGCGTGCTGGGCGGCGGTACGGGAGGGAGCACTGGGGTCGCGTACGGCGGTGGTACCGCTGTGCGGGGCGGGCCTGAAGACGGGCTTGGCGGGCGCCCCGTAAGGGGCGCGGGGCGGTGACATTGTGCGGCTCCGCCGCGTGGGCGCGACCAGCCACAACGGACCCGCAGTTTCCGTACCCCACCCCCCACCCCGGACTCCCGCGAACGCTACCCACCACTTCCACCAAGTAGGGAGTGAGACCGCCACCCGACGGTCCGGAGACGGAGACCCCGTGACCACACACCTGGACGACGAGGAGCTACTGACCCGCGCCGCACGGCACCCGGCAGCCTTCGAGCCCCTGGTGGCACGCCACTCAACAGCCCTGCACAGCTACTTCGCGCGCCGCGCGCCGGCCGTCGCCGACGACCTGCTCGCCGAACTGTGGCTCCAGGCCTACGCGACCCGGCGCGGCTTCGACCCCGGCAGGGGCCCCGCACGGGCCTGGCTGTTCGGCGTGGCCAGAAACGTACTGTCCGCGCACTGGAGACGCCTCGCGGCGGCGCGAGCCGACGTCCCGGGGACCGCCCGCCACGACGACCCGTGGGAGGCGGTCGACGACCGTCTCGACGCCGCGGCGGTGGCACCCCGGCTGCGCGCTCGGCTCGCTCAGCTGCCGCCCGAGGAACGTGAGTTGCTCCTGCTGGTCGCGTGGGAGCAGCTGACGCCCACGGAGGCCGCCGCGGTGGTCGGCATACCCGCCGGGACGGCCCGCTCCCGGCTCCACCGGGCCCGTAACCGCATGCGCGCGGGCACCCCTCTCAAGCTGACTGGAGACCTGGCATGAGCGAGCGCGACGACTTTCTCGACTTTCCCGGAGCGGACGAACTGATCCTGGCGGGGCGGGTGGCGCCCCCGTCGGCGGAGCGGACGCGGGCCGTACGAACGCTGCTGGCGCAGGCGGCCGAACGCGACGCCCGGCTGTCGCGCACCTCGGACACCACGGTCGTGCCGGACGCCCCGGAGACGGGCGCGGAGGTCGTACCCGCCGCCGCGCGCCGCGACGGACCGACGGCCGCGCTCGCGCCGCCGCCCGACGGGCCGGTGGTCGTCCTCGCCGCCCCCGGACCCCTCGGAGAACCGGGCGCCGCCACCCCCCGGCGTTCCCGCGTCACGCGCCGCCGCCGGGTCCTGATCGCCGCGGCGGCGGTGGCCGCGATCGCCGTCGGCACCGTCGCCTACCCCGTGCTGGACGTGGGCGGAAAGCAGGCGTCGACAGCCTCGGCGGCCTCGGCGTTCCTGAACGACATGGCGGAGGTCTCGGAAGACGCCCCGGCGACGCAGGCGAAGTACTGGAAAGTCCATGCCGAGACGGTCAAGGGGGGCAAGCCCCGGGCGGAGACCTGGTACGTCGACCGTGCGGGTCGCACCTGGATCGTGGACGCGAAGGGCAAGGCGAGCGAGTGGGCCGAGAACCACGCCAGGTGGCGGGTGGGTGGCCGGTACCTGACCTGGCCCGAACTCGACAGGCTGCCCACCGACCCGAACGCGCTGGAAGCCCGCTTCGCGAAGGACCCCGAAGTGCGGTTCTCCGAGGTCGTGAATCTGCTGGAGTCGTCGCCCGCGAGCCCCGAGCTGCGTTCCGCGCTCTTCCGCGTCATCGCGGAGATCCCCGAGGTGACGCTGACCCCTGGGGTCAAGGACGGCAGGGGCCGATCGGGCACCGCGATCACGAAAGCGCAGAAGGTCATCCGCCACGCTGTCAACGGGGGCGAGCGGACCTACTTCTGGTACACCGTGCGCTACGTCATCGACCCGAAGACCGGCCGCATGCTGGAGTCGAGCGGCACGCCCGCGGGGGAGAATCGCAGCACATGGCTGGAGTCCGGCCCGGCCGACCGAATCAGCTGACCCCGGCCGACCGCATCGGCTGACCCCGGCCGACCGCATCGGCTGATCCCGGCGGCCCGGATCCGCTCCGGCCTCCGTACGTGGGACGCCCCCGGCGCGCGTGCCGTGCCGGGGGCGTCCGCCGCCGCAGAGTCGGACGGTGATCCTTCGCCGTCTGCTCGCCCCTCTCCTCACCGCCGCGCTCCTCCCCCTTCCCCAGGCATCCGCCGCGCCCGCCGCCGGTCCCGCCGAGTGCTTCCCCGGCGACCCCACCTGGTCCCCCACGGCGACCGAGGTCGACCCCGAGGACACGCACCACCCCTACGTCGGAAACGGCTACCTCGGCACCCGTGTCCCGCCCGCCGGCCAGGGCTACGCCGCGTCCGGCGACAAGACGGGCTGGCCGCTGTACACCCCGCGCTACGACGGCGCGTTCGTGGCGGGGCTCTACGCGCAAGGCCCCGAGAACACGGCGGGCCGCGAGGCACTGGCCGCGCTGCCGACGTGGACGGGCCTCGACGTCACGGTCGGCGACGAGACGTACGGCAAGGGAACGTACGACACCCGGGACCGGATCAGCGACTACCGCCAGACCCTCTTCCTGCGCTGCGGCTTCGTCCGTACGTCGCTGACCTGGACGACCTCGGACGGCCGCCGCACCGACCTGACGTACGACGTCCTCACCGCCCGGGACGCCCCGCACACCGGAGCCGTACGCCTCCGCCTCACCCCGCACTGGAACGGCGAGGCGACGGTCACCGACCGCATCGACGGACGCGGTGCCCGCCGCATCACGCAGTCGGGCGGCGACGGCGGCGGCGGACGGCTCGGGGAGCGCACGGTCGGGGTGGCGTTCCGGACGGACGGCACGGGCGTCGAGGGCGCGGTGGCGTCCACACTGGACGCACCTGGACGCCCGCAAAAGACAGGCCCGGCAAGGGACTTGAGTGCCCGCCAGTCGGCGCACCTCCGCGTCCGCGACGGTCACTCGTACGACATCACCAAGTACGTAGGCGTCGACACCTCCCTCACCTCGCGCAATCCCCGAGCCGCCGCGCAGGCCGCCTCGGAGCGTGCGGCCGGGCGCGGCTGGAGTGCGCTCGCGGGCGCCCACACAGCCGCCTGGATCCGGCTCTGGTCCTCGGACATCGAGGTGCCGGGCCGCCCGGACATCCAGCTCTGGGTGCGCTCGGCGCAGTACGGGCTGCTGTCCTCCGTACGCCGCGGCGCCCGTCACAGCATCGCCCCCGCCGGGCTGACCAGTGACAACTACGCGGGCATGATCTTCTGGGACGCCGAGACGTGGATGTTCCCCGGGCTGCTCGCCACCCACCCCGAGCTCGCCCGCCCGATCCTCGAGTACCGCCACCGCACCCGCGCGGCCGCCGCCGACAACGCCCGCAGGACCGCGGTCAATGGCCTCTTCTACCCGTGGACGAGCGCGAGTCGCGGCCGCCTGTGGACCGAGTGCCAGAGCTGGAACCCACCCCACTGCGTCACCCAGAACCACCTCCAGGGCGACATCGCGCTCGCCGCCTGGCAGTACCACCTCGCCACGGGCGATCGGAACTGGCTGCGCGACCGCGGCCTGCCTCTCCTCAAGGGCCTTGCGGAGTACTGGAGTTCGCGTGTCACGGCCAACCCGGACGGCACGTACTCCATCAAGGGCGTCGCGGGCCCCGACGAGTACAGCAACGGCGTGAACGACGGCGTCTACACGAACGCCGTCGCGGCGACCGCCCTGCGCGCCGCGGTCTCCGCCGCGCGCACGCTCGGTACCTCCGCCCCCGCCGACTGGACGCGGATCGCCGACCGGCTCCGCATCCCGTACGACCCGGAACGCAAGGTCTTTCTCCAGTACGCCGGTTACGACGGTTCGCAGATCAAGCAGGCCGACACCGTGTTGCTGATGTATCCACTGGAGTGGCCGATGCCGGCCGGCGCCGCGTCCGCGACCCTCGACCACTACACGGCCCGCACGGACCCGGACGGCCCGGCCATGACCGACTCCGTCCACGCCATCGACGCGGCCGCGATCGGTGAGCCGGGCTGTGCGACGTACACCTTTCTGCAGCGCGCCTACCGGCCCTTCTCCCGGGGCCCGTTCGCCCTGTTCTCCGAGGCACGCGGCGACAAGGCGGGTGCGGGCGACGCGCTCGCGGGCTCCCCGGCCCAGGACTTCCTGACCGGCAAGGGCGGTTTCCTGCAGGTCTTCACACACGGCCTGACGGGTCTGCGGCTGCGCGCGGACGCGCTCCGGCTCGATCCGCTGCTGCCGCCCCAACTCGCCCGCGGCGGCGTGCGGTTGCGGGGGCTCAGGTGGCGGGACCGGACGTACGACATCGAGATCGGGCCACGGACGACGACGGTCCGGCTGACCTCCGGGAGCCCCTTCCCGCTGGAGACGCCTCAGGGGCGCTTCACGGTGGACGGCTCGGGCGTCGACCTCAAGACGCGTCGCCCCGACCTCACCCCGACGGACGACCTCGCGCGCTGCCGCCCGGTGACCGCGACCTCCGCCGAGCCCGGCCTGTACGCGGAGGCGGCGGTGGACGGCAACCCGGCCACGGCGTGGCGGCCCGCGGCGGCGGGCGGCGCGCCGACCGTGGATCTCGGCAGGGCCCGGAAGATCTCAACGGTCACCGTGACGGGCACGCGCGCGTACGCCCTCACGACGTCGGCCGACGTCAAGCGGTGGCAGCCGTACGAGCCGAGTACGAAGGCGCGATATGTGCGGATCACACCGAAGGGCGAGAAGCCGGGAGAGGTACGGGAGTTGATGATCCGTTAGATGGGGCTGACGGCGAGTCTCTGCTGCTCTTCCTCCACGATGCGGCGGGCGAGCGTGCCGTCCGACACGTCGACGGCGTCCGGGGTCGCCTCGGCGACGTCGCTGCGGCGGGCATAGGCGTCGAAGAGGCGGGTCTTGCTCTCCAGGATGCGCAGCAGCCGGTCGTCCACGCTGTCCGTGGCGAGGAGGCGGTGCACCTGGACCGTGCGGACCTGGCCCATGCGGTGGGCGCGGGCGACGGCCTGATGCTCCAGAGTGGGCTTTACCTGCGGTTCGCAGAGGATCACCACGGACGCGGCCTGGAGGTTGAGGCCGACACCGCCTGCCTCGATCTGGCAGAGCAGCACGGCGTGGCCGGGTGCGGCGGTGAACTCGTCGACGAGCTGCTGCCGGCGGGCAGCCGGGACACCGCCGGCCAGCGGCCCCAACACCCGCTCCCCCAGGGCCTGTTCGACGGTGGCGAGGACGTCCCGGAAGTAGGAGAAGACGACCACCTTCAGGTCGTTCGCGGCGGCTTCCGCGACGAGCTCGCGCAGCCGCTGGAGCTTCGCCGACTTCTCGGCGTGCGCGTACGCGGCTCTGCGCATCGCCATGAAGTTCCCTGCGCCGACCGCCTCGCGGTAGGCGTCCTGGTCGGCGGCGCTGAACTCCTCCCACTCGTCGACCTGGACCAGCGCGGGCAGTTCGGTGAGCACGTCCTGCTGATTGCGCCGCAGATAGGCCGGGGCGACGGACTTGCGGAACGTGTGCGGGCCCGCGACGGCGTCGCTGCTCTGGATCCTTGGCACCAGCTCGGGCTGGAGGTAGCGGACGAGGGCGCGGAACTCCTCGACGCGGTTCTCCATCGGCGTACCCGTGAGGAACAGGACGCGCTCGCACAGGTCGGTCCATCGCGCGACGGCCCGGGAACGGCGCGCGTCGGGGTTCTTGACGTAGTGGGCCTCGTCGACGACGAGGGCGGCAGGGGCTTCGGCCGGACCTTTCGCGTATTTCTTCGGGTTCGGCAGGCTGTGGAGTACGTCGAAGGTGGTGACCGCGATGCCGCCGCGCTCGCGCCACTCGGCATACGCGTCCTGCCGGTCGGGGCCGTGCACGGGCACCGCGCGCAGGGTGCTGCGGGAGCGGATCTCGCGCGTCCAGTTGATCAGTACGCTCGCCGGGCACACCACCAGGAAGTGGCTGTGCCCGGCGGCGGCGAGGTGCGCGAGCACGGCGATGGCCTGGACGGTCTTGCCGAGCCCCATCTCGTCGCCGAGGACCACCCGGCGCTGGGCGAGCGCGAACCGCGCGCCGAAGGACTGGTAGCCGCGCAGCGAGACCCGGCGGTGTGTGTCGTCGAGCCCCTGCGCGTGCACGCGGTCCGCGACGGCGGACGGCAGGAATCCCTCGGCGGCCGCGACGTCGGGCGCGCTGCCGGCGATCTCGGCGAGCTGGCTGTAGTACTCCGTGGACCGCAGCTCGAAGTCCACCCACGCCTCGGCGTCGGACGCGGACTCCCGCAGCAGGTCGGTGGAGGCCTGCGTGAGCAGCAGGTGTACGTCCTCGGCGACGGCGTCGGCGGTGAGCGCGCGCAGCTCGGCGACGGCGGTGAGCGCGCGATCGCGCTTCGCCGTGCTCGCGAGGCCCGTGAGGGCCATCCGCAGCCGCCCGGTGGCGGGCCGGGCCGCCGGAAGGAGCGCGGTGACCTTCCGCCCGATCTCCTGGGCGGCGTCCACGGCGCGGCGCAGTTCGGGTCCCGCCTCGACGAGCCGGCGCAGCGCGATGACGAGGGCGGTGGTCCGCGGCTCCGGATGATCGACATCGATCCGCACCGACACGGTCTCCTCGACCGCGCGCGCGATCTGCCGGGCGGCGGCGAGCGCCTGGTCGGCGGTCTGGGCGCCGACTCCCGGTATCTGCCGCAGCTCGTACCGGCTCGCCTCGAACACGGCCCGCACGCTTCCGAGCCCCGCCGTCTCGAGGGCCCCGAGCCGCAGCCGCCCCTCGGTGACGTCCTTCAGCCGGGAGACGGGGATGCCCTCCAGCTCCTCGGCGACCAGCTCGGCAAGGACCGGCGCCAGGGCCGTACGCACCTGGTCGAGTGCCCGGGCGTGATCGTCGAGCACGCCCCGCGCGAGCCCGTACAACCGCTCGGCCCGCGCGACGATCCCACGCGCCTTGCGCCCCACCGGTACGGGGCTGCCGACCGCCCCCTCACCCTCCGCCATGACGCCCCTCGTGTGCTGTACGCCTGCTGTACGCCGCGATGAGCGGACATCCTGCCACGGGCCACTGACAGCCGACCCTGCCGGATCCGGAGTGGGACCATTTACACAGGAGACCGACAAAGGAGGAGGAATGTCCGCCATCAAGGAGAGCGTAGACATCTCTCGCCGACCCGAGGACGTCTACTCCTACGTGATCGACCCGTCCCACCTCACCGAGTGGCAGGAGAGCGCCGTGTCCGTGGTGCCGCTCGGCGACGCCCCGCTGAGCGTCGGGTCGCGCATGGTCGTGACGCGGCGCATCGGCCGCCGGATATTCCCGATGACCATGGAGGTGGTCGAGCTCGACCCGCCGCGCAGCTGGCACATGCGCGGCGTCGACGGCCCCGTCCGAGGCGATGTCCACGGCACGATCGAACCGCTCGGAGACGGCGAACGGTCCCGCCTGACGATCGACCTCGACTTCGAAGCCCACGGCAGGGGCAAGCTCCTCGTCCCGCTGGTCGTCCGCCCGAACGCACGCAAAGAGGTACCGAGGAACGAGCAGAAGCTCAAGGACGTACTCGAAGGCAGCGCCGCGTAGGCGGCAGGGGCCCGTTGGTTCGGGGTCGGGTACGGGTTCGGGGTCGGGGTCGGGTTCGGGTTCGGGTTCGGTCAGGCCGTACTACATCCCGTCACCGCAGCAGCTCGAACGTCACCCCCGCCACCACCCCGCCCAGCACCGCTCCGGCCACGACCTGGGCCGGGGTGTGGTCGCGCAGTGCGATGCGGGACCAGCCGACCAGGGCGACCAGGGGGTAGACGGCCAGCAGCCAAGGGCCGTAGTCGAGGGCGAGGATGGCGATGCTGCCGGAGGAGACGGCGGCGTGGACCGATATCTTCCACGCGAAGGTGATGGCCATGAGGACGACCAGAGTGGAGACCATCGCCGCGATGAGCGCGATCATGGCCGACGGGGCGCCCAGGAGGCTCATCAACAGGGTGCCGGTGGTGACCGAGCAGATGATGAAGATCATGACCACGAGCCGCTGCTGCCGCTCGCCGAGGTGACGGTCGGCCCAGGTGCCGCGCCGGACACCGAGCTTGATGAAGAGCACCGGGATGACGGCCGCGAACAACGCGCCGAACAGCCCCCAGCCGACCCCGGTCAGTCCGTCGGTGTGCCAGCCGACGACCAGGGTGACGACGAGGATCCAGTTCTTCGGCTCGAAGTAGTCGGTGACGAAGCGGGCGGCGCGGGACTCCGGCGGAGCGGCTGAAACGGTTTCGGTGCTGGTCACTGGTGGGCTTTCTGCTGGGCGGAGCGGTGGCTGCCGTCGGTGCTGTGGGTGCGGACGAAGTCCCGTACGGTGTCGCCGGCCCGGGCAGCCTCGATCCGCCGGAGCCATTGGGCCTCGACTTCGAGGTCGAGGGCAGCGTCATCGCCGGCGGAGCCGACGTCGCGGCGCTGGACGGCGTCGTCCGGGGCGCGGCCCGCGAGCTTGGCGTGGCGGGCGGTCTCGATCCAGCATGCCTCCGTGATGTCCCGCCGGGCGGCGGGCGCGACGGCGTCGGCGGCGTCCCGCTGGGTGGCCGAGACATACGGCTGGAGGGCGAGGATCGCGTCGCGGATCTCCACGACTCGGCGGTGCAGCCGCATCCGCAGCTCCCGGCGCCGCAACTCCTCGCCCAGCACGACCTCGGGGACAGCGCCGGTCAGGTCCTGCCACAGGGGGTGCAGCGCGCGCAGGTACCGCCAGTGCCGGGCCGCCCGCCAGGCCACTCCGACGGCCGGGACGGAGCTGCCGACGAGGATCAGGCCGATGGCGGCATGCTTCATCGCGTCGGTGACCGTGCTCGCGTCCGCGTCGCTGTCGGGTCCGGCCACCTCGGTCAGGCGCAGCACGAGGTAGACGGCGCGGGACAGCGCGTAAGCCACCCCGGCCGCCGTGCCCGCGCCGAGCAGCCGCAGGCCGGTGCGCAGCCAGCCCGCGCCCGCGTGGCGGCTGGAGCCCCAGAAGAGCCAGGTGGCCATGGCCATCGCCGTGGCCAGGTAGGCGAACCAGACGAGCAGGTAGGCGGTGGCCGGGACGGATCCGGCGCTGCGGTCGAAGAAGTCCTCGGCCTCGGTCCGGCGCGGTACGAAGACGAACAGCACGGTCAGCACGGCCATGGTCGCCCCGACGGCGGCCATCCGTCGCCGTACCCCGGTACGGCTGTGAGGCCGGGAGATGACGTAGACGAACTCCAGGACGGCGGCCGCCGCCGTGAGGCCCAGGTAGTGCTTGAGCAGGGTCGACAGGTTGTTGATGCCGATGCCGTCGTCGATGGCGTGCATGATGGCCGGGCGGCGCAGGGTCATGGCGAGGGTCAGCGCGGCGAAGGCGATCCACAGGGTGCGCTGCTTCGACGACCGTACGGCTGCGGGAGCACGCCAGGCGGCGACCGTCCACAGCAGGACCAGAACCACGGTGGTCATACGCGCGCCCTCACGATCTGCGGTCCCGGGGGGTGTCTGTGGAGGTGCGGATGGGGTGGCCGAGCGCGTCGCCCAGCCGTTCCAGCACGGGGTTCGTGGTGGCCTCGCGGTCGAGGATGCGATGACTGAGGATCGTCGCCAGAAGCTCGGCGTCCTTCTCCTCGTTGTCGCTGTAGCTGGTGCGCCCGAGGATGTGCAGCACCTGGTCGAGGTCGATCCCGAGGCCGTCCTCGTTGTCTTCGCAGTCCTCGGTGTCCGGCAGCAGTCTGGTGGCGTACGCGGGCCGGTCGGCATCGGGCGCGCCGTGGCCGAGGAGCAGATGGGCGAGCTCGTGCAGCACGATCTGGAGCTTGTGCAGGGCGCTGGTCGCCGGCTCGTAGAAGATCAGGTCCGCGCTCTCGGTGGCCACCAGAACCCCGCAGGGCATGCTGCTGTCCGGAGCACCCTCCAGTGCGACCAAGCGCAATGGACGGCTCCTCTGAGCCGCGATGCCCTCGCACAAGGCGTCGAGGTCGAAGGGGCGCGGGATGGCGACCACGTCGGCGGCGGCCTCGCAGCGGGCGCGGCGGCGCGTGATGTACATGCGGTCCTCGCTGGCCGGGCAGACCTGGGCTGGCCGGAAGTCCCGGGTGTCCATGACATTTCGCCGAAGCGTTGTGCGCTAAACAGGTTGTGCGCTAAACAGAGCGAACGAATTCCGTGTGAGCCTAAGCGATGGCGTGCGCATGCTCAAGTCACGCCATGTCGGCTGTGCGGCACATCGATACATTCCGGCCGCGAACGGCTCGCACCTCAGGACTTCGTGTCCCGCGCGCGGCCGGGCGGCGGCTCCGGCAGCCCCTCCAGCCTGCGCGCCTGGTCGATCACGCCGCGGATCGCCTGGATGCTTCCGGCCGACAGGCCGTTCATACGCAGCGCGACGTCCCGTACGTCGCTGTCCTCCAGGATCTTCACCAGCTCCCGCTGGGCCCGGGTCAGCTCGACCCGCTCCTTGATCCGGGCGAGCTTGGCGTCGACCCGCTCGGCGACCGCGTCGTCGAAGAAGTAGGTCACGGGGACGCCGAAGAAACCCGCGATCACGGTGAGGGTACTGACCTTCGGATCGACGATCTCGCCCTTGCGGATCTTCTGGATCGTGGCATGCGACACCGTCGGCCCGTCCGGCCCGGCCTTCGTGCGGATCCCCTCGGCGATCTCCATGTAGCTGAGCGGGCCCCGGTCCGCAGGATGGACGGTGCCGATCAGGTGGTCGAGTTTCTGGGCGATGGTGCGCCCGCTCGCCGGATTCCGGCTCTCCACCCGATCACCCCTCGCTGCTGACATCGCCGACACCACTGCTCGCCCTCGGCGGCCACACCTTCACTGCGCGCCTTCACTGTGCACCGAAGTTTACGGAGGAGGATAGCGGCACAGGTACGTAAAGTTCGATTGACAAGCCGGAGGAAGTTTCGGCATGCTGGCACAGGCTCGTAAAACAAAGTAGACGGCGCCCGCGTGCGGTCCAAAACGGGGGAACGCATGCCGCGCCGTCGACCACGGGGGCGAGTCACGGGGGAGGGGGTCGGGTCGGGAGCGTGGGGGCGCTCCCGACCCTGTGTGGGGTGCGGTGCGCGGTGCGCCCATCATGGGCGATCACTTGGGGATGGGAAGCCCCCTGAAGGAAAGCCCGAGGCGGCAACTGATACCCCGGTACCGCGACCGCTGCACGGGCAGTTCCCCACCGCTGTGATGGACACACTGGCCGCAGCTGACGTCCTGCTGGACCGGCTGTACGCGACCGGCGAGGTCCTGCACGTCGACGGGGGCACCTCACCCTGATCCCGGCGGAGCTCAACTCCGTGACGCCGATCGCCGGCTTCGTCGTCTTCGACGCCGAACGTTTCGCCGTGGGGCACGCGCGGGCCAAACGGCCTGCGATATGGCTCGACACCGAGAAATCCGTCGCCCGGCGGACACCTCAAGGCCAATACGTGGCCCCGGCCTTGGGGCGTGGAGGTCTTCACTCACGCCCCAAGGGGACGGTCGCGAAGTTCACCACTGACGGAGAGCACCCCCATCCCCACCTCTCGCCCCCAGTCCCCCACGATGGACTGGCCGCCGGGCCAGCAGCGTCAGGAGCGCATCATGCTCTCCGCCCCCTCAGCACCCCAATGAGCCGGGCGACACCAACCGCGTCGTCCAGCCGGACGCGGCGGGCTGGCTGCTCGCTAGTCGTTCTTCGTGTAGGTCAGGCGTTCAACCTGGCCGGGCAGGGAATCGTTCTGAATCTTCTTGCCGTTGACGACGAGCTGGACGGCGCTCGCATCGCCGAGGACGAGGTCGATGCGTTCCTTGTCCGTGAAGGTTTTGGTCTCGCCCCGTTTGAGTACTCCGTCGAAGAGCAATCGGCCATTGGCGTCCTTGGCCGAGACCCAGCTCTGTCCGCCCTCGCCGCTGATCAGCACCATGACCTCATCCTTGGGCGTGCCGGTGATCATGCTGTCTGCGGGGGTGGATTCCGGCGCGGGCGACGATGCCTGCCGCGACCCCGACGGCGAGGCGGAGGGAGTGTCGGTGCGGTCGTCCTGGTGTGTGTGGTAGACCGCGCCGCCGACGAGCGCACCTGTCGCGGCTGCGGCCGCGAGCGCCATGAACAGGAGACGCCTGGGTGAACGCTTGGCCCTGATGAGCCCGAGGGTGCCGTCGGTGCGGATCTCGTCTCTGGCAGGCCGGATGCCTTGGCTGCCGAAGCCGACAGTGAGTGCGCTACCGCTGTGCATCCCGGAACCACCGGGGTCGTCCGCAGGGGTGAAGGCGGCCTCAGGGCTGTCCGTACCGCTTGCTTCCCCGGCCGGGGACCGAGAGCCCGCGGGCAGGGTCGGCATCTGCTCCCCCGGGGCGGTCGGCGTCGGCGTGTACGGAGCCGGGCCGGGCAGAAACAGGTCCAGGAGCCCGTCGGGCGTGGGCCGGCGAGCCGGGTCCTTGGACAGACAGTCGGCAACCAGGGAGCGCAAGCCCTGCGGCACGGCGGACAGGTCCGCGGGCTCGTGCACCGAGCGGTACATCAGCCCCATGGGCGTGCCTGTGCCGAACGCACTGCCGCCTGCCGCCGCGACCAATACCGCGCCGAGTGCGAACACATCGGCAGCGCCGCTGACTTCGAGGCCCTGCGCCTGCTCGGGGGCCAGGAAACCGGGTGTGCCGAAAGCTGCTCCAGTAGAGGTCAGCCGAGTGGACTCCACCGCCCGTGCGATGCCGAAGTCGAGGACCCTGGGACCGTCCTCGGCCATGACGATGTTTCCGGGCTTCAGGTCGCGGTGTACGAGGCCACAGCCGTGGATGGCCTGCAGAGCCTCCGCCAGGGCGGCACCCAGCAGCCTCAGGCGGTGCTCGTCCATCGGCCCTTGATCCGCGAGCAGCCCGGACAGGGTGGGGCCTGGGATGTACGCCGTAGCCAGCCACGGCGCTTCCGCGTCCGGGTCGGCGTCCACGACCGGGGCCGTGTGGAAACCACCGACTCTGCGGGCGGCATCCACCTCGGCACGGAACCGATCACGAAAGTGCCGGTCACTGGCCAACTCCGGGCGTGCCACCTTGACGGCCACGGCGCGGCCACCACGCGACCGGGCCAGGTACACCGTGCCCATGCCACCCGCACCCAACTGCCGTTCCACGGTGTAAACGCCGATACGCTCCGGCAGGTCTGTCCCGGACCCCATGTGCTGCACGCCTCCCCCGCTGCGACAGGTCCACCAGTATGACCGCGACGGCCGACGCCACGCGGCTGTTCGGTCACCGGCCGGACGGCACCCGCGCCAAGGAAGGCCGTTCGTAGAAGCGGTGAGCTGTGTCCCCTTGCCCGCCGTGACCCGGAGTGATGTTGCCAGGCCGAGAAGACCAGCGGTGGATCGCTGATGGATCACTGGCCTTGCGTCTGCGTCAGATCAACGACCTCCCGGGCCCCGCCGACCGGATCTTGCAGGTGCCGAACGGGTCCCGGGCTGGGCATATCGCTCGCTACGCTTCCGCCGCCGCCCACCCGGCCCATCCTGGCCTTCCAGCCACGCCGACCGAACCAGCAAAAATCCAGCATCCGGAAACCCCACCCGGATTCAACTACCTGACGGCACGCCCCGACCTGCACAAACACTGCGCCGCACCCAGGCCTTGAACGTTCCGCCGCAACGCACGAATGCGAGCGGTGAATCGCTCCCTGACCTGCACAAACGCAGGCCAGGTGGGCGATTCGACGCGGAACTAGACGTTGAAGCGGAACATCGACGACTCCGCTACGACCTGCGGAGAATGCCTTACACGTAAGCCCGATCCAGCACGGATCCAGCAAGCGTCAGACCGTCGAGACCGCCTCAAATCGACACCATTCCATGTTAGAATATGGTGTCGTTTTGATGGGTGAGAGGAGTCGCTGATGGCTCGAACCATGATCGACCTAGATGACGAGATGGTCGCACAGGCCAAGGAGATCTACGGAACGAAGACCAAGGCCGCTGCGGTACGGGCCGCGGTGGAGGACGCCGTCAAGCGTCACCTTCGACAGCAGTTCATCGATGCCGTCAAATCAGGCGAGCTCGACTTCAGCGAGATCGTCGAGGAGACCAAGGTGACCGACTCTGCCAGGGATGCGAAGGCTGCCTGAGTGAGCGTCCCGTTCCTCGCCGACAAGTCCGCTCTCGCCCGCTGGCACCGGCCGCTGGTCGCCGCCGCCCTTGACCCGCTCCACGAACGCGGCCTGCTGGCGATCTGCCCCGCCGTCGAGTACGAGCTCATGTACAGCATCCGCGGCAAGAGCGAAGCCCCAGCCGTGACCGAATGGCTGCGCGGCTTCGACTACCTCTACGGTGACGACTGGGTCTTCGACCGCGCTCTTGAGGTACAGCGCGCCGCGATCGAGCGGGGCTTCCATCGAGCATTATCCCTCCCCGACCTGCTCGTCGCCGCGACCGCTGAGCGCAACGACGCCATCGTGCTCCACCACGACGCCGCCTACGACATGATCACAAGCATCACCGGACAGCGCTGCCAGTGGGTCGTAGAGCCCGGAGCCGCGGACTAGCCTGGCGCCGACCGGCCAATCCTGAGGGCTGAAGTTCGCGCTCCTCCCGGTTCTGCGTGGGCGAGCTCGCGCAGAACCGGTTCGGTCGTCCGGCATCATGTCGCGTGATCTTGTCCGTGATATCCACCGTGCCCCGCCGCCTCCTGTCACTGCCCGCACTCCTGCTGCGTGGGGGCATCTCCAAGGAGGTGGATCTGCTCGTGCTACGCCACGACTGAGATAGCCGACCGGCGTGGAGAAGTGCCCTCCCCTCAGCGGTGTTCACTCGGCCCGCCCTGCCGATCAAGCAGGTGCGGCGATCCAGCGGGCCATGGCGTCGAATGCGTTCAGTGCTCGGAGGTCGGTCGGGCCGAAGAAACGCTTGCAGTCCTCTCCGAGCGTCTCGTACTGGTCGGCGGCGCCACGGGAGTCACCGGACTCCCCCGTCAACTCCGCGAGGGTGAAACGGGCTTCGATGACGGAGGAGTGATACTCCCCGTTTTCGGCGAGGAGGTGCCGAATACGCTGCTCCGATTCCCGGATCCGCTCAACGTAATTCGTGTTCACGTGCGGTGTGCCGACGGGCCCGAGTTGTCCGGAGCCGTCCGTATCGGCGTCAGGGGTGTGCTCGACCTGCCTGATGAGGCGGATCACCGCGCGCGCGTGCTGCGGTCGCTGCGAGGGCTTCTTGGCCAGCAGCGCCATGACCAACTGACTCAGCTCCTCCCGAATGCCCCGGCGGACATTGAGCGGAGGCGCCGGGTGGTGGCGCAGGTGCATGACACCGACCTCCATGATGTCGGCACCGCGGCTGGCGAACGGCGGGTTCCCGGTCAGCATCTCGTACATCACACAGCCGAGGGAGTAGAGATCGCTGAGATGGTCGCCGGGGCTGCTCTCCCAGCGCTCCGGTGCCGCATACTGCCAGGTGGCGCCAGCGCTGCGCGTCTCGGACATGTCGAGGAGGCGGGCCAGTCCGAAGTCGACTATCTTCGCGTTACCCCGTTCGTTGATCATGATGTTGGCCGGCTTGATGTCACGATGCACGACGTCGACGTCACTCGCGTCCGCGAGCCCCTCGCAGACCTGCACGGACCAGCGCACAGTCTGTTCCAGGGTCAGGGAACTCCCATGCCCCATATACCCGTCCAGTGAAGTGCCATCGACATACTCCATGACCAAGTACACCTGCCCCTCGTCTTCTCCTCGGTCGTGGATGGCAGCCACATAGGGACTCTGGATCCGTGCCATGGACTGCCACTCCTTCTCGAACCGTGCGCGCATGTCCTCCGTGAGCGACGCCTTGCGGTTCCGCTGCCCCATGCGGATGCGGTCCATGTCGAGGAGCTTGACCGCGACGGGTCGATCGAGCTTCCTGTCGTACGCGAGCCAGACGTGTCCCATGCCGCCGTTCCCGAGGCGGCCGTCCAGACGGTAGCGGCCGTCGCCGAGCAGACGCCCGCCCGTCATGCGTCCGCCTCCCCGTCTCGGACGGGGCTCCACTCCTCCAGAGCCACCGACGAGCGCAGTCCGATCCGCCAGTCGTCCAGCAGGGCATTCAGTTCCGCGACGGCCTGCCCGAGCACATGCGCCGCGTACAGTCGCTGGCGGTCGCCAGCCTCGCGCACGCTGCGTTTACGGAACGGCACATGCGCTATGCCACCGAGTCCCACAAGGATGAGCGCTCCCATCAGGACCGAGAACATCAGGATGAAGCCCCCGCTGACGAACGGCACGATGAGCGCCCCGTCCACCGCGGCGAGGAAGCAGGCTCCCCCGGTGAGCGTCCAGGCCGGAACGATCGACTCGACCTGCTCGTGCGTCCGCCGTTCCACATGCTCCGCCAGATCGTCCGCCTCCCGGACCACGTCAAAGACCCGGGACGGATCCGTGGAGTACTCGCAGGACCAGTCCTCGATCGAGAGGGTGATCGTCTCTGGCAGCAGGGATCGTGATGTTCTGGCCATCGACACGGCCGCCGTGCGCACGCTCTCCCAGACACAGTCCAGGGCCAGCCGCCGGGCGGGCACGCCCAGTTGGAGCAGCTCGGGTTGGAAGACGGCCCGCTCCAGCAGCGTCACGAAGTCGAGCCGTTCGTTCTCCGGTGTCGACTCCTCGGCCTCCGCCTCGGCGACTTCCACGTCTCCTTCCTTGTCGATCAACGCGCGCAACCGTGCCATACGGTCCTGGAGTTCCGCCTCATCCGGTTCGAGCTGGTCGATCAGGTGGTCCAGTGCGCTGTCCGTGTAGTGGCCCTTGTGGGCGGGCTGATCGCTGACTGTGGGGAAGGACTCCAAGTAGGTCAGCGTGCCGTCGAGTGCCGTTGCAGTTCGCCAGCCGCTCTCCAGCCCGGGCCACTGCAGGCCGGTCAACTCCCGCAGGGCGGCGAAGCGGTCGCCGGAGATCTCCTTCTTCCCGAGCTCCATCAGACGGCTTCCCCACGGGGCCAGATGCGGGCTCGACGGGAGCGCACGTGCGGTCTGGAAGGCCGACCGGTCCTCGCGGAACCAGCGGGCCATGGCCTCACGGGCATAGGTGTACGCGTCGTACCCGAGTTCGGCGTTGGCGATGGCCTCCAGCACCACGGGGAACTCCGAGCCGAGGTCGTCGCGGTCGAGCGAGTTGAGGTAGCGGTCCATCCAACCCGCTGCCTCGCTCAGCCGGCCCTGGCGCGAACAGGTGAGGGCGAAGAACAGTTTGGCCTTGGCCGAGTCGAGCCACACCGCGTGCGCGGTGGCTCGGGGGACGATCGTCGCCGCCGCGTTATGCCGGGCCGCCACCGCCATGATCGCCGGGGCGAGCCAGTAGGTCGGCTCGGCGAGGAACTGCTGCCGGACGCAGACATCGATCGTGTCCTGGTCGACGAGCCCACCGGCCACCGCGTGGGCCGTCAACGCGTGGGTGAGGCCGCGCGCCAGAGCGCGCACACGTTGCCGGTGGGCGAAGTCCGCCTTCCAGACGACGGTCAGCTGCGTCAGCTCCGACTGGGCGTTGGCCACGATCTGGTGCCGACCGTAGCGCTCCACGAAGTCGTTCAGCACGTCGTGGGTCGCTGTCACCGTTTCCTTGACGGCATCGATCTCGTCGCATGCCGAGGACAGCGACTTGGCGATCCCGTCGTTCTCGCGCCGCAGCACCGTCAACTCGACGTGAAGTGCGCTCGAGTCCGTGCGCAGCGAGGTCAGGTCGGCGCGCAGTGGCGCCAGTAACTCCTCGAGATCCTGCTGTTCGTCCATGACGCCCCCCGATGCCGGCCGACGAAGACGCGGCCTGTTTACCGAGACAGTTCCCCACCAACGCGCCTAATCTTCCTATGAGTTGATGATTTACGCATCGCCGAGGGGGAGAGCATCATGGAGCACGAACCCAATCCGATCAGCGACCTGTTCTTCGGCCGCGACGATGCCGAGAACGACCTGACGGCCGGTCTGCTCAATGGCATGGTCTTCCGGCCCACGTACGCCTACCGGCAAGCCCTCTCCGGCCGCACATCACTGATCATCGGCCGCAAGGGCGCGGGCAAGAGCGCGATCTGCCGCCAGCTCGCCACCCCGAACGGCCATCCTGGCACCACGGTCTTGATCACCCCTGACGACGCAGCCGGTGACGAGATCCGGCGGTTCGAACTCCAAGGAGTCTCCGGAGACACCGCCAAGTCCCTGATCTGGCGCTACGTCTTTGCCGTCCATGCGGCGCGGTATCTGTGCGAGCATGCGCGAGCCGCCCACGGCTGGCGCGCCCGTACATCGGTGCGGGCACTGCGCGGTTTCCTAGAGGCGAATGGCGAGACCGATGAAGAACGCCTGTACGACAGACTTCGGCGAGGGGTCCGGGGCCTGCAGTCGGCGAATCTCGCCCTCAGGGCGTTCGGCATCGAGGCGGAGGTCGGTCTGAACGGCTCCTCCGAAGGAGCCCGCGCCAGCCGGCAGCTGGAGGTTCTGGAAAACGGCGTAGCGGCGGCCTTTGCCGAACTCGGCTGTGCCGGAGCACATACGCTGCTCTTCCTGGTCGACCGGCTCGAACAGGTCTGGACAATCGACCCGGACAGTCACGCTCTGGTCACCGGGTTGCTCCTGGCGAGCAAGCAGGTCACGGGACGGTACGGCAGCGCCGTGCGCTGCACGCTCTTCCTGCGGGCGGACATTTACGACACGCTCAGCTTCGGCGACGCCGACAAGTTCCACAGCGACGAGCTGCGGATCACCTGGACCCAAGAGGAACTTGCGGACCTCGCGCTGGCCAGGGCGGCGGCCTCACTCAAGAGAGAGCTCACTCCAGAGCAACTGTGGGGTCAGTTGCTCCCCTCGACGGTGTCCGGTGAGCCGACGGACGAGTACCTGTTCCGGCGGGCGCTGCCGCGCCCCAGGGACACGATCCAGTTCCTCAACGTGTGCCAAGGCGTCGCGGACCAACGGGGCCACCGGCGGATCACCGAGGAGGACGTACTCACCGCCACCGGACAGTTCTCCCGCTGGAAACTCACGGACCTGGCCAGGGAGTACTCCGTGACGCATCCTTTCCTCAGCCGACTCTTCCTCCTGTTCGAGAACTACGGATACGTGGTGATGCTCCCGGCACTCGCCACTCGGTTCGAGCCCCACCGTGAGCGGCTGCAGCAGGACTTCGCCGACTACGCCGAGAGCCTCACCACGCAAGGAGTACTGGACGTCCTGTTCGGAATCGGCTTCCTCGGTGTCAAAAGAGGCCACAAGGTCGTGTACTCCGACGGTGTTCAGGTACCCCCGCAACCCGGCGAGGAGGAATTCCACGTGCATCCTTGCTTCCGGCCCGCACTGGGCGGACTAGGCCCCGTGGACCTGACGCCGTACAGCCCTAGTCGGAACCGGAACATCTATGTCGGCAACGCGCTGGTCCAGGCCGCGACGGGTTCGGACGTTTCTTTCGGCATCAGCCGCGGCTCTCAACTGCTGGACGATGTCGTCCGTGCCTGCGAACGGCTGCTGCGCCAGCTCATGCGGGCAGGGCTGCCGGACGACATGCGAGCCGAGGTGCAGGCCCGGATCGGCCACGTCCTGGACGGCGCCCGCCGCGCCCGTGAGGACCTGAGGAACGGAGTACCGGTCGATGTGACAGACCATGTGCTCGCAGCGTCGGACTTCCTGGGAAACCTGGCCACACAGCTGGGTGAGCACGGCATCCGCGACGAGCCCATCACCCGCCGCCTGGAGGACGAGGCCCGGGCACTGATCCGATCGGCCGGCGGTGCGGTGGGCGGTGGCAGCGGATCGGCTTCAGCCCCGTGACCCGTCCTCGATCCATCGACCGGTCGGCACCCCGCACCAAGGAAAGACGGTCGCAGTACAGGTGAGTTGCTCCGTCGGCGACAGTTCCACACGGAGCGGCTTCATCAGCATGGCAGCCCTTCCTCCAGACCGTGGACTGCACGGAGATCCGCAACCCCGAAGACCGCCGCCTGAGGTTCCCGAGACGCGGGGAACCTCAGCCCAGCGCATTCCGGCCTTCCAGCCACACCGACCGAACAGCAAAAATCCAGCAACCGGAAACCCCGCCCAGATTCAACTACCGGACGATAGCGCCCCGACCTGCACAAACACTGCCCCGCATCTCACGAACCCAGGCCTTGACCGTTCCGCCGCAACGCACGAATGCGAGCAGCAAATCGCCCCCTGACCTGCACAAACGCAGACCAGGGGGCGATTGGACGCGGAACTAGACGTTGAAGCGGAACGTGGTCGGCAGCGCAATGACCTGCAGAAACAGCCGCTCTCGGAACATGATCCAGCAGGGATCCAGCTACGGGACCGCGGTACACGCTCGGCGTCGTGGAACAGCAGCCGGATCAGCCCCTCCTCCTGCCCTTGGCCGCGCTGGGCGAATACCCGCCGACCCCGGCCGCCCACCGTGACCTGATGACAGCTCTCTTAAGTCTCCGGGTCCTGACGCAACTGCCGCCACTCCGAGATAGGTCTTATGACCGGCCCTCCAACGGTCCTAGCACCACAGACGTAAGCTAGCCAGCGGAACTCTTCACATGGAAATGCTGGCTCCCCAGATGAGTCGACCCATAGCAGTACCCCATCATCGGAAACTGGGGTGGCATCCCACCATGCCCAACCCCTCAACTGCGGGTCGAAGCAGAAGAGCCAGTCCTGAAGGTCCCATGGCTCTTCGCCTCGACGGAAAACATACTCACGGGCCCCCGAGGAAGCCAACTGGTCTCGGCCCACAACAACAGCACCGCGAGTCACTTCTGCGAACCAATCCGGAATGAGGGACTCAGGGAGACTCTCCGAATCGAATTCGACCTGATTCGCCGTACGGATTGCTCCAGACAAGACAGCGCGGAGTCTAGCTACATAGCTGGTCGCGTCCACGCTGACGTCGACCAGGAACGTAGCGAACACCGGCGGGCCTTCACTTCCGCCTGCGGGAGAGGAATCGACTCTCTCCAGTTCACCGGCAAACCTTCGGGAACTCACCGGACCACCCGACCAGAACCGGGAACGATTGCCGCCCTAAAATCATCGAACATATTCGATGGGATTCCGTACAGTCCAGGTGTAGATCGGTCCGCAATTTCGGGCCTTGACATTCGGAGGTGCTTCCATTCTCGCGCGCTGCCAGAAAACCCAGGCGGCTTTCGCTGTGGAAGAGCCGACTCCCGGACACGGCTCACGAATGCGCTATCCACATCGAAAGCCAAAACTTTCCCGTCTGCACCGCGGAACTGCAGTGAATGCGCAGCATCCCCACTCATGTTCAAGTACAAACGGCCTTCTCCACTCAACGAAACGTTGCCAGCCGCATCGATCGCAAGACGCTGACTGTCAGGGTGGGAAGTCTGCGTCCGATAAACTGTGCAGCTGGAATTATGAACGAGGACTGGCGTGCCCTCCGCCACTACATAATACGTGTGCAGATCTGCAACAGTGAGGTTGTGGACAACGGACTGCTGGATCCAGCGGTCGACCGCTGTGATCTGTACGCGTGTTCCCGCGCTCGTGCGGAGCCACTGCCCAGATTGCAGGTCGGTGGCGTCGACCCATTCCTGCAGTTCGGGGACCCAGAACGGGTGGCCGTCCGTGGCCGTGACAGAGGCGATCTTGTCGTGCTTTTTGCCGTCCGTTCGGAAGGTGATCTTGACGAGGTGTTTGAGTCCTTCGCCCTTGATCTCGGCGGTGACCTTCTTGGCTGTGGTCTTGCCAGTCTTCGGGTCGGTGGCGAGGACTTTGTCGCCGATCTTGAGTTCTTCGATCGGCTTTGTGGTGCCGTCCGCGAGAAGGACCTCGGTGCCGGGGACGAAGCTGTTGCAAAGGCCACTCAGCCTGCCGCCGAATCCTGAGCCGGTCGCAAGGGCGATGGCACCTGCGGCGCCAAGTGCCTTGCCCAAGGAGGCGAGTTGCTTGGGGCAGTTGTTGCCCATACGTCCACAGGCATGGAACTTGGCGAGTTCCAACATGTGCTGGCCGCCTGCCAGCTCGTCCCCGTCGACAGGATCCGTGATGTTTGAGGCGATGCCCTCCATGCCGGAGTCGGGCCGGTTCGGCAGGTCGTAGGTCTGAAGGATTTGATTGAGTTCGCTCTTGAAGTCCTGCGCGCGGTCCCAGTCGGCGGGGACGTGTACGCCGGGGAAGACCATCGTGTAGCCGGGGATCAGCGAGGGGCCGGTTGGGGCGGAGCTCCAGCCGCTGGTGGTCCACCAGCCGTTGTTGTAGCTGTTGCCGTCGCAGCCGTTGCAGCCCCAGCTGGGGTGGTTGAGGGGCTTGCCGCCGCTGTTCTTGGTGGGGGTGTTGTTGCCGTACTGGGCGCCGCCGCCGCATTCAATTGGTGAGGCGCAGGCCATGAGGCCGCTGGGGTCGCTCGATGTGATGGGGGTGTTGTCGGCGTAGCTGTAGCCGTTGAGTTGCTGGGGGTTCGCCGGGTCCATGAGGGGGTCGACGGAGATGAAGCGGCCGATGTCGGGGTCGTACTCGCGGGCTCCCAGGTGAGTGAGGCCGGTTGAAGCGTCGTTCGTGCCGCCGACGAAGGACTTGGTGCCGGGCCAGGAAGCCGGCTCGTTGCCGCGGAGGCCGCCGAAGGGCAGCGTGCGGCGCACATTCAGCTTCTGGGCGTCGGCGCTGATGGCGAGTTGGCCGGTGCCTTGGTGGTCGGCGAGGGTGAAGGAGATGCTGCCGTCGTTGTCCTGGACGGCCTGGTGGCCGCCGCCGAGGCCGACGTAGCGGGTGGCCTTCTTGGTGCTGGATCCCTTGGGCACGGTGATCTCGGTGTGCCCGAGGTAGAGGGTGGTTTCGGTGGGGGTGCGGGCGATCAGCCGGTTGCCGTCGGCGTCGTAGGTGTAGCGGGTGGTGTCGCTGGGGCTCCACTGCTGGGCCTCGGTGCCGTTGCAGGTGTAGAGCTGCAGGTCGGTGCCGTTGTCCTGGTTGGAGGACGGGACGTCAAGACACTTGTCGGTGGCCGGGTGATAGAGGGATGCGTCGTCCGCACGCTCGATGAACGTCTGGTCCGCGCCGCCGTCGCAGGTGGACAGCTGGACCTTTGTGCCGCTGCCGGTGGCGCACTTGCCTAGCGCCTTGAGGATGTCCCCGGTGCGCTCCCACTGCTGGGCGTTGGAGCCGTTGCAGTCGTAGAGCTGGATCGGAGTGCCGTCCGCGTTCTGGCTGCTCTCGACGTCGACGCACTTGCCAGCCAGGCCCTTGATCGGACCGGCTGCGGTACCGGCGACCTTGGCGAGGTGGCCTTCGGCGTCCCAGGTGAGGGTCTGGGTGTCGCCTCCCAGGACACGGGTGCGGGTGTTGCCGGCCTCGTCGTAGGTGTAGCTGTCCTGGGACGTGACGCTTCCGGCCGTGGTGGTGCTGGATGCCAGCGCGTGCGGTCGCCGCTGCCCCGTCGGCGGGTAGGTGTAAGTGGTCTTCTCGTCCTTGTTGGTGTCGCCCATGGGGTCGTGCTGCGTCTGGGTGAGGCGGTTGCCAGTTTTGTCGTAGGTGTAGCTGTGCCAGTACGCGGCCGACCCGCCGGTCCCCTGGCTGGTCGGCGTGGCTGCGCAACTGGTGTCCGCTTCGGTCCAGGCTTCGGTCAGACGGCGCAGGTAGTCGTAGGTGTAGCACTGGGTGTCGGTGCCGGACCGGGAGACGTCTGCGGCGGAGAGGACGTTGCCGCTCTGGTCGTAGCGGTAGGTGGTGTCCTTGTCGACGCCGGCGATGTCCTGACGGTCGACGCGGATGTTCGCCAGGCGCTGGGTTCCGGTCTCGTAGGCGTGGTTGACCCAGGTCTTCTTGCCGCCGCTGGTGTTGCCGAGTTCGTACTGCAGAGGCTTGCCGGTGAGGCTGTAGCTGATCTTGGTGCTGTAGCCGTCGCCGAGCATGGTCAGGGGGCGAAGTGTGTCCTCGTCGTAGGTGTAGCTGTAGCTGCCGCCGGGGAGTGCACCGGCGGCCGAGTAGGTCACACCGGCCACCACGCCGGACGGTTTGTAGGAGACGCCCGTCTGATACGTCCCGGCCAGGCCTGTCTCTGCTGTCGGGATGGTGACGGCCGTGCGCGTGGCACGGTAGAGCCGGTCGTACTGGGTGACCTCGTAGGTGTAGGCGTTGTTGCCGTCGTAGCGGGTGGCCTCGGCGAGCTGTCCCTTGCCGCCGGTGACCGTGTCGTAGACCCACTTGGCGCGCAGCGGACCGGTACTGCTGTTCTGGCGCAGTTCTGTTTGCCGGCCGAGTCCGTCGTAGAGGTGGGCGAGGACGGTGTTGCGGGCGTCCTTGGTGGTGGTGAGTTGGCCGCGGTCGTCGTACGTGCTGCGGGTGATGCCCTTGTCCGGGTCGTCCGCCGTGATCTGGCGGCCGAGCTGGTCGTAGGAGTAGCTCCAGGTGTTGCCCGCGGGGTCGGTCAGCTTCTCCAACGCGCCCTGCTTGGTGTGGTCGTACGACGTCTTGTCGTAGGCGGCGTCGGCGGTGCGCTGGTGGTGTTGGCGTAGTTCGGTGGTCTGACCGCGGGCGTCCACCAGGGTGGTGGTGGCGGTGCCGCCCTCCGGGGGGATGACCGTGGTGCGGTCGCCGCCGTAGATCGTCTTGGCGACGCCGAGGACGGTGCCGCCGTCGCCGGTTCCGGCGAGCGTCTTGGTCTCGGTCTCCCGGCCGAGCCCGTCATAGGTGTGGCGGATCTGGGTTTCGACGCTCAGCGCGTTATCAGGCTTGAACAGTTCCCCAGGGGTGGCGTCCTTGGTGTAGTAGGTGGCGAACTCCTTGCCGAGGTGGCCGCGTGCGTCGTAGAAGCTGTCCGTCAGCAGCAAGCCGCCGTCCGGCCCGGGCGACTGGGTCTGGCGCTGGCGCAGGAAGCCGTCGTAGAGCGTGTAGGCGGCGACTTGGCGACCGCCTCCCGCACTGAGAGTGCGGCTGGTGACAGCCACCGGTTTGCCCTCGGTGACCTGGTAGTCGAACTGGAAGTTGGGCAGGCTGTTGCTCGTAGTGGAGCGGTCGGCGGTCCACACCTTGGTACTACGGCCCAGCGCGTCGTAGGCGAGCTTGGTCTTGTTCCCGTTGGTGTCGGTGATCTCCGCGGCCTGCCCCCGCTTGCCGTCCAGTGTGGTGACCGTCTTCTGCGCGGTGGACGCGTCCTGGGCGACGGCGGGCGGAGTGACTTCGGTGACGGAGCTTGCGAAGCCTGTGGTGGGGCTGTAGGTCAGAGTGCTGACACGGCCGTCGTTGCGGACGGTGCGGGCGGGGCTGGCGCCAACCGCCGCGGTCACATCGGCGGTCAGGTCGGTGGTGGTCAGCGGCCGCCCGTAGCCGTCATAGGTCGCGCCCGACTCAAGGTAGGTGGCGGTCGTGCCGTTGTGCTCCTTGAGGACGGCCGTGGCGGTCGCGTCGCCCTTGGTGGGGGCCGCGTCGTAGGCAAGGCCGTCGTAGGAAGTACGGGTGTCGGAAACGACGTCCTTGGAGCGGTCGGGCTTCGCGTCGCACGCGACACCGACGGTCTCTGTCCGCGAAGGCAGAGTGAGGATGTTGTCGCTCGTGTTGGTGACGTAGGTGGTGCGGGTGCACCGGTTGTCCTGGGCTGCCGCGTTGTCTCCGTAGTCGTCGACCTGGGTGGGACGTCCGGCAACGGTGTCGTGCTCGGTACTGGCGGAGGTGACGCGCCAAGCGGATCCCGCGCCCTCGTCCAGCGAGGCCCAGGTCTTGGTGTGAGCAGTGCCGGTGAAGTTGGCGGTGACGGTGCCCCAGTCCCGCTTCTTCTCCGCCGTCTCGTGGTACCAGGGGCGGTTCACGGTCTTGGCAAGGATCTTGCCGTTCGGGGCGGAATAGCTGACGGTCTTGTAGGCGAAGCCGGCTGCTGCTTCGTGGTCGGTGATGGGGTCGCCTTCACCGTCGCCCAGCGTGACGCTGACGGACTTGGTGCCGCCGGAGGTGGCTTTGCGGTCTCCGTCCATGCCCCGCAGGAAGAAGGTGTCGCCCTGGGAGAGCATCGCCGCGTCGCCGCCCAGGCCGCCGGTCTTGACCCGGACGTGCCCGTAGCCTCGCCACTGTGACCAGGTCTTGAACTTCTCCTTGGTCAGGCCGTCATCGTCGTCGTAGTGCCAGGCCGCGTCCCCGAGATAGTCGTACGCGGTGACCTGATCCGGAGCCCGGCCGGTGCGGTCGTGGGCGGTGACGGAGTCGACTACGTACTTGTTGAACCACTGCTGCTCGGGGTCGTCGCTGAAGCTGCCGCCGATGTACTGCGGGAAGCAGCGGGTGGTGTTGTTCTCCGGGGTTGGCAGGGCGTTCCAGTCGCAGACCGGTGCCGAGTAGTCGACGGAGATCTGCCCGCCGGATTCGTCGTCCACGGTGGACAGTCGCTCTTTGATGAACGGGGCGAAGCCGTCGCCGGTCTTGTCCAGGCGGTTTTCGAGCTGGGTGTACGTGAAGGTGGTCTTCGGAACAGTGATGGCGGGTTCGGCGGACTGGCCGGTGCGCTGGATGGAGTCGAGGAGCAACTGGTAGTCGGTGTCGGCCTTGCCCCAGCGGTGGCCCAGCTTCCAGGAGTCGATGTTGTCGTAGCCGCCGGCGGCGTTGAGCACTTGGGTGGCAACTGAGGTCAGCCGCTTACGAGTCCAGAACGTCGGGGCGAACTTGCCGTCGTCGCAGTCGGTTGCTTCGGCGCAGTTCAGATCCCAAGGGGTGTCGTACCAGTAGAAGGCGTCCGTGCCGATGGACGCGCAGTCGGTGTTGGCGTCGGGCAGGCAGCGTTCGGAGTTGCCGAAGGTGATCTTGGCCAGGGCCTTGGCGCTGTACATCGAGGACGACTTGAGGCCGTATTCGATGCGGTCCAGGTAGCCGCCCCGGGTATAGCGGGTGTCGTTGGCGGCTTCCTGGTTGCGGCCGTAGGAGTTCTTCTCCTGGTTGTAGTAGTAGGCGACGGCATTGCCGTGGGTGTCGACGGCGTAGTCCAGGTTCCAGCGCCATGCCTGGTTGCACCAGGAGTCCGCGAAGGTGCTGGCGTGGCAGGGTTCCTCCGCGTCGTCACCGAAGACGGGCGCGGTCCAGGTGGATCCCGTGGTTTCCTTGCCGTCGCTCCAGCCGGGCAGCCGGTGGTAGCCGAAGTAGTAGCGGGTGCCGTCCGGGGTGGTGACTCTCCAGTACTCGTCATTGTGGGCGCCGTTGCCGCGTACGTTGTCGGAAGATCCGTCGATCCGGTGGATCTTGGTTCCGTCGTCCTTCTTCAGCCGCCAGGAGTCCTTGCCGGCGGAGACGAGTTCACCACCCTTGCCATTGAAGGTGAGGTAGGCGTTGTCATATGCCCAGCAGAGGTCGCCCGGCTTGCGGCCTCCGTCGCCCACCACTCCGTCGTCGGCACACGGCTTGTAGCGGCGTTCGATGAAGCCGGGCCACAGGTCGAAGCCGTCACCGACCCAGGAGGACTGGTTGTTGGTACCGCCGGTTCTGCCGTCGATGCCGCCCGACGAGTAGGAGAGACCGACCTGCGGCTTCAGCCCGCCCGGGACCGCCGGTACCGGCATGTCGTAGGACCAGCTGAAGTCACCGGTGTTGAGGTTCGTCTTCCAGGTTGAGGATGCCGACAGCGGGGTGGCTGAGTAGTCACCCTTCCCTCCGTCTTCCGCCGCGACCGCGGCCAGCACGGTGGGAACCGTCTCCCTCAGCCTGACGCTGTTTGCAGTGAGCGTCTGCTTCTCGGTGTTGTTGACGGTCTTGAGGGGCTTACCGGTCTGGCAGCGCTTCTCTTGTGGGGTCGTCAGGACGCACTGCGGCAGCTCGACCAGGGTCAGGCGTGAGCCGTAGGAGCCACCGAAGGATTCGGTGAAGGCTGCGTAGTCGAGGGTGGTGCTCACGATGCCGGCGGTCGCGCTCTTTTCCGGCTGAAGGGTAAACAGAAGCCCGTTGAGATCCGCTTTCTCGGCTGTCTTGCGGTCGAGCAGCCGGGCTTTGACCGCACCGACAGCGTTGTCTTCCCGTTTGGTCTTGGGGGGTTGCTGCAGAGACAGGGGCAAGCCGTCGGCCTTGACCCGACGGGAAGAATCGGCGGGCTGGGCTTCGGGAAGTTCGACGCTCGCGGATGCGGTCTTCGGCCACCGTCCCTTCGGTACGGCCTTCGGGGTGCGGGGCCCCTTCATGGTCTTCCGCGGCGTGCTCTTGGTGATGGCAGTACCCTCAACGGGTTTCTCCGCCTTGGGCAGGGCGGGGCGCCCGTTGCCGTCGTCCGCCGCCACAACGGTGGGAGCCATCGCCTGTAGCAGCGTGCCTACCATCACCGCAGACGTCGCCAGGGCGATCCGGCGTCTCAGGGTGCGGATGTTCCTGCCCGATCTGGCTTTCATCTGCTTCTCGTTCCTCACAGGATCGACCAAGGTCAGTGCCGCTTCACCGCGGCCGGGAAGTCTCAGGTGCGTGCCGGATCTCCTCCCGGGGCGCACCGCCCCGGGAGGTCGGATCAGCTGCCGGGTACTTGTGTGGGCACGTCGAACCAGCTGGCGGCCAGCTTTTCGATCTGTGCGTCCGTCAGAGGGCCCTCGAAGGCCCAGACGTCATCGACCAGGCCAGGGAAGTACTCACCGAACGTTCCAGCCTGCTTGGCACGGCCGACTTGCAGGGCGCCGGGGGCCTTGAAGGAGAGTGCGTTCTCCGCCCACGGGACCAGGTCCGTGCAGCCGGCCTGGTCCGGTGCCGCGTCGCCGTCGGCATCCGCGCAGGCGACTTCTTCGATGTTGCCGTTGACGTACAGCCTGACTTCCTTGGCGAATCCGTCGTAGACCACAGCAAGGTGGTTCCAGTCGCGGACGTCGTTGAAGTTCCCGTTGTCCGCCTCGCTCACGGCAGCTGCGTCAGAGTCTTGTGCGGGCAGGCTCAGCCGCCACCTGCCCAGCCCTTCTGGATCATTCGCATCGGGCGCGTACCGCACGGCGAAGGCACTGGTGCGGGTACCGTCCGCGCTGACGAGAGCGACCTCGTCTCCAGGGGTGGCCGATGCCTGGGCCCATGCCGTCACCGTGAAGCTGCCAGTGGTGTCCACCGGTATCCGGCTCGTGGCGCCATAGTCGTCGACACCGTCGAGTTCAACGCCTCCCAGATCAATGAATCCGGGGCCGGCCTTGGCACCGCTGCGCAGGTCCATCGTGTTGCCCTCGGCGGTGTCGTCCGGGGTCGTGGCCGTATCGGTGACGTCCTCGAACTTCCACCGTCCCTTGACCAGCGGGCGCTGCTTGAGCATCTGCTTGACTTCGTCGGCGGAGACCGGACGGTCCAGCAGCCGCACGTCGTCGATGGTGCCCGGGAAGTAGCTCCTGATCTGGCCGCCGTAGTTGTCGGCCCCGATGTACATGGATTGGTCCGCGTAGAAGGCGCCGGACAGTGCCGTGGAACCGGCTTTCGTTCCGTTCACGTACAGGGTCAGTGTGTTGGCGATCGTGTCGTGGACGCCGACCAGGTGTACCCACTCCCCCACTCGGGCCGTGGTGCCCTCCGGCTGCATGGCGCGTACGGGCGTCGCGTCAGCGGCATCGGAGGAGTACTGGTTGACGGCCCATCGGTCGTACGCCTGGGTGTAGTACAGCTCGAAGCCGGGGGCGAACTTGCCCGCCTGAGCGGTGATGATCGCCGGGCCGTCCGGCTTCTTGTCCAGTTTCGCCCAGGCTGAGACGGTGAAGCTTCGCGAGGTGTTCACGTGCGGCCCGCTGGTCTGTCCGATCTTCGCGTAGCCGTCGGTGCCGTTGAACTTGGCGGCCTTGCCCGCCACACCGGGGACACCGGTGGTCACACCGCCGTTGTACTTGGCGGGCAGCACACCACCGTGCCCGGTGATCTCGGTGGCGTCGGCCGGCTCGTCCAGGTCGAAGACCGCGACGGCGGGGCGGCCCGGGTCACCCACGGTCTGCTGGGCGAACAGTTTGTCCACCTCATCCTGGGCCAGCGGTTTGTCGAACAGGTGCAGGCCATCGACCGCGCCAGGGAAGAACGCGCTGGGGACGCCGCTGTAGGAGCCGGCGCCGATCTGCAGGCCGCGCCGTGCTTCCCAGGGGGTGCTGTAGGCGGTCTGGCCGACCAGCTTGCCGTCGACGAACAGCTCCAGCATGTCCCGTCCAGAACTGTAAGAACCGACCAGGTGCGTCCACTTGTCGGCTGTCACCCCGCCGGGCTGGGCAGCCATCACCCGGGCGATGCCCGCGTCCGCGGCGTCGGCCTTGTACTGGTTGAACACCCAACGGTCGTACGCCTTGGAGTAGTACAGCTCGAAGCCCGGCGCGTGATTGCCTGGCTGAGTGGCGATCACCGCGGCGCCATCGGGCATCTTTGACAGCTTCACCCACGCTGACACCGCGAACCCACCGCTGGTGTTCACCACCGAGAGATCGGTCGACGCGTAGCCGTCAGTGCCGTCGAAGGCTACGGCCGTTCCCCGAATGCCCGACACGTTCGGCGTCACGCCACCGTGCAGCGCGGCGGTACGGGGCGGAGTCGACCCCTTGGCCTCGCTCCCGCCCGCGTCTTCGTCCAGCTGCCACGTCGCTCGTTCCGGCTGCCCCGCCTTCACACGGAAGCGGTAGCTGACGGGTGCTGAGGCGTTGCCCGCGGCGTCGAAGGACTTCACGTACAAGGTGTTGACGCCGACCTTGGGCGGCAGGACCTTGAGGGTCTTGGCGGCCCCACTCGCGGTCGTGATCGCATTGCCCGACGTCGGGTCGACATTGATGCCGTACCAATACTTGGTCACTTGGCTGTCGTTGGCCGCGATCGTGAACGTGCCATACTTGCCGATCCCGTCGAACCACGGATCATCGGGATTGCCAGAATCGGATGCAGGATAATCGCTCGACGAGATCGCGGGCGGCTTGGGTGCCTTGGTGTCGTAGTAGAAGTAGCAGCCGGTCGCGTCGCCCGCATACGACCACGGCGAATACTGCGCCCCGTCGTAAGCCCGCGCGTACCAGTGGATCTGTTTGTTCTCCGGTATGGACGAAGGCAGCCCGATGGAGAATCCCGAGCCGGACTTCCTCGATCCGCTCACGGACGGCTTCCAGCGAACGATCAGTCCCTTACCGTCCCCGGCATCCCACTTGGCCTGGAACTGCACGGCGACGTTGTCACCGTCCGGGTCCGTGATGTCGTCGGCGTAGATTGTCCCCAAGGAGCGGCTCCGCGCCGCGCTGTCGGGCTTCTTGCACGTGCCGCCATACTCCATGCTCAGCTGCGACATCTTGATCTGCGCAGGAGGCCGGTTGTACTTGACGCGCAGGTAGGCCTTGTCCGAGAACCTCTTCCAGCCCTTGGCATCGCTCTCGCTCGAGGCCCGCATGCCGAACGTCATCGTCGACCACTTGCCGTTCGCGGCCTGCTGCACGGCCGACTTGACGTCGAACTCCGCGTCCTTGGCCGCACAGCCGTCGTAGCCGTGCGCGAACGACTCGGACTTGAGATGGTCGATCCAAAAGCCGTCGGCCTTCTGGGAGTTCCACGTGGTCGACGACGAGATGTCCTTCGTCCGCCACAACTGCACACCGCGCGCCTCACAGGACGCGGACCACACGTTCCGCACCACGAACTCGGCCTGCAGGATGCTCTTGCCCGCGAACTTCGACACCGGAATCCGATAGAACAGCCGCTTGGTGTCATTCGGCTGGCAGTACGCCCACCCGCAATACCCCATACCGGCGTTCGACTCGCCGTTGAACTTCCACTGAGGCGAGGACGCCCAGTACTCCGACGCCATCGTCCACGCCGTTGCCCTCGGCGAGTACCACTGAGGGTCGATGAACACCGGGTAGGTGGTGTCCTTCCCCTTCAGCACCTCCGCGTCGGGGGTGAGTACCAGCTCCTTGCCGTCCGCCGGCACGTCGACAGCGACCGGCGCCAGCTTTCCCGACTCACCCGCCGCAGGCTCCTCGGCCGCATCCGCTGGAGCAGCGTCGCCAGCTGTGGCGGCCGCCGCCTTGGACTGCACGGCCTCGGCACTCTGCCCACTTTCGGCAGCCGTGCTGGAGTCCCACATCATCGGCTTGGGCGCTTCGAACACCGCCCCGTTCGCGCCCTGGTCGATCGCTTCCAGACCGCCCCCGGCCGTCTCACGGACCCTCATTCCATCCGCGGTGAGCTTGAGCCGCAGCTCGGACAGCTCGCCACTGGCCGCGGCTTCCGCCGACTTGACCACCAGCAGCTGGGTGAACCCGTCCTCCTGCGCCCCCATTCGGAGATCCACATCGGGAAGCACGTCGCGATACGTGGCTGTGGCACCACTCAGTTCCGGCTCCGGCAGTTCACCAGGCCAGGCCAGAGCCAGTTCACGGCCCGCCTTCGTCATCCGCACCAGCGGCGCATTACCGCCCGCAGAGAACTCGACCCCCACGGTGGTCGCCTTCGCGGCTACCATCCCGCCCGACGACTTCGCCAAGTCCGTATCTACTGGCTTCCATTCACCCCCCACGCGGGCCCGTACCGGCCGCAGATACTCCCGGGCCTCGAGATCACCATCAGGGGTGGCAAAGACATCGCTGCTCTCCCCGCGCAACGACCCGACCTCGACGCTCTTGCCAGAACGTTTCGCCTGCGCCAGCGCCTCGTCCGTGGTGACTGGAGTGAGGTTCTCGTCGCCGGCCTGCGCGGCTTGCGCCTGCACACCTCGCGCTTGAGCGGCCGCCGGGCCGACTGTGTCCGCGAGAACCCCCACGGCGAGCGCGGCAACGACCCCGAAGGCCACCACGGGCGGCGTTGGTCTATGACGCCGCCGTCTCTTGGCCACAGCACTGCGAACGCCCCGCCCCCGTTGCATGAACCCCACCCCAACGTCACAGAAATCTCACAAGTGCGCAGAGTTAACGTTCATGACGCGACGTCGTCAAGAGCGGCTTACGCCACACCAGTGGAAGTGCCCCTTTTGAGGTCATTGGCAATTGGCGTGATTACACCTTGGCCTCAACTCGCCACCATCTACCGCGAATCGACGTGAGTGCGGGACCACGTAGACACTCAGTCACCACGGGTCCAGATAAGAAACAAAACTCCCAGCACCGTCAAGCCCAAGGCCCACTCGCGTCCGGCGCATCACAGCGCAGCAGACGACGGCAATCGCATACGGCATAGACGGAATTCGCCAACGAACGCACCGTGCGTGGCGGCACCGCCCTCATCCGAACACCCGCCGGAGACTGGCCCAGGCATCAGCGGGACTCCAAAACCCCACCCACCTTGGCCTTCCAGCCACGCCGACCGAACCAGCAAAGATCCAGCAACCGGGAAACCCCGCCCGCATTCAACTAGCAGACAGCAACGCCCTGACCTGCACAAACACTTTGCCGTAATTCGCGAACCCAGACCTTGAACGTTCCGCCGCAACGCACCGATCTGAGCAGCAAATCGCCCCCTGACCTGCACCAACGCAGACCAGGGGGCGATTCGACGCGGAACTAGACGTTGAAGCGGAACTCCACCACGTCGCCGTCCTGCATCACGTAGTCCTTGCCCTCCATGCGGGCCTTGCCCTTGGCGCGGGCTTCGGCTACTGAGCCTGTTTCGACGAGGTCGGCGAAGGAGATGACCTCGGCCTTGATGAAGCCCTTCTGGAAGTCGGTGTGGATGACACCGGCGGCCTCGGGGGCGGTGGCGCCCTTCTTGATGGTCCAGGCGCGGGATTCCTTGGGGCCGGCCGTCAGGTACGTCTGCAGGCCGAGGGTGGTGAAGCCGACGTGGGCGAGCCTGGAGAGGCCGGCCTCCTCGACACCGACCGACTGGAGGAGCTCCAGGGCTTCCTCCTCGTCGAGCTCGGCGAGGTCCGCCTCCAGCTTGGCGTTGAGGAAGATCGCCTCGGCGGGGGCGACCAGGGCGCGCTGCTCGGTCTTGAACGCCTCGTCGGTCAGCTCATCCTCGTCGACGTTGAAGACGTAGAGGAACGGCTTGACGGTGAGCAGGTGCAGGTCGTGGAGGAGCGCCTCCCGCTCCGAGTCCTGCTTGATGCCCGCGGCGAACAGGGTCTGGCCCGCGTCCAGGATCTCCTTCGCCGCCTCGATCGCGGCCACCTTGGGCCCGACGTCCTTCTTGATCCGCGACTCCTTCTGGAGACGCGGCAGAACCTTCTCGATGGTCTGAAGGTCCGCGAGGATCAGCTCGGTGTTGATCGTCTCGATGTCGTCCTTCGGCGAGACCTTGCCGTCGACGTGCACGACGTTCTCGTCCTTGAAGGCACGGATGACCTGGCAGATCGCGTCGGACTCGCGGATGTTCGCGAGGAACTTGTTGCCCAGGCCCTCGCCCTCGCTCGCGCCGCGCACGATGCCCGCGATGTCGACGAAGTCGACGGTGGCGGGGAGGATCTTCTGCGAGCCGAAGATCTCGGCCAGCTTGGTCAGCCGCGTGTCGGGGACGCCGACCACGCCCACGTTCGGCTCGATCGTGGCGAACGGGTAGTTGGCCGCCAGCACGTCGTTCTTGGTCAGGGCGTTGAACAGGGTCGACTTGCCGACATTCGGCAGACCGACGATTCCGATCGTGAGCGACACGTTGCGACTTCCCGTACGTGAGGATGCGGACTATGGAGGACTGGGGCTGGGGTGGGCCCGGGTCCTTCTGCGTGATGCGCGGGCCGATCCACCAGTCTACGGCGTGCGTGACCTCGCACCGGCGACGTATCGAACGCTTGGCCAAGGTCGGCCAAAGGGCGTGTCTCAGGGCCCATTCCACACATAACCCGACCTAAGTTGGACCAGTGGAGCAACACAGAACGCGTCCCCCTCAGTCACAGCCGCTGCGACGCGGCACGCCCCTTCCCCCGCAGGCCGGGCGGGGTGGAGCACGTACGGCCCGGCAAGCGGGGGCCGGTGTTCCGCGGCCCGCGCCGACCGTGCCACCGCTGGTGCGGGCGGCACGCAGATTCCCGAACCCCCGGCTCACCGGTCTGGGCAGCGGGCTGTTCTGCACCGCGTCGATGTTCGCGCTGGCCTGCCTCGACCAGCTGCTGTTCGGGGCATCGCTCGTGGTCTACGGGGTGCTGTTCCTGCCGGTCTGCGCGCTCACCGCCGTGTGGGTGCGGCGGGCCGACCTCGTCACCGCGGTCGTCGCCGTGCCGATCGCCTTCGCCGTCGGGCTGCTGCCCATCGCCGACAGCAGTGGCGGGCTCGGGGGACGGCTGATGGGGCTGGTCACCGCTCTCGCGACGCACGCCGGGTGGTTGTACGGGGGTACGTTGATCGCCGGGCTCATCGTGACGGTGCGCAAGGTGCGGATGATGAGCCGGAGGGCTGCACAGCGGCGGGCTGCGGAGGTGGCTCAGCCTCGGCGTCGTACGGCCTGAGTGTCGTACAGCCTGAGTCTCGTGCCTGCCTTCCCGCCCGCCCGAATTCCTCTGCTCAACGGGCGCCGCCCGGATCGCCGGACCGAGCGAGCGCCGCTCGCCGCCGCTCGACAGTGACTGCCGCCCCGCCCGAGGCCCGAGCCCGACGCCGCCCATCGGGCTCGGCTGGCGTGCGGACTATCCCGCCTTCGCCGCCCGCATCGCCGCCCCCACGATCCCCGCGTTGTTCTGCAGCTGTGCCGGCACGATCTCTGCCTTGATGTCCTCGATCAGCGGCAGGAACTTGTGGGACTTGCGGCTGACGCCGCCGCCGATGATGAAGAGCTCGGGCGAGAAGAGCATCTCCACATGGGCGAGGTACTTCTGGACGCGCCGGGCCCAGTGCTCCCAGGTGAGGTCGTGGTCCTCCTTGGCCTTGGTGGAGGCGTGCTTCTCCGCGTCGTGGCCGTTCAGCTCGAGATGGCCCAGCTCCGTGTTCGGAACGAGGGCGCCGTCCACGAAGAGCGCGCTGCCGATCCCCGTACCGAAGGTGAGGAGGATGACCGTGCCCTGCCGGTCACGGCCCGCGCCGAACTGCATCTCGGCGACGCCCGCCGCGTCCGCGTCGTTCAGCAGCGTCACCGGCAGTCCGCCCAGCCGGTCGCTGAGCAGGGCGCGCGCGTCGGTGTCGATCCAGTTCTTGTCCACGTTGGCGGCCGTGCGGATGGTGGCGCCGCCGGTGACCACGCCCGGGAAGGTGATCCCGACCGGGCCCGTCCAGCCGAAGTGGCCGACGACCTCCTTCACGCCGTCCGCCACCGCGCCGGGCGTCGAGGGCTGCGGCGTGAGCACCTTGTAGCGCTCCTCCGCCAGGTCGCCGCGGTCAAGGTCCACGGGCGCGCCCTTGATCCCTGATCCGCCGATGTCCACACCGAAGATCTGCATGGCCCTACGTTACGTCGTACGACTGACAGTCACTCGGCCGCGGGGGTGGTCCCCGTGCGCTCCGCCACCAGGGCCGCCGCCTCCGCGCGCAGGTCGCGGCGGAGTTCCTTGGGGAGGGAGAAGGTGATGGACTCCTCGGCCGCCTTGACGATCTCGACGTCCTCGTAGCCGCGGGCGGTGAGGTATTCCAGGACCTGCTCGACGAGGATCTCGGGCACGGAGGCGCCGGAGGTGACACCGACCGTCGAGACACCCTCCAGCCAGGACTCGTCGATCTCGTCGGCGTAGTCCACGAGGTACGCCTCGCGCGCGCCGGCGAGCTTGGCGACCTCGACGAGCCGCTTGGAGTTCGAGGAGTTGCGCGAACCGACCACGATGACGAGCTCGGCCTCGGCGCCCATCTGCTTGACGGCGAGCTGACGGTTCTGCGTGGCGTAGCAGATGTCGTCGCTGGGCGGGGAGATGAGCTGCGGGAACTTCTCCTTCAGCGCGTCCACCGTCTCCATGGTCTCGTCCACGGAGAGCGTGGTCTGGGAGAGCCAGACCACCTTGGACGGGTCGCGGACCTCGACCTTGGCGACGTCCTTGGGACCGTCGACCAGCGTGATGTGCTCGGGCGCCTCTCCGGACGTACCGATGACTTCCTCGTGGCCCTCGTGACCGATCAGCAGGATGTCGTAGTCCTCGCCCGCGAACCGGACGGCTTCCTTGTGGACCTTGGTGACCAGCGGGCAGGTCGCGTCGATGGTGGCGAGCTTGCCGGCCGCGGCCTCGTCGTGGACGACCGGGGCGACCCCGTGCGCCGAGAACATGACGATGGACCCCTCGGGGACCTCCTCCGTCTGCTCGACGAAAATCGCACCCTTCTTTTCCAGGGTCTGCACGACGTACTTGTTGTGGACGATCTCGTGGCGGACATAGATCGGGGCCCCGTACTGCTCCAGGGCTTTCTCGACGGCGATCACGGCACGGTCGACACCCGCGCAGTAGCCACGGGGAGCGGCGAGCAGGACACGGCGGCCAGTCGAAGCAGTCATGCACCCCATCGTAAGGCCGCGCCCGGCGGGTCAGAGATCGCCGCCTTGGGGACACTGACGGAGAGCTGGGGAGCTGGGAGGGGTGGGGCCAGACGCGACTCTCGGGAGGCATGAATGTCCGGCACGGAGACCTCGGCCCGCGCGGCCGACGAGGAACAGGGGCTGCGGCGCAGCCTCGGATTCCGCGACCTGGTCGTCTACGGGCTGCTGTTCATCGCCCCCATGGCGCCGGTCGGAGTCTTCGGGACCCTGGACGCCAAGTCGCACGGGGCGGTCGCGCTGGTCTACGTCGTCGCCACGGTCGCGATGGCGTTCACCGCCTTCAGCTACGCCCAGATGGTGCGTGTGGTCCCCCAGGCCGGCTCGGTGTTCGCCTACGCGCGCGTGGGGCTCGGAAAAGAGGCGGGGTTCATCGCCGGGTGGATGGCGATGCTGGACTACCTCCTCATCCCCGCGGTGGCGTACCTCTTCTCCGGGATCGCGATGAACTCCCTGGTCCCGGAGGTCTCGCGGTGGGTGTGGACCGCGCTCGCCGTCGTCATCACGACGCTGCTGAACCTGTGGGGCGTACGGGCCGCCGCGCGCGTCGGTTTCCTGGTGCTCGCGATGGAAATCGTGGTCCTCCTTGTCTTCATCGTGTCGGCGGTCGTCGTCCTCGCGCGCGACGGGGCGGAGCGTGGCTGGCTGTCGCCGCTTTCGGGTGACGGCTCTCAGGGGGCGTTCGCGCTGTCGGCGGTCGTCGGCGCGGTGTCGATCGCTGTGCTCTCCTACCTCGGCTTCGACGCCATCGCCTCCTTCGCCGAGGAGGTGACCGGCAGTTCGGAGAGGGTGGCCAGGGCGGTGCTGTTCTGTCTGGCCCTCGCCGGTGTGCTGTTCATCGCGCAGACGTATCTCATCGCCCTTCTCGAACCGATGTCGTCCGCGCAGCTCGCCGCCGAGCCGGCCAAGCAGGGGTCGGCCTTCTACGACGCCGTGGACACCTCCGTCGGTACGTGGCTGCACGATCTTGTGGCGGTGAGCAAGGCGATCGGGGCGGCGTTCGCCGCGCTGGCCGGGCAGGCTGCCGCGGGGCGGCTGCTGTTCGCGATGTCCCGGGACCGGCGGCTGCCGCGGGCTCTGTCGAGGACGGACTCCGGGGTGCCGCGGGTCGCTCTGCTCTGCGCGGCCGTCATCACTCTGGTCGCCGCGGTGTGGGCCGCGCGGCGGGACGACGGGATGGACCACCTGGTGTCGGTGGTCGACATCGGGGCGCTGACCGCGTTCACGCTGCTGCACGCGAGCGTGGTCGGGTGGTTCGCCGTCCGGCGCCGGGGTGGGGCGGTGGTCTGGTGGCGTCACATCCTGATCCCGGTCGTCGGCGCCGCGATCACCCTCGCCGTGATCGTCGAGGCGTCGGGGACGGCGCAGGTCGTGGGCACGATCTGGTTCGCGGTGGGGGTTGCGGTGCTGCTGGCGCAGCGGGGGCGGACGGCTGGGGAGGGCTGACCCACTTGGTTTTCGCCCCCGCCGCCCCTACCCGTCCCATCCCTGGGGGCTGCGCCCCCACACCCCCGCTTCATCGGCCTGAACGGCCTCGTCCTCAAACGCCGGACGGGCTGAAAGCAGGGCGCGGGGAACTGCGCGACCAGCCACCGACCACCCGCAGCCGCCAACTCCCCGAACCCACCACAACCCTCGGCGGCATTGTCCGAGCCGGCGGCTACGCTCGCAGCATGGCTCTCAACACGTCCGCGGACGCCCCGCTGCCCGTCGGTGAGGTGTCGCGGCTCATCGGGGGGTGGATCGACCGGCTCGGCGCGGTGTGGGTCGAGGGGCAGATCACCCAGTTGTCGCGGCGCCCGGGCGCGGGTGTCGTCTTTCTGACGCTGCGCGACCCGTCGTACGACATCTCCGTGAGCGTGACCTGCTACCGGCAGGTGTTCGACGCGGTCGCCGACGTGGTGAGCGAGGGCGCCCGTGTCGTCGTACACGCGAAACCCGAGTGGTACGCGCCGCGCGGGCAGCTGTCGCTCCGGGCCGCCGAGATAAAGCCCGTCGGGGTCGGTGAACTGCTGGCCCGGCTCGAGCAGTTGAAGAAGTCCCTGGCCGCCGAAGGGCTGTTCGCGCCCGAGCGCAAGAAGCCGCTCCCCTTCCTGCCCCAGCTCATCGGGCTCGTCTGCGGCCGCGCCTCCGCCGCCGAGCGGGACGTGCTCGAGAACGCACGCCACCGCTGGCCCGCCGTCCGCTTCGAGGTGCGCAACGTCGCCGTGCAGGGCGTCCACGCGGTCCCCCAGGTCGTCCAGGCCGTGAAGGACCTGGACGCGCTCGACGAGGTCGACGTGATCGTCGTGGCGCGCGGCGGCGGCAGTGTGGAGGACCTGCTCCCGTTCTCGGACGAGCAGCTCGTACGGGCGGTCGCGTCCTGCCGTACGCCCGTCGTGTCGGCCATCGGCCACGAGCCCGACAACCCACTGCTGGACTACGTGGCCGACCTGCGCGCCTCCACCCCCACCGACGCCGCGAAGAAGGTCGTACCGGACGTCGGCGAGGAGTATGAGCGCGTCCAGTTCCTGCGGGACCGCGCCCGCCGCTGCGTCCAGTCCTTCATCGAGAGGGAGGAGCGGGGGCTCGCCCATGCGCTGGCCCGCCCGTCGATAGAGGATCCGCACCGGATGGTCGACGAGCGGGCGGACCATGTCGCAGCGCTCCTCGACCGTGGCCGGCGCACGCTCGGCCACCTCCTCGACCGCGCCGACTCGGAGCTGACGCACACCCACGCGCGCGTGGTGGCCCTCTCCCCCGCCGCGACCCTCAAGCGGGGCTACGCGGTGCTGCAGAAGTCCGACGGCCACGCGGTCCGGAACCCGGACGAGGTGACGGCGGACGAACCCCTGCGGGCGCGGGTCGCCGAGGGTGAGTTCACGGTACGAGTCGATGCTTAGGGTGGGCGCATGACCAGCAAGACGGACGAGGCGCTCGGGTACGAGCAGGCGCGGGACGAGCTCATCGAGGTCGTACGACGCCTGGAGGCGGGCGGTACGACACTCGAGGAGTCGCTCGCCCTGTGGGAGCGGGGCGAGGAGTTGGCGAAGGTGTGCCGGCGCTGGCTGGACGGGGCCCGCGCGCGCCTCGACGCGGCGCTGGCCGAGGAGGCTGCGGAGGGGGCGGCGGCGGAGGACGACGACTCGGAGTAGGACTCCGGCTAGCCCGAGACCTGCTGGTTCGCAGGCGCCCCCCAAAAAAAGCCCGCGATCCCCTTGTTCACAGCCGCCGCGGTCACCGAAGGCCCGCTCCCTGTGCCCACCGCTCACAGCGGCTTCGCCGACCCCCTGACCTGTGAACCGGATCACTCTGCTCCAGTTTTGGTTGAACATTAAACCTCATCGACGTACTGTCGGACATGTCAGCCGGTCCCCCACTGGATCCGACGCACATCTCTGGATCCGACGCACATCTCCGAGAAGGTTCATCCATGTCCCTCGTTCTTGACCCCGCCGCCCAGGACCTGCTCTTCCGCGAGGCCCGCACCGCCAACACGTTCACCGACGAGCCGGTGACCGAGGAGCAGGTGCAGGCGATCTACGACCTGGTCAAGTACGGCCCGACCGCCTTCAACCAGTCCCCGCTCCGCATCACCCTGGTCCGTTCCGGCGAGGCCCGCGAGCGCCTCGTGAAGCACATGGCCGAGGGCAACCAGCCGAAGACGGCCACCGCCCCGCTCGTCGCGATCCTGTCCGCGGACAACGAGTTCCACGAGGAACTTCCGCACCTCTTCCCGCACTTCCCGCAGGCCAAGGACGTCTTCTTCGCCGAGCGTCCGGCCCGTGAGGGTGCCGCCTCCCTCAACGCCGCGCTGCAGGCCGCGTACTTCATCATCGGCATCCGCGCCGCGGGTCTCGCCGCCGGACCGATGACGGGCTTGGACTTCGCCGGCGTCCAGAAGGAGTTCCTGGACGGCGACCACACCCCGCTGATGGTGATCAACATCGGCAGGCCGGCCGAGGACGCCTGGTTCCCGCGCTCCCCGCGCCTGGAGGCCGACCAGGTCATCACGACGGTCTGACCTTCGCGACCCACGGACACGTGTCAATGCCCCCGGCATGCATGCCGGGGGCATTGGTCTGTCCGGGTACGGCAGCGCGGGCGGGCGGCGCCGCCCCCACCGGCCGGCCTCACTCCGTCTTCAGTGCCTCGGCCATCTTCGTCAGCTGCCCGAACGACGCCGTACCGGTCACCACCGTCGTGGAGCCCTTCTCCTGGAGGACGAGAGCGTCGTACTTCGTGCCCTCGTACCGCTTCCAGGTCCGCTCCCCGATGCGCTGCGTGGCGTCCGTCTCCTCGGCGCCCTGGCTGGCGTCCTCGATGAACGTGACGGGCTTCTGAGTGGACTGTTCGATCGCCACGTAGTCACCGTCGGGGTCGTGGAAACCGAGGTGCCACGAATCGAAGTCGTCGCCCTGGAACCGCACCGACGTCGCCTTCCACTCCGCGGGCAGGCCCTCGGGCGCCGCCACCGAATAGGCGGCCGCGCGGCGTGCCGTGAGGAGCTCCACGCGGTAATCGACCCGCTTGAGAGGGGGCTCCGAGTCGTCTTTGGGAATGAAGACGTAGATGAAGCCCGCGACGATGCCGATCAGGCCCAGGGAGAGCACCATGTCCCGGACCGTCTGCTTGCCTTTCATACCTGCCACGTCCCCATCGTCGCAGGTGTACTGGTCTGCTCATCCGTGGGGCCCCCTGCTCATTTTGTCGGACTGAGGATAGAGTCGGCCCGAACCCTCGTCCGGCCGCCCACCCGTCTCCCGCCACCGCCCTCCAGGACGCCCTACGGGCGCAGTTTTTGTCTCGTATCAGAAAGGTGCGCTCCGATGACCGAGCATCACTTGCCGTCCGAACTCGAGGTCCCGTCCGAGGCCCCCGACCGAAACCTCGCCCTGGAGCTCGTCCGGGTCACCGAGGCCGCCGCGATGGCCGCGGGCCGCTGGGTCGGCCGCGGCGACAAGATCGGCGCCGACGGTGCGGCAGTGCGCGCCATGCGGACCCTCGTCTCCACCGTCTCGATGAACGGCGTCGTCGTCATCGGGGAGGGCGAGAAGGACGAGGCCCCGATGCTCTTCAACGGAGAGCGGGTCGGGGACGGTACGGGTCCCGAGTGCGACATCGCCGTCGACCCGATCGACGGGACCACGCTCACCGCCAAGGGCATGACGAACGCGATCGCCGTGCTGGCCGCCGCCGACCGCGGCACCATGTTCGACCCGTCCGCCGTCTTCTACATGGACAAGCTGGTCACCGGCCCCGAGGCCGCCGACTTCGTCGACATCAACGCCCCGGTGTCCGTGAACATCCGCCGGGTCGCCAAGGCCAAGCGGTCCACGCCCGAGGACGTCACCGTCGTCATCCTCGACCGGCCGCGCCACGACGGCATCATCAAGGAGATCCGGGAGACCGGCGCGCGCATCAAGCTGATCTCCGACGGCGATGTCGCAGGCTCGATCCTGGCGCTGCGCGAGGGCACCGGCATCGACCTGCTGCTCGGTATCGGCGGCACGCCCGAGGGCATCATCTCGGCCTGCGCCGTGAAGTGTCTGGGCGGCACCATCCAGGGCAAGTTGTGGCCCAAGGACGACGAGGAGCGGCAGCGTGCCGTGGACGCGGGCCATGACCTGGACCGCGTCCTGTTCACCGACGACCTGGTGTCCGGCGAGAACGTGTTCTTCGTCGCGACCGGGATCACCGACGGTGAGTTGCTGCGGGGGGTTCGCTACCGGGCCGAGACCGCCACGACCGACTCGATCGTGATGCGGTCCAAGTCGGGGACGGTGCGGCAGATCAACTCGGAGCACCGGTTGTCGAAGTTGCGGGCGTACAGCGCGATTGACTTCGACCGCGCGAAGTAGCTCCGCCGGTTGGGCCATTGATGCGGGCCGTGCATTGCTGCGGGTTCGTTGTGGCTGGTCGCTCCCACGCGGCGGAGCCGCAAATGTCACAGCCCCGCGCCCCTTACAGGGCGCCCTGACTGGCGCGGTGCCAGCGACGTCTCTGCGGATTCTCGTACGGAACGGAACAGAACCGCTGCTTCTCGTACGACGATGGGGCGCCCCCTGTGCGGAGGGGCGCCCCATCGTCGTGTCGGTCAGCCGGCTGCGGCTATCGTGCCTGCGGTGCGGGTTGCCTTCTTGAGTTCCAGGTCGCGGCGGCGGCGTCGGGCGAGGACCACGCGGCGCTCGGCGGCGGTGAGGCCGCCCCAGACTCCGTACGGCTCGGGTTGCACCAGCGCGTGTTCGCGGCACTCGACCATCACCGGGCAGCGTGCGCAGACCCGCTTCGCCGCTTCCTCCCGGGACAGCCGGGCCGCGGTGGGTTCTTTCGAGGGCGCGAAGAACAGCCCGGCCTCATCGCGGCGGCACACGGCCTCCGTGTGCCAAGGGGCGTCCTGGTCCCTCTCGCGCACCGGAACCGGCTGGGGCGGAACGGCAGCGACCTGCAGGGACTGATGCGGCGGATGCAGCACGGTCTACTCCTGACGACGGCTTCGCGAGCGAGAGACGATGCAGCAAGGCCTACCCGCTGTGCGCGTGCCTATGCACTGAGTTCCGAAGCGCGGGTGTTCCCGACCGGCACTGAACCGTCACTACTGGACCAATGCCCTCCGCACGCCAGGAAATTCGCGACCGTCAATGCCGGAGGTGTTTGCGCAACGAGGCCTGCACCCGGTCGTTGACCCGGTCGAGGATGTCCTCGACCAGCTTGCCCCGCTTGGGTTTTGCCTCGATGCTGCCCAGGACGGCCAGCCCGTCCACGTACACCACGGGTGCGTCGCGGTCGACCGAATCCAGCGTGTCCACCTCGAAGCTGCCGAGGACTCCGCCGCCGTTGCCGCGCAGCGACACGTTCTCCGGGACGCGGATCTCGACGCTGCCGAAGACGGACATCGCCTTGATCACGACCTGCCGGTGCTCGAAGACCGCCTCGCTGAGGTCTATCTCCACGCTGCCGAAGATCGCGTACGCGTGCGTGCGGCGGCCTACTCGCCAACGGCCCTTGCGTATCGCCGCGCTGAACACCGACACCACGTTCTCGTCGGCGACCGGTGGGACCGTGCCCGGTGTCGGCCGGTTCGGCGCCGGCGCGAATGTGTCCGCCGGGCGCGGCTGGTGGGCGGCCGGCAGGTCCTGTATGAGCGGTTCGAGCTCGCCGACCGTCTTCGCGCGGAAGACCTCCTCGACCCGCTCGGCGTGCTCCTCCGCAGTGAGGCGCCCCTCGGCGAGGGCCTCGCGCAGGATGTCCGCGGTCCGGTCGCGGTCGGCGTCGGAGGCCCGGAGGTCGGTGTGCTTCCGAAGGTCGGGTTCGGTGTGCTTCTGAAGGTCCACGGCAGCAGCGTACCGAAACGCGATAGATCGCGACTACCCCTTCTCGGGGCCTGTGGAAAACCCGCCACGACCCCGTCCGAAAGTCGAACTGAGCCTTACCTCACAAGCTCGCTGTCCGAGCCAGGTTCTACGCTGGTGGGCGCCCGCCAATGGAGGCCGGCCGCTGTCTGTCGAAGAAAGAATGGCTGAGATGCCTGAGTTCGCGTACACCGATCTGCTCCCCCAGGGAGAGGACACCACCCCGTACCGGCTGGTGACCTCCGAGGGTGTCTCCACCTTCGAGGCCGACGGGCGCACGTTCCTCAAGGTGGAGCCGGAGGCGCTGCGGAAGCTCGCCGCGGAGGCGATCCACGACATCCAGCACTATCTGCGGCCCGCGCACCTCGCTCAGCTGCGGCGCATCATCGACGACCCCGAGGCGTCGAACAACGACAAGTTCGTCGCGCTGGACCTCCTGAAGAACGCGAACATCGCGGCCGCGGGCGTCCTCCCCATGTGCCAGGACACCGGCACGGCCATCGTGATGGGCAAGCGCGGACAGAACGTGCTCACGGAGGGCGGCGACGAGGCGGCCCTCTCGCGCGGCATCTACGACGCGTACAAGAACCTGAACCTGCGCTACTCCCAGATGGCCCCGCTGACCATGTGGGAGGAGAAGAACACCGGCTCCAACCTCCCCGCCCAGATCGAGCTGTACGCGACCGACGGCGGCGCCTACAAGTTCCTCTTCATGGCCAAGGGCGGCGGGTCCGCCAACAAGTCGTTCCTGTACCAGGAGACGAAGGCCGTTCTGAACGAGGCCTCCATGATGAAGTTCCTGGAGGAGAAGATCCGTTCGCTCGGCACGGCCGCCTGCCCGCCGTACCACCTGGCGATCGTCGTCGGCGGTACGAGCGCGGAGTACGCCCTGAAGACCGCGAAGTACGCGTCCGCGCACTACCTGGACGAGATTCCGGCCGAGGGGTCCGAGCTCGGGCACGGCTTCCGGGACGAGGACCTGGAGCAGAAGGTCTTCGAGCTGACGCAGCGGATCGGGATCGGTGCGCAGTTCGGCGGCAAGTACTTCTGCCACGACGTGCGGGTGGTGCGGCTTCCGCGGCATGGGGCGTCCTGCCCGGTGGCGATCGCCGTGTCGTGTTCCGCCGACCGGCAGGCCGTCGCGAAGATCACCGCGGAGGGTGTCTTCCTTGAGCAGCTGGAGACGGATCCGGCGCGGTTCCTGCCGGAGACGACGGACGAGCACCTGGAGCAGGACGGGGCCCGCGGCGAAGCCGCTAATGGACACAGTGTCAAGATCGACCTGAACCAGCCGATGGACGACATCCTCGCCGAGCTGACGAAGTACCCGGTCAAGACCCGGCTGTCCCTGTCCGGCCCGCTGGTCGTGGCGCGTGACATCGCGCACGCCAAGATCAAGGAGCGGTTGGATGCGGGTGAGGAGATGCCGCAGTATCTGAAGGATCACCCCGTGTACTACGCGGGTCCTGCCAAGACTCCCGAGGGTTACGCGTCCGGGTCCTTCGGGCCGACCACGGCCGGGCGTATGGACTCGTACGTGGAGCAGTTCCAGGCGGCGGGTGGGTCCAAGGTGATGCTGGCCAAGGGCAACCGGTCGCAGCAGGTCACCGACGCGTGTGGCGCCCACGGCGGGTTCTACCTCGGTTCCATCGGCGGGCCTGCCGCCCGGCTCGCCCAGGACTGCATCAAGAAGGTCGAGGTCGTCGAGTACGAGGAGCTCGGCATGGAGGCCGTCTGGAAGATCGAGGTAGAGGACTTCCCGGCGTTCGTCGTGGTCGACGACAAGGGCAACGACTTCTTCAAGGATCCCGCGCCGGCTCCTACGTTCACGTCGATCCCGGTGCGGGGGCCTGGGCTGGGCTAGGCGTTTTGCGCCCCCGCCGCCCCTACCCGTCCCATCCCTGGGGGCTGCCGCCCCCAGCCCCCCGCTTTATCGGCCTGAACGGCCTCGCCCTCACACGCCGGACGGGCTGGGTGGACGGGGGCTGACGTGGGTGGGTGGGTAAACCGGGGTGGGTGGGAAGACGGCCTGGATGGCCTTGTCCTCAAGCGCTCGACGGGCTGGGTGGGCCTGGGCTGGCGTAGGTGGGTGGGATGACCGGGGTGGGTGGGGATACAGCCTGAACGGCCTCGTCCTCACACGCCGGACGGGCTGAGAGGTGCGGGCTCGGTCTTGAAGGTGCCGGGACGGGACAGGCGGGCGCGCCCCGTCAGGGGCGCGGGGAACTGCGCGACCAGCCACACCCGACCCGCACCCGACCCCGACCCGCACCCGCACCCGCACCCGCACCCGACAACAGCCAAGCAGCCCCCGCTCACACGATTCAGCTCCGGCCGCCCGCAATTCAGGTCGGCCCCCGAGAACGGGGTCTGGGGCGGAGCCCCAGGGGACGGGAATGGGTAGGGGCGGCGGGGGCGCTGTACCTCTCATGACCGACTACCGCATCGAGCACGACTCCATGGGCGAAGTCCGCGTCCCGGCGGACGCCAAGTGGCGGGCCCAGACGCAGCGTGCCGTGGAGAACTTTCCCATCTCCGGGCAGCACATCGAGCGTGCGCACATCGAAGCCCTCGCCCGGATCAAGGCCGGCGCCGCCAAGGTGAACGCCCGGCTGGGCGTGCTCGACAAGGACATCGCGGAGGCCGTCCAGGAGGCGGCCGGCGAGGTCGCGGACGGGAAGTGGGACGAGCACTTCCCGGTGGACGTTTTCCAGACAGGCTCAGGGACCTCGTCCAACATGAACACGAACGAGGTCATCGCCACGCTGGCGACGGAACGGCTCGGCAGGGACGTACATCCGAACGACCATGTGAACGCGTCCCAGTCCAGCAACGACGTCTTCCCCTCGTCCATCCACATCGCCGCCACCGCCGCCGTCACTCGCGACCTCATTCCCGCTCTGGAACACCTCGCCGGCTCGCTCACCCGCAAGTCCGAGGAGTTCGCCGACGTCGTGAAGTCGGGGCGGACTCATCTCATGGACGCCACCCCCGTGACACTCGGGCAGGAGTTCGGCGGATACGCGGCCCAGGTGCGGTACGGGATCGAGCGGCTCCAGGCCTCCCTCCCCCGGCTCGCCGAGCTGCCCCTCGGGGGCACGGCGGTCGGGACCGGGATCAATACCCCGCCCGGGTTCTCCGCCGCCGTGATCGCCGAGGTCGCGCGGAGCACCGGGCTGCCGCTCACCGAGGCACGCGACCACTTCGAGGCGCAGGGTGCGCGGGACGGGATCGTCGAGACCAGCGGGCAGTTGCGGACCATCGCCGTCGGGCTGACCAAGATCGCCAATGATCTGCGGTGGATGGCCTCCGGGCCGCGTACCGGACTGGCCGAGATCAGTCTCCCCGACCTCCAGCCGGGCTCGTCGATCATGCCCGGCAAGGTGAATCCGGTCATTCCCGAGGCCGTCCTGATGGTGGCCGCGCAGGTGACCGGGAACGACGCCACGATCGCCACCGCCGGAGCCTCCGGCAACTTCGAGCTCAACGTGATGCTTCCGGTCATCGCGAAGAACGTCCTGGAGTCGATCCGGCTCCTCGCGAACGTCTCACGGCTGCTCGCCGACCGGACCGTCGACGGGATCACCGCGAACCGCGAACGGGCCCGGGAGTACGCCGAGTCGTCGCCCTCCGTCGTGACACCGCTGAACAAGTACATCGGCTACGAGGAGGCCGCGAAGGTCGCCAAGAAGGCCCTCGCCGAGCGGAAGACCATCCGCCAGGTCGTCCTGGAGTCCGGTTACGTCGACCGCGGCGACCTCACTCAGGAGCAGCTGGACGAGGCCTTGGATGTCCTGCGGATGACGCGGCCGTAACGACATCCGGCCAGCGCGCGAACCGTGACGCGCGCCGCAGCGTCGTATGCCATGGGCACCTAATATCTGTTCATGGCAGAGGGCGGAGCGGTGACACACGTGGAAGCGGGCGGGTCGGCGGCGTACTGGAACCCGGGGAGTCAGATCCTGTGGCGGTACCGGGAGAACGCCGGCGAGCGCTTCCACATCGTGCGTCCCGTGACCGTCGTACGGGACGACGACGAGCTGCTCGCCGTGTGGATGGCCCCCGGGACGGAGTGCGTCAAGCCCGTTCTCGTCGACGGCACGCCCGTCCACGTGGAGCCGCTGGAGTCCCGCTACACCAAGCCGCGGACCGTGCAGCGCGACCGCTGGTTCGGCACGGGCGTGCTGAAGCTGGCGCGGCCCGGCGAGCCGTGGTCGGTGTGGCTGTTCTGGGAGCCCGGCTGGCAGTTCAAGAACTGGTACGTCAACTTGGAGGAACCGCTGGCCAGATGGCCTGGCGGAGTGGACTCCGAGGACCACTTCCTCGACATCTCGGTCTACCCCGACCGGACTTGGGGCTGGCGCGACGAGGACGAGTTCGCGCAGGCCCAGCGGGACGGCCTGGTGGACGGCCAACTGGCCGCGCGGGTAAGGGAGGCGGGGCGGGCCGCGGTGGAGGTGATCCGCGCCTGGGGCCCGCCGTTCTCGGACGGCTGGCAGCACTGGCGCCCCGACCCGTCCTGGTCCGTCCCTTCACTGCCCGACGACTGGGATCGTACGCCCGCGCACGTGTCCACATGAGACCCTTGATGCGCCCCCGTGGTAGAACCGTAGGATCGTCCTCCGCAACGAACAGTCAGGGTCGGTGCGCGGCACCGTCGTTGAGGAGTGGTGGTCTGGTGGCGGGCGGGCGCGGAGCGGCAACTCCCGGAACATGCGCTGGGCTTGACCGAACGTCACCGAGGGGCGGCAGGACGTGAGCGAGCGGTACGAGGGCCACAGCGGTAACGACCTGGGGGGAAATGGAGCGCGGATCAGCTCGCGGCGTCTGGTGCGTGCGATCGCAAGGCGGCGGAGCATCCTCATAGCGGAGCTATTAGGGCGTTTCGCCAACGCGGCGAGCGTGCGTGCCGGACGCCGCGAGCCCGCGGGCCATTTCCCCCCAGGTCGTAAGGCCCGGCGGCGGACGGACGGGCTGTTCCCGCCGGTGTCCGACGGGTTCTCTTCTGAGAGGCTGGCTGACCACGCGGGGATTCCGTTCCTGGGGCACGCATTCCGGGTATCGGGTTTTCTGCGGGACGAACTGCACGCACGGCGCGCAGCACCGGACGGATGGATTCGACACGCGTGACGGAGCACCCCACCTCCCACGAGCGCCGCCAGCCAAGCGCTGCCCGGCCCACCGCCCCCGCGGACCCCCGCGGGGCGCTCCTGCGTACCCCGGAGCCGCCGGCGCAGAGCGCCACCGGCTTACCCGCGCAGGGACGACCGGCCGAGGACCCCGCCTCTCCCGGGATCATCGGCATGCCCGCTCCCGACGACCAGGTTCCGACGGGCACGCAGGTTCCGACAGGCTCGCCCGCGCCCACCGGCATCCGCGCCGCCGCCACCGGTACGCCCGCCGCGTCCGGGACCCCGGCCGGCAGCCAGGGCCCGCCCGCGCCCTCCGGCGGTCACGGCCCGACCGGCGCCCCCGCGGGCTCGGGCTCCGAGCACTCCCAGCCGTCGGCCGCGGAGCCCGATCCGCACCGCCCGCGGCCCGCGCCGGAGACCATCCCGGCCCAGTCGGGTGCCGAGGCGCCCGCCGTCCAGGGCGGCAAGGAGCGGCGTACGGGACAGGGGCTCGCGCCCGGCGCTCCCATGCCGATGCGCCGGGACGGCGACCGGCTGCGCTTCGTGGGGGCCGCCACCCGGCGGATCGCCCGCGGCATCGACCTCGACGAGATCGTGATGGGCCTGTGCCGGGCCACCGTGCCGACCTTCTCGGACGCGATCCTCGTCTATCTGCGCGACCCGCTGCCGGTCGGCGACGAGCGGCCCACCGGGCCCGTCGTGCTGCGGCTGCGGCGGACGGACCGGATCCCGGAGGACCGGGACACCGAGGGCTTCCTGCTGCCCGCGCTCCAGCCCGAGCCCGACGTCGGGATCACCGCCGAGCTGTGCACCGTACGGCCCGGCGGCGCGCTGAACGAAGTACTGCGCGGCGTACGGCCCGTCTTCGCGGACGCGCCCGCCGCGCGTGCCGCGCTGCCCGAGCTGATCGGCGACGACCTGACCGTGCCGGGCGGGCAGCGCGCGATCCTCGCCCCGCTGCGCGGCCGCCGCCGCGTGATCGGCGCCGCGCTCTTCCTGCGCCGCCCGGACCGGCCGGCCTTCGAGGCGGACGATCTGCTGGTCGCGGCCCAGCTCGCCACGCACAGCGCGCTCGGCATCGACAAGGCGGTGTTGTACGGGCGCGAGGCGTACATCGCCGACGAACTGCAGCGCACGATGCTGCCCGAGACGCTGCCGCGTCCCACGGGCGTGCGGCTGGCGTCCCGCTACCTTCCGGCGGCCGAGACCGCGCGGGTCGGCGGCGACTGGTACGACGCGATTCCGCTGCCGGGCAGCCGGGTCGCACTCGTCGTCGGTGACGTCATGGGCCACTCCATGACGTCGGCCGCGATCATGGGCCAGCTGCGCACCACCGCGCAGACCCTCGCCGGGCTCGACCTGCCGCCGCAGGAGGTGCTGCACCACCTCGACGAGCAGGCCCAGCGCCTGGGCACCGACCGCATGGCGACCTGCCTGTACGCCGTCTACGACCCGGTCGCGCACCGCATCACCATCGCCAACGCGGGCCATCCTCCGCCCGTCCTGCTCCACCTGGGCGGCCGCGCCGAGGTACTCCGCGTACCGCCGGGCGCCCCCATCGGTGTGGGCGGGGTGGACTTCGAGGCGGTCGAGCTGGACGCCCCCGCCGGGGCCACGCTGCTGCTCTACACCGACGGTCTTGTCGAGTCGCGGCTGCGTGACGTGTGGACCGGGATAGAGCAACTGCGCGAGAAGCTCGCCGCCACCGCGCAGCTGACCGGCGCGGACCATCCGCCGCCGCTCGAAGCGCTCTGCGACGAGGTGCTCGACATGCTCGGCCCGGGCGACCGGGACGACGACATCGCGCTGCTCGCCGCCCGCTTCGACGGAATCGCGCCGAGCGATGTCGCCCTGTGGCATCTGGAGCCCGAGGACGCGGCGCCGGGCCGGGCCCGCCGGCTGGCCCGCAAGGCGCTCTCCCGCTGGGATCTGGAGGAGCTCACGGACTCCGTGGAGCTGCTCGTCAGCGAGGTCGTGACGAACGCCGTGCGCTATGCGACGAAGCCCGTCTCGCTGCGCCTGCTGCGCACCGACGTGCTGCGCTGCGAGGTCGGCGACGACGTGCCGCAGCTGCCGCGGCTGCGGCAGGCACGCGCCACGGACGAGGGCGGCCGAGGGCTCTACCTGGTGAACAAACTGGCCAGGCGGTGGGGCGCGACCCGGCTCAGTACGGGAAAGGTGGTCTGGTTCGAGTTGAACCACGGCTGACGGGGTACCCAGGCGGGACGCCCCGGCAGCCACTCGGAATCGAACCGGATTTGGACTCCGTCCAAATGTTGCCGACATCCCGTCGGCGGAGTTGACTGCTGGAGTGAGCGAAGCGACCTGAACCAACCCTTCGTCATGACGGGAGGACGCTCGTGACGCAGGCACCCCAGAAGGCTCCGTACACCACGAACAACGTCGGCGTTCCGGTGGAGAGCGACGAGCACTCGCTGACCGTCGGCCCCGACGGCCCGATCCTGCTCCAGGACCACTACCTCATCGAGAAGATGGCCCAGTTCAACCGGGAGCGGGTCCCCGAGCGGGTGGTGCACGCCAAGGGCTCGGGCGCGTACGGATTCTTCGAAGTCACCAACGACGTCAGCCAGTTCACCAAGGCCGACCTGTTCCAGCCGGGCAAGCGCACCGAGATGCTGGCGCGGTTCTCCACCGTCGCCGGCGAGCAGGGCTCGCCCGACACCTGGCGCGACCCGCGCGGTTTCGCGCTCAAGTTCTACACCGAGCAGGGCAATTTCGATCTGGTGTGCAACAACACCCCGATCTTCTTCGTCCGCGACACGATCAAGTTCCAGGACTTCATCCGCTCGCAGAAGCGGCACCCGGTGACCGGGCTGCGCAGCAACGACATGCAGTGGGACTTCTGGACCCTCTCGCCCGAGTCCGCGCACATGGTGACGTGGCTGATGGGCGACCGCGGCATCCCGAAGACGTACCGCCACATGAACGGCTACAGCTCCCACACCTATATGTGGATCAACGGCGCCGGTGAGCGGTTCTGGGTGAAGTACCACTTCAAGACCGACCAGGGCATCGACTTCCTCACCCAGGCCGAGGCCGATGAGCTGGCCGGCAAGGACGCGGACGTCCACCGCCGCGATCTCTACGAGTCGATCGAGTCCGGGAACGCGCCGAGCTGGACGCTCAAGGTCCAGATCATGCCGTTCGAGGACGCGGCGGACTACCGCTTCAACCCGTTCGACCTGACCAAGGTCTGGCCGCACGGCGACTACCCGCTGATCGACGTCGGCCGGATGACCCTCGACAAGAACCCCGAGGACTATTTCATCCACATCGAGCAGGCTGCCTTCGAACCGTCCAACATGGTGCCGGGCACCGGCCCCTCGCCGGACAAGATGCTGCTCGGCCGGCTGTTCTCGTACCCCGACACCCACCGGTACCGGATCGGCCCGAACTACGCGCAGCTGCCGCCCAACCGGCCGCACGCCGCGGTGAACTCGTACGCCAAGGACGGCCCGATGCGGTATGTGCCGTCGAACGCGGCGATGCCGTACGCGCCCAACTCGTACGGTGGGCCTGCGGCGGACTTCGGGCGCTTCGGTGAACCGGCGGGCTGGCAGACCGCCGGGGAGATGGTGCGCGAGGCGTACAAGCTGCATCGCGAGGACGACGACTGGGGGCAGCCGGGCACGATGGTCCGGCAGGTCCTCGACGACGCGGCCCGGGACCGGCTCGTGTCGAACGTCAGCGGGCATCTGAAGGCCGATGTGTCGCGGCCGGTGCTGGACCGTGCGTTCCAGTACTGGCGCAACATCGACAAGGCCATCGGTGACCGGATCGCCCATGACGTGAACGGAAGTTGATCGCTCGGCCGTGAGCGCCGCTGGGGAACTGCCGGCCGTAGGCTGCGGGCCGACCGTGGCTGGTCGCGCCCACGCGGCGGAACCGCAAATGTCACAGCCCCGCGCCCCTTACGGGGCGCGGTTCACTGTGCCTGTGGATCGTCCGGGTCCGACGGTAGTTCGATGCCGTCCGGTGGCGGTGACGGAGAGTTCGTCGGTTCCGTCGGCTCGTCGTCCTCCGGCGGGGTCTCCTCGGGCGGGGTCTCCGCCGGAGGCGTGGTCGACGGCGGCTGCGTCGTCGGTTCCTCGCTGGTCGGCTCGTCCGAGGGCTCCTCGGGGGGCGGCTGCGTCTCGGTCTGCGTCGGCTGGATCGTCGGCTCGACTCCCGCGCCCTGGTCGGTGTCCAGGTCGAACTCGGCGACCTCGCCCATCGCGTCGAAGGTGTACGCCGCCCATATCTGGGCGGGGTAGCCACCGCCGTTGATGCGGCCCTTGCCCGGGATGAGGCCCGTGGCGCCCGTCAGGGGGACCTGCTTGTGCGGGGGCTTGTCGTCCTCGCCGAACAGGCCGACCGAGGTGACCAGATCGGGCGTGTAGCCGGTGAACCAGGCCGACCTGTTGAAGTCGGACGTACCCGTCTTGCCCGCGACCTGCTGCCCGTCGCGCGCCGGGTTGTCCCGTACGGACGTCTTGGCCGTACCGTCGTCGACCACGCCGGTCAGCACCGAGGTGACCGTGTCGGCGGCCTCGCGGCTGATGACCTGTTCGCCGATCGGGTCCGGCATGTCGACCGCGCGGTCCTTGTGCTCGACCGACTTCACCAGGGCCGGGGTGACCTTCTTGCCGTGGTTGTCGAGGGTCGCGTAGGCGCCGGCCATCTCCAGCGGGCTCGCGCCCATGGTGCCGAGGGTCTGGGCGGGCACCGCCTTGTCCCCCTCGACGTCCATGCCGAGCTCGCCCGCGGTCTTCATGACCTGGTCCATGCCGACGTCGACGCCCATCTGCGCGAAGACGGAGTTGATGGACTTGTTCATCGCGGTCTGGACGGTGACGTCGCCGTAGTCGACCTTGTCCTCGTTCGGCGGTGAGAAGCCGACCTTCTTCCCGTCGTCGACGACGGGACGCTTGCTGGTGCCGTCGTAGATGGTGTCCGCGGTGATCGGTGTGCCGTCCTGCGTCTCGGCCTTCTGGTCGATGGCCGCGGCGAGGATCAGTGGCTTGAAGGTGGAGGCGGGCTGGTAGTCGGTGCGCGTCGCGTTGTTCGTGTAGTGCTTCACGTAGTCCACGCCGCCGTACATCGCGAGGACCTTGCCGGTCTTCGGATCGACGGACACGGCACCGGCCTGTACGTCGGCGTCGACGTCCCGCTTCTTGCCGTCGAGCTTGCTGGTGAGCTTGGCCTTGACGGCCTTCTCCAGCTGGGTCTGCTTCTTCTTGTCGATGTTCAGCGTGATGGTCCAGCCGCCGGCCGTGACCATCGTCTCGGCCTCGTCCATGTCGGCGGCCGTGCCCTGGGCGACGAGCTGCTTCTTCAGCGCGGTGTTGGCGGCCTCCACCAGGTAACCGGCCTGACCCGCCGTACCGGGCGCGCCCTTGGGGTCCTCCGGCACGGGGAACTTCATGGCGTCGCGTTTGGCGGCGGTCAGCCAGCCTTCGTCGACCATGTTGTCCAGGACGTAGTTCCAGCGGTTCGTGACCAACTGCTTGCTGGTGTCGCTCGCGACCGCCCAGTCGTACTGGCTCGGCGCCTGCAGCAGCGCGGCGAGATACGCGCCCTGCGCGACCGAGAGCTTGTCCGCGTCGACGCGGTAGTACGCCTGCGCGGCGGCCTGGATGCCCCACGCGTTACGGCCGTAGTAGCTGGTGTTGATGTAGCCCGCGAGGATCTCGTCCTTGGACTTCTGGCGGTCCACCTTCAGCGAGATGACCAGTTCCTTCAGCTTGCGCGTGACGGTCTGGTCCTGGGTGAGGTAGTAGTTCTTGACGTACTGCTGGGTGATCGTCGAGCCGCCCTGCTTGCCCTTGCCCGAGACTGTGTTGAGCAGACCGCGGGCAGTGCCCCTGAGGTCGACGCCGGCGTCCTTGTAGAAGGACTTGTTCTCGGCGGCGACGAAGGTCCACCGGACGCCCTTGGGTATCTGGGCCAGGTCGACGAGCTCACGGTTGACGTCGCCGGTGCGGGCGAGTGTCTTGCCGTCGCTGTACTTGTAGATGTTGCTCTGCTTCTCCGCGGCCGCGTTGCCCTTGGGAACGTCGATCACCAGGTACAGCGCGACGAAGGCGGCCATCCCGAGCAGACAGAGGCCGAAGAACGTACCGAGGATCTTCTTCCAGGTGAAGAAGCGGCGTATGCCGCTCTTGGCACCACCCTTGGCGCCGGCTCTGGACGAGGGCTTCGGCGCGGCGCGGTGGCCGCCGCGCTGCCGCGCTCGTCTCTCTTCCGCTCGTCCCATGGGTCCGATCCGCTCCGCTTCCGTCTCTCGTGTCTCACAGGTTCGTCGCTCAGGTCAGCTCAGCAAACTAACACCGCGCCTGGGGACAAAGGTTGGTCGATCCCGTCTTTTGCGGACGTGACAATCAGCACCTGTCCCGATGAAACCGACGATCCGGAGGAGTGGAAGGTTGCTGTGCAGGGTAAAGTGATAGCACTTAGATAGATCGAAGCTATGCGGCCCGGAGCCGCGCAGTGAAGCCACGAAACGGGGGATCACCCATGTCCACGCACGACTCTCCACACACCGCCGACGTACCCGAGATGCCCGCCCCGCGCGTACGGGAGTACACCGCCCACAGCATCGGCGGCGGGCTCGCGCTGCTGCTCGGACTGGTCGGACTGCTGCTGGGCGCCGGAATGATCGTCAGCGCCACGGCGGTGGATGCCACCGGCGGCAAGGCCGCGCTCATCGTGCTCGGCATCCTGATCGCCCTCGCGGCCTTCATCGCCATGTGCGGCCTGAACATGGTGGCGCCCGGCGAGGCCCGCGTCGTCCAGCTCTTCGGCCGCTACCGGGGGACGATCCGCGAGGACGGGCTGCGCTGGGTGAACCCGCTCACGTCCCGTACGAAGATCTCCACGCGGGTACGCAACCACGAGACGGCCGTCCTCAAGGTCAACGACGCCTACGGCAACCCGATCGAGCTCGCCGCGGTCGTGGTGTGGCGGGTGGAGGACACCGCGCAGGCGACCTTCGAGGTGGACGACTTCCTGGAGTTCGTCGCCACGCAGACCGAGGCGGCCGTGCGGCACATCGCGATCGAGTACCCGTACGACGCCCATGACGAGGAGGGCCTGTCACTGCGGGGCAACGCGGAGGAGATCACCGAGAAGCTCGCCGTCGAACTGCACGCGCGCGTGGAGGCCGCGGGCGTCCAGATCATCGAGTCCCGCTTCACGCATCTCGCGTACGCTCCCGAGATCGCCTCGGCGATGCTCCAGCGGCAGCAGGCCGGTGCGGTCGTCGCCGCGCGGCGGCAGATCGTGGACGGTGCGGTCGGCATGGTCGAGGCCGCGCTCGCCCGGATCACCGAGCGGGACATCGTCGAGCTGGACTCCGAGCGGAAGGCTGCGATGGTGTCGAACCTGATGGTGGTCCTGTGCGGCGACCGGGCGCCCCAGCCCGTCCTCAACACGGGTTCCCTCTACCAGTGACCTCGTCTCCAGAGGGGGCTTCCCCCCAGCGGCGGCCGCAGCAGCAGCGCAAGCAGGTGCTGCTGCGGCTGGATCCACTCGTGTACGAGGCGCTCGCGCGGTGGGCCGGGGACGAGCTGCGCTCGGCCAACGCGCAGATCGAGTTTCTCCTGCGGCGCGCTCTCGCGGAGGCGGGTCGGCTGCCCGGCGGGGCCGGGCCGATCCCGCGGCGGGGGCGGCCTCCGCTTTCCGGCGAGGCCGAGGAGTAGGCACGGCGCCTCATTCGACTGCGGGTCGTGGGGGCTGGTCGCTCCCCCACTCTCGGCTTCGCTCGAGCGGGGGGACCCCCATCGCGGCGGAGCCGCAAATGTCACAGCCCCGCGCCCCTAACGGGGCACGGCCCCTTTCGGGGGCCGCGCCCCTAACGGGGCACGGCCCCCGAAAGGGCACGCGGCAATCCCAGTAGCAGAACCGTGACAATCGGCCCTGGCCTGCGGACCGGTACTCCCTGAGCCCGGCTATCCACGGTGCGTATACACGCGGTGTATACGCCGTGTGTAGAGTGCCCGCATGTCCATCGGTCACACGCTCCTAGGGCTCCTGGAGTCCGGGCCCCGCCACGGTTACGACCTCAAGCGGGCCTTTGACGAGAAGTTCGGTCACGATCGGCCGCTGCACTACGGCCAGGTCTATTCGACGATGTCCCGGCTGCTGAAGAACGGTCTGGTGGAGGTCGACGGGATAGAGGCGGGCGGCGGCCCCGAGCGGAAGCGGTACGCGATCACCGAGGCGGGCGTCACCGACGTCCAGCGGTGGCTCGCGACACCGGAGAAGCCCGAGCCGTACCTCCAGTCGACCCTGTACACCAAGGTCGTCCTCGCCCTGCTCACCCAGCGCGACGCGGCCGAGATCCTCGACACGCAGCGCTCCGAGCACCTGCGCATGATGCGGATCCTCACCGACCGCAAGCGCAAGGGCGATCTCGCCGACCAACTGATCTGCGACCACGCCCTCTTCCATCTCGAAGCCGACCTGCGCTGGCTGGAACTCACCGCCGCGCGCCTCGGCAAGCTCGCAGAGGCGGTGACCCGATGACCCCCGCAGGCTCCCTGCTCGCGGCCCACGACCTGCGCAAGGCGTACGGCCCCACCAACGCCCTCGACGGCGCCGAGTTCTCCATCCACCCGGGCGAGGTCGTCGCCGTGATGGGCCCCTCGGGCTCCGGCAAGTCGACGCTCCTGCACTGCCTCGCCGGCATCGTGCCGCCCGACTCCGGCTCGATCACGTACAACGGCCAGGAGATGGCGACGATGAACGACTCCCAGCGCAGCGCCCTGCGCCGCTCGGAGTTCGGCTTCGTCTTCCAGTTCGGCCAGCTCGTCCCGGAGCTGAGCTGCGTCGAGAACGTGGCGCTGCCGCTGCGGCTGAACGGCACCTCCCGCAAGGAGGCCGAGCGCACCGCCCTGTCGTGGATGGAGCGGCTCGAGGTCGACGACGTGAAGGCCAAGCGGCCCGGCGAGGTCTCCGGCGGCCAGGGCCAGCGCGTCGCCGTCGCCCGCGCGCTGGTCACCAGCCCGCGTGTGCTCTTCGCCGACGAGCCCACCGGAGCGCTCGACTCGCTCAACGGCGAGCGCGTGATGGAACTGCTCACGGACGCCGCCCGGTCCGCCAACGCCGCGGTCGTCCTCGTCACGCACGAGGCCCGCGTGGCCGCGTACTCGGACCGCGAGATCGTCGTACGGGACGGCAAGTCCCGGGACATGGAGCGCGTCGTATGAGCGCCCGCCCGTCACCCACCACCGCCCTACCCGAGACGCTTCGCGCCGCCCCTAAATTCCGACAGTGGTCGAGAGACCTGGCCATGGGCGCCAAGTTCGCGTTCACCGGCGGCCGTGAGAGCTGGGTGCGCGTCCTCCTCACGGGCGTGGGCGTAGGTCTCGGGGTGGCGCTGCTGCTGCTCACCACCGCGATCCCGAACGCGCTGCAGGCGCGGTCCGACCGCGAGTACGCCCGCATGGACCTCGTGTACAGCTCGGTCGAGACGCCCAAGGCCGACAACACCGTGCTCGTCGCGAACGTCGACACCGAGTTCCGCGGCCTGGACGTCCGCGGCCGTGAGCTGGAGCCCGAGGGCATGCGGGCACCGCTGCCGCCGGGCGTGCAGAAGTTCCCCGCGCCGGGCGAGATGGTCGTGTCCCCCGCGCTCAAGGAACTGCTGGAGTCCAAGGACGCCAAACTGCTGCGCGAGCGGCTGCCGTACCGGATCACCGACACCATCGGTGATCCGGGCCTCAAAGGCCCGGCCGAACTCGCCTTCTACGCGGGCGGCGAGGAGCTGGCCCAGCACATCGACGGCGCCAGTGTCGGACGTATCGACACCTTCCACGCGAAGGAGGCGCCCTCGGAACGGATGGACCCCGTCCTGTTGCTGCTCGTCCTTACGATCTTCGTGGTGCTGCTGATGCCGGTCGGCGTCTTCATCGCCGCGGCCGTACGCTTCGGCGGCGAGCGGCGTGACCGCAGGCTCGCCGCGCTGCGGCTGGTCGGCGCCGACAGCCGGATGACCCGGCGGATCGCCGCGGGCGAGGCGCTCGCCGGGGCGGTGCTCGGGCTCGCATTCGGTACGGTCTTCTTCCTGATCGGCCGTCAGGTCGCGGGCACCGCCGAGCTGTTCGACGTCAGCGTCTTCCCGGGCGACCTCAATCCGACGCCCGTACTCGCCGTCCTGATCGCCGTCGCGGTCCCGGCGGCCGCGGTCGCGGTGACGCTGCTCGCCCTGCGCGGTGTGGTCATCGAGCCGCTCGGCGTGGTGCGCACGGCCAGGCCCCCGCGGCGTCGGCTGTGGTGGCGGCTGCTGCTGCCCCTGGGCGGTCTCGCGCTGCTCGCCCCGATGATCGGCAAGGGCCGCGGTAACGGCGAATTCAACGAGTACATGGTGACCGGTGGCGTCATCCTGCTCCTCGTCGGCATCACCGCGCTGCTCCCGTGGATCGTGGAGGCCGTCGTGGCCCGGCTGAACTCGGGCTCGGTCTCCTGGCAACTGGCCGTCCGCAGGCTTCAGTTGAGCAGCGGCACCGCCGCCCGCATGGTCAACGGCATCGCGGTGGCGGTGGCCGGCGCGATCGCCCTGCAGATGCTGTTCTCCGGTATCCAGAGCGACTACACGAAGTCCACCGGCAAGGACCTCTCGCGCGCTCAGATGCAGCTGTCCGTGCCGAAGACCGTCTCCCTCGCCGACGCCCGTCAGGAGCTCGCGGGGACCCGCGGTGTGCGCGGCGCCATCGCGCTGTCCGACTCTTCGCTGAGCGAGCGCAGCAAGGACCCCGACACGTCGATAGGGCTGACCGTCGGCGACTGCGCCTCCCTGCGCGAAGTGGCCAGGCTGCCCTCGTGCCGCGAGGGGGACGTGTTCGTCGTACACGGCGCCGAGTACGACGCGGACACCCCGAGGCTCGCCGCGCCCGGCCGGAAGCTCTACATCGACCCCTCCTACACCGACTCCACCCCGGGCAAGGAGGTCGCCTGGACCGTGCCGCGGGGCACCAAGAAGGCCGGCTCGCGCAAGGACCCGACGGGTTGGGAGCGGGGCGGTGTCCTGTTCACCCCGAGCGCGCTGCCCGCCGCGGCGGCCCCGGCCGTCAGCGGGCAGATCTACCTCAGGCTCGACATGTCGGTCCCGGACGTACACGAGCTCGTACGCAACGCCGCGGCGAGGATCGATCCGCTCACGAACCCCATGACGTACACGGCGAGTGAGCGGTCCCAGCGCTTCGACTCCATCCGCACCGGTCTGTTCGTCGGCGCGGCCTGTGTCCTCGCGCTGATCGGGGTGAGCCTGCTGGTCTCGCAGCTGGAGCAGCTGCGCGAACGCAAGAAGCTCCTGTCGGTCCTGGTCGCCTTCGGCACCCGGCGCCGCACGCTGAGCCTGTCGGTGCTGTGGCAGACCGCGATCCCGGTCGCCCTCGGCCTGGCGCTCGCCTCGGCGGTGGGCCTCACCCTGGGAGCGGTCCTGCTGAAGATGACGGACACCGCGGTGACCGTGGACTGGCCGAGCGTACTGGCGATGACAGGCATCGGCACGGCGGTCGTGCTCGCGGTGACGGCACTCAGCGTGCCGCCACTGCTGCGAATGATGCGCCCGGACGGCCTGCGTACGGAGTAGCCCAACGGGCCCGCAGCCTCCCCACAACCCACCCCAGGGAACCACCCCCTTGTCGGTACGGGTCACAACACCCGTACCGGCAACGCCCCCAACGCTGCACACCGAGACCACCACCTACCACTGATAGCTGAATCGAATCGCTGGCCCCGACCTGGTCACTTTCACCGATCAGTTACTCCATGGCACTCTTGGCGACATCCAAGCCGCACGTAAGGCCGCAAAGCGACCTTTTCCGTCGCCCAGGAGGAGCCCCATGCTCACCGCAGGTGACCATCCGCCCGCCTTCGAACTGGCCGGTGAGTGATCCATGTCGCTCGACGCGCTGAAGTCCGCGATTCCGGACTACGCCAAGGACCTTCGGCTGAACCTCGGTTCGGTGATCGGCAACTCCGAGCTTCCGCAGCAGCAGTTGTGGGGCACGGTGCTCGCCTGCGCCATCGCCTCGCGGTCTCCTCGTGTGCTGCGAGAGCTGGAGGAGGAGGCCAACGCCAAGCTCTCTCCCGAGGCGTACACGGCGGCCAAGTCCGCCGCCGCCGTCATGGCGGTGAACAACGTCTTCCACCGCACGCGGCATCTGCTCTCCGACCCGGAGTACGGGAAACTGCGGGCCGGTCTGCGTATGAACGTGATCGGCGATCCGGGTGTGGAGAAGGTCGACTTCGAACTGTGGTCGCTCGCCGTCTCCGCGATCAATGCGTGCGGGCAGTGTCTCGACTCCCACGAGCGGGTGCTCCGCAGGGCGGGCATCGAACGGGAGACGATCCAGGAGGCCTTCAAGATCGCGGCGGTCGTCCAGGCCGTGGGCGTCACCCTGGACTCGGAGGAGGTCCTGGCGGAGTAGCTCCGCCGGCCTTTCGCTCTCGGGCCCCGTCCACCTTGCCGGTGGGCGGGGCTTGGGCGTTTCTCGCCCCCGCCGCCCCCGCTCCTCAAACGCCGGACGGGCTGCTTTTCAGCCCGTCCGGCGTTTGAGGACGAGGCCGCTAGGCCGATAGCGGGGGTCTGGGGGCGCAGCCCCCAGGGATGGGACGGGTAGGGGCG
>NZ_VWMY01000023.1:65464-69845 GCF_008905045.1 Streptomyces albicerus
AACCCGCTCACTACGGCGACGCGTCCGACGGGGGATCCGTCGGGGCCACCCCCGTCGCCGTCGCCCCACGCGGCCCCGGCGACTGACGCAGCGCCGACTCCTGGGCGTACGACCGCAGATAGCCGACCACCGTGTTGGTGACCGCGACGAGCGGAACAGCGACCACCGCACCCCCGATCCCCGCGACCATGCCACCGGCCGCGACCGACAGCACGACCGCAAGCGGATGGACCCGCACCGCCCGCCCCAGGATGAACGGCTGAAGGATGTGCCCCTCGATCTGCTGCACGGCGAGCACCACGACAAGCGTCATGACCGCCGTGAAGACCCCCTGCGTCACCAGCGCGACCACCACCGCCAGCGCCCCGGAGACGACGGCACCGACGAGCGGGATGAAGGCGAACAGGAAGATGAAGACGGCGAGCGGGACGGCCATCGGGACGTCGAGGAAGAAGATGCCGAGACCGATGAAGATGGCGTCGATGAGAGCGACTATCACCGTGCCACGGACGTAGGCGGTCAGAGTCCGCCAGGCCCGCGGACCCGCCCCCGCCACTCCCGGCCGGGCCGCCGCCGGTACCAGCTTGAGCGTCCACTGCCAGATGCGCTTCCCGTCGTAGAGAAGGAAGAGCGTGCAGAACATCGTGAGGAGTATGCCGGTGAGCGCCTCGACGATGACCGTGACGCCCTCGAGGCCCGCCGACGTGATCTCGTCCGTGTTGGCGCCCACCGCCTCCCGCAGACTCTTGGCGATGTCCTTGATCTGATCCTCGGTCACATGGAACGGGCTGTTGAGCAGCCACCGCTGCAACTCGTCGATACCGTCCTGGACCTGGTCGGAGAGGTTGTCGATGTTCTCCATGACCTGCCAGACCACGAACCACCCGACAAGCCCCATGACCACGAAGCCGAGGATCGCGGTGAGCGCGGTGGCGAGTCCGCGCGGCACCCCGTACCGCTGCAGCCGGGCGACCGTGGGCTGGAGCAGGGCGGTGATGAGCAGCGCGGCGACGAAGGAGAGGACGACGAGCTGCACGGCGCTGATGACACGCATCAACACCCAGACGGTGCCCGCGAGTACGAGCAGCCGCCACCCGGCCTCGGCCGCGACCCGCACACCCCACGGAACGGCGGCGGCGGGATCGGGACGAACGAAGACAGGAGCGGCGGCGACAGGAGTGTCGAGCGTGTCCGAAGGAGGGGACGGCCGCGCAGACTCGGGCGGGACGGGCTCGGTCGACGCGCCCCGGGCGTCCACGCCGCCCGCATGGACCCCATCGCCATCGGCCTCGTCGGCCCTCTCGGCCTCCGCGCGCCGCGCGTTCAACCGCTCTCCCACTACGGTGAGTCCGGCGCCGAGCCGACTCAGCCACCCTGGCACTCGCGACATGATCCGTCCCTTTTCCCCGTAACTCCCCACCACTCCCCCCTGGAGTCGTCGGGGTCGACCGTACATGGCCGAAGCCCCTCACCGTAGGACGGTGAGGGGCTTCGCGAGGTTGAGCTGCGGCCTGCTCAGTACCAGTTGTTGGCCTGCCAGAATTCCCAGGCCCCGCACGGGCTGCCGTACCGGCCGTCCATGTAGCTGAGGCCCCACTTGATCTGCGTGGCGGGGTTGGTCGCCCAGTCGGCGCCGGCCGAGGACATCTTGGAACCCGGCAGCGCCTGCACGAGCCCGTAGGCGTCGGAGGTGGGGTTGTCCGCCCGGTAGTTCCAGCTGGACTCGTGGTCCACGATGTTGCTGAAGCACTGGAACTGGTCCGCCGGGACGATCTGGCGGGCCATGTCCTGGACTTCAGAAATGCTGTACGAGGCCTGCGCCGGGAAGCTGGAGGGGTCGCGCGTGGCGGAACGGCTGGCAGCCTCCTGGGCTTCCTTCCGCTCCTTCGCTTCCCGCTCGGCCTTCTCCGCGGCCTTCTGCTTGGCGATGGCGTCCTCGGCGGCCTGCTTGCGCGCGGCCTCCTCGGCGTCCTTCTTGGCGGTCGCGTCCGCCGCGATGGCCTGGGAGTCGGCCTGCTGCGTCAGGGAGGCGGTCTGCACCTGCGCCTGCGCACCCGCGGGTATGTCCGCGAGGAGCGTTGCGTCGCTCGCCGTTGCCTCGGCGTCGTCGCTCGCGGGCGCGGTGTTGCCCGAGGCAACACCGGTGACAGCGCCGACAGCGGTGACCGCGGTGGCCGAGGCCACTGCGAATCCCCGGACCGAAATCCGGCTCACACGGTTTCCTTCCAGCATCGCCCGCTTCGGTGACCCTGGCGGACGCAATCGTGCCCCTGGCACTGGCCTCCCAACTGCGGGGTCACGGGAGACACGGGCCCGGTGGGCAACTCCCATGACGGGAGCGCCGCGTGGTGCGCGGGCGGCATACGACGGCTTTATGGAGTTCTGATGCTTCTGTTGTGCCGTACCGCTGGGGGTACAGATGTGTCGTATGCGGGGCCTGACAGGAGTGAGACTCTGCCGTACCCCGACGCCGGGAGGCAATTCTGTGTCGAGTGTGAAAGCTCACACCTCGTTTGCCCCAGGAGTTTTCCGGAAACGAGCACACGCCAAGACGCCGCCCGGCTAGGCTTTTCGCCTTTGCCGGACGGCGCCAACTACTGTGTAGCCACCACCTGTTGGACAGAAGCCACAGGTGGGTCAGGCAGGATCAGATGTGCCCGTCCTCCAGCATTTCGGTCACAAGCGCCGCAATCTGGGACCGCTCGGACCTGGTGAGCGTGACGTGCGCGAAGAGTGGATGCCCCTTCAGCTTCTCCACGACGGCCACGACACCGTCGTACCGGCCGACCCTGAGATTGTCCCGCTGGGCCACGTCATGGGTCAGAACAACCCGTGAATTCGCGCCGATTCGGGACAGAACGGTCAACAGAACGTTCCGTTCCAGGGATTGGGCCTCGTCCACGATCACGAACGCGTCGTGGAGGGAGCGGCCGCGGATGTGCGTGAGCGGCAGGACCTCCAGCATGCCGCGCGCGGTGACCTCCTCGATGACCTCGCGGCTGGTGACGGCGGAGAGCGTGTCGAAGACCGCCTGCGCCCAGGGGCTCATCTTCTCGGACTCGGATCCGGGCAGATAGCCGAGCTCCTGCCCGCCGACCGCGTACAGCGGCCGGAAGACCATCACCTTCTGGTGCTGGCGCCGCTCGAGCACGGCCTCCAGGCCAGCGCAGAGCGCGAGCGCCGACTTTCCGGTGCCGGCCCGGCCGCCCATCGACACGATCCCGACGTCCGGGTCGAGCAGCAGATCCAGCGCGATGCGCTGCTCGGCGCTGCGGCCCTTGATGCCGAAGGCCTCCCGGTCGCCCCGTACGAGCCGGACGTTGCCCTCGGACGTCACGCGTCCCAGGGCCTTGCCCCGCTCGGAGTGGATCATCAGACCCGTGTGCACCGGGTAGTCGGACGCCTCGGGGACGTACAGGCTCTCCTCCTCGAAGAGGAGGTCCACCTGCTCGCCGGCCAGCGTCAGTTCGGACATTCCGGTCCAGCCGGAGGAGCCCGTGATGGCGAGCTCCGCGCGGTACTCCTCGGCGAGGAGCCCGACCGACGAGGCCTTGATCCTGAGAGGCAGGTCCTTCGACACGACCGTGACGTCGAACCCCTCGGCCTGCAGATTGCGGGCGACCGCGAGGATGCGGGAGTCGTTGTCGCCCAGGCGGTAGCCGCTGGGCAGCACGCTGGGGTCCGAGTGATTGAGCTCGACACGTACGGTCCCGCCCATCTCCCCCGTGGGGATGGGGGCATCGAGACGGCCGTACTTCACCCGGTAGTCGTCGAGCAGACGCAGGGCCTGCCGGGCGAAGTAACCGAGTTCGGGATGGTGCCGCTTGGCCTCCAATTCCGTGACCACCACGATCGGAAGCACAACCTCGTGCTCGTCGAAGCGGTTCATGGCGTGCGGGTCGGCCAGCAGGACGCTGGTGTCGAGAACATAGGTGCGCCGGTCTGGCATACGGCGCTTTGTGCTGGTCACCACGGAAGGACGTACCCCCTCGGATGAGGTCGGGGAGCGACGGAGGAGAACTGGACCGGTCTCCGGCCGCGATGCACGGGCCGAGAACCGGCCCTCCGCTTCGTCCGTACTGACCGCACGGTCGGGCTGGTGCAAAGGGCCTCCCGGGCGGACGGCCCCGTGCCGTCCGCTGAGATACGACACCCGTGGTTCGGGTGTCGACCTGGAAGGCTTATGCCCTCGAACGTGGGATGCCATGCCAAGGCACATGACGGCGCTTCCGTTAACTCCAGGTGACGTATGTCCCTGGTGACGCCCCCTTCCGGCGGAAACTCGCCCGGAGAGTGACCCGAAGGGGCGCGCCTGTGTCGAGAGGCCGATCGCGCGGAGCGCCCGACGAAGGAGGGCCGAGCACGATCGGCCTCTCGACAC
>NZ_VWMY01000023.1:69937-167556 GCF_008905045.1 Streptomyces albicerus
GGCGAACCGAGCCTCAAAAAAGGGGGGCCTAGCCTCCGTAGCGGCGGTGTCGCGCCGCGTAGTCGCGCATGGCGCGGAGGAAGTCGACCTTGCGGAAGGCCGGCCAGAAGACCTCGCAGAAGTAGTACTCGGAGTGGGCCGTCTGCCAGAGCATGAATCCGGACAGCCGCTGCTCGCCGCTCGTACGGATCACGAGGTCGGGATCGGGCTGGTCGCTGGTGTAGAGGTGCTTGCCGATCATGTCGATGTCGACGCTGTCGGCGAGCTTCTCCATCGAGGTGCCCTTTTCGGCGTGGTCGAGGAGCATCGAGCGCACGGCGTCGGCGATCTCTTGGCGGCCGCCGTAGCCGATGGCGACGTTGACGACTATCCCGTCGACGTGCGCGGTGGACTCCTCGGCCTCTTTCAGGACGGTCTGCATCGGCGAGGGCAGGATGTCGGGCGTGCCCACGTGGTGCACGCGCCAGCGGCCGTCGGCCGCGAGGGAGCGTACGACGTTCTCGATGATGCCGAGCAGCGGTACGAGCTCTTCAGCGGGGCGGTCGAAGTTGTCCGTCGACAGCAGCCAGAGGGTGACGACCTCGACGTCGGTCTCGGAGCACCAGCCGAGGAACTCCTCGATCTTGTCGGCTCCGGCCCGGTGCCCCTGGGCGGCGGTGCTGCCCGCCGCCTTCGCCCAGCGCCGGTTGCCGTCCATGATGACCCCGATGTGCTTGGGCACCTGGTCGTGGTCAAGGTGGCCTTCCACCCTGCGTGCATAGAACCTGACCAGCAAGCGGCGCAGGTTGTCGCGCAGGTTCACGTTTTCGTCAGCCCCTCCGTGCAGATAACGGTCCCCCGAGGGCGACACCCTACCCCTGCGGAAGCGCCGTTCCCCCTTGGGGTACAAGGCCTCCTGGTCCCGGGCGGCACAGCGGCGGGAGCGGGTGGCGGCGGGCCGCACGACGCGGCGGTGCTTCGGGGGCGTACGCCAGGCGCGCTGCGGCGCACAAAAAACGGGCCGGTCCGTGGGGGGGAGACGGACCGGCCCGAGGGGGGGTTTCCACCATAACCCTTTGTAAGTGATGCTGTGTGCATCGGCGTGCCACAACTACTCTCCGAAGTCGCCCGGCGACGCCTGGGTGGGTGCGGAAGCGTTCATTCAGAGGCGGATCATGGCCGAATCGCAGCGGATTCCAAGGCAACAAAGAGGAATCCGAAGGGAACCAGGGGGTTTGTGTGCGGTTGTGGGGCACTCGGCCATCTGCCTCGGACGTACGCCCCAAGGGTGACGCGGCCGGGGAACGCCCGCTTGACGCCGACGCGGAATTCCAGACGATGACCGCCTTCACAACCCCTCACACACCGGAGCCCATCCCCCTGGAGCTCGCCGAGTCGGGGCGGGCCCGGCGGCGCGGGCTGCTCGGGCGGGACGGCGTCGAGGGGGCGCTGCTGCTGACTCCGGCGAGCGCGGTGCACACGGTGGGAATGCGGTTCGCGGTCGATGTCGCCTACCTGGACCGGCGGCTGCGGGTCCTGACGGTGCGGACGATGCGCCCGGGGCGAATCGGGCTGCCGAGGTTCCGGGCCCGGCATGTGCTGGAGGCGGAGGCCGGGGCGATGGAGCGGTGGGGTCTGCGGCGCGGGGTGCTGGTCTCCGTGCGGGACTTCTGAGCCGCAGTACGGCTCCCGAGCCGGAGTACGGGGTTTCCGGGGCGGGCCGGCGCCGGTGGCAGAGCACCGCGCAGCCCCCTCCTCTGCGCGGTGCCATCCCGCGCAGCTTTGCTCACGCGAATTACCTTGATTCGAATTTACGTGAGCCGGAGGGGTGGAACGAGCCATCCGGGATAACGATGTGGAAACCCTGTGTGCATTTCGGGGACTTTCGTGAGGCCCTCACCCCGACGGGGCGGCGACCGACGGCTCTTTGCTGAGATCTGGGTGTTTACGGGCGATAATTTCCTTCATATGTAGATCGCCCCATTCGCCCAGGGGCAGCAGCGCGGTGTTCAGCGCCTTGCCCAGCTCGGTGAGCGAGTACTCGACGCGGGGCGGCACCTCCCCGTACACCTCGCGGTGCACCACGCCGTCCGCCTCCATCTCGCGCAGCTGCTGGCTCAGCACCTTCTCGCTGACCCCCGAGGCGTGCTCTGCCGAGAGATGCCGGCGCAGCTCCCCGAAGCGCAGGGTGCCGCCCTCGTGCAGCGCCCACAGGATCATCGGCTTCCACTTGCCGCCCACGACGTCCACGGCCGCGTCCAGACCGCAGGTGTAGGGACCCTTGCCCTTCGACATGGTCAACTCCTCCCAAGACCGGGCAGCGGACAGGATCTGACCTCATTCGGGTCTAACGTCGCCGCCATGACATCGAGGATCACATGGGACGAGGCGAGCGCGCGGCGCTACGAGCGACAACTCCTGCGTACGCCCGCGCCGTCCGGCACTCCGGTCGCCGAGGTCGTCGGCGCGCTGCTCGCCGCCCACGCGCAGGTACTGTCGGCCGCCGAGCTCTCGGTGTGCCTGCGGCTGGACGGTTCGACCCGCCAGGACGTGCGCGCGGCGCTGTGGGACGACCGGAGCCTGGTGAAGACGTACGGCCCGCGCGGCACCATCCATCTCCTCGCCGCCGCCGAACTGCCCCTCTGGAGCGCCGCACTGACCGCTGTCCCGACCGGCCCGAGCCCACACCCGGCGGACGTGCGGATGACGCCCGAGCAGGAGGACCGGGTGGTCGCCGCGATCGGTGACGCCCTGGACGGGCGGCAGCTGACCATCGACGAGCTGACCGAGGCGGTCGTGGCCCGCACCGGTCCCTGGGCCGGTGACCTCGTGATGGAGGCGTTCCAGGGCAAGTGGCCGCGCTGGCGCCAGGTCATGCACCGCGCGGGCCAGGAGGGCGCCCTGTGCTTCGCCCCCAACCGCGGCCGCAAGGCCACGTACACGCGTCCACCGCACTTCGCCCCGCTCCCGGCCGACGAGGCGCTCGCCACGCTCGTACGCCACTATTTGCATGCGTACGGCCCGGCAACACCGCAGTACTTCGCCAAGTGGGCGGCCGCGCCGCGGAGTTGGGCCGCGGACCTCTTCGCCTCCGTGGCTTCCTCGGGCGGGATCGAGGAGGTCGACTTCGAGGGGGCGCCCGCCTGGGTGGTGGCGGGCGACACCGAGTTCCCTTCGGAGGCCGTACGGGGCGTGCGGCTGCTCCCCTACTTCGACTCGTACGCCATCGCCGCGCAGCCGCGTGAGTGGATGTTCCCCGGGGCGGCGTACGAGCGGGCTCTGGCGGGCGGGCAGGCGGGGAACTTCCCCGTGCTGCTCGTCGACGGTGTGGTCGCCGGGGTCTGGCACCAGCGGCGGCAGGGGAAGCGGACGACGGTGACGGTGGAGCCGCTGGGGCGGCTGACCACCGCGCAGCAGCGGGAGTTGGGGGAACAGGTGGAGCGGGTGGGTGAAGTCCTGGAGGCGAGGCCGGAGTTGGTGGTGGGGAAGGTGACGGCGGGCGCGCACGCGTAACCCTCGCAAGTCAACTCGCGCTAGCAATCAGGGACTTATTCGCGCCACGCGCTCTCCCTCAGCAGGCGCAGGCCGTTGAGGCCGACCAGGATCGTGGAACCCTCGTGGCCCGCGACGCCGAGGGGCAGTGGGAGGTGGCCGGCCAGGTCCCAGATGACGAGGGCGGTGATGAACGCGCCCGCGAGGCACAGGTTCTGGACGACCAGACGGCGGGCACGGCGGGAGAGGGCGACTGCTTTGGGGACGGCCGTGAGGTCGTCGGCGACGAGCACCGCGTCGGCGGTCTCCAGGGCGAGGTCCGAGCCGCCGCGGCCCATCGCGACGCCGGTGTGGGCGGCGGCCAGGGCGGGCGCGTCGTTCACACCATCGCCGATGAAGAGCACCTGGCCTCCCAAGTCCCGTACGGCGTCGGCCTTTTCGTGCGGGAGAAGGGCCGCGTGTACGCCGTCGGAGGGGATACCGGTCTTTTCGGCCACCGCGTGGGCGGCACGGTGGTTGTCGCCGGTGAGGAGCGCGGGCGGGGCGGTGGTGAGGCGGTTCAGGGCGGCGACGGCGGCGGGGGCTCCCGGGCGGAGGCGGTCGGTGAGGAGCAGCCAGCCGGCACGCTCGCCGTCGACGCGTACGACGACCGCGGTGCCGTCGGTGTCGGGCGCCGTCGCCGCCCGCTCGCCGAGGCGCTCGGGCGAGCCGACCTCCACCTCGCGCCCGCCGACCGTGGCGGTCACTCCGCAGCCCGGCGCGGACCGGAAGTCGTACGCCTCCTCGCGCGGGAGGTCGCGGGCGGCCGCCACGATCGCGCGGGCGATGGGGTGCTCACTGCGGACCTCGGCGGCGGCGGCGAGGGCGAGCAACTCGTCCTCGAGGAAGGGGTTTTCGGGGATCACCTTGGTGAGATGGGGCGTGCCCTCCGTCAGGGTGCCGGTCTTGTCGTACGCGATCCGGTCCGTCTGGCCCAGGCGTTCCATCACGACGGCGGACTTGATGAGCACGCCGTGGCGGCCCGCGTTGGCGATGGCGGAGAGGAGGGGCGGCATCGTCGCCAGGACCACCGCGCACGGGGAGGCGACGATCATGAAGGTCATCGCGCGCAGGAGCGCCCCGGTGAGGTCGGCGCCGAAGGCGAGCGGGACGACGAAGACGAGGACGGTCGCGGCAACCATGCCGAGCGCGTAGCGGTTCTCGATCCGCTCGACGAAGAGCTGCGTCGGCGCCTTGGTGCGGGACGCCTCCTCGACCAGGGCGACGACGCGGGCGATGACCGTGTCGGAGGGGTCACGCTCGACGCGTACGCGGAGCGCTCCGGTGCCGTTCTGCGTACCGGCGAAGACCTCGTCGCCCGCCGCCTTCGATACGGGGAGGGGTTCGCCGGTGATCGTCGCCTGATCGACGTCGCTGGCGCCGTCGAGGACGCGGCCGTCGGCGCCGACGCGCTCGCCGGGGCGTACCAGCACGATGTCCCCGATGGCGAGTTGGTCGACGGCGACCGTCTCCTCCGTACCGCTGTCGGGGTGCAGGCGGGTGGCCGTCGGAGGCGCCAGGTCGAGGAGGCCGCGGACGCTGTCCTCGGTGCGGGCGGTGGCGAGGGCCTCCACGGCGCCCGAGGTGGCGAAGATGACGATGAGCAGCGCGCCATCCATGACCTGGCCGATCGAGGCCGCGCCGAGCGCCGCGACGATCATCAGCAGATCGACGTCGAGGGTCTTCTCGCGCAGCGCCCTGAGCCCTTCGAGGGCGGGCTCCCAGCCGCCGGTGACGTACGCGGCGGCGTACAGCGGACCCCACAGCCAGGCGCTCGCGTCGAGCAGCTGGAGCGGCAGCGCGAGCAGGAAGGCCGCGGTGGAGGCGGCGGCCCAGCGCGCTTCGGGGAGGGCGAGGAGGCGGGTTCGGGCGGGCTTGACGCGGGTGGGGGCCTTGACGTCAGGGCGTACGGAGGTGAGGGCGGACATGCGGACCACCATACAGGAATATATGAACACCTCTTCATTCATACCGACTGCTGGTGCGTTCGGATCGATACGATGAGGGGCATGGGCCATGGAGTCGACGAGAAGAGCAGCACCCGTGAACGTCTGGACGCCGTCGGCGCCGCGGACGTCGCCGCGACGCTCCAGGCCCTCGCCACGCCGTCGCGACTGCGCATCCTGGCGCGCCTGCGCGAGGGGCCGTGCGCGGTCGGCGAACTCGCGGAGGCCGCGGGCCTGGAGCAGTCGGCGTGCTCGCACCAGCTGCGGCTACTGCGGAACCTGGGGCTCGTCACGGGTGAGCGGCGCGGGCGGTCGATCGTGTACGCGCTGTACGACCACCATGTGGCGGAGCTGCTGGAGGAGGCGCTGCGCCATGTGGAGCACCTGCGGTTGGGGTTGCGGGACGAGGCGTGACCGTCAGGTACGTGGATTGCGGGACGAGGGGTAATCGTCAGGTACGCGGCTTGCGGGCCTCGATGAGGTGGCGGGTGCTGTGAGCCACGAAGGGGCCGTCCGTCTCGATCCGCTCGTGCAGGGCACGGAGTTGGGGCATGTACTGACCGGCGGTGAAGCCGGGCACCATCCACACCACCTTCCGCAGGAAGTGCACGACGGCTCCGATATCGTAGAACTCCATCCGCAGCCACTCGGCGCGCAGGTCCACGATCTCGAGCCCGGCGGCCTCGGCCCCGGCGCGCTCGTGGTCCGGGTGGCGGGCGTTGCGGTTGGCCTCCGGCTGCGGGCCGAGGAAGTACTCGACGACCTCGTAGGCGCTGTTGGGGCCCACGTGCTGGGCGAAGTACGTGCCGCCGGGCCTGAGGACGCGGGCGATCTCCGTCCAATGGGCGGTCACCGGATGCCGGCTCACGACGAGGTCGAACGCCGCGTCGGCGAACGGCAGCGGGGCGTCCTCCGGCGAGGCGACGACCACCGCGCCGCGCGGATGGAGCAGGGCGGTGGCCTTGGCGACGTTCGCCGGCCAGCCCTCGGTGGCGACGGTGAGTCGCGGCAACTCCCGTGCCGACGCGAGGACTTCACCGCCACCGGTCTGGATGTCGAGAGCGGCCTCCGCCTTGGCCAGCCGCTCCCCCATGACCCGCGCGTATCCCCAGGAGGGGCGCTCCTCGGTGGCCCGCCCCTCGAACCACGAGAAGTCCCACCCCTCGGTGGGGGCGGCTTCGGCTTCGGCGACGAGTTCTTCGAATGCGTCTGCTTCGGGGGTGCGGGTGGTCGGGTCCATCGGGCGATGGTGACAGGCGGGGTTTCCGTGCCGCGACCGAATTTGGGGGCGTTGTCGGTGGGCGCTGTTACGTTCGCGGGATGACTACTTCAGGGGCTGGTGCAGGGGCTGGGGCTGGGGCTGGAATGCCGTACGCCGGTGGCGAGAGGGAAAGCCTGCACGCGAGTCTCGACCGCCAACGGGACGTCGTGCTCTGGAAGCTGGAAGGGCTGGACGACGAGCAGCTGCGCCGGCCCATGACCCCGTCAGGCACGAACCTGCTGGGGCTGGTGAAGCACCTCGGCTCGGTCGAGTACGGCTGGTTCTGCTCGGTGTTCGGCCGCGAGGTCGAGCCGCTGTGGTTCGACCCGTACTCGGAGGAGGACATGACGGTCGGCCCCGGCGAGACGAAGGCGCAGATCGTGGACTTCTACGGACGTGCCCGCGCTGCGGCCGACTCCGTGATCACGGAGCTGCCGTTGGAGACCCTCGGCACGCCCCCGACGCACACCTTCGAGGTGTCCCTGCGCTGGGTCCTCATCCACATGATCGAGGAGACGGCACGGCATGCGGGCCACATGGACATCGTGCGGGAGTTGATCGACGGGGCGACGGGGGATCGCCGCGGGACGCCCGGCGGATCCTAGGGCCGGGGCCTGCTCAATCACCTCCTGGAGCCGGGGCATCCTCAATTGCCTCCTGGAGTACGAGGAGGGTGTGTACGTCCTCGCCGTGCCGGACCGTGCCTGCCCGGCGGAAGCCGTGCCGTTCGAGGAGGCGGACCGAGGCGGTGTTCTCGGGGAAGGGGTCGGCATAGAGGGGGCGGGTCTTCTCCTCGCGGACGAAGAGGGCGAGGGCGCTGGTGCCGATGCCCTGGCCCCAGTAGGGGCGGCCGAGCCAGTAGCCGATGAAGCGACGGCCGTCCTCCCCTTCCCCATCCGCCTCCCCCTTGTCCTCCCACCAGGCGACGATGTGGCCTGCCGGACTGCCGTCCACGGTGACCGTCCGTACGAAGACGGTGTCGTCCCCGAGGATTCGGGTGGCCCAGTGGGTCATGAACCGATCCCGTGGCCGGGGAGCGAACCTCGACCGCCGGACCGCCTCGGCGTCCTGCTCCTGCTCGAAGAACACGTCGAGGTCGGCTTCTTCCACGTCTCGCAGCTGTACGTGCGGGTGTAGTTGGGAGTGTGGCTGTGCGCGCGCGTCGTCGCTCATGCCGAAGGAGTCTGGCACCAGGCACTGACAGTCGGCGTGAGCGACGACGGACCGGCGCGAGCTTACGAAGCCCGGGGAACGAGGGGGCGTACGTCCTCGGCCGCGAAGCGGATGAAGCCCTCGGGGTCGGGTTCGTCGGCGGTGGGCTGGAGGACGACGGTGTCGGCGCCGGCGTCCGCGAGGCGCTGGACGGCCTCGGCGACGGCCTCCGCGTTCCCGGCGACTCCGAGGTCCGGGACGGATGCCAGGTCCTCCGTCTCCAGCTCGGCGTGCAGACGGGCGGCGGCGTCGGGGCCGGTGGCGGTGAGGAGGTAGACGATCACGGGGTGGGAGGCGTCGGTACGGGAGGCCAACTTCCGCCCCTCGTCGATGAGTTGGCGGGCCTTCCGTACGCCCTCCGGTGTGGTGCTGGCGGTGAGGATGGTCCCGTCCGCAGCCTCTCCGGAGAGCCGTAGCGAACGCGGGCCGGTGGCTCCCGCGAGGATCTCCACCGCCGCCTCCGGGGGCGGGGGCCAGTCGAGGGCGACGTCGTCGAGCTTCACGTACCGGCCGTTCGTGGTGACGCGCTCGCCCCGCAACAGCGCGCGCAACGCCACGAGGTGCTCGCGCAGGAGCGTCACGGGCGACTCGGCCCTCGCCCCGACCTGTCCCATCCAGTCCTGTACGCCGTGACCGACGCCCAGGATGACGCGGCCCGGGAAGAGGCGGTGCAGGGTGGCGGCTTCCATCGCGGTCACGGCGACGTTCCGCAGGGGCACGGGCAGCAGCCCCACCCCCACCCGCAGGCGTTCCGTCCAGGCGAGCGCTGCTGCCGCCGCCGAGATCCCTCCCTCCAGGAAACAGTCCTCCCACAGCCACAGCTCCTCCAGCCCCGCGTCTTCCGCGACGCGAGCCATCGGGCGTAGGCGTTCCGGGGGCAGTTGAGGCCGAAATACAGCACCGAGTGCAGTCATGCGGCCTTCCTACCCGGGGGTCGGACGGGGGACAACTCCTTTGTGGGGGTGAGGGGTGGGAACGGGCCGTGTTTGTCTTCTGAGGCGGGCCCAAGTCACGAGACTGAGGTGGGGACCGCCCGCTTCTTGGCCAGTGTCGTGCTTCCACGCCCCGAGTAAAGGGCGCTCCCTCCGGTCGCGTCGGCTACGCCGATTCCGCTGCGCTCCACCCTTGACTCGACCCGCTCCAGCACGAGTGAGAAGCGAGCGGGCGGCCCGGAAGAGTGGGGTCCTGAGGCAGACCTGCGGGCAGGTGGGCTGGGCGGCGGACCGGGACTTACGGACGCGGTCGCGCCTCGCCAGCACGCCGGGTCGGCTCAGCGGCTGACGGCCGGTGGGTGGGGGCGCGACCGCGTGTCGCCCGCACGCGGGTCCTCGGCTAAGCGCCCGACCGCCGGTGGAGGGCCATTCCCATCCAGTCCAGCCACCCTCCCGGGCCGTCCGGCCCCGTCCAGGTGGTGATTGGAAGCTTTGGGACAGGCAGGGTGCACATCACCCCAGGTCGCCGACACCTCTGGCTCTCCCGGCTGTCCCAAAACTGCCAATCATGGCCCAGACGACGGTGGCACACCCCATGGGACCCCGCCCGCACCCTCCCTCATCCACCCGCACGTGCGCCGACGCCCGACACCCGGCGCCACGGATCCGCCATCGCGCTCGCGCCTCACCCACCGGCCGTCGGCCGCTGAGCCCACCCGGCGTGCTGGCGAGACGCCACCGCGCCCGCAAGCCCTGAGCACCCTCACTCCCCGCCCTCCCCTCGGCCGACCTGGGACCCCTTTCCCCTGGGCCGCCCGCTCGCTTCTCACCCGTGCTGGAGCGGGCCGAGTCAAGGGTGGAGCGCAGCGGAATCGCCGCAGGCGACGCGACCGAAGGGAGCGCCCTTTACTCGGCCCGCGGAAGCACGACACTGCCCAAGAAGCGGGCGGTCCCCACGTTCACTTGAGAGTTGGCTGCAGGACTACTCCGCCACTACGCCGCAGGGACTCGGGGTGCGTCCTGCGAGAGTGGGGTAAGAGCTCAACCTGCCGAGTCACGCCTCGTCGGGGGCCTCCGGCCGAGGAGCAACGTACGTCCCCCGCTGCGGAACGGTGAAGACCAGCCCCTCCTCGACAAGCACCGCGATCGCGCGCCGCACAGTCGTACGCGCAAGCCCGTACTGTTGCACGAGCTGCGTCTCGCTGGAGATGGGCCTGTTGGGCTGCCAGTCACCCCGCTCGATCCGGGCGCGCAGGATGCCCGCCAACTGCCGGTAGGGCGTAACCGGTCCATCGTGATCGATTTCAGCGTCCGGTTGGAAGTTCATGGTCAGGAAGCTACTCGTACAGATAAGCGCCTTGTCATTGAGATACGTCTCTATACGTAGCGATACAAGCCGAGCTAAGTTGTGTTCCGAAACAAGCGAAAACCCCGGCGACGGAGGCAACCGTCCCGGGGCATGGCCGACGCTGCAAAGGAGCGCCAACATGCTGGACCTTACCGTCCGCTTCCTCTCCCGGATGCTGAGCATCTGCACCCCACGCCCCCGGGGCCGCCACCGCCTCGGAACGATCCCGATCCCGCCCCTCCGATTCACCCCTGCCCCACCGCCCCGCTTCACGGAGATCCTCGACGGCAACACATCCCGCCTCGTACGCCCCTACGTCCTGAACCCCGCCGAACACCGCCGCCAACGCGAACGCCGCCGCGCCCTCTACCTCGCGACACTCGGCATCGACGTCGACCCGGACCACATCCACGGCATCCCGACGGCCGCCCGATGACCCGCCCCGCCGTACGGATGTGCGCCCGCTGCCACCACACGACCAACCGCCCGGTCCTGGTCCACGAGGTACACGCGGCAACGGGTCCCGGCTTCAACGTGTACGCGTGCCCGGAGTGCGCCGACCACTACCCGCCCATGACCGACGCACTGGTACTCCCGGAGCCCAGTCCTCGCCGCTCCCGCCTCACCCTCCGCGTCTACAAGGTCGACGCGGACGGCGCTGTGACCGAGGACCGGGGTGAGGTGAAGGTCCTCACCGGCGGCCGAGCCGAGCCACTACCGCACATGTCGGCGTATCCACCGTGCGAATGCCCGGGCTGCCGACCGCCACAGCGCAGCACGACTCAGGAGACCTGATGAGCAACGGACGAGAGCACACCGTCTGGAAGATCCCACCCGAGCACCGCGAAAGCCCGGTCCGCCGCGCCACCGGACGGCGCATCGCCTTCGGCCAGGCGGTCTACGCCCGCCGCTCAGCCCTGGGTTGGTGCACAGCCGAACTGGCCCGCCGGTCCGGGATGTCCGCCCGCGACATCGAGCGCATCGAGGAAAGCGGAGTCGATCCGACCCTCGAACTCATCGAGCAACTGGCCACCGCCCTCAAGTCGGTGGCGCGGATCACGCCAGGCACTCGCCCCGAGTTCCGCTTCGAGGAGTCCGCCACCTGAACGGTGCTTCACGGCGCTGGGACACCCTCATCGCGCCAGCAACGCGTAAATCCCTGCAATCCAACTCCCATACACGGCCCTGAACGCACGCGCGGCGTTCGGGGCCGCCGCATGTCCAGACACCTTCGGGCCACATGTGCAATCAACTTGCCCTAATTCCTCCCCATCCGCCCAGCCGTGCAAGGAACTTCGCTGTGGCGAAACTGATCGCCACACAGATACCGTCATTGCTCTTGACTGCATCTTTGTCTCACGGGGAGTTCACTGTGAAGCGCCGCTCTTTGCCCGTTGCTGCCGCGTCCGCCGCGACCGCAGCCCTACTCCTGACGGCCTGCGGCAGCGGGGACGACAAGCCCAGCGACAACGACAAGATCGCGGGAGCCGATCAAGGCAACGCAGAGCAGTCGGCTTCACCAAGCGCATCCGCCGAAGCGGACGGTATCGACCGTCCGAAGATGGCGTTCCCTTCGGACTTCAAGATGGTGTTCGACCGGACGGAGCCTTCCGATGCGAAGGAAGCCGCCGCGCTCAACGATGCCGAGAACTTCGTCCGTGCCATCAACCACGGCATCGTCCAACAGGACGTGGCAGACGCGGCGTACAAGTTCTACTCGGACCCCCGAGGCACCGCCCAGGCGTACGCGAAGAAGCAGATTCAGCAGTACATCGACGGCGGATGGACCGTCACGGGCACACAGCGTTACACCGACGCCAAGGTCACTCTCGCGAGCGGCGGCAACCGCGCATCAGTGTCCTTCTGCGACGACGACTCGAAGTTCTACGGCAGGGAGATCAAGTCCAAGAAGGTGCTCAGGACCAATCCGAGCGACAAGGACTACTACTTCTTCGAGATCGTCATGACCACGTCCAAGGATGCCAAGGGCCTTTGGACTGCCGAGGCCATCGAGGTGCAGACGGAGGCAACGCAGTGCAAGGCGTGAAGCGGACGGCTCTCCCCCTAGTCGGTGCGGTGGCTCTGCTCCTGGTACCTGCACAGAACGCGTTCGCCGGCGGCCCGACGGACAAAGGAACCACGGACACAAGCACCGACAGCGGTCTCAAGGACGACGCTCTCTACGCCAAGGCAACGGCGATCTCGTACGACACCTCGAAGAACGGCTCCGGGGCATCCGTCGGACCTATCACGGCCAGCGGTAGTAACTGGACGCCCCCTGCTTGCTGGCACGCCCCCTTGTGGACGGCGAAGCAGTTCGCCAAGGAAACAGAGGACGGGTACAGGGAGATCTCAGGCGACCCCAATCAGCCCGCACACTCCAGGAGGGGCACGTACGAATTCCGGCAGATCTACAAGGACGGCGAGTACAAGAACTACAACCTCGACAAGCAGGACGAGGGCATGTGGTGGGGAGCTGTCGAGAACCCGAATGCTCCCATCCTCGAGCGGACCGCCTGCAACTCGAAACTGCCTTTCTGGGTCGAGAACGGCGAAACGCCTGAAGTCGAGACCGCCATCACGCCGGAAATCCTCGCCGGTCTCGCCTACGAGCAGATCAAGGTCCCCGGCACCGAGGTGACGCTGGCGCCCGACGGCACCACCAAGGTCAACCTCCCCACCTGGGCCTGGCTGGACAAGGGCGAATTCAAACCTGTCTCGGTGACGGCGTCACTCAACACACCTGGTCTGAACATCCAGGCCACCACCACAGCAAAAACCGTCTCCCTCAAGCTCGAACCGGGCACTACGGACGCCGAGACCTACCCCGCCTCCGGCGAGTGCCAGATCAACGACGACGGTTCGATCGGCGAGCCCTACGCCAAGGGCAAGGCCAGCGAGACACCGCCCTGCGGCCTCAGGTACCTCCGCTCCTCCGGCAACGGAACGTATGAACTCCAGGCGACCATCACCTGGGACATCGCCTGGACCGGAACCGGCGGCGCGGGTGGAGACCTTCCCGACGGCGCCTTCGGCAACGACCAGGCCGTCACTGTCCAAGAGATCCAGTCCATCAACCGCTAGACCACTGACGGGGGAACAGTGAGCGACATCTACATCGACTCCGAAGTACTTGATCGCGTACGCGGAAACATCAAGCGCATCGGCGACATCATGGAGCGCCCCGGCCGGGAGATGAACGAGGTCGACGGAAACTCCATGGGGGTCACCGAACTGGCCACGCGTATGAACGACTTCGGCGACGAGTGGTCGTACGGGATCAAGCAGATCAAGAAGTTCTCCGGTTCGGCCGTCAAGACCCTCGACAAGATGCAGAAGGCGTTCGAGGAGATGGACGACAAACTGGCCCAGGAGCTGCGCAAGGCGCGGGAGGACTGCGCGTGAGCGACCCGTTCGCGTGGGGATCTCCCACTCAGACTTCTCCGCTCAAAGACCAGTTCCCGGTCCTTGAGTTCGTCCCCTGCCCGGGTGAGCCTCATACCGCCAAGCACGTGGCTGCCATAGTGAAGCGGACCGCCAAGGCGCTGGACGAGATATCGGATGTCCTGCACGGCACGGGAGAGGGCGACTGGAAGGGGCGCCACGCCGAAGAGTTCCGGAAGCAGTTCGACGATGACTTCCGGCCCAAGGTAGATGCGGCGAAACGGTCCTTCAACAGGGCTGCGAGGGCACTGGGGGACTGGGCCGACGCGATGCCGGAATGGCAGCGCAGGGCGCTGGTGCTGGAGAGCAGGGCGCAGGACGCCCGCGACGCGCAGCAGGCGGCGAAGGCGAAGCTGGCCGATCTGCCGCCCAAGCCGCTGATCGATCTGCCGCCGAAGGACGACGCCGAGGCACGCAAGCAGGAGAAGACCGAGAGGGACCGATCCTCCGCGGAACTGGCAGCCAACACCGCGGAAGCGGACCTGGACAAGATCCGAGCACAGGCCCGGAAACTGGCGAGCGACTACGACCTGGATGGCCGGGCCGTTGCGCGGCGCCTCGACAAGGCGATGGACATCGCGCCGAACGAGCCCGGCGCGCTGGACAAGCTGGGCGACGCTCTCGTAGGCATCGGCAAGGCGCTGGGCGCGCTCGACGACGTCATATCCGAGGCGGTCAGCGCGGCCGTGGCCGACGCCGTCAAGTGGCTCGCGGAACACGCCAACTCCATCGCCGCACTTGGCGATGTGCTCGCGACCATGAGTGCCGTGCTGGGCTCGATCTCGCTCGTCCTCCTTCTCGTCGCCCCGGTGACCGGCCCGCTGGCCCCCGCGTTCGCCGCCGCTGCAGCCGGCGTCGGGGTCGCCTCAGGCGCCTTCGCACTCGGTGCGCTGGGACTGCACAGCACCGCTCGGGCGGTCGGTGGCGACTCCGTGGTCTCCAATCGGACGCTGGCCCAGGACGCTCTGGGTGTGCTGCCATTCGGGGGTGCCTTCAAAGGTGTCTCAAGGGTGGTCGCGGCCAGCCGCGCGGCGGACGCGGCGGCCAACTTCGGCCTGGTGGACACCGTTGCCTCCTTCATCGCCGATCCAACCGCACTCGGATACTTCATGCCGCAGAACGACCGACAGACCGTCGAAGCGGCACTCCCGGGCGGTGGTCTGCTCGTAGCGTTCGAAAACGCCTGGAAAGCTGGCAGCGAGAAGGACAAGGCAGCCCAGCAGGGAAAGTGAGCCACACGATGAAAGACGCAGAGATCCTGGCCCACTTCGACGGGCGAGGCCGTGCCGAGTTCCTTCTCGGCGGCTTCGAGGGCAGGCACTCCGACAAGATCACGGCGATCGCGTACGAACTCGGCTATGACCTTCAAGCAACCGAGATGCCGAGCAAGAGCACGATCCGCCTGATCTTTGTGCGGAATGACTCTCCAACGGCGCGCCAGCGCGCCCAGCAGACTCATGGCCGGTTGCGCGCGGGCGGCCCGCTCCTGCAGGTGTGGGCCGCCCCTGCCGCCCAGCCCGGGGCGACCACACCCGTCACAGCCATCGATATGGCATCCAAACGGCGAGGTCTCGCCGCCTACGAGGCCAACGGGGTGAAGGGCTTCGCTGTTTTCGTCGCTCTGCTCAGCCTCGGGTGCTTCATCGTCGCGTGGGTACAGCGCGACACGCCGGGCACTGCCCTCGCGATGGTAATGCTGGGCATTCCCTTGGCCGTGACCGCAGCTTTGATCCCTCGGTGGACGAAGCGCTGGTACGAAAAGAACCGGCGGCTGGTGGATCTCTACGACCAACAGCGGGCCGGCCAGGTAGGGCCCCCACCGCCCCCGCCAGCTCCCGGGCCCACCGACCAACGCCCTGGCGAATGGGACGGGCAGTGATACGGGTCGATTTCTCCGTCCCCGCCGAGTTCGAAGAGGTGCCCCTCGGCATGGACTTCGAGGCGGCTTGGGCCGAGGTGAACACCCGAAGCGCGCATGGGTATATGGCAGCAGGGACAGACAAAGAGACCGACCAACAGTCGCTGACGGAAATGGCCCGGACACTGCAGCGGATTTCGCGCTTCCTCGACGAAGTCGGCGTGGTCTATGCGGCCAACTGCCTGCATTCCTTCGAGGGCGAAGTCTCACTGGGCTCGCTCACTGTCGCAGTAGTGGACTACTCCTACGGTGGCGATGCCGCCACAGCAGCCCGGGGGACTCTGCGTGGTGTCCTCGAATCACGAGGAGAGGGCTGGACCGGATCGGTGATCGACGCTCCGTGCGGCCAGGCTGCCGTCTTCACCGGCGGCCAGAGCTATGTCCTTCCTCCGGCGTTCTCGCCGAACGGTGAGGAGATCGAAGTACTCACAGCCCAGTTCCACGCGATGATCCCTGTCCCACTCGAGGTGGGAGACGAACAGCGCATGTGCCTGGTGGCCTTCTCCACGCCCCAGGTCACTCACTGGGAGAAGTGCTACGCCCCGCTCATGGCCAATGTGCTCCGGAGCCTTCGGTTCACAGGGAATCGCCAAGAGGCCCGTGGGGGAGCCCAGACCACGGCGGCGGCGTCAGCGTCACGTACTGAGGGGTAGGGGCGCACGCACGGGGCTCACTGCGCGTAGACATCCGGCGGAACCGGAGCCCGGTGATCTGTAGGGACGGGCGACCACGGGATCATTCACATGTTCGCCGACGGTCCGAACGCCAGAGAAGCGGAGAGGCAAGCGTGAGTACCGATATGCCGGGCGCGGCGCGGGAGAGACGCACACGACACCGCATCCCACTGGCGATCGGCATCGGCTGGTACGTGCTCGCCGTGATCGTAGGAATGTACCTGCTGAACAACTTCGACTCGATCCTCATGGCGCCCCTGTGGATCGCGCACGGAGTGATGCTGATCGTGCCGATACGGAGACTGGGGGCCAGAGAATCCAGCGTAGGCGCGGCGCTGTTCATTGTCGTCACCTCCCTGTTCGCCGCATATGGCGCCGACCTGGCCCGCGACAACTTGACCCTTCAGTTGCGGGGCGAGAAGGTCACCGCCACGGTCGTGAAAGAGCGGCTCGACCCAGGCCAAGGCAGGGGTCGCCGTTCCCACTATGTTCTGGAACGGCAGGACGGCACCCGGGTCCCGGGCCCCAAGATGGGCACGGGCTTCAAGGAATACGAGGTCGGCCAGGTGCTCACGGTCCTCGCGGACCCACAGGGCCAGCTCGAACCCCGGACGCTGGGCGAGGCGGACGCCAGCGGCGAGCTGCTCAGCTCAGCAGGAGCAGCCCTCGCCGCTCTCGGCTGCGTCGGCTGGATGACCTGGCGAGGATCGAACACCGCGAAGCGTCGGGACGAGGCGAAGCGAAAGACCTCGTCCCGGACGCAGAAGGCGTACAAGACCGTCACCCGCAACCACACCACACAGGCCGAGCAGGAGGCGATGCTCCGCGAGGCCCTGAGCACGTACCCCGCCGACCGGCGCGGCTATATCAAGGTGCCTCCCGAGGAGTACCCCGACGTGTCGCAGCACCGGGCCGCCCGGATCGCCTGGGAGATGGGGCTGCGCGCGGAGGCGGCGGGCAACCGGGGCTCGTGGCGGTTCCGGGAGACCGTGAACGAGGAAGTCCCACACGACTGAGCCCACGAGGCGGCGACCCTCGCCCCTCCGCGATGCGCACGAAGGCATCGGCAAACCCGAGTCGCTCAAGCACGTGCTTGCCTCGGACGGTCCCTCCGCGCCAGCGATGAGCACCAGTTGGTGCGCCTACACATGGGTCCGCGCGGCGGCCGGGCAGGAAGTCGCAGCGAGCGTGTCCATGCCTGCGGACCTTATCGCCGCGGTCAAGGCACGCGTCGGGCCACGGATTCTCGGCGTACGTCAGCGCGGCGGTACAACGGCAGATTCAGCGCGACCTGCTCGATGAGCTGCTCCAGGAGAAGGAGGCGGAGATCGGTTCGCCCACCCCTGAGATCCAGGAGTGGGCTGCAGAGCCGCTCGGGTTCGGTGTACTGGCAGGTCTGGCCGCCGTCTGATCCGAGGCCCGGCTGTCGGTGGGTGGGAGGTGCACCTCCCACCCACCGACACGAGCAGCCACCGTCCCCCGCGAGGGCTCGCCGATCACGGCGGGCCCTTTCCCCCGCAGGCGACGTGTAGAGCGGCGGAGCACCCCTGGCGGACGGCCACTCGCCGGCCAGAGCGGGCCGAGGTCCAGGCGATGTCCCGGCCTGGGCTTTGTCGTGTCACAGTCGAGTGACCACTCTGGCCCTCGGTCCCTCGCCTACACATGATGTCCCCCGGACGTACAAGATCCAGGGGGGAATCATGCGTATCCGTACCACCACCGCAGCCATCACCGCCGTACTCGCCGTCAGCCTTGTCGGCTGCAGCAGCGACAACGGCACCGACAGCAAGGCCGACACCGCCCCGAGCAGTGCGCCTGCGGCCCCGAGTAGCGCACCTTCGGCTCCGAACACCGCGGACAGCAGTGGCACCTCCGAGGCCGACAAGGTTGTCCTGCCCGAGCCCACCGGCGACAAGCGAACTGCCGTCATCACGGCCATAAGAGACGTCGACCCCAGGCTCGTCCAAGACGAGGACAAGGCCATCGAAAAGGCGCGCTACCAGTGTGTGAACCTCGATGGCGGTGTCTCGGACACCGTCGACAGTGCAATGGAACTGTTCTCCTACAACGGCGTCACGCTGACCGATGACGACGCACGTCACCTCAACATCGGACTGCGCAAAACACTCTGTGCCGAAGCCTGATCAGCCACCGCCTCCGGCCCGGCCGCATCCGTATGCGGCCGGGCCTCGCCGTATCCGACGCGTGCATCGTCTGCGGCCCCGGCACGCACCCAGGGCCCCGGGGCTTTCTCCTGGATCGGCGCTCAGCCCATCCTCGCGTCTGGTCCGGCGCATCACCGATGAACACCGGCTGGTGTAGCTGCTCCGGGACGGCGAGTTGGTCGTCCTCCAGTCGCGTTACCAGTACGAATAGGACCGGACCTCGACCCTCGTTGGATCCTGCCGCCTCAGCCGGTCTTCGGGAACGTCACCTCCACGCGGCGGTTCTTGCGGCGGCCCTGTTCCGAGGTGTTGTCGGCGATGGGGTAGTCCTCGCTGTAGCCGCGTACCTCGAAGGTGACGTCCGGGCCCAGGTTGGCCGCGAGCTCGTCGTGGACGGCCTCCGCGCGGTTCTTGGAGAGAGTGACGCCATGGGCGTACGAGCCGAGGTTGTCGGTGAAGCCGAAGACTCGGACGTTCGTGGCTTTCTGGGCCTTGATCTCCTCCGCGATCGCCTCAATGCGGGCGCGTGCCTCCGGGTTCAGTTTTGAGCTGTCCTTCGGGAAGAGGACCTCCGCCTGGAGTGCGAACTTCACGTCCTCGTTCGTGTCCTCGCGGCGTTCCTCGCCGCCGAGGTCCTCGACGACCGACTTGATGTCCAGCACGCGCGCGGGCGCGAGCGTTGCGCCGTCGGCGAGCTTCAGGCCCGGGCTGTTCGCGTCCACTTCCGGGGGCGGGGAGGTGGTGACGCTGCCTGGCGGGGCGCTCGGGTCATCGTCGTCCGCGTGGGCCGGGGTGAGGGGGGTCAGGAAGACAAGCGTGGTGAGGGCGGTGAGGGTCGTCGCCGTGGTGCGGAGGGTGAGGCGCATGGTTACTCGCCCTCGGAGAGTTCGATGGCGGCCGGGGGCATGGTCGGTACCTGGAGCTGAACCTTGTTCGTGCCTTCCGGAGGCGCCGGGAACTGCGCGAACCAGTCGGCGGTCTGACCTTGGTCGATGCCACCCTCGAACTTCGTGCACAGGCAGCGTCCTTCGGTGTCCCTGAGGACGAAGTACTTCTTCTTACCCGCCTGGTCGACGACGCTGGCGCCTGCCATGGATCCCCCGTTTTTCTTCAGCTCCGTCTCGTCGCTCTTCCATTCACTCGCGAGCCAGATCCCGGACGTAGCGTTCGTCACCTTGCCCTGAACTGTGAGGAAGCCGCCCTCATCGCGTTCCGCGGAAGTGACCGTGAGCGTGATGCCGTTGCTCTTGACCTCGGAAAGCACCTGTTCCGGCTCGGCCTCCGCGGAATCCTTGTCCTTCTCGTCGTTCTTGGCCGGAGCGGAAGACGCCGTCTTGTCGGACTTGTCGTCGTCACCGCCCCCGCCGCAGCCGGCCACCGTGAGGACCAGCCCGGTCGTGATCGCCACAGCGGTCATTGCCCTGCGGCCCCGCATGGTGTGCCGAAAGTCCATTGGTACGGCTTCCTTTCATTCGGCCAGTTGCACAGAGAACAGCACGGATGCGTCGGGAAGGTCGTCCAAATCGAAATCTTCGGGGTCGATATCCACGCGTTTGCCGTCACAGTTCAGTTCGACGACGTCCTTGGGGTCGTCTGGCACGTCGAAGTCGCAACGCGGTCGGATGACGGCCTCGGCATCGGCCGTCGCCTGCATGCCCTCCGTGCCCGGGATGATCGAGTCCCCGACCGTGTAGTTCGTGAGGATCTGCACGCGGTAGCCGGGGTACTCGGCTGTGGTCGAGGGCCCGAACTCCGTGACGGTCGCGTCGTTTTCGGCCGCCAATGCGTCGGCCGCGGCGGCGGCTCCGTTCCCTTCGATGCCTTCAGGGTCGAGCCAGTCCAGCCAGTTGTCGTCCACACCGATGGCGCCTTCCAGGCCTTCCATCAGCTCGTCCCTGGCATCCTGGGCGGCCGCCAACGCCGCAGCGTCCGCCGCGGATTGAGCTCCGTTCCGCGCGGACGCTGCTTGGGCGAATGCGAAGAGGGCGAACGCAGCGAAGAGCAGGATCCCCGTCAGCCAGATGTAGATGGGGAGCGTCTGCCCTCGGTCGCTGCGAAGGCCGGGTGTCAGCCCCCGATGACGTCGTTGACCGCGTCGCCGATCGCCTGGGAGATCTTTCCGTCCAAGCCCAGCTGGTCGATCAAGGTGTAGATGCCGGCAATCAGAATCATCAGGCCCGCATACTCCACAAACCCGGCCCCCTGATCCCGCTCCCGCCCCCGCATCCGACCGGACACGGTCCGCGCCCACGTCCCGAAGGCCCGTTCCACGCTCATCGTTGCCCTCAGCGTCCAGTCCTTCGCCACCATGGCCCCTTCTCTCCCACCCAGAACCAACACCGTCCCGCGCACCGTACGTGAGACCCCGCCTACTCCGGGTGGGCCCAGGGACCCAACTTCGTAAGATTGGAGTCACCGGTTCCACCCCCCGTGGGCCGTGCCCAGCCAGTGGGCGATCGCTTCGCTGCGCGTGGAACTGTGCAGCTTTGCGAAGATGCGGTTGATGTGGTTCTTGACGGTCTTCTCGCTGATGAAGCACGTGGCGGCGATCTGCCGGTTGTTCATGCCGGCCGCGATGAGATCCATGACCTCCACCTCCCGTGAACTCAGCCCGAATTCCAGTCGGTTGTGGCCGCGGCGGTGGAGCCCCGCCGCGGAGGCGGGTCGAGCCTTTGACGACTGTGCCACAACTGGTTGCAGGTGCGAAGAGTTTTCGTTCGGTTCGTACGAAACACCGAGCGAATCCGAGACAGACTCCGAGAGAGGCTCCGAAACCGAGTCCGAGACCGAGTTCAAGACAGCGGCGGCCGCAGCCGCGGAGGAGGTGAAAGTGGCCCGCCCGTCACTCAAGTCACGTACGGCTGTGATCAGTTCCGCCGCCGTGAACTCGCCGTGGACGAGATAGCCGACCGCTCCGAGGCCCAAGGCCTCCGCCACCACCTCGGGTTCTCGGCTGTACGTCAGCATCATCACGGGCGCGAGTCGGGCCAGTGAGGGGAGTGCGGTCAGGCCGTCCGTGCCCGGCATGCGTACGTCCAGGAGGATCACGTCCGGGCGGTGGCGGGTCGCGGCCGCGACTGCCTCCGCGCCGTTCGATGCCTGGGCCTCGACCCGGATGTCGGGGTGCGCGTCCAGCAGGGCCGCCAGGCCCGCCCGGACGACCGGGTTGTCGTCGGCCACGAGCACTCGTAGGGGCGGGCCGGGAAGCGCCTGGTCAGGCATGTGCGGCCTCCTCGTGGGGAGAGTGTGAGGGGGGTTCGGGGAGTGGGGTTCCCGACGTTCTCAGGGGGAGGTCCACCTTGACCTCCGTGCCGCCCTGCTCGGCTCGGCGCAGCCGGATACCCGCGCCTATCGACGTCGCGCGCTCCAGCATTCCCAGCACACCGAAGTGGCCGGTTTTCGCCAGGAGTCGTACGTCATTGAGGGAATTGAGGGATCGGGAATCGAGCGATACGGGCGTTCCCGTTCCGTCGTCCCGCACGGTCAGGTGCAGTGCCGTGGCGGCCACTTCCAGGGTTACGTCCACGCATGTCGCGTCCGTCGCGTGGCGGTGCGTGTTCTCCAGTGCCTCCGAGAGGATGGACAGGAGTTGGTGGGGCGCCCCGGGAGGGAGTACGAGGTCGGGGGCCGCCCGGTAGGCGAGGGTCGCCTTGATACCCGTACGCGATTCGAAGTCCTCCGTCCTCGCCGCGAGTTCCGTGCTCAGGGATGCGGGCGGGGCCGCCAGTGCCGTGTGGCGGCGTAGGTCTGTCAGGAGGTCTCTGGACTCCGCGGCCGCTCGGCGTGCCGCGCCCGCCACAGCCGTGGCCTGGTCCTTCAGGGCACGGGGGTCCGGGTCGTGGTCGGCTGCGATCGCCAGTGCCTCGGCCGCGAGGGCCAGACCGTGCAGGGTCTTCGCCACGGAGTCGTGCATCTCGCGGGCCAGGCGGGCCCGTTCGGACTCGACGGCCTCCGCGACGGCCAGCCGGGAGTTCGCCTCCGCGAGGGCCTGGCTGGCCGTGCCGAAGCGGAACATCAGGTTGCGCAGGGTGACGCCGATGATCCCGGCCGCGATGCAGAAGCCGGCGACCAGGAGGGTGCTGACGCCGGCGCCCGGACGGTGTTCCCAAGCCCTGAAGACGGTGAGGAGGACCACGAGTTGGAGGCCGGTGAAGACGCCCGAGCCGCGCCAGCCGTACAGCAGGCCCGAGAGGAGCGGGGTGCAGACCGCCGCGTACGCGAGGGGGGAGGCGGGGGACGCGGTGAGGAGCAGTATCGCGCCGAAGACCAGGTCCACCGCCATGAGGGAGGGGTGGGCGAGGAGTCGGGGGGCGAAACGGTCCCAGTCCCTGAGCATGGCGTACGAGCCCATGACGCCCAGGACCGCGGCGGCGAGGACTCCGTAGCGGGGCAGGCCGTCCGTAGCGTTGGCCGTCGCGAAGGGGGCGCCTATCGCGATCAGGGTGAGCCGGACCGCGAATGCCTGCCGGCAGAGGGCCTGGAGGGCGTTGAGCTGGAGACGGATGCTGCCGGGCGCTGCCGCGTCGTCTGCGAAGTAGCCTGTGGCTCGCTCGAAAAAGGGGGCAGTTCGAACAGTGCCGGTCCGTTGTGGCTTGTCGCGCAGTTCCCCGCGCCCCTGGAGGGGCGCCCTCGCCCGGCCCTGTTTCCGAACCCCCGCCATCTCAACGCCCCAAAATCGAGCCGAAGTTCGTGCCCGAGCCGAGGAACATGCCCGTGGCGATGAGGATCATCGTGGCCGGGAGCATGAAGACCAGCGTGACCATCGTCGCCTTGGGGATCGTCTTGGCCGCCCGGCGCCGGGAGTTCTGCGCGTCGGTGCGGCGCATGTCCGTGGCGAGCTGGATGAGGGTGTCCGCGATCGGGGAGCCGAGTTCCTCGCCCTGCTGCAGCGCCGAGACGAACTGGGCGACCTGCTCGGAGGAGTTGCGCTTGCGGAGTTCGTCGAAGGCCTGGCGGCGGCTTACGCCCATGTCCATCTGGCGCAACGTGATCCTCAGCTCATCCGCCCACGGGCCCTCGTAGTGGTCCGCCACCCGGTCCAGGGCCTGGCGGAAGCCGAGGCCCGCCGACACCACGACCGCGAGGACGTCCAGGAAGTCGGGGAGGGTGCGGTCGATGACCTCCTTGCGTTCGCGGATGGCCTGCCAGATCAGGGCGTCGGCGGCGAGGAGGCCGAAGGCGAGGGCCATCAGGGCGAAGAGGAGCTGGTCGTTGGTGAGGAAGATCAGGAAGAGCAGGACACCGAAGATGCCGTAGACCGCCCGGCGAGCCGCGTAGCGGTTCAGGGTCAGGCCGCCGGGGTTGCCCGCCATGTCGATACGGCGGCGTTTGGCGTCGACGCGGCGGGGGCCCATCAGGCGCAGGACGAGCGGGGCGAAGCGCATGCCGAGGCGGTCGACGGCCGAGTCCGCCTTGGAGACACGGGTCGAGCCGACCTCCAGGGCGAGGGCCATGTCGCCCGGGAGCTTGGCCTCCGCGCGGTACATACGGACGCCGAGGAGGATGCCTCCGACGGCGAGGCCCGTCAGTGCGGCGAGCAGCAAGGCCAGCAACGTAATCCCCTCCTCCTCATACTTCGATCTTGCCGAGGCGGCGGATCACGAAGAAGCCGACGGTGTACAGGCCCATGGAGATCAGCACCAGGGTCTGGCCCAGCGGGGAGCCGGTCACCTTGGCCAGGGCGCCCTCGTTCGAGGAGTTGATGAGGACGAGGGAGCCGAGGCCGAGGAGCGGGACCGTGAAGGCGGTCGCGTTGACCTCGGAGAGCATCGTGCGGACCTCGCGGCGGGTTTCCTTGCGGTCCTCCAGTGTCTGGGTGAGGTTCCGCAGGGAGCTGACGACCGAGCCGCCCGCCTTGTTGGACAGGACCAGGGTAGTGACGAGGACGACGAGCTCGCGGGACGGGAGGCGTTCGGCGAGTTCACCGAGGGCATCGTCGATCGAGCGGCCCAGCATCAACTGGTCGGCCACCCGGGCCAGTTCCTCGCCCGCCGGTGCTTCGAGCTCCTCCGCCGCCATCGCCAGGGCCGTGCGCAGGGCCAGGCCCGCCGCCGCCGCGTTGGCCAGCAGCCGGGCCACGTCCGGGAGTTGATTGATGAAGGCCTCGATGCGCTTCTGGCGTTGCCAGCTGAGGAAGATCGCGGCGCTCCAGATGCCCACGAAACCCGCGATGGGGCCGAAGAAGGGGGCCAGGGTGGCGGCCGCGATCAGCCAGAGGGCAACGACCACGGCGGCGACGTACGTGAAGAACTCGCCCGCCGTCACGTCGAGTCCCGTCGCCGAGAGGCGCAGGTGGATGGTGCGGCCCAGGCGGGTGCGGCGCAGCCGGCGGTCGACGGCCGCGAAACGGCGGGCGCGCCCTGCGGCGGTGCGCAGCGGGCCACCGCCGGCCAGGCGGTCGACGAGGGCCTGGCGCTGGGCGCGGCCCGACGCGTACGTGTGCACGCCCGCGACGGCGAGTGTGCCGCACAGGACGGTGGCGCCGAGGGCGAGCAGGGCCGGGTTGTTCACGGCTCGCTCCTCTCAGTCGTGTCGGTCTTGATGGTGGGGGTCATCCGATGGCCTGCCTCGTGTTGAGTACGTCGATGGCTTCCGCGACGCCGAAGGCGGGAGGCAGCGGTTCGTTGGCGACGTACAGCTTCTCGGCGACCGGGCGGGGCAGCGGGAGGTGTTCGAAGTGGCCGTGGACGACGCGGTCGGGGCCGGTGGGGCGGGGCACGAAGCGGGTGACGGGGACGATGCGGAACTGTTCGCGGCCGTGCGAGACGAGCAGGGCGATCTCGGTGACCTTGCGGGAGCCGTCGGCGTGGCGGGTGAGCTGGACGACGACGTCGACCGCGGAGTTGATCTGGTCCTTGAGGGCCTCGAAGGGGATCTGGACTTCGGACATCGAGCCGAGGGTCTGGAGCCTCATCAGGGCGTCCTCGGCGGAGTTCGCGTGGACGGTGGCGAGCGAGCCGTCGTGGCCGGTCGACATGGCCTGGAGCATGTCGAGGGTTTCGCCGCCGCGGACCTCACCGACGATGATGCGGTCGGGGCGCATACGGAGGGAGTTGCGGACCAGGTCGCGGATGGTGATCTGGCCCTTGCCCTCCACGTTCGGGGGCCGGGATTCGAGGCGGATCACGTGCTCCTGCTGGAGCTGGAGTTCGGCGGAGTCCTCGATGGTGATGATGCGCTCGTGGGACGGGATGAGGCCGGAGAGTGCGTTGAGGAGCGTGGTCTTTCCGGTGCCCGTACCGCCGCTGACGATGACGTTGAAGCGGGCGCGGACGAACGCGGCGAGCAGCATGAGCATCTGCTCGTCCAGCGATCCCAGGCCGATCAGCTCCGGGAGGGTGTACGCACGCGGGAAGCGGCGGATCGTCAGGGTCGGGCCGGTGAGGGCGAGCGGCGGGATGATGACATTGACGCGCTCGCCGGTGGGGAGGCGGGCGTCGACCATCGGGTTCGACTCGTCCACGCGGCGGTTGACGGTCGAGACGATGCGCTCGATGGTCTGCATCAGCTGCTCGTTGGAGGCGAACCGGAGCGGGAGCTGCTCCACGCGTCCGGCCCGCTCGACGAAGATCGAGTCCGGGCCGTTGACCATGATCTCGGTGATCGACGCGTCGGCGAGGAGCGGTTCCAGGACGCCCAGGCCGAGGGCCTCGTCGACGACGCGGCGGATCAGCTGGGAGCGCTCGGAGGACGACAGGACCGGGCCCTCGCGGCTGATGATGTGCCCGAGCACGCGCTCCAGGCGCAGGCGCCGCTCGGCCGCCGCGAGGCTCGACATCTCGGCGAGGTCGATCTCTTCGAGCAGCTTGGCACGGTAGACGGCGACGAGGTGTCCGTCCTCGCGGCCGGATCCGCCCTCTTCGGGGGCGGCGATACGGGCCCTGAGGCTCATGTCTTCAACTCCCTTCCGGGGGAGGGTCGTTCGGTACCAGGCGCTCCGCTGCGGTACAGCACCGGACTTCACCTACTCCGCTTGGTCGTCATCGTCCTAGCCGTCATCGTCGTTGGGCATCGTGGCCTTCTTCTCCACTTGCCAGCCCTCCCCCACGAACGGGATGAGGAGCGGGACCTGCACGGTCACGGTGGCGGTGGTCATGTCTCCCCCTCCCTTGGGTGCGGATACCTTCGCGTCGAGCCAGTCGCTCATGGCGGCGTACCCCGCCGCCTCGCCCGCGCCGTCCTGCGAGGCCACCCTCGCGGCGGCACGCGCGCCGGACCCGGCCTGGTTCGCGGCGTATCCGATGAGTCCCAGCTGAATGGCGGCCATCCCGACGAGAAGGAGGATGGGCAGGAAACCGGCGAACTCCAGCATGGAGACGCCTCGGTCGTCCCGCGCCTTCCTCCACAGCTTCCGGAGCACGCTCATTCGTCGTCCTCCCCCTCTATGGCCGCTCCCGCCTCGCCGTCGACCCGCCAGCCCGCGTCGAAGCCCGGGAAGAACAGCGGGACCTCGGCTATGACGTCGGCCTTCCAGACGTCGCCCTCCCGGTTGCAGTCGATTGCGGCTCCCTGCCAGGCGTCCGGGAGGTGCTCCTTGCCCGCGGCCGCGCAGGCCCCCTGGGGGTCGGCGCCTGCCGCGTGCGCCGCCGTGGCGGCCCTGGCCGCCTCGTCCGCCGCATTCCCCGCCAGGGAATACGTGTAGCCGTACAGCACGCACTGCCACAGGATCGTCATCACGACCAGCAGGATCGGGAACATCCCGGCGAACTCGAGGGTGACCGCTCCCCGGTCGCCTCCCTTGCGGCGGAGGGCGAGGGCCCCGCGGTCCGACGATGCCTTACGGCGTCTGCCGCCACCGCCGCTCTCCTGCGCGACCACCAGGCCGATCTCCCCCGCCAGCCCCCAGAGCGCCTGCTTGACCGTCGACTTGCTGTCCAGGTCCTGCATCCGGCCCGCGTCCACGGCCGACTGGAGCTCTTTGAAGGCGGCCGGGACCGTGGAGCGGGCGACCTTGGTGCCGGTGACGCGTTCGACGAGGGACGGCTGTATCTCCGTACCGCGGGAGAAGCGGTTGACGACGGTCAGGGTCTCCTCGGCCTTGCGGATCTGGAGGCGGTCCCACATGCGGACCATGCGTTTGGCGGCGCGGACGGCGACCACGTCGGGGGTGACAAGGAGCAGGGCCTGATCGGCGAGCTCCACGGCGGCCGCGTTCGCCGCGTTCAGCTGGGCGCCGCAGTCGACGACCACGACTTCGTAACGGGAGCGCAGGGCCTGCAGGACCTGGCGGGCCACCCGGTCGGTGATCTCCTCGCCGCGTTCGCCTTCGGCGGGGGCGAGGAGGAGTCCGAGTCCGGTGTCGTGGGTGTAGACGGCGTCCTGGAGTACACGGGGGTTGATGTCGCTGATCCCGGCGAGGTCGGCGATGGAGCGGCGGAACTGGACGTCGAGGTACGAGGCCACGTCCCCCGACTGGAGGTCCAGGTCGAGCAGGGCGACGGAACGGCCCGACGCCTGGGCGGCCAGGGCGAGTTGGACGGCGGCGACCGTCGCGCCGACGCCCCCCTTGGCTCCGGTCACCGTGACGACCGAGCCGCCGGGGCCCGCGTACAACTCGGGCGTACCGCTGCCGAGATGGCGCCGCATGCCCGTGGACCAGGCGGCTGCCGCCTGGACGCGCTCGGCGAGGGCGTCGTACCCGAGGGGCAGGCCGATGATGCCGCGGGCGCCCGAGTCCATGGCGGCGGTCAGCACGTTGGTGCTGGTGTCGGCGGTGATGAGGACGACACCGACGGCCGGGAAGCGCATCACCAGGTCGCGGATGACGTCCAGCGCGGGCATCGGGCCGATCCGCTCGTGGACCAGGACGACTTCGGGCAGCTCGTCCAGGGACTCGGCGGCAAGGCGGGCCAGCGTGTCCAGCAGGGCCGTGGTGTCCGCGACGGGCGGCGCTGGTTCGGCGTCGGCGAGCTGGCTCAGGAGCGTGGTGAGCGCGCGGGCCGAGTCGATGTCGCCGACGGCGGGGAGGATGCGGATGGTCATCGGCCGGTTCCTCGGTTTGGCCCAAGCGGCCTTGGTGAAGTCCGGTGCGGTACCGCGCCCCGTGAGGGGCGCGGGGCCGCGACATATGCGGCTCCGCCGCGCGGGCGCGACCAGCCCCCACCGGCCCGCGGGGTCATCACCGCGCCTCCAGCGGAGCGCTTAGTGGGGGCTGAGCGCATCAGGGCCTCCTACTTGTCCTCGTCGAGGGTGTACGTGCGGTCGCCGGGGGCGACGGTGGCGTCGGCGCCGTCCGCGACCAGGGCGAGGCGGACGTGTTCGGCGAACGACTCGGCGTACGCGACGCGTTGGGCGTTCGCGGTGTCGAGGGCGAAGGTGATCGGGACGGCCTCGTTCGCGGTGCGGCGGCGGTCGTTGCTGGACTGGCCGGGGTCGAGCGCGGTCAGTTTGCCGACGTCGATGACGCGGGCATTCTCGACGATGACCTTCGACTGGTCCTTGCCGTTGTCGGTCTCGTCCTTGAACGTGGCGTAGATGTTGACCCGGGAGCCCGGGTTGATCTTGCCGGCCACACCGGTCGCCGCGTCGATCAGGATCGCGATCTCCTGCTGGCCCGGCTCCAGCGAGGGCCGGTCCACGATCATGTCCGTCTGGAGCAGCGAGCCCTTCTCCAGCTGGGTGACGGCGATCTTGCCGCGGATCTGGGAGAGGCTGGTGACGGCGGTGGACGACAGCCACCGCTCGGGCATCGAGACCTTCTCGAACTGGTCGGCCGTCAGCTCCTTGTAGGGCGCGATATCGCCCTTCAGCCGGTACGCCGCGACCTCGGGGCCGACCTTCGAGTTCACGTCGCGGATCACCGAGAGCACTCCGGCGAAGGCGCCCAGGGCGCACAGGACCGAGAGGACCAGCAGGATGACGCCGCGGCGCTGGCGTGAGTTCATGACGCGGACAACCTCGATCGGGGGGTGGGGACAGCGGGGTCGAGCGGTCGTACCTGGATTTTCGTGCCTGGTGCTTCGTGCCTGGTATTACGTGCCTGTTGTGCACCGTTATTCAGGTGTACGTACATGACGTGCGGGACGTGCACGGCTTGCGCGTTTTACGTGGCTTACGTGGCTTACGTGGCACCCCGGGGAAGGGCGCGTACCGAAGAGGCTGCCCGCACGGTGGCGTTCGGAAGCTCCCGTGACGAGGGTGGTGGCAACGGCGCCGCACAGAACCCGCAGCGGTCACCGATGAGCTCGAGCCCGCACCAGTGGCACTCCTCGCGCCGTACGGACGAGACCAGCTGGTACAGCACGGACACGTCGTACAGACCGGCGGCGAACTCGGCGAGCTTGCCCGTGCCCCACCAGCGCGTGGACTCGGCGGGCAGCGGTACGGTCGCGACACCCTGGACGCGCCAGGCGGGCGCGAGCGTCGTGACGAGCCAGTCGGAGGGCAGTTGCCCGGGCGCGACGAGCAGCCGCGTCCCGAACTCGGGCCCGGTCAGCTCCTCGTGGCCGACGCGCACCAACTGGGGCCGCGGATTGGCCAGTACGGCGAACTGGGCTCCCGGCACCCACGACTTGGCGTGGGACTTCAGGGACACGGGGATGCGGTCCAGCTTGGCGACGGAGCCGAGCAGGGCGCCCGCGTAGATGTAGTGGGCGAGGAGCCGGGCGGAGGAGGCAAGCACGCCGGGGCTGAAGTCGCAGACGGAGAGCTGGCGCAACTGCTGTGCGAGCAGGGCGAGTCCGAGCGGCGGCAGATCGATTCCGAGCAGGGCGATGCGGTCGCTCTCCAGGACGGAACGAACGGCGTGCAGCCGCCGGGTGACGTCGTCGGGGGTCGAGGCCGGGTACAGCGCGATCACGTACCCGTGCTGCTCGATGAGCGCGTGCATCCCGGTGAGGGAGCTTTCGAGGCTTTCGAGGGGCTGGACGGCGGCGGGCGGGGTCTGCCGGTCGTGCGGTGGGAGCACCAGATCGGAACTGGTGACGGCTATCGCGGTCGGCACGCTGCACACCACCCCGTTCACTGCGGCGGGGTGGTCAACCACCGCCTCAGATCGCCCCTGATATCGCCATGAAACCTTCACAGAAGAACGCACATTGTCACTGTGGCGCCCTTCTGCATCTGCACCTTATCCACGGCATGGGCCGCTCAACACCGGATCCGCGAGATCACCTCACACAAGGTGCGTACTTGATCCACACAGAGTAAGGCGCATATGCCTCAAGTCGACGAGGCGACAGGGGCGTTGGGCTTCGCCAGAGGTCTTGACAACCGGATTGGTCTGGACCAGCTTGGACGTCCAGCGGTGGCCACCGTCCTCATGCCTTCTCCCCACCATCACTCCCCCACCGGAGGCCCCAGTGGACCGCGTACCAGGCATGCCCAGACGCAGACGGACCTGGGCGGGAGCCCTCGCCGGCGTGCTCGCCGCGTCCGTCCTCTCCCTCGCCGGAGCCGGCCCGGCCTCGGCCGCCGACGTCAACAACACCAAGAACGCCGGCTACGAGTCGGGCCTCGCCAACTGGACCTGCTCGGCGGGCAGCGGCGCCACCGTCTCCTCGCCGGTGCACGGCGGTACGGCCGCCCTGAAGGCCACGCCCGCCGGGCAGGACAACGCCAGGTGCACGCAGACCGTGGCGGTCAGGCCCAACTCGACGTACACGCTGAGCGCCTGGGTGCAGGGCGGGTACGCCTACCTGGGCGCGAGCGGCACCGGTACGACGGACGTGTCGACGTGGACCCCGGACTCCTCCTCCTGGAAGCAGCTGACGACGTCCTTCACGACGGGCGCGAACACGACGTCCGTGACCGTCTACACGCACGGTTGGTACGGGCAGGCGGCCTACTTCGCCGACGACGTGTCCGTGTTCGGGCCCGACGGGGGCGGAGGCGGCGACCCCGACCCGGTGGTCCCGTCGACGCCCGCCGGTCTGAACGTGGCGTCCACGACCTCCTCCTCCGTCTCCCTCGCCTGGAACACGGTGTCGGGCGCGACCGGCTACAACGTCTACCGCGGCGGTACGAAGGTCCTCGCGGTGAGCGGCACTTCGGCCACGGTCTCGGGCCTCGCCGCCTCGACCTCGTACTCCTTCCAGGTCAGCGCGACGAACGCGGCCGGTGAGTCGGCGAAGTCGACGGCGGTCACCGGGACGACCAGGGCGTCGACCGGCGGCGGGACCGCGCTGCCCAAGCACGCGGTGACCGGCTACTGGCAGAACTTCAACAACGGGGCGGCCGTCCAGAAGATCTCCGACGTCCAGTCCCAGTACGACATCATCGCGGTGGCCTTCGCCGACGCCACGACCACGCCCGGCGCGGTGACCTTCAACCTCGACTCGGCCGGGCTCGGCGGCTACACCGTCGACCAGTTCAAGGCGGACATCAGGGCCAAGCAGGCCGCGGGCAAGAAGGTGATCGTCTCGGTCGGCGGCGAACGCGGCACGGTGTCGGTGAACGACGCCACCTCGGCGACGAACTTCGCCAACTCCGTCTACTCGCTGATGCAGACGTACGGCTTCGACGGCGTCGACATCGATCTGGAGAACGGCCTGAACGCGACGTACATGACGCAGGCGCTCAGGTCCCTGTCCTCGAAGGCGGGCTCGTCGCTGATCATCACGATGGCCCCGCAGACGATCGACATGCAGTCCACGTCGAACTCCTACTTCCAGACGGCCCTGAACATCAAGGACATCCTCACGGTCGTCAACATGCAGTACTACAACAGCGGTTCGATGCTCGGCTGCGACGGCAAGGTGTACTCACAGGGCTCGGTGGACTTTCTGACGGCCCTCGCCTGCATCCAGCTGCAGGGCGGCCTCGCCCCGTCCCAGGTGGGCCTCGGCCTGCCGGCCTCGACGCGGGGCGCGGGCAGCGGCTATGTCTCCCCGACGATCGTGAACAACGCCCTGGACTGCCTGGCCAAGGGCACGAACTGCGGTTCCTTCAAGCCGTCCAGGACCTACCCGGACCTGCGCGGCGCGATGACCTGGTCGACGAACTGGGACGCGACGGCGGGCAACGCCTGGTCGAACGCGGTGGGCCCGCACGTGCACGGGCTGCCGTAGAGCGCGGGCGCGTAGGAGAAGCCGGCCCTGGTCGGGGCGGAGGAACGAGCGGAGGAACGGTCAGAAGAACTCCGACCAGGGCTGGTCCCAGATCTGCTTCACGCACAGGACGACGAAGAGCAGGCCCGCGATCGTCAGCATGGCGTTGCTGAGGAGTCCGCTGCGCCATTCCGCGGGCGTGCGGGCGGAGTTGAGGAGCCAGACCAGGGTGAGGGCGAGGAAGGGGAGGAAGGCCGCGCCCAGGACTCCGTACAGGATGATCAGGCGGAAGGGCTGGCCCTCGAAGAGGAGGACCATCGGCGGGAAGGTCAGCCACAGCAGGTACGCCCGGAACGGCCACGACTTCTCGCGGGCGCCGGAGGCCACCTCCTCGGCGGACGTCACCTTCTCGCCCGTCGCCCGGTCGGCCCGGTCCTTGCGGTAGCGCTCCACGAAGTCCGCGAACATCAGGCTCACGCCGTGCCAGACGCCGATGAGCGAGGTGAAGGACGTGGCGAAGAAGCCGATCAGGAAGAACTTGGCGGTCGCCGTGCCGTACTCGTCCTCCAGGATGTCGCCGAGCTGGATCAGGCCCTTGTCGCCGCTCGCGATGGCGACGTTGGCGGAGTGGAGGAGCTCGGCGCCGACGAAGAGCATGGCGACGACGAAGATGCCGGTGGTGGCGTACGCGACGCGGTTGTCGAGGCGCATCACCTTCATCCAGCCGGTGTTCGTCCAGCCCTTCGCGTTGACCCAGTAGCCGTACGCGGCAAGGGTGATGGTGCCACCGACGCCGCCGATCAGGCCGAGCGTGTTGAGGATCGAGTCCTTCTCGTCGGGGAGGACGGGGAGCAGGCCCGCGAAGGCGTCGCCCAGGTTCGGGGTGACGCGGATGGCCAGGTAGACCGTGACCACGAACATGACGCCCACCAGGACCGTCATGACCTTCTCGAACACCGCGTACTTGTTGAACCAGACGAAGACCAGGCCGACCAGACCGGTCAGGATGCCCCACCACTTGAGGTCCATGACGTCCGGGAAGAGCGCCTGGAGGGGCAGGCCCGACGAGGACATCGCGGCCGCGCCGTAGACGAAGCCCCAGATCACGACGTACACGACGAAGAACCAAGACGTCCAGCGGCCCAGGCTCGCCCAGCCGTCGAAGAGGGTGCGGCCGGTGGACAGGTGCCAGCGGCCCGCCGCCTCGGCGAGGGAGATCTTGACGACGCAGCCGATCACGGCGGCCCAGAGCAGGGTGTAGCCGAAGTTCGAGCCCGCGATGAGCGTGGCGACGAGGTCGCCCGCGCCGACGCCCGTCGCGGCGACCACGATGCCGGGCCCGATGTATTTCCAACTGGACTTGCGAGGGCTGGAGATGGCCTCCCCGGTCGCCGTGCTGCCCGCATTACCCGCGTTATCCGTGGTGTCCGCCATGCCGATCAAGAAAGCGCAAAGGGAACGAGGGCACAAGGGGGCGTGCGGCGATCGCCACTCGATGTGCACAGCGGGGGAACGGGCGTTCGAGCCTCGCTGCGAGCGCGTGAACGGGCCCCGGCGGCTGGGCGTGCCGCCGGGGCCCGGGCTGTGGTTCCGGAGACGGACAACGGACCGCCTAGGGGCGCGGGGAACTGCGCGACCAGCCACGACGAACCCGCAGACGGGGGACGGCCCCAGCGGCTGGGCGTGCCGCCGGGACCGCCCGACCCAGCGGAGCGCTACGGCTGTCGCCGACCACAGCCGTCGGACCCGCACGTGCCGAGCTCGAACCAGACGGTCTTGCCCGGCCCGTCCTGGCGGCAGCCCCAGCGCCGTGCGAACGCATCCACCAGGAACATCCCGCGGCCGCTCTCCGCGGTGCCCGCCTCGAGCACCTCGGGGAGGCGGCGGCTGGCGTCGGAGACCTCGCAGCGCAGAACGCCGTGCGCCGCCCAGAGGGTGAGGCGGAAGCGGCTCTTCGCGTGTATCAGGGCGTTGGTGACGAGTTCGCTGACCAGGAGCTCCGCCGTGTCGCTCTGTTCCACGAGCCCCCAGCCCTCCAGCTGCCGCCGGACCTCCGCGCGGGCCTCGGCCGCCGCCTCGGGACGGGGGTCGTACACGACGCTCAAGTGGCCTGCGCCCAACGGTGGTTGGGGGTAGCAGTGGTATGCGGCGTCGGGATCCGGAAGGTGTCCTCCGGAGAGTTCCAGCATGTCTCCAGGGTCGGCTCCCCGCGGCTCGTGGACACGGGGAGGACTACCTGAATGCGTACCTGAATACGTGTGTACGTATCTGTCGGTGTCCCTGTCCTGCCGGATCCCGGCCTCACCCGTACTGGATGCGGATCAGCGAGCCGCTGTCCGGCTCCGCGTCCCGGATGTCGACGTACGCGCAGACCTGGCGGGTGAACCACAGTCCCTGGCCGGGTGCCGGGCCCTCGGCCGACGGTGGGACGAAGCCGGCGAGCGGGTCGGCGATGCGCTCGTGGACGCGCAGCTCGCAGACGCAGGCGGGCGCCTCGCCCCACAGGAGGACGTCCGGGAGCAGGGACTCGGGGAGCGGGGACCGCATGAACGGGGCCGCCGCCTCGGTGACCGCCGTCGCGAACAGCTCCGCGTCCGCGGGGGCGAGTCCGCGCGCCCCGGCCCGCTCGCGGAGGATTCCGCGGTCGGGTGCGGTGAGGCGCTCGGCATCGGGCGGGGGCAGAGGCAGAGGTACGGAGTCCAACTCGCCGACCAGGCGGGCCGGTTGCTCGTACACCGGGGTGTCGGGGTGGGCGCGGCGGGCGGCGTCGACGATGGCGGGGCCCGCGGTGCGGGTGTCGTACGCGCACAGGGCGGTCGTGGCGAACGGCGCGAAGAGGAGGTTGGCGAGCGACTCGTAGCGGATCCACTCGGTGGTCTCGCGGGCCGAACTGCCGGCCCGGCCCGCCCAGTGCGGCTCCATGAGGAGGTGGATACGGCCGCCGGGTCCCGCGTTCGCGGCGAGGTAACCGGCGCTCTGGGCAACGGCGTTGGCGGCCGAGCCCGCGTACCACTCGGTGTGCGGGATGCACGTGATGCCCTTGGCGTCCGTGCCGAGCGCGTCGCGCAGGAGGGCGAGTTTGCCGGGGTCCGCGATGGCGACGGGGGGCGGCTCGTTCGGTGCGGCGAGACCTTCCGCGAGGAAGGGGAGTGCGGCCGCCACGAACGCGTCGTCGGAGCCGAAGACGGCCATCCGGTGGTCGAACGCCCCCTGGGGCGTGGCTGGTTGGGCGGGTTGGGTAGTCACGATGGTTCCCCTTCTGTCGTACTACCTGGCTGTGGGTGGGCCTTTCGCAGGGCCACGGGGCCACGGGGCCACCGCGCGCGGAGACGGCTCAGCGGCGCGCGGAGACCCACGCGGCGATCTGGCTGCGTTTGCTGAAGCCGAGCTTGCCGAGGATGCGTTCCACGTGGCCTTCGGCGGTGCGCCGGGCGATCACCAGCCGGTCGGCGATCTGCTGGTTGGCGAGCCCTTCGGCGACGAGCTCGGCGACCTCTTTCTCCCGCGGGGTGAGCGAAGCGAGACGGGGGTCCCCCCGGACGGAGTCCGGTGGAGGGTTCCCGTCGGCCCCGCGGGGGCCGGGGACGGCCGGCCTCTCGGGTTCCTGGAGGGCGTACGACACGATCCCCGCAAGGCCTAGCCCGCCGCCGCGCCGGTACGCCCGCTCGAAGTCCCCCGGTCCGACGGCCTCCCGTACCCGCGTCTCGCTCTCGCGGCGCGCGGAGTTGTACGTCGTGGAGCCGAAGCGGTTGCTGTCGATGCCGGCCCAGACGCGGTCGGCGCCGCCGAGCAGGACGGCGGCGCGTTCGTGGGCGTCGCGGGCGGCGGTGATGACCACCAGCAGGTCGAGGGTGAGACCGATGCCGATGACGTCGTGCACGGCGAGTTTGCGGCGCAGGGCCTCGCGGGCGTGCGGCTCCGCGCGGTGCCACTCCTTCTTCTCCGTGTACGCGAGGGCGAGGACGCGCAGGACGTACGAGCGGACCCATTCCTCGCCGTGCTCCTCGCAGACGAGGTGGGCCTTCTCGCAGACCTGGACGGCGCGGTCGGTGTGGCCCAGGAAGGCGAGGCTGGCGGCGAGTTCGACCTGGTCGAGGACGGTGAGGCTGGGGAGCTGGCCCTCGACGGGGTTGCGGGCGACGGCGGCCTCGTAGTGCTCGAGGGCGGCCGGGAGGTCGTCGCCGAACAGGGCCATCAGGCCCAGCAGGTACTCGGCGTGGGCGACCTCGGCCGGGTCGCCGAGGCGGCGGGCGAGAGCTCGGGCGTCCTCGGCGCGGTGGCGGCCCCGGGTGAGGTCCTCGGGGCAGCCGGCGAGCAGGCCCGCGACCCAGAGTGCCCTGGCGCGCTCGTGGGTGGGTTCGGGGTGCGCGTCGAGTGCGCGGTCGAGCCAGTACCGGCCCTCGCGGGGTGCTCCGCAGGCGTGCCAGTAGAACCAGAGGGTTCCGGCGAGCCTGAGGCCGGCCCGGACCTCGCCGGGCACGGTGAGGCTGAACTCCAGGGCGGCCCGCAGGTTGTCCTGGTCGGCCCGCAGCCGGGCCACGATCTCCCGCTGCCCCGGCCCGAACCACCTCCGCTCACACTCCCCCGCCACCTCCTGGAACCGGTCCCGATGCCGCCGCCGCGCGGCCGCCTCTGCCCCGGGGTCCTGCCGCAACTTCTCGAGCCCGTAGTGCCGGAGGGTGTCGAGCAGCCGATACCTGACGGCGCCGGCCCCGCCTTCCCTGCACAGCACGGACTTGTCGACTAGCCCGGCGACGGCTTCGAGGACGTCCTGGGGGTGCACCGCCCCGCTCTCGCGCTCCCCCTCCCCTGCGTCCGGACACGGACACGGACCCGGCTGCGGATCCGCAGCTGCATCCGCAGCCGTGCTCGTGTCCGTGTCCGCGCACACCGCCTCCGCCGCGTCCAGGTCGAAGCTCCCCGCGAACACCGAAGCCCGCGCCCACACCGACTGCTCCTTCTCCGTGCAGAGTTCGTGGCTCCAGTCGACCGCCGCGCGCAGTGTCTGGTGGCGGGGCAGGACGGCGGGGCTGCCGGTGGTGAGGAGGCGGTAGCGGTCGTCCAGGCGGGCGACCAGCTGCTCGACGCCGAGGACACGCATACGGACGGCCGCGAGCTCGATGGCGAGGGGCAGGCCGTCGAGTCGGCGGCAGAGGCGGGCCACGGCGGCGCGGTTGTCGGGGGTGAGTTCGAAGCCGGGGACGACGGCGGCGGCCCGGTCGGCGAAGAGCGCCAGGGCCGGGTACGTGGCGGCCGACAGATCCGAGTCCGGGTCGGGCACCGGCAGGGGGCGTACCTCCAGGAGGTGTTCCTCCGTGAGGGCGAGGCGGTGGCGGCTCGTCGCGAGGACGCGGACACCCGTCGTGCCGTGCAGCAGCGCGGCCGCCAACTCCGCGCAGGCGGACAGCAGATGCTCGCAGTTGTCGAGGACGAGGAGCAGCCGGCGGTCGCGTACCTGCTCGACCAGCGCGTCGAGCGGCGGCTGGTCGGAGTGGTCGTGCAGACCGAGCGCGTCGCCGGCCGCGAGCGGTACGAGTGCCGGGTCGTGCAGCCCGGCCAGGTGCACGAAGCGCACACCGTCCGGGAACGCCCGCTCGACACGCGCGGCGATCCGCCCGGCCAGCCGCGTCTTGCCGACGCCGCCGGGCCCGGTCAGGGTGACCAGTCGTGCGGTGGCCAACAACCGTCGCCCCTCGGCCAGTTCGTCCCGCCGGTCGACGAAGCTGGTCGTCTCGACCGGCGGCTGATGGTCCCTTCGCGGCGCTGATCCGCCCATGATCAGCCAGTCCTCTGGGGTATGAGCCGGAGCCGGAGTACGGGGCTCCTCTTGCGCGGGTCCCCACTCTCCCGGCTGCGCCGCGGTTTCGCACGCGCGATTCACACCCGTGGGTGCACTTTGCCGGGGACTGCGCCGCGGTGTACGGGGCCGCGTACACTGCCGGGCTGCATATATGCAGAACGCCCAGCGTGTGCGCTCCGCTTGGGGGGCGGATTTGTCTGCGGGTCCGGTGGGGGCTTGTCGCGCAGTTCCCCGCGCCCCTGACGGGGCGCACCTGGCGCCTCGTCAGTTTTCGGCCGGTTCACGCTGTCTGATTTCGGCCTGGTCTTGACCCGAACATGCCATGCCTCCACGATGAGCGCCACACCCGCATACGGGGTCTCGTCGGCACTTTCGGCGGACACCCCGGCACGTCGCACTGATCCACCCCCCGCTCCACTCCCCACACTTCCGGTGATCCCGGATTTTCTGGAGAACCAAGGAGAATTCATGCGACTCAGCCCCAAAGGGAGCGGCGGCACTCCCGCCGCACCGGCCCCACCGCGCAGACGCGGCCGACGCACCGCCGTCTTCGCCACACTCCTCGCCCTGGCCCTCGCGGCCCCCATAGCCGCCACGACCAGCGCGACCGGCGCCCCTGGAGCGGCTCCCGCCTCCGACACGGACGAGATCCGCCAGTACGAGATCCATGTGCACGGCAGCACCACGGCCACGCGTACCGCGATCGCCCAGACCGGTGTGTCGATCGACGAGGCCGACGAGGAGACCGTCGTCGTCTCGGGCCGCGCGGCCCATGCGAAGAAGCTGCGGCAACTCGGTTATGAGGTCTCGGAACTCGGCACCGCCCCGGACCGGTCGAGCGCCGCGGACGTCGGCGTGCTCGACTTCCCCTCCGCCGACTCGCGCTATCACAACTACGCCGAGATGAACACGGAGATCGACCAGCGCCTCTCGGCCTACCCGAGCATCATGAGCAAGCGCGTGATCGGGAAGTCGTACCAGGGCCGGGACATCGTCGCCATCAAGATCAGCGACAACGTCGCGACCGACGAGTCCGAGCCCGAGGTCCTGTTCACCCACCACCAGCACGCGCGCGAGCACCTCACGGTGGAGATGGCGCTCTACCTGATGCGCGAGCTGGGCGCCGGGTACGGCTCCGACTCCCGCGTGACGAACATGGTGAACAACCGCGAGATCTGGATCGTCCCGGACCTCAACCCGGACGGCGGCGAGTACGACATCGCGTCCGGCGCCTACCGCTCATGGCGCAAGAACCGCCAGCCCAACAGCGGTTCGTCGTACGTCGGTACCGACATGAACCGCAACTGGAACTACCGCTGGGGCTGCTGCGGCGGCTCGTCCGGCTCGACGTCCTCCGAGACCTACCGGGGTTCCGCTCCCGAGTCCGCGCCCGAGGTGAAGGTCGTCGCCGACTTCGTGCGCAGCCGGGTGGTCGGCGGCACGCAGCAGATCAAGGCGGGCGTCGACTTCCACACGTACAGCGAGCTGGTGCTGTGGCCGTTCGGCTACACGACCGCGGACACGACCACTGGTATGACGGCCGACGATCGCAACGCCTTCGCCGCGGTCGGGCAGAAGATGGCCGCCAGTAACGGGTACACGGCCGAGCAGTCCAGCGACCTTTACATCACCGACGGGTCGATCGACGACTATCTGTGGGGCAGCCAGAAGATCTTCGGCTACACCTTCGAGATGTATCCCTCGTCCAGTGGCGGGGGTGGTTTCTACCCGCCCGACGAGGTCATCGAGCGGGAGACGTCGCGTAACCGGGACGCGGTGCTGCAGTTGCTGGAGAACGCCGACTGCATGTACCGGTCCATCGGGAAGGAAGCGCAGTACTGCAGTTGATCAATGATTCGGTCGTGGGGAACTGCGGGGCCGTTGTGGCTGGTCGCGCAGTTCCCCACGCCCCTTGCTGAGTGTCCCTTTACGGGGCGCTGTCCTCGCTGTCTTCGCTGTCATCGAAATAGGAGTCCAAGACCTCGTCCAGTTGGGTCTCCCACTCCTTGAAGCGGGACCTGGCCGTTGCCTCGATCTCGATCGGGTACCAGCGGCGGTCGGGTGTGTGCACCGTGATGGTGAACCGCTTCCCGAAGCGTGGGGACTCGGTCTCGACGGCGCCGATCTCGTCCCAGCGGAACTCGGCCTCCTGGTCGTCCAAGCGCAGACGTACGCCGCTGTGGTCGGCGACGACCTTCGCGCGGCGGTCGGAGGCCTCGAAGACGGGGCCGCCCTCCGGAGCCTTTGCCGGCTCCACGGGCTCTTCGGGCTCGTCGGGCCCTTCGGGTCCTTCAGGTCCTTCACCGGAAGGCTCGTCGCCGGGCTTCTCCTTGGAGGCCGCCTCATCGGAGGCGGCCTCATCGCCAGGCGAAGCCTCCTCGACGGCCTCTTCGGAGGCCTCCGGCTCAGTGGCCTCGGTGCCCCCCGGCTTGGTGTCCTTCGGCTCGGCGGGGCGCGGGCCCGTGATGCCGGGCACGAACGCCGGGTCGACCGCGGCGCCTTGCAGGGGCGGGATGTTGGGTCCTATGCGCTGCTCCACAGCGGGCAGTATGGTCGACGATCCTGTGTCGAGAACAGCCGGTCCCCGGTTCGTCCCGCTATATGAAGACGCTCAGTAGGGCCGCCACGACGAAACCGGCCACCGACAGCACCGTCTCCAGGACCGTCCAGGACTTGAGGGTGTCGCGTTCGGAGATGCCGAAGTACTTGGCGACGATCCAGAAGCCTCCGTCGTTGACGTGCGAGGCGAAGATCGAACCGGCCGAGATCGCCATGATGATCAGCGCGAGGTGGGCCTGCGAGAGGTCCTGCCCCTCGACGAGCGGGACGACGATTCCGGCGGTGGTGACGATGGCGACCGTCGCCGAGCCCTGTGCGACCCGCAGCACGACGGAGATCAGCCAGGCCAGCAGGATGACCGGCAGGCCGACGTCGTTGAAGGTGTCGGCGAGCGCGTCCGCGATGCCCGAGCCCTTGAGTACGGCACCGAAGATGCCGCCCGCGCCGACCACGAGCAGGATGTTGCCGACCGGCTTGAGGGAGGCGGTCGACACCGTCTCCAGGGACTTGCGGGACCAGCCGCGCCGGATGCCCAGCAGGTAGTACGCCATGAGCAGCGCGATGGTCAGGGCGACGAAGGGGTGCCCGAAGAACTCGATGACCGAGCGGAGGGTCGACGGGTCAAGGGCGATGGAGGAGAAGGTCGCGGCGAGGATCAGCAGCAGCGGCGTACCGATGATGAGGAATACGGTGGAGAGGGAAACCGGCTGCTCGTCCGGGTCGTCGTCCGGGGCCGGGGTCTCGGCGAGGGCGACCGAACCGGTGCCCGCGCCAGTTCCCGCACCAGTTCCCGCACCGGTGCCCGCACCGGCGTCACCGCCGGTGGCTCCCGTCGAACGGGCGGCGGCCCGGCGCGCGGCACGCTCCGCGGCGACAGCGGCCTTCGCCTCGTCAGCGGCCTCGACCATGTCCTGCGGTACGGGGACGAAGAGGCGCTTGCCGATCCAGGCGGCGTACGCCCAGGCGGCCAGCACGGCCGGGATGCCGACGACGATGCCCATCAGGATGACCCAGCCCAGGTCCACCTCGAACAGTCCGGCGGCGGCGACCGGGCCGGGGTGCGGGGGCAGGAACGCGTGGGTCATCGACAGGCCCGCGAGCAGCGGCATGCAGTAGAGCAGGATCGACTTGCCGGAGCGCTTGGCGGCGGCGTACACGATCGGCGCGAGGACGAAGATGCCGACGTCGAAGAAGACCGGGACGCCGAAGATGAGGCCGGTCAGGCCCATGGCTAGCGGGGCGCGCTTCTCGCCGAAGAGGTTGAGCAGTCGGGCGGAGAGTGCCTCCGCGCCGCCCGACACCTCGAGGATCGCGCCGAGCATCGTGCCGAGGCCGATGATGATCGTGACGTGGCCGAGGATGCCGCCCATGCCCGTCTCGATCATCGAGACGGCGTTGGATCGCTGGACGGTGCCGAAGAGTTCGGTGACGGAGAGGCCGGCCGAGAGGCCGACGGCTATCGATACGGCGAGCAGCGCGACGAACGGCTGGAGCCTGACCTTGATGATCAGGACGAGGAGAAGAACGATGCCGAGGGCTGCGACCGTGAGTAGGCCTGCGGTGCCGTCTATGAGGAGGAGCAGGCCGCCTGTGTGGGGTGGGGTTTCTGGGGTGGGTGTGGCTGCGAGGAGGGATGACATGGGGAGGGCCTCTTCTTAAGGGCATGGTGTTTTTGGGCAGGGGGGATCGCCGTACGGGGTGCGGGGTTTGTGGGGGGTGGTGCTGATGGCTGCCGGGTGCGGCCTCGTTGTGGCTGGTCGCGCCCACGCGGCGGAGCCGCACATCGATACAGCCCCGCGCCCCTTCAGGGCGCGGGGGTGAGCCTCAGTTGTCCAGTACCGCCAGTGCGTCGATCTCGATGAGGAGCCCGGCCGGGAGGCCCACGTAGACCGTCGTGCGGGCGGCGGGAGGCGCGGTGAGGCCCTGCTCCTCGAAGTACGCGTTGTAGATCGCGTTCATCTCGGCGAAGTGGTCGACGTCCGTGAGGTAGACGCGGATCATCATCGCGTCGTCCCAGGAGGCGCCGCCCTCTTCGAGGATGGCCTTGACGTTGGCGAGGGTCTGGAGGGTCTGCTCGCGCAGGGTGGGGCCGGCGGGCGTGGGCGGCTGCCCTTCGACCGCGGGCAGGAAGCCGACCTGGCCCGCGACCTGGAGGATGTTCCCCTTCCTGACGCCGTGCGAGAACTTGGCGGGCGGGGCGGTGTGGGTCTTGGGGGTGAGGGCTGTCTTCTCGGTCTTGTCAGTCATGAACTGCTTTCCTTCGCGGGGGTCCTGCCGGAGTACTCGCCGCTGATGGCATCCGCCGTACGGCGCACCAGTGGGAGCAGCGTGAGGAGTTCGTCGGCGGTGACGACGACGTTCGGGGCGGAGACGGACATGGCGGCGACGACACGTCCGTCGGTGCCGCGGATGGGGGCGGCGACGCAGTTGATGGACTCCTCGTGGCCGCCGAGGTCGGTGGCCCAGCCCTGGTCCCGTACCTTCTCCAACTCCCGCAGGAACGCAGGTGCGTTGGGGATCGAGCGGGACGTGTACATGGGGTAGTCGAGCTTCTCCGCGAGGGTGCGGCGCTCGGGTTCGGGGAGGTCGGCGAGGAGCAGCTTGGCGACGGCGGCGACGGTGATGGCGACGGGCTTTCCGATACGGGAGTACATGCGCACCGGGTAGCGGCTCTCGACCTTGTCGATGTAGAGGACCTCGCCCTCCTCGTGCACGGCGAGGTGGACGGTGTGTCCGCACTGCTCGTTGAGGCGTACGAGGTGGGGGTGGGCGATCTCGCGGACGTCGAGGTTCTCGACGGCCTCCTGGGCGAGCGCGAAGAGGCGGGCGCCGAGGCGGTAGCGCTGGTCGGACTGGCGGTAGACCAGGCCGTGCTCGTGGAGCGTGCGCAGGAGGCGGAGCGCGGTGGACTTGTGGACACCAAGGCGCTCGGCGACCTGCCCGAGGTCGGCGGGGCCCTCGGCAAGCAACGGCAGGATGCTCAGCGCGCGGTCGACGGTCTGGCTCATGGGGTACGTACCTCCTCCTGGGCCCGATCAACGACTCGATCTGCGGCTTGCGTCCAGCCGGGGCCGAGTCGAAGTGTCCCCCACGCGTCGTCGTCGAGTGCGGCGAGCCGGTCGGCGTGGTCGCGGGAGGGGGGCTCCCCCAGGTCTCCGGGCACGGTGAGCGCGGCGGCGGCCATGAGATGCCCGTGCCTGAGCCGGTCCCGGACGGGCAGTCCGCGCAGGGTCGCGGAGAGGAACCCGGCGGCAAAGGCGTCACCCGCGCCGACGGGAGCCACCACGTCCACGCGGAGGGCGGGGACGTGGGTGACGGTGTCGGGGCCGGGCGCACAGGCAGCTCGTTCGAAGACCGTGGCCCCCCGCCCGCCGTCCTTGACGACGAGTACCCGCGGTTCGGGGAGCGCGGCGCGGATCGCGGCGGGGCCGCCGGTGACGCCCCAGGCGGCCTCGGCCTCGTCTGTGCCGACGAAGACGAGGTCGCTGCCGCGGGCCAGGGCGAGGAGGGTGGCGCCCGCCTGGGCGGGGTCCCGCCAAAGGCCTACGCGGTAGTTGACGTCGAACGAGATCAGGGGGCGGCCCGGGCGAGGGGCCGTGAGGTCGCGCAGAAGAGCGAGGCAGTCGTCCGAGAGCGCGGCCGTGATGCCGGAGAGATGGAGCACGCGACCGGAGCGGATCTCGTTCCCGGGCATGTTCGCGGGGGACATGGCGGACGCGGCGGAACCGGTGCGGTAGTAGACGACCTCTGCGAGAGTCTCGGCCGTCTTCACCATCTCTGCCGCCCCGGTCGTCTCCGCGGTGACCGCGGCCTCCACCGGAGAACCCCCGTCGGCGGCCGCCATGAAGGACTTCCCCACGCCCCGCGCGCCCGGCGTGAGCGCCCGCTCCCCCGCTGTGCGGAAGTAGATGCCGGTGGGCCGGGCCGGATCGACCTGCACGGCGCTCGTGTCGACACCGTGCGCGGCGATCCGTTCCACCAGGTGCTGCCCGAAGCCGTCGGCGCCGATCCGGCTGACCCACTTCGCGGAATGCCCGGCGGCAGCCAGCCCGCACGCCACATTGGATTCCGCGCCACCTATCGCCCGCTCGAACGACGGCACGTCGGCGAGGCGTCCCGGGCGGGACGGGAGGAACGTGACCATGGACTCGCCGAGCGTGACGACATCCACGGCGTCCAATACGTCCACGACGTCCACAGCGCGCGCGGGGTCGCGTTCGGTGCCGACGGCCGGTCCGGTGGGGGTCACGATGGCTGGGGCTCCTCGTCGCTGGCGCGGGTCTCAGCGGCTCCGTTGACCCGGCGTTGGCCGAGATGTTAGACAGCAGTAAGCGACATACGCAATGACTGTTGCATATATTGCAACGACCCTCATCAGGGAGGCTCCATGGCCGCCGACTCAGCCGACTCAGCCGCCGGCACCGTCGCAGAACGTCTCGCCGCGCTCGCGGAGGAGCGCGTCGACCACCGTTTCAAGGGCCTCCCGCCCGACGCCGACGGCCTGACCGTCGGCGAGCTGGCCGCCCAGCGCCGCAACCTCTTCACCGACGGCTTCACCACCCCCGTCCTCGCCCTCTCCGCCGAGCGCCTGGAACACAACCTCCGGCTCATGGAGACGTACACGACCCGCCACGGTCTCTCCTTCGCCCCGCACGGCAAGACCTCGATGGCCCCCCAGCTCTTCCACCGCCAGATCGAGCACGGCGCGTGGGGCATCACCCTCGCCGTGCCGCACCAGGTGCGCGTGGCACGGGCCTTCGGCATCCAACGCGTGTTCCTCGCCAATGAGTTGGTGGACCCGGCGGCACTCAAGTGGGTCTCCTCGCAGCTGGCCGCCGACCCGGCCTTCCAGCTCATCTGCTACGTCGACTCCGTGCGCGGCGTCGAGTTGATGGACGCCGCGCTGCGCGGAGCGGCCCGCCCGGTGGACGTCGTCGTCGAACTGGCCGCGGGCGAGGGCGCCCGGACCGGCGTACGGACGGAGGCGGAGTGCGCGGCGGTCGCGGACGCGGTAGCGGCCGTGGACACGCTGCGGCTGGTGGGCGTCGCCGGGTACGAGGGCGAGGTGCCGGACGCGAACCCGGAGCGGGTGCACGCGTGGCTGCGGCGTCTCGTCGCGCTGGCCGCCGACTTCGACAAGGCGGGCCGCTTCGCCGAAGCGGGCCTCGACGAGATCGTGGTGAGCGCCGGCGGCAGCGCCTGGTTCGACGCGGTGGCCGACGTCTTCGCCGAGCTTCCCGAACTCTCCCTGCCCGTACTGAAGTTGCTGCGCTCCGGTGCGTACGTCTCGCACGACGACGGCCACTACCGCAAGATCACCCCCTTCACCCGGGTCCCCGAGGAGGGCGCGCTCCACCCCGCCTTCCGCCTCTGGGCCCAGGTCGTCTCCCGCCCCTCCCCCGAGCAGGCCTTCGTCAACGCGGGCAAGCGCGACGCGGCGTACGACCTGGATCTGCCGGAGGTCCAGGTGATCCGCTCGGACGCCGGCGAACGCCCGGCGACCGGCATCACGATCACCGCCCTCTCCGACCAGCACGCCTGGGTCCGCACGGCCCCGGAGGCCGATCTCCAGATCGGCGACTGGGTGGGCATGGGCCTCTCGCACCCCTGCACGTCCTTCGACAAGTGGCAGCTGATCCCGCTGGTGGAGCCGGACGGCACGGTCGTCGACTACATCCGTACCTACTTCTAGGAGCCCGGCATGGATCTCGTCATCCGCGACGCCGAGGTCGTCGACGGCAGCGGAGAGCCCTCCTACCGCGCCGACGTGGCCATCAAGGACGGCAGAATCGCCTCGATCGTCAAGGAGGCCGCCGCGGCCGGCTGCCAGCGTCCCATCGCCCGCCGCACGCTCGACGCCGAGGGCCTCGTCCTCTCCCCCGGCTTCATCGACATGCACGCCCACAGTGACCTGGCCCTCCTCCGCGACCCCGACCACAGCGCGAAGGCCGCACAGGGCGTGACGCTCGAAGTCATCGGCCAGGACGGCCTGTCGTACGCCCCGGTGGACGACCGGACGCTCGGCGAGGTGCGGAAGGCGATCACCGGCTGGAACGGCTACGGCGACGACATCGACTTCGACTGGCGGTCCGTGGGCGAGTACCTGGACCGTCTGGACCACGGCTTCGAAGGCCGGGGTATCGCGGTGAACGCCGCCTACCTCATCCCCCAGGGCACCGTACGCATGCTCGCCGTCGGCTGGGACGACCGCGAGGCAGCGCCCCAAGAGCTGGACAGAATGCGGCAGTTGGTCGCGGAGGGGATGCAACAGGGCGCGGTCGGTATGTCGTCGGGGCTCACCTACACGCCCGGCATGTACGCCAAGGACGCCGAACTCACCGAACTGTGCAGGGTGGTGGCCGCGTACGACGGCTACTACTGCCCGCACCACCGCTCGTACGGAGCCGGCGCCCTGGACGCGTACAGGGAGATGGTGGACCTGACCCGGGAGGCGGGCTGCCCGCTCCATCTGGCCCACGCCACCATGAACTTCGGCGTGAACAAGGGCAAGGCGCCCGACCTGCTGACGCTCCTGGACGAGGCGCTCGCGGCCGGCGCGGACATCAGCCTGGACACGTACCCGTACACGCCCGGCTGCACCACTCTCGTGGCGATGCTGCCCAGTTGGGCGAGCGAGGGCGGCCCCGAGGCGATCCTCGCCCGTCTGAAGGACGACGAGACCGCCGAACGGATCCGCCACCACATGGAGGTCATCGGCGCGGACGGCTGCCACGGCGTTCCCATCGAGTGGGACACCATCGAGATCTCCGGCGTGACCGACCCGGCGCTCGCGCCCCATGTGGGCCGGACGGTCCGGCAGTCGGCCGACGCCCGCGGCGAGGCCCCCTGGACCACCGCCCGCCGCCTGCTCGTCGAGGACGGCCTCGGCTCGACGATCCTCCAGCATGTCGGCCACGAGGAGAACGTCCAGCAGATCATGCGCCACCGCGTGCACACGGGCGGCTCCGACGGCATCCTCCGGGGCGACAAGCCGCACCCGCGCGCGTACGGCACGTTCCCGCACTATCTCGGCCGGTACGTAAGGGAGTTGGGCGTGCTCTCCTTGGAGGAATGCGTCGCCCATCTCACGTCACGACCGGCCGCCCGCCTCCGTCTGCCCGACCGCGGCCTCGTCCGCGAGGGCCACCGCGCCGACCTGGTCCTCTTCGATCCTGCGACGGTCGCCGCGGGTTCGACCTTCGAGGCGCCGCGTACGCTCCCGACCGGCATCCCGCACGTCCTGATCGACGGCCGCTTCGTCATCGAGGACGGCCGCCGGACGGACCAACTGGCGGGACGGGCGGTCCGCCGGACTCCCGGGTGACCGCCCGCCCTTGAACGACTACGCGACCTATGGCGTGGGCAGCGTGCACCCGCTGCGGCTCAGGTCGATCTTGTTGTCGAGCCCGACGCACGGCACGATCTGGTACGTCTCCTGGCCGTAGTTGATGCCCTGGCGGACGGTGACGTTGCCGCTCTCGTCCACCTCGCAGGGGTTGTTGTCGGTGCAGCGCCCGCCGTCCTCGTTACCGGTGTTGTTGACGGCGACGACCTTGCCGGTGGCGTCGTCGATGACGGGCGAACCCGAGGTGCCGCCGATGGTGTTGCAGGCGGAGGTGTACCGGATCGAGTCCTTCCAGGTCCAGGACCCCTCCTTCAGGCGGTAGGCGAACCCGTCGATGCTGCACGAGTAGATCCGCTTCCAGTAGCCCGAGACCACCTTGATGGCCGTACCGGCCGTCGGGTGCGAGGCGTTGAGTTCCAGCGCCGATATGCCGTACGAGTTCTGGATCTGCTGGTACGTGCTGGTCAGCTGGTACAGCGAGACGTCCGTGTCGGTCATCGTCGCGTACGCGATCTTGCTGGCCCGGAGCGTCGCGACTCTCGTGCCCGCGGAGTTGAGCAGGCCGAAGGTGCGGGTGGAGGGCTGGTCGACGATGACCTCGCCCGGCCCGGGGAATCCGCTCTCGAGGCAGTGGCCGTTGGAGAGCACGAGAGCGGGGTCGTCCGCCTCCGAGTCCGGCATGCGCACGACCGAGCCGGAACAGTTGCTGAGCGCCACGGTTCCGGCGAAGTCGACCGCCTGGGGCGCGGGCGCCTTCCCGGGGAGCACCTGCTCGGCGAGCGACGTGACCTGACCCGCGAGCCGTTCCGTGATCGGTTCCGTCGCCGTGTCGCCACTGGTGGCGGCCGCTGCCGGAGCCATGCCCGCCCCGGTGATCACCAGGGCTCCGAGCACGGCAAGGAGAGGCTTCTTCATGTGGGGGGTCCCCTCTTGCGACTTCGGCGGCCGGAAGTCTTCCGGCCACCTTCCGTTTTGTCATGCGCATTCTGAGGGGGAGGGAGGCGACGGGGCAAGGAGTTGAATTCGGCCCGCCCACCTGCTACTTGGGGCCCTTGGTGGAGCCCTGGCCACGACCGGGATTGTCACCGCCGTTGCCACGGCTCGGCTCGCCGGTGGTGGCGGGGGCGGTGGTCGTGGGGGCCTTCGTGGCGGGTTCACCGGAGTCGCCGGAGCCGCCGGGCCGGGACTCGCTCGGCGAGGGGCTTGCCGAGGCGTCGGGTGACGCCTGGTCCGATTTCCCGGGTGAGGTGCCGGACGGGCCGGAGGAGTCGTCCGAGGAGCCGGCCGCACCCTGCCGGTCCGCGGACGAGGAGGAGTGCTGGGCCTTCGGCCCCTTCCGGTCCCCCTCCCCCGAGGAACCAGAGGAATCGGAACCGAAGAGTCCGGCGATCACGACGGCGAGGAGCACGACACCGGCCGCGCCCGCGGCGACGGCCCCGCGGCGCATCAGCCGGGTCCGGCGGCGGCGCATCAGCCGGTCGCGACGGCCCACTCCCTCGGGGAGAGCCGGGACCGAGTCACGCCGGGGCTCGACGGCGGGACCGACGGCAGAGGCGACGGCGGGGCCGGCCATGGGTTCGGCGGGGTCGAGGCGGACCGTGTCGTCGTAAGCGTTCTGCCAGCCGTGGGCGACCGCCGGATCCGCGTACTCGTCGTACGGCAGGTCCGTGTCGGCGATCGGGTGGTACACACTCGGCAGACCCTGAGCGTCGCCGTTCTCCCGGTTCGCGCCGTTCATGACGTACGCACCGGTCGTATCGTTCGCGTCATATGCGTCGTACGTGCCACTCTCGCGCTGAGGATCCGGAACATGGCCGCGCATTGTAGGGACACGAGGGGCCTTCGAGGCAGCTACCGACGATAACGGCCCAAACCATCTCGTCTCACGTGGTGGAAAACACGCCGCGGGAACCGTTACTCGGCCGTAAGCTCACGGACATGCAGGTGATCCAGTCGACCAAGCTCGCCAACGTCTGTTACGAGATCCGGGGCCCGGTGCTCGAGGAGGCGATGCGGCTTGAGGCGGCGGGGCATCGCATCCTCAAGCTGAACACGGGAAATCCGGCCGCGTTCGGGTTCGAGTGCCCGCCCGAGATCCTGGAGGACATCCTCCGGAACGTGTCGTCGGCCCATGGGTACGGAGACGCGAAGGGCCTGCTCGCGGCGCGCCGGGCCGTGGTCATGCACAACCAGACGCTCGGCATCGAGACGGACGTCGAGCACGTCTTCATCGGCAACGGCGTCTCCGAGCTGATCGTGATGGCGATGCAGGGGCTGCTGGACGACGGCGACGAGGTGCTCGTACCGACGCCCGACTATCCGCTGTGGACGGCGGCGGTCTCGCTGTCCGGCGGTACGGCCGTCCACTACCGCTGCGACGAGCAGTCCGACTGGATGCCCGACCTCGCGGACATCGAGCGGAAGGTCACCGACCGCACCAAGGCGCTCGTGATCATCAACCCGAACAACCCGACGGGCGCGGTCTACGACGAGGCGATGCTGCGGGGGCTGACCGACATCGCCCGCCGCCACAATCTGCTGGTCTGCTCGGACGAGATCTACGACAAGATCCTGTACGACGACGCCACGCACACGGCGACCGCCAAGATCGCCCCGGACCTGCTGACGCTCACCTTCAACGGGATGTCGAAGGCGTACCGGGTGGCGGGCTACCGGGTCGGGTGGATGTCGATCTCCGGGCCGCGGGCGCACGCCGACTCGTACATCGAGGGGCTGACGATCCTCGCGAACATGCGGCTGTGCGCGAACATGCCGGGTCAGCACGGCGTGGTGGCCGCTCTCAGCGGGCGGCAGACGATCAACGATCTCGTCCTCCCCGGCGGACGGCTGCGGGAGCAGCGGGACGTGGCGCACGACCTGCTGACGCAGATTCCGGGCGTGACGTGCGTGAAGCCGAAGGGGGCTCTCTATCTCTTCCCGCGGCTCGACCCGAAGGTCTTCAAGATCAAGGACGACCGGCAGATGGTGCTGGACCTGCTGCGGGCCGAGAAGATCATGGTGGTGCAGGGGACCGGGTTCAACTGGCCGGAGCCGGATCACTTCCGGGTCGTCACGCTGCCCACGGCCAGGGATCTGACGGACGCGGTGACGCGGATCGGGAACTTCCTGGACGGGTACGGCCAGCCGTGACACTCACGCTGCGTGTACATCGCGACCGGTTTTGCGAACCGGCTCAACTTTAGACGGATTCTAAGCTAGGATGGTTTCCTGTCAGAGCACAGGAGGCCATCCCATGTACGAGCCGATCCGCACCAAGTCGGTCCACACGATGGCCGGCACCGCCGACTTTCCCCACCGGTCGCGCGAGGAGGAGCTGGACATCCAGCTGGCCGGTCACCTCGCGGCGCTGCTCACGGCGACCGACGAGCTGCGCGGTCTCGAACCGTCCGCCGAGCTCGACGTCGCCGCGGAGCGGCTGGCCGAGCAGGTGACGCGGCTGCGCGGGGGCCGTCCGCCGGCCCGCGCGTCGGTGACCGGCACCGCATCCGTTCAGATCGCGGCGCTCCATGAGCGGGCGCACGCTCTCGCGGGCCGCGCCCTCGTCGTCGCGGCGTCCCGCGCGGACACGGCGGCGGCGATCCTGGCCGCCGAGCGCATGGACGCGCACGCGGCGGCCACCGAGGCCCACGCCCTGACCACCCACTGAGCTTCCGGGCTCGCTTCGAGCCGCCGAGCTCACTTCGAGCCTTCGGGCTCCCCCGATCGGCCCCGGTCCGCGCGCATCCGCAGCGACGTGCGGACCGGGCGCCACAGCGCTCCGCTGGGTGCGTGATCAAAACTTCGGGCCCGGGATCCACCTGCGGGCCCGGTGGGGGCTGGTCGCGCAGTTCCCCGCGCCCCTTACGGGGCGCCCGACTGGAGCAGCCCTCTAACGGAGCAGCCCTCTCAGCGGCCTTGGTGAAGTCGACTGCGGTTCGGCAGCGCCCCGGAGGGGCGCGGGGCTGTGACATTTGCGGCTCCGCCGCGGGGCGCGACCAGCCACGACGGACCCGCAGACGATCGACGGACTATCGCGGCACTTCCAGCGGAGCGGGGTGCTCCGGTTGCGTACTGGGATCGGGTGGTCACCCCGTGTTCATCCAGAACGGCGGGGAACGTTGGGTTCCGGGAGCAGGCTCCGGGTGTGAGACGAATAGTCGCCATCGTCCTGGCGGTGTTCCTGATCGGCGGAGTGGCAGCAGCCGTCGTCGCGGGCCGCGAAGAGCAGGACAAGGGCACGGCAACGAAGACCGTGCTGGGAATGATCGGATCGGAGAAGGCGGAGTTCTTCGCCGACCCCGACGTGGTGAACGCCCTCGCTGCCAAGGGCTACACCGTGGAGACGGAGGCCTCCGGGTCCTGGGCCATGGAGGACCTCGACCTCAAGGGATACGACTTCGCCTTCCCTGGCAGTCAGGCGCCCGCCGAGGAGCTGGCCGAGAAGTACGGCGCCCGGCAGCCCCTGCCACGCCCCTTCTACTCGCCCCTCGTGGTCGTGACGCATCGCAGCACCGCCGAGGTACTGGCCGACAACGGCCTCGCGACGCTCCGGACAAAGGGCAACGGCATCCTGAAGATGTCCTCCTATCTCAAGGCAGCCGACCGCGACACGAGGTGGCAGCAGCTCCGGGGCGCCGACAAGTACGGCGAACTGACCGGCACGCTCTTCATCTCCACCACCGACCCGACCAGTTCGAACTCCGGCGCGCTGTACCTCGCCGCCGCCTCGTACGTGGCCGATGGTGGCCGGGTCGCGGACAGCACCGAGGCCGTCGCCCGCACCGCACCCCTGATGCACAAGCTGGTGGGCGTCCAGGGGGCCCAGCAGAGCAGCTCGGACGCGTCGTTCAGGGACTTCGTCAGCGGTGTCGGCAACCCGCTGGTCCTCGTCTACGAGTCGCAGGTCGCCTCACTGCTCGCCCAGGGCCAGGGCGTCGACGACCTGACCGTCCTCTACCCGGACACCACCGCGAACAGCGACCACACCGTCGTCCCCCTCACGGAGGAGGGCCGAGCGCTGGGCGAACTCCTCAGCAAGGACAAGGAGTTGCGGAAGCTGGCGGTGCGGCACGGGTTCCGGCCGCAGGGTGCCGCCGTCGAGTTCACGGCGGCCACCGCCGCCCACACCACGTATCTCAACCAGAAGCTGACCGGCGTCCGGCAGGCGCCCGTGCCCGCCTCCAAGGTGCTGCACGAGATGGCGCGCCAGGCCCGGGGCTAGGGGGAAACCGCAAGTGAGCACCTCGGACAACACCGGAAGCACCGGAAACGCAGCACAGGAATTCACTCTCACCCCGCCCGAGGCCGTCGCCCCGGTGCCCCGGGAAAAGGCCGGCGGTCTCGTGCCGGTCGACGAGTCGGTCCGTACGGACATGGCGCGCAAGGCCACCGAGTACGTCGACGGGCTCGCCGCGCTCGACGCCCGCTCCCCCGAGTTCGCCGGGAAGATCGGGGAGATCGTCGCGCTCGGCTCCGGCGAGATGCGGGGCGCGGCCGCCCAGTCGAACCGCATGCTGGAGCGCACGATCCGCAGCCTGCCCGCGAACGGCGAGGACGCCCAGTCCCGCGTCTCGTCCTCGCTGGTCGAACTCCGGCGCACGGTCGAGGACCTGGACCCGCGCGACCTGCCCGGCGGCAAGGCCCGCAAGCTGCTGTCCCGGCTGCCCGGCGGAAACAAGCTCCGCGACCACGTCGCCAAGTACGCCTCGGCGCAGGGCACATTGAACAAGATCGTCGGCTCGCTGCGCGGCGGCCAGGACGAACTGCGCCGCGACAACGCCGCGTTGCAGACCGAGCGCGTCCGCCTCTGGGACTCGATGGGCAAGCTCCAGGAGTACGTCGTCCTGACGGAGGCCCTGGACGCGGCGGTCGAGCGGCACATCGCCGGCGTGGAGGCGACCGATCCGGCGCAGGCCGACACACTGCGCGCCGACGTCCTCTTCCCCGTCCGGCAGAAGCACCAGGACCTGCTCACCCAGCTCGCGGTGTGCGCCCAGGGCTATCTGGCGATGGACGTGGTCCGCCGCAACAACGACGAGCTGATCAAGGGCGTCGACCGCGCGGCCACCACGACGGTGTCCGCGCTGCGCATCTCCGTGATGCTCGCCTCCGCCCTCGACAACCAGCGCAAGGTCGTCGAGCAGGTCAACGCGCTGCGCGGCACGACGGAGGACCTCATCCGCGGCAACGCGGAGATGCTCGCCACGCAGTCCGGCGAGATCCAGCGCATCGCGGCCGACCCGGCCGTCGGTGCGGAGACGCTCCGCTCGGCCTTCCAGCAGATCTACCAGACCCTCGACGCCATCGACACGTACAAGGCCCAGGCCACCGAGTCCATGGCCGCCACGGTGGAGTCCCTGACCTCCGAACTCCAGCACGCCACGGCGTACTTGGAGCGGTCGAGGTCGAGGGGCGCGCTGGAAGGGGGGCTCGCGTGAGCGTTCGTGTGAGACGAGGGCGTACGGCCCTCGGCGCGGTCCTGCTGCTCGCGGTCACCGCGTGCACGACGACCGCCGAGAAGGACCCCGCCGAGCCCCCGAAGGCCGAACCCGGCACACTCCGCATCCTCGCCTCCAGCGAGCTGAGCGACATGGCCCCGGTCTTCGAGCAGGTCGAGAGGAACACCGGCATCAAGGTCCGGCCCACCTACATGGGCACCCTCGACGCGGTGGACCTCCTCGGAAAGGGCAGGGCAAAGGGCGCGTACGACGCGGTCTGGCTCTCCTCCAACGACTACCTGCGCCTGAATCCCGCCGCCGCGAAGCACATCGTGTCTCAGACCTCGGTCATGTCCAGCCCGGTGGCCATCGGCGTGAAGAACGCCACCGTACGGAAGTTGGGCTGGAAGCCGGAGAGCGTCACCTGGGCGGACATCGAGGGGGCGGTGGCGGACGGGAACCTGACGTACGGCATGACCGACCCCTCCCGCTCCAACTCCGGTTTCTCCACCCTCGTTTCGGTGGCTTCGGGCCTGTCCGACGCCCAGTCGGCGCTCACGGACCGGGACGTGCAGCAGGCGACGCCCCGGCTGAAGGAGTTCTTCAAGGGGCAGCAGCTGACGTCCGGTTCCTCGGGCTGGCTGGCGGAGGCGTACGACCGGCGCGGCAACGTCGACGCGCTGCTCAACTACGAGTCGGTGCTGAAGTCGCGGAAGGACCTGACGGTGATCCGCCCGCGCGACGGCGTGGTCACGGCCGACTACCCGCTCTCCTCGCTCGCCTCCACCGACCAGAGCACCCGCGAGACGGTCCGCCGCCTCACGGACGCCCTGCGCTCCCCGGCGACCCAGCGGCTGATCACCGACCGCACGCTGCGTCGCCCGGTCGTCGCCTCCGTGGCGCCCGCGACCGGACTCGACACCACCCGGCGGCGCGAACTTCCCTTCCCGGGCAGCCGTTCCGTCGCCGACGGGCTCCTGGACGCGTACGAGAACAAGCTGCGCCGGCCCTCGCGGACCGTGTACGTCCTCGACACCTCGGGCTCGATGAGCGAGGACGGGCGGCTCGACCGGCTGAAGAAGGCGCTCACCGATCTGACCGGCGACTTCCGCGACCGTGAGGAGGTGACGCTGATGCCGTTCGGGTCGGCGGTCAAGAGCGTACGCACCCACGTCGTACGGCCCGAGAACCCGCGGTCGGGGCTTGACGGCATCCGCAAGGACACACGGGAGCTCAGCGCCGACGGCGACACCGCGATCTACACGTCGCTGGAGAAGGCGTACGAGCATCTGGGGGCGGACGACGACACGTTCACGTCGATCGTCCTGATGACCGACGGCGAGAACACCGCGGGCGCGGGTCCGAAGGAGTTCGACGGCTTCTACGCCGGGCTCCCCCGCAAGCAGCAGGAGATCCCCGTCTTCCCGATCCTCTTCGGCGACTCCGACCGCGGTGAGCTGGAGCACATCGCCGACCTGACCGGCGGCCGCCTCTTCGACGCCCAGAAGGGCTCGCTCGACGGCGCCTTCGAGGAGATCCGTGGCTACCAATAGGTCCAACAGGCTCGTCGGTTACCTGGAGTCCCGCAAGAACCTCACCGGGAGCGCGCTCGGCATCGTGGGCCTCGGCCTGACCTTCACGGGTCTGGCGGGCGCGTACTGGCCGGTCGTCGTCGCGGGACTGTACGGGGCGGGCGCGCTGATCGCCCCGCCGGAGCGTCCGCCGCTGCCGGACTTCCCGGATCCGTCCGCTCAACTGGACGAGGTGCGGGGGGACTTCGACAAGCTGCGCACCTACTTGGCCGACGTCGAACTGCCGCCCGCCGCGGCGGGCCGCCTCACCGAGCTGACCGAACTCCTCGCGGCCCTGCTGGATCCCGGCTGGGTCGCCGAGGTCCTCGCCCAGGACCCGGACGGGGTGCACACCCTGTCCCGGGCCGTACGGCAGGACATTCCGGAGGCCGTCGACACGTTCGTACGGACTCGGTGGTGGACCCGGATGACGCCCGGCAGCGAGCCGCCGGAGCGGCATCTCGAGCGGCAGCTCGCCGTGCTGCACAAGGAGGCGGAGACCTTGACGACGAACCTCCGAGAGGTCGAGGCCCGCCGTCAGGAGTCCCACACCCGCTACTTGGAGGACCGCTCGTAGCCGTCCTGCTCGGCGGGAGTTCTTCGCCCCCGCCGCCCCTACCCCGTCCCATCCCTGGGGGCTGCGCCCCCAGACCCCCGCTCATCGGCCTAACGGCCTCGTCCTCAAACGCCGGACGGGCTGAAAATCAGCCCCTCCGGCGTTTGAGGAGCGGGGTCTGGGGCGGAGCCCCAGAAGGATGGGACGGGTAGGGGCGGCGGGGGCGAAAGAAAACCCCCGCGGCCGGCCCTGACGACGTCGCAGGTCAGGGCAACTCGGACCGGCCGCGGAGCTGAAACGTGGGCGTCAGCCCAGGCGCTGCACCAGCGCACGGTACTCGTCCCACAGCTCCTTCGGCGTGTGGTCGCCGAAGGTGTTGAGGTGCTCGGGCACCAGCCCGGCCTCCTCGCGCCACACCTCCTTGTCGACGGTGAGCAGGAGGTCCAGGTCGGACTCGGACAGTTCGAGCCCCTCGGTGTCGAAGGCCTCCTTGGTCGGCAGGATGCCGATCGGCGTCTCGACGCCCTCGGCCTTGCCGTCCAGACGGTCCACGATCCACTTCAGGACGCGGCTGTTCTCACCGAAGCCGGGCCAGACGAACTTGCCCTCGTCGTTCTTGCGGAACCAGTTGACGTAGTAGATCTTCGGGAGCTTCGCCTGGTCCTTGTCCTTGGCGACGTCGACCCAGTGGCCCATGTAATCGCCCATGTTGTAGCCGCAGAAGGGGAGCATCGCGAAGGGGTCGCGGCGCAGTTCCCCGACCTTGCCCTCGGCCGCCGCCGTCTTCTCCGACGCCACGTTCGCGCCGAGGAACACACCGTGATTCCAGTCGAAGGACTCGGTCACCAGCGGAACCGCCGTGGCGCGACGCCCGCCGAACAGGATCGCCGAGATCGGCACGCCCTTCGGGTCCTCCCACTCGGGCGCGATGATCGGGCACTGGGAGGCGGGGACGGTGAAGCGGGCGTTCGGGTGGGCGGCCGGCGCCTCGGACTCCGGCGTCCAGTCGTTGCCCTTCCAGTCCGTCAGGTGGGCCGGAGTCTCCTCCGTCATGCCCTCCCACCAGATGTCGTTGTCGTCGGTCAGCGCGACGTTCGTGAAGACGGAGTTGCCCCACAGCGTCTTCATCGCGTTGGCGTTGGTGTGCTCACCGGTACCGGGCGCGACACCGAAGAAACCGGCCTCGGGGTTGATCGCGTACAGCCGGCCGTCCTCGCCGAACCGCATCCAGGCGATGTCGTCACCGATCGTCTCGACCGTCCAGCCGCGGACCGTGGGCTCCAGCATGGCGAGGTTCGTTTTGCCGCAGGCGCTCGGGAAGGCGGCGGCGACGTACTTCGACTCGCCCTGCGGCGGCGTCAGCTTGAGGATCAGCATGTGCTCGGCCAGCCAGCCCTCGTCGCGCGCCATCACGGACGCGATGCGCAGGGCGTAGCACTTCTTGCCGAGCAGCGCGTTGCCGCCGTAGCCGGAGCCGTACGACCAGATCTCGCGAGTCTCCGGGAAGTGCGAGATGTACTTCGTGGAGTTGCAGGGCCACGGCACGTCCTCCTGGCCCTCCTCCAGCGGCGCCCCGAGCGTGTGCACGGCACGCACGAAGAAGCCGTCGGAGCCGAGTTCGTCCAGGACCGGCTGACCCATTCGGGTCATGGTGCGCATGGACACGGCGACGTACGCCGAATCGGTGATCTCGACGCCGATCGCGGAGAGGTCGGAGCCGAGGGGGCCCATGCAGAACGGGACGACGTACATCGTCCGGCCCTTCATCGAGCCTCGGAAGACACCGCCCTTTCCGTCCGTGCCCTGGAAGATCTCCCGCATCTCGGCGGGGGCCTTCCAGTGGTTCGTCGGGCCGGCGTCCTCCTCCTTCTCGGAGCAGATGAACGTCCGGTCCTCGACCCGCGCGACATCGGTCGGGTCGGAGGCGGCGTAGTAGGAGTTGGGGCGCTTGATCGGGTCGAGCTTCTTGAAGGTGCCCTTGCGGACGAGCTCCTCGCTCAGTCGCTCGTATTCGGCCTCTGAGCCGTCACACCAGACCACGCTGTCCGGCTGCGTCAGTTCGGCGATCTCGTTGACCCACGAGATCAGTTCCTGATGGTTGGTGGGAACGGTTGAGGGAGCCGCGATGTCGCGCGCCACGATTGCTCCTAGATGAGGGATTTTTTGTTGAATGCCCCGTGGGGGCCGCGACCCGGATGCTTCACGTGACCAACCTCGTAACCGATCTTTCCGGCACGTATCGATCCGCCTGGCGCTCATCCGGTGCCGACCGCACTCATTTGATCATCCGACGGGTCCGCGCATATGTCCAGAGGGCCTCACACCTGAGCAGCGTGAGCATCACCACTTATTGCCAGCCATTTACACAGGGTCATTTCGCGCCCACCAACCTCCCGGCCTCCATCTGCCCGTGAGACCCTGGCCACTTGGCGACCTTCATACGGTCAGACTGATGTGTAACTTACGGTTCCGTAGGTACGATGGCCTTCATGACTGCGTCCGCCCCCGACGCGCCCTCGGACTCGCCGGCCGACAGCCGCGTCTCCGCCGCGCTCTCCCTGCCGCATGACGTCAAACCGAAGCTTCGTGGCTGGCTGCACGCCGGAATGTTCCCGGCCGTGCTCGTCTCCGGCCTCGTCCTGACCGCGCTCGCCGACTCGACCCGGGCCCGCATCGCCTGCGGGATCTTCGTCCTCACGGCCTGCCTGCTGTTCGGCGTCAGCGCGGTCTACCACCGGGGCACCTGGAGTCCGCGCATGGACGGTGTGCTGCGCAGACTCGACCACGCGAACATCTTCCTGATCATCGCGGGCACCTACACCCCGCTGACGATGCTGCTGCTGCCGGACGGCAAGGGACAGTGGCTGCTGTGGGGCATCTGGGGCGCGGCGGCCGCGGGCATCATCTTCCGCGTCTTCTGGATCGGCGCCCCGCGCTGGCTCTACACCCCGTGCTACATCGCGATGGGCTGGGCGGCCGTCTTCTTCCTGCCGGACTTCATGCGGGCGGGCGGCATCGCCGTCCTGGTCCTGGTGATCGTGGGCGGGCTCCTCTACAGCGCGGGCGGCGTGATCTACGGGATCAAGCGCCCGAACCCGTCACCGCGGTGGTTCGGCTTCCACGAGGTGTTCCACTCCTTCACGCTCGCGGCGTTCATCGCGCACTACATCGGCATCTCCATGGTGGCCTACCAGCACGGGTAGCCCTTCCGACCTGCCCCTTCAGTGGCCGTGGCTTTCGAGCCGCGGCCACTTTCGTGTGCCCGGACGGCCTCGCGCCCTCACCTCCTCACGCCCTCACGCCCTCACGCCCTCACGCCCTCACGCCCTCACGCCCTCACGAAGTATTGACAGCAACCATCTTTTGACAGCTACTCTCATTTCATGGCTACTGTCATTCAGCCCGTCGAGGCACAACTCGACCCGCGCCGCTGGTGGGCCCTCGGAGCCCTGGTCGCGAGCATGCTCGTGCTCGGCTTCGACATGACGATCCTCAATGTGGCGCTGCCGACGATGGCCGAGCAGTTGGAGGCGAGCACCGGCGAGCTCCAGTGGATCGTCGACTCCTACATCGTCGTGTTCGCGGCGCTGATGCTGCCCGCGGGACTGCTCGGCGACCGTTTCGGGCGGCGCAGGATGCTGATCGCGGGGCTCCTCGTGTTCCTCGTCGGCGCCCTGCTCGGCACCCTCGTCGGCACGCCCGCTCTCCTGATCGCCGCGCGGACCGTCATGGGCGTGGGCGCCGCGCTGGTGATTCCGCTGGGACTGTCCGTCCTGCCGTCGATGTTCGGGCCGCAGGAGCGTGGCAAGGCCGTCGCCGCCGTCACCGCCTCCATGGCCGCGGGTATGCCGCTCGGGCCGCTCGTCGGCGGGCTGCTTCTCGACCACTACTGGTGGGGCTCGATCTTCCTGATCAACATCCCGATGGTGGCCATCGGGATCGCCGCCTGCCTCTTCCTCCTGCCCGAGTCCCGCGACCCCGCGTCGCCCAGGGTCGACGTGCTGTCCACGGCCTTCAGCGCAGTGGGCCTCGGCGCGCTGGTCTTCGGCATCATCGAGGCGCCGGAGCGCGGCTGGGGCAGCCCGCTGGTCGTGGGATCGTTCACGGCGTCCGCGGTGCTGCTCGCCGCCCTTGTCGTACGGGAGCGGCGCGCCCCACGGCCCATGCTCGACCTGAAGCTGCTCTCGCACCGCGGCTTCCTGTTCAACAGCCTGGCCGCGACTCTCGGCACCTTCGTCTTCTCCGGGCTGCTGTTCATGCTGCCGACCTACCTTCAGGAGATCGGCGGCAACGACGCGTTCGGCACCGGCGTACGGCTGCTGCCCTTGATGGCGGGGTTGATGGTCTCCGCGAGGGCGAGCACGGCGCTGGTGCAGCGCCTGGGACCGCGCCCGGTGGTGACCGCGGGCCTGACGGTGCTGTGCTTCGCCGCGCTGCTGGGCGCGCGCACGGCGCCCGACAGCGGTTACGCGTTCACCGCGCTCTGGCTGACGATCGCGGGACTGGGCTTCGGCCTCGCGATGGTGCCCGCGATGGACGCGGCGCTCGGCGGGATCCCCGCGGACGAGGCCGGCAGCGGGTCCGGGCTGTTGATGACGCTGCGCCAGGTCGGCGGGGCGATCGGCATCGCGCTTCTCGGCAGCCTGCTCGCCGGCGCCTACGACGACCGGCTCGACACCACGGGCCTGCCCGCCCGGGCCGCCGAGGCGGCGCACGACTCGCTGACCGGCGCGCACCTGGTCGCCGAGCGGCTCGGCCTGCCGCGCCTTGCCGCCTCCGCGGACGCCGCGTACGTGGACGGGATGGGCACGGTCCTGGCGGTCTGCGGTATCGCGGCGCTGGTGGCCGCACTGCTGACGGCGGCGCTGCTGCCGAACGTACGGCCTGCCGGGTCTGCCGGGCCCGACGGAGAACGGCCCGTCGAGGCCGAGCCCGGTGATCGCCCGGCCCCGGACCCGGCACAAGAGGACCCGGCGGAACCGGGGGACCCGGCGGACCCGGCTGAGGCGGACGTGGCCCGCCACGGCACGCATGACCGACAATGAGCAGCATGACCACGGCACGTATCCCCGCCGCCCCGCAGGCCCGGCTGGGCCTGCGCGAGCGGAAGAAGCTCAAGACACGTACCGCGATCAGGAACGCCACCTATGCGCTGATCTCGGAGCAGGGGTACGACGCGACGACCGTCGAGCAGATCGCGGAGCGCGCGGAGGTCTCACCGAGCACCGTCTTCCGCTACTTCCCGACCAAGGAGGACATCGTCCTGACGGACGAGTACGACCCCCTGGTCGAGGATCTGCTGCGGGAACGCCCGGCGGAGGAGAGCCTGCTGGATTCGCTGCGGTTCGTGATCCGGCAGGGACTTCGCATGGCGGTCGCCGACGACCCGGACTTCGCGGAGCGCGAGATGAAGCTGCGCATCGGGCTGATGGCGAAGGTCCCGGCCGTGCGGTCCCGGGCGATGGAGAGCATGTCCGTCACGGGCCGCCTGATGTGCCGGGCGATGGCGGAGCGCACGGGGCGCGACGAGAACGACCTGGAGGTACGGGTCTACGCGATGGGACTGATGGGCGCACTCCTCGAAGCGTGCATCTACTGGGCCGAACGCGACTGCCAGGACGACCTGCTGGACCTGATCGACCGCACCCTCGCCACCTTCAAGGACCTCCCGAAGCGCTGAGCCGGGGGCACCGGGGCCGCCGAAAAGCACCGGCTCACCGCCCGGCGCGCATGTCATCCTGACCCGGTGAACGGACCGGAGATCCATGTCGAATTCGCTCCCGAGCTGGGAATGTTCGTCCCGCACAGGCGGCGTACGGGTGCCACCGCGGTCGCCGCCGACGGCGTCTCGACGCTCGGGCACGTCGTCGAGTCCCTCGGCGTACCGCTGACCGAGGTCGGCGCCCTCGTGGTGGACGGCCGGGAGGTACCGGTGTCGCACATCCCGGCGGCCGGCGAGTCCGTCGAGGTGCGGACCGTGGAACGCCCGCAGCGGGTGCCGGGCGCTCCGCTGCGGTTTCTGCTCGACGTTCATCTGGGCACGCTTGCCCGCCGGCTGCGGCTGCTCGGCGTGGACACGGCGTACGAGTCCACGGACATCGGCGACCCCGCGCTCGCCGCCCGCTCGGCGGCCGAGCGGCGTGTGATGCTCAGCCGTGATCGGGGGCTGTTGCGGCGGCGGGAGTTGTGGGCGGGTGCGTTCGTGTACAGCACGCGGCCCGATGAGCAGTTGCGGGATGTGCTGGGTCGGTTCGCGCCCGAGTTGAAGCCGTGGACTCGGTGCACTGCGTGCAACGGGCTGCTCAAGGAGGCCTCGAAGGAGGAGGTCGTTGATCAGCTTGAAGGGGGGACGCAGCGGTCGTACGACGTCTTCGCTCGGTGTGAGGAGTGTGGGCGGGCGTATTGGCGGGGCGCGCACCACGAACAGCTGGAAGCGATCGTGGTGCGCGCCCTGGGGGAGTTCGGTGGGTTGTGACGTGCTGGTCGATGAGGGCTGGTCGCGCAGTTCCCCGCGCCCCTTACGGGGCCCGGCCTACGTCACCCTTCCCACACGCCACCCCGTCCCTGTTGCGGTCCAAGCGCAACGGGTCGTCCTTGCCGTTGATCTTCAGGCGGCCGTAGTCGTTCGCCTTCAGCCAGGCGCAGCGGGAGGCGGTCGTCTTCTTGACCTCGTCGGGGAAGGTCGTCGGGACGCAGACGTTGGCGGTGCCGTAGTGGCGGTCGCAGCCGGAGATCGTGGGGCTGACCTTTGCCGAACGGCGCTTCTTGCCGGGCTCCTTGACGCTGCCGTCGAGGGAGTCCGCGAAGGCGTGGACGTGGGCCGAAGCCGTGTCCTCGGAGGCCGCGGCGAGGGCGGACGGGCCCTGGAGGTGGACCCACTCGGCCACCGACGGGACGCCGTTCGCGTCGACCGCGAAGAGCATGTACCAACCGGGCGGCGCGATGTTGGGGTTGCTCGTCACGTTCAGGTCGACGTTGTTGCCGTCCACGGACAGGGGCAGGTCGACGAAGCGCTGGTTCGGGTCGGACGAGTGCGTCACCGCCGCCGGGCGGATCAGTTCCGCCTTCGCGATGGGCCGGTCGACCGTGATGCGCTGCGTGTCTCCGTACACCCATTCCTTGTCGATCACCGAGGTGATGTCCGGGCGCTCGCCCTTCAGGAGATAGGGCGGGGTGTAGACGGAGACGTTGTGGTTCCAGGAGCCGTTGCCCGGGTTGTCGCCGGTCGCCATCACGCGGCCGTCCGGCAGCAGGAACGCGGACGAGTGGTAGCCGCGCGCCTCCGGGTCGGTGGCCACCGGGTCGAAGGTCTCCGTCGCCGGGTCGAAGATCGACGACTCGTAGACCGGGTTGGCGCGGTTGTGCAGGGCACCGCCGGTCTCCAGGACCTTCCCGTCGGGCAGCAGCACGGCGGAGACGTACATCTTGCCCTGGTTGCCGGTCTGCGGGACCTGGCCGTTGCCGAGGTCGACTGTGCCCTGTGGGAGCGGCGGGCCGGCGACGTACGTGGGGTTGGGCGCCTTGAGGTCGATGATGTCCGTCAGGCGGTTCGCGTCCGGGTTGGAGTCGATGTTGCCGCCGCCGATGGTGAGGACCTTCTGGTCCTGGGCCGGGGGCAGCAGCACGCTCGCCGACTGGTCGCGCTCATCCTTGTTCTGCAGCCCCGGCGTCTGGGTGATCGTGTTGGCGTCATAGTCGTAGATCGCCGAGCCCGTGCCGGGGATGTTGTTGCCGAAGGTGTGGCTGCCCGTGTAGAAGAGGCGGCCGTCCTGCATCAGGACCATCGTCGGGTACAGACCCCAGTACGACCAGGTCTGGTTGACCTGCCACGTCGGCAGCCACTTGTTCTCGGCGTCCGACCAGCGCTCGGCCGTCACGGATCCGGTCGAGTCCTCCTTCAGCCCGCCGAAGGAGATCACGTCACCGTTGCCGAGGATCGTGGCCGACGGGTACCAGTGGCCGTCGTTCATGTCGTTCGTCTTGCTGTACGTCTCGGTGACCGGGTCGAAGATGTACGAGTCCTTGTAGCCCTGGTAGCCGATCGTGCCGTCGGCGGACGGATAGCCCTTGTTGCCGCTCATGACGAGCACGCGCCCGTCGTCCAGCTGCACATGGCCGGCGCAGAACATGTCCTTCGGAGTGGGGATCTGCTTGTACGAGCCGTTCGCCGGGTCGTAGACAGCGCTCTCGAACTCGCCCGCCTCGAACCTCTCCGGATCGTTGCCGGAGCCCGCGATCAGCAGCACCTTGCCGTTGTTGAGGACGACGGAGTGCATGGAGCGGACCGGGTTCTGGGTGGGCAGCACGTCCCACTTGCCGTTGGCGCACTCCTCGGCCGTGCCGGTGCACACCGGGTCGGGGACCGGGTCGGCGACCTGGTCCATCGTGTAGTCGTCGGTGGTCGCGGAGCCGGTGCCGTAGACGGAGACGCCCCAGCTGATGCGGTCGGTGCCCGCCGGGACCTCGGGTGTACGGACCGTCGCCTCCGACCAACCCGCGCTGATCGGCAGGGTCTTGAGGTCGGTCCAGTACTGCCAGCCGGCGGTCGTGTCGTGCCGGAAGAGGGTGAGCGAGGTGTCCGGGGTCGTCGACTTGTACCAGAGCCCGAGGTCGTACTGCTTGCCGACGCTGACGACCGGCGCGCACTCGGCGGACTCGGTGATCAGCGCCTTGCGGTCGCCCTCGGTACGGCGGGTCAGCTCGACCTTCATGGCCTTGGAGCCGGAGTGGGCGTCGGCGACGGTCGAGAAGGTGAAGTCGTTGTCGCCCCAGCCGGACTTCTCCCAGCAGTACGGCATGTCGTCCGCGCCTCCTGGGCCCGCGGTCTCGAAACCGGGGTTCTTCACGAGGTTGGCGGCGGAGGCGGGCTGGGGGACGGTGAGGAGCAGTCCCGAGGTGAGGGCTCCCACGGCCAGCAGGGTCGTGCGGCGTCTGGGGCGGGCGGGTCTTCTGCGGGCGGGTCTTCTGAACATCAGCTGGTTCTCCTTGCTGTGCGGCTCCCTGCGTGACGGCCCGTCTCGGCGGCCGTCGTGTTTCCGGTGCGCTCTCCCTTCCGGGGGAGATAGACCAGGGCCTCCGTGCTCACGAAGCGCAGGACGAAGGTGGTCACCAGGGCGAGTGCGGTGGCGCCGAGCGCGGTCATGCCGAACCGGCCCACGAACAGCGCGATCAGTGGGATGCGCAGCACCAAGTCGGCGTTGGCGAGCAGCGCGAACCGGCCGGCGCGGTCCCACCAGTGCCGGTGCTGTCTTCGGTCCCGGAAGCAGAGGTGCTCGATGAGCAGGAAGTTCCAGGCGACGCCGAACTGGTTGGCGACGATCTCGGCCGGCAGGTAGTGCATTCCGGCGGCCGTCAGGGCCCAGAGCGCGGCGAGGTTCGGCAGGAAGCCGGTCGCCCCGATCAGCCCGAACACCACCATCCGCGCCACCGGTGACGCGGTGCGCAGCCCGGCGAGGTGCCGGAGGAACCGCATCCCCTCCTGCGCGGTCGACTTGGACTCGCCCGCGAACCGGTCCTGGAAGACGAACGGCACCTCGGTGACCTGGCGCGGGCGGGCGCGTACGGCCGTTTCGAGGAGGATCTTGTAGCCGAGCGGCTTCAGGACGTCCGCGGTGACCACGCTGCGGCGGATCGCGAAGAAGCCGCTCATCGGGTCGCTGATGCCACGCAGCCGGCGCGGGAACAGCGTCTTCGTGAGCCAAGTCGCGCCGCGCGAGACGGCGACGCGGTAGCCGCCCGCGAGTCCGGCACGGCTGCCGCCCTTGATGTAGCGGGAGGCGACGACGAGCCCGGCGTGGGTGCGCTCGCCTGCGGCCACCAACTCCGGTACCAGGGACGGCGGATGCTGGAGGTCGCCGTCCATGACGACGATCCAGTCGGAGGTGGCGGCCCGGATGCCCTCGACGACGGCCCCGCCGAGACCGCCGGCCGGAGTGTCTCGGTGCAGCACGGTCACCGGGTACGGGCAGCTCCGCGCGGCCTCGCGGATCACCTCCGGGGTGTCGTCGGTGGAGTCGTCGACGAACACGACCTCGCACGGCAGCCGCGCGGGCACCGACTCGGTGATCCGGTGCAGCAACTCCCGTATGTTCGCGGACTCGTTGAAGGTCGGCACGACGATGGTGACGGCGCCGGGCTCGGGGATCGCCCCCTTTTCGCGCTCGGTTCGCCTCCGGGGCGCTGCAGCCGGTGCACTCGCGGCGGCGCGAACCGCCGGTTCGCCCAGCTCTCCGGGGACTGTGGACTCGTACGTCATCGGTCGCCTCCGGCGGCCGTACCGGCCGTGCCCGTCGCGCTTGCCGTACTGCCCGTGATCTGCCGGATCTCGATCCGGTCCTCGCCCTTGCCGAAGGTGGCAACCGGCGTCGAATGCTCCATCGCCTGCTTGACGTTGGGCAGGTCGACCGCGTCGCGCCGCACCGTCGGGGAGGCGACGACGTAGTCGATGTCCTTCCAGCCGCGCGGCATCGTCTTGGTCACCGCGGGGTCGAGGTCCGCCTTGTAGAACCAGATGACGCCGAGTCCCGGCCGGTAGCCGGCGTGGACGAGGTCGAGCCAGAGCGCGTCGTCGACGAGGACACGGGTGTCCTCGGGGTTCTCGACCTCGGTGGCCAGCCACTTCGACGCGGCCCGGTAGGGGGCGTTGGCATCGGCGGTGACGGCGGTGCGGTCGCCGTCGTACCAGCGCGGCACGACGTACGCCGCCGAGGCCGCGACGAGCAGCGCCGCGACCGCGTACCGGGCCCGGGTGACGTACTCCTTCTCCTCGCCGTCACGCCATCTGCGCAGCACGCCGTGCGCGACGCTCGCGGCGCCTCCGGCGAGGACCAGCGCGAGGAACGGCAGGGCCTGGATGACGTACATCGCGGGCAGGTAGCCGTTCGGGCGCAGGGCGACCACCGCGAGGATGGCGACGGTGAACGCGGGTCCGGCGAGCGCCCGGGCGGTCACCGACCAGCGCCAGGTGATCAGGAGCAGGAGCGCGCCCGCGAGGCCGCCGAGGGGCAGCACGCGGTCGTAGTAGAGCCAGGACTGGAGGACGCCGTACGAGCCGGAGCCCTGGTCGAGGATGAAGCCGGAACCGGGCCTGGTCAGCTGGTACTCGAGACCGTCCCAGAGCGAGACGTGCCCGGCGCCCGGGAAGAACTCGCCCTTGAGCAGGGCGAAGAGGGGATACGACAGGCCGATCAGCACGCAGGCCGTGACGGCGCCGGTGATCGCGAACTTCCGGGTGTCCTTGTGGCTGTGCCGCCACATGGTGATCAGCACGGCGGGCAGTACGAAGATCATCGTCTCTTTGGTCAGGACGGCCGCCGCGGCGGCGATGCCCGCCCCGAAGTGGTGCCAGAGATGGCGGCTCGGCGAGGCGGCCAGGACGAACGCGACCAGCGTCCACATCACCGCGATGTTGTCGAGGAAGATCTCCCGCTGCAGGACCACCGACAGCGGCGAGAGCCCGAAGAGGAGCATGGCGAGCCCGGACGCCCAGCGGGGCAGCCAGAGGCGGCGGGCCAGGACATAGACGAGGATCGCGCTGATGGCGCTGACCAGCAGCATCACGATCCGCATCGAGCCGACCGTCATCGACTCGGGGCTGAGCGCGGCCGGTATCCAGGTGAGCAGGGCTATCTGGATCCAGCCGAGGGGCGGGTGGTCGTACCAGTACGTGTAGTGGGCGAGCCCCTCGCCCTGCTGCACGGCCCAGGCCTGGGCGAGGTAGGTGCCCTCGTCGTCACTGAGCGTCGGATAGTCCGCGATGTTCCAGCCTTGCACGGTCATGACAACCACAAGGAGTACGCCGCAGAGGATCAGGTCGGCGCGCGAAGTGCGCAGGCGGGAAGGGGTCGTTCGAGGAGTCGAACCGGTATGGGGAACAGGCGTCCGCTGCGCGGGGACCTTGGGGGTGGTCACCGCGGGAAGGGTGGAGGTCACGCAGGAACGTCCTCTCGGGACCCGCGGTTCGCTACGGCCGCGGCTTCGGTGGCTTCAGTGCCTTCGAGGGCCTCGACATCGGTGAGATGCGCGCCGACATGGCTGGTCAACTCCCAGTCGTTCTGGCCCCGTTGCTCACGCCACACGGCACGGACGGCCGCACCGGCGAGGAGCACCTGATAGAAGGGGCCACCGACGATGAGCTTGAGGTAGTGGACGAATCGGACGCGAAGCCCGTACTGCTTGCCGAAGTCGTGCAGCCCGACAAGCTCGAAGACGAAGGTGACGAACGCGGTGACGGCCGGCAGGAAGGTGATGAAGGCGATGCCGACCGGTACGTCGAGGAAGAGCGCGACGGCCACGTTGAGCGGGATGATCACGCCGGAGATCGCCTGGAGGTAGGGCGTCATCAGCGTGTAGCGGGCGAGGAGGCGCTGCCCGAAGCCCGGCAGCTGCTTCCAGTCCTTCTTCCGGTAGACCTGCAGGAAGCCCTGGTTCCACCGGGTGCGCTGCTTGAGCAGCGACATCAGGCTGCCGGGGGTCTCCTCCTTGGTCACCATGTCGGAGTCGTACGCGACGACGACCTTCTTGCCGATGCTGGAGAGCCGGACGCCCAGGTCGCAGTCCTCGGCGAGGCAGTTGGGGTCCCAGCCGTCGGCGGCCCTCAGGACGTCCGTGCGGACGAAGACGGTGTTGCCGCCGAGGGGGATGAACCCCTTCTGCGCGTGCAGGTGGAGGCGCGAGCGGAACCAGAAGAAGTACTCCAGGCAGTTGCGCAGGCTGTACCAGCTGGAGTGGAAGTTGATGAGCTGGACGCCGCCCTGGACGACGTCCGCGCCGGTGGAGCGGAAGGCGTGGTCGACGTGAGCGAGCAGCTCCGGGTGGACCTGGTCCTCGGCGTCGAAGACTCCGACGATGTCGCCGCGGCAGTGCGGCAGCGCCGTGTTCATGGCCTTCGGCTTGTTCTTCTTCTCGTGGGTGTCGACGACGACACGTACCCGCGGGTCGCGCTCGGCGGCCTCGCAGGCCACCTCGGTGGTCTCCGGGTCGTCGTGGCCGACGATCACGATGATCTCGAAGTCGGTGTGGCTGGATTCCAGCAGGCGCTGGATCGTGTGGTCGAGCACGGCCTGCTCGTGTCTCGCGGGCAGCAGCAGCGAGAACGACAGGTGCTCGCCCCCGTCCGGTCTGCTGAACCGGGTGGAGGCCAGCACCTCGGGCGTACGCCACGCGTGCATCTGCCACCACAGGGTGAAGGCCGCCATCCAGAAAAGGGCAAGCGAAACGGCAGCGATGAAGACAGATGTGAGCAACAGATCCCCCCAGATCCCCAAAACCCCCTGTCGCGACAGTGAGTCACTCCTGTCGCGTCCGATGGAGAGAATAAGGGGAAAGTGTGAAGTCTGGGAGCTGTTCTGATAAATAGAGTGTTTCGGAATGGTCGGTCGACTTGTGGGACGTATCCGAACACGTGCACACATTAAGCCCCATAGTGCAGGTGTTTCTGCTGCTCAGCGCCCCAGCGCCGCCCGGAGACGGTCGACATCGGTCGTCGGAGCGTCACATGTGAAATTACGGCAGACATACGCGGTCGGTTCACCGCTCACGAGTGGTCGGTCGGCGAGCAGGGGGAGTTCGTCGCTGCCGGGCGCGCCCGCGGCGACGACCGCGCCGGGTGCGGTGGCGAGGAGGGCGATGCGGTGGAGTTCCTTCGTCGCCGGGTCGTCGGCCGGTCCCACGACGGCCACCTCGCGCGGCCCGTCGAGCAGGGCCTCCGCGGTGGCAAGGCCCCAGCCGATGAAGCGCGGGGCGCGCGGGGCCAGTGCCTTGACGACGCCCAACGCCCGTTCCGCGGCGGTGCGGTGGGGCTCGGCGCCGGTCTGGGCCGCGTACGACAGCAGGGCGCCGGCGGCCGCGCTCCAGCCGGAGGGCGTGGCGTTGTCGGTCGGGTCCTGCGGGCGGCGGATGAGCTTCTCGGCGTCGGCTGCCGTGTCGTACAGCGTTCCTGACTCCTCGTCGGTGAACTGCACGAGGACGTGGTCGAGCAGGAACCCGGCGAATTCCAGCCAGACACCCTCGCCGGTCACCGAGGCGAGCGCGAGGAAGCCTTCCGCCACGTCGGCGTAGTCCTCCAACACGCCCGCGTTGGCGCCCACTTTGCCGTCCTTGCTGGTACGGGCGAGGCGGGCGTGCTCGTCCAGGTGGAGGCGTACGAGGAGGTCGGCGGCGGCGAGCGCGGCGTCGACCAGGTCGGGGCGGTCGAAGTACGCGCCGGTCTCGGCCAGGGCGGCGACGGCGAGACCGTTCCAGGCGGCGACGATCTTGTCGTCGCGGCCGGGGGCGGGACGGCGGTCGCGCGCGTCTAGGAGCCGCGCACGGATGGAGGCGATTTTGGCGGCGTCGAACACGCCTTCCCGCTGCGGGAGCTGGAGGACGGAGGCGCCCTCCTCGAAGGTGCCTTCCTCGGTCACTCCGAAGTGGTGGGCGGCGAGTTCGGCATCCTGCTCGCCGAGGACCTCCCGGAGCTGCTCGGGCGTCCAGACGTAGTACGCGCCCTCGACGTGCCTGCCCGTTCCGTCGTCGCTGTCGGCGTCGAGCGCCGAGGCGAACCCGCCCTCGTTCGTGCGGAGTTCGCGGACCATGAAGTCGGCGGTCTCCAGAGCGACGCGGCGGGCGAGGTCGGAGCCCGTGGTCCGCCACAGGTGCGCGTACACCCGGCACAGCAGGGCGTTGTCGTACAGCATCTTCTCGAAGTGGGGCACGACCCACTCGCGGTCGACGGAGTAGCGGGCGAAGCCGCCGCCGAGCTGGTCGTAGATGCCGCCGCGGGCCATCCGCTCGCAGGTGTCGGCGGCCATCTGCAGCGCGCCCTCGCCCCCGGTGCGGGCGTGATGCCGCAGCAGGAACTCGACGACCATGGACGGCGGGAACTTGGGCGCCCCGCCGAAGCCGCCGTGCGTGGAGTCGTAGTCCCGGGTGAGCCCGAGCAGCGCCTGTGCGAGCTCCTCCTCGCCGGGCGCCTGCGTGGCGCCGAAACCGATCTCCCGGCCCGCGAGGTCCCGCACGATCTTCCCGGCGACCTCGGCAACCTCGTCCCGCCGGTCGGTCCACGCGCTGTGCACGCCCTCGAGGACCTGCCGGAACGAGGGGCTCCCGTGCCGGGGCGCGGGCGGGAAGTAGGTGCCGAAGTAGAAGGGTTCGGCGTCGGGCGTGAGGAAGACGGTCATGGGCCAGCCGCCCTGCCCGGTCGCCGCCTGCACGGCCTCCATGTAGACGGCGTCGACGTCGGGCCGCTCCTCCCGGTCGACCTTGACGCTCACGTAGTGCGCGTTGAGGTAGTCGGCGGTCTCCTGGTCCTCGAAGGACTCGTGCGCCATGACGTGACACCAGTGGCAGCTGCTGTAGCCGACGCTCAGCAGGACCGGTTTGTTGCTCTTGCGCGCCTCCTCGAAGGCCTCGGTCGACCAGGGCCACCAGTCGACGGGGTTGTCGGCGTGCTGGAGGAGGTAGGGGGAGGTCTCATGGGCCAGTCGGTTCGGCATGGGATCCATCCTGCCGCAGTACCGGGGAGGCGGTGCGGATCACTGGTGCGTGCCGGGGGTAGGTGATGGGTCCGACCCATTCCGGTTGAGCGTGGACATGCCAGAGTTTCTCTCGCCTTCCCCGCTCATCCGCAGGACACTTGACCAAGAAAGCCGTTGCCGGCGGAGGGGGACGCGATATGCGGGACAGCCATCGGGCGGAGGCCGAACGGCTGTTGGCCCGGGCCGTGGAGGAAGAGGTCCGGCGCTCAGGCGGGCGGGCCGACGGGAGCGTACTGCTTTCACGGGCGCGGGCCGCCCTCGACGCCATGGCACAGACGGCCGCCGAGGAGTACGAGGCGTACACCAAGGCCCTGGACGAGGCGGAGGCGGGCCGACTGACCTGGGGGCAGCGGTACGCCCGTGAGGGTGCCGGAACTCCTCTGCTGGTGGCGGCCGTTGCCGCCGTCGCGGCCTGTGTCGCGGACCTGGCGCTCGGCACCGGCGCGGGCACGGCGGTGGGCGCCGGCGCGGTCGTCGGCGTCGCGGGCGCCGCGACCACGGTGGCGAAGGTGACGGCCTCGCATCTGCCGGCCGCGAGCCGCCGGGCGGGAGCCCTGGGCCAGCCCGGCGGCCCGGAGCAGCTGCGCCTGGCGTGGCTGACCGCCCTGGAGGTCCGCGGCATCCGCCCGTTCTTCGACCAGCAGCGCGTACTCAGCGCGTCCACCGGCGCGAAGAAGGGGGCGCCCCAGCTGCGGCGTACGGACAAGAGCGCGGCGGCCCGCAGGCGAAGTGTCCTGGAGCAGTCCTTCGGTCAACTCCCTGAGCCGATGGGTCCGTTCGCGGGCCGCCGGCAGGAGGTGCTGCGGATCGCGCAGTGGGTGCACGCGGCCCGCGCGAGCACGGAGACCAAGCCGACGGTGGTTGTCCTGCACGGCGCGCCGGGCTCCGGCCGCAGCACGCTCGCCATCCACGCGGCACACGAGCTGAAGGACCAGTTCCGTGGCGCGTGCGTCGTGGACCTGCGCGGCGACAGCCCCGAGGAGTCGCCGCTGAACACCCGCGACGCGCTGCTGCACCTGCTCAACCGGCTGGGCGCACCCCGCGAGCAGCTCCTCTTCCGCGAGCGCTCCTCGCCGGATCAGCAGGTCAGGCGGCTCGCCGAGCTCTACCACCAGCATCTGACCGGCCTCCCGGTGACGATCGTCCTGGACGACGCGAGCGATGTGGAGCAGGTACGGACCCTCGTGCCCGAGCGCTCCGACAGCCTGGTCGTGGTCACCGCCCGCAAACCCCTCGACCTGCCCGCCGACCTCCCCGCCTGGGTGCACCAGCTCCCGGTCGAGCCGCTGACCGCACCGGGCGCCGAGGAGCTCCTGAAGGCGGCGGCGCAGGACGCCTCGGGCCCGTACGACGCCGAATCCTGCGACGAGGTACGGGAGTTGTGCGGCGGCCTGCCTCTCGCGCTGCGCATCGCGGGCTCGTCCCTCGGCCCGCGTACGCACCGCCAGCTGGCCGTCGACCTGGCGGCGTACGGCCCGGTCGAGCCGGTCGAACGGGTGCTGTGGCTGCGCTACACCGACCAGTCGGACACGGCCCGCCGGCTGCTGCGCCGGCTCGCTCTTGCGGGCCGCGCCTCGCTCGGGGCGGCCGCGGCGGCCGCCCTGCTCGCGACGGACGAGCCGGAGGCGACCCGTCACCTGGAGGCCCTCTCGCGCGCGGGCCTGATCGACCACGTACGCGGCAGCCGCTACCGCCTGCACGACCTCGTACGGGCCTTCGCGCAGGCCCGCCTGCTCGACGAGGAGGAACCGGCCGAGCGCACGGCCGCGCAGGAACGGCTCATCGTGAACTACGGCGAGCTGGCCGACTCGGTGATCCGCCTGGTCGACGGCAAGACGTCCACGCGCGCCGACCAGTTCGGCCCGCACGGCTTCACCTCGCTGGACGCGGCCCTGCGCTGGCTGGACGACGAGTCGAGCTTCATCACGGCGGCCCTGCGGCACGCGGAGGGCGTGAACCAGGCGGCGGTGCTCAACCTCCTGGGCGCGCTGTGCGACTACTGCCTGCTGCGCGGCGACCTCTACCGCCTGGGCGAGATCAGCGAGCTGACCCAGGCCGTCGACCAGGGGCTGCTCGTGCGCTCGGTCCAGTGGCGCACGGGCATCGCGGCCCGCCAGCTCGGCGAGCTCGACAAGGCGCGTACGCAACTCGCCTCGGTGGTCGACCTCTACTTCGAGGCCCACCACGACGCGGGCGCGGCACGCGCACTCTGCTCCCTCGGGATCACGCTGCACCACCAGGGCAATCTCACGGAGGCGGCGGCGAAGCTCCAGGAGGCCATGGACCTCCAGGCCTCCCCCGAGCTCGCGGCGGACCGCGCCTGGACGATGCACGCGCTGGCGGCGGTCGAGCGGGACCGGGCCAGGCTGCGCGCGGCCCTGGACCTCCTCACCGAGGCCCTGGTCCTGCACCGCGCGGGCGAGTCCGTGCACGGCGAGGCCTGGGCCCACTTCCAGCTCGGCCAGCTGGGCCTGCGTATGGGCGACGTATCGCGCGCCGAGTCCGAACTCCGGGAGGCCCTCGACCTGTACGGCCGCACCCGCGACCCCCGCGGCGAGGCCTGGGCGCTGACCCAGCTGGCCCGGGCCCGGCTGGTCGACGGCGACCCGTCCTCCGCCGTGGACGGCCTGCGCCAGGCGGCCTCCCGCCACCGCGACAACGAGGACATGCGGGGCGAGGCCTGGACGGTCTACTACCTGGGCCAGGCCCTGGAGGAGACGGGCAACCTCGACCAGGCGGTCCGTGAGCTGGAGCGGTCGCGGACGATGTTCTCCCGGATCCGCGACGTGTACGGGCTGGCGTGCGCCCGCCACCACTCGGCCCGGGTGACCCGCGACCAGCGGGCCGCGCAGACCGGCTCACTGCGGAACTCGGGCTTCGCCCGGCAGCTCCTGGTGGACGCGCGGGCCGACTTCCAGCGGATCGGCGTCGCCCACGGCGAGGCCTGGACCTGCCTGGAACTGGTGGTGGTGGACGCCGGCAACGCCCGTACGCAGTCGGCGCTCACCCTGTGCGACGAGGCCGCGTCGCTCTTCGCCTCGTACGGCGACCGCCGCGGCGAGGACTGGGCCCGTTTCCTGCGCTGCACGCTGCTTCCGTACGCCTCCCCCGGCGGCACCGAGGTCGGCACGGCCGTCGCCCAGGAGGAGCTGACCCAGCTCTCCCGCACCGGCCATCCGGCCCGCGACGGAAAGCTGGACGACTACATCGAGGCGTACCAGCTGCTGCTGGAACGGGGAGCCGACCTGGACGCCGGCTGGCAGGCCTGGCGACTGGGCATGGTGCCGAACCGGCATGCCCGGGAGGTCATGGGGGTGGCGGTTTCGGCTCGGCGGGCGTGAGCGCTCCGCTGGACGTGCCGCGATGGTCCGTCGATCGTCTGCGGGTCTGTCGTGGCTGGTCGCTCCCCCACTCTCGGCTTCGCTCGAGCGGGGGGACCCCCATCGCGGCGGAGCCGCAAATGTCACAGCCCCGCGCCCCTTCGGGGCATTGCCGAACCGCAGTCGACTTCGCCAAGGCCGCTTGGGCCAGGGTTCTGATTCACGGGCGGAATCTGGTTCGGTGACACCCGACAGGCGTCACCGAACCCGGACGTCAGCCCTTCGCGGGCGAAGTCTTCCCGCCGGAACCGGCCGAGCCGGTCGCCTTGTCGGAGGCGGCCGCCTTCGGGTCGGGGTCCTCCTTGAAGTCGACCTTGCCCATGTGCCGGTTCATGCTCTTCATCAGCCCCCACACCGCCAGGGCCATCACCGCGAAGACGATGAAGCCGAGGACACCGGGGGTGACCTTGTTCTCGTCGACCTCCTTGGCGAGAGGGACGAGGTGCGTCAGTGCCAGGCTTGCGCTCATGTCAGGCATTGTCGCGGATGCCCGCGAAGAGGTCGTCCTCGGGGAGGGACGTATCGACGAGCGACTTCGCCAGCTCGTACTCCTCCGTGGGCCAGACCTCCTTCTGGATCTCCATGGGGACCGTGAACCAGCCGCCGTCGGGGTCGATCTGCGTGGCGTGGGCGATGAGGGCCTTGTCACGGATCTCGTAGAAATCGGCGCACGGGACGTGTGTCGTCAGCGTGCGTTCGGTGCGCTGGAACTCGTCCCAGCGCTTCAGCCAGTCCCCGTACGGCGACTCCATGCCGCGCGACAGCAGGGCCTTGTGCAGTGCCTCGGTGCGCGGGCGGTTGAAGCCCTGGTTGTAGTAGAGCTTCTGCGGCTGGAAGGCCGGGCCGTACTCCGACTCCGGGTACTTCTCGGTGTCCCCCGCGCCCTCGAACGCCACCATCGAGATCTTGTGGGTCATGATGTGGTCCGGGTGCGGATACCCGCCGTTCTCGTCGTAGGTGGTGATCACCTGCGGACGGAAGGAGCGGATCTTGCGGACCAGCTCGCCGGCCGCCTTGTCGACGTCCTCCAGGGCGAAGCAGCCCTCGGGAAGCGGCGGCAGCGGGTCGCCCTCGGGCAGCCCCGAGTCCACGAAACCGAGCCACTCCTGCTTGACCCCGAGGATCTCGCGGGCCTCGTCCATCTCCTTCTTGCGTACCTCGTGGATGTGCTCCTCGACGTACTTGTCCCCCTGAAGCTTCGGATTGAGGATGGAGCCGCGCTCCCCGCCCGTGCAGGTCACCACCAGCACGTCCACCCCCTCGGACACGTACTTCGCCATGGTGGCCGCGCCCTTCGACGACTCGTCGTCGGGGTGGGCGTGGACGGCCATCAGTCGCAGCTGGTCAGTCAAGACTCAAATCCTCGTCAGTCGGCGCCCCTGTGTGAAACGGCGCGATCGGCGCTTCTATAGTGACCGAATCGGCGGGCGAAAAATTCCGGGTCCCGGCCCCGAACACCCGCCCCGGAAGGGACGATCATGAGTACGGTGCAACTGCCCGAGGGCCGGTACGGCCGCTCCGCGGACGAGCGCGCCGACCGCAAACTCAAGATCGCCGGTGCCGTGCTGGGTACGGCCCTGCTCGCGCTGATCGGCTATTTCGCCTACTACTACGTCGGCGGCAACAAGATCAGCGCCGAGATCATCTCCTACGACCTCTCGGACACCGCGGTGCAGGTGCACCTGGAAGTCCGCAAGGACGCGGGCGCGACGGGCTACTGCACGGTCCGCTCACAGGCCGAGAGCGGCGCCGAGGTGGGCCGCGCGGACTTCCGCTTCGACCAGGACTCCTCGCGTATCGACAAGGTGGTCACGCTCCGCACGACGGCCCGCGGCACGACCGCGGAGCTCCTCGGCTGCCACGCGGACTGAGCGCGGGACGGGCCCCGGACGCCGCCACGGGTCGCGTCCACGCCCGACACTGACCGGTATCACCCTCGACAACTCGCCGCTGACCTGCATTGACGTAATTCTGATGGCTTATGTCCTCCCCCTTCGGCCACTGAATTGTTAGGCTCGTGGTTTCGCCCACCCGTGAAAGAACATTCTTCTGGGTAGGGCGATGCTTTGTATTCCCAGTACCTACGAGGAGCACCTGTGACCCAGACCAGCGAGAACGTCACCTGGCTGACCCAGGAGGCGTACAACCAGCTCAAGGCCGAGCTGGAGTACCTGTCTGGTCCTGCGCGCACGGAGATCGCCGCCAAGATCGCGGCAGCGCGCGAGGAGGGCGACCTGCGCGAGAACGGCGGGTACCACGCGGCCAAGGAGGAGCAGGGCAAGCAGGAGCTCCGTGTGCGCCAGCTGACCCAGCTCCTGGAGAACGCCAAGGTGGGCGAGGCCCCGGCGGCCGACGGTGCGGTGGCGCCCGGCATGGTCGTGACCATCGCCTTCGACGGCGACGAGGACGACACGCTCACGTTCCTGCTCGCCTCGCGCGAGTACGCGAGCTCGGACGTCGAGACGTATTCGCCGCAGTCCCCCCTGGGCTCCGGCGTGAACGGCAAGAAGATCGGCGAGGACGCCCAGTACGAGCTGCCGAACGGCAAGCTCGCCTCGGTGAAGATCCTGGAGGCCAAGCCGTACGCCGCGTAGTTCCGTCCGGCGCGTCGTCCCTGGTGAGCCCCCGGTGCCCATGCGCCGGGGGCTTCGCCGTGCCTCAGGCCGTCGCCGAGCGGTACTTCCGCACTGCCAGCGTCCGGAATATGACGATGATCAGGACCGAGTAGATCAGCGAGGCCCAGACCGGGTGCTGCATGGGCCAGGCGTCCGACGGCGAGACCCCCGGGTTGCCGAAGAGCTCGCGGCAGGCCTGGACCGTGGCGCTGAAGGGGTTCCAGTCGGCGACATGCTGCAGCCAGGGCGTCATCCGGCTGGAGTCCACGAACGCGTTCGAGACGAACGTGACCGGGAACAGCCAGATCAGTCCGCCGGAGGTCGCCGCCTCGGGCGTGCGCACGGACAGGCCGATCAGCGCACCGATCCAGGTGAACGCGTACCCGGCCAGGAGCAGCAGCCCGAAGGCTCCGAGCACCTCGCCCACGCTGGTGTGCGTACGCCAGCCGACCAGCAGGGCGACGACGGCCAGCACGAGCAGCGTGAGCGCCGTCTGCACCAGGTCGGCGAGCGTCCGACCGGTCAGGACCGCGCCGCGTGCCATCGGCAGGGAGCGGAAGCGGTCGATGAGTCCCTTGTGCATGTCGTCCGCGATGCCCGCTCCGGCGCCCGCGGTGGCGAAGGTGACGGTCTGCGCGAAGATGCCGGCCATCAGGAATTCCCGGTACGTACTGGATTCGGTGCTGCCCCCGATGTTCATGGAGCCGCCGAACACGTACGAGAACAGCACCACGAACATGATGGGCTGGATAAGCCCGAAGATGACCATTTCGGGAATCCTGGACATCCTGATCAGGTTCCGCTTGGCGACGACCAGGGAGTCCCGGACGGACTGGCCGAGGAAGCCCCCCGGGGCCACGGTCGGCACGGCATCGGTGACGGCGCTCACTTGGTGTCCTCCTTCTTGCGCTTGGGGCCCTTGGCGTCCTCGACCACGCCGTTCGCCTCGTCCTCTGCCTCCGCGTGGTGTCCCGTCAGCGAGAGGAAGACGTCGTCGAGGGTGGGGCGGCGCAGGCCGATGTCGTCGATCTCGATGCCGCGGGTGTCCAGCTCACGGATGACCTCCGCGAGGAGCTTCGCGCCGCCGGTGACGGGCACGGTGAGCTTGCGGGTGTGCTGCTCGACCGTGGTCTCGCCCTTGCCGAAGCCGCGCAACACCTCCGACGCCGTCTCTATGTGCTCGCGCTCGTGGACGACGACCTCGACGCGCTCGCCGCCGGTGCGGGCCTTGAGCTGGTCGGAGGTGCCGCGGGCGATGACCTTGCCGTGGTCGATGACGCAGATGTCGTGCGCGAGGTGGTCGGCCTCTTCGAGGTACTGGGTGGTCAGCAGCAGCGTCGTACCGCCCGAGACCAGCTGTTTGATGACCTCCCACAGCTGCTGGCGGTTGCGCGGGTCGAGGCCGGTCGTCGGCTCGTCCATGAACATGACCGGCGGCGAGACGACGAGCGCCGCCGCGAGGTCGAGCCGGCGGCGCATACCGCCGGAGTACGTCTTCGCGGGGCGGTCGGCGGCGTCGGTGAGGTTGAACTGCTCGAGCAGCTCGACCGCGCGGACCTTCGCCTGCTTCGCCCTCATCTGGTAGAGCTGGCCGACCATGTGGAGGTTCTCGCGGCCCGTCAGGTATTCGTCGACCGCGGCGAACTGGCCGGACAGGCCGATCGAGCGCCGCACTTCGTTGGGATGCTTGAGCACGTCGACGCCCGCGACGATCGCCTTGCCGCGGTCGGGCCGGAGCAGCGTCGTCAGGCAGCGGACGGCGGTGGTCTTACCCGCGCCGTTCGGCCCGAGCAGGCCGAGGACCGTGCCCTCCGGGACATCGAGATCGACGCCGTCCAGAGCCCTTACGTCGCCGAAGGTCTTCACCAGGCCTTCGGCGTAGATGGCGCCTGGCATGTGAGTTCTCCCAAAATCGGTTGGGGATCCTACGGAAAGAAGCTAGTTTTGCCGGTTTACACAGCCCGGTGGACCAGCACGAGCCAATGCGGACCAGCGGGCAATTCTGCGATGAGACACACACCATAACGCGATGTATCGCGTTCCTCAACAGGTTTTTCTGCCCTGGACAACAAGGGTCCTGGCCTCAGTCGATGATCGTGTAACCCGCCTGCCGCAGCGCCGAGTTCACCTCGGCACAGTGCTCCGGCCCCTTCGTCTCCAGATGCAGCTCGACCTCCACCTCCGTGAGCCCGAGCCGTGGGTCGGTCCGTACGTGGCTCACATCGAGGACGTTAGCGTCCACCACTGACAACACCCCGAGAAGTGTCGCCAGGGCGCCGGGCCGATCCGTCAGCCGAAGCGTGACCGCGAGATAGCGGCCGCCCGCGGCCATGCCGTGCCGCAGGATGCGCTGCATCAGCAACGGGTCCACATTGCCGCCGGACAGCACCGCCACGACCGGCCCCTCGAAGGCCTCCGGCTCGCTCAAGAGCGCCGCGACGGGGCTCGCGCCGGCCGGCTCGACGACCAGCTTGGCCCGCTCCAGGCAGAGCAGCAGCGCGCTGGACAGGGCGTTCTCAGAGACCGTACGGACCTCGTCGACCAGGTCGCCGATGATCCGGAACGGTACGTCGCCGGGCCGCCCGACCTTGATTCCGTCGGCCATCGTGGCCGGGTTCTCGACCGACACCGGGCGCCCGGCCGCGAGCGAGGGCGGATACGCGGCCGCACCTGCCGCCTGCACCCCCACGATCCGTACGTCGGGCCGCAGCGCCTTCACGGCGACCGCGATGCCCGCGGCCAGACCACCGCCGCCGATACCGACGACGATCGTGCGCACCTCGGGGCACTGCTCCAGGATCTCCAGGCCGACGGTGCCCTGCCCGGCGATGATGTCCGGGTGGTCGAAGGGGTGGATGAAGACGGCGCCCGTCTCGGCCGCGTACCGCTGCGCCGCCGCGAGCGTCTCGTCCACCACCGTCCCGTGCATGCGGACGTCGGCCCCGTAGTGCCGGGTCGCGGCAATCTTCGGCAATGGGGCACCCGTAGGCATGAACACCGTGGAGCGCACGCCGAGCAGCGAGGAGGCCAGGGCGACGCCCTGCGCGTGGTTGCCGGCACTCGCGGCGACCACGCCCGCGGCCCGCTCCTCCGGAAGCAGCCCGGCGATACGCACGTACGCGCCGCGCAGCTTGAACGAACCCGTCCGCTGGAGGTTCTCGCACTTGAAGTGGACCGGCGCGCCCACCAGCCCGGACAGGTGCCTGCTGCCCTCCATGGCGGTCACCCGCGCCACACCGGTGAGCATCTTCTGGGCGCCGCGCACATCGTCGAGGGTCACCTGCGGCAAGGAGTCAGCCGTGCGGTAGCTCATGACCACCAGTCTCGCAGTTCACGCGGCGCCACACCGGCCGTGACCAAGGTCCGAGACTGGTTTCCGCAGCGCCGGTACGGCCCGCCTCCCGTCCGCGTACTCTGTCCCCCAACCCTGCCCCACGCATGAATAGAGCCCCCGGCCATGCCCACAACACCTGAAATGTCGATGGACATGACGACCGTCGGTGACACCGGTCTTCTCGAATCGCTGCAGCACGAGGTGGCGGTGTTCGCCCGCCGTGCCGAACAGACCCGGCTCGGCGGGGTCGGGCAGGTCCGCAACTCCATGGACCGCGCCGCGTATCTGCTGCTCAACCGCCTCGACAAGGAGGGGCCGATGGGCGTCAAGGCACTCGCCGCGAGCATGGGCATCGACTCGTCGACGGTCACCCGTCAGGTGGCCCCGCTCGTCGACACCGGGCTCGTCAAGCGCACCTCGCACCCGGAGGACGGACGTGCCGTGGTGCTCCAGCTGTCCCCGCGCGGGCTCTCCCGCCTGGAGGAAGTACGGTCCTCGAGGCGTCAGCTGATGGCCGAGCTGACCGAGGACTGGGCACCCGAGGAGCGCGAGGCGTTCTGCACGCTGCTCACCCGCTTCAACGTCGCGCTGTCCGCCCGAATGGCCGCGTCGCCGTCCGTGGAGGCACCGGCGTCCTCCTGAGCGCCCCGCACACCGCGTCACGTCCCCGTCCCGCACCGCGTCGTGTCGTGTCGGCCTCTTGACCAGGGGCCCGCGCCTGGCCTCATATGAGACCGGGTCCTGTCGTACGCGGCTGTCGTACGCGGCTGTCCTCCGCGGACGTCTTCAGGGCCCGGTTTCCCCCAGACGGGAGGCGCGGTGCGAGAGCGGGGGGCGTCCCAGAGCGCCCGCCGGGCCCGGGAGTTCGAAGCGTTCGTCGCGGGCGCGGCAGGGCGGCTGTTGCATGCCGCCACGCTGCTCACGGCGGAGCCCCCGGACGACAACCCGCGCGCGCGGCGCCTGCTCACGGCGGCCCTGGCGCATACGTACGCCTCCTGGGACCGGCTGCGCGGCGAGGACCCGTACGACAGGACCCGGCAGCAGCTGGCCGTGCGCTTCGCGCGCGGGGCATGGCATCAGTACGGCGGCCTGGGCTGGACGCACCCCCGGAGCCGCGCGAAACCCGCGGGCGTCCTGAACTGCCTCACTCCCCAGGAACGGCTGATCCTCGTGCTGCGCATGTACGAGGGCGTCGCCGAGGAGCAGGCCGCGGCGCTGCTCGGGCTGCCCACGGAGCGCGTACGGGCGATCTGTGCCCGTGCGATGGCGACGCTGCTGCATCCGCCGCGGGAAACCGCTCCGGCGATCGCGGAGGTGGCGCCGTCATGAGCCGGATGAGCCGCAAAGAAGCGGATGTCCGCCGGATCCTGGAGGAGCCGCAGCCGCCCGTACCGCGCGACCTGTACGCGGACGCGGTGCGCCGTGGCGGGCGGATGCTGCGCCGCAGGACGGCGGCCAGACGGCTGATGTGGCTGGTGCTGTTCGCGGCGGCCGTGGCCTTCATCGTGTGGGCGTCGATAGCCCAGCCGTGGGTGGAGCCGCCGTCGGAGACGACTCCACCGCTGACCGGCTGGTGAACCCTGACGGGCCGGTGACCCCTGGCGGGCTGGTGACCCCTGGGGGGCTGGTGAACGCCGACCGGCCGGGGAACGCCGACCGGCCGGTGATCACCGCCGGTGTAACCGCTGGGCCGGTGACTAGCCCAGGGCCTGTGTGAGGTCCTGAAGGAGATCGTCGACGTTTTCGATGCCTACGGAGAGGCGTACGAGATCGGCGGGGACCTCGAGGGCCGAGCCGGCCACGGACGCGTGCGTCATGCGCCCCGGGTGCTCGATCAGGGACTCGACGCCGCCGAGGGACTCGCCCAGGGTGAACACCTTGGCGCGGTTGCAGACCTCGACGGCCGCCTCCTCGCCGCCCTCGACCTGGAAGGAGACCATGCCGCCGAACGCCTTCATCTGCTTGGCGGCGATCTCGTGACCGGGGTGCTCCGGGAGCCCCGGGTACAGAACGCGCGTCACGCGCGCGTGCCGGGTGAGCATCTCGGCGACCTTGGTGGCGTTCTCGCTGTGCCGGTCCATTCGCACGGCGAGCGTCTTGGCGCCGCGCAGCACCAGCCAGGAGTCGAAGGGGCCGGCTACGGCGCCCATCGCGTTCTGGTGGTAGGCCAGTTCCTCGCCCAGCGCCTCGTCTCCCACGACGAGCGCACCGCCGACGACGTCCGAGTGGCCGCCCATGTACTTGGTCAGCGAGTGCACGACGACGTCAGCGCCGAGCGCCAGCGGCTGCTGGAGGTAGGGGGTCGCGAAGGTGTTGTCGACGACCAGCCTGGCGCCGGCCTCGCGGGCGATCTGCGAGAGCGCGGCGATGTCGCTGATACCGAGGAGCGGGTTGGAGGGGGTCTCCACCCAGACGGCCTTGGTCTTCGGGGTGAGAGCGGCCCGTACGGCCGCGGGGTCGCTGGTGTCGGCGACCGACCACTCCACCCCCCACCGGGAGACGACCTTCGCGAAGAGGCGGAACGTACCGCCGTACGCGTCATTGGGGATGACCACGTGGTCGCCCGGGCTGAGCAGCGTACGCAACAGGCAGTCCTCGGCCGCCAGTCCGGACGCGAACGCGAGCCCGCGGCGGCCGCCCTCCAGGGCGGCGAGGTTCTCCTCCAGGGCCGTCCTGGTCGGGTTGGCGCTACGGCTGTACTCGTAGCCGCCGCGCAGGCCGCCGACGCCGTCCTGCTTATAGGTCGAGACCTGGTAGATCGGCGGGACGACCGCGCCGGTGAGGGGATCGGCGGTATTGCCCGCGTGGATCGCCACGGTTTCGAAGTGCTGGCTGATGTGCCTGTCGCTCATGGGCACCGAGGGTAGTGCGCTCGGGGGGATTACGAGGGCGGGGGCTTGACGGGGGGGGCGGGGCAAGGGGCTGGGGGCCCGGGGCAAGGGGGCTGGGGCTGGGGGCTGGGGGCTGGGGGCTGGGGGCTGGGGGCTGGGGACTGGGGGCTTCGATGGTGCCGGGGGGTGTACGGCGGCCGCCCGGAGGGGAGGCGATTGGAAGATTTGGGCCAGGCCGGCACAGGGCGGGGCAGGTCAGGCCAGGTCACCGGCACCGCAGACTCTCCGAGGAGTCCCAAATCTTCCAATCGCCACCGTCCGGAGCGGTCGGCACCGCCCGGAAGGAGTCGCCACTGTCCGGAGGGGTCGCCACCCTCCGGAGGGGATTCCACCATTCCCCCCAGAACCGGGTCACCGGGTCACCGGGTCCGAGGGCTTCGGCCCCTGGAATTCGCCCAGGATCCAGGGGGTTCGATCGAGATCCGGGCGGGGCCCAGGCGCTTCGATCGATACGCAGGACAGGGTCCAGGGGCTTCGATTGTGACCCGGGATCGGGCTGTGGCGGCTTCGACCGTGTCCCGAGATGGGACTGTGGCGGCTTTGTTCCCGACCGGGTTCGCCAATTGTCGGACCCGTCTGGTTCGCTTGAGGTATGGAAATTCTCTGGGTTCTGATGGCGCTGCTCATGATCGGGTTCGCCCTCGGGCCGATCCTGAGGCGCAGGCGTGTCGGCATCCAGCAGGTCGCCCCGGGCGACCCGGACGCCGCCGACCCGGCGAACTACGGCTTCCTGCGCCAGGAGGAGCTGGACATCCGCATGCCCGGCCCCGACCCGGACCTGCTGGAGGTCCTGGACCTGGTGCAGAGCAGCCAGGACTACCGGGCGGCGTCGCAGCTCCTCGCCGGCACCGAGATAGAGGGCGAGCGGCGCTGGCAGCGCGTGCAGGCCTTCGCGGGCGCCGCGTCGCTGGAGCTGCAGCAGCGCCCGGGCGGGGTGAGCGACAGCCCCGGCGGGCAGTGGCTGCGGGTGTGGCGGGCCGAGAAGCCCAAGGACGCGGGCGGCGCCGCCGTGCACGCGGAGTTCCTGGTGCAGCAGGCGTGGCGTACGTCGACGCCGGGGACGGACGAGTTCCGGATCATCATGGAAGAGGCGCGGGCCGCCTGCGGCGAGGCTGCTCTACTCTCCCCCGGTGACCCGATCCCGTACATCATCGAACTCTCCGTGGCCCGCGGACTCGCCTACTCCCAGCCGGAGTTCGAGAAGCTCTGGCTGAAGATCCTGGACCGCGCGCCCGCGCACATGGGGGCACATCTGGCGGCGCTGCACTACTGGTGCGAGAAGTGGCACGGCTCGCGCGAGATGGCGTACGCCTTCGCGGAGGCGGCGGCGGCCCGGGCCCCCCAGGGTTCCCTCCTGGCCGCGATGCCCCTGTTCGCGGTCTTCGAGCACCTCCCCGAGGTGAACCTGGTCAGCGGCTTCTACCAGAGCGAGGTCGTCACCAAGGCGGTCCACGGCGCCCTCTTCGCGGTCCACGCGGCCCGCCCCGACGACCCGATGCTCGCCCACGTCCGCCACCTGCTGGTCTTCTTCCTGGTCCGCGGCGAACGCTGGGCGGAGGCGATGAACCAGCTGGTCCACGTCGACGGCCACGTGGGCGCCCTGCCCTGGACCCTCACCGCCGACCCGGCCGCGGACTACGCGATATACCGAGCGCTGGCGGTGGCGGGCTACGAGGCGAACGGCGGAAACCCGGCGACACTGCCGCACTGAGGGGACTTTTCCTGAAAGGCCGGGGGTCCGGCCCTGGAAGGCCTGAGCGGCACGGGTGGACCAGGGATTCGAAGGTCCGGAAGGCCGGAGGCCCGCAGCGGTACGGGTGGGCCACGGCTTCGGGAGTTCGGAATGCCGGAGGGGGTCCAAACGTTCTCGTCACTGGCCCCCCATCGCCGAGGAGACTGCATGTTCCTGCACAGCCGTACGCCGAAGTTGCCCACCGCCGAGCAGGCCCTGCGCGGCCGCCCCGAGCCGACGTACTCGGTTCCCGAGCGGCACACCGTTCTCGGCAACCCGCTCCTCGGCCCCTACCCCGACGGCCTGGAGGTCGCCGATTTCGGCCTGGGCTGTTTCTGGGGCGCGGAGCGCAAGTTCTGGCAGCTCCCGGCCGGCATCTACACAACGCTGGTCGGCTACCAGGGCGGCTACACCGAGCACCCCAGGTACGAGGAGGTCTGCTCGGGCCTGACGGGCCACACCGAGGCGGTCCGCGTGGTCTACGACCCCGCCGTGATCTCGTACGAGCGCCTCCTGAAGCTCTTCTGGGAGTCCCACGACCCCACCCAGGGCTTCCGCCAGGGCAACGACGTGGGCACCCAGTACCGCTCGGCGGTCTACACCCACACCCCGGCCCAGGCAGCCACCGCCGAAGCCTCCCGCGCCTCCTACCAGAAGGTCCTCACGGGCTCGAACTACGGCACGATCACCACGGAGATCCTCCCCGCGGAAGGCCGGACCTTCTATCCGGCGGAGGGCTGCCACCAGCAGTACCTGGACAAGAACCCGGCAGGGTACTGCGGGATCGGCGGGACGGGCGTCTCCTGCCCGATCGGTGTCGCCCCGGCGCCGGAGGCAACAGACAAGTAGCCGGCGGCGCCCCGAGCTCGCTCTTCAAGAGGACGGTCGTAGCACCGGCAACTCACGCCGTGCTGCGGCTGACTCCCCCTCAAGCCCTCATCGAGGTCGTCGAAAATCGATGGCCGCCCATACCCGGCGGGCTACACGCTGTGCGCCATGGAAGAACCGCAACGCAGAATCCGAGCGCTCCACACGCCGTCCACGATCACCGTCTACCAGGCATACTCCCCGGAGATCGGCCTGCCCGCCGTCCGAGAGGGCCGGTTCCCCACCGCGTGGAAGCGGGACCGGATGACGTGGGTCAAGGCATGGGAACTTCGCAGCGTTCAGCGCATCGCGCGAGTCCCGATCGAGTGGTCGTTGTCGGTGCGCGCAGGTGTCAGCCATCCAGGCCCTGGTCCGGCGCTGCGACGTCAGACGTGTTCTGGTCATGAGCGACGTGGAACCGCAGATGTGTGACGTGCGGCGAGGCGAGAATCCTGGTCCGTTCCAGCTCGATGCGTTCCGTTCCCAGATGCTCGAACAGCCGGCGTCCGTCGCCCATGAGCACCGGTGCGATCTGGAGGTTGATCTCATCGAGGAGTCCCGCGCTGAGCGCCTGTTGAGCGATGTCCGCCCCCATCAGCAGGACGTCCTTCCCGTCCGCCACTGCTTTCGCTTGCTGCAGCGCCTCTTTCACGCCGCCGGTGACGAAGGTGAAGGTCCCGCTCTTCATGACGCGCCGGTTTCGAGTGTTGTGCGTGAGCACGAAGCACGGCACTGGGTAGGGCGTGTCCTGCCAGACGTCGACGCCTACGTCGAATGTTCTTCTGCCCAGCACGACGGCACCTGTCGAGGCCGTGACCTCCTGTGCCACCGTGGCGTCCACATCGCTGGTCGGTGTGTTCAGAATCCATTCATGCAGGCGCAGCCCACCCCGGCCCATGGGGTGTTCGACGCTGATGTCCGGGCCGGCCATGAAGCCGTCGAGCGACATGGTGACGTTCAAAACCACCTTGCTCATGGGACGTACCTTTCCGCGCGCTTGTGTCGGGCATGCAGGGAGGTAGACCGTGGGGCGAGACCAAACTCATCGGTCACCCGGACACAGCGGTGAGCGGGGTCATCAGCTGACTCCTGCTTCGAACGGCCTCGCGGACACGACTGCGCGGAAAGGTCTGTGAACGAGGCTTGACATGGATCAAGCCGTCGTTCCTGTGGATGATGTACCGCTGCGGTTGGGGCGCGAAAGCAGGACAGGAGACCGTTCTGGCTGTCGAGGTCACGCGCGACGGCTTCGAGTGGGCACTGCGTAACGCGTGCCTGTCCAGCTACGTGCGTGGGGTTCACCCCGACCGCGCCACCTGGCAGCGTCAGCTGAAGCACGCACCCACTCGCATTCAGTGGGACCCCGAGCGCGACCTGCACCTTCAAGCCCTGCCGTACCGCTCCCTGCAACTCGGCCTCTCCGGTGAGGCCGTACGGCGCTACGCGGACGAGTGGACGGTCGCCATCAGCGATGTGCCCCCCTCGCACGTGAGATCCACACTTTCGTGAGCAGCGGCGACCTCGACTCCGCGGCCCGGCTACTGCCACAGGAGCGTCCCTACCCTGCCGCAGACGAACTGCTGGGCCACCTACGTCCGTGACCACAACCAACAACGGTCACCCGAGGGTCACATGACAGCACAGGCTCGCCGGGACGGGTGTCTCCTGCCCTGTCGGCGTCGCCAAGGCCGATGGCTGAGGCGCTTGGCTCTGGTGCGTCGCCGACATGGCCATCGAGGGCGATGAGGACGCGTCACAGGGCGCAGTGCCTTCTGCGCGGGACGCAGGGCGCGGGGCCTCGCTCGTACGTGCGTACGCGAGTGCAGTATGGGTACCAACATGTGCATACGGGGATCCATTGATGCGCACCCGCAGGACGCCCACATCGTGTCCAGGGCAAGTGACGCCCGCTTACCCGAGTGCGCGGACTTCCCGCAGACGGGGGACGGGGGACGCCGTGCGGGGACGGCTGATGAGTGGGCGGTACCGGCTTTTGGCGCGGCTGGGAGCCGGTGGCATGGGGGAGGTCTGGCGGGCTCGCGACGAGAGCCTGGGCCGGGAGGTCGCCCTCAAGATCTTCTCTCCGCCGGAGGGGATCGGGGCCGAGGAACGCGCGGAACTGCTGGGTCGTTTCCGGCGCGAGGCGCGCGCCGCGGCGGGGTTGGACAGCCCGCACATCGTCACCGTCCACGACCACGGTACGGACGGGGACACCCCGTACCTCCTCATGGAACTGGTCACTGGCCGTTCCCTGGAGCAGGTGCTGCGTACGGAGGGTCGGGCTCCGGTGCGGCAGGCCCTGGACTGGGCCGGGCAGATCTGCCGTGCTCTGGCCATCGCCCACGCAGCGGGGATCGTCCACCGCGACATCAAGCCTGCCAACGTCATGGTCCGCCCTGACGGCACGGTCGTCGTCCTCGACTTCGGCATAGCGGGATTGATGGAGGCCGCGGAAGCGGAGTCGGGTGCGGTCCGGCTGACCCTGCCAGGGCAGTTGCCCGTGGGCAGCGTGCTGTACATGGCCCCGGAACAGTTCCGGCAGGAGCCCAGCGACGGGCGCACCGACCTGTACGGCTTGGGCTGCGTGCTGTACGAACTCCTGATCGGCCGGCCTCCTTTCACCGGCCCCGCCGCGGGGGTGATGTACAACCACCTGCACGACGAGCCGTTGCGCCCAAGCCGGGCCCGCGCCGAACTGTCCACCGCAGTCGACCGGCTGATCCTGGACCTGATGGCCAAGGACCCGGACCTGCGCCCCGCCGACGCGCACCAGGCGCGGGCACGCGTCGAGGCAGCGGGCGCCATACAGGGCGGGCACGAGGAGTCCGTGCCGGAGCCGGAGTCTCCACCCGCGTCGGAGCCGAAGTCTCCGCCCGCGTCCGCTCCAGGGCCCAAGTCCTCCAGCCCGCAGCCACTTCCGGAGCGAAAGCCGGAGACAGAGTCCCCCCGGAACACAACAACCCCACCATCCCGAAAGCTCGTGGTGGGTCTGGGGTTGGCGGGTCTGGGATTGGCCCTGGCGATTCCCCTGGGCGTAGTGGCAGCGCGCACCGACTACTTCAGCTCGGGATCCCGGGACGTGAGCCAAGGGCCGAACCGAGAAGTGCGGGAGCCGACGGAGGATGAAATTCCCGAGCCGACGGAGGAGGTGAGCCGACCGCCGGTGGAAGCGGGCGGAGGCCGTCCAGACCGGTACCTCGTCGCGCTTGTCGGCGACTCCAAGGCGATGGAGCCCATGGTCGAGGTCGTCGAGAATGTACTCGCTGCACGGAAGGAATCCTTCCGGCTCGAAAAACCGGTCAAGGTGGTGGCCATCGAGCCCGGGTCCGGGAATTGGGACGAAGTGGAGGAGGATCCCGGCCTGCTCGCGGTGATCGGTGACACGTATGCCGAGGACACCCTAGGGGTACGAAGGCTGTTCCCCGACTCGGGCAGGAACCTCATCGCGCTCGACACCTGCGGCTACCGCTCGCACGCCACCGACTACGCAGCCGAGCGCGGGTCCTCGCTGTCCTGGCCCGGCACCTCCCCTTTCCCGCTCCACGCATCGGAATCGGTACTCGCCACGGCCCTCGCGACCTACCTCGGGGAAGTCCGTGGTATTCGGGCCGTGGCGCTCATGACCATGAATTCGTCAAGCACGTTCGGGCCAGAACTCCACTCCGCCCTCCGAGCGGAGGGCATGCGGGTCTCTGTTACTCCCATGACGGAGTTCCACAAGGACGCCGACGCTCATATCGACCGCATCAAGAACTCCGGTGCGGAAGCCGTGCTGTTCGAGACCTTCGACTACAAGAAGGTCAAATTCGGTATGCCCTCCTCGACTTGGCGGCTCGCTGCGGAGTTCGACGGGCCAGTTCTCGTGCCCGATCTTCCGGAGACATCCTGCGGAAAACCTGACAGAAAGCGGGCGCCCGGTCCGACGGGGCTGCTGCGTTACCGCACCGTCTCGGACGACGGTTCGACATACGCGGCGTCACTCCCCGCGCAGCGGGGGGCGGCGGAGATCCACGACGCGGCACTCCTCCTCGCCGAGGCATTGACCGCCCCGGCCCTCGAGCCCCGCGCCGACAGTGGCATCGGAAGCATCCGCGAACGTCTCGGAGAGGTCATACGGAACAACGACGACACGAGGGGCCTCCTCGGCCGCTACACCTTCGAGGGCGACCCCTTTACCAAATCCACCCGCACCAACGCTCCCGCCTGGATCGACCGCTACAACGGCAAGCGGTGGGAGGAAACAGACATGATCAAGGCCACAAGCGAGTGAACTGCAGGCTGCCGAGCCGCAAGCTTCGACCGTGACGGTACGTGGGCCGGCGCCCTCGACCGGGCATGGAAGGCAACACCGCCGAAGGAACGACGCTGACACTGTCCATCGAGTTGCCCAGCGGGGCACTCACGATGGCGTCTGTTCGTCGAGGACGTCGGCCCTCCACGCGGTCGCCTGGGGCAGGAAGCCGTTCGCGGTCGCGTAGCCCGCCATGCGGGCGTTGCGTGCCTGGGCCTCGGGGCCGTCCGGCAGGTGGAACTCGTCGCCCGCCCGAGCGGCACGGGCCTGCATGCTCGTGGCGGCCGAGAGCCGTCGGCGTACGTACCGGTCGAGCGCGTCGGGTACCTCCGCCGGCGTCGCACCCGTGAGGGCGTCGCCGAGCACGGCCGCGTCCAGAATCGCCTGCGCCGCGCCCTGGGCCTGAAACGGCACCATCGCGTGGGCGCTGTCGCCCAGCAGGGTCACCCTTCCGACGTTCCACCGCGCGAGCGGGGCACGTGTGTAGATGCCGTAGCGGAACACCTGCCCCGCGCGTTCGAGGACTCTGAGCACCCGGGAGTCCCACCCGTCGAACTCGCGCAGCTGCTCTCCCGGTTCCGCCCGAGCGGTCCACGACTCCTGCGCCGCCTCCGCCGTGAACACGGCCACGACGTTGAGCAGTTCCCCACGACGGACCCAGTAGTGGACGAAGTGCCGGCCCGGACCGAGCCAGACGCCGAGTTCCGGCAGGCCCAGATCGGCCACCTCGCCGGCCGGGAGCAGCGCCCGGTAGGCGGCGGTTTTCGAGAAGACCGCCTCGTCCGCGCCGAAGAGCCACTGGCGTGCCGCGGACCGGATCCCGTCGGCGGCCACGACCAGGTCCGCACGCAAGCGCTCGCCGCTCGCCGTGGTCACGCAGGCGGACTCGTCGTCCTGGTCGATTCCCACGACGGCCGTGTTCAGACGCACCGACCGGGGTGGCACCGCCGCGGCCAGGGCCTGGTGCAGATCGGCCCGGTGGAGTAGCAGATAGGGCGCCCCGAACTCCTCCTCGGCCTCGCGTCCCAGCAGGTATCGGCAGATCTCGGCCCCGTCGGACCAGGTGCGGAAGGTCAGGTGGGAGGGGTGGACGGCCTGTGCGGCGACCGTGTCGAGCAGGTCCAGTCGGCGCAGTACACGCGTGGCGTTGGGCGCGAGCTGGATTCCGGCACCGATCTCGGTGAACTGCGACGTCTGCTCGGCCAGCGTGACCTCATGGCCGGCGCGGCGCAGACTGAGCGTCGCCGCCAGTCCCCCGATACCCGCCCCCACGACGATCGCTCTCATGCCACGACCTCACTTCGCCACACTCGCGACTTCGCCACACTCGCGCGCCCACCTCTGACCGGCGACCTGGCGAACACGGGGGCATCGGGCATCGGTGTACGCCTCCGGCGCGGACCGGTCGGTGCGCGGACGAAGAACAGCGCGCAAGTACCCGACCGGGCAAGCACTCGACCGGGCAAGTACTCGGCCAGGCAAGTACTCGGCCGTCAGCTCGGGCAGGGTATCGGACAGAACTCCACGGCTGTACGAGGCATTTCAGCCCACTTCGGGCGCGGTCCGGCCACCGCAGCGGCCGGGCAGCCACGCCCCGCTGGGCGACTCCAGACCGAACTCCAGGCAGAACTCCAGACGAAACTCCAGGCGGAAGCAGACCAGCGATGTCCATGCCGACGGTGCTCACGACCGGCGCGGGCAGCGGCAATTCCCTGCGAGAAATGGCTCGTAGCCCTCCGCCCCGGTTACAACAGGCACCGTGGACTTCCCTCACGCGCTTCGCGAACGTCGTACCCGCCGCCCGCCATCTCAGCCAGCCCGGCCGAAACATGGTGGTTCGTCTGGCCGAGTCGCTCGAACTGCCACTGCGGGAGCGCAACGAGCTGCTGCTGGCCGCCGGGTATGCGCCCGTCTACCCCGAGAGCTCGCTCGATGACGCGGCGCTGGCCCCCGTGCGCACGGCGATCGACCACATCCTCCGTGGGCACCTGCCGTACCCGGCCGTGGTCGTGGACGACGCCATCGAGACCCGTGTGGCCCGGAGCTACGAGCGGTTCGTCGAGAAGGGGGATTCACGTTCCCGTCGCGCGCCGATGCCGTGCGCCTGGACAGCGTGGTCAAGTTCGGCTGGGAGACGGTGTCCGTCGAAACCGGCGACGTGGTGGGCGGGGGGCCTGGAAGTTCTCGTGCTCGACGACGGACGGACGGACCACGGCCACGGCTCAGGCCCCCGGGAGATCGGCTGCATATCGGCCGCTCGGCTGCAGATCAGCCGTTCAGCCGCGGATCGGCTACAGATGTGTCGAAGCGTCGGGTGCCCCGGCCGGCAGTGGGCCGACGGACACAGCCAGATAGCGGAACTCGCCCCCTGGCCCCTCCTGTTCGGAATACGGCTGCCAGTCGACGCGATACGTGCCTCGCAGGCTGCACGTGTTCGGCTCGTAGGCTCCTTCGGCCCACAGCAGCGTGCCGCCGAGTTCCCGTCCTTGATGGATTCTGAAGTCGTGATCCCGGGTCCGCTGGTTCGCGTGCCGCGGAGGTGTCCACAGCGACGGCTCGTTCGTCAGCATGAGCGCGGGCGCCAACTCCCACAGAACCCGGGCGAAACCGTGCTGAAGATCCGCCTCGGAGTGGAACACGGGTCTGTCCCCGCGCAGCCGTGCCATGACGTCGCGCAGTGAGGTCCGTCCGGCGATGGCCGCGGTACCGTCCGTCGATGCCATGGTCACGGCGCCATTGAAGTGCGTGCCCGACGGAACTCACAAGCCCACGGCAAGGCGTACGCCCCTGCATAAGCCCTTACATACGCCCCTGCTTACGCCCCTACACTCGTCGCCTGTGGCGAGCACGGCGGTTCCGGAGCGCATCAGGCGGGCGGTCGCGGCGCTGGATGTGCGGCCGGCCGACCGGCTGCTGGAGATCGGCTGCGGCGGCGGGGGCGCGGTCGCGCTGGTCTGCCCGCTGCTGACCACGGGCACGATCACGGCCGTCGACCGTTCCGCGACGGCCACGTCACGGGCCGTGCGGCGCAACGAAGGCGCGATCCGGGATGGCCGGGCCACGATCGCGACGGCGGCCTTCACCGAGTCGGGGCTCACGGCCGCGGGCATCTCCGGCCGACGCTTCGACAAGATCTTCGCGATCAACGTCAACCTGTTCTGGACGGGCCCGGCCCGCGCCGAACTGGCGCTCGCCGCAGACCTCTTGGCACCGGGCGGAGCCTTGTACGCGTTCTACGAGCCGCCGGGCGACCGCCTGGCCGAGCTCGCCGCGAAGGTCTCCGGCACCTTCGCGGCGGGCGGCTTCACCACGGAGGTGCTCCACGCGGCACCGGTCGTGGGCATCGTGGGCCGCCCTCTTCGACCGCGGCGCTCTCCTGGCCGGCGACCCTGAGCGGTCTCCCCGAGACCGCTCAGGCCTGGCTCCCACTCCCATAAGGCCGCGTAAGGATCTCCAGGTTGTGGCCGTTCGGGTCGTCGAAGTACGTGCCGCGGCCGCCGTCGTTGGTGTTGATCTCGTTGACACGACGGTGGAAGGGATCCGCCCAGTACGTGAGACCGGCGTCCCGGATACGGGCGAAGATCGTGTCGAAGTCGTCCTCCGAGACCAGGAACGCGTAGTGCTGCGGCGGGATGGGGCCGGTCGTGTCCATGTAGTCGAGGGTGACGCCGTTGGGGATCCGGACCGGGATGAAGGGGCCGAAGGGCGGGCTCACCTCCAGGCCCAGGATGTCGGCGAGGAACTGGGCCGAGGCCTTCTTGTCGTGGGCGGCCACGATCGTGTGGTTCAGCTCGACGGTCATCGTGCGTACCTCCTCGGCTCGTCGGCGGTGATCTTTCCGCGCGTCCTCCCCTTCCACGCTAAGCGCCGGCTGCTCGGCGTCCGGGAGCTCCGAAGGATTGCTATGGCTCCTGGCGGCCCCTAGGGAACAGGGGCGCAGCCCCGTCCCCTAGGGGCGCGGGGCGGTGACATTATGCGGCTCCGCCGCGTGGGCGCGCCCAGCCCCCACGCACCCGCAGACAAAATCCGCCCCCAGCGGAGCTAAATCGTCGCGGTGTCGATCACGAACCGATACCGCACATCACTGCTCAGCACCCGCTCGTACGCCTCGTTGATCTCAGCCGCACTGATCAGCTCGATCTCCGCACCGAAGCCGTGCTCGGCACAGAAGTCCAGCATCTCCTGGGTCTCCTGAATGCCACCGATCCCGGACCCGGCAAGGGTCTTGCGGCCGCCGATGACCGAGAAGAGATTGAGGGAGACGGGCTCCTCGGGCGCGCCCACGTTCACGAAGGCGCCGTCCATCCTGAGCAGGGACAGGAACGCGTCCAGGTCCAGCGGAGCCGAGACCGTGGAGAGGATCAGGTCGAAGGATCCGCGCAGTTCCTCGAAGGTCTTCGGGTCGCTGGTGGCGTAGTAGTGGTCGGCGCCCAGCTTCAGCCCGTCGTCCTTCTTCCGCAGGGACTGCGAGAGGACCGTCACCTCGGCGCCGAGCGCGTGCGCGATCTTGACGCCCATGTGGCCGAGGCCGCCCATGCCGAGGATCGCGACCTTCTTGCCGGGGCCGGCGTTCCAGTGCTTGAGCGGGGAGTACGTGGTGATGCCGGCGCACAGCAGCGGCGCGGCCTCGTCGAGGGCCAGGCCGTCGGGGATGCGGACGGTGAAGGCCTCGTCGACGACGATGTGGGTGGAGTAGCCGCCGTAGGTGGGCTCGCCGTTCTTGTCGAGGGCGTTGTACGTGCCGACGTTGCCCTGGGTGCAGTACTGCTCCAGGCCCGCCTTGCAGTTCTCGCACTCGCGGCAGGAGTCGACCATGCAGCCGACGCCCACGCGGTCGCCGACGGCGAACTTGGTGACGCCGGGGCCGGCCTCGGTGACGATGCCGGCGATCTCGTGGCCGGGGACCATCGGGAACATGGCCTCGCCCCAGCCCTCGCGGGCCTGGTGGATGTCGGAGTGGCAGATGCCGGCGAACTTGATCTCGATCAGGACGTCGTTCTCGCCGACCGGGCGACGTTCGATGGTCGTGCGCTCCAGCGGAGCCTTTGCGGCGGGAGCGGCGTATGCGGCGACAGTGGTCATGCCGGGGGTTCTCCTAAGGAGTGGTTCCGTGCCCGGCCTGCCTTCCGGCCGGGTACGCCGTCCACCGTGCGCCTTCTCCCACGTGTCACCCAGACCACGGCTTTGCGTACGACCGCTGGTCCTACTACTGATGGGGGCAGGTTCGTGGACGTACGACCGTGAATACTGGACGTATGGAAGAACAGCCCTCTCAAGAGCCCGCCGGGGAAGCGGGGCGCCCGCTGGACCGGCGTGCCGAGCTCAGCGAGTTCCTGCGCTCGCGCCGGGCCCGGCTGAAGCCGGAGGACGTGGGGCTGCCGGACTACGGGCGGCATCGCCGGGTGCCGGGGCTCCGCCGGGAGGAGCTGGCGCAGCTCGCCGGGGTGTCCGTGGCGTACTACACACGGCTCGAGCAGGGCAACGGGCGGAACGTGTCGGCGGAGGTGCTCGACTCGATCGCGCGCGCCCTGCGGCTGACCGGGGCCGAGCACGCTCATCTCACGCATCTCGCGAAGCCGAAGCAGCACAAGAAGAAGGCGTCGGCTCGGCCGCAGCAGGTGCGGGTCGCCTTGCAGCAGCTGATCGACAGCTTCGAGAACGCGCCGGCGTACATCGTGGGGCGGCGGTCCGAGATCCTCGTGTGGAATCGGATGGCCGCGGCCGTGTTCGGGGACTGGTCCCAGATGCCGCCTCAGGAGCGGAACTGGGCGCGGATGGTGTTCCTCAAGCCCGAGTATCGCGAGCTGTTCGTGGAGTGGGATCAGAAGGCGTCGGACATGGTGAGTTTCCTGCGCATGGACGCGGGCTGCCATCCCGACGACCCTCGTCTGTCAGCCCTCGTCGGCGAGCTCTCCGTGAAGAGCGAGGAGTTCCGACGGCTCTGGGCCACGCACGACGTCAAGGAGAAGAGCCATGGCGTCAAGCGGCTCCATCACCCGCTGGTCGGTGAGCTGACCCTCTCCTTCGAGTCGTTCAAGATCGTCGACGACGAGGAGCAGTCGATGGTGACGTATCACGCTGAGCCGGGGTCCGCCTCCGCGGAGGCGCTCCGCTTGCTGGCCAGTTGGGGTGCGGACGCTACCCGCGCGGGTACGGCGGCGCCGAAGGCGTAGTTCTTTCGCCCCCGCCGCCCCTACCCGTCCCATCCCTGGGGGCTGCGCCCCCAGACCCCCGCTGTCGGCCTGGCGGCCTCGTCCTCAAACGCCGGACGGGCTGAAAATCAGCCCCTCCGGCGTTTGAGGTGCGGGGGTTCGGGGCGGGAGAAAGCCAA
>NZ_VWMY01000024.1:0-50973 GCF_008905045.1 Streptomyces albicerus
CGTGATGACAGCCGTGGTGGTGGCGGTGACCGTGGTGGGTTCCGTCGTGACGACGGTCGCAGTGGTGGTCCGCGGCGTGACGGAGACCGTCCGCCTTTCCGTCGTGACGACGAGCGAGGCGGTCCTCGCCGCGATGACAACCGTGGCGGCGGCGACCGTGGTGGCTTCCGCCGGGACGACAACCGTGGCGGCGGTGGCGGCGGGTTCCGAGGGCGCGACGACCGGGACCGTGGAGGCCGGCCGCCATTCCGGCGCGACGACCGTCCCGGTGGCCCGAGTCGTGACGACCGGGACCGCGGCGGCTTCCGGCGTGACAGCGACCGCCCGCCCGTCCGCCGTGACGACGAGCGGGGTGGCCCCCGCCGTGACGACAACCGCGGTGGTGGCGGCGATCGTGGCGGCTTCCGTCGCGATGATCGTCGAGGTGACGACCGTGGTGGCTTCCGTCGTGATGACAGCCGTGGTGGTGGCGGTGACCGTGGTGGGTTCCGCCGTGACGACGATCGCAGTGGTGGTCCGCGGGGTGGCGGGGACCGTGCGCCCTTCCGTCGTGATGACCGTCGTGGTGATGACCGTGACCGTGGCGGCTTCCGGCGTGACGGCGACCGTCCGGCGTTCCGCCGCGACGACCGGCGCGATGACAGCCGTGGTGGGGGCGGCGACCGCGGTGGGTTCCGTCGGGACGACCGTCCCAGTGGGCCGAGCCGTGACGACCGTGACCGTGGCAGCTATGGCCGTCGTGACGATCGCCGCAGCGATGACCGTGGTGGCTTCCGTCGCGATGACAGCCGTGGTGGTGGCGGCGATCGTGGTGGCTTCCGTCGGGACGACCGCCGTGACGAGCGCAGGGACGACCGGCGTGATGACCGGCGTGATGACCGCCGCGACGGTGACCGTGCCGGCTTTGTCCGTCGGGACGATCGCCGTGACGATCGTCGTGATGACAGCCGTGGTGAGAGCCGTGGTGGTGGCGGTGACCGTGGTGGGTTCCGTCGGGACGACAGCCGTGGCGCCGGCAGCGGATTCCGTGGACGCGATGACCGCGGACGCGACGACCGTGGACGCGATGACCGACGGGACGACCGCGGCCGTGGCGGACCGCGTCGCGATGACAGCCGTGGCCGCCCCGGTGGCGGCTTCCGGGGACGCGACGACCGACGTGACGACCGCCGGGGCGACGACCGCCGTGGAGGTGGCCGCTTCCGTGACGAGCGTGACCGCGACCGCGAGCCGATCAAGCGGCTGCCGATCCCGGACGACGTCACGGGCGAGGAGATCGACAAGGACGTACGGCAGGAGCTGATGAGCCTGCCGAAGGGGCTCGCCGATGACGTCTCCAGGAACCTGGTGATGGTGGCCAGGCTCATCGACGAGGACCCCGAGGGCGCGTACGGCTACTCCAGGGTCGCCCTGCGGCTGGCGTCGCGTGTCGCCGCTGTGCGGGAAGCGGCCGGCTTCGCCGCGTACGCGAACCAGAAGTACAGCGAGGCGCTCGCCGAGTTCCGGGCTGCCCGGCGCATGACCGGCAACGTGGACCTGTGGCCTGTCATGGCGGACTGCGAGCGTGGTCTCGGGCGGCCCGAGAAGGCGCTCGACATGGCCGGGGCGCCCGAGGTGCAGAAGCTCGACAAGGCCGGCCAGGTCGAGATGCGGCTCGTGGCGGCCGGTGCGCGGCGGGACATGGACCAGCTCGACGCGGCCATCGTCACGCTGCAGAGCCCCGAGCTGGCCTCCAACTCCGTACAGCCCTGGACCGCGCGACTGCGCTACGCGTACGCCGATGCGCTGCTCGCGGCCGGTCGTGAGGACGAGGCGCGTGAGTGGTTCGCCAAGGCCGTCGAGTCCGACAAGGAGGGCAGCACGGACGCCTCGGACCGGCTCGCCGAGCTGGACGGCGTGGAGTTCGTCGACGCCCTCGGCGAGGACGAGAGCGACGGAGAGGGCGAGCGTGACAGTGAGGTCGAGGTCGTGACCTCCGAGGCTCAGGCACCGGAGTCGGCCGAGGTCGACAAGGATGCTGCCGAGGTCGACAAGGATGCCGAGGTCGACGGCGCAGAGGCCGAAGAGTCCGAAGATGCCGAAGAGGCCGAAGGCGGCAACAAGGACGACCTGGAGGGCTGACGCCCCGCAGGAGTCGTACGAGCACGTGGGCGGGATCCTTCAGGGGGTCCCGCCCACGCGTGTTTCAGAGGCCCAGCGTGCGCAGCACCAGCCCGGACGCCGGCTTCGGGCCGAACGACGTCGACTTGCGGGGCATCGTGACGCCCTGGCTCGCCAGGTCGCGTACGACCTCCTCGCGGACCGGGTGCATCAGGACGGCCGTTCCGCCGTCGCGCTCGGCCTTGGCGACCGTGGCCGACGTGTCGTGGATGTACGCGATGTGCTCCGGGACATCGGGGATCCGCCAGACATGGTCGAGGAGCGTGGCGTGCAGGACCGTCGCGTCGAGGGTGCGCCAGGCCTCTGGGCGGTCGGCCGGGATCGTACGGGCGAGGAGGTCCGGGGACGGACGGTCGACGAGGTGGAAGGTGCCGTCGCCCGCAAGGAGGAAGGCATTTCCTTCGGCGGCCGCTTCGGAGAGGGCATCCAGCGCTGCGGACAGGGGGCCCTCGACCTGGCGTACGCGGAAGGAGTCGCCCAGGGCGGCGAGGGCGTCGGGCACCGGGAGGCGGTGCAGGAGGCGGTGGATGGCGCGGACGCGGAGCGGATAGCGCGCGGTGTCGACCAGGAGTACCAGGCCGAAGTCCCAGGGGCTGGGGGAGGGATGCTCCGCGCGTAGACGCAGATACGTGGCCCAGCGGTGGTGTCCGTCGGCGATGAGGGCCTGACGGCGGGCCAGATCTGTCTGGATCTCGGCCTGGTCGGCCGGGTCGGTCACCGACCACAGACGGTGGCTGAAGCCGTCCTCCGTGGTGGTGGACAGCAGGGGAGGACGCTCGGCGGTGTGCTCGATGACGGCTGTCGTGCCGGCGGCGGCGCCATTGCCGCGGTAGGTCAGCAGCAGGGGTTCGAGATTCGCGGAGGTGGCGCGCATCAGCGCGGCGCGGTCCGCGACGACGTGCGGCATGACGTCCTCGTGCGGCAGGACCACGCCGTCCGACGGCTCCGACAGGCGCAGGGCGCCGATGACGCCCCGCTGCAGCATGCCGTCGCCGTCGCGCTGCTCGTAGACGTACAGGCCGGGCTCGGAGTCCGTGGTCAGGACGCCCTCGGACAGCCAGCGGTGCAGGGTGTCCGCCGCCTGCTCGTTGCGGACGCTGGGCGTGGGAGCCTGCGGCAGGATCAGCCGGACGATGTTGTGCGGGTCCGCCGATTCGAGGTGGTGCAGGCCGTCGGGGCGCACGACCACGTCGTACGGCGGGGAAGTGACGGCGGAGAGGCTGCCGACCCGGTCGGGGTCGTAGCGCAGGCCCCGGAACGGGGTCAGATCAAGGCCCATACGTGCCGGTACGTCCCCGGGACCTGCAGTGTTCATTGATGCATCGTAAGTGTGTCAGTGCCATGCGCGATGATCGGGGGAAAGGGATCGAACGAGGAGCGATGCGTAATGAGCCAGACCGTGCGGACGAGCCCCGAGGGCAGTGACCGGGCCCTGAGCGAGGCGTACGACACGGCGCTGCTCGACCTGGACGGGGTGGTGTACGCGGGAGGGAACGCGATCGCGTACGCGGTCGACTCGCTCGGCACGGCCCGTGCGGGCGGGATGCGTCTCGCGTATGTCACGAACAACGCGCTGCGGACGCCCGACACCGTCGCCGCGCACCTCACGGAGCTGGGGATACCGACCGAGGAGTCGGACGTCATCACGTCGGCGCAGGCCGTGGCCCGGCTGATCAGTGAGCAGGTTCCCGCGGGCGCGCGCGTGCTGGTGATCGGCGGTGACGGTCTGCGGGTCGCGCTGCGCGAGCGCGGGCTGGAGCCGGTCGAGTCGGCCGAGGACGATCCGGTGGCGGTCGTCCAGGGGTACGGCGGGCCGGATCTGCCGTGGGGGCGCTTCGCCGAGGCCTGCTACGCCATCGCGCGCGGGGTGCCGTGGTTTGCCTCCAACACCGACCTGACGATCCCCAGTGCGCGCGGGATCGCCCCGGGCAACGGGGCGGCCGTGGAGGTCGTACGCATCGCCACGGGCGCCGAGCCGCAGGTGGCGGGCAAGCCGCTGCCGCCGATGCACCGCGAGACGATCCTGCGGACAGGCGCGGCGCGGCCGCTGGTGGTGGGGGACCGGCTCGACACGGACATCGAGGGCGCGTTCAACGGTGCGGTGGACTCGCTCCTGGTGCTCACCGGAGTGGCGGACGGGGCGCAGCTCCTCGCCGCGCCGCCGGAACACCGGCCGACGTATGTCGACGCCGATCTGCGGGGGCTGTTGACCGGGCAGCCCGAGGTCGTCGAGGCGGCCGACGGGTTCCGCTGCGGCGGCTGGACGGCGACGGCTGGGAGCGAGCGCCTGGAACTGGAGGGTGAGGGCGAGGCGATGGACGGGCTGCGGGCGCTGTGTGCCGCCGCCTGGACGGCTGCCGGGGACGGGGCGTGCGAGCTGGACGGGGGCAAGGCGCTGGCGCGGCTGGGATTGTGAGCGCGGGCCCTTCGGCACGGGGCCTTACCAGCTCGAAGGGGGAGGTTGCGCAGGTCACCGCGTACGCGGATCGAGCTCGTAGCGAGGGTAGGCTAACCTAACTGCGTGTTGGTCGACAGTCCCCCCGAACCGAGCGCGGAGACCGCCCCCGCGCCCCCGACCCGCCGGGCGATACGGGCCGCTGGGCTCTTCGTGTCCGTCGCCGTGCTGGTGCTCGTCGCTTTGGCGAGCATCGCGATCGGCGCAAAAGAGCTGTCCCTGGAGCAGGTCTGGCACGGTCTGTTCGAGGACTCGGGGACGTACGGCGACGTCGTGGTGAGCGAGCGGCTGTCGCGTACGGTCCTCGGGCTGCTCGTCGGCGCCGCGCTCGGCCTCTCCGGAGCTGTGCTCCAGGCGCTCACCCGCAACCCGCTCGCCGATCCCGGACTGCTCGGCATCAACGCGGGCGCGTCCGCCGCGGTCGTCACGGCCATCACCTTCTTCGGCGTCACCTCGCTGAGCGGCTATGTGTGGTTCGCCTTCGCGGGCGCGGCCGTCGTCGGGGCGCTGGTGTACTTCCTCGGCGGCAGCCGGGGTTCGACGCCGGTGCGGCTCGCGCTCGCCGGCACCGCGATCAGCGCCGCGCTCTACGGCTATCTGCAGGCCGTGATGATCATGGACGAGGCGGCGCTCGGCAAGATGCGCTTCTGGACGGTCGGTTCGCTGTCCTCGGCCACCGACTCGACCATCGGGCAGGTGCTGCCGTTCCTCGCGATCGGTACGGTCCTGGCACTGGTCCTCGCCCGCCCGCTGAACGCCATGGCCATGGGCGACGACACCGCCCGCGCGCTCGGCGCGCATCTGGGCCGCACTCGCGCGTTGTCCATGGCGGCCGCGACCCTGTTGTGCGGGGCGGCGACGGCCGCCTGCGGGCCGATCATGTTCGTCGGGCTGATGATCCCGCACCTCGTACGGTCCTTCACCGGGCCCGACATGCGCTGGATCCTGCCGTACGCCACCGTGCTCTCGCCGGTGCTGCTGCTAGGCGCCGACGTCATCGGCCGGCTGGTAGCGCGGCCCGCGGAACTCCAGGTCGGCATCGTCACCGCGATCCTCGGCGGCCCGGTCTTCATCTTTCTCGTACGACGGCGGAGGACGGCGCAGCTGTGAAGGCCCCACGCAACCAGGCCGGACACCACCATCTCGAGCGCACACAGGCCGAACGTGTCGAGCGCGATCAGGCCGAGCGCGATCAGGCGGTCCCCGCCCGGGCCTTCCGCGGCCGGACGGTCCGTGCCGGTGGCGGGCTGTCGGTCCGTGTCGACATCCGGGCGTTCACGGTTGTTGCCCTGCTGCTGGTGGCCGCGCTCACCGCGAGCGTCGTCCTCATCGGCACCGGCGACTTCCCGATCCCCGCCACCGACGTCCTCAAGACACTGCTCGGCAACGGCGACGCGGGCCAGGAGTTCATCGTCAACGAACTGCGGCTGCCGCGGGTCCTGGTCGGGCTCCTGGTGGGGGCCTCGCTCGGGCTCGGCGGTGCGCTCTTCCAGGCCATCTCCCGCAATCCGCTGGGCAGTCCGGACGTGCTCGGTCTCGGGCAGGGCTCGACGGCCGGCGCGCTCGTGATGATCGTGCTGTTCTCGGGGAGCGCCACCCAGGTCGCCCTCGGAGCGCTGATCGGCGGTCTGGCGACCGGATTCGCCATCTATGTGCTCGCGTGGAAGCAGGGAGTGCACGGATATCGACTGGTCCTGGTCGGTATCGGTGTCGCCGCGATCCTCACGGCCGTCAACGGCTATCTGATCACCAAGGCCGACCTCGTCGACGCGGCCCGCGCGGTCGTGTGGATGACCGGCTCGCTCAACGGCCGTGACTGGGCCCAGGTCTGGCCGCTGCTCATCCTGTGCGCCGTCCTCGTACCGCTGGTCCTCGGCAACGCGCGCGGGCTGCGGATGCTGGAGATGGGCGACGACGTGGCGTACGCGCTCGGGGTGCGGGTCGAGCGGACGCGGCTGCTGCTGTTGGTGGCCGCCGTGCTGCTCACCGCGGCCGCCACCGCCGCCGCGGGCCCGGTCGGCTTCGTCGCGCTCACCGCGCCGCAGCTCGCGCGGCGCCTCACTCGCTCACCCGGACCCAATCTGGTGCCCGCGATGTGCATGGGCGCCACCCTGCTGGTCGTCGCGGACTGGGCCTCGCAGCGGGCCTTCGGCGCCGACCAGCTGCCTGTCGGCGTGGTGACCGGAGTACTCGGCGGTGTCTATCTGCTGTGGCTCCTGGCCACCGAGCGGAAGGCGGGCCGGATATGAGAGCCGACGGCAAGATGAGTGGCAAGTCGAGCGGCACGACGAGTGGCAAATCGAGTGGCACGACGCGTACGGGCGCCGATGGCGGGCCGCACATGAACGACCAAGGGAGCACTGTGAACCGCCTGTCCGCCGAGAGCGTCACCCTCGCCTACGACCAGCGCGTCATCGCGGAGCAGCTGTCGGTCGAGATACCGGACAACTCCTTCACCGTGATCGTCGGCCCGAACGCCTGCGGCAAGTCCACGCTGCTGCGCGCGCTCTCCCGCATGCTGAAGCCCAACCAGGGCCGGGTGCTCCTTGACGGGCAGGTCATCCAGTCGATGCCCGCGAAGAAGGTGGCCAGGACGCTCGGGCTGCTGCCCCAGTCGTCGATCGCGCCCGACGGGATCACGGTCGGCGACCTTGTGGGGCGTGGCCGCTATCCGCACCAGGGGCTGCTGCGCCAGTGGTCGACCGAGGACGAGCGGGTCGTACGCGAGTCGATGACCTCGACCGGGGTCGCCGAGCTGGCCGACCGTTATGTCGATGAGCTCTCCGGAGGCCAGCGCCAGCGCGTGTGGATCGCCATGGCGCTCGCCCAGCAGACCCCGCTGCTGCTGCTCGACGAGCCGACCACCTATCTCGACATCCAGCACCAGATCGACGTGCTCGACCTGTGCGCGGAACTCCACGAGGAGCAGGGCCGCACCCTGGTCGCCGTGCTGCACGACCTCAACCACGCCGCCCGGTACGCCACTCACCTGATCGCCCTGCGCGACGGCTCGGTCATCGCCGAGGGTAGGCCGTCGGACATCGTCACGGCCGAGCTGGTCGAGGAGGTCTTCGGGCTGCGCTGCCAGGTCATCGACGACCCGGAGACGGGCACGCCGCTGGTGGTGCCGGCGGGGCGGAAGGCACGTACGACCGCCGCACCCGCCGCCGGCGTCACGAAGGGCTAGCCGAACGGGCTAGCCGAACGGCGTCGGAGCAGCGCTCCGGGCCCATCCGGATCGGGGGCGGAGCCTCGGGGGCAGAGCATCTGGGTCAGAGCAGCTTTCTGAGGCGGAGCAGGTCGAGCAGGCCCGCTTCGAGTCTGACCCGGCCCGAACCCCAGGCCTTCGCGAAGTTAAGTTCGCCGTTGACCATCGCGACCAGGTCGTCGCCGGCCATTGTGAGCCGGATCTGGGCCTTCTCGGGCGGAGGGCCCTGGACCGTGTCGAGCACCTCTATCCGGCCGCCCTTGAGACGGCCGACGAAGGTGATGTCGAGGTCGGTGATACGGCAGCTCAGCGAGCGGTCCAACGCGGCTGCGCTGCGCACGTCGCCCTCCGCGCCCGCCATGTTGTCCGAGAGCTTGTCGAGTGCGCTCCGGCACTCCTCAATCGTCGCCATCGCGATCGACGGTACCCCAGCGCTTCGCGGTAGCGTCGGGGCATGAGCGACTCCATGACCGGCCCGGAGGCCGAGCCTTTCGGCACGGGCCCCTTCGGTACGGAGGCAGACGTTCCGGTCGAGGTCGGAGCGGAGCCGGTGCTGTCCGCCGAAGCCGAAGCCGGACTCGAAGCCGAAGCCGAAGCCGGACCCGAAGTCGAGACCGGACCCGAAGTCGGATCCGAGCCCGAGGGTGAACCCGAGACCGGGCCCGAGTTCGCCCCCGCCGACCCCGCCCCGCTGAACGTGCCACGCACGCCCACGGGCAACGCCGAGGTCGACGCCCAGCTCGACCGGCTGGCCGACGCGGACCACCTCGCCACGGACGGGCACGTGGAGGTGTACGAGGATGTACACCGGGGGCTGCGCGACGCGCTCACCGCGCTCGACGCCCGCCCGGGACCTCCGGCGCCCCCTACCTCTACCTCGTACGCACACAGGAGCTGAACCGAACGTGGCAGGAGTGGCACGACGCCGCCTCGACGCCGAGTTGGTCCGACGCAAGCTCGCCCGCTCGCGCGAGCACGCCGGACAGCTGATCGCCGCCGGGCGGGTCTCCGTCGGCAAGACCCTCGCGACCAAGCCCGCCACCCAGGTGGAGACCGCGGCCGCCATCGTGGTCGCCCAGGACGACAACGATCCCGACTACGTCTCGCGCGGCGGCCACAAGCTCGCCGGGGCACTGGAGGCATTCGTTCCGCTCGGCCTCGAGGTCGAAGGGCGGCGGGCCCTGGACGCCGGCGCCTCGACCGGCGGTTTCACCGATGTACTGCTGCGCGCGGGCGTCGCCCATGTCGTCGCCGTGGACGTCGGCTACGGGCAGTTGGCGTGGTCTCTCCAGAGTGATGAACGCGTGACCGTCAAAGACCGTACGAACGTACGCGAGTTGACGTTGGAGGCGATCGATGGGGAGCCGGTGGACCTTATTGTCGGTGACTTGTCCTTCATTCCGCTCGGCCTGGTGCTGCCCGCCCTTGTGCGGTGCGCGGCGCCCGGAGCCGACCTGGTGATGATGGTCAAGCCGCAGTTCGAGGTGGGCAGGGAACGGCTCGGGAGCGGCGGAGTCGTCCGCAGCCCCGAGCTGCGGGCGGACGCCGTGCGCGGTGTGGCCCGGCAGGCGGGGGAACTGGGACTCGGGGTGAAGGGCGTGACGGCCAGCCCGCTGCCCGGACCCTCCGGGAATGTCGAGTACTTTCTGTGGCTGCGTGCCGGGGCACCCGCACTGGACCCGGCCGACGTTGACCGTGCAGTGGCGGAGGGGCCGCGTTGACACAGACCCGAGCTCGTACTGTTTTCCTGCTCGCCCACACCGGACGGCCCGCGGCCATCCGCAGTGCCGAGCTCGTCGTCCAGGGGCTCCTGCGCTCCGGCCTCGGCGTACGGGTCCTGGAGGCGGAGGCGGCCGACCTGCCGCTGCCGCCGACGGTGGAACTCGTCAAGGAGGCGACTCCCGAGTGCCTCGACGGGTGCGAGCTGCTGATCGTCCTCGGCGGTGACGGGACGCTGCTGCGCGGCGCCGAGTTCGCCCGCGCCTCCGGGGTGCCGATGCTCGGCGTCAACCTCGGTCGTGTCGGCTTCCTCGCGGAGGCCGAGCGCGACGACCTCGACAAGGTCGTCGACCGGGTGGTGACGAGGGCGTACGAGGTCGAGGAGCGCATGACCGTCGACGTCGTCGTGCACAGCAACGGCGATGTCGTGCACACGGACTGGGCGCTGAACGAGGCCGCCGTGCAGAAGGCGGGGGCCGAGAAGCTCCTCGAGGTCGTGCTGGAGATCGACGGGCGGCCGGTGACCGGGTTCGGGTGCGACGGGATCGTCCTGTCGACGCCGACCGGGTCCACGGCGTATGCCTTCTCCGCGGGCGGTCCCGTGGTGTGGCCGGAGGTCGAGGCCCTGCTCATGGTGCCGATCAGCGCGCACGCCCTGTTCGCCAAGCCGCTGGTGACCTCGCCGAACTCGGTGCTGGCCGTGGAGATCCTGCCGCACATCCCGCCCGGGGTCCTGTGGTGCGACGGCCGCCGCACGATCGAACTGCCACCCGGCGCGCGCGTGGAGGTCCGCCGCGGGGCCGTGCCGGTGCGGCTGGCCCGGCTGCACCACGCGTCGTTCACCGACCGGCTCGTCGCCAAGTTCGCGCTGCCGGTGGCGGGTTGGCGGGGCGCTCCGCACTGAGTGCTCCGCAGGGAGCGGGGGCGCCGGGTAGATGTCGTTGGTCTCGTGCGGGTGGGCGGGGGCTGGTCGCGCAGTTCCCCGCGCCCCTCAAAAGCAGGGGCTACCGCCCCCAAAGACGACCCGCAGTCGAGGGACAGGCATTCCAGTCAACCGGTGTGGTCCCTGGGGGTGAGCCCCGGCGCCCCACACCAGGGTGTTTGCGCAGGGACTAGGGGCGGCGTCGCGCCGGGCGGGCCAAACCTCGTAAGGTCATGTCCGTGTTGGAGGAGATGCGGATACGGTCGCTCGGAGTCATCGACGACGCGGTCGTCGAGCTGTCACCCGGCTTCACCGCCGTGACCGGCGAGACCGGCGCGGGCAAGACGATGGTGGTCACCAGCCTGGGCCTGCTGCTGGGCGGCCGCGCCGACGCGGCCCTCGTGCGGATCGGGGCCAAGAACGCGGTCGTGGAGGGGCGGATAGCCGTACCCGACGGCTCCTCGGCCGTCGTACGGGCCGAGGAGGCCGGGGCCGAGCTCGACGACGGGACGCTGCTGATCAGCCGTACCGTTTCCGCCGAGGGACGCTCGCGCGCACACCTGGGCGGGCGTTCCGTGCCCGTGGGGCTGCTCGCCGAGCTCGCGGACGAGCTCGTGGCCGTGCACGGCCAGACGGACCAGCAGGGGCTGCTCAAGCTGTCCCGGCAGCGGCAGGCCCTCGACCGGTACGCGGGCGACGCGGTCGCCGTGCCGCTCGCCAAGTACGCGGGCGCGTACCGGCGGCTGCGTGGCATCTCCGCCGAGCTGGACGAGATCACCACGCGCGCTCGTGAACGGGCCCAGGAAGCCGACATGCTGCGCTTCGGGCTCGACGAGATCGCGGCGGTGGAGCCCCGGGCGGGCGAGGACGTCGAGCTGGCGGCCGAGGCCGAGCGGCTCGGGCACGCGGAGGCGCTCGCGTCCGCCGCCACGGCCGCGCACGCCGCCCTCGCGGGCAACCCCGAGGACCCGGAGGGCATCGACGCCACGACGCTCGTCGCGGGCGCGCACCGGGCCCTGGAGGCCGTACGGTCCCACGACGCGGCCCTCGGCGCGCTCGCCGCCCGGATCGGGGAGATCGGGATCCTGCTGGGCGATGTGGCGGGGGAGCTGGCGGGGTACGCCGACGACCTCGACGCCGATCCGCTGCGGCTCGCGGCGGTCGAGGAGCGGCGCGCCGCGCTCACCGCGCTGACCCGGAAGTACGGCGAGGACGTGAGCGCCGTACTGGCCTGGGCCGAGCAGGGAACCGCGCGGCTCCTGGAGCTGGACAGCGACGACGACCGGATCGGCGAGCTGACCGCCGAGCGGGACGCGCTGCGGGCCGAACTGGGCGGGCTGGCACAGGCGTTGACGGACGCCCGTACGGAGGCCGCCGAGCGCTTCGCCGCCGCCGTGACCGCCGAGCTGGCCTCGCTTGCCATGCCGCACGCGCGCGTGTCGTTCGAGATCCGGCAGACCGAGGACCCGGAGGGCGTGGAGGTCGGTGGGCGCCCGGTCGCGTACGGGCCCGCCGGTGCCGACGAGGTCGAACTGCTCCTCGCCCCGCACCCGGGGGCTCCGCCGCGGCCCATCGCCAAGGGCGCGTCCGGTGGTGAGCTGTCGCGCGTGATGCTCGCGGTCGAGGTTGTCTTCGCGGGTACGGATCCCGTGCCGACGTACCTTTTCGACGAGGTGGACGCCGGTGTCGGTGGCAAGGCCGCGGTCGAGATCGGCCGTCGTCTCGCGCGTCTCGCCAAGAGTGCGCAGGTCGTCGTCGTCACCCATCTGCCGCAGGTGGCCGCCTTCGCCGACCGGCAGCTACTGGTCGAGAAGACCAACGACGGGTCGGTCACCCGGTCCGGCGTGAAGATCCTGGAGGGCGAGGAGCGGATCCGTGAGCTGTCCCGGATGCTGGCCGGTCAGGAGGACTCGGAGACGGCCCGGGCGCATGCGGAGGAGCTGCTGGCGACGGCTCGGGCGGACGGGTAGGCGTTCGCGTACGAAGGGGTGGGTGCCGCCGGGGGAGTGAACGGGGGCTCGCAGGGGATGACGCCCGCCTCGGCCTGCCTTCGCACACCACCCGCCTCTCACTCATGTGAGTGACCGTCCCGCCCCATCCCCCTCACCCACCACCGCCGCGCCCCCTCAGTGGTCGGCAACCCCCGCGCGCCCTGGCATCCTTGAGAAGGACAACGAGCGGTACACCCCCATCGCGCGTTCCTTCTGTACTTTCTTCGTGACCGCCCGACGCCGAACCAGGAGCCCCGGCCACGTGAGCCACGTGAGCAGCCACTCACCGCACGGACAGGCGCCGCTGCGCACTGTCCAAGTGCTCGGCGGCGGCAGCGCGGGCAGCAGTGCCCATGTGCGGTCGCTGACGTCGGGGCTCGTCGCGCGGGGCGTGCGGGTCACCGTGTGCGCCCCGGCCGCGGCCGACCACGCGTACGACTTCAGCGGCGTCGGCGCCGACCATGTGCACGTGCCGAGGCGCAACGACCCGTCCTCCGTGGCCGTGCTGCGGGCGGCCTGCGTGGACGCCGACCTGGTGCACGCGCACGGTCTGCACGCTGCGCTGCGGGCCGCACTCGCGCTCAGCGGGCGGCGCGTCCCGCTCGTCGTCACGCTGCACTCCCGCCCGCACGCCGAGGGTGCGCGGGCGCATCTGCTGCGTCTTCTGGAGCGGCGCGTGGCCAGGGCCGCGTCCGTGGTGCTCGGGTCGTCGTCCGACCTCGTGGACCGGGCCCGCAGCAGGGGAGCGCGGGATGCCCGGCTTGCCGCGGTCGCGCTGCCGGCCCCGCGCAGGCCCCTCGCCGGGAACGAGGACGGCGACCGGCTGCGGCCCAAGGCGCGTGCCGAACTCGGCGCGACCGACCGGCCGTTGCTGATGGCCGTCGGTTCCCTCGACCGGCACCGGGGGTACGACACGCTGCTGGACGCCACGCGCGCGTGGCGGCGGCTCGAGCCCGTGCCGCTGCTCGTGATCGCCGGGGAGGGGCCGTTGCGCGGCGAACTCCAGCGGCGTATCGAGGGCGAAGGGCTGCCGGTACGTCTCGTCGGCCGGCGCGACGACATCGGGGAACTGCTCGCGGCCGCCGATCTCGCCCTGCTGCCAAGCAGCCCGGAATCACGCTCCGTGCTCGCCCAGGAGGCCCTCCACGCGCGCGTGCCGCTCGTCGCGGCCGCCGCCGGCGGCATCCCCGAACTCGTCGGCGACGCGGCCGAACTCGTCCCGCACGGAGACTCGGAAGCGCTCGCCGAGGCCGTCGCGAGGCTGCTGGCCGACCCGGACCGGCGTGAGGTCCTCAAGGACAAGGGCACGCTCCAGGCGGCCACTTGGCCGACCGAGGACGAGACGGTGGCCCAAGTCCTCAGCGTGTACGACGAGCTGACCAAGCCCCTGCCGCTTTCGTGAGCCGCAAGCCCAGAGACAGCGGCTCGATCCCAGAGCCAGCGGTACAAGCCGGCGACAGCGGCTCGATACCAGAGGCAGTGATCAAGGGACAAGCCTGCGTGCCCGTAGCGCGAGGCTCAGCGCCAGCACCGTCTGCGGGTCGTCGAGGTCCGTGCCGAGCAACTCCCCGATCCTCGCGAGCCGGTTGTACAGCGTCTGCCGGTTGAGGTGGAGCTCGCGCGCGGTCTCCGCCTTGCGGCCCGCGTGCGCCAAGTACGTCTCCAGGGTGGGCAGCAGCGGCGGTTTGGAGCGGTTGTCGTGGTCGCGGACGGGGCCGATCGCGCGATCCACGAAGGCAGCCAGGTCCGGGTGGTCCCGCAGGCGCCACAGCAGCAGGTCGATGTCCAGCCGCCGGGCGTCGTACCAGGGGCGGTCGGACAGCCCCTGGGCCGCCGTGGCCGTCTCGGCCGCGTGCCGCAGGCCCGCCGACGCTGCCGCCCAGCCGCCCGCCACGCCGACCACCACGACCGGCGGCTGCGCCCCCGGCCGCTGCATGCCCGCCCGCTCCACACCGGCCCGCAGCGCCGCCGCGACCCGGTCCGCGACCGCCGACCGCTCCGACTCCGAACGCAGGCCGAGCAGCAGCGGTACGCGGCCCTCCACGGGGCGTACGCCCAGCAGGACCGGCACGCCCACCGAGGCCAGCTCCTCGGCGACCGCACGCGCCAGCACCGCCCAGCCGCCACCGGGGGACAGCCCGTCGGCGAGCCGCATCACCACCGGCAGCAGCGGACCCGGACCCGGCTTGAAGCCGAGGACGCGGGCCTGTGCGGGCGCGTCCTCGGCCGCTATGCGGCCCTCGGCGAGGTCGGTGAGGAAGTCGCCGCGGCCGCGCGCCGCCAGCTCCTCCTCCTGGCGGGCCTGCATCAGGACCACGGCGAGGATGCCCGCGGCCCGCTCCGCCGCCATCCGGTGCACGGGCGCGAGCGGGGCGTTCACGGGCAGGAGGACGAGCCGGGCGCGGACCGAGCCGGTGCCGGGCCCGCCGCCGGGCACGTCCACGAGGGCCGACCCGGCGGGCGGGTCGTCCTTGTGCTGGCCGCGCAGCCCCTCCCACACCTGGAGCGGATCGGCGTTCGCGGGGCCGGCCCCGGCGGCGTACAGGAGCTGTCCGTCCGGTGTCTCCAGGAAGACCGGGTTGCCGCTGAAGTCGGCCAGGATGCCGAGGACCTGCGGGATGCCGCCCCCGCCGAGCAGCGCCTCCGTGCAGCGCCGGTGCACCTCCTCGGCGCGCTGGAGCAGCGCGTAGTGGCCGTTGACGATCTCGGTGTGGATCTCCTCGGTGACCGTCACGAACGGCACCTCGCGGTGCAGCTGGACCAGCGGCAGACCGGCCGTGCGTGCCGTCTCCACGAGGGCCGCGGGCAGCCGGGTGAAGCGCGGCCCCAGCTCCACGACGAGGGCCGCGATGCCGCGCTCGGCGAGGGTGCGGACGAAGGCGCGCTGGTCGGCGGGGCGGGTGCCGAGCCCGTACCCCGTGGTCAGGAGCAGCTCGCCGCCCTTCAGCAGCGAGGCGATGTGCGGCACCTCGCCCGCGTGCACCCAGCGCACGATACGGCCCAGCCCGTCGGCGCCCGCCAGGATCTCCGGCAGCCCGCCACGCAGTCCGGGCAGCTCCAGGGCCCGCCGCACGGTGATCCCGCCACCCTGCGCGTCCGGCGTGTCGATACGGCTGTCCAGGCTGTCCATGACGCGGACGCTACCCGGTCCTCGGCCTGATCCCACGATCCGCCGGAGGGGCCCTACAAGGGCGCGATGTTGTGGTTGAAGCGGAACACGTTGTCCGGGTCGTACCGGGCCTTCACCTCGGCCAGTCGCCGGGTGTTCTCAGGGCCCAGACCGGCCTCGACCCGGTCCTCGCCCTCGTTCCCGATGAAGTTGAGGTAGATCGCGCCGGTGCGCCACGGCCGGACGTCGGCGCGCACGTCCCGCACCCACTGGATGGACCGCGCGTCGTCCGCCGGGTCCTCCCAGATGCCGAAGGGGTGCACGGCCCAGGGCGCGTCCCGGTACGGCACCGGGAACTCGCGGGGGCCGTCGGCGACCGCGCCGCCCAGCGGGAACAGCACGTGCTGGGTTCCCGTGGGCACGGGCATCGTGTCCGCGCGGGCGCAGAAGACGTCCACGAGCTCGTCGGGCAGGCCGGTCAGATACTCCGCCGACCAGTAGTTTCGCATCCCGGGCGGATCGTCGATCATGCACTGCACGTCCGCGTACGGCATCGCGGTGACGACCTCGGCCTCGTGCGGCAGCGCCAGCAGGGGCTGGGCGGTCTTGCGCATGTCGTCCTCACTGCCGGCGTACGCCAGGAGGACCCCGCACACCAGCCTGCCGAGCAGGTGCTGGGGGACGAACTCCTCGGGCGGGCCTGTGATGTAGAGGACGGCGCCGCTCGCCTCCAGCGGGCCGGTCTCGATGATCTGGCGGTAGACGCGGATCACTTCCGGTCCGGACTCCGGCCGATAGAGCAGCAGGGCGATGGCGAACTCAGGCAGCTCGTGCAGTTTCAGGGTCAGCGCGGTCGCGACGCCGAAGTTGCCGCCGCCGCCGTGCAGGGCCCAGAACAGCTCCGGGTTCTCCTCGGCGCTCGCGTGCACCGTCGTGCCGTCGGCGGTCACCAGCTCCACCCCGAGCAGATTGTCGATCGCGAGGCCGAACTTCCGCTCCAGCCAGCCGCTGCCGCCGCCCAGCACGAAGCCGCCGACGCCGGTGGTCGAGGCCCGTCCGCCGGTGGTCGCCAGGTGGTACGGCTCGGTGGCGCGGTCCAGATGGCTCATCGTGGCGCCGCCCTCGACGCGTACCGCCGCGGCCCCGGGGTGGACCGTCACGGCGTGCATCCGGCGCAGGTCGACGACCAGACCGGCGTCGTTGAGGGCCATGCCCGCCACGCTGTGACCGCCGCCGCGGACCGCGATCTTCAGGTCCAGGTCCCGGGCGAACCGCACCGACCGGCTGACATCGGCCTCGTTCGCACACTGCGCGATCACGGCCGGCCGCCGGTCGATCATCGCGTTGAAGACCGTCCGGGCCGCGTCGTACCCCGGATCTTCAGGGGCGAAGACATCGCCGACGAGATCCTCGCGCAGCGCGGCGAGTGCCGCGCCCGCCTTCGAGAGGGAAGCCATGGCCGCCCCCTTCCGAACAGGGGCATTGATGGCTTCCAGCCTAGGCGGGCACGGCGGATCGGTCGCGCCGAGTGCGCGGGCCGACCGCCCTACTCGTGTCAGCCGCCGTACACGCTCGGCTCAGCCGCCGTACGCCCCGGACGCGGTCAGCCGCAGTGCCGTGTCGATCAGGGGCACGTGGCTGAAAGCCTGCGGGAAGTTGCCGACCTGGCGCTGGAGGCGCGGGTCCCACTCCTCCGCGAGGAGACCGAGGTCGTTGCGCAGGGCCAGCAGCTTTTCGAAGAGCTTGCGGGCCTCGTCCACGCGGCCGATCATCGCGAGGTCGTCCGCCATCCAGAACGAGCAGGCCAGGAACGCGCCCTCGTCGCCCTCGAGGCCGTCCACGCCCGCGTCCTCACCGGCGGTCGGGTAGCGCAGGATGAAGCCGTCCGTGGTCGACAGCTCGCGCTGGATCGCCTCGATCGTGCCGATCACACGCTTGTCGTCCGGCGGCAGGAAGCCCATCTGCGGGATGAGGAGCAGCGAGGCGTCCAGTTCCTTGGAGCCGTACGACTGCGTGAACGTGTTGCGCTCCTTGTCGTAGCCCCGCTCGCACACGTCCCGGTGGATGTCGTCGCGCAGCTCGCGCCACTTCTCCAGCGGGCCGTCCGCGTCGCCGGACTCGATGAGCTTTATGGTGCGGTCCACCGCGACCCAGGCCATCACCTTGGAGTGCACGAAGTGGCGGCGCGGGCCGCGCACCTCCCAGATGCCCTCGTCCGGCTCGTCCCAGTGGTCCTCCAGGTAGCGGATCAGCTTCAGCTGGAGGAGCGAGGCGTAGTCGTTACGGGCCAGACCCGTCATATGGGCCAGGTGCAGGGCCTCCGTCACCTCGCCGTACACATCCAGCTGGAGCTGGTGCGCGGCGCCGTTCCCGACGCGTACGGGCCCTGAGTTCTCGTATCCGGGAAGCCAGTCGAGCTCCGCCTCGCCCAACTCCCGCTCGCCCGCGATGCCGTACATGATCTGCAGGTTCTCGGGGTCGCCCGCGACCGCGCGCAGCAGCCACTCGCGCCAGGCGCGCGCCTCCTCGCGGTAGCCCGTGCGCAGCAGCGACGACAGCGTGATCGCCGCGTCACGCAGCCACGTGTAGCGGTAGTCCCAATTGCGGACGCCGCCGATCTCCTCCGGCAGGGACGTCGTCGGGGCGGCGACGATGCCGCCCGTCGGTCCGTACGTCAGCGCCTTCAGCGTGATCAGCGAGCGGACCACGGCCTCGCGGTAGGGCCCGTGATACGTGCACTGCTCCACCCACTCGCGCCAGAAGTCCTCGGTGGCCTCCAGCGCGCCCTCAGGCTCCGGCAGAGCGGGCGGCTGCTTGTGCGAGGGCTCCCAGGAGATCGTGAACGCGATCCGGTCACCCGGCGCGACCGTGAAGTCCGAGTACGTCGTGAGCGCCTTGCCGTAGGTCTCGCACGCCGTGTCGAACCACACGGAGTCGGGCCCGGCGACGGCCACGGTCCGCCCCTCGTGCTTGTGCACCCAGGGAACGACCCGCCCGTACGAGAAACGCATCCGCAGCGCGGAGCGCATCGGCACCCGGCCCGTGACGCCCTCGACGATCCTGATCAGCTGCGGTGCGCCGTCACGCGGGGGCATGAAATCCGTCACGCGGACCGTGCCGCGTGAGGTATCCCACTCGGATTCGAGGATCAGCGAGTCGCCGCGGTAGCGGCGGCGGGCCGCAGTCGGCGGTTCGCCGCCGGCCGCGTGCGCGGGACCGAGCCGCCAGAATCCGTGTTCCTCCGTACCGAGCAGTCCGGCGAAGACGGCGTGGGAGTCGAAACGGGGCAGGCACAGCCAGTCCACCGTGCCGTCCCGGCAGACCAGCGCAGCTGTCTGCATGTCTCCGATGAGTGCGTAGTCTTCGATGCGCCCGGCCACGTGCATCTCCAGTCGAACGGCCACGTCGCCCCCCGAGGGGCGGTCGCTCTTGCGGTCAAGGGAACGTTTGTAAATCGTCGTCGCGCGACGTCAATTGTCGTAGTGATGTCGTAGCGAAACGACCTGACGAGCTCTCGTAGTTCCGGGAGACGGGCGTGGGTGGTGCCGTTTGCCGGCCGGGCTCGGCAGCGATCGTCCGAGCAGGATACGACGCACGCTGATGATCCGCGCGCCCCTCCCGACAACCGGACAGAGCCGAACGAGTGAGCACGACTGTGGTCCGTGTCGGCCCGTGTGCAGAGCGTGGCCGGAAGCGGCCTCGCCCTGGCGCTGATACCCTGGTAGCCCGTGGACCGGTGGGCGCCCCGGCAGGAAAAGGGACCCCCGAACCGCAGCGACGGCACCTCCGGAAACCTCCGGGCCGGGCAGCCGTACCGCACTCCAGACCGCGACCACGGGAGCCCCCTCTTGGCCATGCCGCCCGCTGCTTTTCGAAGCAGCACAGCCACGACGACCAAGCACATCTTCGTCACCGGGGGTGTCGCCTCCTCCCTCGGCAAGGGTCTGACCGCCTCCAGCCTGGGCGCGCTGCTCAAGGCGCGGGGTCTGCGGGTCACCATGCAGAAGCTCGACCCGTATCTGAACGTCGACCCGGGCACCATGAACCCGTTCCAGCACGGTGAGGTGTTCGTCACCAACGACGGCGCCGAGACCGACCTGGACATCGGTCACTACGAGCGCTTCCTCGACGTGGATCTGGACGGCTCCGCCAACGTCACCACCGGGCAGGTCTACTCGACGGTCATCGCCAAGGAGCGGCGCGGCGAGTACCTCGGCGACACCGTGCAGGTCATCCCGCACATCACCAACGAGATCAAGCACCGCATCCGGCGCATGGCCACCGACGACGTCGACGTCGTCATCACCGAGGTCGGCGGCACGGTCGGCGACATCGAGTCGCAGCCGTTCCTGGAGACCGTCCGTCAGGTCCGTCACGAGGTCGGTCGAGACAATGTGTTCGTCGTCCACATCTCGCTCCTTCCGTACATCGGCCCCTCCGGGGAGTTGAAGACGAAGCCGACCCAGCATTCGGTTGCGGCTCTGCGCAGCATCGGTATCCAGCCAGACGCGATCGTGCTGCGCGCCGACCGCGATGTGCCCACCGCGATCAAGCGCAAGATCTCGCTGATGTGCGACGTCGACGAGGCGGCCGTGGTCGCGGCCATCGACGCCAAGTCGATCTACGACATCCCGAAGGTCCTGCACACCGAGGGTCTCGACGCGTACGTCGTCCGCAAGCTGGACCTCCCGTTCCGCGACGTGGACTGGACGGTCTGGGACGACCTGCTCGACCGCGTCCACAACCCCCAGCACGAGATCAACCTCGCGCTCGTCGGCAAGTACATCGACCTGCCCGACGCCTACCTCTCGGTCACCGAGGCCCTGCGCGCGGGCGGCTTCGCCAACAAGGCCCGCGTGAAGATCAAGTGGGTCACCTCGGACGACTGCAAGACCCCGGCGGGCGCGGCCAAGCAGCTGGCCGACGTGGACGCGATCTGCATCCCCGGCGGCTTCGGCGACCGCGGCGTGTCCGGCAAGGTCGGCGCCATCCAGTACGCCCGCGAGAACAAGATCCCGCTGCTCGGCCTGTGCCTGGGCCTGCAGTGCATCGTGATCGAGGCCGCGCGCAATCTCGCCGACATCGCGGACGCCAACTCCACCGAGTTCGACTCCGCCACCGCCCACCCGGTCATCTCCACCATGGCCGAGCAGCTCGACATCGTCGCGGGCGAAGGCGACATGGGCGGAACGATGCGCCTGGGCATGTACCCCGCCAAGCTCGCCGAGGGCTCGATCGTGCGCGAGGTGTACGACGGCAAGGAGTACGTCGAGGAGCGCCACCGCCACCGCTACGAGGTGAACAACGCCTACCGCGCCGAGCTGGAGAAGAAGGCGGGTCTGCATTTCTCCGGCACGTCCCCGGACGGCAAGCTCGTGGAGTACCTGGAGTACCCGCGCGACGTTCACCCTTACCTGGTCGCGACCCAGGCCCACCCCGAGCTGCGCTCCCGCCCGACCCGGCCGCACCCGCTCTTCGCGGGCCTGGTCAGGGCCGCGGTGGAGCGCAAGACGGGCAAGTAACACACGGGTTGTACGGTTGCCGGGGTGCGGGTCCTTTGCGACGCGTGCCCCGGTTTTCTGTGTACGTGGGAGGACAAGTCGACATGACCATCAAGGACACCGCCGAGGAGTGGGAGGTCAGGGCGACCGAGACCCCGTTCGTGGGCAACAAGACCTCCGTGCGCACCGACGACGTGGTCATGCCCGATGGATCGGTCGCCCGCCGCGACTACCAGGTCCACCCCGGCTCGGTGGCCGTGCTCGCCCTCGACGACCAGGGCCGTGTCCTGGTCATCCGCCAGTACCGGCACCCCGTGCGCCACAAGCTCTGGGAGATCCCCGCGGGCCTGCTCGACGTCCCCGGCGAGAACCCGCTGCACGCCGCCCAGCGCGAGCTCTACGAAGAGGCCCACGTCAAGGCCGAGGACTGGCGCGTACTGACCGACGTGTTCACCACGCCCGGCGGCTGCGACGAGGCCGTACGCATCTTCCTCGCCCGCGATCTCTCCGAGGCCGAGGGCCGGCGCTTCGAGGTCGAGGACGAGGAGGCCGACATGGAGCTCTCCCGCGTTCCGGTCGACGAGCTCGTACGCGGTGTCCTCGCCGGTGAGCTGCACAACAACTGCCTCGTCGTGGGCGTCCTTTCCCTGATCGCCGCCCGGCACGGCGACGGCCTGGACGCACTGCGCCCGGCCGAGGCGCCGTGGCCCGCACGCCCCTTCGAGGCGTGATCCACTCCGGTTCCACCCCGGTAGCCAGTCCGGCGCACGCATGAGGCCCATCGGTATGACGATCGCCTGATCCGATCGGGGGACGTACCCGCCGCGCTCGGCACGGATCGTCGCAGAGCGTGAACTAGGCTCTGGAAACGCCCCGACCGGAGTCCCGGCGGGCTTGCGCGTGCAGTGGGACGGGAGTGTGGCCCGTGGCGGATCAGGCGGTGGGCACCGACGACGCGATGGTGTCGGAAAAGGGGCAGCGCCCGGCTGTCCAATCCTCCCCCACTCTCGACTTCGCTCGAGCGGGGGGACCCCCATCCACGGAGAGTCAGTTCCTCGGCCGCACAAGAGAGTTGAAGGAACTCCGGGCAGACATCGAGCGGGCAGGACTGGACACCCTCGCGGGCCGGAAAGCGCCACGCGCGCGCGTGCTGCTCATCGCGGGCAAGCCCGGTTCCGGCCGTACCGCGCTCGCCGAGGAGCTCGTACGGCAGGTCGCGGACAGTTACCCGGACGGCGTCCTGCGGGCCAGGCTCACCGAGCCCGACGGCACGCCCGTACCGACCGAACGAACCGCCCGTGACCTGCTCACCGCACTCGAACTGGCCGCCCCGGCGGGAGCCGACGAGGACGACCTGTCCGAGCGAGTGCGCGAGGCGCTCGCCACCCGCCGCACCCTGCTCCTGCTCGACGACGCGGCCGACGCCGAGCAGGTCGACGCGCTCCTTCCGGAGACCCCCGACTGCCTCGTCGTCGCCGTTTCCGGCGGGCCCCTGACCGGGATCCCCGACGTCCGCCCCTGCACCCTCGGCGGCCTGGACACCAAGTCCGCCCTCGATCTCCTCGGCCGGTACACCGGCTCGGTACGCATCACCGTCGACCCGCGCGCCGCCGAGGGACTCGTGGAGATCTGCGCGGCCCAGCCCGCCGCGCTTGTCCTCGCCGGCGCCTGGCTCGCCCACCGGCCCAAGGCGGCCGTATCCGACCTGGCCAAACAGCTGCGCACCGAGGGTGACGGGGGCTCGGTCCTCGACCGCGTCTTCCGCCTCTCGTACACGGCCCTGCCCGCGGCCGCCGCGCGGATACTGCGACTCCTCTCGCTCGCCCCCGTGGGCCTCGTCGACCCGCACACCGCGTCCGCGCTCGCCGGCTGCTCGGTCGGCGCCGCCCGCACCACCCTGGACGACTTCACCGAGCTCGGCCTCGTCCGGCCCGTCGAGTCGCCGCTGCCGCAGTACGAGGTGCCCGGCTGTCTGCTGCCGCTGCTGCGCTCGCTCGCCGAGACCCAGGACCGACCGGCCGAACTCCAGCTGGCCCGCGCCCGGATGCTGGAGCGGACCGTACGGCTGCTGGTGTCCTGCCGTGCGATCACCGAGACCGACAGCTCACCCGCCCGCGAGAAGCTCGCCGGGATGCCCCGCGCGCTGCGCTTCCCGAACCCCCGAGCGGCCGCCGACTGGCTGCGCATCCGGCAGCCCGCGCTGCTGGCCGCCGCCCGGCTCGCGGTCGCCGACGGGGAGCTGGACACCCTGGCCCGCCGTCTCATGGCCGCGCTGGTGAGGGCGATGGTCGCCCATTTCGGTACGCAGGCCGCGGCGCCCGAGCTGTACGGCATCCACCGGCTCGTCCTGGACGTCGCCGAGCGCCGGAACCTGCCCCGCGAGAAGGCCGCCGCACTGCTGAACCTCGCCGATCTGGACGCCCAGACCGGCCGTACGACGGAAGCCCTGGCCCGCTACCGGGCCGCCCTCGACGCCGGACGCGAGGCGAACGACCCGTATGCGACCGGCCGCGCGATGGAATCCGTAGGCGGTGCCTATCAGGAGCTCGGGGACTACGACCGGGCCGCCGACTGGTACGGGCGCGCGCTCGCCCAGCGGCTCGCGCGCGACGAGCGCGTGGACGCGGCCCGGCTGCACGGCCGCATCGCCACCGTGCACACCTACGCGGGCCGATACGGCGAGGCGTTGCTCAACTGGCGCTCGGCGGTCACGGGGCACCGCAGGACGGGTGATGTGCCTGGCCAGGCAAGGGCGTTGAGCGAGATGGCGCGGGTGCAGGAGTACGCGGGCCGGCCCGAGGAGTCCCTCGCCACCTGCCACGAGGCGGTCGAGTGGGCGCGCCGCGCCGAGGACGTACGGCTGCAGGCCGCGCTGCAGCTCCGGCTCGCCGACACGCTGGACCGGCTGGGAGACCCCGCGGCCGCCCGGCTGCACCGCGGCACGGCCGAGCGCATGCTGGGTGATGAGCTCCCCGAGGACGCCTCAGCCAGGGAACAAGACGCTAACGCCTGCGAAATCCGTAGTACATCCGAAGAAGATTGATGCATTGAAAGGCTAGACAGAGGGAATCCCTTCATTAGACTGGCTCCGCCGCGTCCTTTCGTGGTGTCTCCCGGTGTGCTCCCGTGCGTGCCGGTTTGCCAGGACTTGTCCTGGCCGCGTTGCGTAACCCCACACCCCTTCTGAGCCAAGGACCGTGATCGACGTGAAGGTCGGCATCCCCCGCGAGGTCAAGAACAACGAGTTCCGGGTGGCCATCACCCCCGCCGGCGTGCACGAGCTGGTGCGCCACGGCCACCAGGTCCTCATCGAGCAGAACGCCGGCGTCGGCTCCTCGATCACGGACGACGAGTTCGTCGCCGCGGGCGCGCAGATCATCGGCACCGCCGACGAGGTCTGGGCCACCGCCGACCTGCTGCTGAAGGTCAAGGAGCCCATCGCCGAGGAGTACCACCGCCTCCGCAAGGACCAGACGCTCTTCACGTACCTGCACCTGGCCGCGTCCAAGGAGTGCACGGACGCGCTCCTGGAGTCCGGCACCACCGCGATCGCGTACGAAACGGTCGAGCTGCCCAGTCGCGCACTGCCGCTGCTCGCCCCGATGTCCGAGGTCGCGGGCCGCCTCGCCCCGCAGGTCGGCGCCTACCACCTGATGCGCGCCAACGGCGGCCGCGGCGTGCTGCCCGGTGGTGTCCCCGGCGTGCTGGCCGGCCGGGCCGTCGTCATCGGCGGCGGTGTCTCCGGCTGGAACGCCGCGCAGATCGCCATCGGCATGGGCTTCCACGTGACCCTGCTCGACCGCGACATCAACAAGCTCAAGGAGGCGGACAGGATCTTCGGCACGAAGATCCAGACCGTCGTCTCCAACGCCTTCGAGCTCGAGAAGGCCTGCCTCGAGGCCGACCTCGTCATCGGCGCCGTGCTCATCCCGGGCGCCAAGGCCCCGAAGCTGGTCACCAACGAGCTCGTGTCGCGGATGAAGCCCGGAAGTGTTCTTGTCGACATCGCGATTGATCAAGGCGGTTGCTTCGAGGACTCGCGTCCGACGACGCACGCCGAGCCGACCTTCCCTGTCCACAAGTCGGTCTTCTACTGCGTCGCCAACATGCCCGGCGCGGTGCCCAACACGTCGACGTACGCGCTGACGAACGCCACGCTCCCGTACATCGTGGAACTCGCGAACCGCGGCTGGGTCGAGGCGCTGCGCCGTGACCCGGCGCTCGCCAAGGGCCTCAACACCCATGACGGCAAGGTGGTTTACCGCGAGGTCGCGGAGGCGCACGGGCTCGAGCACATCGAGTTGGAGACCCTGCTCGGCTGACGGTCCGACCGATTCGTCCCGGCCCGTCGGCCGATCTCTCCACCGATAAAAGGCGATACGTCAACACAGGTCGTCAACATCGCGCGTCCGGCCGGACCTTGCCGCGCAGGGTCCGGCCGAATGTGTGTCGAGTCACTTTGCGAGACTCGTTCAACTCGCCTCGAACGTAACCCTTGAACCGTTTCGCACACCCGTGAAACCTGCCGTGCGACGCCCTTACGCCCTTGACAGAGGGGTGTTCCGTTGCCGACACATCGGGCCGGGTCCGGCGGATTGTGTTGCTGCGGACCGGTGACACGCCATAGAGTCGCCAACCGTCGGCATGGTGCCACGCTGACCTATCTAGAAGTTTCCTGGTCACCAAGGAGGTAAGACGACTTGTGAATGAGTCGACATTTACTCCCGGGGGTGGTCAACCAGGAATGCCTGCGCAGGGCTCAAGGCCCACGGGGCTCGAGGCTGTCGGCTCCGTTGCTGTGCGCACCTTCGCAGCCCACCAGAGTCCGAAGATGACTCAGACAGCACACCAGAGCATGGATGGCCATCACGTGAACGCCATGGCCGGCAACGGAAGTGGCGAGAACCGCACCCACTTCGCCGACTACGACGACCTGCCCGAGGGGCACTTCTACGACCCCGACGCCGAGTACGAGCCCGATCCGGAGTACGCGGCCACGCTCGCGCCCGACGCGGCCCGTCAGCGCCGTGAGCGCATCGGCCCGACCGGACGTCCGCTGCCGTACTTCCCGATCCCGGGCCCGCTGACCGACCACGGCCCCGCGAAGATCATCGCGATGTGCAACCAGAAGGGCGGCGTCGGCAAGACGACGTCGACCATCAATCTGGGCGCCGCGCTCGCGGAGTACGGACGCCGGGTCCTGCTCGTCGACTTCGACCCGCAGGGCGCGCTGTCCGTGGGCCTCGGTGTCAACCCGATGGAGCTCGACCTCACGGTTTACAACCTGCTCATGGAGCGGGGCATGGCGGCCGACGAGGTGCTCCTGAAGACGGCGGTTCCGAACATGGACCTGCTGCCCAGCAACATCGACCTGTCGGCCGCCGAGGTTCAGCTGGTGTCCGAGGTCGCGCGCGAGTCCACGCTGCAGCGGGCCCTGAAGCCGCTGATGGCCGACTACGACTACATCGTGATCGACTGTCAGCCCTCGCTCGGTCTGCTCACCGTCAACGCCCTGACGGCGGCGCACAAGGTGATCGTGCCGCTCGAGTGCGAGTTCTTCGCCCTCCGTGGTGTCGCGCTGCTCACCGAGACCATCGAGAAGGTCCAGGAGCGGCTCAACCCCGAGCTGGAGCTCGACGGCATCCTCGCCACGATGTACGACTCGCGGACCGTGCACAGCCGTGAGGTGCTCGCGAGGGTGGTCGAGGCGTTCGACGATCACGTCTACCACACGGTGATCGGCCGGACCGTCCGCTTCCCGGAGACCACGGTCGCCGGTGAGCCGATCACGACGTACGCCTCCAACTCCGTCGGGGCCGCCGCCTATCGCCAGCTCGCCAGGGAGGTGCTCGCCCGGTGTCACGCCGAGTGAGTCTGCCGGGGGCCGACGAACTGTTCCGTACGACCGGGGGGATGGCGCTCCAGGCGTCCAGCCCCAGACGTCAGGCCAACGGCGAGGCCCGGGTGCCGGCTCCGGCGGGCGAGAGCGACGCCGCTGCCGCCACCGGGGAGGACGCGCCGCAGTCGGTGCCCGTACAGGGCGGCGACGGTGAGGGCGACGAACATGTCGCGGCCGACGCCGAGTCCTCCGACGGGGAGTCCCGCAGCCGGGGCGCCGCCACCGCGGAGCGTTCCGGGCGGCGGCAGGGGGCGCAGGAAGGTTCTGCCGCGGCTTCCGCCAACGCGCAGCCGCGGAAGCGCGGGCGTGGGTCCGGGCGGCGGCCCAGCGGGCGTGAGCGGCACGACGAGAAGATCACGGTGTACGTGTCCGCCGAGGAGCTCATGGATCTTGAGCACGCACGGCTGGTGCTCCGTGGGGAGCACGGGCTCGCCGTCGATCGCGGGCGGATCGTGCGTGAGGCTGTCGCCGTGGTGCTCGCGGATCTTGAGTCTCGTGGGGACGCGAGCATTCTCGTACGACGGTTGCGTGGGCGGTAGCGGTAGCCTGCGACGGCTATGACCTCGAACGACGTCCCTGTCCCCGCCGATGGCTCCGCCGGTTCCGGTGGCCGTCGGCGTGCGCTGGGACGGGGGCCCGGGGCTGCGCCCCCGGCTGAGCCTCCGGCCGAGGTCCTGCCGCCTGCGGAGCCCGCGCCCGAGCCGGTGCCCGAACCTTCTGCGGAAGCCGAGCCGCCTGCGGCGGAGAGCGAGGTTCTGGGCCCGGCGGATTCTGAGGCTGCGGACCGTGGGGCGTCGCGCCCACCCTCCCCCACTCTCGGCTCCGCTCGAGCGGGGGGACCCCCATCGCCCGGCGAGACGCCTGCCCACAACGCCGGCGAGCTGGAAAGCGAGCCTGAGCCCGCCGCACCCGAAGAGCCCGACGACGGGGTCTTCAAGGTTCGGCTTGCCAACTTCGAGGGGCCCTTCGATCTGCTGCTTCAGCTGATCTCCAAGCACAAGCTGGACGTCACCGAAGTCGCGCTCTCCAAGGTCACCGACGAGTTCATGGCGCACATCCGGGCCATGGGACCGGACTGGGACCTCGACCAGACCACCGAGTTTCTTGTCGTCGCGGCCACGCTGCTCGACCTGAAGGCCGCTCGGTTGCTGCCCTCCGCCGAGGTCGAGGACGAAGCCGACCTGGCCCTGCTCGAAGCGCGGGACCTGCTCTTCGCGCGGCTGCTGCAGTACCGCGCTTACAAGCAGATCGCCGACATCTTCAACCGCCGCCTCGAGGAGGAGGCCCGGCGCTACCCCCGTACCGTCGGTCTTGAGGCGCACCACGCCGAGCTGCTGCCCGAAGTCGTCATCAGCATCGGGGCGGAAGGATTCGCCAAGCTCGCCGTGAAGGCGATGCAGCCGAAGCCGAAGCCCCAGGTGTACGTCGACCACATCCACGCCCCGCTCGTCAGCGTGCAGGAGCAGGCCGCGATCGTGGTGGAGCGGCTGCGGGAGCTCGGGGAGGCCAGTTTCCGCTCGCTCGTCGAGGACACCGACGACACCCTTACCGTCGTGGCGCGTTTCCTGGCCCTTCTGGAGCTCTATCGCGAGAAGGCGGTCTCCCTGGACCAGGAAGAGGCTCTGGGGGAGCTGATGGTGCGCTGGACGGGCGGGGAGGGGGATGCGCAGCCGACGGTGACGGACGAGTTCGACAGGCCGCCGGAGCCGGTCAAGGAGGAGAAGACGTGAGCGAGGACACCATCGAGGCCCCGGCAGGACCGCGTACCGTCGCGGACCTCGACCTCCGGCCCGCCCTGGAGGCCGTGCTCATGGTCGTGGACGAGCCCGCGACCGTGGAGCACCTCGCGAAGATCCTGGAGCGGCCGAAACGGCAGATCGCGGACGCGCTGCGCGCGCTGGCCGACGAGTACACCGTCCAGGGGCGCGGCTTCGAGCTGCGGCTCGTCGCCGGTGGCTGGCGTTTCTACACCCGGCCCGAGTACGCGGCGGCGGTCGAGCGCTTCGTGCTGGACGGGCAGCAGGCCCGGCTCACCCAGGCGGCGCTGGAGACCCTGGCCGTGGTCGCGTACCGGCAGCCGGTCAGCCGTTCCCGGGTCTCGGCGGTCCGTGGAGTGAACTGCGACGGCGTGATGCGGACCCTCCTGCAGCGGGGTCTGGTCGAGGAGGCGGGCGCGGAACCCGAAACAGGTGCGATCCTGTACAGGACGACGAACTACTTCCTGGAGCGAATGGGCCTGCGCGGCCTGGACGAGCTCCCGGAGCTCGCGCCCTTCCTCCCCGAGGCGGACGCGATCGAGGCCGAGACGCTGGAAGGGGTCCCGTCGTTCGATCCGGATGCACCGGATGCAGATGCAGACGACACGACGACGACGGAACTTTGATGCGAAGCAGTGGCAGCGGCAGTGGCAGGAACACCGGGCGCGGCAACCCCCGGGGGACCGGTGGGGGCGGCAAGCCCCGGGGGACCAGTGGGGGCGGCAAGCCCCGCGGCACCGGGGGGAGCGGCTCCCAGCCGAAGAGCGGGGGAGCGCGCGACGACAGGCCGAAGCGCGCTGGAAAGCCCCGTCCCGAGGAGCGCCGCTACGACGTGGGCCCCAGCGCCACCCACGAGGGCCCGAAGTCGGGGCGCGGCAACGCGGCACGCGGCGGCGCCAAGGGCGGTCCCAAGCAGGGACAGCAGCGCGGTGGCCGTACGGAGCCCGCGCGCTCCCGTGAGTACGAGACGCGCGCCGAGGAGCGCAACCGTGACCGGTACGCGGGCAAGCCGGACGTCAAGCCGCCCAAGACCTTCCCGGGCGCCGAGCAGGAGGGCGAGCGCCTGCAGAAGGTGCTCGCGCGCGCGGGCTACGGTTCGCGGCGTGCCTGCGAGGAGCTGGTCGAGCAGGCCAGGGTCGAGGTCAACGGCGAGATCGTCATGGAGCAGGGTCTGCGCGTCGACCCGGAGCACGACGAGATCAAGGTCGACGGGCTGACCGTCGCCACGCAGTCGTACCAGTTCTTCTCGCTGAACAAGCCCGCCGGCGTCGTGTCGACCATGGAGGACACGGAGGGCCGGCAGTGCCTCGGTGACTACGTGACGAACCGCGAGACGCGGCTCTTCCACGTCGGGCGGCTCGACACCGAGACGGAGGGCGTCATCCTGCTCACCAACCACGGAGAGCTGGCGCACCGCCTGACCCACCCCAAGTACGGCGTGAAGAAGGTCTACCTCGCGCACATCGTGGGCCCGATCCCGCGCGACCTGGGCAAGCAGCTCAAGGACGGCATCCAGCTGGAGGACGGGTACGCGAAGGCGGACCACTTCAGGGTCGTCGAGCAGACCGGCAAGAACTACCTCGTAGAGGTGACCCTGCACGAGGGCCGCAAGCACATCGTGCGGCGCATGCTCGCCGAGGCCGGTTTCCCGGTCGACAAGCTCGTGCGCGTGTCCTTCGGGCCGATCACCCTCGGCGACCAGAAGTCGGGGTGGCTGCGGCGGCTGTCGAACACCGAGGTCGGGATGCTGATGAAGGAAGTCGGCCTCTAGAAGTCGTCAGGTGGGGCCTCCGGGAGGCTTTCAGGAGGCTTTGGGGGAGTTTTTTCGCACGGCGTCGGCCGGTTCCGGGATTTCTCGGCGCCGGCCGATGCGTTTTCGTCCGCCCGCCGGTCTGTACCGGTGGGCGAGCGAAGGGATACGGCGATGAGTACGACGTCCGACCGCGACGAGTTCGTACGGCTGACGGATCCGTACCGACGGGAGCTGCTTGCGCACTGCTACCGGATGCTGGGGTCGGTCGACGAGGCCGAGGATCTGGTGCAGGAGACGTATCTGCGGGCCTGGCGGTCGTACGACGGGTACGAGGGCCGTGCCTCGCTGCGCACGTGGCTCCACCGGATCGCCACCAACACGTGTCTCACGGCGCTGGAGAGCCGTGTGCGCCGTCCGCTGCCCTCGGGGCTCGGCGCGCCCTCTCAGACGCCTGAGGAGCCGGTGAGGGTGCCTGCCACGGATGTCCCCTGGCTGCAGCCGCTGCCCGACGCGCTGGTCGACCCGGCGTCCGTGGTGGCCGCGCGGGGGAGTCTGCGGCTCGCGCTCGTCGCCGCGCTGCAGCACCTGCCCGCGCGGCAGCGGGCCGTGCTCCTCCTGCGGGACGTACTGGCCTGGCGGGCGTCCGAGGTCGCCGCGTTGCTCGGGACCTCGACGGCGGCGGTCAAAAGCACCCTCCAACGCGCGCGTGCCCGGCTCGACGAGGTCGCTCCGGACGAGGACCTCGTGGTCGAGCCCGAGGACGCGGGGGACCGTGCGGTGCTCGACCGCTACGTGGCAGCCTTCGAGCACGCCGACATGGACGCGCTGCTCGGGCTGCTCCAGGAAGGCGTCGAGCTGGAGATGCCGCCCTACTTGGAGTGGTTCAGCGGGAGGAAGGACGTACTGCGGTTCCTGGAGGGGCTCGACCACAAGAAGGGATATATGCGGATGCTCCCCACGCGGGCGAACGGGCAGCCGGCCGTGGTGGCGTACAAGCGCGGTGCGGACGGGGCGTACCGGGCGCACTCCGTGCAGGTGCTCACCGTCGAGGGACCTGTCGAGGACCGGGAGATCACGCGGATCACCGTCTTCCTGGAACCGGGGCCGACCGGGCGCTTCGGGATGCCGGAGGTGCTGTCGTGAACTCCGGGGAGCTGCTGGAACGTTCGCTCGCGTACGCCCTGGGAAGCGTCGCCGCCGTGGCCCCTGGGAGCCTGGGGCGGGCCACCCCGTGCGCGCGGTGGGACCTGGGGGAGTTGCTCGGTCATCTCGACGACGGGCTCGACGCACTGCACGAGGGGCTGACGGGCGGCCGGATCGGTCTCTTCCCGGGGGCGGAAGGCCGCGCGGATCCCGCGTGCGACTTCCGGCGGCGGGCCTGCGCGCTGCTCGGCGCCTGGGTGGCCCTGCCCGGTGAGGGGCGCTCCGTGACCGTGGGCGACCGCCCGCTGGACGTCCGGGTGATGGCGGCCACCGGCGCCGTCGAGATCGCCGTGCACGGCTGGGACGTGGCGCAGGCCTGCGGGCGGCCGCGGCCGATTCCGTCCGCGCTCGCGGCCGAGCTGCTGTCCGTCGCGCGGTGCGTGGTCGCGGACGAGGACCGCGGGGTGCGTTTCGCCGAGCCGGTCGGCGTGCCGCCCCGGGCCGGTGCCTCCGACCGGCTCGTCGGGTTCCTCGGTCGCGATTCCTTTTCGGGGCGGGGCCGGTCTGCCTTCCGTGAGTGACTTTCACGGAAGGGCTTATCCCTCATGGCTGACATCGATATCGCAGAGACCTTGCTCGCCCCCGCCCGCAAGCCACCGTCCACCGCGCCCCCACGGCGCGTCTGGACGGTGGTCCTTGCCGGGCTGGGGGCGCTCCTGTGCGCGCTGGACGTGGTGGTCGTCGCCACCGCGCTGCCCGCGCTGCAGGCCGACTTCGGGGCGAGCCTGTCCGCCCTGGAGTGGACGATCAACGCGTACAACCTCGTCTTCGCCTGTCTGACCCTGACGGGCGCGGCGCTCGGCGACCGGTTCGGGCGGCGGCGGATGTTCGTCGTCGGGCTCGCCGTCTTCACGCTGGCCTCCGCGTGGGCCGCGCTGGCCGGCGGCGCCGGTGAACTCATCGCCGCACGTGCCGTCCAGGGCGCCGGAGCGGCCGTACTGCTGCCCCTCACCCTGACCCTGATCAGCGAGGCGTTCCCGGCCGAGAAGCGGGGCGTGGCGATCGGCCTCTGGGGCGGGGTGAGCGGGCTCGGGGTGGCCGCCGGGCCGGTGCTGGGCGGGGCCGTCACGGATGGCCTGTCCTGGCAGTGGATCTTCTGGCTGAACGTGCCCCTGGGGCTTGTGATGCTTCCGCTCGCCGCGATGAAGCTGCGCGAGAGCTTCGGGCCGCGGCCTCAACTGGACATCGTGGGTCTGGTGTTGGCGGCCGTAGGCCTGACCGGGCTCGCCTGGGCACCGGTGCGGGCGCCGGAGGCCGGGTGGGGGAGTGCCGAGGTGCTGGTCGCCCTGGCCGTCGGGGTCGTGTTCCTGGCGGCCTTCCTCGGCTGGGAGCGGTCGGGGGCGAAATACCCGATGCTGCCGCTCGCGCACTTCCGGCGGCGCGGCTTCTCCACCGCCAACGGCGCGGTCTTCCTGATGTTCATGTCGCTGCTCGGCGCGCTGTTCATGATCTCGCAGCTCTTCCAGGTCGGCCTGGGCAACACCCCCTTGGAGGCGGGCCTGCGGATTCTGGTGTGGACCGGCACGCCGCTGCTCGTCGCGCCGGTCGCGGGCGCGCTCGCGGACCGGTTCGGGAACCGGCCCTTCATGCTGACGGGCCTCGTCCTCCAGGCGGTGGGACTCGCGCTGATGGCCTGGCAGGTGGAGCCCGGGGTCAGCTACGACCGCCTGGTCGTGCCGCTGATCATCGCCGGAGTCGGCATCTCGATGGTCTTCCCCACCGTCGCGAACGCCGTGAGCTCGTCGGTGCCGCCCGCCGATGTGGGCGTCGCGTCGGGCGTCAACAACGCGCTGCGCGAGCTGGGCGGGGTCTTCGGAGTCGCCGTGGCCGCGGCCGTGTTCGTCCGGTACGGGGGCTACGACTCGGCGGAGAGCTTCATCGACGGATGCGCCCCCGCGCTGTGGGTCTCGGCGGCAGCCTCGGCCGCCGGGGCGGTGGTGGCGTCGTTCGCGCCGTCCAAGCAAGGGAGTTGAGGGGTTGCCACCGGCCGCCCATCTCTTTATAGTCTGAGTGACTATTAAGGAGGTGGGCAGCGTGGCCGCAGCAGAGGGCACCGCACCCGAGGGCTACGACAAGCACGCCTTCGAGCCGTTCGCCGTCACCGTCGATCTCGCGGTGTTCACGGTCCGGGCGGGCGCACTCCAGGTGCTGCTGATCGAGCGCGGACAGGAGCCGTACGCGGGCCGCTGGGCGTTGCCCGGCGGCTTCGTGCTGCCCAAGGAGTCCGCCGAGACGGCCGCCAGGCGCGAACTCGCCGAGGAGACCGGGTTGTCGGACGTCTCGGGGCTCCATCTGGAGCAGCTGCGCACGTACAGCGAGCCGGACCGCGATCCCCGGATGCGGGTCGTCTCCGTGGCATACACCGCGCTGCTGCCCGACCCACCCGAACCGCACGGCGGCGGGGACGCGGCGAGCGCGCGATGGCTGCCGTACGACGGGCTCGGGCCGCTCGCCTTCGACCACGACCGGATCCTCGCCGACGCACATGAACGGGTCGGTGCCAGGCTCGAGTACACCTGCCTCGCCACGGCGTTCTGCCCGCCGGAGTTCACCCTCGGGGAGCTCCAGCAGGTCTACGAGACCGTATGGGGCACGGTTCTCGACCGGCCGAACTTCCGGCGCAAGGTCCTTGCCACGCCCGGTTTCGTCGAGCAGATCCCCGGTGCCGCACGGCTGACCGGCGGGCGGGGCAAACCCGCCGCGCTGTATCGCGCGGGTACCGCCACCGCCCTGCACCCCCCGCTGCTGCGACCGGCATCGGCACTGTCTTCGTCTACGGAAGGACGACCCTCATGACCACGACCGTCAGGAAGCACGCCGCCACCGGGGCGTTGGTCGGGCTCGCCCTCGGGGACGCGCTCGGCTACCCCACCGAGTTCAAGGACGTGCCGTCGATCCTCGCCACGTTCGGGCCCTGGCGCGAGATGGAGCTGCCGGATCCCGCGTACGTCACGGACGACACGCAGATGACGCTGGCGCTGGGACGGGGGCTGCGGACGGCGACGGATCGGGGGCTGCTCGGGCCCCGGGAGTTGGAAGAGCCGGTGCGCAGGGAGTTCATCGCCTGGAATCGGTCGCCGGAGAACAACCGCGCGCCGGGCAACACCTGCCTGACCGCCTGCGAGCTGCTGGAGCGCGAGGACCTGCCCTGGCAGCAGGCCAGCCAGGTGGGGTCGAAGGGCTGCGGTGCCAACATGCGTGTCGCTCCCCTCGGCCTCGTCCCGGGGCTGAGCGACGAACAGCGGGCGGGGGCCGCCCAGTTGCAGGCCGCGCTCACACACGGCCACCCGACGGCGCTCGCCGCCTCCGACCTCACCGCGCACGCGGTGCGTCTGCTCGCGCAGGGCGCCGAGCCGACGGGCCTGGTCGGACTGCTGCGCTCGTACGCGTACGAGAACCGCACCCGCTACCACGACCGCTGGCTCGGCGATCTGTGGACCCGCGCCCAGGACCCGACGCCGACGCACTTCATCGCGCGCGGCTGGGACGAGTGCCTGGAGGCCCTGGAGCGGCTTCAGCAGGCACTGCGGTCACCGTCGCCCGAGACGGACCCGTGTCTGGCCACCGGTGCCGGATGGATCGCGGAAGAGGCCCTCGCCACCGGCCTGCTGTGCTTCCTGCTCTTCGTGGACGAGCCCGTGACGGCCCTGCGCCGGGCCGCCTGCACCTCGGGGGACTCGGACTCGATCGCATGCCTCGCCGGCGCCTTCGCGGGGGCGTACCTCGGTGCCGATGTATGGCCTACGGAGTGGGCCGACAGGATCGAGTACCAGGGGGACCTGATGGCACTGGGGGCGCTCTGGGACGCCTGACCGGCCGAGCCGGGCCGTCCCGGGAGCCGGTTCACGCCACGCTGATCGAGTCCCCGGTGACCGTGATCTGCTTCTCGGGGAGCGGCTTCTGGGCCGGGCCGTCGGCCACCGAGCCGTCGGCGACGCGGAACTTGCTGCCGTGGCAGGTGCAGTTGATCGTGCCGTCCGAGACGTTGGCGACCGTGCAGCCCTGGTGGGTGCAGACCGCCGAGAAGGCCTTGAAGTCGCCCTGCTCGGCCTGGGTGACGACGACCTTCTCGTCCTTGAAGATCTTGCCGCCGCCGACCGGGATGTCGCCGGTCTTGGTGAGCTCCTCGCCGGCCGGCGCCTCGCCCCCGGTCGGGCTCCCCGAAGCGTCCGGGGAAGCGGGCTCCACCGTGTCGCCCCCGTCGTTCTCGTCCCCGTACTCGCTGCAGCCGACGAGCAGCGCGGCCGCGCCCGCAGCGAGAACCGTGCGCCGCGTCGAGGGGTTGGTCATGTCGTCACTCCGAACGTGCGGAAGAACCAGAGGGCGGAGGTCAGCCAGACCACCGTGAGGGCAGAGAAGACCAGTCCGCCGACGATGGGCAGCACCCAGCCGGGCAGACGCTCCGAGCGGAGCAGCAGCATCTTGGCACTGAAAGCACCGAAAAAGAAGCAACCCAGGAGTGAGTGCCACAAGACGCGCGGTTCATATGTCTGATAGCCCAATGCGTACAAACAGTGCACGGCTACCGGTACCGCGACAAGGAACGCGATCCGGCCCGACCAGCGGTGCAGCACCCCGGACCAGCTCGGCCCCGGCAGCCGCCCGTACACCATGAGTGCCGACACGAACTGCACGACCGCGAAGCCCATCGCGGCCGTGGCGAGCCACGACTTGACCGCGCCCGTGCTGTTGAAGCCCGCCAGGTTGAAGGCGGTGCCCTCCGGGTCGTGCACCTTTCCGTAGACGCCGAGGCCGACGGCGACCGCGCCCGCGACCAGGGCCGGTACGAGATAGCGGGCGGCTCCCGGGCGACGGTGGGCGGGATCGGGCGAGGGGAAGCCCTGGGTGGCGGCGTTCGGGTCCACGGTCATGGTCGGCTCCCTGCGGTCACGGTCATGGGGCAAGGGGCGGAGCTGCGGAGCTGAGGACAGAGGCAAGGGTGGGCGTGGGGATCATGGGTCACGGGATCAAGGGGTCACGGGTCGGGCGGTGAGCTGCTGTCCGTCGACCGTCACGGCGCCGGTCTCGGGGTCGATGAGGGGCGCGGCCGCGGGCTTGCCGTCGCGCTTGACGATGCCGACCTGGCGGCCGTCCGGCAGGACGATCCAGCCGCCGTCGACCTCGGCGCCGCGTACGGTCGCGGTCGCGCGGTACAGCCCGGAGGGCTTGACGGCCTTGTCGGCCGTGAAGCCGTAGTCCTGCTGTCCCATCTCGACCGTGCCGCGGATCCGCTTGCCGGTCAGCTCGCCGGTGAGTACGCCGCCCGACCGGCTGGTGAGCCGCATGCTGCCGTCGGCCTTGACGTCGCCCTTCAGCCACGACTCCTGGTCCCGGCCGTCACAGAAGTACGCGACCGCCTTGCCGTCGCGCAGCGTGACCGCGACCGCGGAGGAGTCGTCGTCGGTGCGGCCCGCGTAGTCGCCGTTCGGCACGGCGGTCTTCGACGGGCTGGGCGACGGCGACGGTTCGCTCGGTGCGGGCGTAGCTGTGGGTGTCGGGCTCACCGACGCCGCGTCGGGTGACGACTCGCTCCCGGTCGACGTGCTGCGCGTCCCCGTCGTCGCGTTGAGCGACAGCATGAACAGGGCGACCAGCAGTCCCGCGAGCAGAGTGAAGAGGGGTCCGGAACGCTTCATTCTTGTCTCCCCCGAAGAGCGGCACGGACAGCCTCATCCATGCAAGCGGACCCGCGGGCCCGGCGTCCAGAGGTGCACAAGAGCGACTTCGAGGAGTCTTTTTGGGCAACTGGCCCTCAAGTGGCGGGAAGGGGTGATTCGGGTGACATTGGCAGGGTCTGAGGCCGGGCACCCAGGGGATGGGCCCGGCCGCATCCACGAAAGGCGCGACCATGGCGGGTAACGATCTGGGCAGTCTGCTCGGCAGTGTCCTCGACGGAGGCGGCCAGGGCGGCACCGCCGGTGGGGCCGGCGGATCCGGTGGGGCCGGCGTCCTCGGCTCGCTGCTCCAGGCGCTCATGAACGGGCAGGGCGGCAGTGGTGGCAATCCGCTGGGCGGCCTGATGGACCTGCTCACCAAGTCCGGCCTCGCGGAGCAGAAGGACTCCTGGGTCGGCACCGGCGAGAACCGGCCCGTGACCGGCGCGCAGATCCAGCAGGCGCTGCCCGACGAGACCCTCAAGCAGGTCGCCGAGCAGGCGGGCGTCACGACCGACCAGGTCGCCACGGAGATCGCCCGGACGCTGCCCGAGGTGGTCGACAGGCTGACCCCTGACGGACATCTGCCGGCCGGCTCGATCGAGGACCTCGTCAAGCAGCAGCAGATCTGAGCCTCTTGGGGGTGCCCTTCCAGGCATGCGGCGGCCGTCTCGGCAGGCGGGCGCCGCGCACCGGCGCCCTGAGGGCTGACTAGGCTGGATGTACCAAGAGCCGGTACGCACATCAGCAAGGAGCATCACCGTGGCGGTACGAGCGGTCCGGGGCGCCGTCCAACTGGAGCGGGACGAGGCCGGGCACATGGACGAGCAGGTCAGCGAGCTGCTCACCGCCATCCTCGAGCGGAACGGGCTGACCACCGACGACCTGATCAGTATCTGGTTCACGGCGACGCCCGACCTGCACAGCGACTTCCCGGCGGCGGCCGCGCGCAAGCTCGGCATCGTCGACGTACCGCTGATCTGCGCGCAGGAGCTGGACATCGAGGACGCGATGCCCCGGGTCGTACGGGTCCTCGCGCACATCGAGTCCGACGTGCCCCGCTCCGACATCGCGCACGTCTACCTGGGCGCCGCGGGCGCGCTGCGCAAGGACATCGCCCAGTGAGAACCGCACTCGTCATCGGCACCGGACTCATCGGCACGTCGGCCGCGCTGGCCCTGGCCGGGCGTGGCGTCGTCGTGCACCTCGCCGACCACGACCCGGAGCAGGCCCGTACGGCGGCCGCGCTCGGCGCCGGCACGGACGAGGAGCCCGCGGGCCCCGTCGACCTCGCGATCATCGCGGCGCCGCCCGCGCATGTGGCGGCGACTCTCGCCGACGCGATGCGGCGCGGGGTGGCGCGCGGCTACCTCGACGTGGCCAGCGTCAAGGGCGGGCCGCGTCGTGAGCTGGAGTCGCTGGGCCTCGACCTGTCCGCGTACATCGGTTCGCACCCCATGTCGGGCCGCGAGAAGTCGGGCCCCCTGGCTGCCACCGGTGACCTCTTCGAGGGGCGCCCCTGGGTGCTGACGCCGACCCGTGACACCGACACAGAGGTGCTGAACCTCGCGCTGGAGCTGGTCTCGCACTGCCGTGCCGTACCGGTCGTCATGGACGCCGACGCCCACGACCGCGCGGTCGCCCTCGTTTCGCACATGCCGCACCTGGTGTCGAGCATGGTCGCCGCACGACTGGAGCACGCCGAGGAAGCGGCCGTACGGCTCTGCGGTCAGGGCATCCGTGACGTGACCCGGATCGCCGCGTCCGACCCGCGGATGTGGATCGACATCCTCTCCGCGAACCCGGGCCCGGTCGCCGACCTCCTCGCCGACGTCTCCGCCGACCTCGACGAGACCGTGCAGTCCCTGCGCGCCCTCCAGTCCTCCGACGAGGCCAAGCGCCGCGAGGGCGCCACCGGCATCGAGGACGTGCTGCGCCGTGGCAACGCCGGCCAGGTCCGCGTCCCCGGCAAGCACGGCGCCGCCCCCACCACGTACGAGAGTGTCGTCGTCCTGATCGACGACCAGCCGGGCCAACTGGCCCGCATCTTCGCCGACGCGGGCCGCGCGGGCGTCAACATCGAGGACGTACGCATCGAGCATGCGACCGGGCAGCAGGCGGGCCTGGTGGAGCTGATGGTGAAGCCGTCGGCGGCGCCGGTGTTGACGGCGGCGTTGCGGGAGCGGGGCTGGGCGATCCGGCAGTAGCGCCGGGTGTTCCGGCCGCGGCGGCCGGCGTGACTTTGGCGGTAGGGCCGCGCGTCCGGGCCGCGGCGGGCGGCGTGACTTGGCGGGCGGGCCGTGTGATGCGGGCGTACGGCCAGGGGATTGCGCCCCGGAGATGTGGGATTCGGCCGTAGATGTGGGCGAACGACCCGTCCTGGTGACGTTGTTCGGGGCACACTCGGTATCTCTCCGCATCTCTCCGTGCGAATGAGGTGGGCCGTGTGAGGACGCCGGTGAGTGATCCCCTGCGGGTGGGGTCCTATCGCATCGTGGGGCGGCTCGGGTCGGGTGGCATGGGGTGGGTGTATCTCGCCCGGTCGCCCGGTGGGCGGGCCGTGGCGGTGAAGGTGGTGCGGCAGGAGTTCGCGGCCGACCCGGAGTTCCGGCAGCGGTTCGCGCGTGAGGTGGCGGCCGCGCGGGCCGTGGGTGGTGCCTTCACCGCGGCCGTCGTCGATGCCGACCCCGAGGGCGATCCGCCCTGGCTCGCGACCGTGTACGTACCCGGGCCCGCGCTCTCGGAGGCGGTCCGTGCGGCGGGCCCCTTCAACGAGGCGCAGGTACGCGTCCTGGGTGCGGGCCTGGTCGAGGCGCTCCAGGCCATCCACGCCGGCAAGGTCGTGCACCGGGATCTCAAGCCCGCCAACGTCCTGCTGGCCGCCGACGGACCCCGTGTCATCGACTTCGGTATCTCCCTGGTGTCCGGAGCGCCCAAGCTCACCAGGCCCGGCTTCGCGATGGGCACGCCCCACTACATGTCGCCCGAGCAGCTCACGGCCGGGCCGGTCGGCCCGCCGAGCGACGTCTTCTCGCTGGCCGGGGTACTCGTCTACGCGGCGACGGGACACTCGCCCTTCGGGGACACCGACGGTGTGATCTACCGGGTCCTCCACGGAGACCCCGTATGGGACGGAGTGCCGGACGGGCTGCGCGGCATCCTTGTCCGCTGCCTCGCCCGGCTCCCCGAGGAACGGCCCCGACTCGACGTGCTGCTGCGGGAGTTCCTCGCGGGCGTCGGGGACGCCGCCGACTGGCCCCCGCCCGCGGTCTCCGAGGCCATCCGGGCCCGGGTCAAGGACCTCGCCACCCGCGTCGACCCGGGCTCCGACCCGGATCCCGGGCTGCCCCCGAGCGTTCCCTCCTGTCTCCAACTGCACGCGCAGGCGCTGCTCGACGCCGGGCTGACCGGTTCCATGGTCGTGGAGGCGGTGCGCCGTGGCGCACGCTGAGGCCACTTCCGGACCGGTGCCCGAAGTAGGCACCCACTGGCGGCAGTTGGTCGAGAACTGGGCGGGCCACAGCCGCGCCAGAGCTGCCACCTCGGATGCCACTTCCGTCACTCTGGAATTCGCCGTGCCGGAAACGGGACGCGTGGTCACCATCCGTTTCATGACCACCAGAGAATTACTTGTCGCCTTCATGACGGACGGTCATGTTCTGCGGGAGGATCAACTGGCCCTGGCCGCCGCGGCGGCGAATGCCTGGAATACCGAACAACTGATCCCCATGCTCTCCGTCTGGGACGTCCGCGGCCCGCATCCCTGCCTCGCCGGAGTCTGCGTACTCCCGCTCACCAGCCGTATGACACCGCGGGACTTCGACCGGCTGGCCAGTGACTGGGCGGAACGCGCGAGGCAGATGTTCACCAGGTGCCAGGAGGTGTTCGGGCTCTAGAAGCGGGACTTCATGAGGCGGTCACAGCCGGCTGCGCGAACGGATACGAAATCCCCCGACAGCTATCCGGCGGGCCGGTATTCGCCTCTAATATGCGATGTGCTTTTCCTGCGCCCGAACGGGGGTGTCATGGGTCGCGGAATCATGCTCATCGCTTTTCTCGTCACGGTGTTCCACCTGGTGCCCGCCGCAACGGCGGTCGCCGCCGACTGCTCCGGCGATCAGGTGCTCTGCTGGGCGGAGTCCAGGGCCGGCGGCAAGCCCCTGGACCTGGTCGTCGACCGGAAACTGAACTTCGGCAAGGAGGGCTGGACCGCGCTCGAACAGGCGGACCGCCATGCCGAGCTCGGCACCGTCTCGGTCGCCGACTCGGCCGCCACGGGCCCCGGCGGCACCGTGCTGTTCCTCCTCGCCGAGAAGCGCAGGGTGGGCCCGAAGAGCGTGGTGAGCCGCCTGGACAAGGACATCAGGGACGCCCTGAAGGCCTCGCGTGCCTGCGGCCCGCCGTGCAAGAGCACCGTCTCTCTGCTGGCGCGGGACGTCGAGGGCCGGGAACTGCTCGCCGACGGACTGGCCGAGGAGGTCGGCAGGGATGCCGGGAAGCCCGGCACCGGTTCCGGGGACGACTCCTTGCTCTGGCTCACTCTCGGCGCGGCCGCCGTACTCCTGCTCCTCCTCACCCTCCTCACCCTGGCCGTGCGCCGCACCCGGGTCAGCCCCGCCCTGGCCGTGGCCGGGCCGGGCCCCACCCCGGGACCCCGCCACCGCGCCGCACCCAGGCCCCCGCCGCCCGTACGGCGGCATCGCGAACCCGAAACGCCCAGACGTACGGCCGCCGTACGCACCGAACTCCACCCCCAGGGGTACGTCGAACTCGACCATTGCCTCTACCGCGCCGAGTGGACCGACCCCGACACACCGCCGCCGGCCCTCGGCACCCTGGTCGACGTGACGGACCCCGGCGGAACGCCGGGCGACCCGGACGTTCTGATCGTCCTCCCGCGCAGCCGCCACCGGCGAGCCGCGGACGACCACGCCTGACGCCCGAACCACCTGCCCTGCGGGAGACTCCCATGCGCAACGAACGCCAGCCCAAGACGCTCCCGGCGTCCTACGCGGACATCGAATTCGAGAACAACGCGCAGCGCCTCCCGCTGGTGCTCTGCCTCGACACCTCGAGCTCCATGGCCGGCGCGCCCATCCAGGCACTGAACGACGCGCTGCACGCCTGGACCCGCGAACTCCACGACGACGTCAGCCTCAGCTACAGCGTCGAGGTCGCCGTCGTCACCTTCGGCGGGCACGGCGTGTGCGCCTGGAGAGGGGCGCAGCCGCTGCCCCCGCAGACGCCCGTGAGCCCCTTCGTGCCCGCGCACGCCTTCCAGGCCCCGGTCCTCGGCGCGGCGGGCGTCACCCTGCTCACCGAGGCCCTCGAACTGGCCGTACGCGTCGTCGCCGCCCGCAAGACCGAGCTGCGCGCCTCCGGACTGCAGTACTACCGCCCGCAGATCTGCCTGGTGACCGACGGACTGCCCACTGACGGCACCGGTCACTGGACCAACGCCTGGCAGCGCCTCGTACCGATGCTCACCGACGACCAGCAGGCCCGGAAGTACCGGCTGTACGCGATCGGGGTCGGCGACATCTCCGACATGGGGGAGCAGGTACTCAGAGCGCTCGCGCCGAACTTCAACGCTCGGCTGCACGGCTTCCCGTTCCGCGAACTGCTGCAGATGATGTCGGCCAGCGCCAACGCCGAGCAGCGGGGCGCCGGCGACGAGGTCTTCGAGAAGATCTTCGCCCGGTTCAGGACGCAGCGCCCGGCCTGGGAAGCGTGAGTCGGATGGCCGGGCTCTGGACGAGCGGGATGGCCGGACCTCGGACGAGCGGGATGGCCGGGTGAGCGGCATGAGCGGGGTGGCCGGGTGAGCGCGACCTGGAGGGTTCACGGGCTGAGTGTCGAGGGCTATCGGCACCGGCAGAGCGGTGTGCCGTGCCAGGACGCCTGGGGGCAGGCCGTGTCGGATGCCGTCACCGTCCTCGCGGTCGCGGACGGCGCGGGCAGCCGCAGCCGCTCCGACGAGGGGTCCCGGCTCGCGGTCGACCTGGCCACCGAGCATTTCGCTCGCCGGGCGGCCGAGCCCTGCCCGCCCGGCGAGGCCGCGTGCACCCTACTGGCGGACGCCTTCCGCGCGGTCTGCAAGGAGTTCCTCCACCGCACGGGCGGCGAGGCCTACGACTTCGCCACCACGCTCACCGTGGTGGTGCTCACCCCGGCCTGGCTCGGCCATCTCTCGGTCGGCGACGGATTCGTCGTACTCCGGGCAGGCCGTGGCCGCGACGGGGAGCGGCTGTTCCATCTGCTTCCGCAGCCCGCGGCCGTCAGCGAGTACAGCAACGAGACCGTCTTCCTCACCTCGCCGGGAGCCGAGGACCGGGTGAGCACCGCGTGCGTGCTCGACGACGGCGTCGACGGGGTGCTGCTGTCCACTGACGGGCTCGCGCAGGCCGCGCTGGGCGGACGGCCACCGGTGCCCAACGCCTCCTTCACCTCGGCGGTCCTCCGGTCCCTCGACATCCCGGGCGCCGATCCCGAGGAGGACGAGGACGATCTGGCGGCGCTGCTCCGCTCCGACCGGCTGACCGCCCTCAACGGCGACGACAAGACACTGCTGAGGGCGGTCAGGACATGAGCCGGGGCTTGGATCGGGACATGAGCCAGGACTCGGATCGGGACATGAGCCGGGACTCGGATCGGGACATGAGTCAGTACATGAGCCAGGCCAAGACGGACTCGACGGGACTCGGCGGATGACGGACCAGACCGGACCAGGAGTCCTCCTCAACGGCCGGCCCGTGGTGCTCGGACCGCAGCCCATCAAAGGCGGCGGTCAGGCGACCGTCTTCCCCGTCGCGGGCCACGACCGGATCGTCGTCAAGCTCTACCGCGAGCCGCCGGGCGCCGAGCAGGAGCGCCGCCTGGAACGCATGCTGACCATGACCCCGCTCGGCGGCCGCCCCATCGGCCCCGGCCAGCCGCCCGAACTGGCCTGGCCCACCGCGGTGGCCCGCGGCTCCAAGGGCGAGTTCCTCGGCTACGCGATGCGCCGGTTCGGCGAGCCCGGGCACGTGCAGCTCGTCGGTCTCTTCACCCGTGCCCAGCGGCTGCGGCTGTTCCCCGAGCAGACCGACTGGCGGTTCATGCTCGGCGTCGGCTGGAACCTCGCCTTCATGACCGCGCGGATGCACCACGAGGGCCTGATCGTCGGCGACTTCTCCAGCAACAACGTGGTGGTCGACGCCAACGGCTTCGTCACCTTCCTCGACTGCGACTCCATCGCCTTCACCGACCCGGCGACGCGCGAGGAGTTCCCCTGTCTGATGCAGACCGCCGACTACGCCGCCCCGGAACGCCTCGCGGGCGGCCCCGCCACCCGGCAGAGCGACGACTTCGCGCTCGCGGTGCTGATCTACCAGCTGCTGACCGCCGGGAACCATCCCTTCGGCGGCGTACCGCACGACAGCGAGTCCGAGACGACGGTCAAGGACAACATCGCGGCCAGCCGCTCGTACGTCGCCGAGCCCGGCTGCGTGATCATCCCGCGCGGAGTCATCGACCCGACCGTCCTGCCGCCCGCGCTGCTCACCCTCGCCCAGCGCGCGTTCGGACCCGGCGTGACGGACCCGGCCGCCCGGCCCCAGGCGCAGGAGTGGCTGCGCGCCCTGGACGAGGAGCGCCGTCTGGCCCGGGTCTGCCCGGACCGGCCGCGGCACAGCTACGGCTCCCATCTGACCGCCTGCCCCTGGTGCGCGCGGGCCGCGGCCACCGGGCACGACGTGTTCAACGACACCGTGCCGAGCGTGCCGACCGGGCCCCGGACGAAGCAGATGAAGCTGCCGCAGCAGATGATCCCGACGCAGCAGCCGAGCGGTGCGCGCTCCCTCGCCATCGGCCTGACGATCGTGCTGGCCATCCTGGTGCTGGTGATCATCGTGGCGGCGGCCCAGGGGGCGTGACGGGGGTGCCGAAGGGGCCGTAAAACGGGGTCCGGGAAGCCAGTAACCTTGTTCGGGGCGCGATCGCGCCCGTACCAGCCCGCCACCCCGTACCAGGAAGGTGCCCGCACCCGTGGAAACCACCGCCGCCCGGACCGCTCCGGCCGTGATTGTCGCCATCGACGGTCCCTCCGGCACGGGCAAGTCGAGCACCTCCAAGGCCGTCGCCGCGCAGCTCGGCCTGAGCTACCTGGACACGGGCGCCCAGTACCGGGCGATCACCTGGTGGATGGTGAACAACGGGATCGACGTCACCGACCCCTCCGCGATCGCGGCCGCGGCCGGAAAGCCCGACATCGTGTCCGGTACGGATCCCTCGGCGCCGACGATCACGGTCGACGGCACGGACGTCGCGGGCCCGATCCGCACCCAGGAGGTCACCTCCAAGGTGAGCGCGGTCAGCGCCGTGCCCGAGGTGCGCGCCCGGATCACCGAGCTGCAGCGCTCGATCGCCTCGGCGGCCGAGAGCGGCATCGTGGTCGAGGGCCGGGACATCGGTACGACCGTGCTGCCCGACGCCGACCTGAAGATCTTCCTCACCGCGTCGCCGGAGGCGCGCGCCGCCCGCCGCAGCGGCGAGCTCAAGGGCGCCGACATCCACGCCACCCGCGCGGCCCTCATCAAGCGGGACGCGGCCGACTCCAGCCGCACGACCTCGCCGCTCGCGAAGGCGGACGACGCGGTCGAGGTGGACACCTCCGACCTCACGCTGCAGCAGGTCATCGAGTGCGTCGTCACACTCGTCGAGGAGAAGCGGGCCGCGAAGTGACCCAGGCTCCCTCCGCGCAAGCTCCCGCCTCGAAGGCCCCCTCCGTACGCGGTGCCGAGGTCGGGCGCCGCATCGGCGTCGGCCTGATGTACGGGCTGTGGAAGCCGCGCGTCCTGGGCGCCTGGCGGGTCCCCGCGACCGGCCCGGTCATCTTCGCCGTCAACCACTCGCACAACATCGACGGCCCGATGGTCATGGGCGTGGCGCCCCGGCCCACGCACTTCCTGATCAAGAAGGAGGCGTTCATCGGTCCGCTCGACCCATTCCTGCTCGGCATCGGGCAGCTGAAGGTGGACCGTGCGATCGCCGACCGCACCGCGATCACCCGGGCGCTGGGCGTCCTGGAGAACGGCGGCGTCCTCGGGATCTTCCCCGAGGGCACCCGGGGCGAGGGCGACTTCGCCTCACTGCGCGCCGGGCTCTCCTACTTCGCCGTCCGCAGCGGCGCTCCGATCGTCCCGGTCGCCGTCCTGGGAAGCACGGAGAGACGCGGACGGTTGATAAAGGGGCTGCCCCCGCTGCGCAGCCGGGTCGACGTCGTCTTCGGCGACCCCTTCCAGGCGGGCGACGGCAGCGGACGGCGTACGCGCAAGGCGCTCGACGAGGCGACCGTACGCATCCAGAAGCAGCTCACGGCGCACCTGGAAAACGCCAGGCGTCTGACCGGGCGCTAAGAGACACTTGAGTAGTGGATCACCCCATACGGGGCGTTCCACCGATCACCACGATGAACGAGGTACGGACTTCATGAACGACCAGATCCAGCCCGACGGCTCGGAGCACGAGCACGGGGCGCTTGGCGATGCCGAGTACGCGGAGTTCATGGAGCTCGCCGCGGTAGAGGGCTTCGACGCCGAGGACATCGAGGGCGCGATCGAGGCGGCAGGCCACGGCCCGCTCCCGATCCTCGCCGTCGTCGGCCGCCCGAATGTCGGCAAGTCGACCCTGGTGAACCGCATCATCGGCCGCCGCGAGGCCGTCGTCGAGGACAAGCCGGGCGTCACCCGCGACCGCGTCACCTACGAGGCCGAGTGGGCGGGCCGCCGCTTCAAGCTCGTCGACACCGGCGGCTGGGAGCAGGACGTCCTCGGCATCGACGCCTCTGTCGCCGCGCAGGCCGAGTTCGCGATCGAGGCGGCCGACGCGGTGGTCTTCGTCGTGGACGCCAAGGTCGGCGCCACGGACACCGACGAGGCGGTCGTACGACTCCTGCGCAAGGCCGGCAAGCCCGTCGTGCTGTGCGCGAACAAGGTGGACGGACTGAGCGGCGAGGCCGACGCCGCGTATCTCTGGTCCCTCGGTCTCGGCGAGCCGCACCCCGTCTCCGCGCTGCACGGCCGCGGCACCGGCGACATGCTGGACGCCGTCCTGGAGGCGCTGCCCGAGGCTCCGGCCCAGACATTCGGTATGGCGGTCGGCGGGCCTCGCCGTATCGCCCTCATCGGCCGTCCGAACGTCGGCAAGTCGTCACTGCTGAACAAGGTGGCGAACGAGGACCGCGTGGTCGTCAACGAGGTCGCGGGCACCACCCGCGACCCGGTCGACGAGCTCATCGAACTCGGCGGTGTCACCTGGAAGTTCGTCGACACGGCGGGCATCCGCAAGCGTGTCCACCTCCAGCAGGGCGCCGACTACTACGCCTCGCTGCGCACCGCCGCCGCCGTCGAGAAGGCGGAGGTCGCGGTCATCCTGATCGACGCCACCGAGCCCATCAGCGTCCAGGACCAGCGCATCGTGACCATGGCCGTGGAGGCGGGCCGCGCGATCGTCCTCGCCTTCAACAAGTGGGACAACCTCGACGAGGAGCGCCGCTACTACCTGGAGCGCGAGATCGAGACCGAGCTCGGCCAGGTCGCGTGGGCGCCCCGGGTGAACGTCTCGGCGCGTACGGGCCGGCACATGGAGAAGCTGGTCCCGGCGATCGAGACCGCGCTGGGCGGCTGGGAGGCGCGCGTTCCGACGGGCCGGCTGAACGCCTTCCTCGGTGAGCTGGTCGCCGCCCACCCGCACCCGATCCGCGGCGGCAAGCAGCCGCGCATCCTCTTCGGCACACAGGCGGGCACGAAGCCGCCGAGGTTCGTGCTCTTCTCCTCGGGCTTCATCGAGCACGGCTACCGCCGCTTCGTGGAGCGCCGGCTGCGCGAGGAGTTCGGCTTCGAGGGCACGCCGATCCACATCTCGGTGCGGGTGCGCGAGAAGCGCGGCAAGAAGAAGTAACCGGACGGCCTACCTCCGGACCCCGGACGGACCTTGTCCGACACCGGACGTGCCTTGTCCGGACAGGGGAAAGGGCGACCTGCACAGTGCAGGTCGCCCTTTCCCCTGTCCGTCAGCGTTCCCGGCGCGGTCCGGGCGGCAGCGCCGCCGGGATCAGACCCGTGGTGTGCTGCCGTGCCACCGGCTGCCAGACGGCCGCGGGGGGCTGGTTCTGGTGCGTGGACATCTGCCCGGTCTGGTGCTGACCGGCGCCGTGTCGCGTGCCGTACGAAGTCGACGTGTACGAACCCGAGTTGTACGAGCCCGTGCTGAGCAGGCCCGTACCGTGCTGGCCCGAGCTGTGCGGGCCGGTCCCGAAGGCCGTGAAGCCGAGATCCTCCTCGCCGCTCCGGTCGCCCGGCAGGGTCCGGAAGGACCTGCGGTACTCCGCGCACAGCGCGTCGTAGATCGGCGTGGCCGAGGGGCTGCCCGCAGAGTCCTGGGGCGGCCGCATGGCCGGGATCGGGGACGTGTACGGCAGGCGGCGGGGGGCGTCGTAGGTGTGCACGTATGTGCCAACGACCCCGCCGCCCTTCGGATGCGGCCGACGGTCCGCTTGGGCAGGTCACCGGGAGTGTGCCCGGCGCATTCGGGGAGCCGGGCCCGCGCTCAGGTACCGGCCAGGGGCATCGCGCTCGCCACCAGCTTGCCGTCCGCCGCGGCCTTGTCGAGGGCGTCGCGCAGCAGGTCCTCGCGGGGCTGGCGGCCGATCGAGCCGACCGGGGCCGCGAACAGCAGCACCTGCTGGTGCTTGTTGGCGGCCGCCCGCCAGCTGTCGGTGACCTGGAGCGGCTGGTGGGCCTGCCACCAGGCGACGGGTGAGCCGCCGCCGGTACCGGGCTGCAGGACCGCGTGCAGCTGGCCCATCGCGAGCAGTACGGACCAGCCGTGCAGCACGGGCGGCACCTCGGTGAGCCGGCTCACCGGCATGAAGCCCTGCTCGATGAGGAGCGGCAGGAAGTCGTCGCCGCCGTCTCCCGTCGCGCCCGGGCGGGCGATGCGCCCGGTCGGTTCGACGACGAGCGCGGGATGCAGCTCGCCGCCGAGCAGGACGAGTCCGCTGGTGACACCGAGGACGGCCTGCTCGGGCTGTGCCTCGGCGGGACGCTCGTCGCCGGTGATGGAACGGACGGCCCCCTGCAGTTGCTCCTCGGTCACCTGGACGACCTGCGAGGGCAGGCAGGTGGCGTGGGCGAAGGCGAGTACGGCGGTCTCGTCGCCGATGAACAGGACGGTGCTGGTGCGCTCCTGTTCGGAGTCGCCCTGGGTGCGGCAGGACGTGCAGTCGTAACTGCCCGGGGCGTTCTCTCCGGCGAGCAGCCGGTCGGCTTCTTCGTCGCCGATCTCGGCGCGTACGTCGTCGCTGACGTCGAGCATGCGCGGCACGGGTGGCTCCTCGGGATGCGGTGCGTGGTGTGGTCGGGTGGCTCCCGGCCCATGAACCGGACGGGTTCCCGGCTCATGAAGAAGACAACGGACGATCTGTGGCCGGAGTCACGCCCGAGAGCGAACGGAATCGAACCATCCGGAGCACAGGGTGAACCCGGCTGCGGAATCCGTTACTCCACGCCAACTTCTCGGATTTCCAAGGAAGTTGATCGGGTGAGGTGGGTCACAGATCGTCAGGGATGGTGGTCGACAAATCCGGAAATCGGCGAATGAAGTGGGTAGCTCAAATTCGACGATACCCCCGGTAACGGCGAACTGGCCTGGAATGACAAGGAGTTGGTTGATATAGGGCCTCTCGGCTCCCTACATTGCTCCGCCGTGTGCAGCGAGCACCGCTCGGGTACGTCCGCCGGCCGCACCAAAGCCAGCAAGAAGCATCAGTACAAGCATCATCAGCATCACCAGCACCACCTCCGGCGGACGGGGCGGAACGGAACGATCGCGTCGAAACGCGGGGAATTCCGGACCGTTTTGGGGGACCCCGGGTCCTTCGAGAGGGAAATACATGTCCGAATGTGCCGATAACACTCGTAAGACTCGTACGACGGCGGTCCTCGCCGGGGCGGCGCTGCTCGCCCCGCTCGGACTGCTCGCCGCGAACGGCAACGCCGCAGCGGCGGACGGCGGAGTGTGGGACCGTATCGCCCAGTGCGAGAGCGGCGGAAAATGGCACATCAACACCGGAAACGGCTACTACGGAGGACTCCAGTTCTCCGCCGGCACCTGGCGCGCGTACGGCGGTTCGGCCTACGCGTCCACGGCCGACAAGGCCTCCAAGGCGCAGCAGATCGCTGTCGCCACCAAGGTGCAGCGTGGGCAGGGCTGGGGCGCCTGGCCCATCTGTTCGGCACGCGCGGGCGCGTCCGGCAGCGCGCCGGCGACGTCCACGCCCAGCGCCGACACCAGCACCAAGGCAGCCCCGTCCAAGCCGGCGAAGGCGCCGGAACGTTCGACGGGCCACACCGGCCGCGGCTCGTCCCGCGGCGACTACACCGTCCGCAGCGGCGACACACTGAGCCGGATCGCGGCGCGGCACGGGACCACCTGGCAGCGGATCTACGCCGCCAACAAGGCCGTCATCGGCGGGGATCCCGACGTCATCGTCCCTGGGCAGCGGCTGGAGCTCTGAGACTCGGGCTCTTGAGTCCCGGGCTCTGAGCCGGACTCCCCTTGCCCTCGGGCCCGGGGCCCCACCCGGTCCTCCGACCGGGTGGGG
>NZ_VWMY01000024.1:51112-95084 GCF_008905045.1 Streptomyces albicerus
TCAAGCGCATGCGGTACGCGGTCGTCGTCGCCGTCGTCCTGGCCGTGCTCGCTCCCGTGAACGCGGTCGCGGCGCCACCACCCCCGGCGCCGGGTCCCGCCGCGGCTCAGGCATCGGTGCCGCGCGGCTGCGTCAAGGACCAGTGGCCGTGGGGCTGTCTCGCGCAGTGCGAGAGCGGTGGCCGCTGGAACGCGAACACCGGAAACGACTTCTACGGAGGACTGCAGTTCCGGCAGGCCACCTGGAAGACGTTCGGCGGACTCGCCTACGCGGCGCGCGCGGATCTGGCCACGCGTGACGAACAGATCACGGTCGCGCAGGAGGTGGTACGCGTCCAGGGATGGGAGGCGTGGCCCGCCTGTGCCAAGAGGTACGAACTCAAGGGCCGGGCACATGCGGTGCAGCCCGGGGAGACGCTCGCGTCGATCGCCCGCCGGTACCGGATCAAGGGCGGCTGGAAGAAGCTCTACAAGGCCAACAGGCAGATGGTCGGGGAGCGCCCGGACCGGCTGAATCCCGGCACGATGCTGCGGCTGCCGAAGGGGGCGGGGCCGAGAGGACTGGTCACCCCGGAGGACGCGACCGTGGCCGTCCAGAATCCGCCGGGCGTGTCGGCCCCATCGGTCCCATCGGCCGGGTCCGTCCCGTCGACCCCGCCGGTCCTGATGGGTCCGCCGCTGCCGAGGCTCCTGCCTCTGCTGTCTCACCGCTGAACACGACCGCGCCGCGCCGGAGTTCGTACACGAGCGCCGGCCCGTCGTGCAGGCCGGGCGGCAGTCGCTGTTCGGCCACGATCACGCAGGCGTCGAGACCGCTCAGCAGCTCGTACGTGCGGGCCGCGACCGTAGGCGACATGCCCTGCGCGGGTTCGTCGACGAGGACCACGCGCGCGCGTGCCAGCAGCGCGCGGGAGAGGGCGAGCATGCGCTGCTCGCCGCCGGAGAGGGTGCCGGCTCTTCTGGTGAGCAGAGGGCTCAGCTGGGGATAGGCATCGAGGGCGGGCGCGAAGTTCCGGCCGGGCGCCGCGAGTTCGAGGTTCTCCCGGACGGTGAGCGAGCCGAAGACGGCCCGGCGGTCCGGGACGAGGCACAGGCCGCGGCGGGCCCGTTCGTACGCGGCCATCCTCGTGACGTCGGTGCCGTCCCAGACCACGGCACCGCGGGACAGGGGCACGGTTCCCGCCAGGGCGCGCAACGCGGTCGTACGGCCCGAGCCGTTGCGGCCGAGCAGGACGGTGACACCGGGGGAGGGCGCGAAGAGGGACACGCCGTGCAGGGCCTCCAGCGGGCCGTAGCGCACGCGCGCGTGGCGCAGGGAAATCCCGGGGGCGCTCATCCCTCGACTCCCGTTCCGAGTCCTTGGCGTCCTTCGAGCCCGTCGACGCCTTCGAGTACGCGGTCGGCGGGCCCGGAGGTGACGATGCGGCCCGCCGTCATGACGTGCACGGTGTCGGCCAGGTCGGCCACCAGGTCCAGATCGTGCTCGACGACGAGCAGGGCCGTGCCGTCCGCGGCGAGGGCTCGCAACACGCGGGCCAGCGCCGCCACTTCGCCCGTGTCGAGACCCGCCGCGGGCTCGTCGAGGAGCAGGACACGCGGACTTCCCGCCAGGGCTCGCGCCAGTTCGACACGCCGCAGGGTGCCGGTCGGCAGACCCGCTGCCGGGAGCGCCCGTACGGCCCCGTCGAGCCCGAGCAGCCGCAGTACCCGCTCCACCGCGCCGGCGTCCACGACGCGTCCCTGCTCGGCACCCACGCGTACGTTCTCGGCGACGGTCAGGGTCGGGAAGACGGCGAGCTGTTGGAAGGTGCGGGCGATTCCGAGCCGGGTCCGCGCGTGGGCGGGCAGCCGGGTGATGTCCCGTTCCCCGAGCCAGACCCGCCCGGCGCCCGGCCGCACGGTCCCGGCGAGGCAGTGGAACAGGGTGCTCTTGCCGGCTCCGTTGGGCCCGACGACCGCGGTGATCCGGCCCGGCGGCAGAACGAGGTCGACGCCGTCCAGGGCGGTGAACCCGTCGTAGGCGACGCGGAGGCCGCGGGCGCGGAGGACGTGGCGGGCAGGCGTGTCGCGGAAGGCGCGGGAGCGGGCGGGCGGCGGTGTCACAGGCCCTGCGGCACGCGGTGCGCCTTCGGCGCGGGCGCCGGATCCGCCGGGCGAAGTCGGCGCGGCCGCGCCGACTTCGCCACCGTCCCGCCCGGGCCCGGCTGTCGCCCCGGACTCGGGCGAGACGGGCCGCCCCTGGCCTTCGGCCCGCCCCGCGCCGGGCGCTGGAGGAGAACCGGGTTGCCTGGCGGGGTCCGTGGAGCGGGAGGCGCCGGGTTCGCCGTCGCCGCCCGCCGGACCGGTTGTTGAGTCTGGCCCCGGTGTGCCGGGTGTTGGGCCGGGGTGCTCGTGGCCTTCGGTCGGCCTGGTGTCTTTCGTGTCGGGTTCGTTGTCGTCGGCGGCCGGACGCGGTGGTGAGTCGGACTCCGGTGCGTCGGCCGGCGGGCGGGGGTGCTCGTGGCCTTCGGCCGGCCCGGTGTCCTCCGTCTCGGGTGTGGGGTGGGTTCGTTCCGGGCCTTCGTCCTGTTCCTTACCGGGTGTTGGGGGCGGGCCGGAGTCCGTGGCCGGGGGCGTTCCGGTCCGCCTTGCCGCGTCGGATTTCCAGGGGGAGCCGGGCTCACCGGACGTGGGCGTGGACGGCGGGACCGGCCGCCTCACCAGTGGGTGTCCGCCGACAAGGCCTTTCCCCGTGCCCGTGCCGGCGGACGGTCCCGCCACCGCGGTCGCTCCCACGACCTGTGGTCGCGTGACGGTCCCCGTGAGCGTGGCCCGCAGTGTCCGCCTCACCCCGGCACCCAGCGGTGTCAGAGTCGCCTCACGCCGGAGCCGCAGGCGTCCCGCAGCCAGGCGCAGGGCCTCGTACGGCCCGCCCGGGAAGCGGCCCACGAAGACCGCCAGGAGACCGATCAGCGCTGCCGCCACCCCGCCGCGCGTCCCCGCGTCCAGGCCGACCAGGAGCGCCGCCGCGGCCAGTGCGCCGAGGACGCTGTCGGCGCCGAGGACGACGATCGCGGCGAACCACAGCAGGCCGCGGACCGGGTCGTACGCCGCCGGGTCGAAGGCGCGCAGCCCCATGCCGAGCATGCCGCCGCCCAGCGCGGCCAGGGCGGCGCCCGCCACGAAGGCCGTCACCTTGAGCGCCGGGACGCGGACGCCCGCCGCCGACGCGCCCGCCTCGTGGTCGCGCATCGCGGCCAGCGCCCGGCCCGTACGGCCCCGGCGCAGCGCGTGGGCGGCCAGCAGCGCGCCCCCGAGCAGCCCCAGTTCGAGTACGTAGTACGCGCGGTCGCCCTCGAAGCCCGCCGGGCGGCCGAGGTTCAGGCCCGACGTCGCGTACGGCTGGGCGAAGACGAAGCGGCTGACGCCGACACCCACCGCGAAGGTCGCCAGGGCGAGGGCCAGGCCGTGGCGGCCGATGGCGGGCCAGCCGGTCAGCAAGCCAAGGGGCGCCACCAGCAGGACGGCGACCGCGAGCGCGGCCAGTTCGGGGAACTCCGGCAGGCCCGGGAAGCGGCCCGCCGCCAGCAGCGCCGTGAAGAGGGCGCCCAGACCCGCGTACGCCGCCTGGCCCAGCGAGATCTGGCCGCCGCGGCCCGTCACGACGACCAGGGACAGCAGTACGACGCCCAGGGCGGGCACCTGGACGGACGTCTGCAGGTCGCGGCCCGCGAAGCCCAGCGGGATCAGGAACAGCACCACGGCCACGATCCACGCGCCCGGTGGGGTCGCCACCCGGGCCGTCGCCGTGCGCGGGAGCGCGTCCCGCGTGCCGATCCCCGGCAGTACCAGCGCCGCGATCAGCAGGGCGACCACGAAGAGGTTCGCGCCCACCGCCTGGACCAGCGGTTCCCGCCAGCCCGTCGGATGCAGCCGGGTCAACTGGCTCTGGGCGACCCCGATGCCGAGGGCCACGATCACGGCCACGGGCAGGTTGCGCATCCGGGCGGCCACCGCGACCGCCACCACTTCCATCACGAGCAGCGGCATGCCGTACGGGTCCAGGCGTACGTACGGAGCCAGCAGCACGCCCGTCAGGCCCGCCGTGAACGAGCCGAAGGCCCAGCCCGCCGCGGCCACCCGGTCCGCGTCGATGCCGCCCAGCGCGGCGAGCGAACGGTCGTCGACGACGGCCCGCAGCTCCCGGCCGAAGCGGGTCCAGCGGATCACCGCGCCCACGCCCACGGCCAGGACGAGCGTCGCCGCCAGCTGCCCCCAGGGGTCCGCCGAGACGAGCGTCGGCGCGTCCGAGCGCGCGCCCGAGCCCCACACCAGCGCCGCTCCGCCGACGAGCAGCACGAACACGCCGATGGACGCGACCAGCGTCTGTGCCGGATCGCTGCCGAGGACGGACAGCGGGCGGAAGACGAAGCGTTCGAGGGCCATGCCGATGCCCGGGGCCACCACGAGCAGCGTGAGCGCCGCGGCGAGCGCGAGCGGCCAGTCCCACTCGACCGTGAGCTGCCGCAGCAGATAGGCGCACACCATCGCGATCGCGCCGTGCGCGAAGTTGAGCACGCCGGTCGCCCGGTGGGTGACGATCAGTCCGATCCCGGTGAGTGCGGCGGCGCTGCCGACGGAGAGCCCGGCGAGCGTGAGGTCGTACGTCAGCGACGCCATCAGTGGCCCGGGTCGGACGACCGGTCGCCGTGGTCGGACGACCGGTCGTCGGAGGCGGCCGCCGGCTCGCAGATCGGGCAGGGATCCAGCTCGCCGCCCGCGAGAACCCGTGAGTCCACCGGCAGGGCGTCCGGTTTCCCGGCGACGAGCGGGCAGTCCGCGCGGTGCCACAGCGTGCCGCCCGGCACCATGAGCAGGTCCCCGCTGACGGCGACGGGCGCGGCGGCCGCCTGCCCGGACTCTTCGGCGTCGGCGGGCTCGGCCGCCACCAGGAGCCCGTACAACTCCTCCACGCGCGCCGCCGCGAGGGCGTTCCTGCCGTGCGTGAGCAGGACCGCGCCCGCGATGATCAGCGCGGCTCCCGGCACCGTGCAGGACGCGAGATACGGCAGCTGCCGTTCCGCATAGCGCTCGCCGGAGATCCCGTACCAGCCGAGGACGCACAGCACCGCTCCCGTGGCGAGCGCGGCCCACCCGGCCCAGAGGACGGGGTGCACAGTCCGCAGTCGAGCAGTCCGCATGGTGGCTCCCACGTCATGTGTCTGTCCATGCCAGCCAATGGCTTGCACTATGCCTTCTGGAAGCTGACCCTGAAAGCACCGGGCGCACATGGCCCGGACCGACACCCGGTGGTGAGCCAGATGGTTCTCGGGAGTGACCTCAGGCGGGGAACAGGCCGGGGGCTGGCGGTGGCGGTGCTCGTCCTCGCCTCGGCTCTTACGGCGTGCGGGGACGACAGCGGCGGTGACGACACGACTCCGCCCTCGCCCACCGTGGAGCAGCCCACGACGTCCGAACCGAGTCCGAGTGCGACCGCTCCGGACGACCCGGCGGCGGCCGAGAAGGAGATCAAGGAGAACTGGAAGAAGTTCTTCGACCCGGCCGTCTCCCTGAAGGACAAACAGGCCGTCCTGGAGAACGGCGACAAGATGGCCCAGGTCCTGCAGAGCTTCAGCGGCGACGAGCGCGGCGGGCAGGTGCAGGCGACGGTCAACAAGGTCGCGTTCACCTCACCGACCGAGGCGGACGTGACGTACACGATGACTCTGCAGGGCGCCACGGTCATGCCGAATGCCGCGGGGACGGCCGTGGAGCAGGACGGCACATGGAAGGTGTCCGTCAAGACGCTGTGCGGGCTGGTGGGGCTGAGCGGCAATGAGTCGCCGGGCCCGGGTTGCTGAGTCCGCTGTCGTGGGCCTGCTGCTCCTCCTGAGCACGGCCTGCGGCAGCCGCCTCCCGGAGAGCGACTTCGAGGACCGGCCCGGCCGTACGCCCACGCAGAACACCGCGGAACCCATCCGCGTGGGCATCATCACGAGCGCCACCAGTCCGGTCGGCGGCGACACCTTCACCGGCCCGCGCGACGGCGCGAAGGCCTACTTCGACCAGCTGAACGCGCGGGGCGGCATCGACGGCCGCCGGGTCGAGGTCCGTACGTGCGACGACGGCGGCAGCGGCGTCGGCAACAACGAGTGCGTGCACAAGCTCGTCGACGAGGACGAGGTGGTCGCCCTGGTCGCCACCGCCGCCCTCGACTACGCGGGTGCCTCCCGCGTGTCACGCGCACGCGTGCCCGACATCGGCGGCCAGCCCATCGGCGCCGCGTACGACACCTATCCGCACCTCTACGGGATCTACGGCAGCCTCGCCCCGCGCGACGGAAAGCCCGGCTGGGACGGCAAGTTGTACGGCGGCACCGAGATCTACCGCTACTTCAAGCGCGAGGAGGGCGCCCGTACGGCGGCCGTCATCTCGTACAACCAGTCCTCGTCGGCGGCGTACGCCCGGCTCGTCACCCGGGGCCTGAAGGCGGAGGGCTACAAGGTGGTCACCGAGCAGGTCGACTTCGCGCTGCCCAACTTCCGTGCGGCGGCGGCCGATCTGAAGGAGCAGGGCGCCGACGTGGTGTTCGACGCCATCGACACGTACGGCAACGCCCAGCTGTGCAAGGCGATGGACGACGTGGGCGCGGAGGTCATCGCCAAGGTCACCAACGTGCAGAACTGGACGTCCACCGTCCGCGAGGACTACAAGGACGCGCCGCGCTGCCGCAACGCCCTGTGGGCGACGGGCGCGAGCCGCAATTACGAGGACACGGACCACGACGCCGTACGGGAGTTCCGGGACGGCACGAAGGGCCTGAAGACCCACTCCCAGTGGCAGTTGGAGGGGTGGGCCGCGGCGAAGTGGTTCACGGACGCGGCGAGGTCGTGCGCGGAAACGGGCGTCACGCGCGCGTGCGTCGACCGCTTCATGGACTCGGGGAAGTCGTATACGGCCGACGGTCTGCTGCTGCCCGTCCGGTACGAGCGACTGCCCGAACCGCCGGAAACCCGCAGGACCTGCCTGTCGGTGGCCCGCTGGGAGGACGCCCGGGGATGGGTGAGTCAGGGGGACATGAGCAGTGAGTGTTTCGAGGTACCGCAGTTGTCTTACAACCCCTGATGCGCATCGATGCCAAAAGGTTCCCTTTTGGGGTTACCGATGGCGCAACTGTTCGGGAACGGATTGGTAAGCAAGCCCAACCATCCCGCCAACTCCCCGGTCTAACCCTGAGGTAGCCGGAAAAGACGGAGATACGGGGACGCATGCAGATCTCTTTCCTGATACACAACGCCTACGGAATCGGGGGGACGATCCGGACGACGTACAACCTTGCCAACACACTCGCAGAGCAGCATGACGTCGAGATCGTCTCCGTCTTCCGGCACCGCGACGAGCCGGTCTTCGCGCCTGACCCGCGCGTGCGTGTGCGTCACCTCGTCGACATCCGCGAGGGCGGCGCGGGATACGAGGGGGATGATCCCGACTACCGGGCTCCGGCCCGGGCCTTCCCGCGCGGGGAGAACCGCTACGACCAGTACAGCGTCCTGACCGACCGCCGTATTGCCGAGCATCTCGAGACGATCGACGCCGATGTCGTGGTTGGTACCCGGCCGGGGCTGAACGTGCATCTGGCCCGCGAGACCAGGCGCGGCCCGATCCGCGTCGGCCAGGAGCACCTCACGCTCGACACCCACTCGGTCTCCCTGCGCACGGAGTTGCGCGGCGCCTACCCGCGGCTCGACGCGCTCACCACGACCACGGAGGCGGACGCCGGCGCGTACCGCGCGAAGATGCGGCTGCCCGGCGTCCACGTCGAGGCCGTGCCCAACCCGGTGCCCGCGCCCGGCCTGGCGCCCGCGGACGGCACCGGCAAGTGGGTCGTGGCGGCCGGGCGGCTGGCCCCGGTCAAGCGGTACGACCTGCTGATCAAGGCCTTCGACCGGGTGCGTGAGCAGCGGCCCGACTGGCGGCTGAGGATCTACGGCGGCGGCAAACAGAAGGACAAGCTACGAAGACTCATAGACGACCGGGGCCTCTACAACCACGTCTATCTGATGGGCCCCGCCCACCCCATCGAGCCGGAGTGGGCCAAGGGCTCCATCGCCGCCGTCACCTCCAGCCTGGAGTCCTTCGGGATGACGATCGTCGAGGCCATGCGCTGCGGCCTGCCCGTCGTCTCCACGGACTGCCCGCACGGCCCGGGGGAGATCATCGACAACGGCGTGGACGGACGTCTCGTTCCGGTCGGCAACGTCGGGGCCATCGCGGACGGCCTGCTCGAACTGATCAACAACGACGCGCTGCGGCAGCAGATGGCGCACGCGGCGCTCAAGGACTCCGAGCGCTTCGACCCCGCCCGGATCGCCGAACGCTACGAGTCGATCTTCGACGGCCTCGTCTCACGCGGCGGCACCTCGAAGATCGGCCGGATGCGCGGCTCACTGCACCGCACACGGGGAGCGCTGCTCGGTGGCGCGTATGCCGTCCGGGATGCCGGACGGACCGTACTCGGGAAGGAGCGTTCCGCATGATGACGCTGGCTCCGCAGGCCTCGCACCGGCACACCGACGACGACGCGACCATGCCTCCGCGTGCCGACTGCATCGCCGACTCCGCGGGCGGACTCACCTTCGACATCACCGAGCGGGGGGACGTCGGCGACGCGCACCTCGTGCTCCGGCACCGCGACGGCGACCAGGAGGTCCGGCTGCCGCTCACCCCGGCCGCGGACGGCCGGCTGCGCGCCGCGCTGCCCAGCAGCGTCGAACTGCCCGAAGGTCGCTGGGACGCCTACGCCCAGGTCGCCGGCGGTGAGCCGCAGCGCCTGACGCCCGGCCTCAACGACCTGCGCTCGCTCGTCGACCGGGTGCCGAGCGGCGCCCGCGGCCATGTCGCCGTCCGCATTCCGTACGCGACCAAGCACGGCAACCTCTCCGTCCGCAGCTGGCTGCGCGCCCCGCACGCCGAGGCGGGCGAACTGCACATAAAGGAGGGGGAGTTGGGCGTAAGGGGGCAGGTGTACGGCGTCGATCTCACCCCGGACGCGTACGCCGAACTGCGCAGCCGCGAGGAGCCGGAGCCGGTGCTGAGGGCCGAGGTCGCCTCGGACCAGGCGCGGTTCAGCTTCGCGGTGGCCTACTCCGAACTGACGGAGGGCATCTGGGACCTGTGGCTGCGCCCGGCGGGGGAGACCGGGCCGCAGGTGCGGATCGCCCGGCTGCTCGACGACATCGCCGACAAGAAGCCGATCTTCGCCTATCCGAAGATCACGCTGGAGACGGAGCACGGCCCGGTGACGGCCGGGCCGTACTACACGAGCGACAACGACCTGTCGGTGGCCGTCACGGCGGCGAGTTCATCGCAGTGACCTCATCGCAGTGAGCTGAAGAACTCCCTGATGTCGCCGGTCAGCAGGTCCGGCGCCTCCAGGGCCGCGAAGTGCCCGCCGCGGTCGAACTCCGTCCAGCGGACCACGGTGTTGGTCTCCTCGGACCAGCGCCGGATCGCCACGTCCTCGGCGAAGTTCGCGACGGCGGTGGGCACTTCGGAGCGGGTGACGGGGAACCAGTCGCCGACATGGCTGTTCTCGTAGTACATCCGCGCCGCCGAACCGGCCGTCGCGGTCAGCCAGTACAGCATCACGTTCGTGAGCAGCGTGTCCCGGTCGACCGCGTCCTCGGGCAGCTCGGCCGAGGCGTGGGTCCACTCCTTGAACTTCTCCATGATCCAGGCGAGTTGGCCGACGGGGGAGTCGGTCAGGCCGTACGCGAGGGTCTGCGGGCGGGTCGACTGGACGGCGTTGTAGCCGAAGCCGTCGGTGGTGAACCTGCCGATGGAGGCAAGGCGTTGCCGCTCCTGGTCCGTCAGCTCGGCCTGGACGTCCTCGGGCACGGGACCGAGCGGGATGAAGCCCACCGACGCGGCGTTCACATGGATCCCGATCACCGACTCGGGCGCGATCCGGCCCAGCGCGGGCGCGATCAGCGCGCCCATGTCGCCGCCCTGCGCGCCGTACCGCTCGTAGCCGAGCCGTCGCATCAGCTCGGCCCACGCCCGCGCTGTACGGCTGATGTTCCAGCCCGTCTCCCGGGTGGGCCCGGAGAAACCGAAGCCCGGGATGGACGGGACGACCAGGTGGAAGGCGTCGGCCGGGTCGCCGCCGTGGGCACGCGGGTCGCTCAGCGGGCCGAGCAGGCCGAGGAACTCCACGATCGAGCCCGGCCAGCCGTGCGTCAGGATCAGCGGCACCGCGTCCGGCTCGGGCGAGCGGACGTGCAGGAAGTGCACCTGGGCCCCGTCGATCTCCGTCACGAACTGCGGGATCTCGTTGAGGGCGGCCTCGTGCTTGCGCCAGTCGTAGGCGCTGCGCCAGTAGTCGGCCAGGTCGCGGAGATACGGCAGCGAGGCACCGTACTCCCAGCCCACGCCCGGCAGTTCGTCGGGCCAGCGGGTCAGGTCCAGGCGCGTGTGCAGATCGTCGAGCTGCGCCTGAGGAATCTCGATCCGGAAGGGGCGGATCTCTTCGTTCGAGCTGTTGTCTGCCATGACTCAAACGCTACGCACCCTTGCGGACAACTACTGTCCGCGATGCCTGGCAGACTCGGATTCATGTTGGAGACCTCGGCACGACTTCTGCGTCTGCTCTCACTGCTCCAGGCGCACCGCGAATGGTCGGGCGCGGACCTGGCGGACCGCCTCGGCGTCACCCCGCGCACGGTCCGCCGTGACGTGGACCGGCTGCGCGAGCTCGGCTATCCGGTGAACGCCAGCCCCGGCACGGGCGGCGGCTACCAGCTCGGCGTGGGGGCCGAGCTGCCGCCGCTGCTCCTCGACGACGACGAGGCGGTCGCCGTCGCGGTCGGCCTGCGCACCGCCGCCGGGCAGGGCATCGAGGGCATCGGCGAGACCTCCGTACGCGCCCTCACCAAGCTCGAACAGGTACTGCCCCACCGGCTGCGCCGCCGTGTCGGCGCCCTCAACGCCTTCACCGTGCCGATGCTGCGCGGCCGCCGGCCCTCCGCCGTCGACCCGGCCGTCCTCACCGAGCTCGCGGCCGCCTGCCGCGACTCGGAGCGGCTGCGCTTCGAGTACCGCGCCCACGACGGCTCCCCGACCCGCCGCACGGTCGAACCACACCGCCTGGTGTGCACCGAGCGTCGCTGGTACCTGGTCGCCTGGGACGTGGACCGCGACGACTGGCGTACGTTCCGGGTGGACCGCATCACGCCCAAGCCGCCGCACGGACCGCGCTTCACGCCCCGGCAGCCGCCCGCCGACGACCTGGCCGCCTATGTGTCCAAGGGCGTCTCCGTCCGCGCGTACGCCTCGCACGCCGTCATCCGGCTGCTCGTGCCGATCGAGGAGGCGGCCGAGCGGATCTCGCCCTCGGCCGGCACGCTGGAGGCGGAGAGCGCCGACAGCTGTGTCCTGCGCACGGGGGCCGCGAGCCTCGACGTGATGGTGATTCACGTGATGCTGATGGGCATCGATTTCGAGGTGCTCGAACCGGCCGAGCTCACCGAGGCGATCAGGACGGCCCGGGACCGGCTGACCCGGGCTCTGGCGCGGCCCTCTCGGGAAGCGCCGCGTAGTCGGGGTGATGCAGGTCGAACGCCGGGGACTCGGAGCGGACGCGGGGCAGCGTGACGAAGTTGTGCCGCGGCGGCGGACACGAGGTCGCCCACTCCAGGGAGCGGCCGAAGCCCCAGGGGTCGTCGACGTCGACCTTCTCGCCGTACTTGGCCGTCTTCCAGATGTTGTAGAGGAACGGCAGCGTCGACAAGCCGAGCAGGAACGCGCCGATCGACGAGATGGTGTTGAGCGCCGTGAAGCCGTCGGCGGCCAGATAGTCCGCGTACCGGCGCGGCATGCCCTCCGCGCCCAGCCAGTGCTGCACCAGGAACGTGGTGTGGAAGCCGACGAAGAGCGTCCAGAAGTGGATCTTGCCGAGCCGTTCGTCGAGCATCTTCCCGGTGAACTTCGGCCACCAGAAGTAGAAGCCGGCGAAGGTCGCGAAGGCGACGGTGCCGAACACCACGTAGTGGAAGTGCGCGACGACGAAGTACGTGTCCGTGACGTGGAAGTCCAGTGGCGGCGAGGCCAGGATCACCCCCGTCAGACCGCCGAACAGGAACGACACCAGGAAACCGACCGACCACAGCATCGGTGTCTCGAAGGACAGCGAGCCCTTGAGCATCGTGCCGGTCCAGTTGAAGAACTTCACACCCGTTGGCACCGCGATCAGGAACGACATGAACGAGAAGAACGGCAGCAGCACCGCGCCCGTCGCGAACATGTGGTGCGCCCACACGACCACCGACAGACCGGTGATCGCCATCGTCGCCGCGATCAGCGTCAGATAGCCGAACATCGGCTTCCGGCTGAAGACCGGAATGATCTCCGAGATGATCCCGAAGAACGGCAGCGCGATGATGTAGACCTCGGGATGCCCGAAGAACCAGAAGAGGTGCTGCCACAGCAGCGCCCCGCCGTTCGTCGCGTCGAAGATGTGCGAGCCGAACCGCCGGTCCGACTCCAGGCACAGCAGCGCGGCGGCGAGCACCGGGAACGCGAACAGGATGAGGATCGACGTGAAGAGGGTGTTCCAGGTGAAGATCGGCATCCGGAACATCGTCATGCCGGGAGCGCGCATCCCGACGATCGTCGTAATGAAGTTCACCGCGCCGAGGATCGTGCCGAAGCCGGCCAGCGCGAGACCCATGATCCACATGTCGGCGCCGAGACCGGGCGACCGTTCCAGGCTGTTCAGCGGCGCGTAGGCGAACCAGCCGAAGTTGGCGGGGCCCTCGGGCACCAGCAGCGAGCCCAGCACGATCAGCCCGCCGAAGAGGAACAGCCAGTACGACAGCATGTTCAGCCGTGGAAAGGCGACATCGGGCGAGCCGATCTGCAGCGGCATGATCTCGTTGGCGAATCCGGCGAACGTCGGTGTCGCGAAGAGCAGCAGCATGATCGTGCCGTGAAGGGTGAACATCTGGTTGAACTCGTTGTTGTCGATGATCTGCAGGCCGGGCCGGGCCAGCTCGGCCCGCATCAGCAGCGCCATCAGACCGCCGACCAGGAAGAACGCGAACGAGGTGATCAGATACAGGTGGCCGATCTTCTTGTGGTCGGTCGTGGTCAGCCAGTCCACGATCAACCGCCCCAGCGGATTCACCGGTTCGGGCCGTACCTCCGCCTTCGCGGTGTCCGTCCCCATTGCTGCCCCCTCGCTCGTCGCGCCCTGGGCCTCCTGAAGCTCACGCCATGATGCTCGCGTCGCACCGCGCTCCGACAGGGGGCGTACGTCGGTTCTGTGCTTGAACCATGTATTTCCTATGGCATGTCAACTTCTGGAACACGCCACCGATTCGGATTGGAAAGACACGGACGCGGGTCGGGACCGCGCTTTCTCTCCCGTTATTCGGATCGCGGCCAAGGTAGCCCCGGGTACTCCCGAATTACGTTCGAAGGCGGGCGGAACACGTACGGAATCGCTCGTACGTGTGACGGCTCGCTGCGCAGCAGTTGATGTCGTGGAGGCCTGAACGGGTGTCGTTGTCCTGTGACAGAAGCGTGACCGGAGGGGGACCGGTGACGGATGGTGGCGGGTCCGGGCTTCCCCGTCCGCAGTCCGGCGCCTAACGTGGCGTCATGGCACCGATTCCCACTCCTCCCGCAGAGCCCTCGGACAGCCCGGACGCGTACGTCGGACTGGAGGCGAGCGGCGCCGAGCGGCTGGCCCGTGAGCGTGGCTGGTCCACTGTGCGGTCGCTGCCGCCGGGCGCGATCATCACGATGGAATACCTGAGCGGTCGCCTGAACTTCGAGGTCACCGACGGCCGCGTGACCCGCTGCTGGAAGGGCTGACCCGCCCCGTCCCGTGCGCGGTGAGACATGCGGTGAGACATGGCGAAGGCCCCGGCTCGAGGAGCCGGGGCCTTCGCCGCGCGGGGAGTGGTGTGTGCGTACCGGCCCCGCTGTCCGTGCTCAGCCGCCCGTGAGCGGGCGGGCCGAGGCGGTTCCACGTGTCACTCGGTCGGTCTGCGGAGGTCTTCGGCTGCCGACGGGCGTCACCGGCGTGCGCTCCGAGCGGGCCGTGTGGGGGCCCGGGGCCAGGTAGCCCTGCGGCCGGGGCGGCCGGGAGGCGGCCACGGGCTCGCGGACCACGGGCTCCTCCTGGTCGGCGGGGTTGCCGAGCGGGGCGAGCGAAGCGGGCGCGTCCACCGGGGCCGGAGCCGGCAGCGCGCCGCGGCGGCGGGCCCGCCAGGCGTCGCGCAGATCGAAGATGCCGGCCTCGGCGCGGGCGATCAGCGGCTCGAACCAGGGCAGCGCCAGCAGGATCAGCAGCCCCGCGGCCCAGCCGAGGACCACGTCGCTCAGCCAGTGCGTTCCGATGTAGACGGTGGTCAGACCGACCCCGAGGGAGACCACGGCGGAGACGGCCGACAGCCAGCGCCGGGCGGCCGGCGTCGAGGCCAGATAGGCGAGGATGCCCCAGGTCACCACGGCGTTGGCGGTGTGGCCCGAAGGAAATATGTCGCCGCCCAGCCACATCTCGTTCGAACCGATGTTGGTGGCGTAGTGCGGACCGAGGCGGCCCATGCCGATCTTGGCGGCACCGACCGTGACATTCAGCAGCAGCAGCGAGACACCCAGCGTGAGCAGCGGGCGCAGGGTGTGCTGCCGCCAGGAGCGCCAGCCCAGCCAGGCGGCGACCATCACGGCGGTGGGGCCGCGCTGGCCCAGCACCACGTAGTAGTCGAGGAACGCGTGGATCTCCGGCCACTGCTGGTACGGCCGGAAGAACATGACCTGCCAGTCGAACCGGACCAGCCACGAGGTGATCACGACGGCCCACACGATGGCCACGTAGAAGGCGAGCGTGGCCGCGAAGAGGACCACCCGGTGCCGGCTCATCCGGGGCACGTCGATGTGGGCCGGTCGTTCCGGCTCACGGTCCAGCCGGGCGAAGACCCGGTCCAGACGAGTCAGCTTTCGTTCGGTACGCACTCAATCGACGTTACAGCGAGTGAGCTCTGTTCCCGAGCGAAGCACCCTCTTTGTGATGAGGGTGTGATGTGGGATTGCTCTCGCGAGGGCCTTTATTTCCGTCGATTATGGATTCCCTCGTCCGCTCTTCCTTCAATTCGATTGATCATTCCGGTGTGAAGTTTTGTGGCGCTTTTGAATTCGTTCACCGAATGCTCGTGTGCGCTTCTCCGTCCGCTCACCGGCGGCTGGGAGCGATCATGGCGGACCGGTGCCGTTCAGCCAGAAGGCCCCGTACGCCGCCGACGCCACCGCCACGCCCCCCAGCACCCACGCCGACCTGGACGTTCGCAGTCGGGCCAGGGCTAGCGCGAGGGGCAGCAGGAGGGGGAAGGCGGGCAGCAGAAGGCGTGGTTTCGAGCCGAAATAGCTCGACGCGCACAGGGCGAGCGCGGTGACGAGCCCCGCGTACACCAGCAGCGGGAGCGGCTGCCGCTGCCGTACGCAGGTCACGTACAGCCAGATCAGCAGGCCGACGCCGATGATCAGCCCGAGCCCGGCCAGGGCCGACGGGAAGGACGTGAACTTGTCGGCGACGAACCGGGCGAAGGCGTAGCCGCCGTCGAAGCCGTTGCGCCAGCCGGCCTGGACGTCGAGATAGCCCAGCGGGCCCTTGCCGGTGTGGTGGCCGACCCACAGGACGTAGCCGGCGGCGCCGAGGGGCGCGAGCAGCATGGCCAGGGCGCGCCGCCATCGCTGGGCGCCGTCCTGTGCCGGAACACCCCGCTCCCGTACGAACGAGGCAATGGCCGCCACCCACACGGCCGCGACCACCGCGGCACCGACCGGGCGGGTCAGGCCGGCCAGTGCGGCGAGCAGGCCCGCCGTCAGCCAGCGGCCGGTCAGGAGCGCGTACAGCGACCAGGCCGCGAGCGCTGTGAACAGCGACTCGCTGTATGCCATCGACTGCACGATCCCGACGGGCAGGACGGCCCACAGCAGCACCGCGCAGACCCCGGCCCGCCGCCCGTACACATGGTCCGCGACCGCGAAGATCCCCCAGGCCGCGGCCAGCGAGGCCAGTGTGCTGACCAGGAGGCCCGCGTCCGAGTAGGACAGCGGGGTGACCGCCGTGACGGCCCGTTCCAGCCAGGGCAGCAGCGGGAAGAACGCCAGGTTCGAGTGCACGTCGCCGTTCGGGAGGCGCACCTCGTAGCCGTAGCCGAGCTCGGCGACCCGGGTGTACCAGAGCGAGTCCCAGCGGGCCGAGAGCAGCGTGTGCGGGCTCTTGTCCCGCGCGGCGCTCCACACCGCCAGGGCCACCAGGCCCAGCGCGCGTACGGCCGCGTACCCGAGGAGAGCGGGCGCGGCGCGGCGCCAGGCGGGCCCCGCACGGGTCGGTGCGACGGGCGTTTCAAGATCGGTCACGGGCTCGATTATCGGGGGCATCCGGAACCGGGGTCCCCGGCGGGGGCGTGCTCGGACAGGGGGGAGCGTGGCGCACGCCACACGTGTCTGAGGGGAACGTGAGAGGTCCGCCACCCGTCATCGGCGGGAACTCGCGTACTCTGGCGACTCACTCGCCTTTGTTGCGTGGGCCCGGGACACCGCTCCTCCTGGGCCGCGACCGCAGGGAGTCCCCACCCAGCGGATCCGCCGAACGCGAGGGAACATCTGGGAGGTACGTACATGTCCGGGACGACCACGGCCGCTGCGCGTTGCCGTCGGGAGGCCGGGGCCGGTGCAAACCGCTGGGTCGTCCTCGTCGTCCTCTGCGCCAGCCTGCTGCTGGTCGCCGTCGACGCCACCGTGCTCCATGTCGCGGTGCCCGCCGTCACCGAGGACCTCACGCCCGGCGCGATAGAGCTGCTCTGGATCGTCGACGTCTACCCGCTCGTCTGCGCCTCGCTGCTGATCCTCTTCGGCACGCTGGGCGACCGGGTCGGCCGCAGACGGATCCTCCTCCTCGGATACGCGCTCTTCGGCGTCGCCTCCGCCGTCGCCGCCCTCGCCGAGACCGCGCAGGTCCTCATCCTGGCGCGTGCCCTGCTCGGCGTCGGCGGCGCGATGATCATGCCCGCGACGCTGTCGATCCTGCGGCAGGTCTTCCCCGACCGGCGCGAGCGGGCGCTCGCGATCGGCGTCTGGAGCGCCGTCGCCGCGGTGGGCGCGGCCGTCGGCCCGCTGCTCGGCGGTTTCCTGCTCGAGCACTTCTGGTGGGGTTCGGTCTTCCTCATCAACATCCCGCTGATGCTCGTCAGCCTGCCCGTCGGGCGGCTGCTGCTGCCCGAGTCGACCGGCGACGGCGACGGGCCGTGGGACGTCGTCGGCGCGCTGATGGCCGCGGCCGGGCTCTTCGGCGTCGTGCTCGGCGTGAAGCGGCTCGGCGGCGGAGAGGCCCCGCTGAGCGCCTTCACGGCGGTGCCGCTGGCCGTGGGCGCCGGGCTGCTCGTCGCGTTCGTACGGCGGCAGCGGCGGCGCCGGCATCCGCTGGTGGATCTGAAGATGTTCTCGCGGCCCGCCTTCAGCACGTCCGTCGGATGCATCGTGCTCGCGATGCTCGCGCTCGTCGGTCTTGAACTGATCGCCGCGCAGTATCTCCAGCTCGTGCTGAAGCTCTCTCCGCTGGAGACCGGGCTGCGGCTGCTGCCGCTCACCATCGCCGCCATGGCCGCGGGGCTCGTCGGGGCGAAGATGCTGCACCGGTTCGGGCCGCGGACCATGGTGTCCGCCGGGTTCTGTCTCACCGCCGCCGCCGTGGTCATGCTGACGGCCATGGGGAGCCACGACAACGCTCCGCTGCTGCTGACCGGTTTCGTGCTGCTCGGGTTCGGTCTCGAGGTGACGCTCTTCGGGGCGTACGAGTCGATGCTGAGCGAGGCTCCGCAGGAGCAGGCCGGTGGGGCCGCGGCGATCGGGGAGACGTCGTATCAGCTCGGGGCCGGGATCGGGATCGCGCTTCTCGGCAGCGTGATGAACGCGGCGTACGCGCCTGGGCTCGCTTCCGTGCAGGGGGTGCCTGCTTCGGACTCCGCTGCGGCGGGGCACTCGTTGGGGGAGGCGTACGAGGTCGCTGCGCGGCTTGGCGGGGGGTCGGGTGAGGCTTTGCGGCATGCGGCTCGGGATGCGTTCGTGCATGGGCTGCATGTGACGTTGCTGGTGAGTGCGGGGTTGTTGCTGCTGGGGGCGGTGATGGCTCTGCGGTTGCCTCGGGTGATGGACTGTGAGGCGGCTGAGGAGGGTGCCGGTGTTGATGTGCCCGCACCTCGGGGGGCTGAGGCTTCACTGCGGGTCGAGTCTGTCGGCTGACCGTTCGTCGTGGCTCGGCTTCATGTGTTTCCCGCCCGCACCGCCCGTTGAGCCCGACAGTCCCGTGCGGGTTTCCCGTGAGGCGTCCCGCCGTCGGCGGCCGCGGGCCCGTACGGGGTGAAGCCCCCCGGCCGGCCGCGGAAGCGTACCGGGTGAAGCACCCCGGACCGCCGCGGAAGCGGATCGGGTGAAGCACCCCTGGACGTGCGTCACACTGCGTCGTAACGTCGGACTTTGCCCGTGGTTAACAGTGCTAGTTTTCCGTGCCGGAGGCACTCATGTCCGCTTCCTCGAAGCTGCCGCCCTTCGATCCCGCCGATCCGCTCGGTGTCGATGACCTGTTGAGCGCCGAGGATCTGGCGATTCGCGACACCGTACGGGCGTGGGCGGCGGACCGGGTGCTGCCGTATGTCGCCGAGTGGTACGAGAACGGCGAGCTGCCCGGGATCCGGGAGCTGGCGCGGGAGTTGGGGGAGATCGGCGCGCTGGGGATGTCGCTCAGCGGGTACGGGTGTGCCGGGGCCTCCGCCGTGCAGTACGGGCTTGCCTGTCTGGAGCTCGAAGCCGCCGACTCCGGGATTCGGTCGCTCGTCTCCGTGCAGGGATCGCTCGCGATGTACGCCGTCCACCGGTTCGGGAGCGAGGAGCAGAAGCAGGCGTGGCTGCCGCGGATGGCCTCCGGTGAGGTCATCGGGTGCTTCGGGCTGACCGAGCCCGACCACGGGTCCGATCCCGGAGCCATGCGTACGTACGCCAAGCGGGACGGCGGGGACTGGGTCCTCACCGGGCGGAAGATGTGGATCACCAATGGGTCCGTGGCGGGTGTGGCCGTCGTCTGGGCGCAGACCGACGACGGGATCCGCGGGTTCGTCGTGCCGACCGAGAGTCCCGGGTTCTCCGCGCCCGAGATCAAGCACAAGTGGTCATTGCGCGCGTCCGTCACCAGTGAGCTCGTGCTCGACGAGGTGCGGCTGCCAGGTGATGCGGTGCTGCCCGAGGTCACCGGGCTGAAGGGCCCGCTCAGCTGTCTGTCCCATGCCAGGTACGGGATCGTGTGGGGCGCGATGGGCGCCGCGCGGGCGAGCTTCGAGGCCGCCGTCGAATACGCGAAGACGCGCGAGCAGTTCGGGCGGCCCATCGGCGGATTCCAGCTCACCCAGGCCAAGCTCGCCGACATGGCGGTCGAGCTGCACAAGGGGATTCTGCTCGCCCATCACCTGGGGCGGCGCATGGACGCGGGACGGCTCCGTCCCGAGCAGGTCAGCTTCGGCAAGCTCAACAACGTACGAGAGGCGATCGACATCTGCCGTACGGCGCGGACGATTCTCGGTGCCAACGGGATCTCGCTCGAATACCCCGTGATGCGGCACGCCACGAACCTCGAGTCGGTGCTGACCTACGAAGGCACCGTCGAGATGCACCAGCTGGTACTGGGCAAGGCGCTCACCGGTCTCGACGCCTTCCGGTAAGGCCGACAGGCCCTGAGGCGGCGCCGAGAGGCGGGGCCGGTGAGCGGCCCTGCTCAGCTCTGGTTGAAGAAACCGTCTGTGCGACGGCTCGCGGGCTCCCCGCTGACGATCTCGGTGTCGGCGGGAGTCAGCAGGAAAACCCGGTTCGACACACGCTCGATCGAGCCGCGCAGGCCGAAGATCAGGCCGGCCGCGAAGTCGACGACGCGCTTGGCGTCGGCCGGCTCCATGGCCGTGAGGTTCATGATGACGGGGACGCCGTCGCGGAAGAGCTCGCCGATGCCACGGGCGTCCCGGAAGCTGTCCGGGGTGACCGTGCCGATCCGGCGGCCCTTCTCCTCGGCCGCCTCCGACGCCACCTTCACACGCGGGTCCGTGACCCAGGCATCCCCGGTCCCGGTCTCGGACCCTTCGGCGTAATCGTCGTCGTAGTAACGCTCGTCATCGTTGTCGTCGACGAGGCCAAGCCAGGCACTCGCCTTGCGCACCGATCCCATGGACGCCTCCTCTCACAGCGGTTTTTCTTGTTTCCGCATCCCCATGGTCGTCCATGATGCGGATGTCGCGCCAAGGGGATAGACGCCGCGCGGGGGTTTCGTGACGGTACTGGTGCAGAACGAATTCGTCGAGAGCCCGCGTTTCCCAAGGGTCTTGCCGTACAAGGCTGCTGACTGAGAGTGAAATATGATTGTTCGCGGCGTACGGGTGACGGTCGGAGCGTACGGGTGAACGAGGTGGTCGGTACGATGCCGCAGCTGTCGTACAAACCACGGGGGAGCGTCATGTTCGGAATGGTCCGGCCGTGCAGTCACCGGCTGACGGAGAGTCTGAAGGCGCAGTGGATGGCGCATTTGTGCGGGCTCTGTCTCGCACTGCGCGGCGATCACGGCCAGCTCGCCAGGCTCGTCACCAACTATGACGGGCTGTTGATTTCGGTTCTGACGGAGGCTCAGGCCGAGCAGACCGCGGGCCTGCGGCGAACCGCGGGACCGTGTGCGCTGCGCGGAATGCGGACCGCGTCCGTCGCACAGGGCGAGGGCGCACGGCTCGCCGCCGCCGTCTCGTTGGTGCTGGCCTCGGCCAAGGTGCGCGACCACGTCGCCGACGGGGACGGTCTGCTGGCGCGCCGGCCAGTGGCGCTCGCGGCCCGCCGGGTCGCCACGAGCTGGGACAGGGCGGGCGCCCGTACCGGTTCCGCCGTGGGCTTCGACACCGCGGTGCTGGTCGATGCCGTGGACCGGCAGACCGGCATCGAGGCGCTCGCGGGCCCCGGGACACCGCTGCTGACGGTGACCGAGCCGACCGAGACCGCCACGGCCGCGGCCTTCGCGTACACCGCGGTTCTCGCCGGGCGGCCGGGCAACGCCGAGCCGCTCGCCGAGGCAGGCAGGCTCTTCGGACGGCTCGCCCACCTCCTGGACGCCGTGGAGGACAGGGAAGCGGATGCCGCGGCGGGCGCCTGGAACCCCCTGACGGCCACCGGTACGTCACTGTTGGAGGCCCGGCGGCTCGCCGACGGAGCGTTGCACGGGATCCGGCTCGCGCTGCGCGAGGTCCGGTTCTCCGATGCCAAGCTGGTGCACATGCTGCTGGTGCACGAGCTGGGGCGGTCGGTGGACCGGGCGTTCGGCACGGTACCGATGTGCTCGGCCCACCAGCCCGGCCCGTACGGGCAGCCGCAGCAGCCCGGGCCTTACGGTTCGCCGCAGCACGGCGCCCCGAACCCGTACAGCGGGGAGAACCCGTATGCAGGCGGCGGGAATCCGTTCGCCGGGGGTGGCGGATCACACGACGGTGGCGGCTTCGGCGGTTCCGGTGGTGGGCCCGCGCCCCAGCCGCCCAAGGGCCGGCGCGGGTTCTGGGCGGGCTGCGGGATGTTCTGGCTGCTGTGCTGCACCTGCAAGCTGTGCTGCGCCAAGGAGTACGAGGGTCCGTGGTCCCGCAAGAAGCGCGAGGGCTGCTGCCGCGACTGTGACTGCAACTGCGGCAACTGTGACTGCTGCTGCCCTTGCGACGGTTGCTGAATCCTGTCCAGGTCCTTCGCGGCGCTTTCCGGACGGAATACACCAGGAAGGCGCTGCGCTCTCCCCTCGGGTTGCCGGATCCCGGGTGGAAGGGCTGATCGCATGACGACGGACGCATCGGGCACATCGGACGCATCCGAGGACTGGAAGCGCTGGCACGAGCACCGCACCGAGACGGTGTCCGCGCCGTACGGGCCGCTCGCGCTCAGCGGCACCCACTGGATCGAGGACTATGCGGACGGGAGTCTTCCGGACATCCCCGGCCGGTGGGCCGTGCACGGTGACGCGGTCGTGCTGACGGCCGAGGAGGCCGACGGTCTCCTCGTGGACGGGAAGCCCTTCGCCGGTGAGGTGCGGCTGGCGGCCGACCGGGGCCGGGCCGCCGCCGCCCGTGTCGCGTACGGCGAGCGCCGGTTCGTCGTCCTCGTGCGCGAAGGGATCTGGGGCGTACGCGACTTCGACCCCGCCTCACCGGCGCGGCGGGCGTTCCGGGGCATCGAGGCCACACCGTACGATCCGCGCTGGTCGGTGCCGGGACGCTTCACGCCGTACGGGGAGGACCGGACCGTGCGCGTGGCGAACGCCGACGGACGTGAGCGCGGACTCGGGCTCGGCGGTGAACTCGCCTTCAGGCTGGACGGGCAGGACCTGACGCTTCAGGTGACGGTCCAGGAGGACGGCTCGCTGTGGGCTGTTTTCGGCGATGCCACCAGCGGGCACGGCAGTTACCGCTTCCGGTTCCTGCGGCCCGCGGCACCCGACGCCGACGGCCGTACGACCGTGGACTTCAACCGGGCCCTCCTGCCGCCGTGCGCATTCGCGGACCACTTCATCTGCCCATTCCCGCCGCCGGGGAATACCCTGGGCGCGACGATTGCGGCTGGGGAACGCAATCTGATCCGCTAATCCGCACGTAATCTGCACATCCACGCCGACGAGATCAACTCCAGCGGGATATACGTAAGTTGAAAGCCGCACGGCCGAAAGGCGCCCTTGCGCCCGTCGGCCGTGGGGCCGAATATTCCCCCCAGCGCCTTGTCAGGGGCACGGCGTGTTCGGAATCCGGACACCTTCCCTCTGGCGTGCGCCTCACGGGCCCCGACCCCCACGCGGGCCCCCGACTTCCCTTTGGAGGGAACGAACAGTGAGGACCAAGCGCACCACCCCCCGCAGTGGCATAGCGAGACGGACCCGGCTGATCGCCGTGACCACCGGACTCGTGGCTGCGGCCGCAGTTACCGTTACCGTCCCTTCCGCGAACGCGAGCGACGCATCGACGTTCAGCACGTCCCAGCTGAAGAGCGCCAGCTCTTCGGTGCTCAAGGCCGATGTGCCGGGCACCGCCTGGGCGACCGACGCCAAGACCGGCAAGGTCGTCGTCACGGTCGACAGCACCGTCTCCAAGGCGGAGATCGCCAAGATCAAGCAGGCCGCGGGTAGCAACGCCGGCGCCCTGCAGATCAAGCACACCCCGGGCAAGTTCAACAAGCTGATCAAGGGCGGCGACGCCATCTATGCGAGTAGCTGGCGCTGCTCCCTCGGCTTCAACGTCAAGAACAGCTCGGGAGCCGACTACTTCGTGACCGCCGGTCACTGCACCGACGGCGCGGGCACCTGGTACTCCAACTCCGGGCGTACCACGGTCCTCGGGCCGACCGCGGGCTCCAGCTTCCCGACGAACGACTACGGTCTCGTCCGGTACACCAACACGAGCATCACCAAGTCCGGCACCGCGGGCACCGTGGACATCACCCGTGCCGCCACTCCGAGCGTGGGCACGAACGTCATCCGCACCGGTTCCACCACCGGCACCCGCACCGGACGCGTCACCGCCCTCAACGCGACCGTCAACTACGGCGGCGGCGACATCGTCTACGGCATGATCCAGACCACGGTCTGCGCCGAGCCCGGTGACTCCGGCGGCCCGCTCTACGGCAGCAACGGCGTCGCCTACGGTCTGACCTCCGGCGGCAGCGGCAACTGCACCTCCGGTGGCACCACGTTCTTCCAGCCGGTCACCGAGGCGCTGAGCGCCTACAACGTCAACGTATTCTGACCGGTACGCGCCAAAGCGACACCCGCGCGACCTGACTGCAGCCAGCAGCAGACGAGCCCCCGCACGCCGTTCGCGGTGCGGGGGCTCGTCCTTGGCCGTGGGGGAACGACCATGGGCATGAGAAAGACCGCGGGAACAGGGAAGCGGCTTCCGGCCTGCGTCGCCACGCCCGGAGCCTGCCGGGTCATGCCCCGGCCCGGGTCACGTGTCCGTCCGCGGTGTCGCGCACAGCCAGTCCAGTACGTCCGGGAGGGCCTCCAGGGCTGAGAAGTGGCCGCCCTTCGGGTCCAGGACCGGGCGGGCCCGGGGGATGTGGCGGGCCAGCCACTCGAAGTGGGCCACGGGGGAGAAGGTGTCCTCGGTGCCGTGCCACAGCAGCACGGGGCGGGTGATCCCCGCCGGGTCGAAGCCCCAGTGGCTCAGCAGCGCGAGGGTGTCGTCGAGCCAGCCGTACGCCGAAGTGCTCAGCGCCTCACGGTAGTTGCGCAGCAGCATGTCGCTCACGGCCGGGGTGGAGACGATCCGGCGGTCGGAGTCGGTGAGGCCGTCGCGCATCGACGCGAGGAACTGCGCCGGGTCCGCGCGGATGGCGGCGGCCCGTGCGGCGAGCCGGTCCGCGAAGTCCACCGGCTCGGTCAGCGCCCGCGTGTACTCCTCGACGTGGGACGTCGCCATCCCCTCGAACCAGTTCAGCCCCTCGGCGACGGGCGGCGCGAGACCGGCCAACGCCGCTGCCCGCCGCACCCGCGACGGCAGCAGCGCCGCGCAGGCCAGCGCATGCGGGGCACCGCCCGAGAGGCCCAGCACCGCGAACCGGCCGAGCTTGAGCGCGTCGGCCAGCGCGGCCACGTCCCGCGCGGCCTGCGCCACCCGTCGTCCGGGACCACGGTCCGAATCCCCGTAACCGGGACGGTCGTGCGCGATGAACCGCACCCCGGGCCGTTCGTCCATCACCTCTCGCGGCACCACCCCGTGCCGGCAGCCCGGCGTGCCGTGCAGCAGCACCACCGGCGTGCCGCCCGGGTCGCCCCACTCCTCGAACGCCAGCCGCCGTCCGTCCCGCATCCGTATCCCGTTCGGCACCTCGGTCCTCCATCTCCCCTTCGCGTCCGCGCCGGAGTTACCGTCGAAGTACACACCTGTTGCGCCCGATACGGACCCTGGGGGTCGTAATGGTCGAGGAGCTGGTGACGGCGGGAGTGACCCTCGCGTCTGTCGGAGCGGTGTACGTGATGGCGGCGGCCCGGGTCGTCAAACAGTACGAACGGGGCGTGGTGCTCCGGCTCGGCAAGCTGCGGTCCGGGGTGCGCGGCCCGGGATTCACCATGATCCTGCCGTTCGTGGACCGGCTTCAGAAGGTGAACATGCAGATCGTGACGATGCCGGTGCCCGCGCAGGAGGGCATTACCCGGGACAACGTCACGGTGCGGGTGGATGCCGTCGTCTACTTCAAGGTGGTGGACGCCGCCGACGCGATCATCCGGGTCGAGGACTACCGCTTCGCGGTCTCGCAGATGGCGCAGACGTCACTGCGGTCGATCATCGGCAAGAGCGAGCTGGACGATCTGCTCTCCAACCGCGAGAAGCTCAACCAGGGTCTGGAGCTGATGATCGACAGCCCGGCCGTGGAATGGGGTGTCTCCATCGACCGCGTCGAGATCAAGGACGTATCGCTGCCGGAGACGATGAAGCGGTCCATGGCCCGGCAGGCGGAGGCCGACCGTGAGCGGCGGGCCCGGGTCATCAACGCGGACGCCGAGCTGCAGGCCTCCAAGAAGCTGGCGGAGGCCGCCGGAGTGATGTCCGAGCAGCCGGCCGCGCTCCAACTGCGGCTGCTGCAGACCGTGGTGGCGGTCGCGGCCGAGAAGAACTCCACGCTCGTACTGCCCTTCCCGGTGGAGCTGCTGCGGTTCCTGGAGCGGGCGCAGCAGCCGACGCAGGTGCAGCAGCCGTCGGCTCAGAACCAGCCGTCACTGCCTCAATCGCAGCAGTCGTCGGATCAGAACCAGCCGTCACTGCCTCAATCGCAGCAGTCGTCGGATCAGCCGCCGGAGCTGTCGGCTCAGGCGCAGCGGCTGCTGGCCCAGTGGCAGCAATCGATGCAGGAGCAACTCCCACCCGTCGAAACACCGTTGGATCCGGACTTCGGAGGGTCGAAATCCGGACAGGACTAGACCTCACAGAGCGCCGATAGTTACTCGCTCGTAGTGTTTGCGATGGGGACCGACGTGGCGTGACGGCCGCTTGTCAACGCGCGTCAACCAGGAGGGGGCGCACGTTTGTTGTGGTGTGCGCGTCCTGAAGTCGACCTTGTGTGACCCCGGCGAGCCTCGGGATAGTGGTCGGCGTCCGTTGGCATGAACGCGGCTTTTTTATTGCGAGTCGGGTTCGTGCCCGTACGCCTTCCGGCCGCGACGGTCCCCATAACCGTCGCGTCCGACCCCCCACAGGAGGACGTAACTTGAAGCACCGACGCATACCCAAGCGACGGGCCGCCGTGGCAGGTGCGGGCATCGCCGCACTGGTCGCCGGCGGAGTCACCTTGCAGAGCGCGAACGCAAGTGAGAACGCGCCCGCACCCGAGCCCCAGACCCTCTCGGTCACGGCGGCCGGAAAGCTCGCCTCGACGCTCGGCAAGGACCTCGGCACGGACGCGGCCGGAACGTATTACGACGCGAAGGCCGAGAACCTCGTCGTGAACGTGCTCGACGAGGCCGCGGCCAAGATCGTCGAGTCGGCCGGCGCCAAGGCGCGGGTCGTCGAGAACTCCCTCGCCGAACTCAAGGGCGCCCGTACGACGCTGAAGCAGGACGCGACCATCCCCGGCACCTCGTGGGCGGTCGACCCGGCGACCAACAAGGTCGTCGTCACCGCGGACCGCACGGTCAGAGGCGCCGAGCTGACCAAGCTGACCAAGGTCGTCGACGGGCTCGGCGCCAAGGCCGAACTCAAGCGCACGAAGGGGGAGTTCAAGCCCTTCATCGCCGGCGGTGACGCCATCACCGGTGGCGGCGGCCGCTGCTCCCTCGGCTTCAACGTGGTCAAGGGCGGCGAGCCGTTCTTCCTCACCGCCGGGCACTGCACCGAGGGGATCACCAGCTGGTCGGACTCGTCCGGCAACGTGATCGGGGAGAACGCCGACTCCAGCTTCCCCGACAACGACTACGGCCTGGTCAAGTACACCGCGGAGGTGGACCACCCGAGCGAGGTCAACCTCTACAACGGTTCCGCGCAGCAGATCTCGGGTGCGGCGGAGGCCACCGTCGGTATGGAGGTCACCCGCAGCGGGTCCACGACCCAGGTGCACGACGGTACGGTCACCGGTCTGGACGCCACCGTGAACTACGGCAACGGTGACATCGTGAACGGGCTCATTCAGACCAACGTCTGCGCGGAGCCCGGTGACAGCGGTGGGTCGCTGTTCTCGGGCAGCAACGCGATCGGACTCACGTCCGGTGGCAGCGGGGACTGCACCTCCGGTGGGGAGACGTTCTTCCAGCCGGTCACGGAGGCGCTGTCCGCCACGGGTACGGAGATCGGCTGATGGCTTAGCTGAGATTGGGGAGCCCCGTTTCCACCAGCCTGGGCTGGTGGGGGCGGGGCTTTCGCGTTGTGGAGAAGGTGCGGGTGCGTTGGGGCTGGTCGTGCCCACGCGGCGGAGCCGCACAGTGTCACAGCCCCGCGCCCCTAAAGGGGCTGCGCCCCTAACGTGAGCCGCCCCTTTTTTCTGCGCAGTGAACCCGCCAAGAGCGTGATCGCGCTTCCCAGTGCCGCCCATGCCGAGAGTGTCAGCAGGGAGACGGTGACGTCGTTGCCCTTGAAGTAGGCGATCGAGCGGGCCGCCCAGGTGCCCGCGCCCGGGGGCAGGGCGGGGCCGATCGCCTTCCAGAACGGGGGCAGCATCGGTGGCGGGAGGGCGCCGCCCGCGCTCGGATTGCCCAGGATCACCACCAGCAGCACGGCCACTCCGATGCCGATGATTCCGAAGACGCACTGGAGCGCGAGCGTGGCCGCCCCGACCGCGAAGGTGATCAGCGCGCCCAGTCCCCAGAGGGCGGCCACGCTCCCCGGCAGGGCCTCCAGGACCGGCCCGACGATGATCGCACCGCCGAGCCCGCCGACGATCGCGACCAGGGCCATGGCGGCGAGCCGGATCGTCGCGCGCCGGGTGTTGGCGGGCCGCGCGCCCGCACTGACCGCCAATGCCGAGGCGCACAGATAGCCGCCGACGCACCAGCCCACGACCAGGTAGAAGGGCGTGAGCCCGCTGGCGTCCTGCGCGGCGGCCGGGACCACGTCGACAGTCCTCACCGTGCGCCCTTCGGCCTTCTCCATTGCGGTGGTGAGCGTGATCAGCGTGGTGGCGAGGACCTTGCCGCCACCGGAGGCGACCAGCAGGGTGTCGGTGGTGCCGGACGGATCGACGACCAGGGCGCCGTCGATGTCGCGGTTCATGATCTGTCGGCGCGCCGTGGCTTCGTCGGCGACCGTGCGCGGGTCCAGCGGTTCGCCGGGCAGTTGCTTCAGCCGGGTCACCGCCTGGTCGGCGGCGGCCTCCGGCGCGACCACCCCGAACGGCACGTCCTTCGGCTTCGGATGGTGCAGCGCCCCCACATAGGAGGCGATGAAGAGCAGCTGCAGGGCGATCACGCCGATGACCAGCAGCGTGGCCCGCGGGGTGACCGCGTCCTTCACCTCGTCGAGGAAGGACCGGCGTGGGGCCTCGGCTGTCCGCGTCATGCCCCCACGGTCCGAGCCGCCCGACGTTTGCGCAGGTGGGACGGGTCCGAACGGATGTCGTACAGAGGTTCGAGAATTGGTCTATGGTGGGGGCGAGGGTATGGGAACGAATGTTCGAGAGCGGGCGTGGGAGCCCCTGGGGAGTGGAGGTGCGCGTGCCGGGCTTCACGCATCTGCACACCGCTTCCGGGTTCTCGCTGCGATACGGGGCCTCCCATCCGGAGCGCCTGGCCGAGCGCGCCTCCGAGCGGGGGATGGACGCGCTCGCGCTCACCGACCGGGACACCCTCGCGGGCACGGTCCGCTTCGCCAAGGCCTGCGCGGCCCACGGTGTACGTCCGCTGTTCGGGGCCGAGCTCGCGGTCGGGGAGCCCGTACAAGGGGAGCGGCGCCGGACTCCCGTGCGGGGCGGTGCCTTCATCGATGAGTCGACACCTCGGGTGACCTTCCTTGCCCGGGATGGCGCGGCGGGCTGGGCCGACCTCTGCAGAATCGTTACTGCATCGCATGCGGGCGGCGAGGGGCAGCCGCTGCTGCCCTGGGCGGACAACCACGCCGAAGGCCTGACCGTGCTGCTCGGCCCCACCTCGGACGTCGGCCGCGCGCTCGCCGCCGGGCGCCCCGACCGGGCCGCGAAACTGCTCGCGCCCTGGCGTGAGGTCTACGGCGACGCCCTGCGCCTGGAAGCCGTGTGGCACGGGCGCGAGGGAACCGGGCCGGGTTCCTTGAGGCTGGCCGCCCGCACCGTCGGCTTCGCCGCCGAGCAGCGGGTGCGCCCGGTGCTCGGCAACGCCGTCCGGTACGCCGACCCCGGCATGGGCCCGGTCGCCGACGTCCTGGACGCCGCCCGCCGGCTCGTGCCGGTCGACCCCCGCAAGGAGCTGGACAGCGGCGAGGCCTGGCTCAGGGACGCGGACGCGATGCTCGCCGCCGCCGAACGGATCGTCGAGTCCGCGGGCTACCGCCGCAGTGCCGCGTACCGCCTGCTCGAACAGACCCGGTCCACCGCCGCCGAGTGCCTCGTCGACCCGGAGGACGACCTCGGCATCGGCGCCGTCCACTTCCCCGAGCCGCACCTCGTCGGCGCCGGGCGCCGTACCGCGCAGCACGTGCTGGCCTCGCGGGCGGCGGCGGGGATGGTGCTGCGCGGCTACGACCGTTCTTCCGAGGCGCGCGACTACTGGGAGCGGATGCACCGCGAGCTGGACATCATCGCCCACCACAACTTCGCCTCCTACTTCCTGACGGTCGCTCAAGTCGTGGACGACGTACGGAAGATGGGCATCCGGGTCGCCGCGCGCGGCTCCGGCGCGGGCTCGCTCGTCAACCACCTCCTCGGCATCGCGCACGCCGACCCCGTCGAGCACGGGCTGCTGATGGAGCGCTTCCTGTCCAAGCGCCGCCCGGTCCTGCCCGACATCGACATCGACGTGGAGTCCGCGCGCCGCCTTGAGGTCTACCGCGCGATCATCGACCGGTTCGGCACCGAGCGGGTCGCGACCGTGGCGATGCCCGAGACCTACCGCGTACGGCACGCCGTCCGCGACGTCGGCGCCGCGCTCTCCATGGACCCGGCCGACATCGACCGCATCGCCAAGTCCTTCCCGCACATCCGCGCCCGCGACGCCCGCGCGGCGCTGGAGGAACTGCCCGAACTCCGCTCCCTGGCAGGGGAGAAGGAGAAATACGGCAGATTGTGGGAGCTGGTCGAAGCCCTCGACGCCCTGCCGCGCGGAGTCGCCATGCACCCGTGCGGGGTGCTCCTCTCCGACGCCTCGCTCCTCGCCCGTACGCCGGTCATGCCGACCAGCGGCGAAGGGTTGCCCATGTCGCAGTTCGACAAGGAGGACGTCGAGGATCTCGGACTGCTCAAGCTCGATGTGCTGGGCGTGCGGATGCAGTCCGCGATGGCGCACGCGGTGGCCGAGGTGGCGCGGGCGACGGGGACTCATGTCGACCTGGACGCTGTGGAGGAGGGCGACCCGGAGACGTACCGACTCATCCAGTCCACCGAGACGTTGGGCTGCTTCCAGATCGAGTCGCCGGGGCAGCGGGACCTGGTCGGCAGGCTCCAGCCCGCGACCTTCCACGATCTCGTCGTCGACATCTCCCTCTTCCGGCCCGGACCGGTCGCGGCCGACATGGTGCGGCCGTTCATCGCGGCACGGCACGGCCGGGCGCCGGTCCGCTACCCGCACCCCGATCTTGAGCGGCCGCTGAAGGAGACGTACGGGGTCGTGGTCTTCCACGAGCAGATCATCGACATCGTCGACATCATGACCGGCTGCGGGCGCGACGAGGCGGACCGGGTGCGGCGTGGGCTGTCCGACCCCGAGTCGCAGGGGCGGATCCGCCTCTGGTTCGCGCAGCACGCGGCCGCGCGGGGATACGACGCGGAGACGATCGCCCGTACCTGGGAGATCGTCGAGGCCTTCGGGTCCTACGGCTTCTGCAAGGCGCACGCGGTCGCCTTCGCCGTACCGACATACCAGTCGGCGTGGCTGAAGGCCCATCACCCGGCCGCTTTCTACGCGGGGCTGCTCACGCACGATCCCGGGATGTATCCGAAGCGGCTGCTGCTGGCGGACGCGCGGCGGCGGGGGGTGCCGATCCTGCCGTTGGACGTGAACCGGTCGGCGGTCGCACATCATATCGAACTGGTGTCTGAATCGGGGGAATCAGGGGGTTCTCCGGGTCGTTGGGGCATACGGCTCGCCCTCTCCGATGTGCACGGAATCAGTGAGGCCGAGGCCGCCCGGATCGCGGACGGGCAGCCGTACGCCTCGCTGCTCGACTTCTGGGAACGGGCCAGGCCGAGTCGGCCACTTGCCCAACGGCTTGCTCAGGTAGGTGCGTTGGACACCTTCGGCGCCAACCGCCGTGATCTGCAACTGCACTTGACGGAGCTGCACCGGGGCTCGCGCGGCGGCCGTGGATCCCAACTCCCGCTGGCCGGTGGGCAGAAGACCGCGTCGGCCGGGCTCCCTGACCTCTCCTCGGCGGAGCGGCTCAGTGCCGAGCTGGGTGTGCTCTCCATGGACGCCTCGCGCAATCTGATGGACGACCACCGGGAGTTTCTCGACGAGTTGGGCGTGGTGTCGGCGCGCCGGCTGCGCACGGTGCGGCACGGCGAGACGGTTCTGGTCGCGGGCGCGAAGGCGGCCACGCAGACACCGCCGATCCGCTCCGGCAAGCGGGTCATCTTCACCACCCTGGACGACGGCACGGGCCTGGTCGACCTCGCCTTCTTCGACGACTCCCACGACGCGTGCGCGTACACCGTCTTCCACTCCTGGCTCCTGCTCGTCCGCGGTGTGGTGCAGCGGCGCGGCCCGCGCAGCCTCAGCGTGGTCGGAGCGGCCGCCTGGAACCTCGCCGACCTGGTGGAACTGCGGCACGAGGAAGGGCTGGACGGAGTGGCGTCGCGGCTGGCCGAGCCACAGGCGACGGCCGGGGCCGAAGACGACTCCCGGGGCGTGGGAGATCCGACGGGCGGCCGTCGAATCCAGTTGCCCACGGGATACGAAATGCATCCGTGGGCGGATCTGCGCCCGGCGGGCGAAGGGCCCGCGAGCGGAAAGAAGTTGTGGCACCAGAGTCCGGGGAGTGCGGGATGACCATCCTCTGCGTACGTTTCCAGCTGCCTCCGATGCACGAGGCCGCCCTGCCTCAACTCCTCGGCACACTGGAGGAGTTCACCCCTGTCGTCGAAGCGATGCCGCCCGACGGGGCGCTGGCGGATCTGCGGGGCGCCGAGCGGTACTTCCGACGCGACGTCGTCGAACTGGCCTCGCTGATACGGGTACGGGCGCTCGCCTGGCACGGTGTCGACTGCGCGATCGGGGCCGGACCCGGACCGATGTTCGCGCGGATGGCCCTGCGGGACACCCCTCCGGGGGAGACCCGGGTGGTGCCCGAAGAGCCCGACGCCCTCGCGGAGTTCCTGGCGGAACAGCCCGTGCGGGCGCTGCCCGGAGTCGGCACCGCCACCGCCCGCACCCTGTGCGAGTACGGCCTGGACAGCGTCGGCAAGGTCGCCGCCGCTCCGCTGTCCACACTGCAACGGCTCACCAGTGCCCGTACCGGCCGCGAACTGCACGAGATGGCGCAGGGCATCGACCGCGGCCGGGTCGTACCGAACGCCGTCTCCCGCTCGCTCGCCGCCGAACGCCCCTTCCCACACGACGAGTTGGACCCGGCCCGGCACCGGCGGGCCCTGCTCTCCGCCGCCGAGGAACTGGGCGCCCGGCTGCGCGCCCTGGAAAAGGTGTGCCGCACGCTCACCCTCACCGTCCGCTACGCCGACCGCTCAACGACAACCCGCAGCCGTACGCTCCTCGAGCCGACCGCCCATTCCTCGGCGCTCACCGACGCCGCGTACCGCATGTACGAGGCGCTCGGCCTGCAACGCGCCCGGGTCCGCGGCATCGCCTTGCGCGCCGAGGGCCTGGACCCCGCCGAACAGGCCTCCTACCAGCTCACCTTCGACCCGTTGGACGAGAAGGCCCGCCGTATCGAGGAGGCGGCGGACCGGGTGCGGGCGAAGTTCGGGCCGCGGGCGGTGATGCCGGCGGCGCTCCGCGGGGAGGTGGGGGAGCTGCGGGTCGTTTGGAAGCTGCGGGCCGGATGTGGCTGGTCGCGCAGTTCCCCGCGCCCCTTACGGGCCGGGTTAGTTGGCCCATGGGGGAGTGATGGTCGTGCCGTCAGCAAGCGTTGCCTGGAGGCCGATTGATGTGGTGACCCAGGAGATTGCGGTCTGGTCGGTTGGGTTTTCGACGGTGAGTGTCGCGCCGGGATTGATGATCACCGTGTCGCCCGCGGCGATCCGCTCGGTGTGGCCGTCGAGCGTCATCAGCAGTTCCCCGGCGAGGAGATGGAAGATCTCCTCACGGTTGACGGTGTGCGCGGGCGCCTTCGTGCCCGCGGGGATCTCGCCCCGCCAGGCGCACAGTTCCTTGCTCCCGCTGAGGGGAGTGGCGTACGAGACGAAGCGGGCGCCGTGGATCTCGTGGACGACGGCTTCGGACGAGCGGATGACTGGCACGGCTGCCTCCAGTAGTAAATAGTCAAGCTGCTTGACCACATGGACTTATGGTCAAGCAGCTTGACCAATTCGTCAAGGGTGTTTCAATGCATGCGTGCAGAACTCCGAGGCCATGGCCCTGTCCGCCGCCCTGCTCGCCGTCGCCGGTGAGCTCACGCAGCGCATTCACGAGGGTGTCGTCGCCCGTGGCTTCGAGGGGGTGCGGCCCGCGCACGGTTTCGCGTTCACCCGGCTCGCGCCCGGTGGGGCGACGGTCACCGAACTGGCCGCCCACCTGGGCGTGACGAAGCAGGCCGCGAGTCAACTTGTCGACGAGATCGTCCGCAAGGGCTACGCCGAGCGGCGGCCGCATCCCGGCGACGCGCGTGCCCGGCTGGTCGTGCTGACCGAGCGGGGCTGGGACTGTACGCGGGCGGCCGAGGAGGCAGCGGCGGAAGCCGTACGGCCGTGGGTCGAGCTGCTCGGCGAGAGTGAAGTCCGGGCGTTGCGTGACCGTTTGCTGCGCATTGCGCCCTACGGTCCCATCAGACCCGCCTGGTGACGGTTCAAAGGCACGTGTCAGTACCCCCGGCTGTCACTGGAAGTTTTTACTGACGCGTAACTTCACACTTCTACTACTCGCTCGTAACTTGGCAAAAGAACAGCATCCTCGTGATCCGGATCACAGGGCGTACGCCGTCGTAACTCCCTTGAGCCGCAAGGAGATCACCCGATGCTGCCCTGGAAGCGCCTGCTCAGACCCCTCGCCGCGCTGCTGCTCACCGCCGCGGCCACCGTCGTCCCCACCGCCACGGCCGCCACCGCCCAGGCCGACTCCGCACCCAGCAGGGGCTGGAACGACTACTCCTGCAAACCGTCCGCCGCCCACCCACGACCCGTCGTCCTCGTCCACGGCACCTTCGCCAACTCCGTCGACAACTGGCTGGGCCTCGCGCCCTACCTGGTGAACCGCGACTACTGCGTCTACGCCCTCGACTACGGGCAACTGCCCGGCGTACCGCTCTTCCACGGCCTCGGTCCCATCGACAAGTCGGCCGAGCAGCTGAAGAGCTTCGTCGACAAGGTGCTCGCCGCGACCGGCGCCGCCGAGGCCGACCTCGTCGGCCACTCGCAGGGCGGCCTGATGCCCCGCCACTACCTGAAGTTCCTTGGCGGAGCCGCCAAGGTGAACGCCCTCGTCGGTATCGCGCCCGACAACCACGGCACCACCCTGAACGGCCTCACCAAGCTGCTCGACCACTTCCCCGGCGCGGGCGACCTGCTCTCCACGGCCACCCCGGCCCTCGCCGACCAAGTGGCCGGCTCCGCCTTCCTGACCAAGCTCAACGCGGGCGGCGACACCGTTCCGGGCGTCCGCTACACGGTCATCGCCACCAAGTACGACGAGATCGTCACGCCGTACCGCTCGCAGTACCTAGACGGTCCGCACGTACGCAACGTCCTGATCCAGGATCTGTGCGGGGTCGACTTCTCGGAGCATGCGGCACTCGGGCTCGTCGACCGGATCGCTTTCCACGAGGTGGCGAACGCCCTTGATCCGGCGCGCGCCACCCCGACGACCTGCCTCTCGGTGATCGGTTAGCGCCGTATGGGAACTGCGGGCCGCCTGTGGCTGGTCGCTCCCCCACTCTCGGCTTCGCTCGAGCGGGGGGACCCCCATCGCGGCGGAGCCGCATATGTAACAGCCCCGCGCCCCTTACGGGGCTATCGGCTGTGGCGGCCCCCGGTCACCGCACGGCGACGGACCGAGGCGAACAGTGCCGCGGCTCCGATCGCCAGGGCGGCCGCCCCGCCGATCGCGACGTACGGGGTCGTGCCGGAGCCGCCGGTCTCGGCGAGGTTCTCCTTGCCACCGGCGGGCTCGGCGTCGGTCACGGCGTCATCCGTCGCCGCGGCCGGTTCCGTCGCGTCGCCGGAACCGGAGCCCGACTCGGAGCCCGCGGCCGCGGCCTCCGTCGCCGTGGCCTGCGTCTTCGGGTCGTCGTCGCCGTGGCCGCCGTGCTCTACGGATGAGTTGTCGGCACCGTCCGCTATGTCCTGGTCGGACGGCGCCGATGCCGTCGGCGCGGCAGAGGCCTCGGTCCCGCCGCTGCCACTGCCACCGCCGCTGCCGTCGCTCTCGCCGAAGACGACGTCCGAGCAGGTGTAGAAGGCCTCGGGCGAGTCCGAGCGCTGCCAGATCGAGTAGATGAGGTGGCGGCCGGACTTGACCGGGACGACGCCGTCGAAGACGTAGTCACCGTTCTCCAGCTTCGGGTCGGTGACCTTGAGGAACGGCTTCGACTCCAGGTCCGACCACTTCAGCGGCTTCGTCGGGTCGTAGCCGTCCTTGGTGACGTACAGCTCGAACGAGCCCTTGTGCGGGGCGGTCCCCTTGTAGCGGAAGGTGCGGTTGCCCGAGGTCAGCCGGGAGGCCGGCCAGTCGGCGCGGGCCAGGTCGAGGCCCTTGTACTTGTCGTTGCCCGCGCTGCACAGCTTTCCGTCGGGGATGATCTCCTTCGACTTCCCGGCCGCGTCCGCGATGTTGACGCCGTTCCAGTCGTAGAGGGCCTGTGTGCCACTGGCCGCGACCGCCGCCTTGCAGGCCGCTGACTTCGGGCTCTCCGGACCCTCCGCGTAGCAGGCCGCGACCCGGCTCACCGGATCCGTCATCGAGCCGTGCGCGGCGGCCGGGGCGGCGGCGAGCGCGGTCAGGGCGAGCGGGGCGACACCGACGGCGGTGACGGTGGCGATGCGGGCGGCCTTGCGGCGAGCTGGCATGGGGGAACTCCTCGAAACGGATCTTGGGGGGTGCCTGTGATGCCTGGGGGCGATCAGCAAGCTAGCCCCTCGAAACCGCGGAATCGCCTGCTGAGAGCGGGTGATGGCGATCCTTATGGTCCGCTTAAGGGAGTGCTGAGACTGCGATCAGGTAGGTACCGTTCCCGCCATGACAGACAGCTCGCGAGACCCGGAGATCCGTCCCGCGGTCGCCTCCGACGTCGCCGCCGTGAAGGCCGTGACCGACGCGGCGTACCACCACTACATCGAGCGCATCGGGGTGGTCCCGGTGCCCATGGAGGCGGACCACGCGGCCAATGTCGCCGCGGGGCGGGTGTTCGTCACGGGGGAGCCCGTGATCGGGCTCGTGGTGATCGAGGCGTACGAGGACCACTTGTTCCTCGACAGCATCGCCGTCCACCCGGACGCCCATGGGCAGGGCGTGGGGCGGCGGCTGCTCGCCTTCGTGGACGCACGCGCGCGTGCGCTCGGCCTGCCCGAGGTCAGGCTCTACACGAACGCGATGATGTGGGAGAACCAGAAGATCTACCCGAAGTACGGGTACGAGCTCATGGAGCGCCGCGAGGACGGGCCGTACGACCGGCTCCACTACCGCAAGCGGCTGGCGCCCTGACGGCTCTCGTCGCCGCCCGGCGCTGGGCAGGCGGTTCTCATGTCAGCCGGGCTCGGCCGGCTCATCCGTCCGGCCACCAGGTGCGTGCGATGTCCTTTCGGACCTCCGGACGCTCGACGGGACGTTCGTCGGCTTCGTCCCGCAGGCGACGGGCGTCCGACTTCCTCAGGGGCTTCTGCACGGTTACGCGGCGCATGGCTGCCTCCTTGCGTCTACCAGGTTCCGCGGTTGTACGGAGGTAGACCGTTTCCGGGAGGGTGACTCATCGGTGGCCGCTTGTCAGTGGCGGCTGTCACGTTTCAACCGCGAGTCCATATGCCGGACACCTGGCCGTCAGGATGCAGGTCAGGGCGTCGCTCTGCGTGCCGGGCCGGGGTCGGCCGGGCTGTCGGGGCCCGTTGTCAGTGGCGGCTGTCACTCTGGGCTCATGACGAGTAACAGCGCCAGTGAAAGCGCCAGTGAGGAGCGGTCAGGTGTCGACTGGGACGCCGAGTCCGCCACCTTCGACGACGAGCCGGACCACGGACTGCGGGACCCCGCCGTGCGCGAGGCCTGGGCGGCCAGACTGCGCGGCTGGCTGCCACGCGCCCCGGCCGACGTGCTCGATCTGGGCTGCGGCACCGGCAGCCTGTCGCTCCTCGCCTCCGAGCAGCGGCACCGGGTCACGGGGGTCGACCTCTCGCCGCGCATGGTCGAACTCGCCCGCGCCAAGCTGGCCGGACGTGACGCGGCATTCCTGGTCGGTGACGCGGCGGCCCCGCCGGTCGGGGAGCAGCGGTTCGATGTCGTCCTCGTCCGCCATGTGCTGTGGACGCTGCCCGATCCAGGCCGCGTCCTGCGGCACTGGTGCGGGCTGCTCCGCCCCGGCGGGCGGCTCGTCCTCATAGAGGGCCTCTGGGGGACGGTGAGCCCGGTCGGCATATCCGCCGACCGGCTGACCGGGCTGCTCGCACCCCTCGCGGAGGACGTGCGCGTGGAGCGGCTGTCGGACGACTCGCTGCTGTGGGGGCGCGAGGTGGAGGACGAGCGGTACGCGGTGGTGGTCGCTGTGCCGTGAGAGGCACGGAGTGAGGGGTGAGGTGTGGGGGAGCGACCAGCCTCCACCGGCCCGCGCACGAGGCGGAGCCGCATATCGATACAGCATCACCGTGCTTCCAGCGGAGCGCTTAGGCCAGCAGTGCCTCGAAGTCGCCCTCGCGGGCGCGGAGTTCGAGCTCGTCCAGGGCGGCCCAGGCGGCGGATGCGGCCCGCGGATCGGTGGTCTCCAGGCCGCTGGCCGCGAACTCGTCCTCGTCCAGGCGCAGTACGGCGCTGCCGTCCGCGGAGCGCCACAGGTCGAGGTCGAGATCCTCGACGACCACTTCGCCCTCGAAGACTTCGGCCGGTCGGGCGATGTCGCAGTACCAGCCCTTCAGCGCTCCCTCCGCGTCACGGACCTCCTTCACCGAATACCACCGGTCGCGCCAGTAGTGCTCCGTGAAGACGTCGCCCGGCTCGAAGCGTACGAAGCCGAAGTCGCGGACTCCGGCACCGGCCCAGGCGGCGCGGACGGTGACGCGGGTGCCGTCGTCGTGGAGCAGCTCGGCCGGGTAACGGATCTTCGTGCGGCCCGCCTTGACCAGGACGATGTCCAACTGCCGTGCGGGATCAGCCGAGTTCGCGGACATGGTGCACCTCCGTGGCGCAGATCTCGTAACCGAACCACTTGTTGATCGCCAGCATCGGTTCGTTGCCGGAGTCGTTTCCCGTGAACGCCTCCGTGAAGCCGGCGGCACGGGCGCGGTGCAGGGAGTCGTTCTTGGCGAGTTTGGCGAGGCCGCGGCCGCGGTGGGCACGGGCGGTGCCCGTCATCACGGTGCCGTAGCGGGTGCCGCCGTCGGTGCGGGCGGCGCTGAACGCGGCGGGTCGGCCGTCGACCACCGCGACCGAGGTCAGCTCGTGACTGAGGAGGGGGTGATGCCAGGTTTCCCTGAGCCAGGCCTCGTAGTCCGTGAACTCATGGTCGATGTCGCTCGGTTCGTCCGCCAGCGTCTCCGCGTCCAGGCCGAACAGGGGGCGCGGGTCGTCCGCGAAGTCCGCGCCCGTGCGCAGTTCGACGCCCGCGGGCGGCTCCTGGAGTGGCGGCAGCGTGCCGTTCACCAGGTCCAGGCGGAGGAAGTGCGCGGAGCGGCTCGCACGATAGCCGCGCTTCTGGGCGAAGGCACGGTTCGCGGGCTTGTCCAGGACCCACGAGAAGAGCTTCTTCGCGTCCAGGGCGGCGAGGTGCTCTTCGGCGGTCCTCACGAGCAGGGAGCCCGCGCCGCGGCCCTGGCGGTCCGGGCGTACGAACACGTACAGGTAGCCCTGGCCGGGTTGCGGGCTGTCGTACACGATGCCGATGTCGGCCCTGCCGATGAGTTCGCCGTCCTCCTCGGCCACCAGCGGCCGGGCGTGGGCGTCGGGGTGGGCGTTCGCGACGTCGTAGGCGACGGACTTGGAGGTGGAGAGCATGAAGGGGCACGCCAGGTGCCGAACGCGGGCGAAGTCCTCGGCGTCTCCCGCGCGGAAGTCGCGGACAGTCACAGTCATGACGTCGCACGCTACGCGTGAGGCGTGGCAGGGTGCCTCTCATTTTCCCTCCGGTGCGGGACAATCGCTGCGTGACGTTGAAGATCGACATCGATGACGAGGCGGGGGTCGCGCCCTACGAGCAGGTGCGCGCCCAGATTTCCGAGCAGGCGCGGGCCGGGGCGCTGCCGGTGGGGTACCGGCTGCCGACCGTGCGGGGGTTGGCCGAGGAGCTCGGACTCGCCGCCAATACGGTCGCCAAGGCGTACCGGGCACTTGAGTCGGACGGGGTCATCGAGACTCGGGGGCGCAACGGGACGTTTGTCGCTGCCGCGGGGGATGCGGCTTCCCGGGAAGCGGCCGCTGCCGCGCAGGCCTACGCGGAGCGTGTCCGACGGCTCGGGCTGGCCGAGTCCGCCGCCCTCGACGCGGCTCGGGATGCGCTGCGCGCGGCGTACGGGGACTGAGCGCTCCGCGGGGCACGGTGATTCACCTGCGGGCCGGTGGGGCTGGTCGCGCAGTTCCCCGCGCCCCTTACGGGGCGCGGTGGTGAAGCTGCGGGCCGGTAGGGGGTCGCGCCCACGCGGCGGAGCCGCAGATTGATACAGCCCCGCGCCTCTTACGGGGCGCGGAGGCGTCGTGGTGTGCGGGTGACGGTCAGGTCCGCTGCTGTCGCGGCCCGTGCGAAGACCGTTGCGTCCAGGGCCGCCGCGGCATGCGGATCATTGTTGAAGTAGGCGTACACGTCGCGATCGTCGGGCCAGGTGTCCGCGATCCGCTGTGCCCAGGTGGTCAGGGACTGCCGGCCGTAGTGCGGCCACCGCCGGGCGCGTCCGACGTGGAAGCGCACATAGCCCCAGTCGGTCGTCCGCCACAGTGGAGTCACCGGCCGGGCCCGGACGTCGGCCCAGCACAGCGCGGCGCCCCGTGCTTCGAGCACCTCGCGCACCTCGGGCGTCCACCAGGAGTCGTGACGCGGTTCGACCGCGACCCGGGTGTCGGCGGGGAAGCATCCGAGACAGTCGTCGAGGAGACCGGGGTCGACGCGCAGGGTGGGCGGGAGCTGGAGCAGCACGGGTCCGAGTCGGTCGCCGAGTCCGGCGGCGTGGCTCATCAGCCGCTGCACCGGCTCCTCGGGATCCCGCAGGCGCTTGATGTGGGTCAGATAGCGGCTCGCCTTGACGGCGACGACGAAGCCCGACGGTGTGCGCTCCCGCCATGTCTTGAAGGTCTCCTGGGACGGCAGCCGGTAGAAGGCGTTGTTGATCTCGACCGTGGCGAACCGCTCCGCGTACTCCTCCAGCCAGCGCCGCATGGGCACCCCGGCCGGGTACACGACGCCGCGCCAGTCCTTGTACTGCCACCCCGATGTGCCGACGAACAGGGTCATACACCCATCAAAGCACCGGCGGAGACGCGCGACCTCCGGGCACGTACGGACAGGACGCGACCTCCGGGCACATACGGACAGGAGCCGGCCTCCGGGCACGTACGGACAGGAGCCGACGGGCTCGGTGGGCCGGCTCAGCCCGCTCGTCGGCTACAGATCTCGGCGGCCCAGGCGACCTCGGCGGCTACAGATACAGACCCGAGTCCGCCGTGGTCCGCGGGTCCGGGACCGACGTCGGCGTGGTGCCCCGGCGCAGCGCGTACAGCTCCGCCAGCGTTGCTCCCTCGCGGCCCAGGCCCTCCTCCGTGCCGAGCCAGGCAGCGGACTCGCGGCGGGTGAGGGGGCCGACCTCGATGCGGGCGAGGCAGCGGCCCGGGCGGACGACGGCCGGGTGGAGGCGCTCCAGGTCCTCGTTCGTGGTCACGCCCACCAGGACGTTGCGGCCCTGGCCCAGCAAGCCGTCCGTGAGGTTGAGCAGGCGTGAGAGCGCCTGGCCGGCCGTGTGCTTGGCCTCGCCGCGGATCAGCTCGTCGCAGTCCTCCAGCAGGAGCAGCCGCCAGCGGCCCTTGCCCGTGCTGTCGTCCTCGCCGATCGCGATGTCCATCAGATAGCCGACGTCGGAGAACAGGCGCTCCGGGTCCAGGACGCAGTCGACCTGGCACCAGTCCCGCCACGAGCGCGCCAGCGTACGGAGCGCCGACGTCTTGCCCGTACCGGGCGGACCGTGCAGCAACAGCAGACGGCCCGCGATGTCCTCCGGCGTCGTCTTCATCAGGCCGTCCATCGCGTCCGCCACGGGTGCCGTGTAGTTGGGGCGGACCTCCTCCCACGTACCCGCCGAAATCTGCCGGGTCGTGCGGTGCGGGCCGCGCCGCGGGGACACGTACCAGAAGCCCATCGTCACGTTCTCCGGCTGCGGTTCGGGCTCGTCGGCCGCGCCGTCCGTGGCCTGGCCGAGCACCTTCTCGGCGAGCTCCTCGCTGGTTGCGGTGACCGTGACGTCGGCACCCCGGTTCCAGCGCGACACCAGCACCGTCCAGCCGTCGCCCTCGGCGAGTGTGGCGCTGCGGTCGTCGTCGCGGGCGGACCGCAACACGCGTGCGCCCGGCGGGAGAAGAGTGGCCCCGGACCGTACGCGGTCGATGTTCGCCGCGTGCGAGTGCGGCTGCTCGCCCGTCGCGAAGCGGCCGAGGAACAGCGCGTCGACGACGTCCGACGGTGAGTCGCTGTCGTCGACGTTGAGCCGGATCGGCAGAGCGTCGTGTGGGTTCGCAGACATGCCGCCATGATCCGTCACGTGGACGCCCCGTGCATCCGGTTTCCGCGTTGCGCCCCCTGTGCCGGCGAGAGTGCGTGCTGGGCGTCGCGACGCCGCGGAGATCCGTCAGAAGGGCCCTGGCTTCCGGTGTATCCCCTCCGTCCTGTTACAGGGCTGTGGACTACGGAACCTGTCCTACCGCCGACCACCGCCGTTACTGTTGCCCTTGATGGGACGTCATGGGTGGAATTCGGGGGCTCGGCGGTGGCGACTCACCGCTCTGCTCGGCGTGGGCGTGGCCGCTCTGGCCCTGGTACTGACCCTGATCAACACGCTGCCCGGGGACACCGGAAGCAAGGCCGGCACGACCCGCGACGGCGACAAGGTGCACGGCACGCCGGCCGTACCCCCGCCGGAGACGAAACCGGACGTCGGCTGGGGCTTCACCCACACCCAGTTCAGCGCCGACGAGGGCCCCGGCGCCGCCTCGAAGCGGGTGGAGGAACGCCTCGGCGAGCAGCCCCTGCCGCAGATCCAGCACATCATGGGCTGGGGTTCGAGCAACCCCGAGCCGGTCAAGGGGCGGTACGACTTCGAGGACATGGACCGCCGGATCGACTTCGTCCGCAAGACGGGCGGCACGCCGGTCGTCACGCTGTGCTGCGCCCCGGACTGGATGAAGGGCGGCACGCCCGGCACCGACAAGACCGACTGGAGCCAGGAGGCACTGGAGACGGCGCCGGAGCGTGCCCACTACAAGGACTACGCCGCGCTCGCCGCGACCGTCGCCAAGCGCTATCCGGACGTACGCCACTTCATCGTCTGGAACGAGTTCAAGGGCTTCTGGAACGATGCCGAGGCCCGCTGGGACTACGAGGGCTACACCGAGCTGTACAACCTCGTGTACAAGGCGCTGAAGAAGGTCAACGAGGACATCCAGGTCGGCGGGCCCTATCTCGTGATGGACAGCCTCGACCCGCGCCAGAAGGAAGACGCGTCGACGACGCTGAAGGGCGCCTGGGGCTCCGCGGACCAGCGGGTTCTCGACGCGTTCGACTACTGGAACAAGAACAAGACGGGCGCGGACTTCGTCGTCGTCGACGGGTCCAGCTACACCAAGGACGACGACCTGCTGCCCGACGAGTTCGCGGCCACCGCCAAGTTCACGGCGATCAGCCGCTGGGTGCGTGAGCGGACCGGCGAGCTGCCGCTGTGGTGGGCCGAGTACTACGTCGAACCGGCCGACGCCGACGACGAACGCGAAGGCTGGTCCGAGCCGCACCGCGTCGCCGTGCAGGCCTCCGGCATGATCGCGATGGCCCGCGGCGGCACCACCTCCGCCTTCTACTGGAACCCGGAGAACGAGAAGGGCGCCACCTGCGCCGGCTGCCTGTGGACCCCGACCGACCGCGCCTCGGGCGGCAAGGCCCTGCCGATGCTCGACCTCGTCTCCCGCTTCGGCAAGGAGTTCCCGGCCGGCACCACGTACGAGCAGGTCTCCGTCGCCGAGGACGACGTGCCCAACGTACGGGTTCTCGCCGACGACAAGGCGGTCCTGGTGGTGAACATCCTCGACCGGAAGATCAGCGCGAACGTCGACGGGAAGCGGTTCGAGATGGGCGCGTACGAGGTGAAGTGGCTTACGCGGTAAACCGCTGAGCCACTAGGCCGCTGGGTGCCCCGCTGGGGTGCGGTCTTGGCTGCGGGGCCGTTGTGGCTGGTCGCGCCCACGCGGCGGAGCCGCATATGTCACGGCCCCGCGCCCC
>NZ_VWMY01000024.1:95244-132736 GCF_008905045.1 Streptomyces albicerus
ACCAGAAAGTGCTCTGCAGCCACCGCAGTTGCCGCACGCTCGGCCGGACCGCCACCCGTACCACCTCGCGCGCCGTCAGCAGCACGATCAGCGCGATCGCCGCGAGCCCTCCGACGACCGACCACGGCGTCCACGTCACCTGGGGCCCGATCGGCCCGGGATCGGCCTTCTCGACCTCGCCCCCCGGCTGTTTGCGGAGCGCGTACATGGTCACGTCGTCGTTGACGAAGACCTTGCGGAGTTCCTGCCGGGCGTCGAGGTTGCGGATGAGGCGGTACTCCCAGGTCTTGGAGTAGCCCACGTCCAGCTGGAGAGAGATCACCTGGCTGCGGTTGATCATGAGGTACGAGTTCGGGCCCGCGTCCTTGAGCGACTTGACCAGGCCCGACACCAGGACGGGGTCGGTGGGCGCGAGCGTCGGTACGTACTCCACCTTCTCCATGTCCCGGGCACCCCACGGCATCGCGGGCGTCACGGTGTTCACCGTGTCGTCGCTCAGCCACAGCAGCCGTGTGGTCGGCTTGTCGTGCGCGTACACGTACTCCATGGCGGCGACCTCGCCCGGCCGGATCCGCTCGAACGGCTCGTTGCCCCAGCGGGCCACCAGGAAGCCGCCCATCAGGACGAGGCCCGCCATCAGGGCGGCGAGCGGGGCGAGGCTCACCCGGTCGCGGTCGCGTTCCTTCGCGGTGACGCCGGTGCGCGGGAAGAGCGCGAGTGCGGCGAGCAGGGCGGCGCCCGGCAGAGCGAACATGAAGACGCGCAGCGCCATTTCGCCGCCGTACGACTGCATGCCGAAGCCCAGGAACGGGATGAACGTGAGGACGAGCAGCGACCGCTCGCGGTACTTGTGCTCGCGTCGTCGCAGCCAGCCCCAGCAGGCCAGCGCCATCACGCCGCCGGCGAGCGCCACGCGCGCGTAGAGGACGAGTTTGTGTGTTGAACTACCGCCCTCGATACGGCCGGAGACCGACGACGACACATTGCCGCCCACGCCGCCGACCCCGCCGAACAGCTCGTCGAAGTGCCCCGACCAGTACGGCTCGGCGAGGAAGCCCACCCAGACGGCGACCATGACGCCGAACAGGATGGGCAGCCCGCGCAGTTCGGAGCGGCCGACCACGACGAGGACCGTGAGGACGCCCAGCATCACGAACGGCGTGAGCTGGTGGGCCGGGACGGTCGCCATGAACAGCCCGATCAGGACCATCAGCAGCACGGCCCGCTGCCGCCGGTCCGTCGGCTCGACCTCCAGCTCGCCGGGCCGCGCCTTCGTCCACAGCACGCGCGGCGCCCGGAACCACACGAGCAGGATCGCCACGAAGACGAGATAGAGGAGGTAGGTGAAGCCCTGCGGCGAGAAGTAGTCCTGGCCGACCCAGCCGCTGAGCACGAAGATCCAGATGCCGGTCCACTTGGCCCGCCAGCTCGCCCGCATATGGCGTACGAGCAGGAACATCGGTGCCAGGTAGAGGAGTTGCATGGTCAGCGGCCACCAGCGGATGACCTCGGTGAGGTCGCTGACCCCACAGGCCTTCGCGACGAACGCGGCCGCCGCGAAGAAGCCCGGCCAGCTCCACCGCGCGTCCAGATCGGGCACGGCCGAGCCGGTCCGGTCGATGTAGTCGATGAACCCCAGGTGCTGCCAGGCCGTCGCGAACCGTGGCTCGGTCTCGATCACCGCTGGCAGCGCGTGCAGCGACACCACGGTCGCCAGCAGCGTGACCAGCAGCAGGCCCCGGTGCTCCCGGGCCAGCCAGAGCAGCGACGCGAACACCGTGACCAGCAGTGCCGCCCCGACCAGCGTCGGCGTCGGCAGGACGGAGATCAGGCCGAGCCCGCCCATCCGGTCGAGATCGCGCTCTCCGAGACCGGACGCGGGCACCCAGTACAGGACGAGCGCCGCCGTCAGCAGACAGCCGAGCACCACCCCGAGCCGCGTCGGCCGCAGCCGCTCCCACCAGGTCGCGAGCCCCGCGGACGGCTCGGTCGGCCCACCTGCCTCACGCACGGACTCCGACACGCCCCCGTCCCGTGCGAGTCCCTGCGCACCGCGCTCCCGTACGAACCCTGCACGGCTCTTCTCGCGTACGCCCTCGGACGCGCCCCCTTCGCGTACGCCCTCCGGCCCGTCGGCCGTCTCGCCCGCGGTCGGTTCGAACGGTGCGTCCACCTCGGCCTCGGACGGGCCGAGCGACGTCTCCGAGCCCGGCTCGCGCGACTCGACGGGCAGGCCCACCTCCACGCGGGGGGCAGGCAGTTGGAGGGGCGCCTTGAGCGCCCAGGTCGGCCGGTGGTCCGGTCGTGGCTCCGCCGGACGGTCCGGCCGCTTGACCGACGGGGTGCCGGTGGACGGTGTGCCCGGTCCCGGCCGTACGTCCGGCCGCCGCTCCTGATGGTCGAAGTCGAGCTGCACGCCGAGCGCCAGCGTGTCCGTGTCGAGCCGCTGCGCCCAGGCCGGGCCGCGCCCCTTCCGCGTTTCGGCCTGCTTCGACGCGGGCACCTCGCGGGCGCCCAGGTCCGCCAGATCCCCGTCCGGCGCGGCGCTCTCGGGCACGGCGTCGGCCGGCGCGGTCCTCACGATGCGGTACAGCTTGGGCGCGGCGAGCGCCACGATCAGCGCGAGGCTGGAGATCTCCGCCACACCCGCGCCGGTCAGGCCCATACGGGGCAGCAGGATCAGCGTGAGTCCGAGCACCAGCGCGCACAACAGGCCCTGCAGCCACGCGAGTCCGGCGGTGCGGCTCTGGGCGCGCAACACCGCGAAGTACGTCTCCATGACGACCCGCAGCACCGCGCCGACCGCGAACCAGCGCAGCAGCGGTGTCGCCGCGTCCGCGTATCCCTGGCCGAAGACGGCCAGGATCCAGGGAGCCCCGAAGAACAGCACCCCGCACACCGGCAGCATGATCCGCACCATCCGCTTGAGCGCGGCCCGGGTGTTCGCGGCGAGGCGCGACGGATCGTGCGAGCCCTCGACGGTCAGCGAGGCGCCCATGTTGATGGCGAGCAGGTTGACCGTGCCGCCGATGGTCGTGGTGATGTAGAAGTACGCGTTGTCGACATCGCTGACCTGCGCGGCGACGATCACCGGCACGAGGTAGACGACCGCGAGCGAGAACAGCGACCCCGTGTAGTCGCCCGCGAGGAAGTGTCCGATCTCCTTCAGCGACGGCGGACTCGCGTGCTCCTCCGTGTCCTTCACATGCCGCGGCACCAGGCGCCGGAACACCAGCCAGCCCAGCGGCAGCACGGACACCGCGATCGCCGCGACCCACGACACGAACACGCCCATGGTGGGGATCGCGGCGGCGAACAGGACCAGCAGCACCAGTTTGACCGCGGAGAACACGGTGTTGCCCACCGGCACCCACAGCGCGCTGCGCAGCCCGGTCAGCACGCCGTCCTGGAGCGTGAGCACCGACCAGGCGACCACCGCGAGCACGAACACCAGGGCGTTCAGCGGGTCGTGCAGGAAGCGGTACGAGTGCCCCCACACGCCCAGCGTCAGCAGGAACACCCCCGCGGCCAGCGCCACGACCACCGAACTGCCCGCGTACGTACGGAAGATCAGCCGCCCCGTGTAGCGCCCCGCGACCGGGATGAAGCGGGCGAGGGCACCCGTCAGCGTCACCGCGGTGAGGCCCGCGAGGAGCTTCATCGCGGCGATCGCCGCGGAGCCCTGGCCCACCGCCGACTCGGAGTAGTAGCGGGCCGCGGCCAGCCAGAAACCGAGCCCGAGCACGGCGGAGATCCCGGTGTTGAGCATCAGGGCGTAAGCATTCCGGAACAGCGGGCTGCCTCCGGACGACCTGCCGAGGCCGGGCAGGCGGAGGCGGCGCCCGGACTGCTCGGGTGCCTCGGGCGTGGAAGTGTCGGCCTGGGCCGTGGTCGTGTCAGACACGGGAACGGATGGCCTTCCGGCGAACCTGTCGAGCTCTGCGGACCATGGCATACCCCTTGGTGAGGGCACGGTCCCTGGCGAAGTTACGGGCGATCGCACGGCCCTCGACGAGCCGCTCGAACTCCTCGATCCCGGTGGAGCGCCGCACGGTCACGCGGTGCAGCGCGTACGGGCCCTGGCGGCGGCGCGCGAGTGCGTTGCCGACGGCGAGCGACTGGGCGAAGCCCGCCTCACGCACGATCCGGCGCACCCGGCGGCTGGAGTAGCCGTACGGGTACGCGAACGACGCCGGTCGGACGCCCAGTTCGTCGGCGATGATCCCCCGGCAGCGCAGCAGCTCGAACCACAGCGCCTCGTCGGTCAGCTCGTCCAGCTGCGGATGCGTATGGCTGTGGCCGCCGATCTCGACGTCCGCGCCCGCCAGTTCGCGCACCTGGTCCCAGTCGAGCATCTCGTCGAGGGCGCCCCCCGTGTCGTACGCGCCGCGCAGCCAGCCGGTCGACACGAACAGCGTGGCCGCGAAGCCGTGCTTGGCGAGCACGGGCAGCGCGTGCCGGTGCACGCCCTCGTAGCCGTCGTCGAAGGTGATCAGCACGGGGCGCCTGGGCAGCGGGCCACCGGACCGCCAACTTCTGGCGAGCTCGGCCGTGTTGATCGGCGTACACCCCAGGTCGCCGATCAGCGCCATCTGCTCGGCGAACGCCTCCGGCGTGACCGACAGCGCCCGTGTCGCCTCGTTGGGCGCGGTCGCGACCGAGTGGTACATGAAGATGGGCACGGGGGAGTTCATACCGGACCACCCCCGGCCCCGCGCGCACGCGTGCCGCTCATGCCGCTGCCCCCTCGCCGCCCGGGCTCTTCTCGATCTCCACGACGGAGAACGTGCCGCCACCCCTGCGTGCCCGGACGCTCCCGAGAACGTACCCGCCCGCAGCCAGCACCACTCCGGCGACGATGGCGCCCGCCCGGCCCGCGCCGCCGCGGCGGGCGAGCAGCGCGTCGCGCAGTCCGCGCGCGACGCCCGCGGGCAGTACGCGCGTGGTGTAGCGGCGCTCGGACTCGAGTCCCTTGTCGGCGCCCACACTCCGGGCGACCAGGGCTTTCGACAGACCTTCGGCGTACGTACGGGTGCGGAAGTACGCGAAGTGCTCGCGCGCCCGAGGCACCCGGTGGTGGATCACCGCGCGGTCGTCGATCAGCAGGACGGCGTCCGGTCTGGCGTGGGTGAGGCGGATGCACAGCTCCGTCTCCTCGCAGCCCAGCGGCCGCTTGTCGCCGTCGCGGCCGATGCCGGTCGCGAAGCCGCCCGCCGCGTCGAAGGCGGTACGCCGGAACGAGGCGTTGCCGCCGAGCACGTTGCGGACCTGGACACGGCCGGGCGGCAGCCCCTTGTACGTGCAGCCGACGACCCAGTCGAACTCCTCGGGGAACCAGGCCGGCCGGCGCCCCGACGCCCAGATCGGCATCGTACGGCCGCCGACGGCCATCACGAGCGGATCCTCGTACCCCTCGGCGAAGTGGAGCAGCCAGTCGCGCTCGGCCACCGCGTCGTCGTCGAGGAAGGCGATGACGTCGCCGTGCGAGACGGCGATGCCGGTGTTGCGGCCCGCGGAGAGGCCGCGGGGGCCCGCGTTGGCGAGCACCCGCACCTCTTCGGTCTCCTTGTACTCCTTCGAAAGCCGGTCCAGGAGCGCCTGGTTGTGGTCCACGACCAGGAGCGTCTCGAGGGCGGGCCGGGACTGCGCCCGCACCGAGGCGACCGCCGCTTGGATGTCCGCCCAGCGGTCCTCGGTGTAGACGCAGATCACCACGGAGATGTCCAGGGTTCTCAAGACACCTCTCCCGGGCCGGAGTTGAGCAGTACGGAGTGCGGACGGCGGCGCAGCGAGCGCCGGTTGGAGCGCTCCTTGAGGATCACCTTGAGCACCCGCAGCCCGTCCCGCACGGCCCGCAGATTGCTCGTGCCGTGGATTCGCAGATACTCGTGGCTCGGGATCTCCTGCACCTTCAGCCCTGCCTTGACCACTCTGATGTTCATCAGGGTCTCCACCTCGAAGCCGGTGCAGTCGAGGTCGATCTTGTCGAGGCAGTGCCGCCAGAAGGCGTTGTAGCCGTAGCAGAGGTCGGTGTAGCGGGCCCCGAACTTGCGGTTGACGGCCGTGCACAGCGCCCAGTTGCCGAGCTTGCGGATCGGCGTCATGTCGTCCGTGCCGCCGCCGTTGGCGAACCGCGACCCCTTCGCGAAGTCGGCGCCGGAGACCAGCGCGGAGACGTAGCTGACGATCTCGTTGCCGTCGGCCGAGCCGTCCGCGTCGACCATCACGATGATGTCGCCGGTGGAGGCCGCGAACCCGGTGATCAGGGCGTCGCCCTTGCCTTTGCCGAGCTGCTTGACGACCTTGACGTCAGGCCACAGTTCGCGGGCCACCTCCACGGTGTTGTCGGTGGAATTTCCGTCGACGAGAACCACTTCGTGGATCCAGCCCGGAAGTGTCTTGAAGACGTATGGGAGATTCTCCGCCTCATTCATGGCGGGAATCACGACGCTCACCGGAGGCGCAATGGCCAGGTGAGACGATATGGGCCGGTACTTGCTGGCTTTGAGCGGATCTTGGCCCGAAACCGCCGGTCGCAAAACAGAACTCATGAGTCTGGTCCCTCTCGTCCGGTGGACCGCCCGCCCCTGGGCGGTCCGGCTCTTTGTCCGGTTCGAAAGGGGGGTTTCTCACTTACGGCATGTCGAAATTGATCTCCGTGCATGCCGGGTGAGCTGGCAAAGCTGGCCGACTTGCTGGGTCGGTCGCGCGGCACGACTCGGCACAGGTGTGGTCACCGAGCACGGCACCCCCCTACCGCGCCCCGCGCCGGGCCATCGTCGCGATCTTGAGCCCTCCCCTAGATCGCATGTGCGTGATGGTCCGATGCGGGTGGATGTACGACGGTATTGATGATTGAGACGCTATGGCAAGACCTGGAACGAGGCCTCACGTTTTTGTTGGTTTGGTCGTTACCTGACTACCCGAGCGGATTTTTCCCATCCGTTTGAGTATTTTGTCGGCCGGCTCGAACAACTCCGGCCTCGCCAGCACCGCGTTGCGCAGCGCCCGGACGGGGGCGCGTCGCGCCCGGTGCCCGAGCGCCACGGGATGGCGGCGCGTAACCCACCCTTCGGACACGGCGAGTTCCCGTGTCTTCAGGGAGTCCTTGTATTCCTTCTGACCCCGGCCGAGATCCAGATAGGCGATGCCGTCGGCGGCGGCCGCCTCGGCCATGCGCAAATGCAGGACAAGGCCCGGGGAGTACTTGGAGAACGCCGGGTCGTACGCGGGAAACCAGCACGCCAGAACACGCTCGGAGCGCAGTCCGAAGTGCGCGGCGATCGGCTTGTCGCCCGCGTAGAGCACCGACAGGATCCCGGTGAACGACTCGGAACGGCTGTGGAAGAGCTGATGCACCAGCTGGGTGATCCAGTCCTGCGCGAAGCGGTCGCTGCGCCCGGTCCTGCGGTACTGCGCCGACTTCCACGCCATCAGCGTGCGCAGCGCCTCGGGATCGCGCTCGTCGTGCACATAGCGCACCTCGCCGTGGTCGCGGCCGAGCTTGCGCTCCTTGGCGAGCGTGGTCCGGGTGAACTTCGGTGAACGCTCCCGCAGTTGGGCCAGATACGCCTCGTACCCCTGGTCGACGTCCATGACCGGGGACGGGAAGGTGCCGGAGGCCTCGGCCTCGAACGGCGCCTGGCCTTCCACCAGGTGGTCGAACTCCCACACGGAGAGCCCGCAGGCCCGCAGCAGCTCCCGCGCGTCCCAGGTGAAGCCGGGCCGGTGGACCAGTCCCTGGCAGTCGGAGACGCCGAGACCGACGGCCCGGCCGACGCCGGTGGTGGTTCGCTGGAACGGGAAGAAGGCGGCGGGCTCGCCGCCCTCCCGGACGACGGCGATCCGTACACCGCGCCGGCAGCGGCCCACGGCGAGTGTGAATTCCGGTGACAGGAACGGGTTCGCGAGTTCGGGCGTGCCGTGCGGATGGGCCTTGGACTGAAGAGCCGTCCACGCTGCCCGGTCGGCGGAGGTCAACTCGCCGGGACGGTACACGCTGATATCCACGTCAGGAAGCCCGTCTTCTCACCGTACGGCCGCGTAGCCGCCGTACCAGGACCAGCAGGAGAATGAGGGAGCTCAGCGCGGCCACGGCCGCGATTCCGCCACGGGCCGACCACTGGTGCACCGCGAGCATGCCTTGGGCGACCAAGAGGTTGACCGCTACTGCTGCTGACAAAGACGCCACGATGCGGCCGAACGGTTCCAGGCCGCGCAGCGCGGTTGCGACCGCGGCCCCCGGCGCGGCCAGCAGGAAGAAGAGCGTGAACGGAGCGCGCAGGGGCGAGTCGATGTCGGCGAAGGCCAGCACGGCGCCGACGCCCGCGATCGCCGCGGCGGCTCCCGCGAGCAGTGGCAGCAGGTCCCTCCCCGGATCCTGTTCCAACCGCTCGTCACCACCCGATGAAGATGGGTCTGATGGAGATGGCTTGATACCTAAGGTCTGCATTGGCGACTTTGCCCCCCGACGCGCCGGATGCCGGGCTTCAATGTGGCCCAGCGATCCGGGAGCCGTCAAGGTGCGGAAGACGTCGTTTGTTCGGCTGCGGGTGCGATGTGGCTGGTCGTGCCCACGCGGCGGAGCCGCAAAATGTCACAGCCCCGCGCCCCTAAAAGAGGCGCGGGGAACCCTCGTCCTGACGCGTTACGGGACGATCTTCAGGAGCCTGTTCGGGGAGCCCGTGCCCGCGCTGGTGACCACGCCCGGGGTGGCGCCGTTCACCAGGGCCGTGGCTACCTGGGTCGGGGTGGCCGAGGTGTGGCCCGCGAGGTAGACGGCGGCCGCGCCGGCGACGTGCGGCGTGGCCATCGACGTGCCGGAGATGGTGTTCGTCGCGGTGTCGCTGGTGTACCAGCCCGCCGTGATCGACGAGCCGGGGGCGAAGATGTCAAGGACGGAGCCGAAGTTGGAGTAGCTCGCCTTGGCGTCCGTGTTGGTGGTGGCGCCGACCGTGATCGCCGAGGCGACGCGGGCCGGGGAGTACGAGGAGGCGTTGGCGCTGCTGTTGCCCGCCGCGACCGCGTAGGTCACGCCGCTGGCGATGGAGTTCGCCACGGCGTTGTCCAGCGTGGTGGAGGCGCCGCCGCCGAGCGACATGTTGGCGACCGAGGGACCGCTGTGGTTGTCGGTCACCCAGTCGATGCCCGCGACGACGCCCGCGGTGGTGCCGGAGCCGGAGTCGTTGAGCACGCGGACCGCCACGATGTTCGCCTTCTTGGCGATGCCGTAGGTCGAGCCGGCGATGGTCGTGGCCACGTGCGTACCGTGACCGTTGCCGTCCGAGGCGGTGGTGTCGCCGTCCACGGCGTCGTAGCCGTAGCTGGCCCGGCCGCTGATCTGGGAGTGCGTGATGCGGACGCCGGTGTCGATGACGTACGCCGTGACACCGCTGCCCGCCGAGTCCGGGTAGGTGTACGTGCCGGAGAGCGGGAGTGACGTCTGGTCGGAGCGGTCCAGGCCCCAGGGGGCGTTGGACTGCGTGGTGTCGGTGACGTGCACGGTCTGGTTCTGCTCGACCGTGGCCACCGCCGGGTCGGCGGCGAGTCTCTTGGCCTCGGTCGCGGAGAGGCCGGCCGTGTAGCCGTTCAGCGCGGCGCCGAACGTCTTCTTGACCGTGCCGCCGTACTCCTTGATCAGACCCTTGCCCTCGGCCGAGGAGGCCTTGAAGTCCACGCCCTTCTTCAGCGTGACGATGTAACTGTCCTTGACGGCGGTGGGGGAGTCCGCCGCGAGGACCCGGCCCTCGGCCGGTGCGGCCTGGGCGGGAAGCGCGGTGACGGCGCCGAGCAGGGCGGCGGTCGCCACGGAGGTTATGGCGGCGATCCGGATCTTCTTGCTACGCAGCTGTGCCATTACGAGGGAGTCCTCCTCATAGGCGGCGCGCGCCTGGGTGGGGCGCACGTCTGTGGGGGGTGCGCACGATCGAGCGCACAGCCAGGAGCGTTGCGTTCCGCTACCGGCCGAGACATCAGCGTGATCGCTCCACGGATGCAGCTCAAGGGAGTTGACGCTTTGTCACACGCATGTCATGAACACGCAATCGAACGTGTGGTGAACGTCCGGAGCGGTCCTGGTAGGTCCAGAAAGGTCTTGGCATGGACACTTCCTGTCGACACGCGTAGCTGCTACGAAAGTTACGGCAGAGATCCTGCTAAAGGGAGGTTCCATGAGACGTTCCCGACTTACGGCATACGTGACCTCGCTCCTCCTCGCCACCGTCTTCGCCCTCACCGGGGCAACGACGGCGCAGGCGTCCCAACAAGCCGCCGCCACGGGCTATGTGGCCCTCGGCGACTCCTACTCATCCGGTGTCGGCGCGGGCGGCTACATCGGCTCCAGCGGCGACTGCAAGCGCAGCACGAAGGCGTACCCCTACCTCTGGGCGGCCGCCAACTCACCCTCGTCGTTCAGTTTCACCGCCTGCTCGGGCGCCCGAACGGGTGATGTTCTAGCGAATCAGCTGGGCCCGCTCGGCCCCGCCACCGGCCTCGTCTCGATCACCATCGGCGGCAACGACGCGGGCTTCACCGACGTCATGACGACCTGTGTCCTGCAGTCCGAGAGCGCCTGCGTCGCCCGCATCAACACGGCGAAGGCGTACGTCGACTCGACGCTGCCCGGCAAGCTCGACTCGGTCTACTCGGCGATCAGCGCGAAGGCCCCGGCGGCCCAGGTCGTCGTCCTGGGCTACCCCCGCTTCTACAAGCTGGGCGGCAGCTGTCTGACCGGCCTCACCGAGACGGAACGGACCGCCATCAACAACGCCGCCGACTACCTGGACACCGCCATCGCCAAGCGCGCCGCCGACCACGGCTTCACCTTCGGCGACGTACGACCCACCTTCACCGGCCACGAGATCTGCTCCGGCAGCTCCTGGCTGCACAGCATCAACTGGCTGAACATCGGCGAGTCGTACCACCCGACCGCGGCCGGCCAGTCGGGCGGCTACCTGCCCGTTCTCAACGCCGCGGCCTGATCGACGCCGTGGTCCGATCACCGGCGCGGCCTGATCACCGGCGCGGTTTGACCGCCCCGTTCGGCGCGAGCGCCTGAGGAGAAGTGGAACCGGAGGTCCCGCCCGTCGGGGCCTCCGTCTCACACGTCACCGAGAAAGGCACCTGGTTCGACGTCGTTTCCTTCGGGCTGCGGACCTCCACGCCGATCTTGTTCTCGTACGTTCCCGACGCGTCGTACGTCGTCACGATGACCGTGTTCTGCTTGGTCTTGCCGCCGTTCTCGGGGAACGAGAGGGTCTTCCAGCTCGGGTCGGACACCTCACCGGTCTCCGTCACCCAGCGGTACTCCACCTCCGCCGGTACGAGGCCCACCGTGAACGTCGCCGTGAAGGTGGGAGCCTGCGCTTCGGGCGGCGGGCAGGCACCGGTGTAGTCGGTGTGCGAGCCCGAGACCGACACCTTCACGGACTGGGTGGGCGCAGGCGTCGTCTGGCCGCCGCCGGTGGTCGAGCCGCCGTTCCCCCCGGTCGTGCCGGAACTCTCCGTGGTCGAGCCGCCGTCGGTGCCGCCCCCGCCGGTACCGCCGTTGTCGCTGCCGCCGGTCGAACCGCCGCTGCTCGTCCCGCCGTTGGAGCGGTTGCCCCCGCCGCCTCCGTCGTCCCGGTTGACCAGGGCGTACGTCAGTCCGGCGAGCGCGAACGCGAGAGCGGCGAGACCCGCGACCACGGCGATCGTGGCGCGTCTGGGATGGGCCGGCTCCGAGGTGGTGGTCGCGGCGGTCGGAGCCTGCTGCGGGGTGTAGGCAGGCGGTGTATACGTGGGCTCCGGGGTCGGCGGGGTCGGGGCCGGCTGCGGAAGCGCCGCGACCGTCGGCGCGTAGGCGGCGGTGCCCGTGCGGGGCGTGCCGCCCGCCGCGACGAGACGCAGGTCCTGTTCGGCGTCCTCGGCCGGCATCCGCTCCGCCGGGTCCTTGCGCAGCAGGCCCTCGATGACCGGGGCCAGCGGGCCCGCCCGGCGCGGCGGCGGCAACTCCTCGTCGACGACCGCGCGCAGGGTGCTCAGCGGAGTGTTCTGGCGGAACGGCGAATTGCCCTCGACCGCCGCGTAGAGGAGCACGCCGAGCGACCACAGATCGGACTCGGGGCCCGGTGTACGCCCCAACGCCCGCTCGGGGGCCAGGAATTCGGGCGAGCCGATGACCTCGCCGGTCATGGTGAGCGCCGAACTGCCCTCGACCATGGCGATACCGAAGTCGGTGAGGACGACACGGCCGTCGTTCGACATCAGGACGTTGCCGGGCTTCACGTCCCGGTGCAGGACCCCAGCCTCGTGCGCGGCCCGCAGCGCGGCGAGCACCTCCGCGCCGATATGGGCGGTGCGCTGCGGGGACAACGGGCCCTCGGCGTCCAGAAGATCGGAGAGCGCGATCCCGCGGACCAGCTCCATCACGATCCACGGGCGGCCGTCCTCCAACGCCACGTCGTAGACCGTGACCACATTGCGGTTCGAGATCCGAGCGGCCGCCCATGCCTCGCGCTCCAGACGGGCGTACATCCGTTCCGCGTCCGGGCCCGGCAGCCCGCCCGGGGCGCGCACCTCCTTGACCGCCACCTCGCGGTGCAGCACCTCGTCGCGGGCACGCCACACCGTCCCCATCCCGCCCTCACCCAGCGGAGAGAGGAGACGGTAGCGCCCCGCGATCACACGTTCACTGCCCGGCTCTTCGGACACGGACATCCCCCATTCGCATCCGCACGATTCTGAACAAAAGTAGCTCAACCGAGTGCGGTTGCCGCCCCCTTGAACACCAATCCAGCCCCAAGAGCCACCACTACGAACGCCGATCCGAGAGGTGTACCCCGCCGGAGCAGAGCCGCGGTCCGGCCGCCCGACCACTTGGCGCCGTTCTCGATCGCCTTCGCCACCCGGCTGCCGACCTTGACCACGGCGAACCCGGCCGCCGTGAGCGTGAGCGCGAGCCCCACCCCGTACGCCAGCACGAGCAGCAGCCCGAACCAGGCCTTCCCGAGCGCGGCGGCGCCGACGAGCACGACGACGGCGGAGGGACTGGGGACGAGCCCTCCGGCGAAGCCGAGGAGAAGAGTGTCTTTGAGCTTGAAAGAGGGGGAGTGGGTGTGGGGGTGGGGGTGGTCATGCGTGTGCGCGTGACCATGGCTGTGCCCGTGCCCGTGGCTGTGCCCGTGCCCGTGGCTGTGCCCGTGCCCATGGGAGTGGCCGTGCCCATGCCCGCGCTGTCGCCATGCCCGTCGTACGAGGGTCGCGCCGGCCACCGTGACGATGATGCCGCTCGCGACGCCCAGCCAGGCGATCACCGAGGGCGCGGCGGCCGAGCCGGCGGTGACGAGGAGGCCGAGGGCGACCACGCCGAGGGTATGGGTGACGGTCACCGAGGCGGCGAGCGGCAGCACGTCGCGCATCGTGGCATCGCCGCGGGCCGCGGCCGTGGCGGCCATGATCGTCTTGCCGTGGCCCGGGGCCAGCGCGTGCAGGGCACCGAGCAGCACGGCGATGCCCAGGGCGAGCGCCGCGAAGCCGAGGGTCAGGTCGTGCCGGGACACCAGGTCGTCCAGCGCGCGGGTGAAGCGGTCGGCACCGCGCGGCAGTACGGAGGAGGCGGGGGCGTCGGAGCCCTCCGCGACGAGCGCGGGACCGCCGGGGCGGGCGCGCAGCGAAGCGGTTGCGGTGTCCTCCGGCGACGACAGCAACTTCTCGGGGTACTTGGTCAGTTCACGTGACACGGACTTCTCGGGTACGTCCGAGGAGGTGAGCGTCATCCGGTCGCCGCGCGCCGTGACCTCGCGCCAGCCGGGGCCGTCGTTCACGGAGGCGCGGAACCGCACGGAGACGTTCCCCTCGGAACCCTCGGCCTCTTCCGGCAGCTCGGCCGTCCAACGGCACTCCACGCGCAGGGTGTTGAGCCCCGCCTGCCCCGGCCGCACCCGGGCACGGCTCTCGCCGACGGTCAGCGCCACGGCCTTCCCGCCCACGGTCACCCGGCTCTTCCCGGCCGCCGTCTCGCACCGCTCCCGGGCCCAACTCCCCATGCCCGCCCTGTCGATGGCGGGCTGGGCCTGTGTCGCCGGGATCTCCGCGAGGTCCTCCACATGGTCGACCCGCAGCTCCCCGGGAGCGATGACGAGACCGTCGTACCGGTTGACGGTGAAGTTCCCGAGCGGATGCGCCGACGCGGTCCCGGAGGGGATCAGCACGAGCGCGCAGGCCGCCACGAGGACGGCCGCGCAGGACGCGAACACGCGCCGGCGCGCGGACGCCCCTCTGGTGAGCCGGACGCGCAGACCGCGTGCGGTGAGGGCGCTCACTCGGCACCGCCCAGCGCCGTCAGCGTCTTCTTGGCCAGCTTCGCTCCCACCGGCGAGAAGCCCGGATTGAGGTCCAGCGCCGACGACAGGCTGCTGCGGGCTTCCTTCTCGTGACCCGTGGCCTGCTCGATCATGCCGCGGTGGTAGAGGAACGTCGCGTCGCGGTATCCGGTGGCCGTGGCGCGGCGGGCGTAGGGGAGAGCCTCGTCGTCCCGGCCGTTGACGTGCAGGGCCCAGGCGAGCGCGTCCGCGGTGTGGACGGTGTGCCGCCGGTCCCACTCGGCGCGGGCGGCGCGCAGGGCCGCCTTGCGGTCCCCGTGGTCCGCCGCCGCGAGGGCCGTGTCGAGGTCGGCGTTGACTCCGTTCGCTCGGGCCAGCGCGGTCCAGGCGTTGACGAGGGCGTACTGCTCGCGGGCCTTCGCCTTGTCCTCCTCGCCGGCGCGGGCTTCGTACAGCTCGCCCAGCGTGACCAGCGGGCCGGGCAGCGGGAAGCGGGCCACGACGTCCTCCATGCCGCGGATCGCCGCCGCGCGGTCGCCGTTCGCGGCCTGCGCCCGGGCGCGGCCCTCCAGCGCCGGGAGGTATACCCCGTCGGCCCGCAGGGCCCGCTCGTAGTGCTTGAGCGCCGTCTCGTACTCGCCCTCGCGCCAGGCGAGTTGACCGAGCGACGTGGCCACGTACGCGATGTCGCCGGGGGCCGTGGCACTGGACAGTGCCTGCTCCAGGACGCGGCGTGCGGTGCGTATGTCGCCGCGCAGCTCGTGTACGTAGGCGTAGCGGGTGAAGACCGGGATACCGGGGCGGCGGGCGTCGGCCTCGTCGGCGGCCTTCGACGCCTCCTTGTAGCGGCCGAGTTCGACCAGGGCGTCGATGCGGGTCGACAACGCCCGCTCGTTGTACGCGTTCTGGTCCAGCGCCTCCTCCGCGAACCGCAGCGCGTCGCCGAAGTCGTGCCGTGCCGCGGCCAGAGCCGCGCGGCCCGCGAGCGCCGGGTCGTTGTCGGGACGCAGTTTCAGCGACCGCTCCAGCGCGCGCTCCGCCTGCGGATAGCGGGACGGGTCGCCGTTCGTGCGCGCCTGCTCGATGTAGGCGACGCCGAGTGTGGACCACCCGGTGTAGTCCTTGGGCTGCGCCTTGAGGTGGGACTGCAGCGCGGAGATGCTCGAGCTCAGGCTTCCACTGGCCAGCAGTTCGGGAGCGAGGCCGGGCGCGGACGACACCGTACTGACCCCTCCGTCGTCCTCCCTGCTGCCCAGCACCACGGCCCCCGCGGTCATCGCGACGGCGAGGGCGACCGCGCACGCGCCGAGCCGCAGCATCCGCGCGCGACCGGACTCCGGCCTCGCCTCGGGCCTGTCCTCGCCCTCGGACTGCGGGGTCTCGTCCGCGCGATCCCTCTCCTGCGCGTCCTCGTTCGTACGCGGGGACATGCCCTCTCCTCAATCTCCAGAGTGGAAGCGGTGGTTCACGGGGTGAGGCGCGGCCCGCGCCGTGGGGGATGGGTACGTGCGGGCCGCGCCGTCAATGGGGTGCGTCAGTAGGCCCGACGGCGGCTGCGCCACCACAGCAGACCGGTGCCGACGAGCAGGAACCCGCCCGCGCCCGACGCCGCCGAGACGGCGATCAGCGTGGTGTCGTCCATGGTTCCGGTCGAACCACCGGCGGGCTGCAGGGCGTCACCGATCTGGTTGCGCACGTCGTTGGTGCCGGTCGTGCCCTTGGCCAGCGGGCCGCGCGAACCGGAGGTCGGCTGGGCGACGTACGGGAACGCGGCCTCGAACTTCTGGTCGTTCTTGTCGACGGCGTCACCCAGGTCGTTCTTGGAGCCGACCAGTTCGCCCTCCACGACCTGCAGGGCGATGTCCAGCACGTCGTCACTCAGCCGACGCCCGTTCGGGAAGCCCGCGTTGTCGCCGTCCAGCACACCGAGCCGCTTCTCCTTGGCCGCCGGCTTGATCGAGGTGTTCAGGCGCAGCATCTCCGAAGGACGCACGTGCGGCGGCTGGTTGAGGCCCTCGACGCCCTTGAGGAACACGTCGACCAGGTCGTTCCTGGGCTCCTTCGGCGCCGGGATCTTGTAGATCGCCTCGATGAGCTTCGGCAGTTCGGGGTTGGTGACGTTCTGCAGGAAGTCGGCGTCGTTCCAGGGCGCGGACGCGTTGAACTTGTCCTTGTCCTTGATCGGGTTGACGACCTCGTTCACCAGCGGCATACCGAGCCGCGAGACCTGCCGGTACTCGCCGCTCGCGCTCTTGCGCTGCGTCGTCGACCAGACACCGATGATCGGCTGGTCGGCCGACTCCTGGATCATGTCGGTCGGCACCTGCAGGGCGACGGAGTTGACGTTGTATTCCTTCAGCGTGTCGTTGCCGACCTCGGACAGGTTCCCGCCGTACAGCAGGTCGAAGACCCGCAGATCGAGGAAGAACGGGTCGTCCGCCTGGCCGGCGAACGTCGTCGCTCCGCCCGGGAGTTCGTGCACGGCCTGCGCGCGGAGCTTGGCGTAGTCCGGCATGGACGCCTTGCCGACGTTCGACGGCGCGACCGGTATGTCGTCCGCGTACGTCGTCTTCTTGACCAGCTGCTGGTCCTTGAGCTGCAGCAGCTCAATGTCGTAGGTCTGCGTGATGTTGAGGTCCGGGTCGTCGAGGCTCTCGACCGGACCCGTGTTGTACAGGAAGGTCTTGTCGTTCTTGACGTGCGTCTCGAACGTGTAGCGGAAGACCAACTCGCCCTGCGCGTCACCGTTGTTGTCGATGTGCAGGTCGTACTGGGCGTCCTCGGCGAACGTGAAGAAGTTCGGTCCGCCGGCCGGCTCCTCGAACGGGATCCAGTTCGCGATGAGCGTCGTCGTGTCCGGCTTGTCGGGGCTCACGAACGCGTACACGTCCGTGTTGTCGAACTGCGGCTGCCCGGAGATGAGCGGAGCCTCCCGGTGGCTGGAGGCGCTCGCCGTCCCGGGTTCGAGCGTGGTCACGCCGGCGGCTGCGAGCCCCCCGGTGGCCAGCGCACCACAGACAAGGGTCGCGAGGCTCCTGCGTCCCACGATCCTGCTGGTTTTAGGTGTCATGCCGTCCGTCCTCTGTCCCAAAGCTGTTGTCCCGGCGGTGATGTGTGCGAGAGGCGACCTGTCGTGTGGTCCGCTCCTGCGCTCGTGCCGCGTCGGTCGGTGTTGCCTGATGCACGCCATTCGGAGCCGGTGGGCGAAAGGATTGGTTCGGGATTCACCCGCGTTTTCAAGCAGTTGATCCGTAACCCCATCCGAAGGCGTTCCTGCGCCGAATACGTGAAGATGAGACGGGCCGTTCAAGGCCGGAGAGGGGGAAACGGGTGGAGGCGGACGAACTTCTGGTGCTCGTGGCCGGAGGCGACCAGAAGGCCTTCGAGGAGCTGTACGGGCTGGTGTCCGGACCGGTCTTCGGGCTGGTACGCCGAGTGGTGCGGGACCCGGCCCAGTCGGAGGAGGTGGCCCAGGAGGTACTCCTCGAACTCTGGCGCTCCGCCGCGCGTTACGATCCCGGCCGCGGCAGCGCCCTGTCCTGGGTCCTCACCCTCGCGCACCGCAGGGCGGTCGACCGGGTCCGCAGCGCCCGCGCCGCCGGAGAGCGCGAACTGCGCGTCGCCCGGCGCTCCAACGGCCCCGCCTTCGACCAGGTCGCCGAGGAGGTCGAGGCCGGCCTCGAACGCGAATGGGTGCGCCGCTGCCTGGACCGGCTCACCGCACTGCAACGCCAGTCCGTCACCCTCGCCTACTACGACGGCTACACGTACCGTGAAGTGGCCGAGCGGCTCTCCCTGCCGCTCGGCACGGTCAAGACGCGAATGCGCGACGGACTCACGCGGCTGCGCGACTGCCTGGGAGGTGTCGCATGACCACCCTCTTCCGGCGGAGTGAACTGCACTCGCTGGCCGCCCCGTACGCCCTCGACGCCCTGGAGCCCCATGAGCACAAGCGTTTCGAGAAGCACCTGAGGCGCTGCGACAGCTGCGCCGCCGAGGTGCGCGCCCTGCGCGAGGACGCGGTCCGTCTCGCCTGGTCCACGGCCGCCCCGGCGCCGGCCGCCATGCGCGACCGGGTCCTCATGGCCGTACGGACGACTCCTCAGGAGACTGCCTCAGGGGAACCGCAGGCACGCGCGCGTGCGGAGCGGCCCCAGTCGCGAGCGCGTCGCTCGGGCTTCTCGCCGTTCCTCATCCCGCTCGCCTCGACCACGGCCGCCGCGGCCCTCGTCGTCGCGGCCCTCTTCGGAGTGCAGGCGGCCCGCACCCAGGACCAGCTCGACCAGGAGCGGGCCCAGGCGCGTGAGATCGCACACGTTCTCGCGGCACCGGACGCCCGCGCGACCGCCGGACGGGACGCGAACGGACAGGGCATCAGCGTCGTCGCGTCCGCCTCGGAGCGCACCGCCGTGGTGACCGGCGCAGGACTGGGCACACCTTCGAACGGAAGGGTTCATCAGCTGTGGCTCATGCTGCCGGAGGTGAAACCGCGTTCCCTGGGGCTCCTCGACGGCGACACGCCCTTGATTGCCACCGGACTGGATACGAACGCGACCTCACTCGCTGTCACCGTCGAACCGTCCGGCGGCTCCGCGCAGCCAACAACCGCACCGGTTGTCCAACTCGCCCTGGAATCAGTTGGATTCGGAGAGTAACCGTCAACACCCTTGCCGAGAAGGTGAATCCTGCGCCCGGGATACACGGGTGTGATGAGGGAGCGATAGGGTTAACCTGCCCGGGCCGGGTGCCCTCGTATGGGTGGGGAGTGACATGGAACAGATAACAGTGCGTGGCAGGGCGCGAGTCCCTGCGATCACTTGTGGGAGCAGCGCGACCAGTTCGCGCCTCGACCGCCATCTTTCGGTGATGGGTGGCCCCGCCATCCCTCAGCGCGAGACGGCTGAGGCGACGGACCTGATGCGCGAGCTCACCGCACGTGACACCGCGCACGACCGCACCGGCAGGGGCGCGCGAGTGAGGCGGGTCTCGCTCTTCGCACCGCTGCGCCGGCTGCGCCGTTCCCTGTTCGGCGGCCGCTGACCAGCGGCCCCGGTCGCTGACAGGCGGCCGAACCCGAGCAGGATCCCGACCCGCGCTCAGGCGGCCACACCGTCCCGGCGCAGCGCTGCGATCTCATCGTCCGTCATCCCCACGGCAAGCAGCAGCGCCCCGGTGTGTTCCCCGAGCGCGGGTACGGGCCCCATCCGTGCCGTGTCCCCGCCCGGCATCGAGGATGCTTCGCCACCTCCCATACCTCCCGCAGCAGCGCGCACGCGATCCCGGCCGCCTCGAGCCGCGCCACCGCCCCGTCGCCGGCTCCGGCTCGGGATGACGGCGTGCGCAAGACCCGTGTGCGCCGGGGAGTGTCGCCGTGCATCGCCCGTCGCTCATCATCTGCCGCTCATCCGTCGCTCACCGTCCTCCCCGCTGCTCAACGCGTGGGAGATGCCCCCAGCGCGTACCGGCGGACGGCGAGCGGCAGGAACACCGCGATGAGGACCGCGCACCAGGCCAGCGACCCCGCGACGGGGTGTGTCACCGGCCAGGCACCGTCCGCCGGCACCGGCGCGTTCCCGAACAGGTCCCGCAGTGCCGTGGTCACCGCGCTGATCGGATTCCACTCGGCCGCCGTCCGCAGCCAGCCCGGCAGGTTGTCCGTCGGGATGTACGCGTTCGACAGCAGCGGCAGGATGAACGTCGCGCCGCCGAGCTGTCCGGCCGCCTCCTCGCTTCGCGAAGCCAGCCCCAGCAGGATCCCGATCCACGTCGTCGCGAACCGGAAGAGCAGCAACAGCCCCACGGCACCGGCCGCTTCGAGTGCGGAGCCCTCGATCCGCCAGCCCACCGCGAGCCCCACCAGCAGCAGCGGCACCGTGCCGGCGGCCGTGACGACGAGGTCCGCTGCCGCCTGCCCCAGCGGGACGGCGGCCCGGCTCATCGGCAGCGTACGGAAGCGGTCCGTCACACCCCGGTGCGAGTCCTGGGCGGCCTGGAACATACCGGTCATGATCCCGTTGGCCGCCGTCGCGACCAGCAACCCCGGTACGAGGAAGGCCCGGTACTCCTCGCCGGGCATCGCGAGGGCGCTGCCGAAGACATAGCCGAAGAACAGCAGCATCGTGATCGGCATGGTCTGGGTGAGGATCAGCAGTCCCGGGTTGTGCCGGATCCGCCGCAGCTGACGCCCCAGCATCGCCGTGCCGTCGTACGCCAACGTACTCATGTCACAAGCTCCTTGCGGTCGGTGAGGCGCAGGAAGACGTCCTCGAGGGTCGGCGGACGGAGGCTCGCGTCGAGCAACGGCACACCCGCGGCGTCGAGTTCGCGGACGAGGCGGGGGAGCGTCAGCGTCGGGTCGGTGGTGACGACGCCGACCGCGCGCCGTTCCTCGTCGAAGGCCGGTTCGGAGCCGGTCAGCTGGTCCAGGACGGCCGCCGCACCGGACATCGCGTCCGGGTGGGCGACCACGACCTCCGCGCACGAGCCGATGAGCGCCTTGAGTTCGGCGGGCGAGCCGGTGTGGGCTGTCCGGCCGTGGTCCACCAGCACGATGTCATCGGCCAGTTGGTCGGCCTCCTCCAGGTACTGCGTGGTGAGCAGAACCGTCGTGCCCTCGCTCTTCAGGGCGCGCACGGTCTCCCAGATCTGGTTGCGGCTGTGCGGGTCGAGGCCGGTCGTCGGCTCGTCGAGGAACAGCACCGCGGGTCGGGTGACCAGGCTCGCGGCCAGGTCGAGGCGGCGCCGCATACCGCCGGAGTAGGTGGAGGTGGGCCGGTCCGCGGCCTCGGTCAGCCCGAAGCGGTCGAGGAGCTCGTCGGCGCGCGTCCGGCCCGTCGGACCCCGCATCCGGTGCAGCTTCGCGAACAGCCGCAGGTTCTCGCGCCCCGTGAGGTCTCCGTCGACCGAGGCGTACTGCCCGGTGACGCCGATCGCGCCGCGTACGGCGGCCGGCTCCCGTACGAGATCGTGCCCGGCGACGCGCGCGGAGCCCGCGTCGGGTCGCAGCAGCGTGGTGAGCAGCCGCACGGCCGTGGTCTTGCCCGCGCCGTTGGGGCCGAGCACTCCGCAGACACGGCCCTCGGCCACCGCGAGGTCCAGCCCCTGGAGGGCACGGACCTCTCCGAAACGCTTCTCCAGACCCTCACTAAGTACAGCGTACGTAGTAGTCATATGGCGACCATAGCGCATTACGTACGCTGTACGTAACTAGGATGGGGGACGACAAGATCCACCGATGGCAGGGCTGGCGACACCGATGGCAGGACGTGCCGACGTACCCGAAGTGATCTGGGCCCGACCCGAGCGCACGGGACGCGGCCCCCGGCCCGCGTACACCCGGGCCGACATCGCGGCCGCCGCGGTGCGGATCGCGGACGAGCGGGGGCTGGACGCGGTGTCGATGCGGCACGTCGCGGCCGAGCTGGGCTGCGGCACCATGTCGCTCTACAACTACTTGCCCCGCAAGGAGGACCTGTACGAGCTGATGGTCGACGCCGTCGGCGCCGAGCACGAGCTGTGGGAGCCGTCGGGGGACTGGCGCGCCGACATGCTCCGGGTCGCCCACCAGACCCGCACCCTCATGCTCCGCCATCCCTGGCTGCCGGCGCTGATGTCCCCGGTGTACGGCTTCAGCCCCAACGCCCTGCGCTATCTGGAGCACTGCCTGGCCTGCCTGGACTCGTTCGAAGGGACGTACGGCACGAAGTTCGAGCTGGTCGCGATGCTCAACGGCGTGGTCACGACGTACGTCGGGAACGAGTTGGCCACCGCCGAGCGCGCTCGCGCGCTGCCGTGGTCGGAGGAGCGGGAACAATCCGTGCGGATCGCTTATCTGGGGGCGCAGATCGCCACCGGCGCGTACCCGCGTATGGCTGCGGCGTTCATGGAGGACTCGGGGCCGATTGATTTGGAGGCGGTGTTTCAGCGGGCTCTGGAGCGGGTGCTCGACGGGTTCGACCCGACGCGGTAGCGCTCCGCGGGAGTGCTTCGCGGGAACGGTGGTGTTGAGGCTGCGGGCCGGTGGGGGCTGGTCGCGCAGTTCCCCGCGCCCCTAAAAGATTGCGCAGTTCCCCGCGCCCCAAGGAAGCAGCCCCGCGCGCCTACGAGCCGCCTTCAGAGCAGCGCGACCTGGCCCTCCGGGCCTTCTTCGTGGTGGTCCAGCACCGATGCCGGTCTGCGGGTTGTGTCCGGTACCGGGAGTACGTCCGCCTCGCGCAGGTCGGACGCGGTGATCGGTGATGTCACCGTCAACTCCGTCTGCTGTGGACGTAGTTCGGCCAGCAGGGCGAGTACCGTGACGACCTCCAGTAGTTCGGAGGTCCAGGTCTGGGGCCAGGAGGTGGGGCGGATCGCCTCCAGTGAGCCGGGCTCCGGCTGAGTGGTTCGGGTGCTGAACCACTGGTCCAGTACGCGTACGCCGCCCACCTCGAAGTCCCAGGCGGCGGGCGGTACGGGCGAGATGCGGCCCTCGTCGAGGTGGAGGGTCTCCTCGTCGCGGTCGTAGCGGAGTTCGAGCGGGCGGGACGGCAACGGGGCGCGCACATAGGGGCGGCGGCCGCCGGGGAGTTTGGGGCGCTCGCCGTCGCGGCGCATCAGCCACAGCATGCGGTGGCCCAACTCCGTGCCGTGCGCCCAGAGTTCGGGGTCGGCCGTGAGCGGTACGGCGCATCCGTCGGGTCCCGGGCGGGCGACCGCCACCGTCCAGGCGAGGACGTCGAGCGGGGCGGGGGAGTGGCCCAGGCGCTTGGCCAGGAGGTCCACGAGGCCGGGCGCCAGGTTCGGTTCGAGGCCGCCGGGCCGCCGGTACAGCGGGCGGACGCGGCCGGGACGGGCGGCGGGGACGGCCTTCGGCTGGGGCGGGACCACTGGGAGTACGGACGCGACGAGCAGTGCCGGCCCGTCGGGCGAGGGCGCCTGCTCGACCGCGAACACCTGCCGCTCGTCCGCCACCCTCCACAACTCCGGCCGCGCCGCGTCGATCAGCCGGTGGTCGGGGATCAGCCACTGCTCGTCGAACGGCCCGTGCAGGACCCGTACCGGCTCCGCGCAAGGGCCCGACGCGCGGGCCAGCCGGCCCGTTCCGGAGGACTGGCCCGGCAACTGCCCCACCGCCGAGCTGAGCGTCCGCGCGCGCGTGACGCCGAACAACGCCTCGCGGTCGGGCCCTTCGGCCTTCACGAAGGCGTCCCAGCGCGCTTTCAGGGACGCCGCGTCGGGAGCCGTCGGCCACCCACGGCCCAGCCGGGGCGGTGCGACGGACCACGGCATGAGGTCCGCGAGCAGCGGAGCGTCGTCGTGCGTCACGCACCGCATCGTACGACGTGGGCCAAGCGCTCCGCTGGTAGCGCGGTGATGCTGTATCGATATGCGGCTCCGCCGCGTGCGCGGGCCGGTGGGGCTGGTCGCGCAGTTCCCCGCGCCCCTTACGGGGCGCGGTACCACACCGGACTTCACCAGGGCCTGGCGCGGCGACCTGGTCCCGCATGCTCAGTGGGCGTCGAGGGTGACCGTGAAGGAGAAACGGTCGCCGCGGTACTGGATGCGGGCCACGTCGAGCGCCCGGCCGTCCTCGCCGTGCACGATGCCCGTGTAGTGCAGGATCGGGCTCAGCAGCGGCACCTGGAGCAGCCGCGCGGTCTCCGGGTCCGCGAGCCGCGCCTCGACGGTGTCGGTGATCTGGCTGATCCGCGCCCCCGCGACATCGCGCAGCACCTTGGTCATGGGCCAGCGCACCAGGTCTTCGGGGTCGATCAGGGCCGCCAGTTCGGGCCGTACGTAGTTGCGCGCGTGGTTCGTCGGCTCGCCGGTCTTCTCGTCGCCGCGCAGCCGGTGGTACGTCGCCACCTCCGCCAAGTCCGGGAAGTACTCGGCGAGTTCACCCGACACGGGCTCGTAGCCGTGGTCCAGCAGCTCCGTGGTCATGCCCGACTGCTGGGCCACGATCGCGTCCACCGAGCCGAGCAGCCGGACCGGCGCGCCCCGCGTGGCGCCCGGCTCGATGAACGTGCCACGCCTGCGATGGCGGGTGATCAGCCCCTCGTCCTCCAACTCCTTGAGCGCCTGTCGCATGGTCAGCACGCTCACCCCATAGTGCCCCGCCAACTGCTCCTCGGTGGGCAGACGCAGCGGATCCTGCGGCGCTCGCCCGAGTATCGAGGCGCGCAGGGACTGCGACACCTGATACCAGAGCGGCAGCTTGCGGTTCAGGACGATCGAGTCCGGGGCGAAGGAGGTCACGAGGGTATCCGTACCGGTCGCGGGCGTTCAGTGCAACGGGCACTCGTGGGCGGTCACGGTCGGCCCACCGGCCGGAAGTGGCGCTGGAGGCCCTGCCACACGTCGTCGTACGCGCGTTGCAGATGCTCCGCCCGGGCCGCCTGAGCGGTGGCGGTGACCGGCCAGCGCGTCTCGAACATGAAGGCCAGCCCGTCGTCGACCTTCTGCGGCCGCAGCTCGGCGGCGCTCGCCCGGTCGAACGTCTCCCGGTCGGGACCGTGCGCCGACATCATGTTGTGCAGCGACCCCCCGCCCGGGACGAAACCTCCCTTTCCGGCGGTCTTCGCGTCGTACGCGCCCTCGATGAGCCCCATGTACTCGCTCATCACGTTCCGGTGGAAGTACGGCGGACGGAACGTGTCCTCGCCCACCAGCCAGCGCGGCGCGAACACCACGAAGTCGACGCCCGCGAGCCCCGGCGTGTCAGACGGAGAGGTCAGGACCGTGAAGATCGACGGGTCCGGATGGTCGTAGCTGATGGTGCCGATCACATTGAAACGGCGCAGATCATAGGCGTACGGCACATGGTTGCCGTGCCAGGCGACGACATCCAGCGGCGAGTGGTCGTATGTCGCCGTCCAGAGGTTGCCGCAGAACTTGTTCACCACCTCCACCGGGCCTTCGACGTCCTCGTACGCGGCGACCGGCGCCCGGAAGTCACGGGCGTTGGCCAGCCCGTTGGCGCCGATCGGACCGAGGTCGGGGAGCCGGAAGGGCGCCCCGTAGTTCTCGCACACATAACCCCGAGCGGTCGGGCTCTGCCCGCCGTTCGATGCCGTATCCAGTAGCTCCACACGGAAGCGCACCCCACGAGGAACCAGCGCCACATGTCCCGGCTCCACATGCAGCAGCCCGAACTCGGTACGCAGCAGCAGCCCACCGCGCTCCGGCACGATCAGCAGCTCGCCGTCGGCGTCGCTGAACACCCGCTCCATCGAGGAGTTGGCGTGATACAGATGCACGGCCATGCCAGTGCGCTGCGTCGCGTCGCCGTTACCGCCGAGGGTCCACAGGCCCGCCAGGAAGTCGGTGCCCGGTGAGGGCTCCGGCATCGGGTCCCAGCGCAGCCGGTTCGGGTCCGGCACCGTCTCCGTGAAGGGCGCCGTGCGGAGGGCTCCGTTGTCGGTGCGGGCGAACGCGGGGTGCGCGGCCGACGGGCGGATCCGGTACAGCCACGAACGGCGGTTGTGCGCCCTGGGCTCGGTGAACGCCGTACCGCTCAGCTGCTCCGCGTACAGCCCGAGAGGGGCGCGCTGCGGCGAGTTGCGGCCGTGCGGGAGCGCGCCCGGCACCGCCTCCGAACTGTGCTCGTTGCCGAACCCGGAGAGATACGTCAGCGCCTCGGCGGTCTTCCGCAGTGCCTCGGCGGTGTTCCGGGTGTCCCCGCTCATGATCGCTCCCTCGTTCCTGATTCCTATGTATCACCGTAGGATTCGTGGAATCGGTGCGCAAGAGGGAGATGCCCCTGCGTGCGGGGGAGACCGCGCGATCGCGCCAAGACCGCTGTAGTACCCAAGAACCCGACTCCAGGGGGATCCGACTGTCAGAGGGGTGCTCTAATCTCCCCGGCATGTCGTGGACGCGCGTACTCCTCACCGCGCTCGCGGTCTGTGCCCTGTTCGGCGCTCTGCTCGTCGGAGCGACGGGCTGCGGCTCCGACGACGCGCACGAGGACGACGGCGACGGCGTGAAGCCGTCGCCGGTGGGCAAAGTGCTGGAGGACACGGACGAGGAAGGGCGGCACTACCGTGAGATCGACGAGAAGGACGCGCCGGAGGTCGCGATCGAGATACAGCCCGACGACCACGACGGCTGGGACGTCCGGCTGACCGTCAGTGACTTCCGCTTCTCACCGGCCGGTACGAAGCAGACGGCCGAACCCGGCAGCGGCTACGCCCTCCTCCGCCTGGACGACCGCCCCCTCGCCCAACTCCGCGACCCGACCCATCACATCTCCGGCAGCCTCGTCCCGCGCGGCACCCACCAAGTGACCGTCCGCCTGCACGCCGACGACGACACGGTGTGGGCCGTCGACGGAGAGCCCGTCGGCAGCTCGGCGGACATCACCGTGTCCGAGCCCGGGCCGACGTCCACGGAGTCCGCGACGACCGGCTCGGCACCGCCGGCGTCCGCGGCAACCGGGCCGACGTCGGCGACGAGTGGCCTGGACGCGAACAAATGAGTGGCCAGAGCACTGACATTCGTACCGATGGGCAAGGTTCACCGGACCCCGGCGGAAAGGCATCATGAAGCCCGTGCCCCACGCGACATCCCTGCGCCGCGCGCCCGTACAACGCCGTAGCGCCGAACGACTCACCCGTATCCTCGACGCCTGTGCCGACCTCCTCGACGAGGTCGGCTACGACGCCCTCAGCACCCGCGCGGTCGCCCTGCGCGCCGGCGTGCCCATAGGGTCCGTCTACCGATTCTTCGGCAACAAGCGCGCCATGGCCGACGCGCTCGCCCAACGCAACCTCGACGTCTACACCGAGCGCGTCACCCGCCGCCTCCAGGAAACCGCCCCCGGGGGAGGCTGGCGCGCCGCCATGGACGCCGTCCTCGACGAGTACCTCGCCATGAAGCGCACCGCGCCCGGCTTCACCCTCGTCGACTTCGGCAACCAGATCCCCGTCGGCACCCGCGACGCCGAACCCAACACCCGCGTCGCCGACCGCCTCACCGACATGCTCTCCGCCGTTCTGAACCGCGAACCCGACGAAGACCTGCGCCGCACCTTCCTCATCGCCGTCGAGGCCGCCGACACCCTCGTCCAACTCGCCTTCCGCCTCGACCCGTCGGGTGACGCACGGGTCATCGACGAGACGCGGGAGCTGCTGCGGGCGTACCTGGCGCGGTCGCTCGACTGATCCGCACGGCACCCGAGCGGGTGGGGGCACACGGAAATCGGCGCGGACATCCACGGCCGGACGGCAGCGGACATCCACGGCCGAACAGCCCGCGAATTTCCGACGTGACCCCCACGGCCCCTCCCCACCGTCCATACCGGTCGGTATGCTCGGCCGGGTCAGTGCGTCACCGTCGCCGCCATCCCTCCGGGAGGACCCGTGTCCACCACCACCGACTCCCGCACAGCCCTGCGCATCTGCCCTCTCTGCGAAGCCACCTGCGGGCTGACGCTCACCATCGAGGGCACCCGGGTGACGAGCGCCCGCGGAGACCGCGACGACGTGTTCAGCCAGGGATTCATCTGCCCGAAGGGCGCCTCCTTCGGGGCGGCCGACAGTGACCCCGACCGGCTGCGCACGCCGCTGGTACGCAAGGACGGCGAACTGCGCGAGGCCACCTGGGAAGAGGCCTTCGACGCCGTCGCCGCCGGACTGCGGCCGGTCGTCGAGCGGCACGGGCCACACACCGTCGGAGTCGTCCTCGGCAACCCGAACGTGCACACCATGGCCGGCGCCCTCTACCCGACCGTCCTGCTCGCCGGACTCGGCACCCACAGCCTCTTCACCGCGTCCACCGTCGACCAGATGCCCAAGCACGTCTCCAGCGGACTGCTCTACGGCGACGCGAACGCGATCCCCGTGCCCGACCTCGACCGCACCGACCACCTGCTGCTGATCGGCGCCAACCCCCTCGAGTCCAACGGCAGCCTGTGCACCGCACCCGACTTCCCCGGCAAACTCAAGGCCATCAAGGCCCGCGGCGGCACCCTGACCGTCATCGACCCGCGCCGCACCCGCACCGCCAAGCTCGCCGACCGGCACGTCGCGATCCGCCCCGGCACCGACGCGCTGCTACTCGCGGCCATGGCGTACGTCCTCTTCGAGGAGCAGCTCACCGACCTCGGCGAGCTCGCCGAACTGGTGCAGGGACTCGACGAACTCCGTGACGCTGTAAGGGACTTCACACCCGAAGCCGCCGCCCAGGCCTGCGACGTCGACGCCGACACGATCCGCGCCCTCGCCCGCGAACTCGCCGCCGCGCCCACCGCCGCCGTCTACGGCCGCATCGGCAGCTGCACCGTCCCGCACGGCTCCCTCGCCAGCTGGCTCGTCGACATCCTCAACATCCTCACCGGCAACCTCGACCGGCCCGGCGGCGCCCTCTTCCCGCAGGCCGCCACCGACAAGACACCCCGACCCGCAGGACCCGGCCGCGGCTTCGCCCTCGGCCGCTGGCACAGCCGCGTGAGCCGCCACCCCGAGGCCAAGGGCGAACTGCCCATCGCCGCCCTCGCCGAGGAAATCGACACCGCGACCGCCGAGGGCGAGCCGATCCGCGCCCTCATCGCCGTCGCCGCCAACCCGGTCCTCTCCGCGCCCGACGGCGACCGCCTCGACAAGGCCCTCGGCTCGCTCGACTTCATGGTCAGCGTCGACCCGTACCTGAACGAGACCTCACGCCACGCCCACGTCGTCCTGCCGCCGCCCCCGCCCTCCCAGAGCCCCCACCACGACTTCGCCTTCAACACCCTCGCCGTACGCAACCAGGTCCGCTACACCCGCGCCGCCGTCCCCCTGGAACCGGGCCGCATGGCGGAAACCGAGATCCTCGCCCGGCTCGTCCTCGCCGCGACCGGCATGCACGGCGCCGACCCCTCCGCCGTCGACGCCCTCGTCATCGACCAGACCCTCGGCAAGGCCGTCAAGGAACCCCACTCCCCGGTGCACGGCCGCGACCCCCGAGAACTCGCCGCACAGCTCACCGGCGAGACCGGCCCCGAGCGACGCCTCGACATGATGCTGCGCCTCGGCCCGTACGGCGACGGATTCGGCGTACGACGCGAAGGCCTGAACCTCGACAAGCTGCTCGACAGCCCGCACGGCATCGACCTCGGACCGCTCCAGCCGCGCCTCCCGCAGCCCCTCAAGACCCGCAGCGGACTCGTCGAACTGCTCCCGCAGCCGCTCGCCGACGACCTGCCACGCCTCAGGGACGCACTGCGCCGCCGCCCCGAGGGCCTCGTCCTCGTCGGCCGCCGCCATCTGCGCTCCAACAACAGCTGGATGCACAACATCCCCGCCCTCACCGGCGGCACCAACCGCTGCACCCTGCACATCCACCCCGACGACGCCGAACGCCTCGGCATCACCGACGGGGCACCGGTGCGCGTGAAGGGCGCCGGGGGAGAGGTCGTCGCCCCCACCGAGGTCACCGACACCGTACGAAGGGGCGTCGTGAGCCTGCCGCACGGCTGGGGACACGACCGTCCCGGCACCCGGCTGAACCACGCCGCCGAGGACCCGGGAGTCAACGTCAACCAGCTCCTGGACGGCAGCCTGCTCGACCCGCTGTCCGGCACAGCGGTGCTGAATGGCGTACCCATCGAAATCGCGCCAACAGGCACAACGCTGTGACCTGGAGTTTTGCGCTTATTGCTCGCGTGTCAACACCTTGTTAAGCCTTACGCGGCCGACCTAACGTCACTCGAACCGCCGGCCCTGGTGGGAGTTCAAGGGCGAACGTTAGGTATCCACTCATGCTGACCATCCTCGGCTTCACCATGATCGCGACCTTCCTGGTCCTGATCATGATGAAGAAGATGTCGCCGATCGCGGCGCTCGTGCTGATCCCGGCACTCTTCTGTGTGTTCGTCGGAAAGGGTGCGAATCTCGGCGACTACGTCATCGAAGGGGTGGGCAACCTCGCGCCCACCGCCGCGATGCTGATGTTCGCCATCGTGTACTTCGGCGTCATGATCGACGTCGGCCTCTTCGACCCGATCGTCCGAGGCATCCTCAAGTTCTGCAAGGCCGACCCGCTGCGCATCGTCGTCGGCACGGCCGTGCTCGCCGCGATCGTCTCCCTCGACGGCGACGGCTCGACGACCTTCATGATCACGGTCTCGGCGATGTACCCGCTCTACAAGCGGCTCAAGATGAGCCTCGTCGTGATGACCGGCGTCGCCGCCACCGCCAACGGCGTGATGAACACGCTGCCCTGGGGCGGCCCGACCGCCCGCGCCGCCACCGCGCTCAAGCTCGACGCCGGCGACATCTTCGTCCCGATGATCCCGGCGCTCGCCGTCGGCCTGCTCTTCGTCTTCGTCCTCTCGTACGTCCTCGGCCGCCGCGAGCGCAAGCGGCTCGGCGTGCTCAGCCTCGAGGACGTGCTGAAGAAGGAGAAGCAGGAGGCCGAGGAGCCCGAGACCGAGACCGTGCTCGTCGGCGCAGGCGCCTCCGGCGGCTCGGGCGACGGGAAGGTTCGTACCACCAAGACCACCGGTGGCGCGGGCTCCGGCACCGACGCCTCCGAGGACGACGACGAGGACGAGGACGACGTACGCCTCCAGGGCCTGGACCCCAACCGGCCGACGCTGCGCCCCAAGCTGTACTGGTTCAACGCGCTGCTCACGGTGACCCTGCTCACCGCCATGATCATGGAGTGGCTGCCGATCCCGGTCCTGTTCATCCTCGGCGCCGCGCTCGCGCTCACCGTCAACTTCCCGCACATGCCCGATCAGAAGGCCCGCCTCGGCGCCCACGCCGAAAACGTCCTCAACGTCTCCGGCATGGTCTTCGCCGCCGCCGTCTTCACCGGCGTCCTGCAGGGCACCGGCATGGTCGACTCCATGGCGAAGTGGCTCGTCGACGGCATCCCCGAGGGCATGGGCCCGCACATGGCGATCGTCACCGGCTTCCTGAGCCTCCCGCTCACGTACTTCATGTCGAACGACGGCTTCTACTTCGGCGTCCTGCCGGTCCTCGCCGAGGCCGGAGCCGCGCACGGGGTCTCGCCGCTCGAGATCGCCCGCGCCTCCCTCGTCGGCCAGCCGCTGCACATGTCGAGCCCGCTGGTCCCGGCCGTATACGTCCTGGTCGGCATGGCCAAGGTCGAGTTCGGCGACCACACCAAGTTCGTGGTCAAGTGGGCGGCGCTCACCTCGCTCGTGGTACTCGGGGCGGGGATCCTGTTCGGCATCATCTGACGGGTGGGTGATGGCTGACAGCTGACAAGTATCGTCATCTGTTATCTGAAATCTGTCATCTGCCGTCCGTCATCTGTCGTCCGTCATCCGATGGAGGGTGTCACTGTGAGGCCCGGTGGGAACCGCGGCTGGCTGCTCCGCCTTGTCATCGCCTTCAGCTTCGCGCAGGGGGCGGTGTCGATGGCACGGCCCGCCGTCTCCTACCGGGCCCTCGCGCTGGGCGCGGACGAGCGCGCGGTCGGTGTGATCGCGGGTGTGTACGCGCTGCTGCCGCTGTTCGCCGCCGTACCGCTCGGACGCAGGACCGACCACGGCCGGTGCGCCCCGCTGCTCCCGGTCGGCGTGGTCCTCATAGCCGGGGGCTGTGCCCTCAGCGGTACGGCCGACTCCCTTGCCGCGATGGCGGCCTGGAGCGGTGTGATGGGCCTCGGACACCTCTCCTTCGTGATCGGCGCCCAGTCGCTCGTGGCCCGCCAGTCCGCACCGCACGACCAGGACCGCAACTTCGGCCATTTCACCATCGGCGCCTCGCTCGGCCAGCTGGTCGGACCGATCGCCGCGGGCGCCCTGATCGGCGGCCCCGACATGGCCGGCACCAGCGCGCTCGCCCTGCTGGTCGCGGGCGCGGTCGCCGCGTTCTCGTTCGTCTCGCTGTGGCGCATCGAGCACCGTACGCCGCCCAAGTCCCGTACCGGACAAGGCGATCGCGTGCCCGTGCACCGCATTCTGCGCACCCGGGGCGTACCCGCGGGCATCTTCATCAGCCTCGCCGTGCTGTCCGCGACGGACATTCTCACGGCGTACCTGCCGGTGGTCGGCGAACACCGGGGCATCGCGCCGTCCGTGATCGGTCTGCTGCTGAGTCTGCGCGCGGCGGCGACCATCGCATGCCGCCTGGTGATGACGCCCATGCTGCGGCTGCTCGGCCGGGCCGCGCTGCTCACCACGACCTGCCTGCTGGCGGCGCTCCTGTGCGCCGGGATCGCGCTGCCCGTGCCCGTCTGGGCGCTCGCCGTGATCCTCGCCCTGCTCGGCTTCTGCCTGGGTGTCGGCCAGCCGCTGTCCATGACCACGGTCGTCCAGGCCGCCCCGGACGACGCCCGTTCCACGGCCCTCGCCCTGCGCTTGACCGGCAACCGGCTCGGCCAGGTCGCCGCGCCCGCCGCCGCAGGCCTGGTCGCCGGGGTCGCGGGCGTGGCCGCGCCGTTCGTGATGCTCGGCGCGCTGCTGCTGATCGCCTCGGGGCTCGGGCTGCGGCAGGGGCGTACGGGTGCCGGGTCCGAACCGGCCGACCCCCGGGAACGTACGCCGACCGCGCCGGAACACGAGAAACGCTGAACGGGACGCACCGGCGCGCGAGTTCGCGCGTCGCAAGCCTTCCCCCGGGCGTGCGCGGTCCGTTAACTTCCGTGACCCATACGTCTCTTACGGACCGGTACGAGACGTTCGACCGCGGAGCAACTGCGCCCTGTGCACCCTCGGGGGTCACGTCTCATGTCACGCGCCATCTCCCTGCACCAGGTCAGCAAGTCCTACATGCGCGGCGTCCGCGTGGTGGAGCGGCTGTCGCTCGACATCGCGCCCGGCGAGTTCCTGGTGCTGCTCGGGCCGTCCGGCTGCGGCAAATCGACCTTGCTGAGGATGATCGCCGGCCTTGAGGAGCCCACCGAGGGAGAGGTACGACTGGACGGCGTGGACGCCGGCCATCTGCCGCCCGCAGACCGGCACATGGCGATGGTCTTCCAGAACTTCGCCCTCTACCCGAGCATGAGCAGCCGCGAAAACATCGGTTTCCCGTTACGCATCGAGACCCCCGGCGAGGACCCGCGCCCGCGTGTGGAGGCCACGGCCCGGATGCTCGGCATCGAGGAGCTCCTCGACCGTTTCCCCCACCAGCTCTCGGGCGGCGAACGCCAGCGCGTCGCGATGGGCCGGGCGATCGCCCGGCACCCCTCCGCCTTTCTCATGGACGAGCCGCTGGCCAACCTCGACGCCAAGCTCCGTAACCATCTGCGGGCCGAAATCGCCCGGCTGACCAGGGACTTGGGCGTCACCACGGTGTACGTCACCCACGACCAGGCCGAGGCGATGTCCCTCGGCGACCGGGTCGCCGTCCTGCGCGGCGGCGTCCTCCAGCAACTGGGCACACCGCGCACGGTCTACGCGCTGCCCGAGAACGTCTTCGTCGCCGCCTTCATCGGCACCCCGCGGATCAACCTGCTGCGCGGGGTCGTCCTCGCACCGCTCGACGGAGCCATGTCGATCGGCCTCGGCCGCCAGGCCCTCATCCTGCCCGAACCTCTGTGCCTGGACCACCGGTTGCTGCGAGTACAGCAAGGCCGCGAGGTCATCGTCGGGCTGCGCTCAGAGGCCGTACGCCTGGCCCGGCCTGCGGAGGCCAGGCCCGGCGAGGTGGCGATCAGCGGGCTCGTCGAGCATGTGGAGTTCCAGGGGCACGAGGTTCTCGTCCACTTCGACACCGGCTCGCGGCCCGCCGTCGTACCGGACCTGGAGGCGCCGCGCCCGGCGGCCCGCCGGCCTCGCCGCCGCCGTCGGGAGGGCGGTGTCCTGGACCGTCTGCGGGACCGGGCGGGCGCGCTGCGCGCCGGACCCGTCGTGGTCCTGGAGCACCCCGCGGACGCCGAGCCGGACCCGGCCGAACTGCCGCCTCCCGAGGGCCGGTTGCCGGGTGATCTCATCGTCCGTACGACACCCGATCACGAGCTTCGCCACGGCATGCAGGTCCCGCTCCTCGTGGACCTCGCCCATCTGTTCGTCTTCGACCACCGCGGTGTACGGATCTGCCCGACCCCGGCGCGCCTGCCGGATCTGGAGGAGTGAGGCCCGTTAGGCATGCGTCCATGATCATGGACATCACCCGCACCCGCCTCGCCGTCGCGACGGCCTCCGCCCTGCTGTTCGCCGGCGCCCCGGCCGCGTACGCCACGCTCACCGACGAGAAGCCCCGGGAGACGGTCCGGACCGTCCGGGGCGCGGCGTATGTCGAGACCCGGCTCTTCTTCGGCACCGAGCGCCCCGACGGCGGCCCGGCCGTCGCCGACCGGCAGTTCATGGACTTCGTCGACCGGACGGTCACCCCGGCCTTCCCGGACGGGCTCACCGTGCAGGACGGGCGCGGGCAGTGGCGGGACGCGCACGGCACCATCGAGCGCGAGCGGTCGTACGAGCTGATCCTGCTGTATCCGGCCGGTCGGGCGCGAGCGGCCGATCCCGTGATCGAGCGGATCCGGGACGCGTACGAGAAGGAGTTCGCCCAGGAGTCCGTGGCCAGGCTGGACGAGCCGACGCGCGCGGACTTCTGAAGGGCCTCCTGGGCCCCTGGCGTCCAAAAACTAACACCGCTAGTTTGGGGTGCGGACGACGACTAGGTTGGGTGGCGGACTACGACGCCCCTCCCGGGAGGAACGCATGAAGGCACACGACGGCATGTACATCGACGGCGAGTGGCGCCCGGCCGCCGGGGCGGACGCGATCGCCGTCGTGAACCCGGCCGACGAGCAGGTCATCGGCCATGTTCCGGCGGGTACCGCCGAGGACGTCGACGCCGCCGTACGGGCCGCGCGCCGTGCCTTCCCGGCCTGGGCCGCCACCCCGCCCGCCGAGCGCGCCGCGCGGATCGCCACCCTCCGGGACGTCCTCGTCGCCCGCAAGGACGAGATCGCCGAGACGGTCACGGCCGAGCTCGGTTCGCCGCTGAAGTTCTCGCAGGCGGTGCATGTCGGGATGCCGATCGCGGTCGCCGGTTCGTACGCCGAGCTGGCCGCCTCGTACGCCTTCGAGGAGAAGGTCGGCAACTCGACCGTCTACCTGGAGCCGGTCGGCGTGGTCGGCGCGATCACGCCCTGGAACTATCCGCTGCACCAGATCGTCGCCAAGGTCGCCCCGGCCCTCGCGGCCGGCTGCACGGTCGTGCTGAAGCCCGCCGAGGACACTCCGCTGACCGCGCAGCTCTTCGCGGAGGCGGTCCATGAAGCCGGTCTGCCGGCCGGTGTCTTCAACCTCGTCACGGGGCTCGGCCCGGTCGCGGGCCAGGCGCTGGCCGCCCACGACGACGTGGACCTGGTCTCCTTCACCGGCTCGACGGCCGTCGGCCGGCAGATCGGTGCGACGGCCGGCGCGGCCGTCAAGCGGGTGGCCCTGGAGCTCGGCGGCAAGTCCGCCAACGTCATCCTGCCGAGCGCCGATCTCGCCAGGGCGGTGAACGTCGGTGTGGCCAACGTGATGTCCAACTCCGGTCAGACGTGCAGTGCCTGGACCCGCATGCTCGTCCATCGCTCGCAGTACGACGAGGCGGTCGCCCTGGCCACGGAGGCCGCCGCGAAGTACGGCGAGCGCATCGGGCCCGTCGTCAGCGCCAAGCAGCAGCAGCGCGTGCGGGGTTACATCGAGAAGGGGATCGCCGAGGGGGCGCGGCTGGTCGCGGGCGGGCCCGAAGTCACGCGCGAACAGGGGTACTTCGTCAGCCCCACCGTCCTCGCCGACGTCACCCCCGAGATGACGGTCGCGCAGGAGGAGATCTTCGGTCCCGTCCTCTCGATCCTCCGCTACGAGGACGAGGAGGACGCCCTGCGGATCGCCAACGGCACGGTGTACGGGCTCGCGGGCGCGGTCTGGGCCGGCGAGGAGGGGGAGGCCGTCGCCTTCGCGCGACGCCTGGACACCGGTCAGGTGGACATCAACGGCGGACGCTTCAACCCCCGTGCTCCCTTCGGCGGTTACAAGCAGTCGGGTGTCGGACGGGAACTGGGCTCGCACGGGCTGGCCGAGTACCTCCAGACCAAGTCCCTCCAGTTCTAGGAGCGTCGTACGTCATGGCTCGTATGACCAGCACGGTCCGTGCCGCTGTCCTGCCCGCCGTCGGGGCTCCGTTGGAGATCGCCGGGATCGAGTTGCCGGACCCCGGTCCCGGTCAGGTGCGGGTGCGTCTCGCCGCCGCCGGGGTCTGTCACTCCGATCTGTCGCTGTCCAACGGCACCATGCGGGTGCCGGTGCCCGCCGTACTCGGCCACGAGGGGGCGGGGACGGTCGTCTCCGTCGGGCCGGGGGTCACGCACGTCGCACCCGGGGACGGCGTGGTCCTCAACTGGGCGCCTTCCTGCGGGAGTTGTCACGCCTGCTCGCTGGGGGAGGTGTGGTTGTGCGCCAACGCGCTGGTCGGTGCCGGGAATGTGTACGCCCAGCGCTCCTCCGACGGGGCGGAGCTGTATCCCGGGCTGAACGTCGCCGCGTTCGCGGAGGAGACGGTCGTGGCTGCCGGGTGCGTGCTGCCCGCGCCGGACGGGATTCCCCTGACGGACGCGGCGCTGCTCGGGTGCGCCGTGCTCACCGGGTACGGGGCCGTGCACTACTCGGCCCAGGTCCGGTCCGGGGAGACCGTCGCCGTGTTCGGGGTCGGTGGGGTCGGTCTCGCCGCGCTCCAGGCTGCCCGGATCGCGGGCGCCTCGACGATCGTCGCGGTCGACGTGTCGCCGGAGAAGGAGTCGCTGGCACGCGAGGCCGGAGCGACGGAGTACGTCGTCGCCTCCGAGAACACGGCCCGCGAGATCCGTGGGCTCACCGGCAAGCAAGGGGTCGACGTGGCCGTCGAGTGCGTGGGCCGTGCCGTCACGATCCGCGCCGCCTGGGAGTCCACCCGCCGTGGCGGCCGCACGACGGTCGTCGGCATCGGCGGCAAGGACCAGCAGGTCACCTTCAACGCGCTGGAGATCTTCCACTGGGGCCGTACGCTGTCCGGCTGCGTGTACGGCAACTCCGACCCCTCTCGTGACCTGCCCCTCCTCGCCGAACACGTCCGCGCGGGGCGGCTGGACCTGGGGTCCCTCGTCACGGAACGGATCGCCCTGGAGGGCATCCCGTCAGCGTTCGAGAACATGCTGGCGGGCAAGGGCGGGCGGGCGCTGGTGGTCTTCTAGGGGGCGCTGCCCCCGAACCTCCGCTCCTCAAACGCCGGAGGGGCTGATTTTCAGCCCGTCCGGCGTTTGAGGACGAGGCCGTTCAGGCCGAT
>NZ_VWMY01000024.1:132907-140744 GCF_008905045.1 Streptomyces albicerus
CAAAACAATCCCCCGCACACCCGTTGACCCACATACCGTCCGGTCAGTACGTTGCCGCGAACGTCCCCGCACCCACCGGAGTGTGCACCGCATGGACACCGCACCTTCCGCTCTCCCCGGCACGTCAACGGCAACACACGACACCAAGAACCGCCGCAAGGTGGCGACCGCCGCCGCCCTCGCCTCAGCCGTCGAGTGGTACGACTACTTCGTCTTCGGCATAGCGGCGGCACTGGTCCTCGGAGACCTGTACTTCCCCGCAGGCAGCCCCTCCGCAGGAGTCCTCGCCTCGTTCGCGACCTTCGCGGTCGGCTTCCTCGCCCGCCCGCTCGGCGGAGTCATAGCGGGCCAACTCGGCGACAAACGGGGCCGCAAGCCCATGCTGGTCCTGGCCCTGACCCTGATGGGCGTGGCCACGACGGGCATCGGCCTCCTCCCCACGTACGAGACGATCGGCATCGCGGCCCCCGTCCTGCTCGTCACGCTGCGCGTCATGCAGGGCATCGCGGTCGGCGCGCAATGGGGCGGCGCGATGCTCCTGGCCACCGAGTACGCCCCGGAAGGCAAGCGGGGCGTCTACGGCAGCGTCGTCCAACTCGGCGTCCCCATCGGCGTGGTGACCGCCAACTCGGTCTTCCTGCTCGCCGGCGCCCTCACCAGCGAGACGGCGTTCGCGGCGTGGGGCTGGCGGGTCCCGTTCCTGATCGGCCTGCTCGTCCTCGTACTCGCCTGGTACATCCACACGCACGTGGAGGAGACCCCGGAGTTCCGCGCGGCCGAACGAGCCTTGTCGGAAAAGGAGCAGGCGGAGAAGGGCGCGCGGAACTCCCCACTGCGCACCATCATCCGCGGCCACCTCGGCACGGTCTTCCTCGCGGGCGGCTCGTTCGCCGTGAACACCGCGACCTTCTACATCCTCATCACCGGCGTACTCGACTACACGACCCGCGAACTCGACATGGAACGCAGTGCGGTCCTCACCGTCTCGCTCTGCGTGAGCCTCACCCAGCTCGTCCTGATCCCCGCGTCGGCCGCGCTCTCCGACCGCATCGGGCGCATCCGGATCTACGGGCTCGGAGCGGCCGGCATCGCCCTGTGGGCCGTACCGATGTTCCTGCTGATCGACACGGGTTCGCTGCTGTGGCTGGCCGTCGGCACGTTCGTCGCCAGCTGCTTCCTCAGCATCATGTACGGACCCCAAGCCGCCCTGTTCGCCGAGCTGTTCACCCCGGAGATGCGCTATACGGGCGCCTCGCTCGGCTACCAGATCGCGGCCGTCCTCGGCGGCGGACTCGCGCCCTTCGTGATGGTGCTCCTGCTGGAGACGACGGGCACGTCGATGTCGGTGTCCGCCTACATCATCGGGCTCGCCGTGATCGCGCTCGGATCGATCAAGGTCCTTGCGGACAGGGCACGTTCACGCTGAGCGGTCGGGCCACGCCGACCTGACCGGCTAGGCCTGCTCGGGCTGCGGCTCCGGACTAGCGTCCGGGGCCGCGGCAACAGGCGTGACGGCAGCGGCAGTTGCGGTGGCGGCGGCTCGTGGGCGGGACCGTGACACCGCCACCCCCGCCAGACACACCAGCCCTCCGACGAGGGTGATCCAGCCCGGCACCTCGTCGAGCGCCACCCAGGACATCAGCACCACCAGCGCGGGCACCGCGTACGTCGTGGCGCCCATCCGTCCGGCCGTCGTACGGGCCAGCGCGAACGCCCAGGTGGTGAACGCGAGGGCGGTCGGGAAGACGCCCAGATACAGCATGTTGAGGGTCGCGGACAGCGGGGCGTCACCGGCGTCGGAGACCAGCTGCCCGGCGAACGGCAGACAGGCCACCGCGCCGATCACACAGCCGTACGTCGTCACCTGGAGCGCGGAGCCGTGCCGCAGGGCCGGCTTCTGGGCGACCACACCGCCCGCGTACGCCACCGCGGCGAGCAGACAGAGCAGCACGCCGAGCACGGAGGCGCTGCCCTCGCCCGACATCGACACGCCGACGACCGCCGCGCCCGCGAAGGACACCGCCATCCCGGCGAGCAGCCGCGGCGGCAGCCCCTCCTTGAGGAGCCAGCCCGCGAGCAGGGCCATGACCAGCGGACCGACGTTCACCACGAGGGCTGCGGTGCCCGCGTCGACCTTCTGCTCGCCCCAGTTGAGCACCACCATGTAGAGCCCGAACCAGAGCAGGCCGGAGACCACGATCCCCGGCCAGGCGGCGCGCGCGGGCAGCCCCTCCCGCCGTATCAGACAGATCACGCCGAGGACCAGCGCCCCGGCGAGCAGCCGGCCGAGGGCCAGCGCGCCGGGCGAGTACGCCTCGCCCGCGCTCCGGATGGACACGAACGCGGAGGCCCACAGCAGCACGGTGACCGTGGCCGCCGCGGCGGCGAGCAGTTCCGTACGGCGGGCGGAGAGGGGAGACTTCATCACGCTCCAGAGGCTAGGTGGGGCAGGGGCAAAGGGCTCGCGAATTTCGGACGGGGCGTTCGGCACGGGGGTCGAGGCTCCTCAGCGAGGCCGCCAGTGACTCACCGGTACGGTGAGGCCGCCAGTGCGGTGAGGCCGTCAGTGCGGTGAGGCCGTCAGTGGCTCACGGTGCGGCAGAGTCGGCGCGGTGGCCGCGCCGCGAGTCAGCGCAGCGCCGCGGCCTGGATCCCCAGCAGCTCCGCGAGCACCCGCTCGCCCTTGTCCGTGACCTTCACGGCCCGCTCCGAGCCGATGCGTACGCACCAGCCCGCGTCCAGGGCGTGCCGGCACAACGCGGCTCCCGCGACACCGGCGAGATGAGGACGCCGTTCGGTCCAGTCCAGGCAGGCCCGGGCGAGCGGGCGCCGTCCGGTGCGTACGAGGGGAACACCCAGCCCGTCGAACCAGTGAACCCCTTCGTCCGTGAGCGCGAACCCGGTGTCCTGGCGCAGCAGCCCGAGCCCGGTGAGGGCGTCGGTGACGGCGATGCCGAGGCGGCCGGCCAGATGGTCGTAGCAGGTGCGGCCGCGGGCCATCGCGCTGCCCGCGCTGGACTCGCGCAGCGTCCGCGGCCGGGCGGCGGACGCCGGCGCGACCTGGGCGGCGAGGTCCTCCACGAGCTGGGCGACCCGGGCGTCGGCCAGCCGTACGTACCGGTGGCGCCCCTGCCGTTCCTCGGCGAGCAGTCCGCCCGCGACCAGCTTGCCCAGATGTTCGCTGGCCGTGGACGCGGCGACTCCCGCGTACCGGGCCAGCTCCCCGGCGGTCCACGCCCGCCCGTCGAGCAGCGCCAGCAGGACCGCGGCCCGCGTCTCGTCGGCGACCAGGGAGGCGAGCGCCGCGAGCAGCGCGGCCTCGGCCCGCGCACGTGAGGAGGTCATGCACACCAGCATGCGCGACGGACACTTCGGCGAGCACCGAAGTATGGGGCGCCCATCAGGATGGAGGCGCCCATCGACGGAACGCCCACAGGCTCGCGGCCACAACGGCCCCGCTGCCCGCCTGCTCGTCAGGCCCCGCGCAGCCCCTCATACTGCAACGCCAACCCGTCCAGCAACGCCGTGAGCCCGGTCTCGAAGGCCCGTTCGTCGATCTTCTCCTGCTGTTCGGCGAGGAGATGGGCCTGCCCGAGGTGCGGATAGTCGGCGGGATCGTACGCGGTCTCGTCGTCCACGAAGCCCCCGGCGAACGACCCCAGCGCGGACCCCATCACGAAGTACCGCATCAGCGCGCCGATGGAGGTGGCCTGGGCCGCGGGCCAGCCCGCCTCGACCATCGCGCCGAACACGGCGTCCGCGAGCCGCAGTCCCGCGGGGCGGCGGCCGGGGCCGCGGGCGAGGACCGGGACGATGTTCGGGTGGTCGCGCAGGGCGGCCCGGTAGGAGACGGCCCAGTCGTGCAGCGCGGTGCGCCAGTCCCGGCCGTCCTCGAACATCGACAGATCGACCTGCGCGCTGACGGAGTCCGCGACCGCCTCCAGGATCTGGTCCTTCGTACGGAAGTGGTTGTAGAGGGACGGACCGCTCACGCCCAGTTCGGCGGCGAGCCGACGCGTCGAGACGGCGGCCAGGCCCTCGGCATCCACCAGCGCTCGTGCCGCCGCGACGATGCGGTCGGTGCTGAGGAGGGGCTTGCGCGGTCTGGCCATGGCGCACATAGTAGGGCTGCGGAACAGAAACTAGCAGTGCTAATTTAAAGGTTCGGCCTTCAAGTTACGGGCCTCAAGCGCGCTACGTCCTTCAAGTGGGGTGACTCGTCATGAACCTGGAGCTCAGCGAGGAGCAGACCGCCGTCAGGCGGCTCGCCAGGGACTTCGTGGACCGTGAGATCGCCCCGCACGTCATCGCCTGGGACCGGGCGGAGGAGGTCGACCGCTCGATCGTGAAGAAGCTCGGCGAGGTCGGCTTCCTGGGCCTCACCGTCGACGAGGAGTACGGCGGCTCCGGCGGTGACCACCTCGCGTACTGCCTGGTCACGGAGGAGCTGGGCCGGGGCGACTCCTCGGTCCGGGGCATCGTCTCGGTCTCCCTCGGGCTCGTCGCCAAGACCATCGCGTCCTGGGGGAGCGAGGAGCAGAAGCGGCGGTGGCTGCCGGGGCTCACCTCGGGCGCGTACGTCGGCTGCTTCGGTCTCACCGAACCGGGCACCGGCTCCGACGCGGGCAACCTGTCGACCAAAGCCGTGCGCGAGGGCGACGAGTACGTCATCAACGGCGCCAAGACGTTCATCACGAACGGCGCCTGGGCAGACGTAGTCCTGCTTTTCGCCCGCTCCACGGACGCGCCCGGCCACAAGGGCGTCTCCGCGTTCCTCGTGCCGACCGACACGCCCGGCCTGACCCGCCGCACCATCCACGGCAAGCTCGGTCTGCGCGGCCAGACGACGGCGGAGCTGGTGCTGGAGGACGTACGCGTGCCGGCCGCCGCGATGCTGGGGGAGGAGGGCAAAGGCTTCTCGGTCGCCATGTCCGCCCTTGCCAAGGGCCGGATGTCGGTCGCGGCGGGCTGCGTCGGCATAGCGCAGGCGGCGCTGGACGCCGCCGTCCGATACGCGGGCGAGCGCGAGCAGTTCGGGAAGACCATCGCCCACCACCAGCTGGTCCAGGAGCTGATCAGTGACATCGCCGTCGACGTGGACGCGGCCCGCCTGCTGACCTGGCGGGTCGCCGACCTGATCGACCGGGGACTGCCCTTCGCCGTGGAGTCCTCCAAGGCCAAGCTCTTCGCCTCGGAGGCAGCCGTGCGCGCCGCGAACAACGCCCTCCAGGTCTTCGGCGGATACGGCTACATCGACGAGTACCCGGCGGGCAAGCTGCTGCGGGACGCCCGTGTGATGACCCTCTACGAGGGCACGAGCCAGATCCAGAAGCTGGTCATCGGGCGGGCACTGACGGGGGTTTCGGCGTTCTGAGTACGTGAGCTGAGTAGCTGCGCGGATGTGGCGCGGGCCACGTCCGCAGATCCTTGTCCCCATGAGTGACACACCGGGCAAGCAGCAGAACACGGCCGCCTTCTACGGCCAGGCCGTCGCCTCCTTCGCCGTGGCCATGGCCGCGACCGCCATCGGCATCTTCAAGCTGAACGCCGACGCCTGGGTGCGGGGCTTCCTCGCCATCGCCGTCCTGTATCTGGTGACCTCCGCCTTCACCCTGGCCAAGGTGATCCGGGACCGTCAGGAGGCGGTGGAGCGGTCGTACCACCCGTTCGAGAAGCTCTGACCACTGCGCCCGACGTGCTGAGCGGCCACGCTAAGCGCCCGCTCAGCTTCAGCGGTATGGTGGTGGCTCCGTCAGTGAGAGGGGCGAACGAGCGATGAGTACGGCGGAGGAGACGACCGGCGGCGAGACGTCGGGGTGGGGCGAGGTCACGCCCGACGCGGCCCGGCGGCTGCTCATTGCCGCGGTGGAGGCCTTCGCCGAGCGCGGCTACCACGCCACGACGACCCGTGACATCGCGGGCCGCGCCGGCATGAGCCCGGCCGCGCTCTACATCCACTACAAGACCAAGGAAGAGCTGCTCCATCGCATCAGCAGGATCGGCCACGAGAAGGCCGTGGAGATCCTGCGTACGGCGGCCCGGGGCGAGGGCAGTGCGACCGAGCGGCTCGCCGACGCGGTGAGCTCCTTCGTCCGCTGGCACGCGGGCGGGCGCACCACGGCGCGGGTCGTGCAGTACGAACTGGACTCGCTCGGCCCCGACGCCCGCGCCGAGATCCTCGCCCTGCGCCGCCAGGTGGACGCGGAGGTGCGCGGGATCATCGAGGACGGCTTGACGACCGGCGAGTTCGACGTGCTGGACGTCCAGGGCACCACCCTCGCCGTGCTCTCCCTCTGCATCGACGTGGCCCGCTGGTTCAACGTCAACGGCCCGCGCACCCCGGAAGAAGTGGGCGCCCTGTACGCCGACCTGGTGCTGAGGATGGTCGGGGCCAAGAGGTAGCCCTCCGCCGCGACGGGGGTCCCCCGCTCGAGGGGAGCGACCAGCCACAACGGACCCGCAGTCCGCGCACGACGGGATCAGAAGTAGTAGCGAGACACGGACTCAGCCACACAGACCGGCTTGTCGCCCCCCTCGCGCTCCACGGTGACCGCGGCCGTCACCTGCACGCCACCCCCCGCCTCGGCGACTTCCTTGAGCACAGCCGTGGCCCGAACCCGCGATCCCACGGGAACGGGCGCGGGGAACCGCACCTTGTTGCTCCCGTAGTTGACCCCCATCTTCATCCCCTCGACCCGCATGACCTGCGGAACGAGCGCGGGCAGCAACGACAGCGTCAGGTACCCGTGGGCGATGGTCGTCCCGAAGGGCCCCGCCGCGGCCTTCTCCGGGTCCACGTGAATCCACTGGTGGTCACCCGTCGCGTCCGCGAACAGATCGATCCGCTTCTGATCGATCTCCAGCCAGTCGCTGTACCCCAACTGCTCGCCCACCGCCGCCTTCAGTTCGTCGGCGGACGTGAAGATCCTCGGCTCTGCCATGTCCCTGGCCTCCCGCGTGCTGTGTTCGAAGCGCCATCTCTAAGCAACTGCTTAGCATGGTCGGACAAGAGTCACCTGTCAACGGACCGGAAGCCCGACGGGATAGGTAGGCTTCGAGAGGTGCCCCAGATTCCCGAGAAGATCCATGAACTCACGGTCGGACAGCTGTCGGCCCGCAGCGGCGCCGCCGTCTCGGCCCTGCACTTCTACGAGTCCAAGGGCCTGATCAGCAGCCGCCGCACCACCGGCAATCAGCGCCGCTACCACCGTGACGCACTGCGCCGGGTCGCCTTCGTACGGGCCGCGCAGCGCGTCGGCATCCCGCTGGCCACGATCCGTGACGCGCTCGCCGAACTCCCCGAGGAGCGGACTCCGACGCGGGAGGACTGGGCCCGCCTCTCGGAGGCGTGGCGGTCCGAACTGGACGAGCGCATCAAGCAATTGGGCCGCCTGCGCGACCACCTCACAGACTGCATCGGCTGCGGCTGCCTGTCGCTGGAGACCTGCGTCCTCTCCAACCCGGACGACGTCTTCGGCGAACGCCAGAGCGGCTCCCGCCTCATGGTGGAACGCTCCGGCAGCAGGCAGAAGCGGAAGCAGCCGGAGAACGAGCCCGAGGACTGCTGCTGAGCCGGGAACGGAAGGCGCCCGAGGACTGCTGCTGAGGCGGTAACGGCAGGCGCCCGGGAACTGCCGACGCAGGCACCCCCGATCACCTCCACCCCACCCCACCCCCCTCCCCCCACCGGGCGGCAGCCGGGAACGAACCCGGGGGGCGGGGCCGTGCCGGTGTGTCACGTTCGCGACGTAGAGCTCCCGCTGGCAACCAAACCCATTGCAACTGGGGCAGTACGCCCAGTGGTTGCGAACGGACATACCGGCACGGGGGGGGGGGG
>NZ_VWMY01000024.1:140918-153482 GCF_008905045.1 Streptomyces albicerus
ACCGGGCTGTACCGCTCGACGGCGGGCCGGATCACGACCCCCTCGCGCAGATGCAGCTCCCGCCCGGAGACCGTCTCGCGTCCGGAGGCGAACTCCAGGACGCGTTCGATGTCGTACGGGCCCTCGTAGAGCCGTGGCACGAGCGGCAGTTCGCCGTCGAGCAGCTCCGCCGCATCCAGCCAGCGGACCTCGCCGTCGATCTCCGCGGACACGTCGAAGACGGCGTACCCGAGCGTCTCGCGGCGGCCGTCTGCGCCGTACGTGAGGTCCTGTACGCCGGCTCCGTACACCTCGCCGAAGACGCCGACCCGGCGCGCCCCGAGCCGCTCGGCGAGCCGGGCCGCGGTCTGCGCGACGCCGTGGCCGTGGATCGCGCGCCAGTACAGATTGCGCGGGTCCTCCTTCAGGGCCAGGTACTTGGCGCCGAAGCCCTTCGAGGAGACCTGGACGCGACAGTCCTCGGCGAAGTACGTGAGCAGACAGGCCGAGCCGTGCAGTTTCTCCGTCAGGACCACATCCTCGCCCGGGGTGAAGATGTCCGGATAGCGCTGGATGTTCTCGATGTCGACCCAGGGCAGTAGACCGGGAGCCGACTCGACCTCGCCGTCCATGGTGGGCGGTATCGGCGGCACCCACTTGGTGATGCCGAGCCGCTCCGCGAAGTCCGTGCCGTCCGCCGCGGCCCGCGCGAGGTCGACGTCGGCAAGGGCCTTCGGCCGGCAGACGATGCCCTGCGACAGCTCACCGCGCAGCCGTACCGCCTTCACCCGGTCCGACCTGCTGCCCGCCAGCCGCCCGGTCAGCCCGAGCTCCTCGATCAGCTCCTCGGGCAGCACGGACTGCTCCGGGATGTACACGGCACTCTCGCCGGTGCGGTACGCGCCCTTGGCGACGACGGCTCGGTACAGGCCCACCTGGGCCAGTTCGAGCGCGTCGGCGTTCGGATGCTCGTGGACGGTCAGCACTTCGGCGGTGACGCGCAGCGTCGACATGGCGGGACTCCTCGGGGTTCCTCAGCTCGGTTTCATCGCCCCCAACTGTCCGTACGGGAAAGGGGTGGAGCGAAGGATTTTGGGGCTGCTATGCGCTCCGCTGGAAGCGTGATGAACCCGCGGGCCGGTGGGGGCTGGTCGCGCAGTTCCTCGCGCCCCTAAAGGGGCGCGAGGTACCGCAGCGGACCTCGCCAAGGTCCGCTTGCCCTTACGACGACCGCCGCGCCCTTCCGTACTCGGCCAACCCCTCCACCACCAACCGGGCGTTGGACACAGCCCGTCGACCGTCCGGCAGGACCAGCGTGTCCTCCAGGCCTATCCGCGTCGCAAGCCCGAGGCGGCCGGCGAGCCGGAGGACGGGCCAGGCGCCGCCGTCCTCCCCGTGCAGCAGGACGGGGCGGCCGTGGGCGGCGCCGAGTGAGGTCAGGAGCTGCCGCGCCGTGTCCTTGGCCGAGTCGGGATCCGGATCCGTCACCTCCGCCAGTACCCGCAGCACCCGCGGCCCGAGCGGAGAGGCCGCGAACCGCGCGGCCCCGTCCGTGCCGGACCAGACGCCCGCCTCCACGCCGACGCCACGCTCGAGGAGCGCCGCGGCGACCTCCTCCGCCCCCGGCTCGTGCCAGTTGACCGAGGCGTGGTCGGGCAGGACGGTCCACTCACGGATGCGCGCGACGCGGGCCTCGGGGTCGGGCTCGGCCCATGCTCCGGTGGTCACGCCGACGGGAACGCGAACCTGTGAACGTATTTCTTCGAGCGTCGCTGCAACTGCTTTCCCCGACAACGTGTCTTTCCCGCAGGGGGACTTGGGATGTACATGGATGTCCGACGCCCCGACCGCGACGGCCTCCGCCGCGGAGTCGGCCATCGCCCCCGGCGACAACGGCACGACCGCCCCGTCGCCGGACCCACGCACCCCGTTCAGACAGACCTGCACCATGCCCCCGATGGTGCCAGGCACCACTGACAGCCGAAGACCCGAGGAGGAACAGGCCATGAGTCTGGCGATCTGCTCACTGAAGTGGGAAGCCGCGCACACGGGGGCCCAGAAGATCACGTACGACAGCGACGGGTACCACCTCGTGCGCTTCCCGTACGTCACGGGGGAGGAGCAGTACGACCCCTGGAACATGCACGACCCGGCGAACGGCGGCGACACCGCGTCGGCGTTCCCCGATGCCCGCTCAGGTCTCATCTGGCCCAGCCACGACGGCTGGGGTGTGCTGTCCGCGCTGGTCTTCTGGGAGGCGGACTCCAACGATCTCGAATACCGGGCGCGCTTCGTCCGGGACCCGCTGAACCTCTCGACGGGCTACAACTCGACGGCCACGACCGACATCGCACCCACCCGCGGCGGCCAGTACCGCTCGTACATGTGGCAGATGTTCGTCCACCCGGGTACACCGGTCGGCCTGAAGATATCCGTGCGCGGCGCGGGGGACGCGAAGATCTCCACACCCCTGATGCTCGCCGAGTTCAAGCTCGCCATCCACACCGAGATCAAGAGGCCGTAGCCACTCGCGCGGGGGTGCGGCTCCGCCGGCGCACCCCCGGCACGCCTAGCTCCCCACCGACACCAGCATGCGCCCTCGTCTGGCCTCCGCCAGGGCCTCGGGCGTCAGAACGGGTCGCGGCACCACGATCCCGCAGGCCGTGCAGACCGGACCCGAGGACGGTTCATGGGCCAGGTCGTACTTCCATGTGAGGCGCTCGCCCGAGCAGACCGGGCAGACGGCGCCCGGCTCGCGCTCAAGGGCGGCGATCAACCGGCGCAGCACCTCGGCCAGCGGCTCATGGGGGTGGACCCGCGGGTCGTCGCACCAGGCGACACCGCAGCCGCCCCAGGTGAGCCGGTGCCAGTCGTCCACGCTGCCGGGACTGCGCAGACCGTCGTGCTTTTCCTTCTTGCGGCGCTCCGCGAACTCGACCTCATAGGCGAGCCAGACGGAGCGGGCCTCCTCCAGCTCGTCCAGTGCGGCCACGAGCCGCGCTGGATCGGGGGACCGGTCCTCGGGACCGAACCCGGCCCGGGAGCACAGATGGTCCCAGGTCGCCCGGTGACCGTAAGGAGCAAACCTCTCAAGGCACTTTCGCAGTGAATAGCGCCGCAGTGCCAGATCGCTCCTCGGGTCGCGCACCTGTCTCGCCAGACTCCGGAAACCGGCCATCGCCCTGCACCTCCGTCACACCTGCACCTGTACTTCGGTCACTTCGGCGTCGTCGAAAGGACGTCGCCGAATAGACGTATCGACACGCGATTCGGCTCCATCTGTTTTTTCGGTGACCGCCGTAATGCCACCAACCAGGCGGTTCTTACCGCCCGTCAGTCGGTTCTCGGCCGTCCACCGAGCCTTCTCGGCCGCCGGCCGTCGCGGTCGGCGGTTCGTCAGGGCTCCTTCGGCCCTTCCGACGCCAAAAAGTGACGCATGTTCATCTTCAGACGCGGGGATACCGGCGGTAACATCCGGCGCACCCCCCCCGTCGCGAGGAGCACCCATGCCACGGCGTACCCCACGCATCACCCTCGTCAGTCTGAGAACTCCCCGCAGAACTCCCAAGTTCCTCAAGGCCGCATCCATATGCGTCCTCATCGCCGGACTTTTGTCACCGCTTTCCCAAGCGGCCGCCGCCGATACAGCCGGTACAAAGGCGGCGGTGGCCGCGAACGACTACTGCGGCGGTCAGTGTTCCGACATCCTCCCGGCGGGCCAGAACGGCAACGCGACTCTCGCGGAGATCCTCCTCAACCAGGCTTTCGGCAGCCAGCCCGCCCACGCGGACGACCAGCTCGCGCCCTACAACAACCTGGCATCGGGCCACTCCGGCCTCACCGACGCCAAGATCAACGACTTCTTCAAGGACGCGTCGTTCGGGGTCCCCGCCGACCAGGTCGAGTCGACCGTGAAGCCCGCCGGACGCACCGACGTGACGATCGTCCGCGACAAGAAGACCGGTGTGCCGCACATCACAGGCACCACCCGTTACGGCACGGAGTTCGGCGCCGGTTACGCGGCCGCGCAGGACCGGCTGTGGCTGATGGACGTCTTCCGGCACGTCGGACGCGGCAAACTGACCCCCTTCGCGGGCGGCGCCCCCTCCAACCAGGGCCTGGAGCAGGAGTTCTGGCGCCACGCCCCGTACACCGAGGCCGATCTGCAGGCCCAGATCGACAACGCGGTCGCCACGAACGGCGCCCGCGGCCAGCAGGCCCTCGCCGACGTCAAGGCCTACATCGACGGCATCAACGCCTACATCGACGCCTCCGACAGCGGCCGCTACTTCCCCGGCGAGTACGTCCTGACCGGCCACAAGGACTCCATCACCAACGCCGGGACCATCGAGAAGTTCAAACTCACCGACCTGGTCGCGCTCGCCTCCGTCATCGGCGCACTCTTCGGCTCCGGGGGCGGCGGCGAGGTCAACAACGCCATCTCACTGCTCGCCGCCCAGTCCAAGTACGGAGTGGAGGAGGGCACCAAGGTCTGGGAGTCCTTCCGGGAACGCAACGACCCCGAGGCGGTGCTCACCCTCCACGACGGCGAGAGCTTCCCGTACGCCTCCAAGCCGGACAACCCGCAGGGCGAGGCTCTGCCCGACGCCGGCTCGGTGACCCAGGAGCCGCTCGTTTACGACCGCACCGGCAGCGCGGCCACCGCCGGCGCCACCAAGACGTCCGCGTCGGCGACGGCGAGCGCACTCGGTTCGGCGAAGCGCGGCATGTCCAACGCCCTCGTGGTCAGCGGCAAACACACCGCCAGCGGCCACCCGGTCGCCGTCTTCGGCCCGCAGACCGGCTACTTCGCGCCGCAGCTGCTCATGCTCCAGGAGATCCAGGGGCCGGGCCTCAGCGCCCGCGGCGCCTCCTTCGCCGGCCTGAGCATGTACGTCGAACTCGGCCGCGGCCAGGACTACGCGTGGAGCGCCACGACCTCCGGCCAGGACATCATCGACACCTACGCGGTCGAGCTGTGCCAGGACGACACCCACTACCTCTACCGCGGCACCTGCACGCCCATGGAGAAGGTCGAGCAGACCAACGCCTGGAAGCCCACCACCGCCGACGGCACCGCCGCCGGCTCGTACCGCATGCAGGTCTGGCGCACCAAGTACGGCCCGGTGACGCATCGCGCGACGGTCGACGGCAAGAAGGTCGCGTACACCACTCTGCGCTCGTCCTTCATGCACGAGGCCGACTCGATCATCGGCTTCCAGATGCTCAACGACCCCGACTACGTGAAGAGCCCGCAGACCTTCCAGAAGGCCGTGCAGCACATCAACTACACCTTCAACTGGTTCTACGCGGACTCGGAGCACACCGCGTACTACAACAGCGGCGACAACCCGGTGCGCGCCACCGGTGTCGACGCCGAGTTCCCCGCCTGGGCGCGGCCCGCGTACGAGTGGCGGAACTGGACCCCGGAGACGAACACCGCCGACTACACCCCGGCGTCCGCCCACCCCAACTCCATCGACCAGGACTACTACATCTCCTGGAACAACAAGCAGGCCAAGGACTACACCACGGCTCCCTGGGGCAACGGCTCCGTCCACCGGGGCAACCTCCTGGAGGACCGGGTGAAGAAGCTGGTGACGGCCGGCGGGGTGACCAGGGCATCCCTCACCAAGGCGATGGCCGACGCCGCGCTGGCCGATCTGCGCGCCGAGGACGTACTGCCGAAACTGCTGAAGGTCGTCAACAGCTCGCCGGTCACCGACCCGGCGGCCGCGGCGGCCGTGACGAAGCTGTCCGACTGGGTGACGGCAGGCGCCAAGCGCAAGGAGACCGCGGCGGGTTCGAAGGCGTATGCCAACGCCGAAGCGATCCGCATCCTGGACGCCTGGTGGCCGCTGCTGGTGAAGGCCGAGTTCGAACCGGGCCTCGGCAGCGACCTGTACACCGCCATGACCAACAACCTGCCGGTGGACGAGGCCCCGTCGGCCGGACACGGTCCCACCGGCTCGCACGCCGGAAGCTCCTTCCAGTACGGCTGGTGGAGCTACGTCCACAAGGACATCCGGGCGGTGCTCGGTGAGTCGGTCCAGGGCGGCCTGGCCAAGACGTACTGCGGCGACGGCAGCCTCAGTGCCTGCCGGGACACCCTGATCAGCACGCTCAAGGAGGCGGCGGGCAGGACCGCCGCCCAGGTCTACCCGGGCGACGAGATCTGCTCGGCGGGCGACCAGTGGTGTGCCGACTCGATCAACCAGCGCACGCTGGGCGGCATCAAGCACAACAAGATCAGCTGGCAGAACCGGCCGACCTACCAGCAGGTCGTGGAGTTCACGTCACACCGGTGACGTCCTAGGGCCCGGTCCGGCGAAGTCCGGTGCGGTTCGGCAGCGCCCCGAAGGGGCGCGGGGCTGTGTCAATTTGCGGCTCCGCCGCGTGGGCGCGACCAGCCACGACGAACCCGAGGACGAAACACCGCACTTCCGGCGGAGCGATTGGCGGCGGGTCAGCGGATGCGGCCCGCCGCCAGCACCATCTGGGCCAGCTCACGGTGGCAGATGTCGCTGTGGGCCCCGGACGGGGGTCCGCCGCGTTTCACCACCGTGGACGCGTCGATGTTCACACAGCCCGACACCGGCAGCTTGGCGCGCAGTGCGTCGGCGAGCCTGAACGCCTTCGTGCCGGCCACCGCCTGTACCCCGTCGTGGCCCAGCGCGCCCCACTTGCCACCGAGGAGGCGGGGAATCCCGAGGCCGGCAGCCGAGCGGCTGTCACCCGCCATACGGGAGGCCAGCGGGTAGATCGTGCCGAGAGCCGAGTCGAAGCGCGAGAAGCAGCACACCAACGGGCCGTCGATACGGTCCTGTCGGCCGTTCAATACGCCGCTGCCCCGCGCGTCGTGCGGCAGCCGCGCGGCGAACGCGTAGTGCGAGAAGGCCGCTTGGAGCAGGGTCACCGACTTCACGGTCCGGACACCCTTGGGCAGTCCGCGCAGCGCGAACGACACAAGACGGCCGCCGAAGCTGTGCCCCACGAGATGCACCCGCAGCCCGGGCGCCGCCTGCGCGAGCCGCCCGATCACCCGCCCGAGCCCACGCTCACCGACGGTGCCCGCGCGCCGCTTCATGGCGAAGTACGTTGCCTGGCGCAGCAGTTCATGGGCCCCGTCCCAGACGCGGGGGAGCCCGAACTCGGCCTGGACCCCCTCGCCCTCGCCGTCGGCTCCGGGTCGGTCCGCCGCCAGCGCCCGTGCGAACTCGCGGCACATCTCCGCCGTGTTCCCGAGGAACATCTCCGGGTCGACCTGTAAGGCCCCTTCCGTCAGCGTGTCCGCGGCGAACGCGGCCTGCGGCGCCTCGGCCCGCAGCTCGACGAGAAGTCGTACCAGCCGCCCGTACTCCTCCAACGCGGCCTCCTCGTCCGGCTGTTGGTCGAGCATCCGGGCGATCTGGTCGATCAGGGTGGCCCGGCCGGGAAAGACCTCCAGCAGGGCGTTCCGCGTGTCCTTGTCCAGGACCGGACCCGCTGCCGCCGCCACGGCCCGCTCGAAGTCGGGGATCGGCTCGTCCGTGAACCGCATCGAGGGCCACATCACCCCCACGTATCCGAGTCGGGCGTTGGGGGCGAGCCCGGGGATCGGCCCGAAGAAGCGGTCGTAGAGCCGTGTCGCCACCGACCGGGAGTTGTTCCAGCCGTGCGCGAAGACGACGAGGTCCTTGACGCCCTGCTCCGCCGCTTCCTTGACGAGCCGGTCGCGCTGTTTGCCGTTCACATCCCCGTCCGCGTCGAAGGTCAGCTCCCAGTAAGGAGCCACGCCCACTTCCGGATCCGCCATGACGAGCCCCCTTCGGCCCCCGTAACCCGCCCATCTGCGGGCATCGTCCCGCCGACGGGGGGAGTTGGCCATACGTCAGGTCCGGTCCGGCCGTGCCGAACTCAAGGCTCAGCGGTAGAGGAGGTACTTCCCGCGCACCCGCCGGAACGCCGCCAACTCCCCCTGCCAGGCCGCCACGACCTCGTCGGCCGTCGCGCCCGCGTCGATCATCGTGCGCACCTGGGTGGAGCCGGTCAGCTTGTCGATCCAGTTGTCCGAGCGCCAAGCGAAGCCGCTCCATACCTCCTTGGCGGTGACGAGCAGCGCGATCCCGGTGCGTACGGGGTCGTACGCGGCCCGGTCGTGGACATGGATCTGTACGCCGCCGACGGTCTTGCCCTGGAACTTGGAGAAGGTGGGCGCGAAGTACGCCTCCCTGAAGTGCACACCGGGCAGCCCGAGTCGGTTCGCCTCAGCGGCCCATCGCCGGTCGATGCCCTCCGCGCCGAGCAGTTCGAACGGACGGGTCGTGCCGCGGCCCTCCGACAGGTTCGTGCCCTCGAAGAGACACGTCCCCGAGTACACCAGGGCGGTGTCGGGGGTCGGCATGTTCGGACTCGGCGGCACCCAGGGAAGCCCGGAGGCGTCGTAGAACTCCGACCGCTTCCAGCCCGACATCAGTACGGTGTCCAGCGGCACCGGCGCCGTGAGGAACTCCCCGTTGAACAGCCGCGCCAGCTCCGCCACCGTCATCCCGTGCGCCTGCGCGATCGGCTCTCGGCCCACGAAGGTCGCGAACTCCTTGTGCAGCACGGGTCCGTAGGCGCCGCGCCCCGTCACCGGGTTCGGCCGGTCGAGGACCACGAAGCGCTTGCCCGCGAGCCTGGCCGCCTCCATGCAGTCGTACAGCGTCCAGATGTACGTGTAGAAGCGTGCGCCCACGTCCTGGATGTCGAAGACGACCGTGTCCACGCCGGAGGCCGTGAAGATGTCGGCAAGCGGCTGACCGCTCTTCAAGTACGTGTCGTAGACGGGGAGTCCGGTCGCCGGGTCGTCGTAGCGACCCTCGGAGCCGCCGGCCTGTGCGGTGCCGCGGAAGCCGTGTTCTGGGCCGAAGACGGCCACCAGGTTCACTCGGTCGTCGGTGTGCATGACGTCGACGATGTGGCGGGCGTCTTTGGTGACGCCCGTCGGATTGGTGACGATGCCTACTCGGTCGCCGTCGAGCAGGGTGTAGCCGTCGGCGGCCAGGCGGTCGAAGCCGGTCCGCAGGCGGCGGGCGGCCGTCGGTGCGGCGGCCGCGGCGGGTGGGCCCGCCGAGAATGCTGCCGCGCCGGTGGTGGCGGCTAGTAGTCCACGTCTGGAGAGGCGGCGCATGTGACCTCCGTGATTTCGGAAGGCTGGCAAGAGCACGCTAAGTGCTTCCGCCGGTCGTTCGTAAGCTGCGGGTCGAGTGTGGCTTGTCGCGCCCACGCGGCGGAGCCGCAAATTGACACAGCCCCGCGCCCCTGAAGGGGCGCAGCTTTTCGCGCCCCTTACTGGACATCGCTCCCTTCCCTCTTTACATACCGACTGGTTAGTCTGGCGTTGGAGTGGAGCTGATTCTCGTCGTGTCGAAGGGGACCGATGGTGGAAGCCATGCAGGATGCCGGAGTGGTCGTCACCGGAGCCGGAGGGGGGATCGGAGCCGCTTTGGCCCGGCGCTTCGCCGCCGAAGGGGCTCGGGTTGTCGTCAATGATCTGGACGGTGCGAAGGCCAAGGCCGTCGCCGACGAGATCGGTGGGATCGCGGTTCCGGGGGACGCCTCCGCGATCGTTGGTGAGGCCCGGGAGGCGCTCGGCGGGACGGTCGACGTCTACTGCGCCAACGCGGGGCTCGCCTCCGGGGGCTCGGAAGCGGCTCCCGAGCAGGTCTGGGCGCTCGCGTGGGACGTGAACGTGATGGCGCACGTCCGCGCGGCCCACGAGCTGCTCCCCGACTGGCTGGAGCGCGGCAGCGGCCGTTTCGTCTCCACGGTGTCGGCGGCCGGGCTGCTCACGATGGTCGGCGCGGCCCCCTACAGCGTCACCAAGCATGGTGCGTACGCCTTCGCCGAGTGGCTGTCGCTCACGTACCGGCACCGCGGTCTGAAGGTCCACGCGATCTGTCCGCAGGGCGTCCGCACCGACATGCTCGCGGGCACGGGCAGCGCGGGTGACCTCGTGCTCAAGCCCACGGCCATCGAGCCCGAGGTGGTCGCGGACGCCCTCTTCGCGGGGATCGAGGAGGACCGTTTCCTGATCCTGCCGCACCCCGAGGTCGCCGACTACTACCGGGCGCGGGCCGCCGACCCCGACCGCTGGCTGACGAACATGAACCACATCCAGCAGAAGTGGGAGGCGGACGGCCGGTGACCACCTCCCTGTACGCGGCCCAGCCGTGGATCGCGCTCCTGAACGACGCCCAGCGCGCGCCCGTCAGCCCCGCCGACTCGGCGGTGCACGCCCTGCGCCGGGCCGTCGCCGAAACCCCGGACAGCACCTTCCTCGTCTACTTCGACGGGCGCCTCAGCTACCGCGAGGTCGACGAGCTGAGCGACTCGGTCGCCGGGCATCTCGCCGCCCGCGGCCTGGAGCGCGGCGACCGGGTCGCCGTCCTGCTGCAGAACTCGCCGCACTTCGTACTCGCCGTCCTCGGCGCCTGGAAGGCCGGCGCGACCGTCCTGCCCGTCAACCCCATGTACAAGTCCGGGGAGGTCACCCACGTCCTGCGGGACGGCGAGGTCGCCGCGCTGATCTGCTCCGACCGGGCCTGGGAGTCGTATCTGCGCGAGACGGCCGCCGACTCGCCCGTACGCATCGTGCTGACCGGCTGCGAACTGGATCTCCAGACGCGGGGCGACGCGCGCGTGCTGAGCTTCGAGCGGCTGCCGCAGGCGGCGGACGCCGACGACCTGGTGGCCGTGGCGAGGGCGGGTCTCAAGGCCCCCGAGGGCCGCGACGTCGGCCCGTCGGATGTCGCGCTGATCAGCTACACCTCCGGCACCAGCGGCGCCCCCAAGGGAGCCGCCAACACGCACGGCAACATCATGTACAACGCCGAGCGGCAGCGGACCGGCCTCGCGCTGCCCGAGGCACCCGTGTACTTCGCGATGGCGCCGCTGTTCCACATCACGGGGATGGTCTGCCAGTTCGTCGCATGCCTCAACAGCGCGGGCACGCTCGTCCTCGCGTACCGCTTCGAGGCGGGGGTCGTCCTCGACGCGTTCGCCGAGCACCGGCCCCACTACACGGTCGGCCCGTCGACGGCCTTCATGGCGCTGGCCGCGCACCCGTCCGTGACCCCGGACCACTTCTCGTCCTTCGTGAACATCTCCTCCGGCGGCGCCCCGGTCCCGCCCGCGCTCGTCGAGAAGTTCCGGGCGGGCTTCGGGCCGTACATCCGCAACGGCTACGGCCTCACCGAGTGCACCGCGCCCTGCGCCTCCGTGCCGCCCGGCCTGGAAGCCCCGGTGGACCCGGCCTCCGGGACGCTCGCCGTCGGCGTGCCCGGCCCCGACACCGTCGTACGCATCGTCGACGACCAGGGTGCGGAGGTGCCCTTCGGCGAGCAGGGGGAGATCCTCGTACGCGGACCGCAGGTCGTACCCGGCTACTGGCGGCGCGCCGAGGCCACCGCGGAGACCTTCCCGGACGGCGAACTGCGCACCGGCGACATCGGCTTCATGGACGCGGACGGCTGGCTCTACGTCGTCGACCGCAAGAAGGACATGATCAACGCGTCCGGCTTCAAGGTGTGGCCGCGCGAGGTCGAGGACGTCCTCTACACCCACCCGGCAGTGCGTGAGGCGGCCGTCGTCGGGGTGCCCGACGGGTACCGCGGCGAGACCGTCAAGGCGTACATCAGCCTGCGGCCGGGAGCCGAAGAGGACCCCGATGCGCTGGCCGCGTACTGCAAGGAGAGACTGGCCGCCTACAAATACCCGCGGCAGGTCGAGATCCTGCCCGACTTGCCGAAGACGGCCAGTGGGAAGATCCTCCGTCGGGAACTGCGTTCCCGGTCACAGGGTGACCAGTAGCGCACGGCGCAAAACAGCATAAAGCGGCTGGAAAGCTGAAAAACTCGAAAGGCAGGTGGCGGCAGTGCCCAGGACGACGGACGGTGACGGTACGCCCGTCCCGCGGCGGTTGCTGGCCGCCGCCACCCGGCTCTTCGCCGAGCGCGGTTACGACCGCACCTCGGTCCAGGAGATCGTCGAGGCGGCCGGTGTCACGAAGGGGGCGCTGTACCACTACTTCGGCTCCAAGGACGATCTGCTCCACGAGGTGTACGCGCGTGTGCTGCGCGTCCAGCAGGAGCGGCTCGACGCCTTCGCCGACGCCGACGCGCCTGTGGAGGAGCGGCTTCGGGGTGCCGCCGCCGACGTCGTCGTCACGACGATCGACAACCTTGACGACGCGGCGATCTTCTTCCGCTCCATGCACCATCTCAGTCCGGAGAAGAACAAGCAGGTGCGGGCGGAGCGGCGGCGCTATCACGAGCGCTTCCGTGCGTTGATCGAGGAGGGGCAGGAGTCGGGTGTCTTCTCGAAGGCGACGCCCGCGGATCTGGTCGTGGACTACCACTTCGGCTCTGTGCACCACTTGTCGACGTGGTACCGGCCTGACGGGCCGCTCACTCCGCAGCAGGTGGCTGATCACTTGGCGGACCTGCTGCTGCGGGCGCTGAGGCCGTAGGCCGAGGGGGTTTTTCTCGCCCCCGCCGCCCCTACCCGTCCCATCCCTGGGGGCTGCGCCCCCAGACCCCCGCTATCGGCCTGAACGGCCTCGTC
>NZ_VWMY01000024.1:153627-164860 GCF_008905045.1 Streptomyces albicerus
CGGCCCCCGCCGGGTCAGACGACGTACTTCTTCAATTCGTGGCGTGCCAGGGAGCGCTGGTGCACCTCGTCCGGGCCGTCGGCGAGTTTCAGGGTGCGGGCGCCGGCCCACAGCTCGGCGAGCGGGAAGTCCTGGCTCACCCCACCCGCTCCGTGCAACTGGATCGCCTTGTCGATGATGTCGACGACCGTACGAGGCGTGGCGATCTTGATGGACTGGATCTCGGTGTGGGCACCCTTGTTGCCGACGGTGTCCATCATCCAGGCCGTCTTGAGGACCAGCAGACGCAACTGCTCGACGGCAACGCGCGCGTCGGCGATCCAGTTGTGGACGACGCCCTGCTGGGCCAGCGACTTGCCGAAGGCGGTACGTGAGACCGCCCGTCGGCACATCAGCTCGATCGCCCGTTCCGCCATGCCGATCAGCCGCATGCAGTGGTGGATCCGGCCGGGGCCCAGCCGCGCCTGGGCGATGGCGAAACCGCCGCCCTCCTCGCCGATGAGGTTCGAGATCGGCACACGCGCGCCGTCGAAGACGACCTCCGCGTGCCCGCCGTGGGAGTGGTCCTCGTAGCCGTACACCTGCATCGCGCGCTCGACCGTGACGCCGGGTGTGTCGCGCGGGACCAGCACCATGGACTGCTGGCGGCGGATGTCGGACCCTTCGGGATCCGTCTTGCCCATCACGATGAAGATCTTGCAGTCGGGGTTCATCGCCCCGGAGATGTACCACTTGCGGCCGGTGATGACGTACTCGTCGGTGCCGGCCGTGCCGTCGGTGGATCGCTCGATCAGCGTGGTGATGTTCGTGGCGTCGGACGAGGCCACCTCGGGCTCGGTCATCGCGAACGCCGAGCGGATCTCACCGGCGAGGAGCGGCTCCAGCCACTGCTTCTTCTGCTGCTCGTCGCCGAACTGGGCAAGCACCTCCATGTTGCCGGTGTCGGGCGCCGCGCAGTTCAGCGCGGTCGGCGCCAACTGCGGGGAACGGCCGGTGATTTCGGCGAGCGGCGCGTACTGGAGGTTCGTCAGCCCGGCCCCGTACTCGGAGTCCGGCAGGAAGAGGTTCCACAGACCCTGACGGCGGGCCTCGGCCTTCAACTCCTCGACCACGGCGGGGGTGTCCCACGGGGAGGCGAGCCGACCCCGCTGCTCATGAGCAACGGCCTCGGCCGGATAGACGTACTCGTCCATGAAGGCGAGCAGCTTGGCCCGCAGCTCCTCGGTGCGCGCGTCGAATGCGAAGTCCATAGTCCGGTCAGCCTTCCTGAAGAGTGGTCAGGCCGTGCTCGATGAAGACGGGGACCAGGTCGCCGATGCGGTCGAAGCCCGCGCCGACGGTCTGGCCCAGCGTGTAGCGGTAGTGGATGCCCTCCAGGATCACGGCGAGCTTGAACCATGCGAACGCCGTGTACCAGGCGACGGCGGACACGTCGCGCCCCGAGCGCGCGGCGTACCGCTCGATCAGCTCGGCCGGCTCCGGGTGTCCGGCGGCCATGGCGGTCGTGGAGACGGGGGAGTCGGGCGTGCCCAGCGGGATGCTGTACATCACCAGCAGCCCCAGGTCGGTGAGCGGATCACCGAGCGTCGACATCTCCCAGTCGAGGATCGCGTTGATCCGGTCGTCCTCGCCGATCAGCACGTTGTCGAGCCGGTAGTCGCCGTGCACGACCGTGGCCGTGGGGGAGTTCGGCAACTCGCGTCCCAGCGCGGCGTGCAGCTCGTCGATCCCGGCCAGCTCGCGGTTGCGGGAGGCGTCCAACTGCTTGCCCCAGCGGCGCAGTTGCCGGTCCAGGAAGCCCTCGGGGCGCCCGAAGTCCGCGAGGCCCACCTCGGCGGGGTCCACCGCGTGCAGCTCGACCAGCGTGTCGACGAGGCCGAGCACCGCGCCGCGCGTGCGCTCGGGACCGAGCGGCGCGAGCTGTTCGGCGGTCCGGTACGGCGTGCCCTCCACGAAGTCCATGACGTAGAAGGGCGAGCCCAGCACCTGCTCGTCCTCACACAGCAGGATCGGGCGCGGGACCGGCACCGCCGTCGGGTGCAGCGCGCTGATCACGCGGTGCTCGCGCTTCATGTCGTGCGCGGTGGCCAGCACGTGGCCCAGCGGGGGGCGGCGTACGACCCACTTCGAGGTGCCGTCCGTCACCGCGTACGTGAGGTTCGACCGTCCGCCCTCGATCAGCCGGCCGGTCAGCGGGCCGTGGACCAGGCCGGGCCGCTCGCTGTCGAGCAGGCCGCGCAACCGGTCGAGATCGAGACCTGGCGGGTGGTCTGCGCTCATCGTGTTTCCTCCGTACGCCGGAAATCAGGACTCTCCACATGATGCCGACCGGTCGGTATGCCGTCCAGTGCGGAGACGAAACGTGATCGGCGTCTCGGTCGTGACCGTAGTCGACGTGGTCGACGTGCGTCACCGCCGAGTGGCCGCAGCCTTCGCCGTGCTCGTGCCCGTGCCCCTCGTGGGCCACGGGTCGGCAGTGCGCCCTCAGAAGACGAGGACCATCGCGCAGACGGCCAGCGCGACCGTGCAGAGAACAGCTGCGCTCGCATGTCCGGGTGTGAGCACAGTCGGCTGACCGCTCTCGGACAGGGCCCGGATTCGCCGGTGTGCCACGGCGAGAAAGCCCAGCCACAGCCCGCAGAACAGCGCGCACACCACGAATCCCGCCGCGCTCGGCCCGCCACTGAGCGCCGCTTTCACGGCGAGTACGGCCGCCACGGTTGCCGCCAACGTCGTACGCCGCCACGCGAGCCGCGTACGCTCCGGCTGCAGGCCGGGGTCTCGACCGATCCCCGACTCCTGGGCGGGCCCGGTCACCCCTCCCACCCGACCAGTACGACCACCACCATCGCGACGGCCACGACGGCTACGCAGATGCTCAGCAGCGCGGGGAAGCGCGACACCGGCAGATCCTCGCCCTTGCGCATCGCCCGCTCGCAGCGGATCCAGTGATTCACGGCCCGCAGCGCACACAGCACCCCGGCTCCCAGGAGCCCCAGAGCCAGACCGACCCGCCAGGCCCACCTCAAGTCGGGCAGGAACTGATCCACGGCGAACCCGCCGCCGATCAGTGCGAGCGAGGTCCGCAACCACGCAAGAAACGTCCGCTCGTTGGCCAGCGAGAACCGGTAGTCGGGGGTGGTCCCCTCCTCTTTGATCCGCTCAGGCGCGAACCACAACCGGACGTTCCGCACAAGTTCGATCACGCGCAGACCCTACCCGTGGCTGGGCTGTCGGGGTCCGTGGGCGGGTGGGCCCACCGGCCGGCGGGCGCCGTGCCGACCGAAGGGGACGCGGCGGTATGTCGCAGTTCGCCGCCTAGAGCTCCCGCAAGCAACCCGGGCCTGACGATGCCGAGCCGTACGCCCCGCTGCGACGAACCCGACGTACCGCCGCGTCCCCGTCACCACCCCACGCCAGGCGCAGACCACCCACTCACCCGCACAAACAACCCGACCCCAGCCACCTCGGGGGCGCGGGGAACTGCGCGCCCAGCCCCCACCCACCCGCAGACGAAACTCAGCCCGAAGCCTGTTCCCGATACGCCCCCACCCACCCGCAGACGAACTCAGCCCGAACCCCCCGAACCCCGCTCCCGATAAGCCCGCAGCCGCGAATACGCGGACAAGCCGTCCGGCACCCACTCCCACTCCGCCAACCGCCGCCCCACCTCAGCCTCCGGCAGGAACCCGTACCAGGCGACCTCCTCGACCTGAGGCTTCACCGGCAGGTCGCAGCGCACCTCGTAGACGGCCGACCACCAGCTCTTCCCGGCCCCGTCGTCGTACAGGAACTTGAACAAGAAGACCGGCCGGGGGAGCCCGGAGACGCCCAGCTCCTCCTCGGCCTCCCGCAGCGCCGCGTCGTCGTAGGTCTCGCCCGCGCCCACGACCCCGCCCACGAACATGTCGTACAGAGAGGGGAACACCAGCTTGGTCGGAGTGCGCCGGTGCACGAACAGTCGTCCCTCGCCGTCCCTGACCTGGATGAACGCACACCGATGCCGCAACCCCCGGGCGTATACGTCACCGCGCCGGGCCTGCCCCACCACCTCGTCGTTCTCGTCGACGACGTCGAGGATCTCGTCAGCAGAGCTCATACGGCCATCAAAGCAGCCCGCGCCGCATCAGCGAGGCTGAAGATCCCGCACGCGCACCTTCTTCTTGGGTTCCCGGGGCTCCTTGGCCGCGGTCCCGCTGGGCATCGCGGGATGCAGCCCCAGCAGGACGACCCCCACCATAATCCCGGCGAGGCCCCCGGCCTCCCAGGCCAGCGCCCCCGCGTCGGTCCGCAACCGGTCGCCGAGGAACCCGACGCCACAAGCGATCCCGGCCAGCGGCTGCGCCGCGGTGAGTGCGGGCAACGACATCCGCAATGGGGCCGTCTCGAACGCGCTCTGCACCAGCACGAGCCCGGTGATCCCGAGGGCCACGACCCCGTACACCTGCCAACTCGTGGCGAGCGACAGCCAGCCGCCGTCGGAGAAGCGCTGTCCGCTCACGCGGGTGAGGGCGTCCTGGACGCCGTACAGCAGTCCCGCCGCCATTCCGAGCAGCACCGGGCCCGCGCTCAGTCGGGACCGCTTGGCGTATGTGGTGAGCAGGAGCGCGAGGCCCACCATCACGCCGATGATCATCCAGTGGCGGAACGGATCGGTGACGGCGTCGCCGCCCTCCGGCTGACCGGCCACGATGAACGCCGTCACCCCGCCCGCGAGCAGCAGAAGCCCCGCCCAGCCCTGCCGTCCCAGCGGCTGGCGGGTCTGGCGGCGGGAGAGCAGGAGCGCGAAGAGGAGGTTGGTCGCGAGGAGAGGTTCGACCAGGGAGATCTCGCCGTTCGACAGGGCGATCGCGCCGAGCACCATGCCGACGACCATGAGCCCGATCCCGCCCAGCCAGCGCGGCACCCGCACCAGGTCGAGGAGCAGTCGGGGGGAGAGGAAGTCGCCCAGCGGAGCGTGCGCCGCGGCATTCTGCTGGAGGACGAATCCGAAGCCCAGGCAGCAGGCCGCGCTCACGGCGAGGACGAGAACCAGAACCGACACGCTGCGTACCTCAAGACTTCGGGCGGGGAGGGTCGCGGAGTATCCGGCGACTGTAGCCGAGTAGGTCCCACCCCGGCAGTTGACTGGGTCACTCCGTTGCCCAAGGATCTGACCGACCAGTAATAATGCCCAGAAGGAGCCTGCTCATGGCGTACGACGCAGATGTGATCGTGATCGGGGCGGGCCTTGCCGGGCTCGCGGCGACCGCGGAGCTCGTCGACGCGGGGCGCAAGGTGATCCTTCTCGACCAGGAGCCGGAGCAGTCGATCGGCGGCCAGGCGCACTGGTCGTTCGGTGGCCTGTTCTTCGTGGACTCGCCCGAGCAGCGCCGCATGCGCATCAAGGACAGCCATGCGCTGGCCCTCCAGGACTGGATGGGCACCGCGGCCTTCGACCGCCCGGAGGACCACTGGCCCCGGAAGTGGGCCGAGGCGTACGTCGACTTCGCGGCCGGTGAGAAGCGGTCCTGGCTGCACAAGCAGGGGGTTCGCTGGTTCCCCGTGGTGGGGTGGGCCGAGCGCGGCGGTTATGACGCGAACGGGCACGGCAACTCCGTGCCCCGGTTCCACATCACGTGGGGCACGGGTCCGGGTCTTGTCGCGCCCTTCGAGCGGCGCGTACGGGCGGGCGTCGCCCGTGGTCTCGTGCAGCTCAAGTTCCGGCACCGCGTCACCGGGCTGTCGCGCAGCGCGGGCACGGTGGACACCGTGAGCGGCGAGGTGCTGGAGCCGTCGGACATCCTGCGTGGCCAGGCAAGCGGCCGCACCGTCACGGGCGCCTTCGAGTTCAGGGCCCAGGCCGTGATCGTCACGTCCGGCGGCATCGGCGGCAATCTCGATCTCGTGCGCGCCAACTGGCCCGAGCGGCTCGGCAACCCGCCCGAGCGGATGATCTCCGGCGTGCCCGCGCATGTGGACGGTGAGATGCTCGGCATCGCGGAGGGCGCGGGTGCGCGGCTCATCAACCGCGACCGCATGTGGCACTACACCGAGGGCATCCAGAACTGGAACCCCATCTGGGAGAACCACGGCATCCGCATCCTGCCCGGACCCTCGTCGTTGTGGCTGGACGCGCGGGGGCGGCGGCTCCCGGTGCCCCTCTTCCCCGGCTTCGACACCCTCGGCACGCTCGAGCACATCATGAAGACCGGGTACGACTACACGTGGTTCGTGCTCGACCAGAAGATCATCGGCAAGGAGTTCGCGCTCTCGGGGTCGGAGCAGAACCCCGATCTGACGGGCAAGTCGGTCAAGGGTGTCTTCCAGCGGGCGCGGGCCGATGTGCCCGGGCCGGTGCAGGCGTTCATGGACAACGGTGTTGATTTTGTTGTGGAGCGGGATCTGGGCGCGCTCGTCCGTGGGATGAACGCCCTCACCAAGGAGCCGCTCATCGACGAGGCGGCGTTGCGGCGTGAGATCACAGCGCGCGACCGGGAGATCGTCAACCCGTTCACCAAGGATCTTCAGGTGACAGCCATCCGCGGGGCCCGCGCCTACCTCGGCGACAAGCTGATCCGTACGGCCACCCCGCACCGCATCCTCGACCCCAAGGCCGGCCCGCTCATCGCCGTGCGCCTCAACATCCTCACCCGCAAGACGCTCGGCGGCCTGGAGACCGACCTGTCGTCCCGTGTGCTGACCGAGGGCGGAGACCCGCTGCCCGGGGTGTACGCGGCGGGGGAGGCGGCCGGGTTCGGCGGCGGCGGTGTGCACGGATACCGGTCCCTGGAGGGGACGTTCCTCGGCGGCTGCCTGTTCTCCGGGCGTACGGCGGGGCGGGCGGCGGCGAAAGCCGTGGGTTCGTGAGTGGAGGGGCGGGCGGCTGAGGACGGGCTCAACTTCGGGCTGTCGACGAGTGGTTGACGCGTGTAACGCATCTGTCAGGCTTGACGTGAACCATTGGCTCAGGGTTGGCTGTCCGTAGTCAATCACTGACAAAAATCAACAGTTGACCACACGCTGACAACCCGTCATACCCTGCTGCCCAACCGTGGCAACCCGCTGAAAAATCAATCGTCGGCAAACCGCGTCGTGTGAGGAAGTCCCGCGGTGTCTCCACCCCCGCCACCCCTAGGCCGCGGCCGCAAGCGCGCGGCCCAGGCCTTCGACGCCGCGCTCGACGACGCCGAACTCGTCGCCGCCCGCGCCGCGTTGGCCCAGGGCCGGTGGACCGCCGTACGCGGCCTGCTCGTCGCGACCGGCGACGACTGGGACCGCCGCGGGCACCGCGTCACCACCCTGGCGCAGGAGTCGAGCACCCTCGCCTGGGCGCGTGACTGGCTGGTCGCCGAACCCGAGTCCGGTGACGCCGCCGTACTGCTCGCCCTCGCCACCGTGCAACGTGCCCTGAACGGCAAGGACAAGCCCGCCCGGGCGCGCGAGGCCTGCCGTACCGCGGCCGCGCTGCTGCCCGCCGACCCCACGCCCTGGCTCGGTCTGCTGATGCTGGAGCGGGTCCTCGGCAGCGAGCAGGACGTGGTCCAGCTCTTCGACGAGGTCCGCCACCGGTACCCCGACCACCACCACGCCCACCATCTGATGGTCGCCCGGCTCGCCGAGCGGCGTCCCGAGGCCGGGCAGGACCCGCTGCACGAGGTCTACGACTTCGCGACCTGGTCCGCCGAACAGGCGCCCGCCGACTCGCCGTTGGCGATCCTGCCGGTCGTCGCGCACGCCGAGCGCTATCGCGTCCTGGCCGCCGCCGGGGCCGAGTCCGCCGACCCCGTGGCCTCCGGGCACTGGGTCGGGCGCCGGGCCCGTCAGGTGATGAAGACGGCCTTCGACTGGTGGCTGGAGTGGGAGCGCGACGACCACCCGCGCAGCCATGTCGACCTCAACTTCCTTGCCCACGCCAAGTTCTGCGAGGGCCGGGGCGCCGAAGCGGCCGCCCTGTTCCACCGCATCGGACCGTACGCGACCCCGGTGCCGTGGTCGTACCCCGACCGCGATCCGTACACCGCCTTCCGTGCCGCGCGCGACAGCGTGCTCGGCACGGTCTGAACGACACCCCGGCAATCCGAAAGGACAACCCCGCCATGACGACGGGCAGTTCGAACACATCGAGTACTGCGAGCACGGGCAGACCGGCCGCCGCCGACAGCGGCATCAGCACCTTCAAGGGTCAGGACCGGGCCCTGCGCTCCGACCGGCTCGGCACGGGGGGCCTGCTGCTCTCCGTGCTCGCGGCGACCGCGCCGCTCATGGTCGTCGCGGGTGTCATGCCCACCACATTCGCGGTGATGGGCATCGTCGGTCAGCCGCTGCTCTTCGTCATCCTCGGCATCGTGCTCGTCCTCTTCAGTGTCGGGTACGCCGAGATGAGCCGCCACGTCCACAACGCGGGCGCCTTCTACGCGTACATCTCCCGCGGCCTCGGCGGCACGGCCGGCTCGGGCGCCGCGGCGGTCGCGCTCGTCGCGTACAACGCCCTCCAGATCGGCATCTACGGCATCTTCGGCTTCGAGGTGTCCGGACTGTTCGCCACCTACCTGGAGGTCGAAGTCGCCTGGTGGATACCGTCGTTGGTGGCCGCTCTGGTCGTCGGCGCACTCGGTTGGCTGAAGATCGACGTCAACGCGATCGTGCTCGGTGTGCTTCTGGTCATCGAGGTGCTGCTCGTCGTGATCTTCGACGTCGCGGCCGTCGCCGACCCCGCGAAGGAGGGCCTGTCGCTGCACGCCTTCAACCCCGACACCCTCACGGGGGCGGGCCTCGGCACCGCGCTGTGCTTCTGCGTCGCCGCCTTCCTCGGCTTCGAACAGGCCCCCGTGTACGCCGAGGAGACCAGTCGTCCGCACGTCCTGGTCCCGCGCGTGATGTTCCTCGCGATCGGCTTCGTCGCGGTCTTCTTCGCGCTCAGCTCCTGGGCGCTGACCGTCGCGGCGGGACCCTCCGGAATCGTGGGCACCTCGCAGGAGCAGAGTGCCGGGCTGCTGTTCTTCCTGACCGAGGCGCGGCTCGGTGAGACGTTCACCGACGTGCTCCATGTGCTGTTCGTGACCGGCATGTTCGCGGCGATGCTCAGCTTCCACAACGTCGTCGCGCGGTACGCCTTCGCCATGGGCCGGGAGGGCCTGCTGCCCTCCGCCTTCGGCCGGACCACGGGTGCGAGCGGCGCGCCCGGTACGGGGTCGCTGTTCCAGACGGTCGTCGCCATGGTGGTCGTCGCGGTGTTCGCCGTCGCCGACGACAAGCCGGCCGGCGACCCGACCGCGCCCGTGCTGCACCTCTTCACGTGGATGGGCAACATCGGAGCCCTTGGCGTCATCCTGCTGATGGCCACGGCCTCGCTCTCGGTCGTCGTCTTCTTCGCCCGCCGGGGCGCCGCGCGGGCCCAGGCCTGGCGCCTCGCGTCCTCCGCGATCGCCGGCGTCTCGCTGATCGTCATCGCCGTCTACACCGTCAAGGACTTCGACGTCCTGGTGGGCGCGGGCCCCGGCTCCTCGCTGAGCTGGGTGCTGCCCGGTGTGATCGTGCTGGCCGCCGTCGTGGGCGTTCTCCAGGGTCTGTTCCTGCGCGCCCGCAAGCCCCAGGCACACGCCGGGATCGGGCTCGGCAACGAGGCGTTCCAGCTGGAGAAGGCGGCGGAGTCCGGCTCCTGAGGCACTCGCTGCCGGAAAGCCCGTAAGAAGTGATTACGGAACTCTGACGGGCACCCTTGACCCCTGGCTTCCGGGGGCCGGGGGTGCTCGAATCAGTGTGTGAACCCGGAACGATCGTCAGCGGCCGCGGATGAGCCGGAAGCGGGCGGCACCCCTGTGGGGCGGCGGCTCATGCTCGGGATGCTCGGGCTCGGCGCGCTCGGAGTGGCCGCCGCGCCCACGCTCCAGCGCGGCCTCGAGTCCTTCCTCGGCAGCGCCGCGGACAAGGACCCCACCGGCCTGACCGGCCTCCTGCCCAACGGCGGCGGCTTCCGCTACTACTCGGTCGCCTCGTCCGTCCCGCACAAGAACGAGGACAGCTACCGCCTCACCGTCGACGGCCTGGTCGACCACCCCACCACGTACACGCTGGCCGACCTGCGCGCCCTGCCGCAGACACGGATGGTCCGCGACGTCCAGTGCGTCACGGGCTGGCGGGTGCCCGACACGCCCTTCGAAGGGGTGCGCCTGTCCCGGCTGCTGGACGCCGCGGGTGTGCGCCCTTCGGCCGGGGCGGTGCGGTTCACGTGCTTCGACGGTACGTACACGGAGAGCCTGACCCTGTCCCAGGCCCGCCGCGCCGACGTCCTGGTCGCCCTCCGCATGCAGGACAAGGACGTGAGCCACTCCCACGGCGGCCCTGTCCGCCTCTACGTCGCGCCCATGTACTTCTACAAGTCCGCGAAGTGGCTCTCCGGCATCACCCTCACCAAGGACGTCCGGCCCGGCTACTGGGAAGAGCGCGGGTACGACGTGGACGCGTGGGTGGGCCGCTCGAACGGACGTGACGATGACGCGACCTGAGACCGAACAGCTGGAGATGCCCGCGCCCGGGGATCCGGCGGATCCGGCGCGCGTACGCCGCTTCTCGCGCGCCGAACGCTGGGTGCACCGGGTGACGGCGCTGCTGATGGGGCTGTGCGTGCTGACCGCGGCCTGCCTCTACCTCCCCCAGCTCGCCGAACTCGTCGGCAGGCGCGAGCTGGTGGTCAGGGTGCACGAGTGGTCGGGGCTGCTGCTGCCGGTGCCCGTGCTCGTCGGGCTCGTCTCGCGCGCCTTCCGCAAGGACCTGCGGCTGCTCAACCGCTTCGGGCCGCACGACCGGGTGTGGCTGCGTTCGGCGCTGCGGCGTGACGCCCGCCCCGAGTCGCGGCCGGCCGGGAAGTTCAACGCCGGGCAGAAGACGTACGCGGCCTGGATCGCCGGTGCCGTCCTGGTCATGCTCGGTACCGGGCTGCTGATGTGGTTCACGCATCTCGCCCCGCTGGTCTGGCGCACGAGCGCGACCTTCGTTCACGACTGGCTTGCGCTGACGATCGGCATCGTCCTCGCGGGCCACATCGGCATGGCCCTCGCGCACCCGGAGGCCCGACGCGGGCTCCGGACGGGGTCGGTCAGCCGGGAGTGGGCGGAGCGGGAGCATCCGCTTTGGCGACCGTAGGGGTGCGTTGAAGGCTGCGGGCCGGTGGGGGCTGGTCGCGCAGTTCCCCGCGCCCCTAAAAGACGGGGCTGCGCCCCTGTCTTTTGTCTTCAGGGGCGCGGGGAACTGC
>NZ_VWMY01000025.1:0-26201 GCF_008905045.1 Streptomyces albicerus
CCAGGGGGCCGGCCCCCTGGACCCCCGCTCCTCAAACGCCGGAGGGGCTGAAAGGGTAGGGGCGGCGGGGGCGATGAAAAGCCGTTTTCGTGGATGCGGGGAGAGCTGGGAGAATGGGGCGGTCAGCCGTGCGAACCGTACCGCCGGCCCATGACGAGTCTGTTGAGAAAGAAGGACGTGCCGATCGTGGCTCAGAGCACCGAGACCACCGACTGGGTCTCCCGTTTCGCGGATGAGGTCATCGAGGAGTCGGAGCGCCGAGCCCCGGGCAAACGTGTCGTCGTCGCGTCCGGACTGTCGCCGTCCGGCCCCATCCACCTCGGGAACCTGCGCGAGGTCATGACGCCGCATCTCGTCGCCGACGAGATCCGGCGGCGGGGGTACCAGGTCAGGCATCTGATCTCCTGGGACGACTACGACCGCTACCGCAAGGTGCCGAACGGCGTCGCCGGCGTCGACGAGTCCTGGGCCGAGCACATCGGCAGGCCCCTGACCTCCGTGCCCGCCCCGAAGGGGTCCGCCCACCCCAACTGGGCCGAGCACTTCAAGGCCGCCATGATCGACGCCCTTGCCGAGCTGGGCGTCGAGTTCGACGGGATCAGCCAGACCGAGCAGTACACCTCGGGTGCGTACCGCGAGCAGATCCTGCACGCGATGAAGCACCGCGGTGACATCGACGCGATCCTTGACCAGTACCGGACCAAGAAGGTCCCGGCCAAGAAGTCGCAGAAGCCTCTCGACGAGGCCGAGCTCGAAGCTGCCGAGGGGTCGGGTGCGGCCGCCGAGGACGACGGCACCGGGTCCGCCGGGTACTTCCCGTACAAGCCCTACTGCGGCGGCTGCGGCAAGGACCTCACCACCGTCACGGCCTACGACGACGACACCACCGAGCTGACGTACACCTGCGCCGCGTGCGGCTTCTCGGAGACCGTCCGGCTGACCGAGTTCAACCGCGGCAAGCTGGTGTGGAAGGTCGACTGGCCGATGCGCTGGGCCTACGAAGGCGTCGTCTTCGAGCCCAGCGGGGTCGACCACTCGTCCCCGGGGTCCAGCTTCCAGGTCGGCGGACAGATCGTCGGGAGCATCTTCGGCGGCAAGCAGCCCATCGGGCCCATGTACGCCTTCGTGGGGATCTCCGGGATGGCGAAGATGTCGTCCTCCCGCGGCGGCGTGCCCACGCCCGGCGACGCGCTGAAGATCATGGAGCCGCAGCTCCTGCGCTGGCTCTACGCCCGTCGTCGGCCCAACCAGTCCTTCAAGATCGCCTTCGATCAGGAGATCCAGCGGCTCTACGACGAGTGGGACAAGCTGGCCGCGAAGGTCGCCGACGGCTCCGCCCTCCCGGCGGACGTCGCCGCCTACTCGCGTGCCGTCGGCACCGCCGCCGGGGAGCTGCCGAAGACGCCCCGCCCCATGCCGTACCGCACGCTCGCCTCCGTCGCCGACATCACCGCGGGCGCCGAGGTCCAGACCCTGCGCATCCTTAGCGAACTCGACCCGGCCAACCCGCTCTCGTCGCTCGACGAGGTCCGGCCGCGGCTCGACAGGGCCGAGGCCTGGATCAACACCCAGGTCCCCGCCGACCAGCGGACCGTCGTCCGGGACGAGGCCGACACCGAGCTGCTCAAGTCCCTCGACGACCAGGGCCGCGAATCGCTCCGGCTGCTGCTCGACGGCCTCGACTCGCACTGGTCGCTGGATGGCCTCACGCATCTGGTGTACGGGGTTCCCAAGGTCCAGGCCGGCTTCGCCCCCGACGCCACCCCCAAGGAACTCCCGGCGGAGATCAAGGTCGCCCAGCGCACCTTCTTCGCCCTGCTCTACCACCTGCTGGTGGGCCGTGACACCGGGCCCCGCCTGCCCACCCTGCTCCTCGCCGTGGGCCAGGAGCGGGTGCGGAAGCTGCTGGGAGAGTAGTCGGCAGTACGGCAGTAGGCAGTACGTGGATGGGGGCGCCCGGAGATCTCCGGGCGCCCCCATCCACGTACGCACGCATGTCCTGCGCCGGTCCTTACGCGCAGGCCCTTACGCGATGTGGTCCTCTTCCAGTTCCATGGTGTGGCGGTTGGTGAAGCGGGTGACCAACCGCTTGGCCTCCGGCTCGGGGAGGGTGATGCGGAACTCGGCCTCGACGTTGTCACCGAACTCGCGCGGGGTCGGGTAACTGCCGTTTATCGACTGCTTGAAGACCTGGTAGAACGACTCCTCGTCCGGCTCCGGGGCCGGGGTACCGCCGCCCTCACCGAGCGGACGGGTGCGGTTCGGGCCCGACGGGATCGGGAAGGTGCCGGTGTCCTCCGGAGAGGGCTCCCGCTCCTCGTACTCCTGAAGCACCTGCCCCTGTCCGTTCTGGTACGCCTGGCGCTGCTCGGCCTCGTACTGGGCCTGCTGCGCCTCGTACTGGGCCCACATCTGGTCGGGCATGTACGAGGGGTCGTAGCCGCCCTCGTAGACGATCTCCTGCTGCGGGGCCTCGAACCACGGGCTCGACTCCGGCTCCTGTGCGTATTCCTGGTCCGGGGCGGGGGAGCGGTCGTCGTCCGGTTGCCGGTGGTGCTGCTCGGCGGGCGGTGCCGCCGGGCCCACCTGGGCCGGGGTTGCCGCCGGTGCCTCGACCCGCTCCAGTTCCGTCTGCTGCCGGGGCGCCGGAGGCAGCAGTGCCGGCTCGATGCCCGCCGCCGCGAGGCCCGAGGGGGCCGTTTCCGCCAGGGGCACGCCGTAACGGGCCAGCCGCAGCGGCATCAGCGACTCCACCGGAGCCTTACGGCGCCAGCCGCGGCCGAAGCGGGAGCGCAGCCGCGCCTGGTAGACGAGACGTTCCTGCTCCAGCTTGATGACCTGCTCGTAGGAACGCAGTTCCCACAGCTTCATCCGGCGCCAGAGGAGAAAGGTCGGCAGGGGGGAGAGGAGCCAGCGGGTGAGGCGTACGCCCTCCATGTGCTTGTCGGCCGTGATGTCCGCGATCCGGCCGATCGCGTGCCGGGCCGCCTCCACGGAGACCACGAACAGGATCGGTATGACGCCGTGCATGCCCACGCCCAGCGGGTCCGGCCAGGCGGCCGCGCCGTTGAACGCGATCGTCGCCGCCGTCAGCAGCCACGCCGTCTGACGCAGCAGCGGGAACGGGATCCTGATCCAGGTGAGGAGCAGGTCGAGCGCGAGCAGGACGCAGATACCCGCGTCGATACCGATCGGGAAGACGTAACTGAACTTCCCGAAGCCCTTCTGGAGGGCGAGTTCGCGGACCGCCGCGTACGAACCGGCGAAGCCGATTCCGGCGATGACGACCGCTCCGAAGACGACCACCCCGATGAGTACCCGGTGCGTCTTTGTGAGCTGCATTGGCGCGGTCACCCGTACTCCCCTCCCATGACTACCTGTTGCGCGCAACAGGGTGGCACATGTGTGCGGGCTACGGGTGCGCGGTACGGGAGGAGCCCGGCCTTCGCGGGGGCCGGGCTCCTGCAAATGTCCTGGTCCGGCTGCGAGTCGGAGCGCATCCGGATTGGACGCCTCAGTTCTGGACTCGGTCCCTGCGCCCGGTCCGTCAGCTCTTCTTCGCGGCGGACTTGCTGGGACTCGCGGACTTGCTCGGGCTCTTGCTGGGGCTCGCGCCCTTGCCGGGGCTCTGGCTCGGGCTCGCGCCGGAACCGGCCGCGGCGCCGCCCTCGTTCGCGGTCACCACCGCCTGCACGGCCTCCTTCGCGGCCTTCTCCGCCGCCTTCGACAGGTCCGCCGCCTTCGGGGACTTGTCACCTGCGAGGCCCGCGCCGTTGTAGTCCAGCGTCACGACGACGTTCTCGACCCGCGTCACGACCGTCTGCTGCTTGAAGGTGCCTTCCTTCTTCTTCAGGTCGTACGTCACCAGCGTCGCCTCGGTGCCCGTACCGGACACCGGCTGCGACTTGACGCTCTTCGCCTCGGCCACCGACCGCGCGTCCTCGACCTGCTTCGCGTAGTACTCCGCGGCCAGCTTCTCGCCCGTGCCGCGGGTCTCGGTCGACTCGAAACGCAGCAGCGACACATTCAGCCAGCGGAACTGCGAACCGTCCACACCGTTGTTGTCCAGGCTGTTCCAGGAGCAGCTGCCACGTGTCGAGACATCATCCGACTTGCCCTCCTTGTCGGACTTGGTACCCTGCGGGACCAACTCCTTCACAGTCTTCGCCGAGAACACGTCGCAAGGCTGCGGAAGCTTCGCGTACGTCGCCTCCTTCACCACCGCACCCGCCTTCGTGGCGGAGGACGACGCAGAGGCGCCGGAGTCCTTCTTCGCGTCGTCGCCGGAGCCGTCGCCGGAGTCCGAGGAGCAGCCGGAGACGACAAGCATCACCGGGACGGCGGCCGCGCAGACCAGAATGCGGGTGAGTCGCTGACGCTGTCGCTGTACGGGTCGGTGCATGGTTCCTTCACTCAAGACGCTCGGGTGTGCGTGCGAACGGCCGCGTCCTCGGCCGGCCGCACTCGGTCGGGTCCGAGGGGCCACGGTACGCCGTACGAGACAGGTGTGACTCTCGTTCCGCCGAGTCCGAAAACCCCGCAGACCGCCCCTACTCGTCGAACGTCTCCGCGAGCTGACCCGCCAGTTTCCGCGCCCTGTCCTGCATTTCCTCGCTGCTCGGGACGTCCGTCGTGGTCGCCGGCTGCTCGTCGTACTGGATCGTCACGACCACGTTGGACGTGCGGAACACCACAGTCACCGTGCGCTGCTGGGAGCCGCTCAGCGCGTCGTCGAGGAACGACTCGTCGCCCAGGTTGTCGAGCGTGCGGGGCTGGAGGGCGGCGGGGGTGGACGTCGCGCTGTCGCCGTCGGAGGGGGTGGCGGAGGGGCTGCCGTCCTCGTCGCCGCTCGCGTCGGCCGACGGGCTGCCCGACGCGCCGGAGGACGGGGACGAGCTGGGCTCGGACTCCCCCGTAGGGGATTCGGACGACGCGACCGGCTCCGGGAGATCCGCCGCCGTCTCCTTCTTCCCGTAGATCTCCGACGCGCGGTCGTCGTCGCTGACCGCGTTGTCGTACGAGACCACACGCTCGAAGTCCACCCACAGATGGTCCGTCGCGGTCCTCGACTCCGCCTTCCAGCGACAGCCGACCTTACGGTCCGTGTCGAACGTCGGCGTGGCCGTGCCCTCGTACGCCTTCTCGCGCTGCTCCTCGTCCGTGACCTGCTTGATGCCGGGCAGGAGCGAGTCGAGCGTGCCGTGCGACACCGCGCCGCACGGCTCCGGGAGCGTGCGGTACTTGCCGGGCTGCGCCTCGGTCGCCGTCGTGGCGGTGTCGCCCGGCTTCGGGTCGGTCGGGTCGTCTTCGTCCGCCGATCCACCGGTGCAGCCGGCCAGCAGCACCGCGAGGAGCGCGGCGACGCCGGTTACGTACGCCTTCCGCTGCACGGTGGGGCTCCTCTCGACGGGTCGCTCGGCTCTGCCCGCGACCGGGGTGTGCTGTGGTTATTCGGTTGCCGCGCGGGGGCGGCCCCTGGAGACAATGTGTATCGCACGCACTGCCGCGGACGCCGGTCCGTTGTCCCAAACGTTGACCTTGGCGCCGGTTTTGCGATTTATGACTTCTGTTTGGTTCCGGGGGAATGAGGACGATATGCCGTACGTAGAGGTGCCGGGGGCGAAGGTTCCGATCCGCATGTGGACGGATCCGGGGTCGGTGGAGGACGTTGCGATGCAGCAGCTCCGCAACGTCTCCACGCTGCCCTGGATCAAGGGGCTCGCCGTCATGCCTGACGTGCACTTCGGGAAGGGCGCGACGGTCGGTTCTGTGATTGCCATGCAGGGGGCCGTGTGTCCTGCGGCGGTCGGGGTCGACATCGGATGCGGGATGTCCGCGGTCAAGACGTCTCTGACGGCCAATGACCTGCCGGGGGATCTCTCGCGGCTGCGGTCGAAGGTTGAGCAGGCCATTCCGGTGGGGCGAGGGATGCATGACAGCCCGGTTGATCCTGGGCGGCTTCATGGGCTGGCCACGGCGGGGTGGGACGACTTCTGGGGGCGGTTCGACGGCGTTGCCGAGGCCGTGAAGTTCCGTCAGGAGCGGGCGACCAAGCAGATGGGAACGCTCGGATCCGGCAACCACTTCGTCGAGGTGTGCACGGACACGACCGGTTCTGTCTGGCTGATGCTGCACTCCGGTTCCCGGAACATCGGCAAGGAACTGGCCGAGCACCACATCGGCATTGCCCAGAAGCTCCCGCACAACCAGGGTCTGATCGACCGTGACCTCGCCGTCTTCATCGCGGACACGCCGCAGATGGCCGCGTACCGCAACGACCTGTTCTGGGCGCAGGAGTACGCGAAGTACAACCGCACGCTCATGATGGCGCTCCTGAAGGACGTGGTCCGCAAGGAGTTCAAGAAGGCGAAGCCGACTTTCGAGCCGGAGATCAGTGCTCATCACAATTACGTGGCCGAGGAGCGGTACGACGGAATGGACCTGTTGGTGACCCGTAAGGGCGCGATCCGCGCGGGCTCCGGCGAGTACGGGATCATTCCGGGCTCGATGGGCACGGGTTCGTACATCGTGAAGGGTCTCGGCAACGAGAAGGCCTTCAACTCGGCCTCCCACGGGGCGGGTCGGCGTATGAGCCGTAATGCCGCCAAGCGTCGCTTCTCGACGAAGGATCTGGAAGAGCAGACGCATGGCGTGGAGTGCCGCAAGGACTCCGGCGTCGTGGACGAGATCCCGGGTGCGTACAAGCCGATCGAGAAGGTCATCGATCAGCAGCGGGACCTCGTGGAGGTTGTGGCGAAGCTGAAGCAGGTCGTCTGTGTGAAGGGCTGAACTCCCTGTGCTGTCCAGTGAGTTGTTGGGATTTCCGGCCGATGCCCGTGTCCTCCTCGTCAACTGTGATGACTTCGGCATGCGTCGAGGGGTCAATGCCGCCGTCGTCGAGGCGATAGAGCGGGGGATCGCGAGTTCTTGCAGCCTGATGGTGCCGTGTCCAGGGGCCGGCGAGGCGATGCGGTTGTTGCGGGAACGGCCGGAGATTCCGTTCGGGGTACATCTCACGCTCGTGTGTGATGTGGAGCGGCAGCGGAGAGGCGGGTGGGGGCCCGTTTCTCCGAAGGAGGGCGTGGGCTCCTTGCTCGATGAGAGCGGGGAGCTCTATGCGGCCAGCCGGTGTTCCGAGTTGATGGAGCGGGCTCGGATCGAGGACGTCGAGGTGGAATTCCGGGCTCAGATTGACGCTGTTGTGGGGCGCGGGCTGGAGCCGACCCATCTGGACTGGCATTGCCTGGCCGATGGAGGGCGGGACGACATCTTTGAGTCGACCGTCGCGCTGGCAGCGGAGTACGGGCTCGCCGTGCGGGTTTGGGGGGAGAGCGGGCGGCGGAAAGTGCGCGGGCTTCCGGTCGTCGACAACGACTTTCTCGACAGCTTTTCGCTGCCGCTCGACCGCAAGGCGGATCGGTACGCGCGGCTCTTGCGGGAGCTTCCGGTCGGGCTGAGCGAGTGGGCCGTGCATCCGGGGCTCGAGGACGAGGAAGCGCGGGCCGTTGAGCCCGAGGGGTGGCGGGTCCGGCTCAGTGACCACGAGTTTCTGGTTTCGGACGAGGCCCGTGAACTCCTGAAGGAGGAAGGGATCTTCGTGGTCGACTACCGGGGCGTGCGGGAGAAATGGCGGGCGGGAGCCCGGCGTGGGTGAAATCGCTTTGGCGGCCTGGTCCTGATTGTCGGTCAGGGCACTACTTCGCGTGCGTCACCGCGTAGATCATCACGAACGCCACGATGTGGATGCCGAAGAGGAAGTACGCGAGGTACCACCAGACGTAGCGTTCGTCCTTCTTCTCCTGGGCCAGGCGGCGTTGCTCCTGATCCCGGGCGGGCGGTTCCGGGGAGGGCTGATCCCCGGCGGGCGGTTCCTGGACGGGCTCTTTCGCCGCGGATTCGGCGTCCTGCACTACAGCTCCCTGTGGACCTTTGTGTTGGAGGCCTGGGCCCGGGGGCGTACGACCAGGAGGTCGATGTTGACGTGGGAGGGGCGGGTGACCGTCCAGGTGATCGTGTCGGCGACGTCGTCGGCGGTCAGGGGCTCCGCCACGCCGGCGTAGACGTTCGCCGCCTTCTCGGTGTCGCCGCCGAAGCGGGTCAGGGCGAACTCGTCCGTCTTGACCATGCCGGGGGCGATCTCGATCACTCGGACCGGGGTGCCGACGATCTCCAGGCGGAGGGTCTCGGCGAGGACGTGCTCGGCGTGCTTGGCGGCCACGTAGCCCGCGCCTCCCTCGTACGTGCCGTGTCCCGCGGTCGAGGAGACGACGACCACCGTGCCGTCGCCGCTCGCGGTCAGCGCGGGGAGGAGGGCCTGGGTGATGTTCAGCGTGCCGATGACGTTCGTCTCGTACATCTGGCGCCACTCCGCCGGGTCGCCGGACGCGACGGGGTCGGCGCCGAGTGCGCCGCCCGCGTTGTTGATCAGGACGCCGATCGTCCTGAAGGCCGTCGCGAACTCGTCGACCGCCGCGCGGTCGGTGATGTCCAGCGCGTAGGCCGTCGCCTGGCCGCCCGCCGCGTTGATCTCCTCCGCGAGCGCCTCGATACGGTCCTTGCGGCGGGCCGTGAGGACGACGCGGTAGCCCGCCCGCGCCAGCTGCCGGGCCGTCGCGGCGCCGATTCCGCTGCTCGCGCCGGTGATGACGGCGATGCGGGAGGCGGCGGCGGGCGCGGTGGGCGCGGCGGCGGTCATGGGCTGCTCCTCGGGGGAGGGGGGAGGCGGCGACCGGAGGCTGCCGCTCGCTCGTACGGGCGATTGCTTCGCCAGTCAGGATATGCGGGCGGGGCGAACGGCCGGTCGGTGACCTGGTGCACAGGACCTGGGACGGTGGGAAAATCGAGGTGGGTGATCCCCTGTGCAGGAGGTGGATCAATGGGACAGGCACGTGAGGTCATGGACCGGCTCACCGAGGCCCTCACCACGACCCCGGACATCAAGGCCATCGCCGAGCTCTACGCGGCGGACGCGGTCGCCGTCACGCCCGACGGCGGAGAGATCCACGGGCGCGACAACATCGTCGAGTACTGGCGGCAGATGACGGACGCGATCCCGGAGGCCACGTACGAGCCGGTGTACTCGTACGAGATCGGCAACACCGCCATCGACGAGGGCTTCTTCCACGGCAAGAACACCGGGCCCATCCAGCTGCCCTCGGGGGAGTCGCTGCCCGCGACCCAGAAGGAGATCAGGATCCGCGGGGTCGACTTCGCCACCATCGACGAGGACGGCCGGATCGCCAGCTACCGGCTCTACTTCGATCAGCTGGACTTCCTCGGACAGCTGGGGCTGCTGCCGGAGGACCTGCCGGCCTGAGGCCAACTTGTCGCTCCGGCGGGGGCGCTCCGGCGGGGTCGCTCCGCCGGGTTCAGCCGCGCGGCGCGTACATGATCACCGCCATGCCCGCGAGGCAGATCAGCGCGCCCGTGACATCCCAGCGGTCGGGGCGGAAGCCGTCCGCGACCATGCCCCAGGCGAGGGAACCGGCGACGAAGACCCCGCCGTACGCGGCGAGGACCCGGCCGAAGTTCCCGTCTGACTGGAGCGTGGCGACGAAGCCGTACGCGCCGAGAGCCATGACGCCCGCGCCGATCCACAGCAGGCCGCGGTGTTCGCGTACGCCCTGCCAGACCAGCCAGGCGCCGCCGATCTCCAGGAGCGCGGCGAGGACGAACAGGGCGGCGGAGCGGAGGACGAACATGCGGTCACTTTTGCATGCCCGCGTACGGCCGTTCCGGGTCACCTCGGCGGGTTCGCGTCGGCGCCGTCTCACCTGATGGGCGGCGCCTGCGGTGCCGCTCAGGTGGCATACATCCGTTGACATGCGGTTACGCAGGGCTGACGCGGAGGACATGACACATGCGGATTCTTTGTGCGCTGGGGGCGGCGGCCGTCGCGGTGGGGGCGGTGGCGACCCCGGCCGTGGGTGCGGCCACCCCGGGCGTGGGTGCGGCCACCTCGGCCGTGGCGGCGGCGCCCGAGGCCGATCTCGCCTTTCACGGGCACCTGTCGATGGCCGGCGGGCGGGTGGAGCTGCGGATGACCCCGCAGAACCACGGCCCGTCCGGTGTCGCGGACGCGACGGTTCGGCTGCGGTGGTCGGTGCCGCTCGCGGACGAGCAGCGGCTGCCGGGCGGGTGCGCGCGGGCCGAGGCGCGGGCGGTGGTGTGCCGGACGGGGGCGCTGCCGGCGGACGGCCGGGGGCAGACGATCACCATGGCGGTACGGCTGCGCGGGGCGCCGTCCGAGGCGACGGTGGACATCGACACGGTGTGGGGCGGCGGCGCGGTGGATCGCAACCACAACAACGACCGGCAGAAGGTGCTGGTGCTGGACACCGGGGACACGTACGCCTTCTAGCCCTCCGTCACGTTCTCGGGGATCCAGCCCTCCGTCACGTTCGGGGGTCCAGCCCTCCCTTACGTTCCGGGGCGCGTGCTCGATGTTCAGGACGCCGAGTTCAGGATGTCGAGTTCAGGACACCGACGCGTCGTACTGCTCCCGTGCCTCGAAGACCTCCTCGATGTGCAGCTCCGCCCAGTCCTTCACGGCCATGAGCAGGCGGCTCAGGTTCACGCCGAGCGGTGTGAGCTCGTAGTCGACGCGCACCGGGACGGACGGCGTCACGGTCCGCGACACGATCCCGTCCCGCTCCAGGGAACGCAGCGTCTGCGTCAGCATCTTGGGGCTGACCCCCGCGATCTTCCGACCGATGTCGCTGTAGCGCATGGGCCGCTCGGCGAGCGCGCTGACGACGAGGCTGACCCACTTGTCGCTGATGCGGGCGAGGAGCTGGTTGGTCGGGCAGCCCTTGAGGAACGCGTCGTACTCGGCCCGTGCCTGGTCGCGCCGCTGGGCCGCCGTCATCGTCGCCATGGCTCGCCTCCGGTGTGGATACCTCTGGGTGATGTACGCACCTTCAGGTGCCTGCTTACGAAAAGAGAGTAGCTCTTCCTAAGGTTGTTGCAACGGGGCAGATAGCCCCGCAAAACGCCTGTAAATGGGGAGAGTTGACATGCGTGCAGCAGTTGTCACGGAGTTCGGTGGTCCGGAGGCCGTGGAGGTTGTCGAGACGGACGTGCCGGAACCGGCCGCCCGGCAGGTGCGGATCAAGGTCGCGGCCGCGGCGCTGAATCCGGCCGACGCGGCCGCCCGTTCGGGTGTCTTCGGCGGTGGGGGAGAGCGTTTCGGGCTCGGCTGGGACGTGGCCGGAACGGTGGACGCGACCGGGGCGTCGACGAGTTGGTCGGTGGGCGACGAGGTCGTCGCGCTCCATCACGGCCTGCTCAAGCCCCTTGGTACGCACGCGGATTACGTGGTCGTGGACGCCGATGCGGTGGCCAAGGCGCCGGCCTCGGTCGACGCGGTGCACGCGGCCACGCTGCCGCTGAACGCCCTGGCCGCCGCGCAGGCGCTGGACCTGCTCGGCTTGGATGCCGGGCAGAGCCTTCTGATCACGGGGGCGGCGGGTGCGGTCGGTGGTTATGCCGTCCAGCTTGCGGCCCACCGTGGGATAGCTGTGACCGCGCTTGCCCGGGCGGCCGATGAGGAGCTCGTACGGTCGCTGGGGGCGGCCCACTTCGTCTCGGGCGGTGTCGCGGCGGGCAGTGCGGGGGCGGTGCTGGACGCCGGGGTGCTCGGCGGGGTCGCGCTGGAGTGGGTGCGGGACGGGGGCGTGTACGTGGGGGTCATTCCGGAGGCCGGTCCCGCTTCCGTGCGGGGGGTGCGGGTCGGGACGGTGAATGTGGTTGCCGATGGAGGGCGGCTTGCGGAGTTGGTGGGGCTGGTTGATACGGGGGTGCTGACGACGCGGGTCGCCGAGATGTTTGCGCTGGGTGATGTGGTGAAGGCGCATGCGCGGTTGGCCGAGGGTGGGGTGCGGGGGCGGGTGGTGCTGGTTCCCTGAGGGCTTCGTTCGGTCCTGAGGGGTTCGTCGGTTCGGTGTATGGCTGCGGGGCGCTGCGCCGGCTGGAGTCGAACAGGTCGGTGGGTGGCTGCGGGCCGGTGGGGGCTGGTCGCGCAGTTCCCCGCGCCCCTTACGGGGCGCGCCCATGCGACGGGGCGCGGACACACGGCGGAGCCGCAAATTGACACGGCGCCGCGCCCCAGACGGGGCACGGCCCGACGCGCCCCTTACGAGGCGCCAGCCTGGGCGTATGCCGCCGGAGGTACCCCCACCGTTGCTGTGAAGTCGCGGATCAGGTGGGCCTGGTCCGCGTAGCCGAGGTCGGTGGCGAGGGTGGCCCAGTCCACCATGCGGTCGGTTTCGGCGTGCTCCAGGGCCTCGTGGATGCGATAGCGGAGGATGATCCACTTGGGGCCCACGCCTACGTATGTGGAGAAGAGGCGCTGCATCGCCCGTACCGTCATGCCCTGCTCGCGGGCGAAGTCGGAGACGCGGCGGATCGTGCGGTCGGTGCGGATGCGGTCGACGAGGGTCATGGCCAGGTCGGCGCGGGGGTCGGAGGCCGGGGCGAGGCCGAGCAGGAACGCGTCGAGCGCGGCCACGCGGTCGGCCTCGTCGGCCGGGGTGAGGACGGCGCTGAGTACGGTCTCGATGTCGTCCCGTGTGGCGGGGAGGACGTCGGTCAGGGGAAGGCGCTTGCCCGTCCAGTCCGACACCGGCTGTCCCGGCGCGAAGGGGCCGAAGCCGCCCGGCCGGAACTTGATGCCGCACACCCGTCCCCGCCCTTCCAGCTTCTGTGTGAAGAGGCCGAACTGGATGCCCGCGACCTCGACGAAGGGTGCCTGGCCCTCGAACTGCTGGAAGACGATGTGGACCGCGGGGTGCGGGACCACCTGGGAGACGTACGGTTCGGAAAGGTCCCAGTCGATCAGCCAGTACTGCTCGATGTGGTGGCGGAGGGGTTCGGCGGGCTCGGGGCGGCGGAAGTCCACGCGCGCGAAGAGCTCCGCGGCGCCGACGATGCCTCGGGTGTCACGGCGTGGGGCGGCCATACGAGGATCGTAGGACCGGGCACTGACAACGGGCACTGACAACGGGCGCCGGCAAGAGGAACAGACAGTGGGCACCGGGGAATAGCCCGGCGGGGGCCATCGTTGGCGGGGTATAGTTGAATCGTAAACAACCTCCGGAGGATGAGGCAGCCATGCAGTTCGGCATCTTCAGCGTCGGCGACGTCACGCCGGACCCGACCACGGGCCGTACGCCGTCCGAGCACGAGCGGATCAAGGCCATGGTCGCCATCGCGCAGAAGGCCGAGGAGGTCGGTCTCGACGTCTTCGCGACCGGCGAGCACCACAACCCGCCGTTCGTGCCGTCGTCGCCGACCACCATGCTCGGCTGGATCGCCGCGCGCACCGAGAACCTCATCCTCTCCACCTCCACCACCCTCATCACCACCAACGACCCGGTGAAGATCGCCGAGGACTTCGCGATGCTCCAGCATCTGGCGGACGGGCGCGTGGACGTGATGATGGGACGCGGCAACACCGGGCCGGTCTATCCCTGGTTCGGGCAGGACATACGGCAGGGCATCAACCTCGCCATCGAGAACTACGCGCTGCTGTACCGCCTGTGGCGCGAGGACGTGGTGACGTGGGAGGGCAAGTTCCGTACGCCGCTGCAGTCGTTCACGTCGACGCCCCGGCCGCTGGACGACGTGCCGCCGTTCGTCTGGCACGGCTCGATCCGGTCGCCGGAGATCGCGGAGCAGGCCGCGTACTACGGTGACGGGTTCTTCCACAACAACATCTTCTGGCCGGCCGACCACACGAAGCGGATGGTCGAGCTGTACCGGTCGCGGTACGCGCACTACGGGCACGGCACGCCCGAGCAGGCGATCGTCGGGCTCGGCGGACAGGTGTTCATGCGGCGCAACTCCCAGGACGCGGTACGGGAGTTCCGGCCGTACTTCGACAACGCGCCGGTGTACGGGCACGGACCGTCGCTGGAGGAGTTCACCGAGCAGACTCCGCTGACGGTCGGCTCGCCGGAGCAGGTCATCGAGAAGACGCTGGCCTTCCGGGACTACGCCGGTGACTACCAGCGGCAGTTGTTCCTCGTCGACCACGCCGGGCTGCCGCTCAAGTCCGTGCTCGAGCAGATCGACATGCTGGGCGAGGAGGTCGTCCCCGTCCTGCGCGAGGAGTTCGCCAAGGGCCGTCCGGCCGATGTGCCGGAGGCTCCCACGCACGCGGCGCGCGTGGCTGCTGCCGCCGCTGCCGACAAGGAGGTGACCGTGTCATGAAGCTGGTCGTCGTCTCGGCGGGGCTGAGCGTCCCGTCGTCCACCCGGCTGCTGGGCGACCGGCTCGCGACGGCCGTCTCCGGGCGGGCGCCGGCGGAGGACCCGGTCGAGGTCCAGGTGGTGGAGTTGCGCGACCTCGCGGTCGAGATCGCGCACAACCTCACCAACGGGTTTCCGGGCCCCGCGCTCGGTGCGGCACTCGACGCGGTGGCTTCGGCGGACGGGCTGATCGTCGTCACGCCGGTGTTCTCCGCCTCGTACAGCGGACTGTTCAAGTCGTTCTTCGACGTGCTGGACCGGGACGCGCTGGCCGGTAAGCCCGTGCTCATCGCCGCCACCGGGGGAACGGCCCGGCACTCGCTGGTCCTGGAGCACGCGCTGCGACCGCTGTTCGCCTACCTGCGGGCCGTGGTCGTGCCGACCGGGGTCTACGCGGCCTCGGAGGACTGGGGCGCGGAGGGGCTCGCGGAACGGATCGAGCGGGCCGCCGGGGAACTGGCGGGGCTGATGCATCCCGCCCTCGCCCTACCGGCGACACGGCGGACCGGCCCCGTACTCCCCGGTGGCTTCGAAGTGATCCCCTTCGAGCAGCAACTCGCGGCGCTGCGGCCCGAGTAGGGTTCGGGCGGGCGAGATGGGGCGGAGTGGCTGATGCCGGCGGGGGACGCGCGCGGGTTGTCCGTGGCTGAGCGCGCAGTTCCCCGCACCCTTAAAGAAGCCGCACCACAGGCGCCCTTTAGGGGCGCGGGGCTGTGACATATGCGGCTCCGCCGCGGGGCGCGACCAGCCACAAACAACCCGCAGCCGCCCGATAACACGACCTGCCGAGCTCTTGGGCGTCACGGACCCGCGGTTCTCGTGTTGCCGACGGCAGTCCGGCCGCTCACCGCGCGACGCAACCGCCGCACCTTGCGCCGGGCCCAGCCCACCGCGCGGACCCGGTTGCGAGTCCAGTCGCGGCGCCCCCGCGTCGACCTCAGTTCCGCGAACAGCGCCTCGTAACGGTCCACGATCGGCCCGGCGTCGTAGCGGCGGGAGCCGCGCCGCGCCGCCTCGCCCATCGCGCGCCGCAGCGGCTCGTCCGTGATCAGGTCGAGCATCGCCTCCGCGAGGGAGCGGGCGTCGCCCACCGGGACCAGACGGCCGTCCACGCCCTCCGTGATGATTTCGGCGGGACCGAGCGGGCAGTCCGTGCTGATCACCGGCACCCCGCAGCGCATCGCCTCGACCAGCGTCATCCCGAAGGACTCCGCGTCCGACGCCGAGACCACCATCGCCGACTTGGCGAACTCCGCCTCGATCGGCGTACGCGGACCCATGAGGCGGGCGTGTCCCGCCAGGCCCAGGCCGTCGATCAGGTGCTGGAGGTGTTCCCGCTCGGGGCCGCCGCCGTAGATCCGCAGCTGCCAGTCGGGCTCCTTCGAGGCGACCGCGGAGAAGGCCTCGATCAGCAGGTCGAAGCGTTTGCCGCGGACCAGCCGGCCGGCCGCGGCGATCACCTTCGTCGTCTCGTCGCGTGTGATGCCGTGCGGCGCGGGCACCATGTTCGGCACCGCGGCGACCCGTACTCCCGGCATGGGCATCCGCTTGCGGTACACCTCCGCGTCCGCCTCCGTCGTCGTCACCACCGCGTCGAGGGCGCGGTAGTCGCGGGCCAGCACGCCCCGCAGCCGCTTGCTGTGCGCGTCGTGCCGCAGGTGTTCCTGGGCGATCCGCAGGGCCCGGCGCGGCGCGAAGCGGGAGACGTAGACGTTGATACCGGGCCGCGTGCCGATCACCACGTCGGCGTCGCAGCGCGCGAGGTAGTCGCGGGCGCGCAGGTCGATGAGCCGCGTGTACTGCCCGTACCGCTTGTCGGAGGAGGGGAAGTCGACGGCGGGCAGCGCGTACGAGGGATCCGCGAGATCGTCGCTCCCCTCCCGTTCGTCCACCAGCGGCACCACCGTGATCCGCGGGTCGACGGTGAACCGCGGCTCGTCCCGGTGCCGCCGCATCGACACGATCTCCACGTCGTGCCGCTCGGCGAGCGCCGCCGCGAGGTTGAGCGTCGTGCGGACGGTGCCCCCGATGGCGTACGCGTTGTGCAGCAGGAACACGATCCTCATGCGGTTCGTACGACGGCCCATGCGACCCATACGGCTCATGCGCTTCGCGGTCTCCCTACGTTCCGTGCGTCCCGTGCGCTTCATGCGGTGCGTGGCCTCCCCGTCCGCGGCGCTCGCCCCTCACATACGGGACACGGTGGCTGGGCGAGGTAAGCCACCGGTCCCGGCAGGGTGAGAGCCGGGTAAGAGGGCCGGCCGTACCCCCCTTCAGCAGGTAGTACGTACAGCAGGGCTTGGCAGACTGGTCCCGTGCCCCACAATCTGCTGCTCGCCGAGGACGACCGCGCGATCCGCCATGCCCTGGAGCGGGCCCTGACCCTGGAGGGATACGAGGTCACGGCGGTGGCCGACGGCGTCGAGGCGCTCGCGCAGGCCCACCGCACCCCGCCTGACGTACTCGTTCTCGATGTGATGATGCCGGGCATCGACGGTCTCCAGGTCTGTCGCGTCCTGCGTGCCGAGGGCAACCGCACCCCCATTCTGATGCTCACGGCGCTCGTCGAGACCGCCGACCGTATCGCGGGCCTCGACGCCGGCGCCGACGACTACGTGGTCAAGCCCTTCGACGTCGAGGAGGTCTTCGCCCGGCTCCGGGCGTTGCTGCGGCGTACGGGCACCCCGGAAGAGGTACCCAGGCAACAGCAGGACATTCCGGACGGCAGGTTGACGGCCGCGGGACTGCTGCTCGATCCGCAGGCCCGCCGCGTGTGGCGCGGGACGCGTGAGATCGAGCTCACGCGCACCGAGTTCGACCTGCTGGAACTCCTCGTCCGCAACGCCGGCATCGTCCTCGACCACACCACCATCTACGACCGCATCTGGGGCTACGACTTCGGTCCCGGCTCCAAGAACCTCGCCGTGTACGTCGGCTATCTGCGGCGCAAGCTCGACGAGCCGGGCGCGCCCTCGCCGATCCACACCGTGCGGGGCGTGGGGTATGTGCTGAGGGAGGACTGAGTGCGGCCGCCGGGCGGCCGGGTCAGGCGCTGGATGGCCCGGGCGCGGCTGTCCTCGCTGCGCACCACCTTCACGGTGTCGTTCGCGGCGGTGGCGGCCGCCGTCACCGTCCTCGTCGGTTTCCTGTCGTACGACGCGGCCGCCCGGCTCGTGCGCGTGGACCAGCAGACCGTGTTCGAGGGCGTCGTCCAGGACCTGCTCGGCCAGGTGCGCCAGAACCCCCTGACCTCCGCCGACTTCACCACCTCCGACACCGACGGCGGCCCGCGCGACGAACTGATCCGGCCCAGCGGCACGGTCGTACAGGTCCTGGGCCCTGACGGGTCGGTCGTCGACCGGGGCCATCCGCCGTTGCCGGTCGGCACCGAGGACCGGATCACGGCGGGCGCCCGGACCGCCGGGCGGCTGGTCGAGCACCGGGACGTCGAGGTCGGCGACGACATGTACCGTGTCGCGACCGTCGCGCTCGGCGACGGGCGGGGCGGCGTGCAGGTCGCGCAGGAGTTCAGCGACACGGAGGACCTGCTGCGCGAACTCCAGCAGCGGACCGTGCTGCTGGTGGCCGCCGTCGTGATCGCCGCCGGTCTCTTCGGCTGGTGGCTGGCCCGGCGCATCACCTCGCGGCTCGTCCGGCTCGCCGGGGCCGCCGAGGACGTGGCGCGCACCGGGCGGCTCGGCATCCAGGTGCCGGTCGCCGGGTACGACGAGGTCGCCCGGCTCGGCCGTTCCTTCGACCGCATGCTGGGGCGCCTCGCCCAGTCCGAGGAGGACCAGCGGCGCCTCGTCCAGGACGCGGGCCACGAACTGCGTACGCCCCTGACCTCGCTGCGCACCAACATCTCGATGCTCCGCCGCATCGACGAACTCCCGCCCGCCGCCCGCGAGGAACTGGTCACCGACCTCGCCCAGGAGTCCCGCGAACTCACCGACCTGGTCAACGAGTTGGTCGACCTCGCGGCCGGCCAGTCGGACGCCGAGCCGCCCCAGCGGGTGGCTGTCGCCGACATCGCGGACGAGGTGGCGCTGGCGGCGCGACGGCGGACGGGGCGGGTCGTCACGGTGCGGGTGTCCGGCGACACGACCGTGGACGGTCGCCCCGGCGCGCTGCAACGAGCCGTGTCCAACCTCGTCGAGAACGCGGCGAAGTTCGACCGGGGCGGGAGCGGGCCGATCGAGATCGTGGTGACGGGGATGGGGCCGGGTGCGGGGACGGATGCGGGGGTGAGGACGGGTGCGGGGACGGACGCGGGGACGGCGACGGGTGCGGATGGCGGCGCGGGTCCTGGTGGTGCCGTCCGTATCGAGGTCCTCGACCGTGGGCCCGGCATCGCGGACGAGGACCTGGAGCGGGTCTTCGACCGCTTCTACCGCGCGCCGGACGCCCGGAGCCTGCCGGGCTCGGGACTCGGCCTGTCGATCGTCCGCGAGGTGGCGACCGCGCACGGGGGAGCGCCGTTCGCCCGGCGCAGGGAGGGCGGGGGGTCGGTGACCGGGTTCACGGTCGGCGGCTGAGCGCTACGAACCGCCCGCCCGGTCGAGCACTGCAGACCGCCCCGTTGAGCGCTACAGACCCGCCTGGAAATCCCCCGCCTGGAAGTCGTCGCCCTCGCCCTCCTCCAGCAGGGTCGCCGCCGCTCCCACGATCCGCGGATCCGGCTCGCCGACCACCTCGTGGTCCTTGCCCGTGTAGTCGAAGCGGGCCAGCACACTCCGCATGGCCTCCACACGGGCCCGCTTCTTGTCGTTGCTCTTCACCACGGTCCAGGGCGCCTGTTCGGTGTCCGTCTCGCGGAACATGGCGACCTTCGCGGTGGTGTAGTCGTCCCAGAGGTCCAGCGAGGCCAGGTCCATCGGGCTGAGCTTCCACTGCCGTACGGGATCGACCTGCCGGATCGTGAACCGGGTGCGCTGCTCGCCCTGCGACACCGAGAACCAGAGCTTCACCAGGTCCACGCCGTCGTCGACGAGCATCCGCTCGAAGGCGGGCGCCTGCCGCATGAAGCGCTGGTATTCGTCGTCCGAGCAGAAGCCCATGACCCGCTCGACGCCGGCCCGGTTGTACCAGGACCGGTCGAACAGCACGATCTCCCCGGCCGTCGGCAGATGCTCGACGTACCGCTGGAAGTACCACTGTCCGCGCTCGCGCTCGGTCGGCTTCTCCAGGGCGACCACCCGCGCACCCCGGGGGTTGAGGTGCTCGGTGAAGCGTTTGATCGTGCCGCCCTTGCCGGCCGCGTCCCGCCCCTCGAAGACGACGACGAGCCGACGGCCCGTCTCCTTGATCCAGCTCTGCAGCTTCAGCAGTTCTATCTGCTGCAGCCGCTTGTGCCAGTCGTACTCCTTGCGCTCCATGCGCTGTGCGTACGGGTAGTTCTCCCGCCAGGTGTCGATCGGGCTGCCGTCGGGCCGGATCAGCACGGGGTCGTCGTGGTCGCTGTAGTCGACGCGCATGCCACTCAGCAGTTCGGTCATGTTCTTTCTCCCGTGGGCGTCAGTCTGTGCCGCCGCCCGGGTAGTCACCGCGGCGATCCAGCCGAGGGCGCTCCGGTCCAGCTGCATCGAACGTACTCTCCCTGCTCACCGTGCTCTGTGTCGGCGGTCACGGCCGCACCCACCCGCACGGCGCCGACGACGGCCATGAGGAACGTGATGTGGCCCATGTCTCGATGCAAGCAAGCGGAGGCGTACGGGCGGCGAAGCGAAGGCAAAGGGCCGGCATCTTTGTGGCCATGCCACCTACCTGGCCCCTGTGTCCGGCCCGCTGCGGCCTCGGGTGTGCAGGGGGTCGGGGTGTCGCTGAGTACACCCCTCAATACGGGTTCTGCGCCCAATGTGCCGGGCCCGCGCTCTCCGTAGCGTCTTTGGCGAGGCACAGGAAGTGCCCGACTGCGGGGCACGGACCGTGCCCGACGGAGGCTGATGACGATGTTTCGCCGAACCGACCGACGTGACCAAGCCCACGGCACGGGCCCCGCCGCCGAGGCGCTGAGGCTGGTCAAGGTCAGCAAGACCTACGGGAGTGACGACAGTGCCGTGACGGCACTGGACGGGGTGACGCTCTCGCTGCCGCGCGGCACCTTCACCGCCGTGATGGGGCCCTCGGGCTCCGGCAAGTCCACGCTGCTGCAGTGCGCGGCAGGGCTCGACCGGCCCGACAGCGGCATCGTCGTGGTCGACGGCGCGGAGATGACCGGCGGCGGCGAGGCCGAGCTGACGAAGTTCCGGCGCAGCCGGATCGGCTTCGTCTTCCAGCAGTACAACCTGCTGGACACGCTCACCGTCGCCCAGAACACGATCCTGCCGCTCAAGCTCGCCCGCCGCCGCGTGAACCGGGCCCGGGTGGAGGAGATCCTGACCGCCGTCGGCCTCGGCGACCGCCTGGGCCACCGGCCCGACCAGCTTTCCGGCGGCCAGCGCCAGCGCGTGGCCATCGCCCGTGCCCTGGTCACCGAGCCGAGCGTGATCTTCGCCGACGAGCCGACCGGCGCCCTGGACACCCGCAGCGCCCGTGACGTCCTGCGGCTGCTCCAGGAGGCCGTACGGATCCACGGCCGTACGGTCGTCATGGTGACCCACGACCCGGTGGCGGCCTCGTACGCCGACTCGGTCGTGTTCCTCGCGGACGGCCGGCTCGCGGGCGAGATGTACCAGCCGACCGTGGACGCGGTGGCCGAGCGCCTCGCGCACCTCGGCGACGACGTGATGGCGGGGGTGTGACCGCCATGTTCGTTCTGGCCATGCGTTCCATCCGGCAGCGCCCCGGGCGCTTCGCCGCGACGCTGCTGTCCGCGTTCCTGGGCGCGGCGATCATCATGACCTTCAACTCGATGCACGACACGGCAGGCGCGAAGGGCGTCGACTCCGTCAGCGCGGAGACCCTGTCCACCTCGGCGGGCGTCGTCGGCGGCTACGGCACCCTCCTGGTGTTCTTCGCCGTCGCCTCCACCCTGACGGTGAACGTCCGCCAACGCGCCTCCGAGATCGAGCTGTTGCGCTGCTCCGGCGCGACCCCCGCGCAGATCAAGCGGATGGTCGTGGGCGAGTCGGTGGCGGTCGCCCTGGTGGGCGCGCTGCTCGCGATCGGCCCCGCGATGCTCGGCGGGCGTGCGCTGCTGAACCTCTTCCAGGACAGCGGGCAGGTCGCCGAGTCCGTCGACTACTCCTTCGGTCCCGTCGCCCTGTACTCGGGCATCGACATCACGGTGCTCGCGGCGGCGGGCGCGGCGTTCCTCGCGGTGCGCCGGGCCAGCAGGAAGCATCAACCCCGGGGCAGGGGACGGACGTTTTTCACCCGTGCTGCCCTGATCCTCGGTGGCCTGTCGGCCTGTTCCACCTTCGCCTTCTCCTCGACCGACGCCGCGCTGATGGCACCTCCGGCATACGGCTCGATCCTGCTCGCGGTCGGCTTCGCGCTCCTCTCCCCGAAGCTCCTGCGGGCCCTCCTCGACCGGCTCCCCCTCGCCGGCCCGAGCGGCTACCTCGCCGTACGCACGATGCGGGAGCGCGCCGCCCAACTGTCCGGTGTTCTCATGCCGTTGATCCTCTTCACCGGCATGGCGACGGCGACCCTCTATATGCAGGCCGTCGAGAACGACGCCATCGACGCCTCCGGTGTCCCGAAGTCCGTCGACGCGAAGAACCTCGAGACCCTCAACCTCACGGTCGTCGGGATCATCGTGGTCTTCTCCTGCATCATGCTGATCAACTCCCTGTACGCGGCGACCACTTACCGCCGCCGGGAGTTCGGCCAGCAGCGCCTCGCGGGCGCGACGCCGGGCCAGGTCCTCGGCATGGTCGGCATCGAGTCCCTCGTCCTCACCGCGACGGGCGTCTTCTTCGGCACGGCGGCCGGCCTCGCCGGGATCATCCCCTTCACGATGGTCCGCACGGACTCGGTCCTCCCGGACCGCGGCCTGGGCATCTGGCTCGGCATCGTCGCGGTCGCGACGGCGGCGACCCTGGTGACCAGCCTCACCACGGCCCGCCGGGCCCTGCGGACTCCGGCGGTCGGGGCCGTGTCGCTGGCCGCGTGAACGGGTGGGGGTGCGGGTGTGGGCAGCCGCTCGGGCGGCTGCCCACACCCCATTGTCATAGCCCCGCGCTCCATCGCCCGAGCACGGGCTCGCCCAGTGTCCGTGCCGTGAAGCACAGTGTCTGACCATGGCGTGCGAACAGCTCGTCGCGGGAGTCGAAGTGCCCCAGATCCACCAGGACCTGGGCCGACAGGTCGCACGCCGCTCCCGGGGCCCCGCAGCTCGCCGCTCCGCCCCAGTCCACCGTCGTACGGGCCACGGCGTCGAAGAGCGTCTCACCGCCCCGGTTGGTGAACCGGCCGCCGCCGTCGGCCCTCCCGAACAGTTCGCCGACCGGCACCCACGCCTCCTCCAGCCGGAACTCCGGCCAGGCGAGCAGCACTTGTTCCGGCACCAGCGGCTTCAGCCGGGGAAACCGCGGATACCAGAAGACCCCGTCGACGAGCAGCCCCCGCACCCGCGTGGGCACGCCCACCGCGCGGGCGACCGCCTCCAGCACGGCCATCCGCTGGCTGCACGACCCGCGCCCCAGCCGCAGCGTCCGCGAGACGCGGCGCCGGTCCTCGACGGAGTACACGGGCCGTATGTCCCGCGCGATGATCCCGTGCGCCACGCGCAGCGTCTCGGCCGCGGACGCTTCGCCCCGCACCCGCTCCACCGGAGCCGTCCGCACCCGCTCCACCAGAGCCGTGACGCGCGGGTCCGCCCAGTCCAGGATCGCGGTGGCCCGCGTCGAGCCCCGTACGTCCTGCGTGCCCACCGGCCGTACGTCCGCCCGTGCCGTCCGATCCACCCGTTCCGCCCGCCGGTGCGGCATCAGCAAACGGCTGGTCATGGCCACCACCCCCGCTTCTCTCCACGACTCGCGCCATCATCACACGCGCCCGCCCACCCGTTCGGGGCAGCGCTGAAGCCCTGCGCGGCCCTCTGGTCGGGAGCGGCCTCGACAGGTCCGACGCCGGAGAAGCGAAATGGCGTACGTATCTTGGGCTTTGGACCTTGAACGGTGAACCTTGGCCCTTAGGTTTGTGCGTGTTCGTACACGCCTCGGATGAGAAGACGGTGCCCATGACCGACCACGAGAGTTCGACCGGCCCGGAGGGCTCGGCGGCGAGGCAGAGGATCGACACCTCCGTGCCCCACTCGGCCCGGATCTGGAACTACTGGCTGGGCGGCAAGGACAACTACCCCGTGGACGAGGCGGCCGGCGACGCGTACACCGCCGTCTTCCCCGGCATCGTGACCATCGCCCGCAGCAGCCGCGCCTTCCTCGGCCGCAGCATCCGCCACCTGGTGGAGGAGGCGGGCGTCCGGCAGTTCCTGGACGTCGGTACGGGCCTGCCGACCGTGGACAACACCCACGAGGTAGCCCAGCGGATCGCGCCGGAGTCCAAGGTCGTCTACGTGGACAACGACCCGCTGGTCCTCGCCCACGCCCGCGTCCTGCTCACCTCCTCCAAGGAGGGGGCGACCGACTACGTGGACGCCAGCCTCTACGAGCCGGACCGCATCCTCGAGGCCGCCGCCCGGACCCTCGACCTCACCCGTCCGACCGCCCTGATCCTCAGCGGCATCCTCGGCCACGTAACGGACTACGACCAGGCCCGTTCCCTCGTCCGCGCCCTCGTGGACGGCCTCCCGTCCGGCAGCTACCTCTCGATCAACGACGGCTCCCGCGGCACCGACCCGGCCTACGAAGTGGCCCAGGACGGCTACAACGAGACCGGCGCGGTCCCGTACTTCCTCCGTCCCGTCTCCCAGATCGAGGCGTTCTTCGAGGGACTGGAACTCGTGGAGCCCGGCGTGGTCTCGGTCCCGCTGTGGCACCCGGAGAAGTCGGCCACCGGCGAACCGACGCCGATCGGCCAGCACGGGGGCCTGGCCCGCAAGCCTTGACGAGGGCGCCCCTTCAGGGGCGCGGGACTGTGACATCGTGCGGCTCCGCCGCGATGGGGGTCCCCCCGCTCGAGCGAAGCCGAGAGTGGGGGAGCGACCAGCCCCCACGACCCGCACGGAAGTCACCGGCCTTCGCACGTGGTCGCACGCGCCAGGTGGCCGCCTCCCGCTCCTGCGGGAGGCGGCCACCTGGGTTCGTACCGCACGCGAGGGCCGTTACGACTTGGCCCCGGAGACCTCCGCGACCTCGGCGCCCTGCTCGTCGCCGGTGCCCCCTGCCGACGGCACCGCCTTCGCGGCGGGCCGCTGACGCGGGAGGAAGGCGGCGAGGACGAGGGCCAGCAGAGCCGCACCGGCACCGATGGCCATGACCACCTTGAAGCCGTTCTCGGAAGGCAGGGCGGCGGAGCCGAAGTCGGTCGTCATCTGCGCCAGGACTACACCGGCGATGGCGCTGGCGAACGACGTACCGATGGACCGCATCAGGGTGTTGAGGCTGTTGGCGGCGGCCGTCTCGGACGGGGGCACGGCCCCCATGATGAGCGCGGGCATCGCGCCGTAGGCGAAGCCGACACCGGCGCCGATGATGCAGGAGACCAGGATCAGGTGCCAGATCTCGGACATCAGCACGATGTTCAGGCTGTAGCCGGCGGCGACGATCACGGCACCGATCATCAGGGTGATCTTCGGGCCCTTGGTCTTGGAGATGGCGGCGGACAGCGGCGCCATCGCCATCATCACCAGACCCTGCGGGGCCAGCACGAGGCCGACGGTCAGCATGGACTGGCCGAGGCCGTAGCCGGTCTGCTCGGGCAGCTGCAGCAGCTGCGGCAGAACCAGGGACATCGCGAACATCGAGAAGCCGAACGCGATCGAGGCGAGGTTGGTGAACAGCACCTGCCGGCGGGCGGTGGTCCGCAGGTCCACCAGCGGCTGTGCTGTACGCAGCTCGTAGAAGCCCCACGCCAACAGGACGACGACCGCGACGGCGAACAGACCGAGGACCGTGCCGCTGGTCCAGCCCCAGTCGCCGCCCTTGGAGACGGCCAGCAGCAGGGACACCAGACCCGCGGCCATTCCGACGGAGCCGATCAGGTCGAAGCGTCCGCCGGTACGCACCTTCGACTCGGGCACGATCGCCAGGACGAGTACGAGGGCGACGGCGCCGAGGACGGCGGAGACCCAGAACAGCACGTGCCAGTTGTAGTTGTCGGCGATGAACGCGGCGGAGGGCAGACCCAGAGCGCCGCCCACACCCAGCGAGGCGCTCATCAGCGCGGTGGAGCCGGCGAGCCGTTCGGCGGGCAGCACGTCACGCATGATGCTGATGCCGAGCGGGACGACACCGGCCGCGAGGCCCTGCAGGGCCCGTCCGACGATCATCGGGACCAGGGACTCGCTGAGCGCGGCGACCACCGAGCCGCTCACCAGCAGGACGATGCTGACCAGCAGCATCCGGCGCTTGCCGAACATGTCTCCCAGGCGTCCGACGACCGGCGTGGCGACGGCGGCTGCGAGCAGGGTGGCGGTGACCGCCCAGGCGGTGTTCGACGCCGAGGCGTCGAGGTACTTCGGCAGCTCCGGGACGATCGGGATCACCAGGGTCTGCATCAGCGAGACGACGATTCCGGCGAAGGCCAGGACCGCCACCACGGCGCTCGACCTCGGCGGGGCGGAACCCCTGGCCTCGGCGGATCGGGTAAGGGCGTCGGACATCGCGGTGCCTCCGTCGGAAGGAGCGGGTTTGCTTGACTCACTCAATGATAAATGGAATTGCTTGACTTACGCAAGCGAATTCTGTGGGCTGCCCCGCAAAGGATGAGCAAAGGGGGAGTGGTCGCCGCTGCTTGAGTCGCTGACCGGCGCCGATTGCGAATGTCGTAGCCCCAGCAGGACCGGCGGTGGCCGGGGCCTCTGACCAGGAGCGGTCAAGGGGGTGACGGACCAGCGGTGATCGACCAGCACGGCGGAAGGGGCGGCACCGGAATCCTCCGGTGCCG
>NZ_VWMY01000025.1:26331-162815 GCF_008905045.1 Streptomyces albicerus
GTCCCCCGAGTTCCCGATGCCCACGGACGACGCACCGAAGCTCACCGCGCCGGTGGCCGTGACGCCTCCGGTGGAGCCGCGCAGGACCCACACGGCGCCGTCGTCGCTGTTCTCGCCGCCCGCGCCCACCGACAGATCGGCGCGGCCGTCCTTGTTGTGGTCGGCGAGGTGGATGGCGTCGCCGAACAGGTCCGACGACTCGTTGGCGCCCGGGACACCCGGGGTGCCCTGGTTGAAGGACTGGGCGCCGGTTGCCGTCAGACCGGAGGCGCCGCCGCGCAGCACCCAGACGTTGCCGGCGTGGTCGCCGGAGCCGATGGACTCGAAGGGGGCGCCGACGGCGAGGTCCGGGTAGCCGTCGCCGTTGGTGTCGCCCGCGGCGAGCGTGTTGCCGAACAGGTCCCACGACTCGTCCGCGCCCGGCACGCCCTCGGTGGCCTGGCTGAAGACGCCGGTGCGGGCGGTGTCGACGCCGGCCGCGGCGCCGTAATACACGGTGGCGTAGCCGCCGAGCGCCGTCTGATCCCCGATGGGGTCGTCGTCGGTGCCGATGACGAGGTCGTCGTGGCCGTCCCTGTCGAAGTCGGCTGCGGTGAGCGAGGCGGGGTTGTCGTCGCTCACCTGGGTCTGCAGGGTGAGCCCGGCCGAGGAGCCCCGGTAGACGAAGGCGCCGGCGAAGGAGCCCACCACCACGTCGTCCGTGCCGTCGTTGTCGAAGTCGCCGGCGGCCAGATCGACGGCGCCGTTCGGGTACGCGCCGGACTCGATCTGCGCGTCGAAGCGCAGCTTCCCGGCCGCGCCGCCGGACTTGGTGAAGCCGCCCTTGAAGATCCACACGTCCTTGCCGGTGGAACCGACCGCCAGATCGGCCTTCCCGTCACCGGTGAAGTCGCCGACCGTGAGGGACTGGCCGAACCGGTCGTGGCCCGACACGTTCGGATCGCTGATCGTCGTGCCGCCCGACAGGCCGGACGAGCCGCCCCACAGGATCGTGACCGAACCGCCGTCGACATCGCCGCTGACGTCCTCCAGCGGTGTGCCCACGACGAGATCGCCGTAGCCGTCGTTGTTGAGGTCGCCGTGCGCGAGTTCGGTGCCGAAGCGGTCGGAGGTCTCCGAGGCACCCGGCACACCGGAGGAACTCTGCGATGTGGTCTTGTGGCGCCCGGCGCTGATACCGCTCGACGAGCCGTAGTTGACGACCACGGCACCCGCCTTAGCCTTCCCGCCCGCGACAGCACCCGGGGCGCCGGTCGCCAGATCACGGTAGCCGTCACCGTTGAAGTCGTCGGCGAGGCCCGACGCGGCGGCACTCGCGCCGCCGGGCAGGGTGATGAGCAGGCCACCGGCCAAGGCGGCCGCGACGGCGGTGGCGCCCAGGACGACGGGACGTCGGGAGCGCTTGTGGTGGGGCCGGGGCATGAGTTCCTCTCCAGGACATACGTACGGACTCGGAGATGACCTCTGGTGAGCCTGAAGGGTTGTACGGGAAAGGAGAGGTTTTGGTGCCGGCGACGTGGCGCACGGCAGCGATCGGGGCACTTCCAGGGCAGGCAGGAGGCCGTGCGGCTCGGGTGTTGTTGTGACGTCGTACGTGGGCCCGAGGCGCCGCGGAGCGAGGCCAGTGACGATGCGCTTGGACAAGGCCGTGCGGCCTGCGCCTTCGTACCCTGGCGGGACGTCTTCGCGTACGCGGCGGCCAAAGGCGTCGAGCTGCGCATCGACGGCACGCACCCGGTCACCGAGCGCGTCGTGCCCTGGCCGCCTGACGGCCCCTACTGGCGCGTGACGAAGGCGGGACCTGACAACCTCGCCAGGCGCCCAAGAAACCCGGCTCAGCTCACGGCCACACCAGGCAATACGGCTGATGCCCCGCCTCATGCAGCCGGTGCGAGAAGTCCTGCCATTCGTGGAGCAGTTGGTACACGTTGAACGCGTCCCGCGGTCCGCCGCGGTCCGGCACCGTGGACCAGATGAAGGCGGCCGCGCCCACGGCCTCCTCGCCGATGCCGCGGAGTGGGTCGACGACCGTCATCGGCAGCTTCACGACGGCGTAGTCGGGGTGGAGGACGACGAGTTCGAGCGGGGGCACCTTGTGCAGAGGTATGCCCTCGATGCCGGTGAGGACCATCGCGGCCATCGTCTCCGGCTTGATCTTTGTGAACATGCCGTTCATGCCGAGCTCGTCGCCGCCGAGTTCCTCGGGGCGCATGGAGATCGGGACGCGAGCGGCCGTCGCGCCGTCCGGAGCCCCGAAGTATTTGTACGTCACCCCCACCCGGCCACCATTCCTGCTTCCTGCCCTGAGCCGGTCTGCCCCGTGGTCCGTGTAGTCCATACCGTCCATACGGGCCGACGAGTCGATTCGCTCAGGCTCGCCCTGCGATCCCTGTGTCTGCCGTGCCTCGGCCGCTTCCGCCTCGCGCCGGTGCTTCCCCCGCCGGGCACGCCGAGGGCCGAGGTCATCGGTCCCCTCGCCCAGTCCGCCACCGCGATGCATATCTCCACCCGACTGCTTTTCTAAGGCGCGCGACCCCCGCCACGCAACCCGATCATCGTGACAGTGACCTCCCCCACGGCCGCCCGCCGAAACGTGCGTTGAAACACCTGTCCGCAGGATCTTCGCAGCCTCTGACACCATGGCCCGTGTGAGCTATCCGTACGAAGCCCCAGTTTCGCAGACTCTTTTCGACCGTGCGGCGGCCGTCACGCCCGGCGGCGTGAACTCTCCCGTCCGCGCGTTCCGTGCCGTGGGCGGTACGCCCCGTTTCATGGTGTCCGGAAACGGTCCATACCTGACGGATGCCGACGGGAGGGAGTATGTAGATCTCGTTTGTTCTTGGGGGCCGATGATCCTCGGCCATTCCCACCCCGAGGTGATCGCGGCCGTCCAGGCGGCCGTGTCCCGAGGTACCTCCTTCGGTACGCCGGGGGAGGGCGAGGTCGCGCTCGCCGAGGAGATCGTCGCCCGTGTCGAGCCCGTCGAGCAGGTCCGGCTCGTGTCCAGCGGCACCGAGGCGACCATGTCCGCCATCCGTCTCGCGCGCGGGTTCACCGGGCGCGCCAAGGTCGTGAAGTTCGCCGGCTGCTATCACGGGCATGTGGATGCCCTGCTGGCCGCCGCGGGCAGTGGGGTGGCCACGTTCGCCCTTCCCGACACCCCGGGCGTCACCGGTGCCCAGGCCGGCGACACCATCGTCCTGCCGTACAACGATCTCGATGCCGTGCACGAGGCCTTCCGCGCCCATCCCGGCGAGATCGCCTGCGTGATCACGGAGGCCTCGCCCGGGAACATGGGTGTCGTGCCGCCCGGGCCCGGCTTCAACCAGGGGCTCAAGGACGCCTGTGCCGCGAACGGCGCCCTCTACGTCTCCGACGAGGTGATGACCGGTTTCCGGACCAGCAGGGCCGGCTGGTACGGGGTCGACGGCGTCCGGCCCGACCTCATGACCTTCGGCAAGGTCATGGGCGGCGGCTTCCCGGCCGCCGCTTTCGGCGGACGCAGGGACGTGATGGCGCACCTCGCGCCCGCCGGGCCCGTCTACCAGGCCGGCACCCTGTCCGGGAACCCGGTCGCGACCGCCGCCGGGCTCGCGCAGCTGCGGCTGCTCGACGGCGCCGCGTACGAGAAGGTCGACGCGGTGTCCGAGCAGATCCGTACGCTCGTTACAGACGCCCTCACCAAGGAAGGCGTCGCGCACCGCCTGCAGAACGCGTCCAACATGTTCTCCGTCTTCTTCACCGACAGGGACGTACGTAATTACGAGGACGCGAGGACGCAGGAGTCGTACCGCTTCACCGCGTTCTTCCACTCGATGCTGGCGCAGGGCGTCTACCTGCCGCCGTCCTCGTTCGAGTCCTGGTTCGTGTCGACGGCGCACGACGAGCGGGCGGTACAGCGGATCGCCGACGCCCTTCCGGCGGCGGCGCGGGCAGCAGCGGAGGCCACGGCAGTATGAGTGACATCACCGTCGTACACGTGATGCGGCACGGAGAGGTCGCCAACCCGGACGGGATTCTGTACGGGCGGCTGCCCGGCTACCACCTGTCCGAGCTCGGGCAGCGGATGGCCGAGCGGGTCGCCGAGCACCTCGCCTCGCGGGACATCACGCACGTCGTCTCCTCGCCGCTCGAGCGGGCCCGTGAGACTGCCGCGCCGATCGCCGAGACGCACGGGCTCGAGCTTGCCACCGACTCGCGGCTGATCGAGGCGGACAACGTCTTCCAGGGCAAGACCTTCGGGGTCGGGGACGGCGCGCTGCGCCGGCCCGAGAACTGGAAGCACCTCGTCAACCCCTTCAAGCCGTCCTGGGGCGAGCCGTACCTGGAGCAGGTCGTACGGATGATGGGCGCCCTGGACGCAGCGAGGGATGCGGCGCGGGGGCACGAGGCCGTGTGCGTGAGTCATCAGTTGCCGATCTGGATCGTGCGGTCGTTCGTGGAGCGGCGGCGGTTGTGGCACGACCCGCGGAAGCGGCAGTGCACGCTTGCCTCGTTGACGACGTTCACGTATCAGGGCGACAAGATCGTGTCGGTCGGTTACACCGAGCCCGCGCGGGATCTTGTGCCGGCGCATCTCCTGGCAGGGGCCAAGCCGGTCAAGGGCGGGGGCAAGGCTTTTGGGGCGTGAGCGCTCCGCTTGTAGGCCGGTTTGATCGGGCCGGTGGTGACGCGCCGGCCGGTGGGGGCTGGTCGCGCCCACGCGGCGGAGCCGCAAATGTCACAGCCCCGCGCCCCTTACGGGGCGCCCTCCTTACCCGGCGCCGTCTTACCCAGACGGTTATCCGGGCGGTCCCGTTCCGTTCTGTCCGTTACAGGTTCATGTTCGTATAGTCACCGAAATATGTGCGTGTGACCGGGAACCCCCGTGTTCGTCGTGCCCTCTAACCCGGTGTCCATCTGGCAATGGGCATAGGGCGCGACGAATGGGGATGGAATGCGCGACATCAGTCGGAGGGGAATGCTGGGGCTCGGAGTCGGGGCCGCGGCCGCGGTGGGACTCACGGGCTGCGGTACCGCACTGGGAGACGGCTTCGGCGATGCCGGAGGTTCCGGAAACGGTGGTAACAGCGGCAACAAGGGAGGCGAGCGTCCCGCCCGCCCCCTCGGTGACGGCTCCACCTCCTTCACCGGCAAGCAGCCCAACCAGCCCGGCAAGCCCGTTCCACTCGAACCCGGCGAGACCCCGCCGCAGTTCGTCGTCTTCTCCTGGGACGGCGCAGGAGACGTCGGCAACGGCCTATTCGAGCGATTCCTGAAACTCTCCGAAGAGCACGACGCGCACATGACGTTCTTTCTCTCCGGGCTCTATCTGCTGCCCGAGTCGAAGAAGCGCAAGTACCTTCCGCCGAACAATGCGCCGGGCGCGTCCGACATCGGTTATCTGACGGACGAACACATCAAGTCGACGCTGAAGAACATCCGGCGGGCCTGGCTCGACGGACACGAGATCGGCACGCACTTCAACGGCCACTTCTGCGCCGGCTCCGGCTCGGTCGAGAACTGGACGCCCGCCCAGTGGAAGAGCGAGATCGCCCAGGCGAAGGCCTTCGTCAAGGAGTGGCGTACGAACACGGGCTGGACCGATGTGCCCGCGCTGCCCTTCGACTACGAGAAGGAACTCATCGGCGGCCGCACCCCGTGCCTGAAGGGCCAGAGCAACCTGCTGCCCACCGCCCGCGAGCTCGGCTGGCGCTATGACGCCTCCTCGCCCGGCGGCACCCAGGTCTGGCCCCGGAAGAACGAGGGCCTCTGGGACCTGCCGCTCCAGGCGGTCCCCTTCCCCGGCCACACCTTCGAGGTCCTCTCGATGGACTACAACATCCTGGCGAACCAGTCCCTCAACTCGACCCAGGCGCCGCCCGCCAACTACCCGGCCTGGCGCAAGCAGGCAACCGAGGCGTACATAGCGGGCTTCACGCGGGCATACGAGACAAATCGCGCCCCCTTCTTCATCGGCAACCACTTCGAGGAGTGGAACGGCGGCATCTACATGGACGCCGTCGAGGGCGCGCTGAAGCACATCGCCGGCAAGAAGGACGTACGCCTGGTGTCGTTCCGCCAGTTCGTGGACTGGCTCGACGCGCAGGACCCGGCCGTCCTGGAGAAGCTGCGGTCGCTGGGCGTCGGGGAGGAGCCGACGGGTGGCTGGAACGGGTTCCTCGGCGAGGTCGCCACGAACTCCGCGAAGGGCTCCGGAAAGGCCGCCTGAAATGCGAGGTTCCCTCCGTGAGGGGGGTGCGCAAGATCCTCAGAACGGGCATGCGAAACTTTTCACATGAGTGCCGCCAGCCATGCCCCCCTGCGCTCGAACCGCACCCGTAGCCGCGCCGTCCTGCTGACCAGTGGGGCTGCTGTCGCGGCGCTGCTGCTGACCGCGTGCGGTTCCGGGGGCAAGTCCGGAGGGGCGGGCGACACCGGCTTCGTCACCGGCTCCGACGGCATCGCGACCGTGAAGAAGGGCAGCCGGGTCCAGGCCCCCGACCTGTCCGGCAAGACCATCGACGGCAAGCAGCTCGACGTCGCCGACTACAAGGGCAAGATCGTCGTCCTGAACGTGTGGGGCTCCTGGTGCGGGCCGTGCCGCCTGGAGGCGAAGAACTTCGTCAAGGTCTCCGAGGACCTCAAGGACCAGGGCGTGCAGTTCGTCGGCATCAACACCCGCGACACCAGCACCAGTCCGGCGATCGCCTTCGAGAAGGCGCACGGGGTCACGTACCCCAGCCTGTACGACCCGACGGGCAAGCTGATGCTCCGCTTCAAGAAGGGCACGCTCAACCCGCAGACGATTCCGTCCACGCTCGTCCTCGACCGGGACGGGAAGGTGGCGTCCCGCTCGCTTTCGGCGCTCAGCGAGGCGAGCCTGCGCAAGATGCTCAAGCCGATTCTCGCGGAGAAGTGACCGCTCGTGTCCCTTCTCGCCGCATCCGCCGCCGAGCTCGCCACCACGGTCGACCTCGCCGCAGCCACCGACCAGAACCAGACCGTCCTCACCGGGGCCCTGGTCCTCGCCATCCCGATCGCGATCCTCGGCGGGCTCGTCTCCTTCTTCTCACCGTGCGTACTGCCGCTCGTGCCCGGCTATCTGTCGTACGTCACCGGAGTCAGCGGAACCGACCTGGGTGATGCGCGACGGGGGCGGATGGTCGCGGGAGCCTCGCTCTTCGTACTCGGCTTCACCGCGGTGTTCGTCTCCGGCGGCGCCCTCTTCGGCTACTTCGGCTCCACTCTGCAGGAACACCAGGGCACCCTCTCCAAGGTGCTCGGCGGGCTCATGATCGCCATGGGCGTCTTCTTCCTCGGCCTGATGCCCTGGCTCACCCAGCGCGAATTCCGCTTCCACAAGCGGCCGGTGGCCGGGCTCGCCGGCGCCCCCGTCCTCGGCGCGCTCTTCGGGATCGGCTGGACGCCCTGCATCGGACCGACGCTCGCCTCCGTGCAGGCCCTCGCGTTCGACCAGGCGAGCGCGGGCCGCGGGGCCATACTGACGGTCGCGTACTGCCTCGGTCTGGGCGTGCCCTTCGTCCTCGCGGCCATCGCCTTCCGCAGGGCGCTCGGTGCCTTCGGCTGGGTCAAGCGCCACTATGTGTGGGTGATGCGCGTCGGCGGCGGCATGATGATCGCGACCGGTGTGCTTCTGCTGACCGGCGTGTGGGACAGCATCGTGCAGGAGATGCAGGGCTGGTCCGACGGCTTCACGGTAGGGGTCTGATCCATGAGCACGACACGGGACACTGACGTGCGGACCGGCGGGGCCGGGGCGCCGGACGCCGACGGCGAGGCCGATGTGGCGCGGGACGCCGACGGCGAAAACGGCATGGCGCGGGACGCGGGCGACCTCGGCGAGGCCGGGGCGCAACTGTCCACCGCGCCACGGGAGATCGTGGTGCCCGGCTCCTTCGGGGGTGCGCGCACGCCCGGTGCCGTGGGGTGGTTGGCCTGGGCCGGGCGCGAGGCCGTCGGCTGGGCCCGCTGGTTCTGGCGGCAGCTGACCTCCATGCGGGTCGCGCTGATCCTGCTCTTCCTGCTGTCGCTCGGCGCGATCCCCGGGTCGTTGATCCCGCAGTCCGGGACCGACGAGACGAAGGTCGCCGACTTCCAGGCGCAGCACACCACGCTCGGTCCGATCTACGAGAAGCTCGGCCTCTTCCACGTCTACAGCTCGGTGTGGTTCTCGGCGATCTACATCCTGCTGTTCATCTCGCTCATCGGCTGCATCGTGCCCCGCACCTGGCAGTTCGTGGGCCAGCTGCGCGGCCGGCCGCCCGGGGCGCCGCGGCGGCTGACCCGGCTGCCCGCGTACACGACGTGGCGGACCGAGGCCCAGCCCGAGGAGGTGCGCGAGGAGGCCCTGAAGCTGCTGAAGCAGCGGCGCTTCCGTGCGCATGCCGCCGGGGACGCCGTCGCCGCCGAGAAGGGCTACCTCCGGGAGGTCGGCAACCTCGCCTTCCACATGGCGCTGATCGTGATGCTGATCGCCTTCGCCTGGGGCCAGCTCTTCAAGTCCGAGGGCAACAAGCTGATCGTCGAGGGCGACGGCTTCGCCAACACGCTCACGCAGTACGACGACTTCAAGTCCGGGAATCTCTACAGCACGGACAACCTGGAGCCGTTCAGCTTCACCCTGGACGACTTCCAGGGCACGTACGAGGCGACGGGGCCCAACCGGGGCACCCCGCGCACCTACCAGGCGACCGTCGACTACAGCGAGGGCGCCGACGGCGAGGAGAAGAAGAAGACCATCAAGGTCAACGAGCCGCTGGAGATCGGCGACTCGAAGGTCTACCTCACCGCCCACGGGTACGCGCCCGTCATCACCGTCCGCGACGGGAAGGGCGATGTCGTCTACCGCCAGGCCGTACCGCTGTTGCCGCTCGACGCCAACTCCACCTCCACCGGCGCGATCAAGGTCATGGACGGCTACCGCAACGCCAAGGGGGAGCGGGAGCAGCTCGGCTTCCAGGCCTTCTTCCTGCCGGCGTACGGCGGGGAGGGCACCGCGGTGGTCTCGCAGTTCCCGTCGCTGCTGAACCCGGTGCTGAACCTGGAGGCGTACCACGGCGACCTCGGCGTCGACGCGGGCCTCCCGCAGAGCGTGTACCAGCTCGAGAAGAAGAACATGAAGGAGTTCAAGGACTCCAAGGGCAAGCAGCTCAGGGAGAACCTGAAGCCCGGCGAGACCATGCAGCTCCCGGGCGGCGCCGGCTCGATCACCTTCGAGAAGGGGATCAAGGAGTGGGCGAACTTCCAGGTCACCGAGCAGCCCGGCTCCGGCTGGGCCCTCGCCGGAGCCTTCACCGCCATCTTCGGTCTCGCCGCCTCCCTCTTCATCCAGCGCCGCCGCGTGTGGGTGCGCGCCACCACCGGAGCGGACGGCGTCACCGTCGTCGAGATGGCGGGCCTCGGCCGCAGCGAGTCCGCGAAGGTCCCGGAGGAACTGGGCGCCCTGGCCGAGCATCTGTACGACCTGGCTCCGGGCGTGCCCGACGCCGATGCCACACCCCCGGACGCCACACCCCCCGACGCCGATGCCAAGTCGGAGCCGGACGCAGACGCAGAGACCCCGACCCCCGAACCCCCCGCCGTACCTGCCGCCGAAGGGGCTGAGACGAAGTGACTCTCGCCGCCGCAACCGACCTCGCCGCCGCGACCAACGAAAACCTCGCGAACCTCAGCAACACGCTGATCTACTCCGCGATGGCCGTCTACACGCTGGCCTTCTTCGCGTACATCGCCGAATGGACCTTCGGCAGCCGCAGCAAGGTGAGCCGCACGGCCGCCGCGCTCACCACCGCCAAGGACGCCAAGGACGGCAAGAAGGCGGCGGCGCCCGCGGTCACCGTGAAGAAGGCGGGCGGCACCGCCGTGCTGGAGCGGCCCAAGGTCGTCACGCGGGCCGCCGCGGGCGCGCGGGACGTGCCGGACGGGCCCGGCGCGCACGGCGGGGACGAGCAGGGGGACCTCTACGGCCGTATCGCCGTGTCCCTCACCGTGCTCGCCTTCCTCATCGCGTTCGGCGGCGTGCTCACCCGCGCCCTGTCGGTGCAGCGGGCGCCGTGGGGCAACATGTACGAGTTCAACATCACCTTCTCCACCGTCGCCGTCGGTGTGTACCTCGCGCTCCTGGCGATGAAGAAGAACGTCCGCTGGATGGGCCTCTTCCTGGTGACCACGGTCCTCCTCGACCTCGGTCTCGCCGTCACGGTCCTGTACACCGCCAGCGACCAGCTCGTGCCCGCCCTCCACTCGTACTGGCTCTACATCCACGTCTCCACGGCGATCTTCTGCGGCGCGGTCTTCTACGTGGGCGCGGTCGGCACGATCCTGTACCTCTTCAAGGACTCGTACGAGAACAAGCTGGCGACCGGCGGCAAGCCCGGCCGTTTCGCCACCTCAGTCCTGGAGCGGCTGCCCGCCTCGTCGTCCCTCGACAAGTTCTCGTACCGCGTGAACGCCGCCGTGTTCCCGCTGTGGACGTTCACGATCATCGCGGGCGCCATCTGGGCCGGCGACGCGTGGGGCCGCTACTGGGGCTGGGACCCCAAGGAGACCTGGTCCTTCATCACCTGGGTCGCCTACGCCTGCTATCTGCACGCCAGGGCCACGGCCGGCTGGAAGGGCCGCAAGGCCGCGTACATCGCGCTCGCCGCCTTCGCCTGCTGGCTGTTCAACTACTACGGGGTGAACATCTTCGTCAGCGGCAGGCACTCCTACGCGGGCGTCTGACACCTTCGCCCGCCACCCTCGTACGACTTCGCCTGCCATCCTCGTACGACCCGGGGCCGGTTCCATGTGACGCACGTCATGGGAACCGGCCTTCGTCGTACGGACAGGTGGGGGGCGTGGAGACGAATCAGGGGGACCGCCCGGGTCAGCGGGACATGCGCGCCCGAATACGGGCCGGGGACGCGGACGCGTTCGGCGCGCTCTTCGACACCTACGCACGCTCCGTCTACAACCACGCCTACCGGCTCACGGGGGAATGGTCGGCGGCCGAGGACATCGTGTCGCTGACGTTCCTGGAGGCGTGGCGGCTGCGGGAGCGGCTGGACGCGGACGGTGGTTCGCCGCGGCCGTGGCTGCTCGGTATCGCCACGAACGTGGCCCGCAACACGCGCCGGGCCGCCCGGCGCCACGCGGCGGCCGTCGCGCGGCTGCCGCCCGCCGACTTCGTCCGCGACTTCGCCGAGGAAGTCGCCGGACGCATCGACGACTTGGCGTATCTGAGAGCCGTGGGCGTGGCCCTCGAGCGGCTACGCCGACCCGAGCGCGAGGTGCTCGCGCTCTGCGTCTGGGGCGGTCTCGACTACGGCGCCGCTGCCGAGGCGCTCGGCATCCCGGTCGGCACCGTGCGCTCCCGGCTCTCCCGGGCGCGTACGAAGCTCGCCGCGGAACTCGCCGCCGGGCGCGGACAGATGAAAGACGGCCGCACCCCCGTGGCCCGGCCCACCCAGGAGGGGAACCAGTGAACGACATCCCGTCTTCCCGCGACCGGGATCTCCCACCGGGCCGTCAGCGTGTCCTGAGGGAGTACCTGATGCGCGAGATCAGTGAGACCCAGATCCACGAGACCGGCTCCGCGGACCGCGGGAACGGTGCGGAGGTCCGGCCGGTACGGACCTTCTGGCGCCGGCCCGCCGTCGTCGCCCCCGTGACGGCCGCCGCCCTGACGATCGCCGTCGTCGTGGGGGTCAGTGTGACCCGCGACGCCGCCACCGGCCCCGGGCAGGGGCCGGACGTTCCGACGGCGTCGCAGGGAAAAGGCTCCGAGGGCGCCGCCGAGCTGCTGGAGCAGATCGCGAAGGCGGCGGAGAAGCAGCCGTTCCCGGAGGTCGGGGACGACCAGTTCGTCTACGTGAAACGGGTGAGCTACCACTGGAAGGAGAACCCCAAGATGATGATGAAGGTGCCCAAGGGCTGTGCCACGACGACCGAGGGCCACGAGTGGGGTATGCGCGAGTTCTGGGAGTCCGTCGACGGACAGCACGAGGGGCTCTCGCGGGACGACGGCCCCGGCGGCAAGAACATCGACCGGCCGATCGCCCGTCCGCTGCCCGGCAAGGACATGCCCAACTACTTCCGGCAGGTGGAGGAGCTGCCCACGGACCCGGTGGAGATGTATCGCTGGCTCTACGACCTGCAGAAGAAGGGGGACAAGCCGTCCGGGAAGCGGGCCGACGACGTGAAGGCGTACGGGAAGGTCGTCCGCCTGCTCACCTCGCAGCTCCTGCCGCCGAGGACCGCCGCCGCGCTCTACCGGGCCGCCGCGATGATTCCGGGGCTGACCGTCGTCAAGGGCGTGGCGGAGGATGCGGCGGGGCGGCACGGAGTCGCCGTCGCCATGAACGAGTCGAACCCCTTCGCCGGCCCCGACGCGGTGGGCACCCGCACCGAGTTGGTCTTCAGCGAGAAGACCTTCGCCTTCCTCGGTGAGACCACGATCCGGATCGTCGGCCCGAAGGACAAGTGCGATCCCCGTGTGGTCGGCGACCTCGTGGAAGCCCGGGCGGCCATCGACCGGGCCGTCGTCGACAAGATCGGCCAGAATCCCTGAGGACCGGCCGGCGTCCCTGCGGAGTGAACTGAATCGGCCTCCGGCCCGTCACAGTGTCCCGAGGGGAGACGACGGGATGGACGCGATGAGCGAGAACAACTCCACGGATCCGGCCGAGGATTCGGCCGAGGACCCGATCGCAGGGACGCCGGCCAAGGATCCGGTCGCAGGGACGCCGGCCGAGGATCCCGTCATGCGGGGGTCGGCCGAGGATCCGGTCGTACGGGGGTCGGCCGAGGATCCGGTCGTACGGGGGTCGGCCGAGGATCCGGTCGTACGAAAGCTGTGGCGCCGCCCTGCCCTCGTGGCGCCGGCGGTGGCGGCGCTGCTGTCGGGCGCCGTCGTCCTGGGCGTCACGGTGGCCCGCGACGGTTCCGGGGAGGCCGCGGGTTCGCAGGGCTCCGGAGAGGCCGCCGGTTCACGGGGCGAGAGCGACATCCGGCTGCTGGAGCGGATCGCGACGGCCGCCGAGAAGCGGCCCGAGCCCCCGCCCCTGCGTGACGACCAGTTCGTCTACACCAAGAGCACCGACGACTACATGGACGCCTCGAACCTGATGGACGACCGCTGCGTGGTGCAGCGCAAGACGCTCTCGGACGCCGAGCACTGGGGGTCGGTCGACGGCTCGCGTTGGGGTCTGGACCGGTACCACAAGGACGGGAAGAAGATCTTCGAGGAGAAGGAGCATCCCAAGGCATGGGCGGGCGGCAAGGCCCCGTCGAACCACCGCGAGCTGGAGGCGCTGCCCACGGACCCCGACGCCCTGTACGACTGGCTGCACCAGGGCCGCAACCCCCTCAGCCGGACCCACGACAGCGCCTTCGCGACCGCGGGCGAGATCCTCGGCGACAACCTCGTGCCGCCGGACGTGGCCGCCGCGCTCTACCGGGCCGTCGCGAAGCTCCCGGGAGTGACCGTGGTCCAGGACGTACGCGATGCCCTGGGCCGGGGTGGCGTGGCGGTCGGGCGCACCCCCGCGGAGGGCCGCGAACGCACCGAGTGGATCTTCGACGAGAAGACCTTGGAGTACTTGGGCGAGCGGCGGGTGTGGACCGAGCCGCAGGGCTCCGCCCGGCGCGACGGGAACGGGAAGTGCCCCCCGATCGAACCCGGCACCGTCGTCACGTCCAGGGCCATCACCGAGCGGGCTGTCGTCGACAGGGCGGGGCAGGAGCCGTAAGGGATCGGGAGCGGTCAGGGCCGGGAGCGGTCAGGGGTGCGGCCCGCGCGTCGGCGGGCCAGGCTGGTGTCATGGCCGAAGTGATCGAGCGAGGCACCAGTGAGACGCGGGGAGACAGGCACATCCTGCACTTCGTACTCCGCCTTCCACACCCTGTGGAGAACGTCTGGCCGGCGGTGGCCCACCCCGAGGGGCTGCGGCAGTGGCTCGCCGCCGCCGACCCGTTCGAGCCGCGGCTCGGCGGAGCGGTGGCGCTGCGCTGGCTGAACGCCGACGGGGTGGTCACGGCCGGCCGGATCACCGCGTGGGACGTCGAGCGCGTCGCCGAGTACACGACGGAGGACTTCCACGGACGGATCCGTTTCCACCTGGAGCCCTGGGTCGAGCTCGGCACGATCCTCCGCTTCACCAACGAGTTCGACGGCGACGACGCACTGCGCCTGGACTGCCTCGCCGCCTGGCACATGCACCTCGAGTACCTCGCCGCGGCGCTGTCCGGCCGCCCGACGGCCTGGAAGTCCTGGACCCCCGACCGCTTCCTGGAACTGCGCGAGTCCTACGCCGAGAGCGGGTCCTGAGCGGCGGCACCGGCTGCACCCGCTGACGGTGGTCCTCAGCTCACCGTGATCGAGTCCAGCTTCTCCCGCAGGTACTCGTGTGAGTCCACGGGCTCGTACGCCACCCGCCCCACCGGTGCCGGGACCGACTCGACCAGCGTCCCCGGAGTGCACTCGCCGAAGTAGACGAGGGACAGCAGCTCCTCGGCGGGTGCGTCGGCGGGCGGGGGCAGGACGCGGTGGCGGCCCGAACGCCAGCGGTCGCCAGTCCAACGGGCCATCAGATCCCCGATGTTGATGGTGAACGCCCCCGGCTCGAAGGGCGCGTCCTCCCAGCCGCCCTCGTCCGTGTAGACCTGCAGACCGCCCTTGCCCGCCTGCCGGTCGAGAATCGTGACCGTGCCGAAGTCGGTGTGCGGGCCGATGCGGAACTGGCCCTCCTGGGGCTCGCCGATGATCTCCGTACCCGGGTACCAGTTGATGTTGAAGCCGTAGGTCGGGTGGGCCATGTGCCGGGTGAAGAAGTCCGGCTCCAGGCCAAGCGCCTCGCCGAGCAGGGCGAGCAGGTGGTTCTCCAGGTCGGCCATCCGCGCGAGGTACTCCTCGCACAGCTTCCGGAGCTCGGGAGCCTCCGCCGGCCAGATGTTCGGCGCGTACCACTCCGCGTTCGTGTCCGGGTCCTCGAAGGGCTCGTGCGTCGCGAAGGTCAGCGATTCCTTGAGGTCGGGCGGGGTCTGAGTACCCTCCGAGTAGCCGTTGGCCTCGGCGCCCGGGCCGAGCCAGCCGCGGCCGCCGACCCGGGCGGAGTACGGCTGCTTCACCTCGGCGGGCAGCCGGAAGAAGGCACGGGCGGCCTCGCGGATGCCGGAGCGCAGGTCCGGGTCCACGCCGTGCCCCGTCACGAGCAGGAACCCGGCGGTCTGCAAGGCCTCGTCGACCGTACGCGCGATCTCCTTGCGGGCCGCGGGGTCGCCGGAGAGCCAGGGCCCCAGGTCGACGGTCGGGATGCGGGGGGCGGGGGCGGGGGTCCGGGCGTCACTCACCGATGTCCTCATTCCACAGTGCCGGGTTGTTCTTGATGAAGTCGCGCATGAGGGACACGCACTCGGGGTCGTCGAGGAGCACGATCCGTACGCCGTGCTCCGCCAGCCAGTCGTGCCCGCCGTGGAAGGTCTCCGCCTCGCCGATCACGACGCGCGAGATGCCGAACTGCCTGACCAGGCCGCTGCAGTACCAGCACGGCGAGAGCGTGGTCACCATCGTCGTACCGCGGTACGAACGCTGCCGTCCCGCGTTCCGGAAGGCGGCCGTCTCCGCGTGCATGGACGGGTCGTCGTCCTGGACACGGCGGTTGTGCCCGCGCCCGAGGAGTGTGCCGTCCGCCCCGTACAGCGCGGCGCCGATGGGGATGCCGCCCTCGGCGAGACCGGCCCGGGCCTCCTCGACGGCCGTCGCGAGCCACGCGCGTGCCTGTGCCCGATCGATGGCGACTGCCCTGTCGACGGCGAATGCCTTGTCGACGGCGACTGGCCGATCGACGTTCTCCATGCCGCTGTTCATGGCTCCCACTCTGCTGTGGCCGAAACACCGGGGCAACGTGCGGAAAGTACTCTTCCGACAGCCCACAGCCGGACGAACTGTCGGTCCGACCCGCCGGGAGGCGCGTATGCCCGCACTCACCCTCCGCGAGATCCTGGCCCTCGACTCCGTCCGCTCCGCCGCGCCCACCCTGCTCGCGGGCGAGGACGCCCTCGACCGCCCGGTCCGCTGGGTGCACTCCAGTGAGGTCTACGAGGGCGCGAACTTCCTCGACGGCGGCGAACTCCTGCTCACGAACGGCTTCGGCCTCGCGGACGCGGACGCCGCGGACCGCCGCCGGTACGTCCGCGAACTGGCCGCGCGCGGCGCCGCCGCCCTCGCGGTCGAGGTGGGCCGCTCCCTGCCGCGTATGCCGGACGAGGTCACCGACGAGGCCCGCCGCCTGGGCCTCCCGCTGGTCGCGCTGGGCCGGGTCGTCCCCTTCGTACGCATCACGGAGGCGGCCAACCGCGCGATCGTCGCCCGGGGTCTGTCGGGGCGTGCGGTACGCCCCTGGGGCGCCGACCACACCGCCGCCCTGCTCGCCGACCTCGCCGACGGCCAGGCCCTCAACCAGCCGGAGGTGGAGGCGCGGGCCGCGCTGGCGGGCTTCCGACCGGGGCCCGGTGCGCGGCTGGTCGGCGTCTCGGTCCACGGTCCGCAGCACACGGCGGCGGCCGCGGTCGACCGTGCGGCACGGGCGGTGGGCGGGACCGGCGTCCTGCGGGCCGGCTTTCCCGGAGACGTACTCGCGCTGCTGGCCCTGCCGGAAACGGGCGCGCGGGATCCCGTACGCGCCCTGCAGGAGGCATTCCGCACCACCGCGGACCCGTCCCTCACCGTCGCCGTCGGCCACACCGTCCCGGCGAGCGCGGGCTGGCTCCGCTGGAGCGACACGCTGCGCACGGCCCGTACGACCCTGGAACTGGCCCTCACGGTCCCGCAGGCCTCGCCGTGCCACGCCGAGGGCCCCTTGGTGACGTCGTCCCGAGCCCTCGCCCTGGAGCGCGAGCTGACGCGAGGCGGAGTGGACGCGAACCGCGACCGGCTCTCCCGCCTCGTCCAGCACACCCTCGGCCCGCTCCTCTCCTGGGAGGCGGCCCACCCCTCCGACCTGGTCCGCACCCTGGAGACGCACCTCCGCCACGGCTGCTCGCCGACCCGCACGGCCTCCCTCCTCCACATCGGCCGCCAGTCCCTCTACCAGCGCCTCGAACGCATCGAGTCCCTGCTCGGCCTGGAGATCGACGACCCCGATCTGCTCGGGGAGTTGCTGGCGGCGACCTGCGCGCACCGGGTGGTACGGGGGATGGGCACGGCGGGCGCGGGCCACCTGCGGACGGTGGCCTGAGACGAAAGTCGCGGGCGCAGGCTAGGACGCGGCCCTCGTGATGACGGAGAACTCCACACCGAAGGGGTCGGTGATCGTGGCGATCCGGCCGTAGGGGCTGTCCTCCGGGGCGTCGGCCGTGGCGCCCGCCGCGATGGCGTGCCGCACCACCGCGTCCGTGTCGGCCACCTCGAACGTGGTCGCCCAGACGGACCTGGGAGCGTTCGGGAAGCCGAAGATGCCACCGATCTCGTGGCCGTCCGGGCGGCGCAGGAAGGTGAAGTCAAAGTCCGGGAGGGTCTCGTTGAGGTCCAGGGTGTAGTCGAACACGGCGGTGTAGAAGGCCCGGGCGGGTTCGGGGTCCGCGGTGACCAGGTCGTTCCGTACGAGCGACCCGGGCTCGTTCACGACCTCGCAGCCGAGGTGCGCCCGACCCTCCCAGAGGCCGAAGCGGGCGCCGACCGGGTCCTCGGCGATGGCCGTGCGGCCCTGCTCCCCGACGTCGGTCGGTGCCTTGAGCAGGGAACCGCCCGCGTCCGTGATGCGCTTGGCGGTGCCGTCGCAGTCCGCGGTGGCGAAGTACATGGTCCAGCCGGCGCCCGTGGCGGCCGGGGCCTGCGCGATGGCCGCGACGGGCCGGCCGCGCAGCAGGCACACCGTGCCGAGGCCGGTCTCCGCGGCCTCCTTGTCGTATTCCCAGCCGAAGAGCGCGCCGTAGAACTCCAGCGCGCGCTCGCGGTCCGGTACCCGGAGGTCGATCCAGGTTGGCGTACCGTCCGGCTGAATGCGGTTGACGTAACTCATCGTGTGCTCCCTGGTGTCGGACACCTCGGATGACGACAGTAGGAGCCGTCTAGGCCAACTCCTGTCCTATACGACAGGCGGGAGAGGGCGCGTCTCAGGCCAGCCGCAGATCGATCCACAGCGCACTCTCGCCCGGCAGCACATACCGGTCGAACTCCACGAACCCATGCGCCTCCGCGAACCGCAGCCCCTCGGTGTTGGCGGCCAGCACGACGGTCTCGATCGTCCTGGCCCCGATCTCGCGCGCCAGCGCCAGCCCTCGTACGTAGAGCTGCTCGCCGAACCCCTGCCGACGATGGGCCGGGAGCACCCGGGCGATCACCGTGGCCGTCGCCGTGTCGTCGTCCGTGGGCGGCCGCACCGTCGTACACCCCACCAGCAGGTCACCGAGATACGCGACCTCCAGGTGGTTCCGCCCGGCCCGCTCCCGCACCTCGTCGATGGGCATGGCGGCGGGCGGAACGATCACGTTGTGCACGTGCTGCCAGTCCTTGAGCAAGGACTTGGGCGCGGAGTCGTCCGCGCCGACCCGCTCGATACGAAGATCAGTCATAGCGGCAGGGAATCGCGCGGGCCGCGGAGCGTCAACCGGGTTCGTCACCGGGTTCTCAGCCTCTCCGGCGTTTGAGGAGCGGGGTCTGGGGCGGAGCCCCAGGAGGATGGGACGGGTAGGGGCGGCCGGGGCGAGAAACATCCCAACCCATGCCGCGTACAAGGTGTACGCCGACGAGCCCCCCGAAGCGGACAATGCGCCCCTGGGCCCGGGCGCGCGCGGGCCGGACACTTACCGGGCATGACGACTGCTCCGGCCAGTACCCCCGTGCCCCAGGCCCCCGAGTACGGCGACAAGGTGATCGCCGTAGAGACGGCGGGTTCGGAGCCCATCCCCCTCGCCGAACGGCACGGCACCCCGCGACAGCTGCTGTGGACGTGGGCCTCGCCGAACATCGAGTTCGCGACGGTCTACATCGGCGTCATCTCGGTCCTCTTCTTCGGGCTCAACTTCTGGCAGGCGTCGGCGGCACTGCTGCTCGGCACGGCGCTGGGTGCGGTGACGCACGGGGTGCTGTCCCTCGACGGGCCACGCTTCGGGGTGCCGCAGATGGCCATCGGACGGTTCGCCTTCGGCTACCGGGGCAATCTGCTGCCGTCCGGGGTCAACGCCCTGGTGGCGGGCGTGGGTTGGTTCGCCGTGAACAGCGTGAGTGCGGCGTTCGCGCTCAACACCCTCACCGGCCTCCGGCCACTCCCCTCGCTCCTGATCGTCGTGGCGAGCGAGATCGTCATCGGGTTCATCGGGCACAACTTCGTGCACGTCTTCGAGCGGTACGCGTTCCCGGTACTGGCGGTGGTGTTCCTGCTGGCCGGTGTGTGGACGTTCCGCGAGGCCGATCTCGGGGCGCCGGGCGCGGGCGGTGGCATCGGCGGCTTCCTGCTCGCCTTCAGTGCGGCCTGGGGTTACACGGCGGGCTGGAACCCGGGTGCCTCGGACTACTCGCGCTACCTCCCGCCGACGGCGTCCCGCCTGCGCACCGCCCTCTACCCGGCTGTGGGCCTCTTCGTCTCCATCGCCGTCGTGGCCGTCATCGGCGCGGCCTCGGCGACGATCGTGGCGCCGGAGGGCGCGACCCCGACGGCCGCCTTCACGGGCCATCTGCCGGGCTGGCTGAGCGACTTGGTCCTGCTCGCCATCATCCTGGGCGCGGTCTCGGCCAACGCCATCAACGTCTACTCCTCCGCCATGTCCATCACGTCGCTCGGCCTGCGGCTGCCGCCCTGGCTCGGCCGCAGCGCGCTCGTCGTGCTGTCCGGGCTGGCGGGTACGGCCGCCGCGTGGGCTTCACTGGCCGACGCGGGGCATGCGTACGAGGCGTTCCTGCTGGTCATCGCGTACTGGGTGGGGCCGTGGCTGGGGGTGGTGCTGGTCGAGCGGTGGGCCCGGTCGCGTACGCCCGTCGAGGAGCTGTCGCCGCGTCTCGGTGACCGCGCCTTCACCAACTGGCCGGGGATCGCCGCCCTGTTGACCGGCATCGCGGTGTCGGTCCCGTTCTTCTCCAACCAGGAGAAGTACGTGGGGTGGGTGCCCGAGCAGTGGCCGTCCTTCGGGGACATCACGTGTCTGGTGGGCTTCGTGGTGAGCGCGGGGCTGTACGCGGTGCTGCGTGCTCAGTTCCCGGCGGCCGCAGCCAGGCGGTAGAACGCCTCGGTGGTGCGCGGGTGGGCGATCTCGTCCAGCAGGTGCCGCCACTCGGGGTCGTCGGCGACGGCGGGGTGGGCGAGGTCCCAGGCGGCGAGCAGCGGGGCGAGCTCGCTCTCCGGCGTCGCGATGACATTGGTCAGGTCGGCCGTGGGAATGTTCATGACGGTTTCCTTCCGGACGGAGAGGCCGTGAACCTCTGGGACCTTCTGGGTTCAACCATGCCGCCGCCCGCTTGCCGCCACCATGAAGCGACCTCCCGAACCTGTGGTGCAGCTAGCCCCACCACAGGGGTTCAGCGCGACCGTACGTCCGACACGAACACCACCCAGGCGCTCCGCTCGAAGACCAGGGCGGGTCCGTCAGGCTTCTTGCTGTCACGGACGGGGACGACGCCGGGGATACCGGGGGCGATTTCGATGCAGTTGCCGCCGTTGGCGTCGCTGTAGCTGCTCTTGGTCCAAGTCGCCGCGCTCAGCTCGTACTTGTCCATGATGCTCGTACCCCTCCATCGCGTCGCTGATCAGAGCGGCGGATTCGCGGGCTGACGGAGCGTCCGCCCTGAGCACATCATAGGTACGGCTGTGCCGCGCGTAGACGGCCGGATCGTCGTTGAAAAGGCCACGGTCCAGCGCTTCCGAGTAGACCCATTGGTGCCCGTCCGGCAACGTGATCAACGAAATGGAGCCGCTGGGACGGTCGAGTCCGAAGAGGTCGGCCGGAGTGACCTGGAGGTGGATGTTGGGGTGCCGCGCGACGCGCAGCAGGTGCGCACACTGGTCGCGCATGACAGTCGGGCTTCCCACCGCGTTGCGCAGACAACTCTCGTCCAGAACGACGGCGTAGAACGGGCCGTCGGGGTCCAGGAAGCGTTGCTGTCGGCTCAGCCGGGCCCGGACCCGCTCCTCCACCTCTTCGGGGTTCCTGAGTCGGCGGTCGAACAGCGCCCGCGCGTAGTCCTCCGTCTGCAACAGCCCGGGGACGACCCGTTCCTGATACTCGCGCAAGGCCACCGCCACCGCATCCATCTCGGCCCGTCGCCGGAACCAGTCCGGATGCTCCACCTGCGGATACCAGTCAATCCGGCCCCACAACCGCACCAACACCCCACCCGTACCCAGCAGTTCGTCGCACGACTTGGCGAAGGTGTCCTGCGGAACCCGCGTACCCGCCTCCACGCGGGCCACGTGCGAGCGGTCGCACGGGATCTTGCGGGCCAGGCCCTCCTGTGTGAGGTCGGCCGCCTCGCGGAAGTGCTTCAGGACCTCCCCGAACACGGCGGCGGTCGTGGCCGCCGAACCCCCTTCGGCATTGCGTCGACTCACAGGGTCCGTCCCCTCCGTGACAGTGCGCCAGTGGCACGCGCCATGCGTTGAAACGGGCCGTTCCGTTGAGCAACGCTTGATGCACCCAGAGTAATGACCCAACGTACGGAGCGTCAGTGGAAGCACAAACAGCACCGGAACCGGGGGCCCTCGTCTACGACCCGGTGACGCAACGGGTCGGCGAGTACCGGGACACGACAGGCCCGTACGCGATGCTGCGCCCCATCGGAGGTGGCCGGGAGTGGCAGGCGGACCCGGAGCGGATCCGCCCGGCCACGGCCGACGAAAGACTGGCCGCCGCACTGAAGGCGGCCAACAAGCGTTCGGGACAGACACTGTGACGGTACGTCAGGAGACGGAAAGGGAGGAGGGAGAGGAAAGGGAAGGGGGGCAGGAACAGGAACAGGGAGGGGACCTGAGTCGCCCGCCCTCGCCTGTCCCCGGTTGCCCTACGTGTACGGAACTCGCCATACGCCGGGACGACGCCCGCGCCTGGTTCAACGGCAGTGCGGAGACCGACACCAACGTGCTGTTGAGACGGCATCTGCGGCAGGAGCACGGCGTCCGCTCCTCCGCAGCCCGTTACTTGATGTAGCGGGCCGTCTTGGCGGCCCGCACCGGGAGCGCCCTCGGGAACGCCCGGTCACTCCTCGCGCAGGACCAGCGCGAGCAGTCCCGGGAAGCGGGCGTCGAACTCCTCGCGGCGGAGTCGGTTGACGCGCCTGGGGCCCTCGTCGCGCTGCTCGACGAGGCCCGCGCCGCGCAGGACCGAGAAGTGGTGACTGAGGGCCGCCTTGCCGACCGGCACGTCGAAGCTGCCGCAGCTGCGCGTCCAGACGGGGGAGCCCGCCAGCTCCCGTACGAGCGCGATGCGTACGGGGTCCGCGAGGGCGGCGAGGGCGGCCAGGACCGGGACGTCGTCGGGGTGGGTGTGCTCGGGGGCCGCCCGGTGACCGGTGGTGGTGCGCTCCGCCATGTCCGCCTCCCAGGCACTTGCCGAGTGTTCGATGAAAACCATACACTCCGGAGTGTTCGCTTTTCATTGAACAGTATGAAACTCGGAGCAGTCGAGCAAGGAGTGCGGCATGCGCGCGGTTCAGGTCCAGGAGTACGGCGGTCCCGAGGTCCTCAGGACGGTGGAGGCGGAGGTGCCCGAGCCGGGTCCCGGTCAGGTGAGCGTCGACGTGGCGTACACCGGGGTGAACTTCGCCGACCTCAAGGCGCGGGGCGAGGGCTACCGGGTGCCGTCCCTCCCCTTCACCCCCGGGCTTGAGATCTCGGGCCGGGTGCGGGCGCTCGGGGAGGGCGTCTCCGGCGTGGATGTGGGCCAGGAGGTGGCGGCCCTCACGGACGGCGGGGCGTACGCGGAGGTGGTCGTGGCGGATGCGGCGACAGTCTTCCCCGTGCCGTCCGGCGTGGATCTGCGCACCGCCGCCACGCTCCCGACGGTCGTACCGACCGCCTACGCCCTCGTCCACGCGGTGGGACGGCTGCAGCCCGGCGAGACGGTGCTCGTGCAGGGCGCGGCGGGCGGAGTCGGCACGGTGGTGGGGCAGCTGGCGAAGGCGGCGGGAGCCGGAGGTGTCTTCGGGGTCGTGTCCGGCGCCGCGAAGGCCAAGCACGCCCTTGACCACGGCTACGACGACATCTTCGTAGCCTCCTCCGCCGGTTCCTCCGTCAGCTCCTCCGCTGGCTCCTCCGCCGGCTCCTTCGTGGACGAGGTCCGTGCCGCGACGGCCGGCCGGGGCGTCGACCTGGCCCTCGACCCGGTCGGCGGCGAGACCCTCAAGGCCTCCCTCGCCTCCCTGGCCGTCTTCGGCCGCCTGGTCTCCTTCGGCAACGCGAGCTCGGCCGAGCCGTGGAGGGTCGGCCAGCCGGAGCTGTACCCCACCGGCCTGTCCGTCGCCGGGTTCTCCATCCTCACCCTGGCCCAGACCGCGCCGGATGCTCTGCGCGAGCTGACGGCGAAGGCGTTCGCGACCGTGGCCGACGGGGTCGTGTCGCTGCCGGTGACCGCGGAGTTCCCGCTGGAGGAGGCGTCGGAGGCGCACCGGCTGATGGGCGGACGGACGAGCACGGGGAAGCTGCTGCTGCGGATCTCGTAAAGGTGCGGTCAGGTGGGTCGCCAAGCCGGGCATCCCGACCGGAAGTCGAAGACCCGACCGAACGGAGCCCGAGGGCGTGCCGCGGAGTGGGCGTGCGGCGGAGTGGGAAGAGGCCGGTGATGAGGGCCGACGATCTCGCACCGCTGGGCCGCACGGGACTTCCGGTCAGCCGTCTCGGGCTGGGACTCGCTTCCCTGGGCGGCCTGTTCGAGCCCGTGCCGGAGGAACAGGCGGCCGCCACTCTCGACACCGCCTGGGAGCTGGGCATACGGCTCTACGACACGGCTCCCGTGTACGGGTACGGGCGCTCGGAGACCCGTACGGGCGCGGCTCTCGCGTCGCGGCCGCGGGACGCGTACGTGCTGTGCACCAAGGTCGGCCGGCTCATCGAACCGGGAGGCCGCGACACCCAGCCCATCTGGGCAGACCCCCCGGCGGGCGTCGGGCCCCGGCTCGACTACTCGTACGCCGGGGTGATGCGTTCGGTCGAGGAGAGTCTGGGGCGGCTGGGGCTCGGCCGTGTCGACGTGCTTCATGTGCACGATCCCGACGAGGACTTCGGGGCGGCGGTGGGAGAGGCGTATCGCGCGCTGGCCGAACTCCGGGCCAGGGGTGTGATCGGTGCCGTCTCGCTCGGCGTCAACCACGCCCCTGTGGCGGCCCGTTTCCTGAAGGAAGCCGCTTCGCCCGGTCCCGACTGTGTGCTGCTGGCCGGGCGTTACAACCTTCTCGATCAGTCGGGACTCGACGAGTTGCTGCCGCTGTGTGCCGAGCGGGGAGTGGCCGTCATGGCCGCGGGGGTCTATCAGTCGGGGCTGCTGGCCGATCCTCGGCCCGGTGCTCCGCACGGATACGCGTCGGTCCCTGCCGAACTGACCGCGCGTATCGGGGCGTTGAGGCGGGTGTCCGCGGACTTCGACGTGCCGCTTCTCGCGGCGGCCGTGCAGTTCCCTCTCGGGCACCCCGCCGTCGCGAGCGTGGTCGTCGGCGCTCGTTCGGCCGACGAGGTGGCCGGGAGCGTGGATCTCTTCAACCATCCCGTCCCACCGGACTTCTGGACGGCCGTGAAGGCAGCGGGCCTACTCCCCGCTGCCGCTCCAACGCCCTCCTAGGTCCTAGGCATCTCCCGAACCGGTGGGCTTGCCGATGTGGCGGGGCGAAGAAAGGCCCGCCGCGGTCAGGACTTCGGCGGTGCCGAGTCGTCGGGGCCCTCGCCGGTCCCGCCCTCCCGCCGCTTCAGCTCCTCCTCGCGGCGGCGCAGGTCGTCCTCCCAGTCCTTGAGGAGGGCGTCGTCGTTCTTCGCGGCGTCCGTCGGATCGTCGCCCTTGGTGCCGTCCTTGCCGTCGTCCTTGAGGGACTTGAGGAACTCGGGGTTGTCGTCGGGCGCGACCCAGCCGCCACGGCGGCCGGACGGGGAGGCACCGCGCGGCGTGCGCGCGCGGCCGACGATCAGCCAGGAGATGGAGCCGACGAGCGGGAACAGCAGCACGAGAATCGCCCAGAGGGGCTTGGGGATGTACCGGATCTCCTTCTCATCGGTGGTGATGCAGTCGATGAACGCATAGATGCTGAGTGCCAACGGCACCAGGATCATCAGCACCCGAAGCATGCGGCGGTCCCCCTGCGTGTGGAGATCGGGGCCACGTGAAGCGGCCCCCGTTACAGGTTCAGCGTAGCGAGTAGCCGATACTGGAACGCATGGCTTACGACGATCTTCGCTCCCTGCTCCGTGCGCTGGAGCGCGAGGGCGACCTCAAGCGCATCAAGGCCGAGGTCGACCCGCATCTGGAGGTCGGGGAGATCGTCGACCGCGTACAGAAGACGGGCGGCCCCGCCCTGCTCTTCGAGAACGTACGCGGGTCGGCGATGCCGCTCGCGATGAACGTCTTCGGAACGGACCGGCGCCTGCTCAAGGCGCTCGGCCTGAAGTCGTACGAGGAGATCAGCGAGAAGATCGGCGGACTGCTCAAGCCGGAGCTGCCGCACGGGTTCGTCGGCGTGCGCGAGGCCTTCGGGAAGCTCGGCGCGATGACGCACGTACCGCCGAAGAAGATCAAATCCGACAACGCGCCGGTGCACGAGGTCGTGCTTCACGGTGACGAGGTGGATCTGGACCGGCTGCCCGCCCTCTTCACCTGGCCGCAGGACGGCGGTTCCTTCTTCAACCTGGGGCTCACCCACACCAAGGACCCGGAGAGCGGCATCCGCAATCTCGGGCTCTACCGGCTCCAGCGCCACGACAAGCGCACCATCGGCATGCACTGGCAGATCCACAAGGACAGCCGCAACCACTACCAGGTGGCCGCACGGCGGGGCGAGCGGCTGCCGGTCGCGATCGCCTTCGGGTGCCCGCCCTCGGTGACGTACGCGGCCACGGCCCCGCTGCCCGGCGACATCGACGAGTACCTCTTCGCCGGGTTCGTCCAGGGCAAGCGGATCGAGATGGTGGACTGCAAGACGGTGCCGCTGCAGGTGCCGGCGCAGGCCGAGGTCGTGCTGGAGGGGTGGCTGGAGCCCGGCGAGATGCTCCCCGAAGGCCCCTTCGGCGATCACACCGGCTTCTACACGCCGCAGGAACCCTTCCCGGCGCTGACGATCGACTGCGTGACGATGCGCAGGCGTCCGCTGCTCCAGTCGATCGTGGTCGGCCGCCCGCCGACGGAGGACGGGCCGCTGGGCCGGGCCACCGAGCGCTTCTTCCTGCCGCTCCTGAAGATCATCGTGCCGGACATCGTGGACTACCACCTCCCCGAGGCGGGCGGCTTCCACAACTGCGCGATCGTCGCGATCGACAAGAAGTACCCGAAGCACGCCCAGAAGGTGATGCACGCCGTCTGGGGCGCCCACATGATGTCGCTGACCAAGCTGATCGTGGTCGTCGACTCCGACTGCGACGTCCACGACCTGCACGAGGTCGCGTGGCGCGCGCTGGGCAACACGGACTACTCCCGTGACCTCACCGTCGTCGAGGGCCCGGTCGACCACCTCGACCACGCCTCCTACCAGCAGTTCTGGGGCGGCAAGGCGGGCATCGACGCGACGAAGAAGTGGCCCGAGGAGGGCTACACGCGGGACGGCGGCTGGCCCGACATGGTGCTCTCCGACCCGGAGACCGCGGCGAAGGTCGACCGACGCTGGAAGGAGTACGGACTCTCGTGAGCAGCGCATCAGCGGCGCTTCCGCAGCCCGGGCGCACCAAGGCGTTCCTGCGCCTCGTCATGATCGAACACTCCGTCTTCGCGCTGCCCTTCGCGTACATCGCGGCGCTGTCGGCGATGTACCAGCTGGACGGGAACATCCACTGGGGACGGCTGCTGCTCGTCACCGTCGCGATGGTCGGGCTGCGGACCTTCGCCATGGCCGCGAACCGGATCATCGACCGCGAGATCGACGCCCGTAACCCTCGTACGGCCCACCGCGAGCTGGTCACCGGTGCCATGTCGGTGAAGCACGCCTGGACGGGTGCGCTGGTCGCGCTGGTCTTCTTCCTCGGCGCGGCCGCGCTCCTGAACCCGCTGTGCCTGGCCCTCGCACCCATCGCCGTGATCCCGATGGTCGTCTACCCGTACGGCAAGCGGTTCACGAACTTCCCGCAGGCGATCCTCGGTCTCGCGCAGGCGATGGGGCCGGTCGGCGGCTGGCTGGCGATCACCGGTGAGTGGTCCTGGGACGCGGTGATCCTGGGGCTCGCGGTCGGCATCTGGATCGGCGGCTTCGACCTGATCTACGCCTGCCAGGACGTGAAGACGGACCGCGAGATCGGCGTCATGTCGGTCCCGGCGCGCTTCGGCATCCCGGCCGCGATCTGGGGAGCGAGGGGTTGCCACGCGCTCACCACGGCCCTCTTCGTCTGGTACGCGCTGGCCACCGACGCGGGAGTCTTCTTCTGGTTCGGCCTGCTGATCGTCGCGGCCGCCTTCCTCTACGAGCACTCCATCGTCAAGCCCCACGACCTGACCCGCGTCAACCGCGCCTTCTTCAGCGTCAACGGCTTCATCGGGATCGCCCTGTTCGTGTGTGCGCTGCTGGATCTGCTGGTGCGCGGGCTCACCGTATGAGCTCGGGCGGGGTGGTCGCCCGGCGGCGGAACAGGAACGCCGCCGCCACGCCCGCCACCAGACCGATCAGGTGACCCTGCCAGCTGACGCCGGTCTGTGTGGGCGCGAGGCCCACGAGGATCGAGCTGCCCCATACCGCGCCGACCAGCAGGCCGACGACGACGCCGATCGGCCGGCGCTCGACGAAGCCGCTGACCAGCAGGAAGCCGAAGAGGCCGAAGATCAGGCCGGAGGCACCCGCCGTGTTCGTGCCCGACGGCGCCACGAGCCAGACGCCCAGGCCGTCGGCGACGATGATCAGCGCGCAGACGGCGGCGAAGCGGCGCAGCCCGCCGAGGGCCGCGAGAAAGCCGAAGACCAGCAGGGGCACGGTGTTGGCGGCCACGTGCGCGAAGCCGAAGTGGATGAAGGAGGCGGGCACGACGTCGACCAGCTCGGAGGGCGTGCGCGGCATGATGCCGAGGCCGTCCAGCTCATGGCCGCTGACCACGTCGACCACTTCGAGCAGCCACAGCAGTCCCACCCAGCCCACCATCAGCTTGGCGGCGGTCTTCGCGCGATCTCCGCGCGTCCATTCCAGCCCGGTACGTGACATGGCAACCCCCACTGCTCGTCCACTCCGTGGAACGGCTGCGCCCCCTCGTCCGGTTCCCACCCCACGGCGCCGGATAGGCTCGGTGTCGTGAACCCAGCCAAGCCAGGAGAGACGGCGCGTACGCCTTGGATCGTAGGGGTGTCCGGCGCGTCCGGCACACCGTATGCCGCTGCCGTGCTGCGCGCGCTCCTGCAAGCCGGGGAGAGCGTCGACCTCGTCATCTCCCGTGCCTCACGGCTCACTCTGCTCGACGAGACCGGGATCAGTTTCCGGGACGCGCACTGGCAGGAGGACCTGCGGGGCTGGCTGGCGCGGGGGGCGGACGGGAAACCCGGCACGTTCGAGGTGGACGTCGACGACGTACGTCACTGGAGCGCGGGGGACCTGGCGGCGGGGCCGTCCTCGGGCTCGTACCCCTCGAAGGGCATGCTCATCGTGCCCGCCTCCACCGCCTGCGTCGCCGGAGTCGCGCTCGGCCTCTCGAAGGACCTGTTGCAGCGCGCCGCGAGCGTCACGCTCAAGGAGAGGCGCAAGCTGGTCGTCGCCGTCCGCGAGACCCCGTTGAACGGGCAGACCCTGCGGCATCTGGTGACACTGGACGACGCGGGCGCGACCGTACTGCCGGCCTCCCCGGCGTTCTACGCGGGCGCCACGCACATCCAGGACCTGGTGGACTTCGTCGCCGGGCGGGTGCTGGACGCGGCGGGCGTCGGGCACTCGCTCTACCGCCGCTGGGAGGGCGAACTCGGCGGCGGCTCACGCACGATCTGAGTACAGCGGTAGTCAGTACAGCGGTAATCCGAGCAACGCAGCAGTACCCACTCATCACTTCAGGAACTCTTCAGCGGAAGGCTATCGATCGCATGGACGCGGTGGACAGGCAGCTCATCCAGGCCCTCAGGGAGAACGGCCGGGCCTCATACGCGGAGCTGGGACGCCTCGTCGGACTGTCGGGACCCAGCGTCACCGACCGCATCAACCGCCTGGAGGCCGCCGGCGTCATCACCGGCTACCGCGCGACGGTCGACGCGGCCTCGCTCGGCCTCGGCGTCACCGCCCTCATCGGCATCTCGCTCTCCGACGCGGCCGACCACGAGGACGTGGCGCGCCGGATGAAGGACCTGGGCGAGATCGAGGACTGCTGGTTCATCGCCGGTGACGACTCCTTCATGCTCAAGGTGCGGGCGCCGGACGTGGACGGACTGGAGAAGACGATCCGCCGACTGTCCGGGACGAAGGGCGTCTCCCGTACGCGCACGACGATCGTCCTCTCCACGAAGTGGGAGAACCGGGTGGGTGAGCTGCCCGAAGAGGCGTAGGAACGTAGGCGTACGGTTGACAAGGTTCGTCACGAGGAGAGGTAGAAACAGCATGGATGTCGGGCTCAAGCGCGAGCTGGAGGACAAGGTCCGGGCCGGTGAGCGGCTGACCCGCGAGGACGGCATCGCGCTGTACGAGTCGGACGACCTGGCCTGGCTGGGCGGGCTCGCACACGAGGTGCGCACCCGTAAGAACGGTGACGTCGTCCACTTCAACGTCAACCGTCACCTCAACATGACGAACGTGTGCACCGCGTCATGCGCCTACTGCTCGTTCCAGCGGAAGCCGGGCGAGAAGGACGCGTACACGATGCGCATCGAGGAGGCCGTCCGCCTCGCCAAGGCGATGGAGGGCGAGAACCTCACCGAGCTGCACATCGTGAACGGGCTGCACCCGAACCTGCCGTGGCGGTACTACCCGCGGTCGCTGAGCGAGCTGAAGAAGGCGCTCCCAGACGTGTCGTTGAAGGCCTTCACGGCCACGGAGATCCACCACTTCGAGACGATCTCGGGGTTGTCGGCGTCGGAGATCCTGGACGAGCTGATCGAGGCGGGCCTGGAGTCCCTGACCGGTGGTGGTGCGGAGATCTTCGACTGGGAGGTCCGCCAGCACATCGTCGACCACCGGACGCACTGGGAGGACTGGTCGCGGATTCACCGGCTGGCGCACGAGAAGGGTCTGAAGACCCCGTGCACGATGCTGTACGGGCACATCGAGGAGCCGCGTCACCGGGTGGACCACGTCCTGCGCCTCCGTGAGCTCCAGGACGAGACCGGCGGTTTCCAGGTCTTCATCCCGCTGCGCTACCAGCACGACTTCGTGGACGTGAAGGACGGCAAGGTCCGTAACCGCCTTCAGGCGCGTACGCAGATGGCGACGGGTGCGGAGGCGTTGAAGACCTTCGCGGTGTCGAGGCTGCTGTTCGACAACGTGCCGCACGTCAAGGTCTTCTGGGTGATGCACGGCGTCCAGACCGCGCAGTTGGCGCTCCAGCACGGCGCCGACGACATGGACGGCTCGGTCGTCGAGTACAAGATCACGCATGACGCCGACAACTACGGCACGCCGAACAAGCTGACCCGTGAGGACTTGCTGGACCTGATCCGTGATGCCGGGTTCCGGCCGGTGGAGCGGAACACTCGGTACGAGATCATTCGCGAGTACGAGGGGCCGGACACGGGGCGTCGGGAGTCACCTCAGCCGATGCGGGTCTGAGGCTCGCTTCCCCCACCCACCCGCCCCTCCAACTGGTGAGGGGGCTGCGCCCCTCCCACTCCCGCTCCTCAAGCGCCGGAGAGGCTGAGATACCCAGCCCGTCCGGCGTTTGAGGACGAGGCCGTTCAGGCCGATGGCGGGGGTCTGGGGGCGGAGCCCCCAGGGATGGGACGGGTAGGGGCGGCGGGGGCGAGGGAAGCGGGTGCTGCGCCGCGCGCGGTCGTGGGTGACACACCGCCTCGGGCGGGTACCCGGCCGGCATGGCTACCACGGCGCCCGAGGACGAGTACACCGCTGAACCGTTCCTCCCCTCGCACGGCGGACTGACCGCGCTACGGAAGGCCGCTGCCGAATGCCGGGGATGCCCGTTGCACCGGGAGGCGACCCAGACCGTGTTCGGCAAGGGGGACACGGACGCGCGAGTCATGCTCGTCGGGGAGCAGCCCGGCGACCAGGAGGACCGGCAGGGTGAACCCTTCGTCGGCCCCGCGGGACGCCTGCTCGACCGTGCCCTGGCGGAGGCGGGCATCGACCCGTCCCAGGCGTACGTGACGAACGCCGTCAAGCACTTCAAGTTCACTCGCTCCGGACCAGGCAAGCGTCGCATCCACAAGGCGCCCAGCCTGCGCGAGATGACGGCCTGCGGCCCATGGCTCGCCGCCGAGCTGAACCTCGTCGAACCCGAGCTGATCGTGGTGCTCGGAGCGACCGCGGGCAAGGCGCTGCTCGGCTCGTCGTTCCGGGTCACCCAGCAGCGCGGGGCCCTGCTGGAGGCGGAGATCCACGGGCACAAGGAGCGAGTCGTCGCGACCATCCACCCGTCCGCCGTGCTGCGCGCGGACGACCGGGACGCGGTCTACCGCGGGTTCGTCTCCGACCTGAAGGTGGCGGCACGGGCGTTGGACTGAGCGGTTGGCCTGAGGGGTTGGCCTGAGGGGGGTGCACTTAAAGGGGGTGAGGGGGCATGCCCCACGCCCGGCGAGTGTCCGTTCTTCGGAATGGCCTTGAGCCACGCTCGAAGTAATGGATAACCTCCCCGTATGTCCCTTACCTTCGAGCTCGACCCCTCCGTCGATCACGCCCTGCGTGACGGTGTCGTCGACCTGTGGGTCGACGTGTCCAACGCGGGCGGCGCCGTCGGCTTCGTACCGCCCGTCTCGCGCGAGACGATACGTCCGGAACTCGTGAAGCACTTCGTCGCGATGGCCGAGGGGCGTGCCCGGCTGCTGATCGGCCGGGACGACGACGGGGACGTCGCCGCGACCGCCTTCTTCACCTTCAACACGCACCGGCTGATGACGCACTGGGTGTGGCTCTACACGGTGATGGTGCACCCGAAGCACCATGGCAAGGGCTACGGGCGGGACCTGCTCGCGGCCGCCGCGGAGGCCGCCCGCGGGTTCGAGGGGATCGAGGCGATACGTCTCACCTGCCGGGGCGGGGAGGGGCTCGAGCGGTTCTACGGCTCGTGCGGTTACAAGGAGGTCGGCCGCGTACCGGACGCGATCCGGGTGGCGCCGGGCGAGGACCGGGACGACATAATGATGCTGCTGTCACTGGGCCGCGTCGACTGACGGGAGCCGGGGGAGGCGCAAGAAGACCCGAGGCACCGAGCACCCCCCTACAAGATCACCGCCCGCCCGTGCTTCACTGGACGGTGCCCTTTGGGAACGTACGGAACGGGAAGAGTGGATTGAGATGCTCCGCTACACACTGATGCGCCTGGGGATCTTCGTGGGCTGCCTCGTGGTCGTCTGGGGCCTCGTCTACTCCGGCATCGCCCCGCGCGGCCTCGGCGACTCCAACGGCATGTGGATCGTGCTGCTCGCCCTGCTGCTCTCGGCCCCCATCAGCTTCGTCGTCCTCCGCAAGGAGCGCGACCGTGCCTCGATCCAAATCGTCCAGAAGGTGGACCGCGTGAAGTCCAACCTGGAGGCCAACCGCAGCCAGGAGGACGATGCGGTGGACGAGGTGACGAGGGCCCGGGGCCAGACTTCGTAACGCGAGTCGCAGGACAACAAGAGGAAGCCGCACCTCAACCCTGGTGGAGCCGTCGGCAGACCATACTCTTGCCCGTATGGGTGGAGTGAAGAGCAAGCGGATGCCGCGGGCCGTGCGGGAACAGCAGATGCTGGACGCCGCCGTGCGGACCTTCGGGCAGCGTGGGTACCGGGCCGCTTCGATGGACGAGATCGCCGATCTGGCGGGCGTGTCCAAGCCGTTGGTCTACCTGTACCTGAACTCCAAGGAAGACCTCTTCACCGCCTGCATCCGGCGTGAGGCGGCCGCCCTGACCGCGGCCGTACGTGCGGGAGTCCGGCCCGACCTGCCCGCCGACCGCCAACTCTGGGAAGGGCTGCGGGCGTTCTTCACGCACACCGCGCAGAACCCGGACGGCTGGGCGGTCCTGCACCTCCAGGCGCGTACGCACGGGGAGCCGTTCGCCGCCGAGGTCAGTGCGATGCGCGAGGAGATCGTCGCGTTCGTCACGCAGTTGATCGTGGTCGCGGCACGCGAGGCGCACCGGGACCCGTCGCTGCCCGAGCGCGAGGTGGCCGGCCTGGCAGAAGCCCTCGTCGGTGCCGCCGAGTCCCTCGCCGCCTGGGCCAACGCCACCCCCGGCGTCTCCGCCAGACAGGCCGCCGCGACCCTGATGAACTTCGCCTGGGCGGGGCTGGGCGACCTGATGGAGGGCCGGCCCTGGTCGGAGCAGCGGTAGGAGTTCTGTCCCGGTGAGAGCGATGGCAGCAGCTCGGCACTGGTGAGCAGCAGCAACAGCTCCGCCTTGGTCAGAGCACCGGGAGTACTTCGCCGGCCAGGTGCAGCCGGCCACCGGCCCCGCGCAACTCGAAGTCGGCACCCTCCGCCCCGTACGACACCGCCCCCGGCAGCAGCACCGGTGCCCTGAACTCCGCCCGGACCAGGGCCGCGTGAGGCACTCCGTGCTGGGCGAGGCAACGCGCCACGGTCCACATGCCGTGCGCGATGGCCCGCGGAAACCCGAACAGCCGCGCGGCGAGGGGGTGGAGATGAATCGGATTGCGATCACCGGACGCGGCCCCGTACCGCCGCCCGACATCCCCGGCGAACCGCCACTCCGCGACAACGGGCAACGGCTTGCGCTCCTCCGGCGCGGCGGCCTGCCCAGTCTGCCCACCGCCGCTCCCCGCCGCGGTGCGGTGCCTCGCCAGATACGTACTCCGCGACTCCCACACGAGCTCGCCCCCCGCCCGAACCTCGGTCACGACGACGGCCTCGGTCCCCCGTCGATGGGGCACCAACTCCTCCACGTACACAGTGAGTTCGTACTCCCCGGTCGCCGTCATCGCCTTCCGCCGAGTAATTCCGATGGACGTATGCACCAGCCCGAGCAACGGCAAGGGAAAAGCACGTTCACTCATCAGCCGCATGGCCAAAGGAAATCCGAGAACGTGCGGATAGGTCATGGGCAGCTCATCGGCCCCCACCCCGAATCCACAGACCCGCTCGTACGCGGCAAGCTTGCCCAGATCGATACGGACGCCGGGGAGTACCAGCCGGACACGGGGCGCCGAGACTCCGTCCCGGGCCCGCTTGAAGGGGGAGAGGAACGCACCCCGGGCAAGAAGCGGCCAAAGGGATGGCGAATCGGCGAGAACGTGGGTGCGCATCGAATCCTTTACGTCATCCATCGCTGACCTCTCTCCTCAGTCGAGCAGGAACGGGCCCGTGTTTTTAGGGGCGCGGGGAACTGCGCGACCAGCCACAACGCACCCGCAGCATCTGAACGAGCCCTCTCACACCCCCAAGAGGCTCTGCCCGCAAACCCGAACAACCTGCCCATTGACAGCCCCAGACCCCGAACTCGCCAACCACGCAGTCGTCTCAGCCACATCAACCGGCAACCCACCCTGACCCAGCGAGTTCATCCGCCGCCCAGCCTCACGAATGAACAACGGCACCGCAGCCGTCATCTTCGTCTCGATGAACCCGGGCGCAACGGCATTCACCGTCACCCCGTATTCCGGGAGCGCCCGCGGCGCAAGGGACCGTACGAGCCCCACGATCCCCGCCTTGGACGCGGCGTAATTCGTCTGCCCGGCGTTCCCCGCGATCCCGGCGATGGACGCGGTGGCGACAATGCGCCCACCCGCCCGCAGCAACCCGTCCGACAGCAATGCGTCCGTCGTGCGGAGCACACTCGCAAGGTTGACCTCGATCACCGAACTCCACCGCTCCGCAGGCATGTTGGCCAGCCGCCGGTCCCGGGTGATCCCCGCGTTGTGGACGAGGACGTCGAGGCCGTCGGGCAGTGCGGCGGCCATCCGCGCGCCCGCGTCCTCCGCGGTGATGTCGAGGGGCAGCGCCTCGCCCTTCAGTCGCCCGGCGACCTGCGAGAGGTCGCCCCCGGCAGCGGGCACATCGAGGCACACCACCCGCGCCCCGTCCCGCGCCAGCGTCTCGGCAACGGCCTCCCCGATCCCGCGCGCGGCCCCCGTGACCAGGGCAGTACGCCCGGCAAGGGGCCGCTCCCAGTCCTCGGGCACCGAGGCACGGTCGGTGTCACCCACCTCGATCACCTGCCCGCTGACGTACGCGGACTTGGGCGACAGCAGAAAACGCAGCGTCGACTCGGCGGCCCCCGCGTCCACGACCCGTACGAGGTTCACGGTCCGCCCGCGCCCGATCTCCTTGCCCAGGGAGCGCGTGAAGCCTTCCAACGCCTGCTGGACCGATGCCTGTTGGTGATCGGCCGGATCGAGCGGCGCGCCGAGCACGACCACCCGCCCGCTCGCGGCGACCGACCGTACGGCGGGATGAAGCGCCGCGTGCACCTCGGCCAGGTCGTCGATGTCTCGGACACTGGTGGCGTCGAGGACGACGGCGGCCGGTCTGTCGCCACTGTCGCCACCGGAGCTCAGTCCCGTACGGGCCAGGACGGGTGCGAGGTCCAGGTCGGACTTACCCGCGGTGAGGTGGAGCAACTCACCCGTGAACGACTGCTGTTCGGCGCTCCACCGCCGCAGCGGGACCGGCTGCGGCAGCCCGAGCCGACGGGTCAGGAACCGGCCGGGCGCGGTGCCGGTGAAGCTCAGGTAGCGGTCGGCCATCGTCCAACTCCCAGCGCGGTCGTATTTCTTACCCCGGTTCCAGTTCTTACTCTGGAGTAAGGTTACCCGAGGTAAGCCTACGTCACGGGTGGGAGGAGGTCGAGATGAGACCCTTGAACCCGGCGGGCGCCGCAGTCCGCGCCGCAGTCCGCATCGCGCTCCTCGAGCGTCCCTGACCCGAACGCCCTTGATGCGCCTGTATGTTGGGCAAAAGATGAACAGTCGTCCGAACATGCACGAACCTCTCACTCTTCCGCACACAAGCACCTCACTTTCCCAAGTGAACCCACCACTTCACGGGTCCGTAATGGGGGAAGCGCAAGAGTAAGGAGCCGCCCGTGTCCCGCGATCCCTCTTCCCACTCCATGCCCGTCATACCGGAACCCGAGGTGAGGCGGCTGGACGGGGTTGTACGAGAGGTCTCGGTGCCTCCGATGGTGCGCCCCGTGACGCACGGCTCGCTCGCGGACATCCCCTTCGACAACGCGGAGCAGGCTCCGGACGCCCCGGTGCTCAGCCGGAAGGGACCGGACGGCCGCTGGACGGACGTCACGGCGGGCGAGTTCGCGGACGAGGTACTGGCGGTCGCCAAGGGGCTGATCGCGGAGGGCCTGGTGCCGGGCGACCGGCTCGCGATCATGGCGCGTACGACGTACGAGTGGACGCTGCTGGACTTCGCGGCCTGGGCCGCGGGACTGATCACCGTCCCCGTCTACCCCACCTCGTCCGTCTTCCAGACGCGCTGGATCCTCCAGGACTCCGGCGCGGTCGCGATCGCCGTCGAGCACGTGTCGCAGGCCGCCGCGCTGGGCCCGGAGCGCGACCGGCTCCCCGACGTCCAGCACATGTGGGTCTTCGAGAAGGGACACACAGAGCGTCTGGCCGAGCTGGGCCGGGACGTGCCGGACCAGGAGGTGGAGGTACGCCGGGGCGTTCTCGGCCCCGACTCGCTTGCGACGATCATGTACACCTCCGGCACCACGGGCCGCCCCAAGGGCTGCGCCCTGACCCACGGCAACTTCTTCGCCGAGGTCGACAACGCCGTCGAGCTGCTCCACCCGGTCTTCAAGTCCACCTTCAAGGACCCGGCGTCCACGCTCCTCTACCTCCCCCTCTCGCACGTCTTCGGCCGGATGGTGTCCGTCGCCTGCATGCGCGCCCGCGTACGTCTGGGCCACGCGCCGAGCATCCGTACGGAGGACCTGCTGGCCGACCTCGCGGGCTTCAGCCCGACCTTCCTCCTCGCCATCCCGTACGTGCTGGAGAAGGTCTACAACACCGGCCGCGCGACCGCCGAGAAGATGGGCCGCGCCGCCTCCTTCGACCGGGCGGCCCGCGTGGCCCGCGGCTACGGCGAGGCACTGGAGGCCCAGCAGCACGGCACGGGCCCCGGCCCGGGTACGAAACTCAAGGCCGCCCGCACCCTCTACGACCCCCTCGTCTACCGCCGCATCCGCGCCGCGCTCGGCGGCAAGGTCCGCCAGGTGGTCTGCGGCGGTTCCCCGCTCGGCCGCCGCCTGGCCTCCTTCTACGCCGGCGCGGGCATCCAGGTCTTCGAGGGCTACGGCCTGACCGAGTCGACCGCCGCAGCGACCCTCACCTACCCGCACCGGCCCCGCCTCGGCACGGTCGGCTGGCCGCTGCCCGGCACCCGTGTCCGCATCGCCCAGGACGGCGAGATCCTGCTGAGCGGCGACCAGGTGTTCCGCGGCTACTGGGATCCGCGGGCGGGCGGGGTGGTCCCGGCCGACCAGGAGGGCTGGTTCGCCACGGGCGACCTCGGCGAGCTGGACGACGACGGCTACCTCACGATCACCGGCCGCAAGAAGGACATCCTCATCACCACCAGCGGCAAGAACGTCGCCCCCGCACCCCTGGAGGACTGGCTCCGCGCCCACCCCCTCATCAACCAGTGCGTCGTGGTCGGCGACAACCGCCCCTACGTCACCGCCCTCCTCACCCTCGACGCCGAGGGCATGGACCACTGGTGCCGTATGACGGGCAAGGCCCACGTCCCGATCGCCACCCTCGTCACGGACACCGACCTCCTCGCCGTCCTCCAACGGGCCGTCGACGACGCCAACCGCCTCGTCTCCCGCGCCGAATCCATCCGCCGCTTCACGGTCCTGCCCCTCAACTTCACGGAGACGGCCGGCCATCTGACTCCCACGATGAAGCTCCGCAGGGCGGTGGTGACGCGGGAGTTCGCGCGGGAGATCGAGGAGTTGTACGGGGAGAAGGAGGAGTAGGAGTAGGAGAGGGGGTAGGGCGGGAAGGGCGGGAACACGGTGGGGAGTAGGACGGGAAGTACGGCGGGGCCTTGGTGGTCAGTACCCTGACCCGCATGCCGCACGACCCCTCGGTGGCGGGCTTCTACGATCGGCTCGCCCCGGACTACCACCTGATCTTCCCGGATTGGGACGCCTCCATGGCCCGTCAGGGCCAAGCCCTGGACGGGCTCATCCGCGAGCACCGGGCCGAGAGTCACTCTGCCGGCACCCACGCCGCCGGCACCCACTCCTCCGACGCACTCGATGCACTCGACGTCCTCGACTGCTCCTGCGGAATCGGCACGCAGGCCATCCCCCTCGCCCGCCGCGGCCATCGCGTGACCGCCACCGACATCAGCGCCTCGGCGGTCGCCCGCGCGGCGGGGGAGGCGTCCGCGAGGCAGGCCCGGCTGTCCACGGCGGTCGCGGACATGAGGAGCCTCCCTTTCGCGGACGCCTGTTTCGACGTCGTCGTGTGCGCCGACAACTCCCTGCCCCACCTGCTCACTCCGGAGGACGTCGGCACGGCCCTCACGGAGATGCGCCGCGTCCTTCGCCCCAACGGCCTGCTGATCGTCAGCACCCGCCCGTACGACGAGATCCGGCGCGACCGCCCCACCTCGACGCCACCCCAACTCGGCCCGCCCGGGCCCCGGGCCCGAACCGTCACCTTCCAGCTCTGGCACTGGCACGACGACGGCGAGCGCTACGACTTGGAGCACTTCCAGCTCGTACCGAAGCTCGTACCAAAGCTCGTACCGAAGGGAGACGAGGGAGAGGGGGCGGCGGAGGGCGAGGACTGGGACGTACGAGTGCGGCGTACCACCTACTGGGCTCTCACCCGGCGGCAGTTGGCCGAGCTGGCGACCGCCGCCGGTTTCGCCGAACCCACCTGGCGCACCCCCGAAGACACCGGCTTCTTCCAGCCCGTCCTCACCGCCGTCGCCGGTTCAGGCCACCCCGACCGCCCGTAGCCCCGCCGTGGTCGCCGCCGCCCCGAGTACGACGACGAGGAACGGGGCGCGCCGCCAGGCGAGTACGCCACCCACCAGCACACCCACGGGCCGGGCCCACCCCGCGAACGCGCCGCCCTCGGTCAGCGCGCCCGTGGCGAGCAGGGCGACGAGGAGCACCACGGCTCCCGCGGCCAGCAACTCCTGGAGGCGGGCGGGCAGTTCGACCCGTCCGTGCAGCACGGGCCCCACCAGCCGGAAGGCGTACGTGCCCACGGCGAGCACCAGGATCGCGGCGACCGTCGCGCTCACACCGGCCTCCTGGAGAGGGCGAGGGCGAACAGTCCGGTGAGCGCCAGGAGCACCGGCACCCCCGCCGGGACGGACGGCGTCACCGCGAGCGCCACCACGGCTCCGAGCACCGCGGCCCGCCGTACGCCCGCGTCGTCGCGCAGCGCGGGCAGCACCAGCGCGGCCAGGACGGCCGGGAAGGCGGCGTCAAGCCCGTACGTACCGGTGTCGCCCAGCGCGCTGCCGGCGAGGGCGCCGCCCAGCACGCACACGTTCCAGACGGCGAACAGGCCGAGCCCGGAGACCCAGAAGGCGGCCCGCCGCCGCGCCGGATCCGGCTGGGCGAGCGCGAAGGCGACCGTCTCGTCGGTGACGAGGTGCGCGCCCACGAACCGGGAGACCCGGCCCCGTCCCAGTACATCGGCGACGGCGAGACTGAAGGCCGCCGTCCGCGTGTTGAGCAGCAGTCCCGTCGCCGCCGCGGCGAACGGGCCGCCCCCGGCAAGCAGCACCCCCACCGTGCTGAACTGCGCCGAGCCCGCGTACACCACGAGCGACATCACCACCGGCACCCAGACCGGCAGCCCGCCGGCGACGGCGATCGCACCGAAGGACACGCCGACGACACCGCTGGCGAGACAGACGAGGGAGACGTCGCGGAGGAGGGCTGTATCCAGCACTCCGGCGGACGTCCTGGATGTTCGGAGTAGCGAACGCATGTTTTCTACAATGAACAGAGACCCGTCCGTTCGTCAAGGCGAACGATCGTACCTCTGGAGCGAACGCCATGGCCGATGCCCGACCCCCGTCCAGCCTCCCCCTCGACTGGATCGCCGCCTCCCTGCGCCGCGAACGCACCCGCGCCGGCCTCTCCCTCTCCGAGCTGGCCAAGCGCGCGGGCATCGCGAAATCCACGCTCTCCCAACTGGAGGCGGCGAGCGGCAACCCGAGCGTGGAGACGCTGTGGGCACTGGGCGTCGCGCTCGGCGTACCGTTCAGCGCACTCGTGGAACCGCCTGCCCCCGCGGTCCAGGTGATCCGCGCGGGCGAGGGCCCGACGGTCCACTCCGAGCAGGCCAGTTATGCGGCGACACTGCTGTCCGCCAGTCCGCCGGGCGCGCGGCGGGACATCTACCACTTGCGGGTGGAGCCGGGTGCCGCGCGCGAGTCGGACCCGCACATTCCGGGCACGGTCGAGCACCTCGTCGTCGCCACGGGCCGCCTGCTCGCAGGGCCACGCGGGGAGGCCGTGGAACTGGGCCCAGGCGACTACATGGCATACCGGGGCGACGTACCGCACGCATACGAGGCGTTGGTGCCGACAACGACGTTCGTACTGGTCATGCAGCACACCTGAGGTCATGCGGAATGCCCAGGCAGAGGCGGCCCCATAGGGGCGCGGGGCTGTGTCAATATGCGGCTCCGCCGCGTGGGCGCGACCAGCCCCCACACACCCGCAGCCGAACTCGAACCCGAACCGTAACCCCCTCAAGCCAGCGCAGCTACCTCCGCTTCGGTTTCAGCAACTGCTCCCGCAACGCCGTAAGTTGATGAGACGTCTCAACGGCCCGCGCCTCATCAAGAGCCGTCAAGGCAAGAAGAAGCGCATCCGCAACCACAAGCGCGGTGAGCGCCTCCGTCGTGATGCCCGTAGGCGTGTGCGGCGCCGTGAGAACGGCGTCCACGCGAGGCCCGTACACCTCGGCGAGCTCGTCCGTGACGAGAATGACCCGCGCACCAACGGCCCGCGCCCGCTCCGTGAGAACGGTCAACTCGGCCAGGGCGCGCCCCGGTTGGAAGATGACCACCGCATCGCCCCGGCGCAGCCGGAGCAGCGGATCGGCGAGCGCGAACCCCGTCTCACCGAGATACCGGGCCCGGCACCCGATGCGCCCGAGAGCCAACGTCAGGTGCCGCGCGGCGAGTTCGGAGGCCGCGACGCCGTAACAGTGGATCTCGCCGGACTCGGCCGCCTCGGCGAGGATGCCGACGGCGTCCCGCAGCGCCTCGCCCGGGGTGAGCCGGCGGGCGTGCTCGATGCGTTCCTGGGCCTCGTCGAAGACCTCGCCCCAGATGTCGTCGAGGTCCCGGCCGACATGGGCGATGCGCTGCTGGAGGCGGACCTCGGGCGCCACCGCCGCGGTGAAGTCGGAGGCCAGCTCCCGCTTGAGCGCGGGCAGGCCCGCGTAGTCGAGGCGCTGGAGAGTGCGTACGACGCTGGCGTTGCTGGTGCCGCTCGCGCTGCCCAGCTCCTGGGCGGACGCGAACAGCAGGGACTCGACGGGCGCGCTGACCAGGTACTGCGCGACGGCCCGCTCCGACGCGGACAGCGACTCCCACTTCTCGCGCACGGTCGCGCGCAGCCGGGCGAGACCCGCGCCGCCGCCCGGCTCCTCTGAAATCTTCATTACAGGTATTGACTCCCGTGTGATTGTCGTTACTCTCCTGGGCAACGCATCCCAAAAGGAGAGCATCTCGTAACTGACGTTACAGGACGGTTGCGGAAAGCTCTCCACCGCGAGGAGAAGAATGACCCTCCCCCTCATCGAGATCTCCGGCACCCCCCTGGACCGCGGCCGACAGTACGGCGAAGCCGTCCGCCCCCGGCTGCATGCCGCGCTCGCCTACTACGAGGAGGCGTTCGGGCACTCGGCCGGCCTCACCTGGCAGCAGGTGACGGCACGCGCCGCCCGCTGGCTCGACCCCGTACGCGACTACGCCCCCGACCTCGTCGAGGAGATGCGGGGCATCGCCGACGGCGCGGGCGTGGACCTGCTCGACGTACTCGCCCTCAACGCCCGGGGCGAGGTCATCTACGACCGGTCCTTCGCCAAGATGGCGGAGACGAGGGCGGGGGAGGCGGCGACGGAGGAGCGCGCCGACGGCTGCACCTCCTTCGCCGCCTACGGAGACGCCAGCGGCGACGGCCGGGTATGGGCCGGACAGAACTGGGACTGGCGGGCCGGAGTCGCCGACACGGTCGTCATGCTCCGGATCGTCCAGCCGCCGAAGCCCACCCTGATCATGCAGGTCGAGGCGGGCCAGATCGGCCGCCAGGGCGCCAACTCGGCGGGGATCGCGTTCAACGCGAACGGTCTGGGCGGGCGGTTCACCGACGCGGTGGGGCTGCCGCAGACCGTCGTACGACGCCGGGTCCTGGACCAGCACGCGATCACGGACGCCCTCGACGTGCTGTGCCGCACTCGCGCGCACATCGCCAGCAACGCCCTGCTGACCTGCCGCGAGGGGTTCGCCGTCGACCTGGAGACCACCCCGGCCGGGCACGGCTGGATGCATCCGACCGACGGACTCCTCGTGCACGGCAACCACTACCAGGCGGGCGTCCCCGCCGCCCTCGCCGCCGACTACCGGCCCCTGTCGCCGGACTCCCTGGTCCGTGTGCCGCGGGCCGAACAGGGCCTGCGCGCCCTGCGCGGCTCCACCGGACCCGACGAGAGCCGCAAGCTGATCAAGCAGGCCATGTCGGACCACCTCGGTCATCCCGAGTCGCTGTGCACCCACCCCGATCCGCGCACGCCCGCGGTCGAGCACTGGACCACGCTCGTCTCCTCCTGCGTCGACCTGACCGGCGGCGACTACCACGTGACCGCGGGCACGCCCTGCGACCGCGACTACCAGCACCTGCCCTGGAACCTGTACGACGGCCCTTACGGAGATGCCGGATGACGACCCACAGCCACGGGAAGCGGGGCGCCGTCGCGGGCCTCGCCATAGCGACCCTTCTCACCACGGCCGCCTGCAGCGGCGCCGAGACCACGAGCGGCACCGGCGGCGAGTCCGCCGACGCCGCCAAGCTGGAACTCAGCCCCACCACCCCGGCCGCCAAGGGCACGCTGGCCAAGGCGGACTGGCTGCTCGAGGACGAGCCCGACTCGCTCGACCTCGACACCCAGGGCACCAGCGCGGGCCGCGTCGTCCTCACCAACGTCTGCGAACGGCTCTACCAGCTCCAGCCCGACATGACGACGAAGCCGTTCCTCGCCTCGAACGCGAAGACCTCCGCCGACGGCAGGACCCTCACCCTCACCGTCCGCTCCGGCGTCACCTTCCACGACGGCTCGAAGCTCACCGCAGACGACGTCCTGTGGTCCCTCAAGCGGCACGCCGACCCGGACATGGAGCAGTCCGACGAGTTCGGGAACGTCACCTCGATGAGGAAGACGGGCGCCGACGAGATCACGATCGGCTTCAAGGCCCCCGACGCCCTCTTCACCAAGGCCCTGGCAGGCGACGCCGGAATCGTCTGGAACAAGGAACAGGTCGAGCAGGCCGGCCAGGACTTCGGCACCCCCGGCCAGGCGGACGCCTGCTCCGGACCGTACGAGCTGAAGAGCTGGAGGTCCGGCGACTCGATCAGCATCTCCGCGTACGACGGCTACTGGGGCAAGCGGCCGCTGACCCGCGAAGTCGTCTTCCGCTGGGCCGCCGACAGCGCGCTCGTGAACGCGCTGAAGACCGGTGCGGCGGACGGCGCGTACGCCGAGTCGCCCAACACGGCCGCCGCCCTCCTCAAGGACAAGGGCATAGCCCAGCACTACGGCCCCTCCACCGCCTCCCTCGTCCTCATCCCGACCGCCCGCGGCGGCCTGGGGGACGAGCGGATCCGCCGCGCGCTCTCCCTCGCCCTCGACCGCAAGGGCATCGCCGACTCCGGGTACGGCGGCCTCGTCGAACCCTGGGCCACGCCCGTCGGCTCCGGCGCCTGGGGTTACGAGAAGACCGAATTCCAGTCCGCGCAGAAGAAGTTGGCGGCGCTGGCCCCCGCGTCACCCACCGCTGACGACCTCGCCGAGGCCAAGAAGCTGGTGAAGGAGGCGGGCGTGCCCGGCGAGCCCGTCGTGATCGGCACCGACGCCAGCCAGGGTCGGACCGTCACCGCCAACGCCGTGCGCGCCGCGCTCCAGCGCATCGGACTCAAGGCACAGATCAAGACCGTACCGACGTCCCAGTTCGAGGAGTTCTACAGCGACCCGCAGGCCCGCGAGGACATCGACCTGCTGGTGGGCGACTGGTACATCTCCAAGGCCGACCCCATGGGCTTCTACGACAACGGCCTGTCCGACTCCTCCAACAACTGGGTCGGCTTCAAGGACGCCACCTACGACCAGAAGGTCAAGCAGGCGCTCGGCACCCTCGACGACGCCGAACGCGCCTCGCTCGCCATCGACGTACAGCGGCGCTTCGCGGACGCGGCGGTCTGGATCCCGATCGCCCAGGTGCCGACCATCCTGCTGCTCGACGCGAAGCTGACAGGCCCGACCGCCTCACAGGCCTACCTCTACTACCCCTGGGCAGCCGAACTCGGAGCCAGGCAAGGCTAGTTCGCCAAGCAAGGCTGGTTGGAGACACCTTCATGCTCGCTCGCATCTCCCGGCGGCTGGCCGGCCTGCTGGCCACGCTGTTCGCCGCGTCCTTCGTCATCTTCGCCGCCGTGTACGCGGCACCCGGCGACCCGGCCGTGTTCCTCGCGGGCGGCCGCGACAAGCTCACCCCCGAACGGCTCGCCTCGGTCCGCGCCCAGTACCACCTCGACGAACCGCTCGTCGTCCAGTACGGGCGCTGGCTGTGGGACTCCGTCCACCTCGACCTCGGCCGCTCCTTCCAATACAGCGACCAGGTCGGCGACCTGATCGCCGCGCGCCTGCCCACCACCCTGGAACTCGTCGCGTACGCCACCGTGCTCTTCGTCGTCCTCGGCGTCGGCGCCGGCATCCTGGCCGCCGTGCGCCGCTCGACCTGGGTGGACTCGGCGGTGGTCGGCGGTACGACACTGGCCGCGTCCGTGCCGTCCTTCGTCGCCGCGATCGCGCTCGTCTCGCTCTTCGGGGTGCAACTGGGCTGGTTCCCGGTGACGGGCAGCGGTACGGGTCTGACGGGCACCCTGCACCATCTGACGCTGCCCGCCCTGTCGTTGGCGCTCGGCGCGCTCGCGATCATCAGCCGGGTCACCCGCCAGGCCATGGCGGACGCCGCCGCCTCCGACCACGTGGAAGCGGCCCGCGCCTCCGGCGTCCCGGAGCGCGACATCATCCGTCGGCACGTCCTGCGCAACGCGCTCGGCCCCATCGTCACCATGTGCGGCCTGGTCATGGCGGGCATGCTCGCCGGCACGGTCGTCGTCGAGACCGCCTTCGGCCTCAGCGGCATCGGCTCGCTCCTCGTCGGCGCGATCAACGCACACGACTTCCCGGTGGCGCAGGCGGTCCTGCTGCTGATGGTCACCGGCTATGTCGTGGTGACGACGCTGGTCGACCTCGTCCATCCGCTGCTGGACCCGCGCGTCAAGGAGGTGCGCACGGTATGACGGCCCTTGCCCGCGTGACGACCCCTGCCCGCGTGAAGGAGGTGCGCACCGCATGACCACGCTCGCCCTCCGGCCCGTGGCGACCGGCCGTCGCACGCGCCGCCGCCCCGTCGGCGTCCTGCTCGCCACCGCCGCCCTCGTCCTGGTCGTCCTCGCGGCGGCCCTCGCCCCACTGCTCGCGCCCTACGCCCCCGACGCCATCGACCTCTCCGCGTCCCTCGCGGGCACCAGCGGGGACCACCTCCTCGGCACCGACTCCTCCGGCCAGGACCTGCTCTCCCGGGTGCTCTTCGGAGCCCGTACGAGCCTGATCGCACCGCTTCTTCTCCTCACGGTCGCCGCCCTGCTCGGGGTGACACTCGGCGTGCTCTCGGCATGGCGCGGCGGCTGGGTCGACACCCTCGTCTCCCGGCTCACCGACGTGATGTACGCCTTCCCCGGCCTGCTCTTCACCGTCCTGATCATCGCCGTCTTCGGCACCGGAACCACCACCTCCGTACTGGCCCTCGGCCTCGCCTTCACCCCGACCGTCGCCCGGTACACCCGCTCGCTCGCCCTCTCCGAGGTCCGCAAGCCGTACGTCGACGCCTACCGCGTCCAGGGCATGGGCGGCACCCGCATCTGCGCCCTGCACCTGGTGCCGAACCTGGGCCGCGCGGTCCTCGGCTATCTCGTCGTCCTCTTCGGCGAGGCCCTGATGTCCCTGGCCACCCTCTCCTACCTGGGCTTCGGCGCCCAACCACCCTCCTCCGACTGGGGGCTGATGGTGCAGGAGGGCCAGTCCGCCGTCGTCCAGGGCGCCCTGCTCCCCGCCCTCGTCCCCGGCACGGCCATCGCCCTGGTCGTCGTGTCCGTCAACGTGGCCGGCGTCTGGGCCGCCGACCGCCTCGGAAGTCAGGACTGAGATGACTGAGACGACTGAGATGCCTGAGACGAGGCTGAAATGACTGAAGCGACTGAGACGACAGAATCGACTGAGACGACTGAATCGACCGAGAGGGCTGAAGCGACGCCCACCCTGCTCTCCCTGGAGGACCTCACCGTCCGGGTCCCCGGCACCGCCCGCCCGCTCCTCGACTCCGTCACCCTGACCGTCGCCGAGGGCGAAGTGGTCGGCCTGGTCGGCGAGTCGGGCTCCGGCAAGTCGACCACCGCGAAGGCGGCGCTGGGCCTGCTGCCCACGGGCGCCTCCTGCGAAGGCTCGGTCCGCGTCGACGGCACGGACGTGCTCCGACTGCGCGGCGAAGCCCTGCGCACCCACCGCGCCGACACCGTCGCGATGATCCACCAGGACCCGCGAGCCACCCTCAACCCGGTCCGCCGCATCGGTGACTTCCTCGTCGAGCGCGGCGCCACCAGGGAACGGGCCGTCGAACTCCTCGCCGCCGTCGGCCTGTCCGACCCCGAACACCGGGCCCGCCAGCGCCCGCACGAACTCTCCGGCGGCATGCTCCAGCGCGTCGTCATCGCCGGCGCCCTGGCCGCCCGCCCCCGACTCCTGCTCGCCGACGAGGCCACCAGCGCGCTCGACGTCACGACCCAGGCGGAGATCCTCACCCAACTCCGCACCGCCCGCGAGGAACAGGGCGCGGGCCTCCTGTTCATCACGCACGACCTCCACCTGGCGGCGGCGTACTGCGACCGCGTGTACGTCATGTACGCCGGCCGCGTCGTCGAAGAGCGCACGGCCCGGGCCCTGTTCACGGCCCCCGCCCACCCCTACACCCGGGGTCTGCTGTCCTGCTCCCCGACCCTCGGCGAGTCCCGCGCACTGGTGCCGATCCAGGGCCGCCCCCCGTCCCTCTCGGACACCTTCCCCGGCTGCCCGTTCGCACCGAGATGCGGGGAGGCGGAGGAGGAGTGCGAGACGTGGCTCCCGGAGCGGGTTCCTCTGGAAGAGGGAGCCTCTGTGGCCTGCCGGGTTGTGGGCAGGCGTTCCGCAGGGCGGAACGGATGGGCACAACCCACGACGGCGGGTCAGACGAAGAACAAGGTGAGCCACGGATGACAAGCACGCTGCTGCAGGTAGAGAGCCTGGCCAAGACCTACCCCCTCCCAGGCGGAGGCCGCCACACCGCCGCGGAGGACATCAACTTCACACTCCAACCCGGCGGAGCCCTCGGCATAGTCGGCGAATCCGGCTCAGGCAAAACCACAGTGGCCCGCATGCTGGTGGGCCTGACCACCCCGGACACCGGGTTGATCACAGTCGACGGCCGCGCCCGCGAACCCCGCACACCCCGCCGCCGACCCGCACGGCTCACCCGAGCCCGCGAGATCCAGATGGTCTTCCAGGACCCGTACGTCTCCCTGGACCCCAGGCTCACCGCGGACCAGTGCCTGCGCTCAGCCCTGCGCCTGCACGGCCGCGCCGAGTCCCTCGCGGCGACGCTCCTGGACCAAGTAGGCCTGGGGGAGCGGGAGGCGGGGGCACGCCCGCGCCATCTCTCCGGCGGTCAGCGCCAACGGCTCGCGATCGCCCGCGCCCTGGCCGTGGACCCACGGATCCTCGTCCTGGACGAGGCGGTCGCCGCGCTCGACGTGTCGATCCAGGCCCAGATCCTCCGGCTCCTCGACGACATCCGCCGGGACACCGGGGTCGCCCTGGTCTTCGTCAGCCACGATCTGGCCGTCGTCCAGCACGTCACCGACGAGGTCCTGGTGATGCGCCGCGGCCGGACCGTGGAACAGGGGCCCACCCGCCGCGTCCTGACCGAGCCGTCCGACCCGTACACCCGTCTGCTGCTCGCCTCCGTACCGGGCGAGGGCTGGGACCCGGCGGACGCGGTCGCGGCGCGGGCCGCTCTCAGCGTCTGAAAGGCAGGAGCCCCAACACCTGACGGTGTCGGGGCTCCTTGGGTGGTGCTCTCAGTTCCGGATCAGAGCAATCTGCTCATGAACGCCGAAGGCTCAGACAGGGGTGACGTTCTCCGCCTGCGGGCCCTTCGGACCCTGGGTCACGTCGAAGGTAACCGCCTGGTTCTCTTCGAGAGAGCGGAAGCCGCTCGCGTTGATGGCGGAGTAGTGGACGAAGACGTCCGGGCCGCCGCCTTCCTGGGCGATGAAACCAAAGCCCTTTTCGGCGTTGAACCACTTCACGGTTCCGGTAGCCATAAGCCCTCCTTGGGCCCAAAGGGTTGCCCTGCTCCAGAACCTGCAAGGTGTAAACAAAAGCTTGTAAACAACTGCATTCGTCTGAAAACGACGAGAGCCCGCGGTCACATGCTCCGCAGGCTCTGTACTGCAAGGGAAACCAAACTGCAACTTGCGGATGAGCCTACCCACGAGGGCAGCCGAAAGCAACAGAGGGCAAGATCACGTCACCCGGAAGTTTGGCAAGGTCGCCAGATGGGTTGACGTAGCGGTATCACTTGGCGTCACAGGGGTTGACACAAGAGGTCGAGGTGCTTTCAGAAACCTCTCCGGACCCTGAAGCCTGCACCGTACCTCATGGGCGTGGGGCTGGTCGGCCTGATCCGCCGGGCAGGCGCTAGCCTCGCGATGTGGACAATTCTCCCGAGGGGCGTCCCGACGCCCGCCGCTCCCGGCCGCGCGTCGGGCACATCCAGTTCCTGAACTGCCTGCCCCTGTACTGGGGGCTGGCGAGAACGGGCACGCTCCTCGACTTCGAGCTCACCAAGGACACCCCGGAGAAGCTCAGCGAGCAGCTGGTGCGGGGCGATCTCGACATCGGTCCCATCACGCTCGTCGAGTTCCTCCGGCACGCCGACGAACTGGTCGCCTTCCCCGACATCGCGGTCGGCTGCGACGGCCCGGTGATGTCCTGCGTACTCGTCTCGCAGGTCCCGCTGGAGGACCTGGACGGCGCCAGGGTCGCGCTGGGCTCGACCTCGCGCACGTCCGTACGCCTCGCGCAGCTCCTCCTGTCGGAGCGGTACGGCGTCGAGCCGTCCTATTACACCTGCCCGCCCGACCTCAGCCTGATGATGCAGGAGGCCGACGCGGCGGTGCTGATCGGCGACGCCGCCCTGCGCGCCAACCTGCTCGACGGCCCGCGCTACGGCCTCGCCGTGCACGACCTGGGCACCCTGTGGAAGGAGTGGACGGGCCTGCCGTTCGTCTTCGCGGTCTGGGCGGCCCGCCGCGACTACCTGGAACGCGAGCCGCTCGTCACGCGCAAGGTCCACGAGGCCTTCCTCTCCTCCCGGGACCTGTCCCTGGAGGAGGTCGGCAAGGTCGCCGAACAGGCGGCCCGCTGGGAGGCATTCGACGAGAGCGTCCTGGAGCGCTACTTCACGACGCTCGACTTCCGCTTCGGTGGGCCGCAACTGGAGGCGGTCACGGAGTTCGCGCGAAGGGTGGGGCCGACGACGGGCTTCGCGGCGGATGTGAAGGTGGATCTGCTGGAGCCGTAAGGGAGGGAAGGGAGGAAGGGAAGAGAAGAGGGAGGGAAGAGAGGGAGGGAAGGGGGAGGACGACGGGCTAAAGGGAACGTACGGGGAATTCCGCGTAACGAATTCCCCGCAGGTACTCGACCTCCCCTCCGGTGCTCGACCTCCCTCCGGTACACGACTTCCCCCCGGTACTCGACCTCCCTCCGGTGCTCGACCTCCCCTCCGACGCCCGGCATTCCCATTGGCATTGGAGAAGGCGGCGCACACGCGCGGTGTCGCGAGTGCTGGGGACTGCCGGCGGCGTACGGCACTACCCTGCTGGGCAGTGGGGACGGGGATACGGGGGAGGTGTGGGCGCCATGCAACCGCTCGGAGTCGATGAACCCACCGTCGTGGGGCCCTACCGGCTGCTCGGCCGGCTCGGCTCGGGCGGGATGGGCCGCGTCTATCTGGGCCGCAGCGCGGGCGGCCGTACCGTCGCGGTCAAGATCGTGCACCCGCACTTCGCGCTCGACGAGGAGTTCCGGGCCCGCTTCCGCCGCGAGGTGGAGGCGGCGCGGCGGGTGGGCGGCGCGTACACGGCCCCGGTCCTCGACGCCGACCCGGAAGCGCCGGTCCCGTGGGTGGCCACGGCCTACGCCGCCGGCCCTTCCCTGACCGGCGCGGTCACCGACGCGGGCCCGCTCCCGGACCACTCCGTACGAGTCCTCGGCGCCGGCCTCGCCGAAGCGCTGTCGGCCGTGCACGGCCTGGGCCTGGTCCACCGGGACGTGAAGCCGTCGAACGTCCTCCTGACCCTCGACGGCCCCCTCCTCATCGACTTCGGCATCGCCCGCGCGACGGACGGCACGGCCTCCCTGACCTCGACGGGCGTCTCCATCGGCTCGCCCGGCTACATGTCACCCGAGCAGATCCTCGGCAAGGGGGTCACGGGAGCGGCCGACGTCTTCTCCCTGGGCGCGGTACTGGCGTACGCGGCGACGGGTTCGTCCCCGTTCCCCGGGGACTCCTCGGCCGCGCTGCTCTACAAGGTGGTGCACGAGGAGCCCGAACTGGGCGCGCTGTCGGGCGACTTGAGGGACGTGGTCGCCGAATGCCTCTCCAAGGACCCGTCCGGCCGCCCCTCCCCGTCCGCCCTCGCCTCCCGCCTGGCCCCGGAAGGAGCGGCGAGACTGGTGACGGCGGGCTGGCTGCCGGGACCGCTGGTGGAACAGGTCAGCCGGAGTGCTGTGCAGCTGCTGAACCTGGAGGCGGTGGACGAGGCGCCTTCGGGGGTGGTGGGCTTCAGCAGCCCTTCGGTGGGGGACTCCGACGGATCGGTGGGGAAGGGGACTTCCGAGTCGGCCTCCGCCAACGACGCCAACGGCTCGGTTCCAGCAGGAGTGTTCGGCCCACCTGACCCCTCGTACGCGCCATACGCACCGCAGGCGCCATACGCACCGCACGTCCCGAACTCACCGCAGTCCGGCACCCCGACCCACGTCCCGGAACCGCGCGACGCCGCCGGCAGCCCGGCCGCCTCCCCCGGCAAGGTGTCCGTCAGCGTGGCCGCGACGTCCGTGCCGACGGCCAACGGGCGGGGGCGCAAGCTGAGTTGCACCGTGGCGCTGGCGGTGGCGGGAGCGCTGGCGGCGGTGACGATCGGCTCGGCGTTCATGTTCGACCTGCTGCCGGGCAACGGCACGGACGACGACTCCGGCGACACAGGAGCGGCCAACCCGCCCGCGGCCAGTGTCACCCCCTCCGCCCAGGACAGCGGCTCGTCCGCCGCCATCCCCAAGTCCTACGTCGGCACCTGGGAGGGCGACGGCCTGGCCCTCAACGGCACGCTCCCCATGGGCAAGTTCCGCGTCACGGTCCGCCAGGCCAAGGTCGGCGCCCAGTTCGGCACCTTCCGCCAGACCGACCTCATCGGCGGCACCTGCGACACCGATCTCATCCTCAAGAAGGTCACCCCCAAACAACTCATCGCCACAAGCGTCGCCAAGCCGTCCACCACGGCCGAGTGCACGACGGGCCGCCACGAGGTACGACTGATCCCGGTCGGGGACGACTTGCGCTACGAGACGGACAACGCGGAGGCAGGGGATCCGGTGGCCCGGATGTCGAAGATCGAGTAGCCGGCTGAGCAGAGGTGCCGGGTCAGGCTGCGGAGATCTGCGCCGGGTCCGCCGCCGCGCGCCGGCGGGCATCATGACGTTTGACGATGACGATGACGGTGATCAGTGCCGCTGCCACCAGCAGGGTCGTGGCCAGGCCCACGGCCCAGAAGTACGGGTACTGCTCGTGGACCCAACACGGTCCGCCCTCGCTGTAGCAGCTGTAACGGCGTCGGCGCTGCTTGGGGCGGTTCGACGCGAGGATCACGACCAGCAGGGACGCCAACCCGAGCGTGCCGGGGAGCGAGGCCGCTGCCCAGGCGAGTGCGCGGGCCCTGCTCTTCCGCCACTTCATCCGGGTCAGCGGCGCGATCGTCGCAGCCGCGGCGAGGGGTACGAGGACCCCGACGGTGGCCGTGAAGCCGTAACCACCGCCGGGCCAGTCGGGTGCGGTGTCGCCCCATACTTCCTCACCCCAGCTCATCTGCGCGGCGGCGAGTACGCCGATCACGACGGTGATGACGAGGGCGGGTACAAAGCCGACGAGCGTGTTCCGCTTCCGTTTCGGGGCGGAGGGGCCGACGGGCCGCTCCCGCGCGTGCTCGTACCGCAACGCGGCCCCCGCGGCCCGCCTCCGCTTGGGCTTGATCGACCCGCTCACATCTCCCTCTCAGTCACATAGGCCTCAGTCACATGGGCCTCGGTCACATCGGCACCGTGACGGTGACCGGCTCTCCGCTCCCCAGGTGCAGCATGCCCTTGCCGGGGGTAACGGGTCCGCCGACCATGCTGCGGGTCGTGCGGATGCCGATCAGCTCGCCGGCGCCGGAGTCCTGCGGGGAGAGCAGGAGACCGCGGCGGCCCTTCTTCGCCTCGACCTGCCAGCCGGAGAAGCCGCCGCAGACCTCTTCCTCGTCGCCGCCGATGACCAGGGCGAGGCCCCGGTCGGCGCCGCGCTGGACGAGGCGCTTCAGTTCGCGTTCGCAGTCGCAGTCCTCGAGGACCTCGCCGTCGTCGACGATGACGACGACGGGCTCCTCGGGGGACGCCGACTCGATCGCCTCGTTGAAGTCGTCGCTCTCGATGTCGTCGTCGGTGAAGACCTTCAACACGCCGTCCTGGCCGTCGAGTTCACGCAGCGGCGACGGGCGAGGGGCCGCGATGACCAGGCGTACGCCCTGCAGCAGGTACGAACGTGCCAGGTTGAGCAGCGCCGTGCTGCGGCCCGACTTGGCCGGACCCGCGACGACGAACGTCGGCACGCCCTGCGACAGATCCGGGCCGAAGGCCATGATGTCGTCGCCGCCGATGCCGGCCAGACCCCACAGCCTGGACTGCGCGACCGCCGGGTCCCGCATCTCCCAGGCCTGTGTGAAACCGATACGGGAGGGCAGCATGTCCACCCGGAACGGCCGCCGCGCACGCGGGACTTCGGCGTCGCGGGCCGCTGCCGCCTCACCGATCGCGGCCAGCGCCGCGGCCTGCCCCTGACCGGTCACGTCGTCGGAGAGCAGCGCGAACTGCGTCTCGATGGCCGACTCGTTCTTGAAGCCGCGTCCGGGCGGAATCTCCTCCGGCACCTTGCGCGCGTTGATGCCGAGCATCGAGAAGTCGGAGCGGTCGGCGAGCCGCAGACCGTACTTCTCCTCCGTGAGCGAGGCCATCCGGCCGAGCAGCACCTGCCGGTCACCGGTGACGACGAGGTGGATACCGACGCTCGCGCCCTCGCGCATCATCGTCTGCAACTCGTCCGTCAGCTCACCGTGGTTGTACTCGCCGAGCGTCGGCAGCCAGCCCTCCCACCGGTCGAGGAGCACGACGAGATGCGGCAGCCGCTCCTCCTCGGCGACGGACGCCCGCTGCTCACCGATGTCGGCGAACCCCTTGTCGGACAGCAGGTCCTGACGGCGCGTCAACTCACCCTTGAGGCGGGTGATCAGCCGTACGGCCCGCTCCGTCTGGTTGCGGGACACGACGGCACCGCAGTGCGGCAGCCGCGTCAGCGCGTTGAGCGCGCCGTTGCCGCAGTCGATGCCGTACATGTGCACGTCCGCCGAGGAGTTCGTGCGCGCGAGGGAGCCGGCGAGGGTCCGCAGGATCTGCGAACGGCCGCTGCGCGGTGCGCCGCCCACGATCAGATGCCCGAAGGAGGAGAAGTCGACGACGACCGGGCGGCGGGCCTGGGCGGCGGGCAGGTCCTCGACACCGAACGGGGCCGGGGGCAGCTTGCCCGCAGCCAGGGCGGCGACGGCAGGCACCTCCACCTCGTCCAGCAGCAGCGTCTCGGAGAGCGCGGGCAGCCACGGGCTGTGCTGGGCGGGGATGCCGAGCGCCCCGTTGGCGTCCCGGATCGCGTCCACCAGCACCTTGAGGTCGGTGATCTCCTCTTCCTCGCGCGCCTCGGCCTTCGGCTTGACCAGCGCGGCCCGGCCCAGGTCCTCCCAGGCCAGCGGCCCGGCCCAGGGCGCGAGCACCGTCGGGTCGGCGGCTCCGGGCCGCCGTCCGCCCACCCGCCCCGACTGGAACGGCACGAGCGAGGCGTGCCCGAGCCGGACGTACGCACGACCGGGTGTGCTCTTGGAGATGTGCCCGGCCTCCGGCGAGTCGATGACGTCGCTCGACTCGCCGCCGTCCGTCACACGCAGCGCGATACGGAGGTTGGTGTTGGCCCGGATCTCGGGCGAGACGACACCGCTCGGCCGCTGGGTCGCGAGGAGCAGGTGGATGCCGAGCGAACGGCCGCGCTGGGCGATGTTGACCAGACCGGTGACGAAGTCGGGCAGGTCACGCACCATCGAAGCGAACTCGTCGATGACGATGAGGAGTCGGGGCAGCGGCTGGTGCGAGGGTTCGCGCCGCACCAGGTCCTGGTAGTCCTCGATGTCCTTGGCGTCGGCGGCGGCCAGAATGTGCTCGCGCCGGTGCAGTTCGGCGCCGAGCGATTCCAGGGCCCGCTCGACGAGGTGGGCGTCGAGGTCGGTGACCATGCCGACGGTGTGCGGCAGATTGACGCAGTCCTTGAAGGCGGCGCCACCCTTGTAGTCCACCAGCACGAACGTCATGTTCTCGGGGGTGTTGGCGACGGCCAGCGCCGCCACGATGGTCTGCAGCAGCTCCGACTTGCCAGAACCGGTCGTACCCGCGATCAGACCGTGCGGCCCGTCCCGCCGGATATCGATGCCGAAGGCCCCGTCGTACGACTCACCGACGACCGCCATCGTCGACTGCCCGCCCATCCGCCAGCGCGCGCTGATCGCGTCGCCGGTCGGCGGCTCCAGCTGGAGCACGTCGAGCAGCCGGCTGGAGCCGGGCAGCGCCGAGTCCTCGGTCTCGCCGCTGATGTCGCGGATGGGGGAGAGGGCACGGGAGAGGCGGGCGCACCAGGCCGACGACACGAAGTCCGGCCGTACGTTCTTGACCCGGGCCGTGCCCGTCTGTTCGACGCGCAGACGCAGTTCGAGCGGCTTCTGCTCGCCCTCCTGCTGGTCGTCGGCCTCGGAGGTGTGCCAGGCCTGGAAGGAGGGGAAGCCGCCTGCGCCGGCCTGGTAGCCGCGGCCGGCCTGCGCGCCGGCGGCGGCCTCGGGACTCTTGTGCTCCTCCGGCCTCGGCTCGGCGATGACGATGGCCTGGCACTCGCCCGGCAGGAACCGTTCTTCCGCGTCGAGGCAGATGGCGTACATGCTGACGCTCGGGCCTTCGCGTAGCAGCCGCACCACACCCGGCATGGACCGAAGCCGCCGCGAACCATCCCAAATGACCACGATATCCGGGTCGGTGAAGCTGGCCTGGCGGCCGTTCTCCTTGGCGGCCTTCTGGCGGGCGTCGAGGAGCTGGGTCAGTTCGCCGATACGGGCGCCGACGGTCTCGGCGTCCGTACCGATCAGGACGTTGGCGTCCTGCGCGCCGGAGGGCCGCGAGTGCGGCAGCCACCGGACCCAGTCCCAACTGCTCTGGGCGCTGTTCTCGGTGAGGACGTAGAACTGCACGTCCAGCGGACTGTGCAGTACGGCGCTCTGCGCGACGATCCAGCGGCCGATCGACTGCGCCGAGTCGCCGGGACCCGCGATGCCGACGACCCCGCGCTCGCGCAGCGGCAGCGTCACCGGGGCGTCCTGGATCTTCCAGGTGACCTCGCGCTTGTGGTCGTCCTGCTCGGGGTCGTCGAGCACGACCTCGGAGGGCAACTGCCCCGTGCCGACCCTGATGAGGAGATGGTCGGCGTCGGTACGCCGCCGCTCCCAGAGTCGAGTACGGGGCCCGGTGCTCATGGACAACACGCTGGCGGGATCGGGCACGGCGAGCCGCCGATCAAGCCGCTCGGCTACCAGCGCATCCTGAGCATCCTTCTCGATCCTCTCCTTGTGCTCCTTGTACTCCTTGACCTGCTTCGCATGGGACTTGCGCCCGTGCTTCTTGTCCATGAAGTAGTTGCCGAAGAGGATCAGCGGGCTCAGCAGAGCCATGATCAGGTAGTACCAGCGCCCGAAGATCATCACTGCTACGACGGCACCGACCAGCGGGGTCAGGGCCATCAGCCAGGGCAGCGGCCGGGCCTCGAAGTCGCGGGGCGGTGCGGGCAGTTTGAACCGGGTCTGGCGCTCCGGGGGCTGGAGCCGGGGCGGCCGGTTGTAGTCGAGGCCGGCCCCGTCGTCGGACCATTTCAACGCGGCGTTGGGTGCGGAGTAGCGGTCGAGTTCGAGAAGGGTGTTGCCGACGGCGATCTGGGCACCGAGCGGCCAGTCCTTGCCGTCGAGAGGCTCGCCGTCGAGGGTGACGCCTCCCTTGTCCCCTTCTTTCCCCTCTTCCCTCTCTTCCCCCTCTTTCCCATGTATGGCGACCTGACAGGTTCCGTCCGTTGCAACTGACAACGTGAGGGCTCGGGGGGCGAGTTCCGGATCGTCGATACGGATGTAGGAGGCGGGTCCGCTGCCGATGTCGTACCGCCCGATGCCGAGCCGGTGCACGGCACCCGCGGCGGGCCCGCTCGCGACGCGCAGCTCGACGAGCCCGGTCGGCTCGCCGGGCAGGCAGCCGGCGGGGTCGTGCAGGCTGACGACGGCACCTTCGCGCAGCGGCGAGGTGCCGATGGTGGCGGCGGGATCGACGGGATACCCGTCGACGTAGGCGAGGGGCGCCCCGCCGCTCCCGGCGTGCTGTCCCTGCTGTCCATGCTGCCCAATGGGGATGATCTGCGCCCCACCGCTGTAACCGACGTGTGCGGCCAGCTCTTTCGCGATGTCCCCCATCGAGGACTCAGGATCCGCGTCGAGCACCACGTCGGCGTTGGCGCCGCCGAGCGGATCGACGACGGTCAGAGTCAGGCGCACGATCGTCCTCCCCGAAACCCCTGGGCTCGCGGGTCCCCGACGGACCACGAGTCACAGGACCACTGAACTGCCTGTTGACTGCCTAATGCTGCCTAGTGACGATATCCGCTCCACCCTTCCCACAGGCAACGGCGTATGTGCTGGTTCCCTGGAGGCTCTTGAAGGATCCGGGGTGTGCGGCTGCAAGCGTCCTGCGTAAGCTGCAGGCTCAGCGGACGATCGCATCATCCGCAACGGGAGCCACGGGGGTTGGCCCTGCGGCAAGTCGAGTTGTTACGGAGGACGCCACATGGCCGGCGGCAAAGACGCAGATATCACTTATGACGAGATGCACAAGGCGGCTACCAAGCTGACCGACGCCAAGGACAAGATCGACGAGAAGCTCGACGCCCTTGAGCGCTACATCCAGGGCCTCGTCAAGGACGGCTACACCACCCGCAAGGGCTCGCAGGCTTTCGAGGACTCCTTCACGGAGTTCAAGAAGGGCGCGAAGGACACGATCGAGGGCCTGACGGGTATGTCCAAGTTCCTCACGAACGCCGCGAAGGCGTACCAGGACCTGGACGAGGAACTGGCCAAGGGCGTCAAGGGCTGAGGTTGCCCTTTTGAGTGGTTGAGGCTGCCTGATGGTGGTGTGGTCCGGTGCGGTGGGGCGTTTGGGCGCCTCGCCGCATCGGCCCGTCAATGCCCTTCACCCGCACGCTCGCCGCAGGGGTGCCGCCGCACTGTCGGCGTGCGATCCAAACGCGCCGACGCCTTGTGGTGAACCGAGGGCAGTCGACGTATACGCCACGTATACTTGTTGCATGTCCGATGTCATGATCCGCGTCCCCGCCGAAGTCCGTGACCAGCTGGCCGCAGTGGCCGAAGCGCGGGGGACCAGCCTCCGTGCCCTCATGCAGGACATAGCTGCTCAAACGCTGACTCCGGAGCAGATCAGGGAGCGGGCCGATCACACCCGCGCTTTGCTCGCCGAGCGGTTCGGGCACTACGTCACGGACGAGGAGTCCGCCGACATGCGGCGCAAGATGCGGGCGGCCACCGCTGCTCACCGTGCTGCCCTCGCCGAGGCGGAGGCATCTCGTTGAGCGAGACCGAGCATTACGTCCTCGATGCTCCGACCTTGCTCGCCATGGGCGGCAACAAGCAGGTATCCGGTCTCATTCACGCTGCGGCAGCCAGTGGCGACGTACGCCTGTGGGTGCCTGTCCTGTGCCTCCTGGAAGCGGAACGCGAGCATTCGGGGATCGTCGGTCATGTCGGTGTGCTGGTCGACGTCATGCATTTGATCGACGATGACTACGCGATGGCAGTGACCGTCGCCGAACTGTGCCCCGATGGCGTTCCTTTCGGTGTGGCCGCAGCGGTGCATGCCGCGAGGCCGAACCAGATGCTTCCCGAGGGCGCGCTGGTCGCCACCGTCGCGCCGGATTCGTACGACGGATTCGGAGTCGGGGTCATGGATCTGAATCGCTGACGAGTCGACTCCGTCGGGATGTGTCTCCGTCGGGATGCCTCATGATCTGTGTGGCCTCCGGCAGCGGACTGGAACCGGGAGGAGCGCCGGGCGTGGGTCCCGGCCGCCCTCCCGCACTCCCGGATCTCGGCCGCCGCCCGACTGCTCGTCGTCGACCCGGCCAGCTATCCTCGTCCGGACCCCGCGAGGAATGGGAGAGTCCATGTCTGTTGGATCAGGGGCCGGGGAGTCCCGGGCGCAGAGTCCTGGGCGCTCGTTTGCCGGGAACGTGGTCTTCGGCGCCGGGCTGCTGCTCGTGCTGGCGACCATGACGCTCGGCGGCTACGGGGGCGTCGCCCTGGCCCTCGGTTTGGCGGACGATTCGTTTCTGTCGTCGGCGATTCCCGGCGACGGACGCAACGCGGCGGTCGTCGGAGGCATCGGTGCGGGCGGTCTGGCGGGGCTGGTGGTGCCGCTGATCCTGTTCGCGGCGGTTCGGGGGACCGAGGAGAATCCACGGATCGGGGCCGGAGAGGCCCTGCTCAAGGTGCTCGGCGCGGTTGCCGTCGGCGCGTACCTGTTCCTCGTCTCCCTGGTCGCCGCCCAGCTCGGCTGGGTCCTGCCCAAGGGACCCACGACCCTGGTGAGTGTCTTCGCCGTCGGCTTCAGCTGGATGCCGCTGGCGCTCGTACCGTGGGAACGATTCGGGCTGGGGGGTGTGGGAGGACTGCTCCCCACCTCTGGCGGTAAGTCTCGTGGTCGCGGCCGTGGCGGCGATTCAGACCAGTCGGACTGAGTCCGCCAACTCGTCGGCCAGCTTCGCCAGCTCCTCGCCCAGCCCCAGGGCACCCCAGAGAAGTCGGCACTCCAACGCGGTGGGATACGTCCGAGGCAGGACATAGTGCGCCACGCCTTCCAGGACCGAGCCGCTGTCCGCCTCGGGATCCGTGGGCTCCAGGCGGTGCACGCGTAGCGCGGCGCCCAGCGGAAGCTCGACCTCCGTGATGTCCGGGGGCCTGAAGTACGGCCCTTCGGCGGCCTCGGCCTCCGCGCGCAGTACGTCGAGGTGCAGCGACTCGGCCGGGACGCCGCTCAGTTCCCGTACGCAGTAGAAGGCAGCCACGCCACCGTCCTGAGGCGTGAGGAGCGCGGCGCAGAGCGCCTTCTGCCGCGCGGCGACAGCCCAGTACCAGAGCACGTCCTCGGCGAACGCCTCGCGCCATTCGGCCGGTGCGTCGTCGGCCGAGAAGTGCTCGTCGGCCGCGGACCGCGCCCACGCCTCGGGCCGCTCGGCGGTGAGGTCGAGTACGAGCCAGTTGTGCGCGGCGGGCAGCGTGACCCGGCACTCGTGCCAGTCGGCGGCCGCCGCCGTGTCCGCCGTGTCCGCGGTCTCGGTGTTCATCAGCGGCTACTTCCCGCCAGCGAGGCGTCGGGGCCGGTCACATCGATGTCGTTGCTCTCGAAGAGGCCGATGAAGCTGTTGGTGTCCGAGGCAGCCCCGGTGCCGGTCGCTCCGAGGGCCCAGGAGTTGTAGCTCATCGCCTGTTTGAACGCGTCGGGCGTTCCGATGATGCTCAGGTCCGAAGGATCGATGTTCTTGATGCGGGAGAGTTCGTCGACCATGCCCGGGCCCACGTACATGCTGGCCAGGCCGCGCGCGCCACCCGCGCGATAGGCATCACGCACGGCGGAGACGTTGTCGCCGACCTTGAACAGGTCCCTCCAGTTGCCCCGGATCGTGCCGAGGTCGTCGACGAAGGAGCCGCGCAGGCCCCTGAAGGCCGCGCCCAGGCCCACGTTGGGCGCGGCGGCCGCCCCGGTCGCACCGGCGCGCGCACCGACCATCTCCACGACCAGCGCGCGCCGGGCGGCCGAATCGAGAGCGGGATGCCATCCGCGTACGTACTGGGTTGCCGCGGTCCAGACGCGGCTGCGGCCGGCCGTGGCGGCGAGCTTGGCGCCGGCGGAGAAGACCCGCCCGACGCCGAAGGTCGCGAGGCCCAGTACGTCCATGGCGACGTCGCCCCACGAGCCGTCGCCGTTGATGGCGAGGAGCAGATGGCAGACGAGCGAGATGGCGGTCGCGATGAGTGCGATGGTGCCCAGGACACCGGCGATCGCCTGCCCGATGATCGGGATCCAGCCGACAAGGAGCGCCACCACCCCGCAGACGGCCGCCACGGCTCCGGCGATGTCGGCGACGATCTTCAGGGTGTCGCGCAGCTCGTCCAGCCAGGAGTCGTTGAGGTCGTCGCCCTCGGTGATCTCGTGGATGCGCTTGGCGGCCGTGTTCCCCGCCGTGTTGTGACGGCTCTTCAGCGTGGCGAGCTGGCCGCGCAGGCCGGCCAGGTCGCCCTGCAGGTCCGTCACCGCGGTGTCGAGCGTCTTCTGTCCCGCCTTGTCGGTGTCCTTGGGCGGGTTGTCGGCCTTGGACTTCGCGGTCGTGAGGTCGCCGCTCTTCGTCTCGGCCTGCCCGAGCAGCCGGTCCGCATCCTCCTGGATGGACTCGAGCGTGGTGTGGTACTCCTTCAGCGCGGCGCCGGCCTCTTCGTAGCGGCTGTGCGCCTTGCTCACGGTCTTCGCGGTGTCGTCGGCCTTCTCCGCGAACTCCCGGCCCGCCTTGGAGTCCCAGCTCTTCTGGTCGCCGAGACGGCGCAGCGCGGCCGCGGCGTCCGAGATGGTCTTCGCGGTGGCGGTGAACCGCTTGGCGAGGGCCTTGAGGTCGTACACATCACCCGGTACCGGGTCCTGGCTCTCGCCCAGCACTTCCCAGCGGTGGTCGGCGGGACGCGTCACTTCTTGTCCTTGCCTGTCTTGTCCTTGCCGACGAGCGCTTTGTAGAGCTCGTCGTCGATCTGGGTGTACGCCTCGCCGGCCGTCTTGGCGATCTCGCCCAGGCCCTTGATCTCCTCGATCATCTTCTCGCGGTTGTCGTTCCAGCCGTCGGAGAACTCCTGCAGCCTTTCCTGCAGCAGTTGGTGCCCCACCGTTCGTCGGTCGTAGGCGTCCAGGAGCTTGTCGAGCCCCTCGAACTCCGTGGCCACCGTCCGCAGCCCCACCCCGGCCGTGTGCAGATCCTCGGTGGAGACCCTGAGCCGCTCGCCGCTCATCCCTGTTGCCCCCGTGCTTCCTGCGTTTCTTGAGCTTCCTGAGTCTTTTTCTGCCAGCGGAGAGTACCGGCGACCGCGTCGAAGAGCTCCACCATCGCGTCCGCGATCGGCTCCAGCGGGGTGCTGAACGTCAGCATCAGCACTTCGTCCCGATCCGGTACGGGCACGAAGTACTCCACGATGGTGTCCTCGAACTCGGTACCGAGCCGCCGGGCTTCCCGGGTCCGCTCCGTGCGTCGCCGACGAGCCGCCCGTCCGGCGGCAGGCAGCCGTGCGGGAGCCACCTCGCCCTTGCCCGCCAGTGCTGAGACCGCATCAAGGCTGTCGAATCGCTGGTGGATACGAGAGATCAGCAGGGAAGCGGACAGAGGGATGCCCGCTGCTTCCAGGAACGAGAGGTAGAGCACCACTCCGCCCTGTTCGGCACCCGCCTCGGCGGCACCCAGCAACTGCTCCTCCGACCGGCGGCGAAGCACTGGCTGGTCGTCCACGCCGGCGAACTGCCTCTTGATCAAGGCGCTCACGGATGCTTGCCGCTGCTCCAAGGGCTGGAGCGGAATGCGATACCAGTCTTCGGGAGTGATCAGGCCGAAGACGTTCTCACCCTCGGCGGTCCGGTCGGCCGGCGCGGTCTGTTGCATGCCGACAGACGCTAGCCGTGGGGATCGCGTTTTCGCCACAGCGAACTTTTCCGCGAGAGGCAACAAACGGGATCAATTCGGTTCGAGCGCACCGGCGCCAGCGGTGGGCTGAGTCCGCTAGGGGTCGGCTCGGGCTGTCAGAGGGCATTTCACCCACATCAAACGACCTCTCAGGCCTCGTCTCCGATCCAGATGCTTCGGGCGAAGTCGTCGATGGCGTCCAAGGAGGCTTCGAGGAGGTCGGGGTCGTCGTAGTGGCCCTTGAGGACCAGGTCGACGTCGCGGGGCCGGGTCGTTCCAGGCGTAGGCGACGGAGGTGATCGGGCCACCGTCGGGGCGGATCCAACTGCGCACGCAGCGCAGGCCCTCGCCGAAGTGGGGCGAGACGAAGGGGGCAGTGTCCACGCTCCGGCTGGCAGTGGTGGTCGTGGGGTCGGGTTCGATCAGCAGGCTCAGATGCCGGGCGCTGTGTTCCTCATCGCAGGCGAACTGCTTCGTGAAGAGGACGAGTGGTGCCACCTGAGGCGGCATCGAGCCGAAGAGGAACGCCTGCTCGGCCTTGACGTGGTCGCGCAGCATGGCGGCCGAGCTCTCCAGGAACTTCCTCGACTGCCGCTTCTCACGCCAGGTGAGCTTGCGTCGGTGGAGCAGGGCAATCGCCTTGAGTTGCAGGTCCAGCCACTGTGAGAACTCCGACCCGGTGCCATGCAGGGGCATGTGGTACCACATGGCCGGGTCGGAATCGGTCTCGACGATCGTCATGCGGGGCTCCTGCTCCAGCGGAAGGCGGTCAGTACGTCATTCCGCGCCCGCGCCCGCGCCATCGCTCGCATCCGCGCCCGCCTCCTCATCCTGCGTCGGATCCGTGAAGGACACCGTCTGAAGGACGGCCGACATCAGGGCGTAGATCTCGGCCCACTGGTCCATGGAGGCTGTGTAGAGAGTGAAGACCGCGGTGAACGGGCCTGTGGGAAAGGGGACATGGACCTGGATCTGGCCGGTGAGGAGCGTTGTCTCCTCGCCGCTCCCCGTCATCTCCGGGCCGAGCCTGTACTCGCGCACGGTGATGCAGGACACCGCAGGACCGCACGGCAGGTCCAGCCAGATGGCGTCGTTGAGCGGGTCACTGGAGAGAGCCGCGAGGATGCCCTGGGCGACGACGTCGGTATCCGGGTCGGCCTGGTCCGTCGGGGCGATAGCTATGGTGAGTGCGCATTGGGCGACGCCCTCGGAAGGTTCGTACCTGATCACTTCCCCGTCCGCCGCGTCGTCTTCCTCCGCTGTGGAAAACAGGCCCATCGCGGCGTAGGAGACACCGGTGTCGCCCATGAGCTCGGCTATTGCCGCATAGTAGGGGGCCGCTGGTTCCCAGATGCGTTCGTCTCCTCGGGAGTACAGCTCTCGTACGAAGGAGAGGGCGCGCTCAGTGCGTTCCGCGGGCGTGGCGGCGATGGGAAGGGCGAAGAAGCCTTCTGGGGCGAGGAACCAGAAGGGCGGCAGGTTCCCGTTGGCAGGACTGACGTGCAGGGCGTTCGTGGAGTTGGCGGCGGGGGTCATGTGGATTGGCAGGCCGTTCCGATCGAGTGCAGCGCGAATATCAGGTCAGGAAGTCTTCCGGGTGGTACTCCGTGATCTTGAGTTCGGCGCCGTTCTCATTCATGACCGTGTCCAGGCTGGAGTGACCGAAGAGCGCGTTGATTGTGCTCGGTGCCAGAACCTCGATACGGAAGCAGCCGCACGGGTTCCGCTTCACCAGGGGGGGTTGGGAATCCGGGGCTTGGGCCGCCGCGAAAGTCTCTGCGGTGTCCCGCTGTGCTGGCGTGAGCGAGTCCAACGGAATGAAGTCAAGAGGTTCGATCAGATACCGGGTGAGCCTCTCTCGGCTCACACTGCCCAGCCTGCACCATGAGCCGTCCGTAAAGAAGATCTTCACGTCATGGCCGAGTTTGAAGTCCCGTGGTTCAACTTTTGCGATGGCGGATCGAGGGGTCTCCCAGAGCAACTCGTCGTCAATGCGTTTGTCGTTCCCTTTGACATAAGGGAAACCCACGATCACGAGCCGACGGTCGGTGACGACCGCGTGTGTGCGGTAGCGCTTCTCGGAGGAGCGGCCGGGATCCAGCTGCCAGGGCATGGTGCGGGCGATCGTGCCCGGCGCGGCCCACATGACAGGAAAGTCGTCGATCTCGTCCGCCTGGTCGTGCGAGGTGTTCGTACCGTGCCCGGTACCTGGAGTGCCCCCGATATTTCCGCCATGGGAAGAGAGAAAGCTCAGGACTGCGACGCCCGCGGCGATCGCGGCGCCCTTGACGGTATTCCGTGCCACCGTGCCGCCCGTTGAACGGGCTGTGTATATCGGGCCTGCGGGCCAGCCAACTAGTTCATCCTGAATGTCGTTGCGTTGGGTGTCGCGGAACCATCGCATTCCGCTGACACGCATGGCCTCACCTGTGGCAAAGGCGACCGGAGCGCGGGTGAGAAGTGTCTCGTCCGATTCGGGCTGCCAGACGCTCATATCAGTATGAATCCTCCTTCGCGGCGGTTTTGGGTCAGGGCGCTTTCGCAGGCCACCTTGCCACACCGCGTCGAACGCTCAGCTGACCGAGGGCGATTTCTCAAACTAGTCACCCGTCACATGCCCGTAGACCTTGGGCGCAACCTTGAGGCCGGCGTCGACAGCCATGGCGCCAACTCCGAACGGGTTGATGTTTACCCCGGGGATGAGGTTCGCTCCCTTGGAGCCGATCAACTGGCCTTGGTGATAGCCCGCGACGGAGAGGCCTCCCATGCGTGACATCAAGCCGCTGCTCGTATGGGCGACCTGGTAGACGTCTTCGGACATGCCTCCGATCTTCACCAAGCCGGCCTTGCCAAGCCCGCCGGTGATGTTCGCGGATTCCTGTCCGAAGGACAGCAGGACTCGCGAACTACCGATTCTGGTCGACTCAAAGCCCTTGCCGAGCCTGCCCGCGGTGACTGCGGCCTTGCCCGCGCCGACCACCTTGACGCCCTTGCCGAACATCCCAATACCCGGCAAGAGCCCCACCGCGTCGAGACCGAGCTGAGTCCAACTCACATCCGCGCCGGCCGCTTTGGCCACTCCGTGGGCGGCCAGGGAGAGCCCCGCGCCGATGAGTGCTGCCGTGCCGAAGATGGCCGCGAGGGGCGGGAACGGAAGCGTGACGATGGCCAGCATGCCGAGCACCGCGGTGATGTCACTGAGCACGTCGCCGATCATTTTGATGAGGTCGGCGTGTTCCTTCAGCCAGTCGCCGGTGGCGTCCCAGGCGTTCGAGATCCCCTCGCCCAGCTTGTCCCAGAAACCGGGCTCGTCCGGAGCGATGTCGCCGGCCTTGTCGAGCTCCTTGCTGATGTTCCCGGCAGCCCGCTTGTAGCGGTCTTCGAGGTCGTAGACCTTGTTCGTGACCTCGTCGACCGCGCCGGAGGCCTTGCCGAGTTCCTCGCTGCCCTTGCCGTCGCCTTTCTCGTCGGCTTTCTGCTGAGCCGTTTCCTTGGCTTCGAGCTTCTCGCCGGCGGACTTCTCGAGACGGTCCGCCTCGTCCTGGAAGTCCTGCAGTTCGTTGGCCCACCGGTGCAGCGCGCGTGAGGCCTTGTCGAAGGAGTCGTGGCTCTTGCGGATGAGCGGGGTGACGTCCTTGCCCACGTACTCGGTGAAGGCAACCGCCGTCTTGCCCTTCCAGGCACCGGCCTCGATCCGCTCCAACTCGCGGAGAGTGGTGCCGAGATCGCTCGCCAGGCCGCCGAGTTTCTTGGCGAGGTCCCTGGTGTCGTCGACGTCTCCCGGCGTCGGATCCCAGCCTATGTTCGGGAAGGCGGGGCGCTTGCCGGCCACGATTACTTGCCCTTCTTCTTCGTCTTGAGGGACTCGGCGAGATCGTGGTCGAGCTTGCCGAATTCCTCACCTATCTTGTTGATCATCTTCACGGCGCCGTGCGTGTGCTTGCCGAGCTGTTTGATGCCGTAGCCCCAGTCGTCGGCGAACTCGTGTACGTCCTCGATGAGTTTGCTCTCCCCGACCGCGGAGCCGTCGGCGCCGCGGAGCGTGCGGCGCGCGGTGTCCATTCGGTCGCTGATCGTCGAGAAGGTCTTCTTCAGATCTTCGAAGACGGTGTCTTCGAGACGGAGGTCACTCATGTTGTGGTCCGGGTTCCCTGAGTGTTCGTCAGTGGGGGGAGAGGGAGGAGGAGTAGTGGCTGTGGTTCTTAGGTTGGGGGGAGAGGCACGGCCGGTTCCGTGCGTACGGAACCGGCCGCAGACCACGTGCTCCGCTCAGCGGTTGACGGCCTGGATTTCCTCGACGGTGATGTCCTGGACGGCCTCGACCGTGCCGTCGGGCAGGCCCACCGCACCGGCCTGGCCGGTGCCCGTCCAGCTGATCTCCCAGGTGAGGGATGCCTTGAGGGGGAATGTCCCGCCGTCGGAGGAGCGGCCGTAGACAATGCCGCAGGGCGGGGTTTCCTTGGCCTTCCCCTTGGCGTAGGGCTCGCCGATCCTGCCGTCGACGATGAGGCATTCACCGTTGGCGGGGATGGTCTTGGCGTCTTCGGTGCCGGGGTCGAGGGTGAGGGACTTGGGGGTGGCCGTCGTCGTCGCCTGGATGTTGAAGCCGGGGACGTTGATGGCCGCCGTCGCCTCGACGTCGTCGAAGACTGCCTCGTCCAGCCAGGCCCAAGTCGGCAGGTTCACCTTGGTGTTGGCCTCGGGAGCGAGGGTGACCTCGGTATCGGGGAGTTGCATGTGCTGGTACGCGAGGGCGGCGAGCATCTCCGGCGTGATGGCCTCTTCGTACTGGGGCGGCGGGGCCTCGCCGTTGTCGACCCAGAAGGGTAGGTCGGTGCACGATTTCCGCTTGAGATAGTCCGGCTCGTCGGGGTTTTCGACGCCGGCCCAGAACATCCCCTCGCCGTCCTTCTCGACGTTGTAGTCCTTGTAGCCGGGGGTGTCGGTCCAGCCGTAGTCGTCCTCGTAGTGGCGCTCCATCTCGCCTATCGCGGCGCCTGCGTGGCCGGTCATGCCGGGTGCGTCCTTGGCGCTTGCGATGTCCTTGGACATCTTCTTCTTGAAGTCCTTGGCGCCGAGGTAGGGGGCGTACCAGCAGGGGGGCGGCGTCCAGTTGACGTCGGAGGAGGCCACGTTTCCGCTGCCGCCCTTGGCGACGGCGCCGGAGTACTGGATTCGTGCGGCGGCGTAGATGCCGGTTTCGTCGGCGCCGCCCTTCTCTTCCGCGCCGCCGCCCTTGCCCGTATCCACTGGTTCTGCCGCGGAGTTGGGTGCCGTGAGGATCAGAGTGCCGATCGCGAGGGTCAGGGCAGCGGTGCTGGTGCCGAGGGCCGTACGCCGTGACCTGTTCACCGGCACTTCTCCGCCTTCGTCTCGACGAACACCTTGGATGCCTGCCACAGGCCTTCGCCTGTGGGGAACTTGACCATGATGATCTTGTAGTAAGCGAAGTCCTTGAGGCTGGGCTCGGCCTTCAGGACCTTCCCCGTCTTGACCTCTTTGCCGAGGAACTTCCCGGTGTCCGCGCAGAACGCGACCTCCACGGAGTTGCCGTTCGGGGCAGACCGTGTGGTGGCTTCGTAGTGACGGCGGGTGCCGGTTGCGGTCCAGCCGCCCTTGATCCATTCGTTGATCTGGACCTTCGCGTAGTGGAGTCCCTCGCCGGTGGCGTAGGCGGCCACGGCCGCGTCCTTGGTCGTGCGCTTGTCGACGCCCCGGTAGATGGCGCGGAGGTAGTTGGCGGCGTCGTCCATCGCGGCCGCCTCGTTCTTGTCCTTCGGCTTGTCCCAGTCGAAGACCAGGTTCATGTCCTTGGGCAGGGACACGTCCACGCCGTCCGGCTTGTCCTCTGCCGGTGCGCCCGAGGGCTCCGCCGACTTCTTGGGCTTCTCCGCTCCCTGTTCGGCGCCGGCGATCTTGTCGTTGTCGCTGGACTTGTCGTCCCCGCCGCCGCAGGCCGTGAGCAGCAGGGCTGCGGTCGCGGCGAACGCGGCAGCAACGGGCAAAGTGCGGCGCTTCACAGTGAACCCCCGTGAGACAAAGATGCATTCAAGAGCAACGACCGTATCCATGTGACGAACGGTTTCGCTACCGCGAACTTCCTTGCATGGCTGGTCGGACACGGATAAATCGGACAAGTCGCTGGCGCTTGTGGCCCGATCGTGTCTGGTCCCACAGCGGTCCCGAACGCTAGGCGCGCGTCCGGGACCGCGGTGTGGTGTCTTCCGCTGCTCCGCTGCGCCTCAGGTCTCCTGAGGCGTCGGCGCCGGGAGTTCCAGAGCGTCGGTCATGGGCGGGTAGTGGTCGGCGCACTCGCTGCATGCGTACACGTTGAAGCCGGGGCCTGTCGCCGCGTGCACCTCGTGGACGAGGACTGGGTGGCGCGTGGTGCAGTGGCAGCGGGCGCGCATCCGTACGGCGGGGCGCGTCATCGGGCGGTCACCGGGATGCCGTGGATGTGGTCCGGGCCGACGTCGATACCGAGTGTCGCGAGGTAGAGGGCGCGGCGGCGTTCGCGTTGGCGGCGGTGTTCGGCGGGGTTCAGGACGTAGGGGCGTACGAGGCGGGATGCGTTGCCGTCGAGGATCTCGGTGAAGCGGGGTGGTGGGGCGGGGGTGAACCGGAGGGGCGGGATCGGGATCGCTCCGAGACGGTGGCGGCCCCGGGGACGCGGGGTGCAAATGCCCAGCACCCACGCGAGAAAGCGAACGGTATGGTCCAGCATGTTGGCGCTCCTGCTTTGTGGTTAGCGTCGGCCATGCCCCGGGACGGTTGCCTCCGTCGCCGGGGTGCAATTAGCCTACATTGCTGCGCATGTCAGTGCATAGCAGTGCGCAGCAATAGGGCCATCGTTGCAGCTCAGTGCTGTTTTACGGTGGTTGTTATGGCAGCAGACACGGGCGATTCGCCGATCGATCCCAACAAGATCGCGTACGTCTATATGCAGGTGGCCGACCACATCGCTGCCCGGATCGCGGCGGGTGAGTTGAGGCCTGGGGCGCGGCTGCCTGGCGAGAGGGACCTCGGAGCGGAGTACGGAGTCGCGTACCTGACCGCCCGCCGGGCAGTCCGTGAACTCCGCGAACGTGGCCTCGTCGTCACGCTCCCCGCGAAGGGCACCTTCGTCGCGTACCCCGAGGTCGATGAGCCCGACGAGCTACCGGGCGACGGCCAGGAGGCGTAGTCCCTCCGTGGGGATCTTGCTCGCCGCGTGCGGTGTCATACCGGCTGGACATGGACATCGATCGGGTTCAGTACGGCCAGATAGGCATGGATGTCCTCCGGGTCGCTTGTGAAGATCACAGCGCTGCCGTGCTTCACGGCGGACAGAGCCACCCATGCGTCCACCGCGTCCGGCCTTTTCTTGGGAGGAAGCTCGGCTTCCCCCAGTGCTGTGCCGATCCGGCGCCAGTCGGTGACGTCGGGGCCGGTCATGCAGGCGATGCACTCCGGGCGGCCGGCATCCGTCCCGCGCATGGGTGGCTCGGACGCTCGGGCCTGGGGCATGGTGCAGTCCTTCAGGACACCCGCCAGAGAATGGATCACCGCCGGACGTGGTCGCCACACCTGGGCGAGAACCGGGCCGAGGACGACCGCACGGTGAGGGGCCGCCCGGAGCCCTTGGTGCAGCGCGACGGCCTTGGCCTTGCGGTCTGTCAGGGCGATGAGCATTCCGGTGTCGTACACCGGGACTCGTACGCTCACGCGGCTTGTCCGGGCCGGGCGGTCGTGCGATCTTCGCCGTATACGAGGTTCAGGGCAGCCTCGACGTCACGTCGCTCTTGCTCTGTCAGGTCCGGTGTAGTCGTGTCCGGCTCGGGCGTGAAGGCTTCCGCCTCCGCCTCGGCCGCGGCGATGAGGGCGTCGACCCCGGAGAACTGTTCCTCTATGGCCTCGGTTTCCGCCATCTGGCGTGTCGCCGCATGCACGAGGTACGCCGAGACGTCCAGGCCTGCACGCTCGGCGTGCTGTCTGATGCGCTCTGCCTGGTCCCGCTCAAGGCTGATGGTGATCCTCGTCCTGGCCATGGAAAACAGTGTATGACGCGTATTACGCCCTGCTCAAGCGGAAGCTGCTGCGGCCTCGTAGGCTTACTCGCACCAGCCTGCGCCGTTACCGTCATCACGATCACGGCCGCCGTGACCGTCACGACCGCCCACAAGCGTCATCACCGTCGGAACCCGGGGAGAACAACCACATGGCCCGCTACATGGAGGCGCTCACCATCGAGCGCGGCGGCTTCCGGATCAAGGTTCCGGAGTCGTGGTGGGAGTTCGACGTGCGGCCCGAGTCGCGGGACGACTCGATCCGGCGCATGGTTGCCGAACGGGTGCGCCAGCGCCCGGAGTTGGCCAAGTACAAGGACACGTACACCGCCTTCCTGCAGAAGTCCGCGGCGGACGCCTGGAAGTCGGGCGCGCTGTACTGCGGCTGCATGGCGGAGAGCTTCGGAGGGGACACCCCCATCACCGGCTCGATCACCGTCTCGCTCGTCGGCGGGCGTACGCAGGCCGGTGAGCCCCTCTCCACCGACCCGCAGTTCATGGCGGGCCAACTCGCCGTCCGCGAGGCCAAGAAGGAGGGCGACGCGTGGCGGAAGGTCACGACCGTCGACATCCCCGGCGTCGGGATGGCCGCGCGTACGTACGGCATTGAGGACATTCCGGTCCCCGGCGACAGCCTGAACCGTACGATCCGTGCCGTACTCATGCAAACGTTCATCCCGGTTCCGGGGCAGGAGGGCAAGGTCGCCCTCGTCGCCGGGAGCAGCCAGGTGCTGGACCTCGCGGACTCGTTCTTCGACATCTTCGACGCGATCACGTCGACGTTCCGCTTCGTGGAGTAGCGCGGCGGCGTAGGGCCGTAGCCACGTGGCGGCCCTCGCCACCCTCGCGACCTTTCCATCGAACGCCCGTACCCAGTAACTTCACTTGTGCGTATGTGTGGTTGACGGGGTTGGCGTGACGGGGGTTGCGGCGTGGCGGGTTATCGGCCGACGGACTGGCATGTGCTGGATCTGGACAAGGATCCGACGCCGGGAGATCCGGACCGGGTGCGGTCGCTGGCCAAGAGCCTGCATGACTTTGCCGACGACGTGCAGGACGCCCTTCGTCTGGTCAAGGGGATGGCGGAGGAAGAGGCCGTCCTGACCTGGGTGGGCAAGACCGCCAAGGTGTTCCAAGACGAGTTCTCCGGCGTCCCGAAGAACCTCAAGAAGCTCAAGAAGAGTTACGACCTGGCCGGGGACGCGCTGGCGGCGTACTGGCCGAAGCTGGAGCGTGCCCAGTCGCTCGCCGACAAGGCCCTGGCGAAGGGCCGCGAAGCCCAGGCCGATCTGTCCTCCGCCAAGTCCCGCCTGTCCACGGCCGATTCCTGGGTGACCCGGGCCAACAAGGAAGCCGACAAGTACAAGGACGACCCGGGGGCGGCGGGCAAGGATGTCCCCAAGCCGGACGAGGCCAAGGTGCGGGCGGCCACCAGGGACGCGCAGAACGCCGAGTCCGCGCAGACCTCGGCCCAGGCGGATGTCACCTCCGCGCAGAACGCCCTGGACGCGGCGAAGAAGATGGCCGAGGACGCCCGGAAGATGCGCGAGGACGCCGCCGGCGAAGCGAAACGCAGACTCGACGAGGCCTCCGACGCCGGTATCCAGAACCGCAAGTGGTACGAGGAGGTCGGCGACTGGTTCTCCGACAACTGGGACACCATCGTCGCGGTCTGCAAGGTCGTCGTCGCCGTCCTCGGCGTCATCGCGCTCATCATCGGCGGGCCGATCCTCGGCGCCATCGTGCTGATCGCCGCCCTGGTCGTGCTCGCCGACACCCTCAACAAATACGCGAAAGGCCAAGCCTCTCTGTGGGATGTGGCGTTCGCGGCGCTGGACTGCATCCCCGGCATGAAGGGCCTGACCACCCTCGGCGGCCTCGCCAAAGGACTCAAAGGCCTTGGCAAGATGGGCCTCAAGGGCATGGCCAAGGGGCTTGGCAAAGGCCTGCGGAGGGGTGCCGACGACGCCGTGGCCAAGAGCAAACCCACCAAGGGGCGATGCAAGAACGGTGACCCCATCGATATGGTCTCCGGCGAGATGCTCATGGAGCAGACCGATGTGGCGTTGCCCGGAGTGCTCCCGGTCATCCTTCGTCGTACGCACCTGTCGACCTACAGGTGGGGTGGCTGGTTCGGTGAGTCCTGGGCGTCGACGTTCGACGAGCGCTTGGAACTCGACGAGGACGGGGCCGTCTTCGCCGCAGAGGACGGCATGATCCTCTGCTACCCCGCTCCGGCCGCCGAAGGCTCGGTCCTGCCGATGGAGGGCCCACGGTGGCCGCTGGCGTGGGATCCGGACATGCCCGGTGCCCTGCGAGTGACCGACCCGAAGACCGGCATCACTCGGCACTTCTCCCCGGTGGCCAAGGCAACCGGGCGGGACGCTGCTTTCTCCATGCCCTTGGCCGCGATATCAGATCGCAACGGCAACCGCGTCCGCATCGCGCGAACGCCCGACGGCACGCCCACCGCGGTACGCCACTCCGGCGGCTACGTCGTTCATGTCGACACTCAAGGTGATCGAATAGTTCGGCTTCGGCTGCGGAACACCGACGAGGGACCCGAAGGCACCACTCTGCTGAGCTACGGCTACGACTCGGTCGGTGATCTGACGGAGATCGTCGACTCTTCCGGCCTTCCGTTCCGGCTGACCTACGACGACCAGGGCCGCATCGAGTCCTGGTCCGATCGGATCGGGTCCTGGTACCGCTTCACCTACGACGAGCTTGATCGAGTCGTACGGGGTGAGGGCGCCGACGGCGTGCTCAACTGCGTCATCGAATACGACGCCGACGAGCGCGCCACCCGCTACACGAACTCTCTCGGCCACACCACGACGTATCGCCACAACGAGCGTCGGCAACTGGTCTCGACCACGAGTGCCAGGGGAGAGTCCGTACGCAACGAATGGGACGAGTCCGATCGGCTCGTCTCGCGCACCGATGCGCTGGGCAACACCTTCCGCTACGCCTATGACGAGGCAGGCAACCTCACGAGCGTCACCCGGCCCGACGGCGGGGTCACGACGGCGGTCTACAACGACTTCCACCTGCCCGTTACGGTGACGGAAGGGGACGGTGTCAGCTGGAACCACTCATACGACGAGCGCGGGAACCGGATCGCCACCCGCAACCCCCTTGGCGGACAGACGCGTTACGCCTACGACACGTCGGGCTTCCTGACCAGGGTCACGGACCCGCTGGGCCACAGCCGCCACGCCACCTGTGATGGGGTGGGACTCCCCGTGAGCCTGACCAATCCCGTCGGCAGCACCTCCACCCTGGAGCGCGACACCTTCGGCCGGGTGACAGCCTTAACTGACGCACTGGGACGCACGACACGGTTCGGCTGGACGGTCGAGGGCCGGATGGCCTGGCGCCGCGATCCCGAAGGGAAGGAGGAGCGGTTCGAGTGGGACGCCGCCGGAAACCTTCTCACCTACACGGATGCAACCGGGAACACCAGCAGTTACACACCCACCCACTTCCACCTCGCCTCGGTCCGTACCCGCCCCGACGGCTCTCGTTACACGTTCGCATACGACACCGAGCTGAACCTCACCCGAGTGACCGGCCCCCAGGGGGCGACGTGGGAGTACTTCTATGACGAGGCGAACCGCGTCATCGCGGAGAAGGACTTCAACGGCCGCACGCTGACGTACGAGGTGAACGCCGCGGGCGGCCTCATGTCCCGCACCAATGGCGCCGGAGAGACCATCTCGTTCGGCAGGGACGCGTTGGGGCGGACCACATCGATCCATCACGACGGGCAGACCACCGTCCTCCGCTACGACGCCCTGGGACGTCTGACCGAACAGGCGGGACCGGGGGTCCGAGTAGATCGCGCATACGACGAGATGGGCCGACTTCTCGCCGATAGCATCAACGGGAGAACCACGTCATACCGATACGACGCGCTCGGGCGTCGGGTTGAGCGACGCACGCCCGGCGGGATCGTTTCCACGTGGTCCTACGACGCGGCCGGTCGTCCCGATCAACTGGAGGCCGCAGGAGGCTTGTTGGGCTTCCACTTCGACGCAGGGGGCCGGGAAGTCGGCCGGGAGTTGGCCCCCGGCGTGACACTCGGCCAGTCGTGGGATGCTGCCAATCGGCTCACTACTCAGACGATCTCGCGCCATCCTGAGGGCGCCGAAACGCTCCTTCAGCACCGAACGTACGCCTATCGCGCAGACGGGCATCTTGCTGAACTGGACGAACTCACCACGGGCACACGGCGGTTCGAGCTCGACCGAGCCGGCCGCGTCACCGCTGTGCACGCGCGCGACTGGACCGAGACCTACGCATACGACGGCGTCGGGAACCTCAGTACGGCCTCGACCCCGGCCACCGACATCGACGACACCCAACGGGAGTTCACCGGCTCGCTCATCCGGAGATGCGGCAGGACCCGCTACGAGCGCGACTCGGAGGGGCGCATCGTTCGATCCGTACGGCGCCTTCTGAACGGTCAGAAGCGTGTGCGCACGTACACCTGGAACAGTCAGAGCCAGCTGATCGGTACTGTCACGCCCGAAGGCGTCCACTGGCGATATGACTACGATCCGGCCGGACGCAGGGTCGCAAAGCAGCGCCTTGGTGATGATGGCGCGGTTGCCGAGGAGACGCGCTTCACCTGGGACGGCCCGCGCCTCGCGGAACAGATCACTCAGAGTGGGCGAACCACGACCTGGGACTACGCCCCCGGAACCCATCTCCCGTTGACGCAGATCGACAGCGGATCCGGAATGTCGGCGTCGGAGGTCGACGCACGATTCCATGCCATCGTCACCGATCTGTCGGGCGCTCCGGCCGAGCTGATATCCGAGGAGGGTGAACTGGCCTGGCAACGCCGCACCATGTTGTGGGGCGCGCCGCTGCCCGCCGAGCACCTGGTGGCGCAGGCAGCGGGGGAAGGCGGTGTCGGCAGTGCGGTCGACTGCCCGCTCCGCTTCCCCGGCCAGTACGCCGACGCTGAGACCGGCTGGCACTACAACCACCACCGGTACTACGACCCGGAGACCGGCCACTACGTGAGCCCGGACCCGCTCGGCCTCGGTCCTGGGCCCAACGACACCGCGTACGTCCCGAACCCGTTCAGCTGGATCGATCCTCTCGGGCTCTACCGGGACCCCGATAGCGGTCTGTATGCGCGCGATCCCGACGCTCCGGACGTGGCCCACAACCGGAGGAGCGAGTACCCGTCCGGTTACCGGGAGTCCACCCACGATGAGATGTCGAAGAACTGGACCCTTGAAGGAGCGCAGCAGGGGGAGAGGCCACTGGACGCGAACGGCAACAAGATCCCCAGGGATCAGCTGACCTGGTTCGACTCGAGAGGTGAGGTCATCTGGGACCCCAATAATCCGGGTCCGAAGCCCTTCCATGAGACCGTGACCTACGAGCACAGGGAAGCCGTCGTGGACCACTGGAACCGCGACGGCAGGAATACTGACCGCGCGACCCGCAACGACTTCTACAACGATCCGGACAACATGGAGGCCATGAGCAAGAGCGAGAACTCACGTGGCGGCGCGGGGATGACTGCCCGATACAGCCAAGACGTGGGACCGAACTACTCATGCTCCTGACTCTTCAAGCCCCGGAACCCCTGACCTGGAAGGAACCATGGAACTTCGGCCCGCCATCGCTGGATTCCCCAACGTGGCCCCTCTGGACGACCTGGCGAATGCCTGGCATTGGAGCCTGAATCCGATCCTGCATTACGCAGGCGCGCTCACCGCGGACGGAACGCAATTGCTCCAGATGAACACTCGAGGCGCGTACAGCGAGGACTTGGCCTGCGCGGTGCTCTCCTTCACACGCGAACATGAACGGGAGCTTCTCCACGAGGGGCGATTCCTCGGCTTCGCCGAGGGCTTCAGCGCCCCGGGCTATGCCTTCGACACAGTTGCGGTAGTTGCGCCAGAGGTCGCCCAACTGCACAAGGTCCAGAATCCGGACCTCACTTCGCTGGCATACGCCGTTTTCCCCGCGTATTCATGTGAATTCTCCGGCAATGAGACCCTTGAGGAGACTGAGTACCGGTATTTGAAGATGCTCCCCACGGCCGACATCAAGAGGGAACCGGTGCCCTTCCTGAAGATGCGATTCGACAATCCCCGGACCGGCGGCGGCAGTACCAACCCAGGGCGCGCGCTGACCTATGAGCGGATCCTTCTGCAGGAGATTCCGCACCTGGAGAACGCCCCTGGCGGGTTCATCGAGTTCGAGAACCGACACGCAAAAGCGTGGCGCATCGAGTGGCACGACGGCTGGTTCATCGCTGAGGAAGGCGCCGGGGCACCTCGCGAGATCGGCCTTGACGAGCTCCTGGCCTTCGCTACCGCCCGGCTGCGGGACTGACGAGGGTGCTCGCGGGGCCGTGCCGCGTCGACCTTGTAGAACTGTTGGTCTTCGCGGAGGAGCGCCTCCGCGGCTGAGGTGAGGAACATGGACATTTGCGCCGTAGTGAACGGCTTTCGCAATGTGGCGCCGCTTCCGGGGCTGGCCGATGCCTGGCACTGGTCTCCTGCTCCCCGGACCGACTTTGCCGGCGCGCTCTCCGCGGACGGTGAGCGGCTGCTTCAGCTCAGTGCCCGTGATTCCTATGATCAGGAACTGGCCATCGCTACCCTGGAGTTCGCCAGGGAGCGCGAGGCGGAGATGTTTTCCCGTAACCCCCATCTGAGCGCGGTCGGCGGGTTCAAGGCGCCTGGTGGGCGCCGCTTCGACGTGGTGGCGGGAGTAGGAGCGGAGATGCACCGCTTCTACCGTGTCGAGAATCCGGATCTCACTCCGTATGTCCGCCTGACATTTCCCGCCTATTCCTGCGAGTTCTCGGGAGAGGAGTCCCTCGATGAGGCCGTCACCCGGTACCGCATGCTACGGATGAACAACTTCGACCGGGAGTCCCACCCCTTCGTGAAGATGCGCTTCACGAACACGCGGACTCGCGGCCGGAGCACCAACCCCGGACGTGGATTCACCGAGCTGGAGCGGCTGCTGGAGGAGTTTCGGCTCATGGAGGGCGGCCAGGGCAGTTTCGCCGAATTCGAGAACCGCCACGGCAAGGTGTGGCGTGTCGAGTGGCACGGGGCGTGGTTCATCGCGGAGTGGGAGACGCAGGGCGGAGAGCCCCATGAGATCGGGCTTGACGAACTACTCGAGTTTGCGTCGGCTCGGTTGCGGGACTAAAACGAAGTTCCCGTTCTGCTGTCCTGGTGCCCGCCGCGAGAGCCGGGTGCGCCGTGCTACCCGGGGGTTCAATGGATCCAGTTGCTGTCGTGTCGGGCTTTGCAGGTGTCGAAGCACTTGAGAGCGTTCCAGATGCCTGGCACTGGTCGCCCATACCGGGGCTGGATTTCGCTGCGGCGCTCAGCAGGGACCGCCGCCATCTCTTTCAGATTAACGCGCGTGACTCGTACGACGCCCCGCTGGTCCATGCGATCCTCGCCGCTGCTCGTGAGAGCGATGCGCAGATCCTCTCCAGTGATGCACTGCTCCGGGCAATTCCCGAGTTCAACCATCCGGGCCGTCGTTTCGAAGTGCTTGCGGCCGCCCGCCCCGGGGTGCACCGGTATCACGAAGTGCAGCACCCGGAGTTGCAGCAGGTAACCTGGGCGATTTTTCCCGGGTATGAATGCGAGTTCGCAAGCCCGGCCCGGTATTCGCCTGAGGATGCCCGGGAGAGTTTCATCAGGTTCCTCACCCCGGCCGATCTCGGCCGGGAGGCCGTTCCGTTCCTCAGGATCCGCTACGACAACACCGTGACCAAAGGTGGCACGGACGGTCCCGACGGGGTGCTTGCCAAGCCGGAAACACTGTTCCGTGAACTTAAGCTTCTCGACGGAGCTCCCGGAAGTTTTGTGGAGTTCGAGAATTTCCGCGGCCAGGTGTTCCGGGTGGAATGGAAAGGATTCTGGGAACTGTCCGAGGTCTCGGCAGGGAAGGGGCCGCGTCGGATTTCACTCGACGAGCTGCTCGGGTTTACGGAGAACTCGCTTCGTACCTGAGCTGCACAAGCCGCGACTGCGAGTTAGTGACGAGTCCGGGCGAACCTTGGAAGACCGGCCGAGTGGAAGATCAAGTGACTCCGCGAGAGAGTCCCTGTCCCTTGGCTCACTCGTAAGGGTGAGCCAAGGGTGATCAGCGGCCCGCCTCCGACCCCGCGTACCGCAAAGCGCCCGGCGCCGGCGCACACCTCAGCCGAGCTTCGCGTTCTGGGCGTCAATCACGATGGTCGGCACCCTGGTGTCGCTCGGCCGGGACTCGGCGATGGCCCTGCCGTTCACCGCGAAGTAGACGGCGATGACGTTGTCGCGGCGTACGGCTGCCGAGTGGACCGTGTGCGTGGTGCCCCTGAACGTCATCGTGGAGTTGAAGGCGAGGGATTCGTCGCCCGCCTTGGCGGTCTGCTCGGCGGTGACCGAGTCGTACGGGCTGGTGTTGCCGTTCGCCTTGGCGGTGAAGCCGTTGCCGCAGGAGTCCACCGCCTTGGAGAGGCCGGCCATCGCCGACTCGGCCTTGCCGTCCCCGTAAGCGGTGAGCGTGACGTACGTGAAGCCGTTGACGAGGCCGTTCTTCGAGGCGGTACGTGTGAGGTCGGCCTGCGAGTCGCCCAGGGGGAGTTGGTTCATCGCGTACGCCAGCGGGGCGCACACCTTCTTGTCCAGGGTGACCTCGTCCTGGGACTTGGCGAAGATGAACTCCTCGTCGTCCGCGGGTTCCTCGACCTCATAGCCCTTGACGTCAGCCTTGCCGATCACGAGCTTCGCCAGGCGCTCCGCCGGGCTCACCTCCTTGGCTCGGGAGGCGGTGGCCTTGGCCCCAGGCTTGTCGGCCGCGTCCGTCTCCGAGTCGCCGTCGCCGCTTCCGCATGCGGTCAGTCCGGTGAGTACGGCGACGGAGAGCGCGGAGATGGCGAGGGCGGATCGCTTCATGTGGGGGCGGGCTCCTTGGTTTCGGGTGGTGAAGGATGCGGACCGTCATCCGCGCGGCTGAAGATCATCCCACGCCCCCACACCGACCCCGTGAGCAATTCGTGCAGGCCTGGTGGACGCAGCGTAACGAGCGCTTGTCGGCCGGGGGATGAATGATTCGCGGTCGCACAGCGGCAGCCTCGTACGCAGGCCCGTACTCAACAGGGAACCGAACGCCCCGCGTTGCGCGTGGATAACGTCGAGCCGTGTGAGGTTCGTGGCCATGGGCGCGCCTTGAGGGGCTTATGCGCTGCTGATACGGTGCGATGACTTGACACTCATTCCGGCCATGGCTATTTGACCAGGTCGGGCGGTACGCCCGGTGCGGGTGAAGTGTTCCAAGTGTCCTGAATGACGAGACCTTCTTGGGTGTACGGGGAGCGGTTGCGTGAAGATCCAAGAGCGTACGGGGGCGGGCAACAACCGTTCCGCTGCGCCGGCTCAGCCGACGATGGGGGAGCGCCTTCCCGCGCCGCCTCGCGAGCGCAAACCGGCGCTGGCCGCGCTCGCGGTGCTGCTGATCCTCGTGGGTGCGCTCGGGGCGACCATGCTGGTGCTGCGCGCGGGCGACCGTATTGAGGTCGTGAAGGTGACGGGCGACATCCAGGCCGGTCAGTCCGTCGGCAACAACGTGGACTCGGTGCTGGTCGCGGAGGACTCCGGGATCAACTACGTCAAGTGGTCCCAGGTCGACGCCCTGAAGAAGCTCAAGGCCAAGTCCACGATCTATGGCGGCACCCTCGTCATCGGCGAGATGTTCGCCGCCAAGAGCAGCCTCCCGGCCGGCAAGGCCATCGTCGGTCTCTCCCTCAAGGAGGGCCAGTACCCGCAGAACATCCAGTCGGGCGACATCGTGGCCGCGTACCAGGTCGGCAACTCCAGCTCCTCGTCCTCGGACGACGAGACGGGCACCGGTTCCTCAGGCTCCGCGGGCACCGGCAGTACGCCGATCGTCTCCGACGCGCGCGTCACCTTCGTGCCGAAGGACAACGGCGACTCCACCATCAGCAGCACCAACAAGCGCATCACCGTGACCGTCGACGAGAGCGAAGCCGCCGCGCTGGCCCGTGCCGCCGCCGCGAACCAGGTCGCCCTCGTCCAGGTCCCCGGCAACTAGCGGCAAGAGAGTCACAAAAACATGGCCCTCATCGCCCTCGCCGCCGACAAAGGTTCCCCCGGCGTCACCACGGCGGCCGTCGCTCTCGCCGCCGTCTGGCCCCGGCGGGTCCTGCTCGCCGAGACGGATCCGGCCGGCGGTGACCTCGTCTACCGCAGTGCCGCCGCGCACGGCGGGCCGTTGAACCCGAACACCGGCATGCTCTCCATCGCGGCCACGGCCCGCCGTGGACTCGTACCGGATCAACTCTGGGACCACGTACAGCCGTTGAGCGGTGGGCTCGAAGTGCTCGTCGGGCTCGGCAACGCCGAGCAGGCCGCCGGGCTCGCCGGCCTGTGGCCGACCCTCGGCCGGGCCTTCGCGCAGCTCGCGGACTCCCCGCACGCGCCCGCCGACGTCATCGCGGACTGCGGACGGATCAGCGGGGACACCCCGGCCGTCGAGATGTTCTCGCAGGCCGCCCTCGTGCTGCTCGTCTCCCGCACCGAGCCGGAGGCCATCGCGCGCGTACGCGACCGGGCCGCCGCGCTCACCGCCAAGCTGCACGGCGGGCCGCGCGGCGCGTCCGCGCTCAGCACACCTCTCATCGGCGTCATCCTGCTCACCGACCCGAGCGACTCCGCCAAGCTCGTCCACCAGGTCAACGACATGCTCGTGGCCGCACAGACCGGCGCCCGCGTCGTCGGCACGCTCGCCGACGACCCCTCCGGCGCCGATCAGTTGGCCGGCCGCAAGCGCGGACGGCTCGACAAGTCACTGCTCATCCGCTCGGCGCGCAAGGTGACCGTGGACCTCTACCAGCAGTTCGGCGCGGCCTGGGCCGTACCGGCGGCCGGCGGTCCCAATGGCCAGCCAACCGCCGGAGCCGGCCGATGACCCAGAGGAACAGCAACAGGAACAGCAACAGGAACAGGAACAGGCGTAGGCGTAGGATCGCGGGGGGCCGGCGATGACCGCCGTCGACCATCAGCTGGTCAAGCGGTTCCGGCAGGACGCCGGTGACCGTATCGCCGAGCAGCGCCGCCTCGACCAGGTCTCCGGCGTCACGCCGATGTCCAACGAGGACGAACGGCAGTACGCCCGGGCGGTCATAGCCCAGATACTGGAGGACTACGCCCGTACGGAGATCAACTCCGGGCGTACGCCGCTGGACGCCGAGACCGAGGAGCAGTACGCGGCCGCCGTGCACGCCGCCCTCTTCGGCGTCGGCCGGCTGCAGCCGCTGCTCGACAACGCCGAGGTCGAGAACATCGACATCAACGGGTACGACCAGGTCTTCGTCGGATACGCGAACGGGGAGGAGGTCAAGGGTGATCCCGTCGCCGAGAACGACGAGGAGCTCATCGAGCTGATCCAGGTGCTCGGTGCCTACTCGGGTCTGTCGTCCCGGCCCTTCGACTCCGCGAACCCGCAGCTCGACCTGCGGCTGCCGGACGGTTCGCGACTGTCCGCCGTCATGGACGTCACCCGCAGGCCCGCCCTGTCCATCCGTCGCGCGCGCATGGGCAAGGTCTTCATGTCCGACCTGGTGGGGAACGGGACGCTGACCCCCGAGATCGGGCACTTCCTCGCCTGCGCCGTCCGCGCCCGTAAGAACGTCATGATCGCGGGCGCGACCAACGCCGGTAAGACGACGCTCCTTCGGGCGCTCGCCAACGAGATCCCGCCGCACGAGCGCCTCATCACCGTGGAGCGCGCTCTGGAGCTCGGGCTCGACCAGTTCGCCGATCTGCACCCCAACGTGGTCGCCTTCGAGGAGCGGTTGCCCAACTCCGAGGGCCAAGGCGCCATCACCATGGCCGAGTTGGTCCGGCGGTCGCTCCGTATGAACCCCTCCCGCGTCATCGTCGGTGAGGTCCTCGGCGACGAGATCGTGACCATGCTGAACGCGATGTCGCAGGGCAACGACGGTTCGCTGTCCACGATCCACGCCAACAGCTCCAGCGAGGTCTTCAACCGTATTTCCACGTACGCGCTCCAGGCGAACGAGCGGTTGCCCATCGAGGCCAGCCAGATGCTCGTCGCGGGCGCGGTGAACTTCGTCGTCTTCATCCAGCGGCGCAACAACTACCAGACGGGCGGCCGGCTTCAGCGCATGGTCACCTCGATCCGCGAGGTCAACGGCGTCGACGGGCGGGTCCTGTCCAGCGAGGTGTTCGCCGAGGCGCCGGACGGCCAGGTCGTGCCGCACGCGCCCCTCGCCTGCCTCGAAGACCTGATCCAGCACGGCTATCGCCTGCCCGGCGGGAACTGGGGGTGAGCTGACCATGTCTCTCGACGGACTCGGCTCCATGGGCGGGCTGTTCTCCACGACGGTCCTGTACGCGCTCGCGTGCGGCATCGCCGTCGGCGGCGGCCTCGCCCTGTTCGCCGTCGCGGTCCGGGGACTGCCCGCCAAGCCCGAGCACGAGAAGCAGAAGGCGAGCGAACGGGCCGGTGAGCTCGTACGGTTCGCCGGTCAGCGCGGCTCGATCGCCGCCGGCGCCGGCATCGTCGTCCTGCTGCTCACCCGGTGGGCCGTCGCCGGTATCGCGACCGCCGTACTCGTCTTCTTCTGGGACAAGCTCTTCGGCGGCGCCTCCGAGGAGAAGGCCGCCATGCGACGCGTCGAAGCCCTCGCGTCCTGGACCGAGTCGCTGCGCGACACCATCGCGGGCGCGGTCGGCCTCGAGCAGGCCATCCCCGCCTCCGCGCGCGCCGCGGCACCCGTGCTGCGGCCGCACCTCGACGCCCTCGTCGACCGGCTCCGCTCCCGTACGCCGCTGCCCGAAGCGCTGCAGCAGCTCGCCGACGAGATCGACGACGCGTCCGCCGACATCATCGTGGCCGCGCTGATCCTCAACGCGCGCCTCCGCGGCCCCGGTCTGCGCCAAGTCCTGGGCGCGCTGGCCAAGTCGGCGCGTGAAGAGGTCGACATGCGGCAGCGCGTCATGGCGCAGCGGGCCTCGACCCGCCGGTCCGTGCAGATCGTCGTCGCCGTTTCGATCGCCTTCGTCCTCGGCCTGTCCATCTTCAACCGCGACTTCGTCGAGCCGTACGGCACGGCGGTCGGACAGCTCGTACTCGCCTGTGTCTGCGGGCTGTTCGCGCTCGGCTTCTGGTGGCTGCGCAAGCTGTCGACCATCGAGACGCCCGAGCGGTTCCTGGTACGGGACGAGTCGTCGGTCCAGTTCGTACGTCCCCGCATGCCGTCGCCGTCCCAGTCCCAGTCGCTGCCGGAAGAGGGGGTACGCCGATGAACTCGACCCTGACCATGCCCGTCGTGGTCGGCGCCGTCCTGGGCCTGGGCATCTACGCCCTCGTACGCGCTCTGATGCCGTCCAAGCGCAGCGCGGTCGCGCAGGTCGCGCGCATCGACGCGATGCGGGCGCGGGGTGCGGCGTACGAGTCCGCGCACCGCACCACGGACGCCGGGCGGCTCGGCAGCGTACGGGCCCAAGTGGGCCAGCGGGTCGCCGAGTTCTATATGCAGCAGGGCTGGGAGCAGCGGTCGCTGCGGGCCGATCTGTCGGTCCTGGACCGGAGTTGGGAGAACTTCCTCGCGACGAAGGTGCTGCTGGCGGCGGCGGGGCTGTTCTTCGGCCCGTTCATGTTCGCGGTCGTGTGGACGCTCGGCTTCGGCAGCAGTCCGGTCATCCCGGTCTGGCTGGCGCTGCTGTTCGCGACCATCTTCTTCTTCCTGCCGGATCTGGAAGTACGCCGTGACGCGGCCGAGAAGCGGCGCGACCTGCGACGTGTGATCGGCGCGTACCTCGACCTGGTGTCGATGAGCCTGGCCGGCGGGCGTGGTCTGCCGGAGGCGCTGATGGCCGCCGCCGAGGTCTCCGACGGCTGGGCGACGCAGCGCATCCGCAACGCTCTCGCGGACGCCCGCATCACCGGCATCAGCCAGTGGCAGGCCCTCGGATCGCTCGGCGAGGAGATCGGAGTCGAGGAACTCAAGGACCTGTCGGCCTCGTTGGCGCTCGTCGCGGACGACGGCGCGAAGGTGCGCGAGTCGCTCGCCTCGCGCGCCGAGACGATGCGGCACCGCGAACTCGCCGAGATCGAGGGCAGCGCGGGCGAGAAGTCCCAGTCGATGCTCGTGGCCCAGCTGCTGCTGTGCGCGGGCTTCCTGGTCTTCCTGATCTTCCCGGCGGCGATGCGCGTGTTCCAGGTCTGAGTCCGAGCCCGAGTCCGACAGCGACAACGACAGCGACAACGACAACTGCATCTTCGAACTGCTCTGAACTGTCTCGAGAGGACAACTCACCATGAACGGACGGAACTTCAGCACCGGGATCCCGGGGGTGGACTTCCTGATCACCTTCCTCCAGGGCCGGGTGCAGCGCGCCCGCTCCGGCGAACTCGACCGCGGTGCGTCCGCGGTGGAGTGGGTGATCATCTCGGCGGTCGTCGTGGCGATCGTCGGCGTGGTCGCCGCGATCATCAACGCCGCGCTGAGCGACGGTGCCAACAAGGTCGGCGACTGCATCAAGGGAGCGGACGCGGGCAGCACCTGCTGATTCCGCTCCTGTTCTCTTCTTCTCTTTCTCGCATACGGGGTTGCTGGTGAGCGTACGACGCTGGGTACGCCGCCGGGTGGAGGCCGCCTCCACCCGCGGCGACTCCGGCATGACCGCGATCGAGTTCGTGCTGCTCACGCCCGTGCTCTTCTTCATGATCTTCGCGACGGTGCAGTTCGCCCTGTACTTCTTCGCCGACCATGTGGCACAGGCGGCGGCCCAGGCCGGCGCCCGCAAGGCCCGCGCCACGGCCGACGAGTCGCCCGGCGCGTGGCGGGGCGAGGCACGGGACGTCGTCGACAGCTACATCTCCCAGCTGGGGCCGCAGTTGGTGCTGTCCCCGGACGTGGAGATGCTGCAGCCGGAGCAGAACACGGTCGGCGTGGAGATCACGGCGAAGGTGCCGTCGGTGTTTCCCGGTCTTGATCTGACGGTGCATGCGCAGTCGGTGGGGCCGGTGGAGCGGTTCGTCGCGGAGGAGGGCAACTGATGAGTCTGCTGCTCCGTGATGTGCGTTCGGTCGTACGGGACTTCGTACGGGACTTCGTACGGCAACGGGTCCGTGCCGCCGCCCGCGACCGGGGCCTGTCCACCGTCGAGGTGGTCATCCTGGCTCCCGTGATGATCCTTTTCATCCTGGTCCTCGTGGCCTTCGGGCAGCTCGTGGACGGACGCGGTGCGATCGACGGCGCCGCCCGGGATGCGGCGCGTGCCGGCTCGATCCAGAAGAACCATGCCATCGCCATGTCCGAGGCCCGCAAGGCGGCCACCGCGGATCTCGAGGACGTCTGCTCGGGCCCCGTGACCGTCAACCAGACCAGCCAGGGGTTCGAGCCCGACACCATCTTCACGGTCGAAGTGAGCTGTGAGGTGCGGGGCCTGGCGATGCTCGGCCTCGACGTCCCCACGACGCTGACCGCCAGCTTCAGTTCGCCGATCGATCCCCTGCGGAGGGCAGCGTGAACATTCCGCCCGCCGTGCAGAACTGGCTCTCCGCCCGCCGCATCCGTCTCGACGACCGAGGGTCGGGCGCCGGCGCCGTCATCATCTTCGCGCTCGTGTTCCTGTCCCTCTCGGCCTTCGTCATCGACGGCGGTCTGTCGATCTCCAAGCGGGAACGGGCCGCCGACATCGCCGAACAGGCCGCCCGCTACGCGGCCCAGGACATAGACCGCGACGCCCTGTACGAGAACGAGGGCGGGCCTGCCCCGATCCTCTTCGAGAACTGCGGCGCCCGCGTCAAGGCCTTCGCCCAGGAGATGGGCATGAACGGCGCCGACATCGCCGCCACCCACTGCGTCGCCGCCAACGTCGACCAGGTCGAGGTGGAGGTCCAGCTGACGTATTCGCCGGTGTTCACGGGGATGTTCTACGGCGGGGATGTGGTGGTCCGGGGGCGGGCCGTGGCGGAGAACGAGGTCGGCTGACGCCACTGCGTCGGGTGAACGTCGCGACGGAGCCGTGTCGGTGACGGAAGCCGGACCGACCCCGCCGGCGGGGTCAGGAAGTTCGGTGAGCTACTTGCCGCCGTCCTTCTTGCCGCCCTTCTCCTCGGACTTCACGCCCTCGGAGACCTGCTTCGCCAGGTCGTCGTCCAGCTTCTTGAACTCACGGACGACCGCCTCGGACATCTCGGCCAGCGCGTCGAGCTGCTGGCCGATGTCCTCGCGGCCGTCCTCCCAGTTGGACTCGAAGTCCTCCAGCTTGTCGTAGACACCGCCGTCGCCGATGTCGTCGCGGTAGGACTCGAACATCTTCTTGGTGTGGTTCATCCGCCGCTTGATGTCACGCAGCCGGGTTCCGTAGTCCTCGAGGTCGCTCAACGGGAGTGCGAGGTCGGGTTTGCCACCCATGTCAGGTCCCCCTCCTGATGGTTCCGTGGTGCGTGGCTTGGCGTGGCTCCTGCGACGGGAGTGTACGTCCGAGTCGAGTCGACGGTCTCGGAAGACCGCCGACTCGACCGGCTCGGCGCTGACTCGGGTTGGGTCAGCGGTTGATCGACTGAATCTCCTGGACGTTCATGTCCTGCGTGGTCTCGAAGGTGCCGTCGGGCAGGTCGCCGCCCGCGCCGCCCGTGCCCTCCCAGGTGATCTGCCAAGTGACGGAGGCCTTCAGCTCGTAGGGCTGCCCGTTCGTGGCGCGGAGGTACTTGATGCCGCACGGGGGTGTCTGCTCGGCGTCGCCCTTCTCGTACGGGGTGCCGATGGAGCCGTCGTCGTTGATCTCGCAGTCACCGGAGGCGGGGTAGGTCTCCGCGTCCTCCGTGCCCGGCTCCAGGTGCAGGGCGACCGGCTTGGCAGTGGTCTCCGCCCACAGGCCCGTGTTCGGCAGTTCCGCGCGGACCTGCACCTCCTGGAACGTGCCCTTGTCCAACCACACCCACGTGGGCAGGTTCACCGTGGACTTGGCCTCAGGTTTCAGCTCGATCTCGGTGTCGGGGACCTTGACCTTGTCGTAGGCGTACTCGGCAAGGGTCTTGGCAGTCGGGGCGTTCGGGACTTGAGGGATCTGGCCGGCGTCCTGCCAGAACATGATGAGACCGCAGTCCCAGGAGTCCGGGTCGGAGTCGTCGGGCGCGACGCTGCGCCAGAAGTAGCCGTCCTTGCCCTTGTTGTAGTTCTCGTAGCCGGGGGCGGACGTCCAGTTCTCGTCCATGTTGTCCTGTGGCTTGCCGTCCCTGTAGTGGTCGGTCCACAGCTCCTTGCCGAACCACGACTGGTGGATGCCGACGTCACCGTTGCCGTCCGACTCGTCCACGAACCGCTCGAGCCCCTCGGGGGTGAATACGGGTTCGTACCAGCAGGCCGGCGGCTTCCAGTTCGGGTCGACCGCCCCGAGGTTCCCCTTCTTTCCGCCGCCGTCCCCGCCCTTGGGATACGAGATCTTGATCTGTGAGTGGGTGGCGGAGGCGTAGATGTTCTGAGCGTTCGAGCCGCCGGAGGGAGGGGGCGTGGAGGGGGCGGGCGTGGTGTTGTCCGCGGGGCCGTCGGCGTGCGCGATGCCTCCGCTCCACAGCAAGACCGCCGCGGCAGCAATGGAACTCCAGCGAAGCGCGTGTCCCGTCCTCATGCCTGGCACTCCTTGGCCTTGCCCTTCACCTCGATGACCCGCGTCTTCCAGACCTGGGCGGAGTCAGTCGGAGGGAACATGAGCATGGTGAACCTCTGGAAACTACTCGCGCTCTCCTTCGTGTAGAGGGTCTTACCGGTCTTTATTTCTTTGCCGTAGAACTTGCCCTGGTCTCTGCAGAACGTGACGAGGACGCGCTTGCCATCGTTCAGCGTGTTGGTCTCGGCGTCGTAGTACTTGTCCGTCCCGGTGACGGTCCAGCCACCCTTCACCCAGGTCTGGATCTGGGACTTGGCGTACTGGGCGGCGGCGCCGTCGGAGTAGTACCGGTACGCCGGGTCGTCCGGGTCCTGCTGTGCGATGCCGTGGTCCAGCGCGCGGATGTAGTTCTCCGCGTCGGTGAGTGCCGCCGCGTGCTTCGCGTCGGAGGGCTTGTCGAAGTCGAAGACCAGGTTCAGGCCCTTCGGCAGAGAGAGCTCGGGCTGGCCCGGGTCCGACTTCGAAGTCGACGGGCTGGCGCTCGACCCCTTGTCCGCCCCCTTGATGTCATCCGAAGACGAATCGTCACCCCCGCCGCAGGCAGTGAGCAGAAGCGCCGCGGTTGCGGCGAACGTGGCGGCGGTGGTCACGGTGTGGCGGGCCACGGGCGTACTCCCCCTGTGTAAGACGTGTGCAACAGAGAACGAAGCTATCAGGGGTGAGTAGAGGGCATCTGGGCGGCGATCGGGGATTGTGTGGGGATCGTGAGATCTGTGACGTGACAGTTGCGAAGGGCCTCGGATCCCGGGTGGTGGCGCGGTCGACGCTCGACGAACAACCCGGACTTAGGGGGCGTTGGGTGAGGAAGTGGCCGGTGTGAAGGGGCTCGCCCTCTGCCCGCCCTTCGACACCCTCAATAAGATCTAAGTAGGCTCAGCACACCCCCACTCTCCCTCCCTCCACACACGACACCAGGACACCCGCCATGGCGCGACGTACCACTTCCAACTCGACGGGAAGCTCGCCGGGTCCGAGGAATCGGACGCCGCAGCCCCTGCCCCGGCGTCGCCGTACGTTCGGGGACTTCGTCAAGGCGTTCCTGGCCTTTGTGGCACTGCTTGTGCTGGTCGTCGGCGTGCCTGGGGCGCTGGCCACGCAGATGGGGTGGCCGCTGCCTTCCGGGGCGCCGAAGCTGGAGTGGCTTCAGCAGGAGATCACCGTCGGCACGTTCACCAACGTGCTGACGGTCGTCGTCTGGTTCGCCTGGGCCCAGTTCACCGCCTGCGTGCTCGTCGAGGTGAAGGCCGCGGTGTCAGGTGTCGGGCTGCCGAACCGGGTGCCCGGCGCCGGACCGAGCCAGTTGCTCGCAAGGCAGCTCGTCGCCGCCCTGCTGCTCGTCGGGGCGACCGCGGCGAGCTTCACGCCGGGGCTGTCGCAGCTCGGGCAGCAGTTGGAGGGGAACCAGCGGCCGGCCGCCGCGGCCGCGCAGCAGACGCCGGGCGGGCTGCTGGGGCAGCAGCAGGAGCAGGCGGCTTCCACCGCCGCCGCGCTGGCCGAGCAGGCCGCCGACGCCGCCGCGCACGCCGAGAGCGGGAGCAGCGCGCAAGGGGCCGATGACACGAAGTTCTATCGGATCCAGCCGCCGGAAGGGCGTCACCACGACTCCCTTTGGGAGGTCGCCGAGCGCCACCTCGGCGATGGGCGGCGGTACAAGGAGATCTACCAGCTCAACAAGGACCGTACGCAGCCCGACGGTTCGAAGCTCTCCGAGGCCAGCCTCATCCGGCCCGGCTGGATCATGGAGATGCCCGGCGACGCCCGCGGCGGCGACCTCGTGGAGATGCCCGACGAGGCCCCGAAGGTGTCGGAAGAAGTCCAGCAGCAGATCTCCGACTACGCCCGGACCGGCGGCGCGGATCAGCAGCAGGGGAGCGGGCAGCAGGGAGGCGGGTCCCTCGATCGCGACACCGCCCACATCAGCCTTCCCGAGCAGCGGCCCGCCCCGGACCAGGGGCAGGGTCAGGGGCAGCAAGGTCAGCAGCAGGGCCAGGAGCACGCCGGTCCCGCCGCCGGGGAAGACAGCGGGTTCGGGCTGCCCCAGGCCCTCCTCGGTGCGCCTCTCCTTGCCGCCGGTCTTCTCGGTGCCCTCGGCCGGCGCCGCCGCCAGGCGCTGTGGCAGTCGGCCCTCGGTTCGGTCGGCGGGCGGCGCGGCATGGAGCCGCCGACCCCCACCGGCGCGGCCGCCGACGCGCAGGACGCGCTGATGGTGGGGGCCGACCCCGAGGGCGTACGCCTCCTCGACCGTTCCCTGCGGGGACTCGCAGCCGCACTCGCGGGTGAGTCCCGGCCGCTGCCGACCGTGTACGCGGCCTGGCTGAGCGGCAACGGCGATCTGCACCTCCAGCTCGCCCAGCCCGCCGGAAAGCCGCCGGCACCCTGGCAGCTCGGGCAGGACCAGACGTTCTGGATGCTCGCGCGGGCCGACGCCGAGCGGTACGAGGACGTCGACACGGCCGCTCCGTACCCGGGGCTCGTCAGCCTCGGCACGATGGACGACTCGCGGCTGCTGCTCAACCTCGAGTCCGTCCCCGGCATCGTCTCGCTGAGCGGCCGCGAGCAGGACCGGGCGGGCGTATTCGCCTCCGTGGCCGCCGAGTTGGCGACCAACGGGTGGTCCGACCGCATGACGATCACGCTCGTCGGCTTCGGCGAGGACCTGACGCCGCTCGCGCCCAACCGGCTGCGCCACCTCGACGACGTCGAGGCGCTCGTCGAAACCATGGAGGCGGAGACGCGGCAGCGGCGCGGGGCATTGGGAGCGGCCGGACACGACTCCGTTCTCACCGGGCGTACGGGCCCTGCCCAGCACACCCGTTGGGCTCCGCACCTTGTGCTGCTCGCCGCCGAGCCGTCCGCCGAGGACGCCGTCAAGCTCGCCGAACTCGCCGCCGACGCAAGCCGGTTGGGCATCGGGTATCTCGTCGGCGCGCAATCGGGCGATCTGCCCGGCGCCGCCTGGGAGATGGAGATCACCAGCGAGGGCAAGCTCCTCGCGCCGCTCCTCGGACTCGAACTCGACGCGCAGCTCCTGCCGGTGGCCCAGCAGCGGGCCGTCGTCGAACTGTTCACCGACGCCGACCCCGAGCGCGACGACAACCGCCCGACGACCACGCCGCCGTTCCTCGTCGACATCAGCGAGCAGGGGCGTCCCGCGGTGTACGCGCGGCTCGTCGGCCCGTACGAGATCATCGGGCTCGAGACGCCGGACGGTGAGCGCAGTCCGCTGCTGCACGAGGCGTTGGCGCTGTTGCTGCTGCACCGCGAAGGCGTTCATCCTCGGGTGCTGTCTTCCGCGCTCTGGCCGCGCGGCGTCACGGACGACGTGCGGGACGCGCTCGTCGAGCGGCTTCGCGCCTGGCTCGGCAACGATCCGGACGGCACGCCGCGGCTCGGCACCGACACGACCGGGCGGCTCAAGCTCGCCAAGTCCGTCGTGTCCGACCTGGATGTGCTGCGGTCGCTGTACCACGAGGCCACGCAGGGGCGGGGGGCCAACAGCCGGGCTGTGCGCGGGCGTTTGCTGACCGATGCGCTGGTGCTGGTGCGAGGGCCGTTGCTGGCCGAACGGCCGGCCGGGCGGTACGGCTGGCTCACGCACGAGATCATCGACGCCCAACTGCCGCTCCTGGTCGCGGACATCGGGCTCGCCCTGTCCGCGTTCCATCTGGAGAAGGACCGGGCGGAGAAGGCCATTGAGGCGCTCAACGCCGCGCTGGGGTCCGCGCCGGGGGACGAGAGGCTGTGGAACGAGTTGCTGCGGGCCACGCATGCCACCGGTGACAGCGACCGCTTGAAGAGGCTCGCTGCGGATCTGGTGTCGCGGAGTGGCGCGCGGGGGCTGCCGCCGCGTACGGAGGCTTTGCTGGACGAGTTGCTTCCCGCGTGGCGGAGTGGTGTTGCTGCCGTCGGATAAGCGGGAGCCGTTCTATCGGTGGAGTGGCCTGTGGACCTCCTGCTGATCCTCGGTGCCGCCCTATGGGGCGGTGCCGTCGGCCTGCTCGTCCCCCGGCCCGCCCATCGCTTCTCCGTAGCCCCCGATGAGGAGTGGCAGACACAGTGCCCCGAAGGACACCCCATCCCGCACTGGGTCGGCTGGGCGCGATGCCGGCAGTGCGGGGGGCGTACGTACGGGCCCAGCACCCCCCTCGTCGCCCTCGCCACCGCCCTCGTCTGCGCAGCCCTCGCGGCAGCGACCGGGACCCGGCCCGAGCTGGGCGTCTGGCTGCTGATCGCGCCGCTCGGCGTGCTCCTCGCCGTCGTGGACTTCACGGTGCAGCGGCTGCCGGACGTGCTGACGCTGTCCCTCGCGGGGGCCTCCCTGGTCCTGCTCGCGGGAGCAGCGGCGGCTCCCGAGCACGCCGGGGACTGGCTGACCGCGCTGTACGGAGCCCTCGCCCTCGGCGCCGGCTACTTCGTGCTCTTCCTCATCAACCCCAACGGCATGGGCTTCGGGGACGTGAAGCTCGCCCTCGGTCTCGGGGCGGTCCTCGGCTGGTACGGCTGGGGAGCGCTGCTGCTCGGTACCTTCGCCGGGTTCCTGTTCGGCGGGCTGTACGGGCTGGGGCTCGTCGTCATCCGCAAGGCCGGGCGGAAGACCTCCATCCCCTTCGGACCGTTCCTGATCACGGGCGCCTTCGTGGGGCTGCTCATCGGGGCGTACGCGGCCTGACGTCGGCGGATGGAGAAGGCCCGGCGTCAGCGGACGGAAAGGCCTGACGTCAGCGCGGCGAACCGGCTGGCGTACGCTGGATCAGTCCGTCCACACCCTTACGAAAGGGACCGCTCCGGTGACCGAGAAGGCCGACCTTCAGTCCGTCCTCGACCGTGCCGCCGAGGGTGGGCGGATCACCCCGGAGGAGGCGCTCGACCTCTACCGCGACGCTCCGCTGCACGCGCTGGGCGCCGCCGCGGACGCCGTACGCCGCCGCCGGTACGCCGGTACGGAGCACATCGCGACGTACATCATCGAGCGCAACATCAACTACACGAACGTATGCGTCACGGCGTGCAAGTTCTGCGCCTTCTACGCCCCGCCGAAGGACACCGCCAAGGGCTGGACGCGCGACCTCGACGACATCCTGCGCCGCTGCGCGGAGACCGTCGAGCTCGGCGGGACGCAGATCATGTTCCAGGGCGGACACCACCCGGACTACGGCGTCGAGTACTACGAGAAGCACTTCGCCGCGATCAAGGCCGTGTACCCGCAGCTCGTCATCCACTCCCTCGGGGCGTCGGAGGTCGAGCACATGGCCCGTATCTCCAAGGTGAGCGTGGAAGAGGCCATCTCGCGGATTCACGCCGCCGGGCTCGACTCCTTCGCCGGCGCCGGCGCCGAGCTGCTGCCCGAGCGGCCGCGCAAGGCCATCGCCCCGCTCAAGGAGAGCGGCGAGCGCTGGCTGGAGATCATGGAGACCGCGCACAACCTGGGCGTGGAGTCCACGTCCACCATGCTCATGGGCACCGGTGAGACCAACGCCGAGCGCATCGAGCACCTGCGCATGATCCGTGACGTACAGGACCGGACGGGCGGCTTCCGCGCCTTCATCCCGTACACGTACCAGCCCGAGAACAACCACCTCAAGGGCCGTACGCAGGCCACGCTCTTCGAGTACCTGCGGATGATCGCCATCGCGCGGCTCTTCATGGACAACATCGCCCACATCCAGGGCTCCTGGCTCACCACCGGCAAGGAGGTCGGCCAGCTCTCGCTGCATTACGGGGCCGACGACCTCGGTTCGATCATGCTGGAGGAGAACGTCGTCTCCTCGGCCGGCGCCAAGCACCGCTCCAACCGCATGGAGATCATCGACCTGATCCGCAAGGCGGGGCGTGTGCCGGCTCAGCGGGCGACGACGTACGAGCACCTCGTCGTCCACGACGACCCGGCGAACGACCCCGTCGACGAGCGGGTCCAGTCGCACATCTCGTCCACGGCGATCGAGGGCGGGACGGCCCACCCCGAGCTGAAGCTGCTCGCCTCCAACTAGGGTTCCGACTGGCGTTGCTGTGCTGACGATTCACACGGCCGGAGTGCTCCGCCGTGCCTGGGACGACTCCGAGCCGGTCAAGGACGGGGCTGTCGCGGTGGAGGGGGTTCTCGTCGCCGCGACCGGTTCGCTCGCCGAGCTTCAGGAGCGTTTCCCGGGTGCACGCGTGCGGCGGTGGCCCGGGGTGCTCGGGCCCGCGCTCGTCCACGAGGGCCCGCTGCCGGATGCGCCGACGCCGCGCGAACGAGTGCACGCGGTGTTGAAGCGGGGTGCGGTGGCGGTGCTGGAGGAGTTCGTGGACGCGCCCGAGTTGAGGGTGGCCGCCGAGCGCAATGGTCTGGTCGTCCTGTCACGTGATCGCCTCGCGGCGATCGTCGACGGGGGGCGAGCCGATCTCGCGGTCTTCGACGAGGACGGGGCGTGCGTCGCGACGGTGTGTGCGGGGCGTTTGGTGCACCGGCGACGGTAGCTCCGCTGATCGTGCGAATTTCGGCTGCGGGTCCGTAGTGGTTTGTCGCGCAGTTCCCCGCGCCCCCAAAAGCAAGGGGCACGCCGACTTCCTAGGGGTGCGGGGAGCTGCGCGACCAGCCCCGAGGCACCGGCGTACGGGCCGGGTGCCGGAGAGTCGCCCGGCCCGTACTGCCACAATGGGACCGTGACCCGCGCATCCCTGAACAAGCAGCCGCACGAAGTCGCCTCGATGTTCGACGACGTGGCGGAACGCTACGACCTGACGAACGACGTGCTGTCACTCGGCCAGGACCGGGTGTGGCGCAAGGCGGTCGCGAAGGCGGTCGACGCGCGGCCGGCGCAGAAGATCCTGGACCTGGCGGCGGGCACCGCCACCTCCTCGCTGCCCTTCGCGCGCACGGGTGCGTACGTCGTCCCGTGCGACTTCTCCCTCGGGATGCTCAGGGTCGGCAAGAAGAACCACCCCTGGCTGCCGCTCACGGCGGGCGACGCCACGAAGCTGCCGTTCAAGGACGACACCTTCGACGCGGTGACGATCTCCTTCGGGCTGCGGAACGTGCAGGACACGGACACGGCGCTGCGCGAGCTGTACCGGGTGACGAAGCCCGGCGGACGCGTCGTGATCTGCGAGTTCTCGCACCCGACCTGGGCGCCCTTCCGCACGGTCTACACCGAGTACCTGATGCGCGCCCTGCCGCCGGTGGCCCGCGCGGTCTCCTCCAACCCCGAGGCGTACGTCTACCTCGCGGAATCCATCCGCGACTGGCCCGACCAGCCCGCCCTGGCCGCCCGCCTGATCAAGGCGGGTTGGTCACAGGTGGCGTGGCGCAACCTGACGGGCGGGGTTGTGGCCTTGCACCGGGGCTTCAAGCAGGGCTAGTTTCCCCCCTCACCCGACGCTTTTACCCGACACCGTTCACCTGAGGACCTCGAACGGGTCGCGCGGCGCGTCGAGTTCGCGCTGCAGCCCGCCCGACGGCGGCCGTGGCAGCCGTGGTTCGCGCACTCCCGCGCCCCCGCCGCCCTCACCCTCACCGAGGTCGAACCACACCGTGACGACCGCGCCCCGAGGCACCTCGGACCCCGGCAGCGGGTACTGGCGTACGACGTAGTCCACGACGGTCAGATGGAAGTCGGGCCGGTCGGGCGCGGCGAGCAGCACCCCACGCGCCTCGGCCGTCTCGCGCGCGTCCACGGCCATCAGACCGACGAGCCGTGGTACGCGCACTTCGGGTGTCTTGGGTGTTATGCGCACAGACGTCACCCCCAGCGGTACCGGCAGGGTAAGCCCTGCCGGGCCGCGCCGGAAGGCGTCGGAGGTCCGGCCCAAGGCGCCCTGAGCGGCCTTGGTGAAGTCCGGTGCGGTACCGCGCCCCGTAAGGGGCGCGGGGAACTGCGCGACCAGCCCCCTCCGGCCCGCAGGTACATCGGTGTTCTTCCAGCGGAGCTCCCGGCGGAGAGCGGTCAGAGAGCCAGCCGGTAGCAGTGCCCCCGCTGCTTCGAGGCCGGCGACACGAACGTCTCGGCGAGCTCCATGCCGAGACGTCTGGTCACCGCGATGGACCGTTCGTTGCGCGAGTTCACCATCGCCACCACGCTGCGGACGCCCGTCGCGCGCACCCGCTCCAGCGTGGCCTGCGCGGCCACGGTGACGTACCCCTTGCCCCAGTACTCCCTGCCGAGCCGCCAGCCGATCTCGATCTCGCCCTTGGGACCCCACTCGTGCGGCCACGGCTGGGCGCCGGTGAAACCGATGACCTGCCCTTCCTCATCGAGCATGGTCCAGAAGCAGAAGCCGTACTCGGCGTCGTGCCGGCGCTGCCGGGCCGTCAGCTCCTCGTACACGGACAGCTCGGCCGACTTTCCGCCGTGGAACTCCATCACGTCCGGGTGGTCGAAGACCCGGTGCCAGGCGAAGGCGTCCTCGTCGGTGGGGACGCGCAGGTGTACCACAGGGAGCGCTCGGTTCACGGGGCAGCCCTTCAGCCGGGTGATCAGTACCGCTGCATAGACTGCCCATGTCCCGTGCCCCTCAGCACGCGGATTTCGAGACTTCGCGCTTCGAGACTTAGAGCCTTCGAGACTTGGGGAGAACCCGCCGTGACCGAGTCCCAGCCCCTCTCCGAACACACCGCCGATGTGATCGTCGTCGGGGCCGGGCCAGCCGGTTCCACCACCGCGTACTACCTGGCCAAGGCCGGGCTCGATGTCCTGCTTCTCGAGAAGACCGCGTTTCCGCGGGAAAAGGTGTGCGGTGACGGTCTTACGCCCCGCGCCACCAAACAGCTCGTCTCGATGGGCATCGACATCTCGGAGGAGGCGGGCTGGCTCCGGAACAAGGGGCTCCGCATCATCGGCGGCGGTGTCCGCCTCCAGCTGGACTGGCCGGAACTCGCCGCCTACCCCGACTACGGACTCGTACGGAAGCGGGACGACTTCGACGAGCAGCTGGCCCGGCAGGCGCAGAAGGCGGGCGCGCGGCTGTACGAGCGCTGCAATGTCGGCGCGCCGATCATCGATGACCGCACGGGCCGCATCACGGGCGTCCACGCGAAGCTCGGCGACGCCGACTCCAAGGAGAAGCGCGAGGTCACCTTCCACGCGCCGCTCGTCGTCGCGGCCGACGGCAACTCGACCCGTCTGTCCCTCGCGATGGGCCTGCACCGCCGCGAGGACCGCCCGATGGGCGTCGCGGTCCGTACGTACTTCACGTCCCCGCGCCACGACGACGACTACCTGGAGTCGTGGCTGGAGCTGTGGGACCGCCGCGGCCCCGGCGAGGACCGGCTGCTGCCCGGCTACGGCTGGATCTTCGGCATGGGCGACGGTACGAGCAATGTGGGCCTGGGCGTGCTGAACACCACCGCCTCCTTCAAGGAGCTGGACTGGCGCGAGGTCCTCAAGGCCTGGTGCGCCTCGATGCCCGAGGACTGGGGCTACACCCCGGAGAACATGACGATTCCGATCCGCGGTGCCGCCCTCCCGATGGCTTTCAACCGCCAGCCCCACTACACGAAGGGCCTGCTGCTCGTCGGCGACGCGGGCGGCATGGTGAACCCCTTCAACGGCGAGGGCATCGCCTACGCCATGGAGTCCGGCCAGATCGCCGCCGACGTCATCGTCCAGGCGCACGCCCGCGCGACCCCCGCCCAGCGCGAACTCGCCCTCCAGCGCTACCCGAAGGTCCTCAAGGACACCTACGGCGGCTACTACACGCTCGGCCGCGCCTTCGTGAAGCTCATCGGCAACCCGAAGGTCATGAAGATCGCGACCCAGCGTGGCCTCACGCACCCGATCCTCATGAAGTTCACCCTGAAGATGCTCGCCAACCTCACCGACCCGACGGGCGGCGACGCGATGGACCGCATCATCAACGGCCTTTCCAAGGTGGCTCCGAGGGCCTAGAGAACCCCGGGAACGACGGCCCCGAGAGCCCCGCTCACGGCCACCGAGAGCCCCGCTCGCGAACACCGTGTGAGGGTGCTGTGGGTGGCCTGTTTGCCGGTTCCGTCTCCACGCGGCGCTCCCTACCCTGCCGTATCCATGACAACAGAACACATGGATCAGCAGCAGGACCCCACGGGCCACACACGCAGACGGTTCCTCGCCGGAGCCGGGGGAGCGGCGGGTGCCGTCGCGTTATGGCCGGCCGGCAGCGCGGCCGCCGCGGCTGCCGGGAAGCGGGTCGCCGTCCTCGGCGGTGGCGTCTCCGGTCTGAGCGCGGCGCAGGAACTCGCCGAGCGGGGCTACGCCGTGACCGTCTACGAGTGCTACGACGTCCTCGGCGGCAAGGCCCGCTCCATGGACGTCCCCGGGACCGGTGCCGGAGGCCGCAAACCGCTCCCCGGCGAGCACGGCTTCCGGTTCTTCCCCGGCTTCTACCGGAACCTCCCGGACACACTGCGCCGCATCCCGTTCCCCGGCAACGCGAACGGCGTCCACGACAACCTCCGCAGCGGCACCGAGGCCCTCTTCGCGCGCGAAGGCGGCCGCCCGGACCTCCACTTCCCGCTGCGCCGGCTCACCGCCCCGCCCCGGCCGGGTGACCTCACCCCGTCCTGGATCCGCGATCAGATACTGAGCGTCCTCGACCTCGGCACCCGCCTGCCCGCCCACGAGGCCGCGTACTTCGCCGACCGCCTCCTCGTCCACCTCACCAGCTGCGACGCCCGCCGCGAGGACGACTGGGAGAAGACCGCCTGGTGGGACTTCATCCGGGCCGAGGAGATGAGCGAGGAGTACCAGATGCTCCTCGGCATCGGGCAGACCCGGAACCTCGTCGCCACCCGGGCACAGGAGGCGTCCACCCGCACGGTCGGCCGCGTCATCATCGAGGCCCTGATGCTGTGGGGCCTCCTCGGCCGGGGCATGGACGGCGACGCCGACGTCGACCGCGTCCTGAACGCCCCCACCAGCGAGGCCTGGATCGACCCCTGGGTCACCCATCTGCGCTCCTTGGGCGTGGAGTTCGTGCTCGGTACGCAGGTGCGCGAGGTCCAGTACGCGGGCGGGCGCGTCACCGGCGTCCGCGTGTCGGCCCCGGACGGCGGCCAGGAACGTACCGTCACCGCCGACCACTACGTCTCCGCCATGCCCGTCGAACACGCCCGCGGGACGTGGGGCCGGGCCCTGCGCGCCGCAGATCCGCAGCTGGCGAAGTGCGACGCGCTGAGGACTGACTGGATGGTCGGGATCATGTTCTATCTGCGCACCCCCACCCCCGTGGTGCACGGGCACATCAACTGCCTCGACTCGCCCTGGGCGGTGACCGGCATCGGCCAGGCCCAGTTCTGGGACGTACGGGACTTCTCGCGGGACTACGGCGACGGGCGGGCGTACGACTGCCTCTCGACGATCATCTCCGAGTGGGACCTGCCCGGGATCCTGTACGGCAAGACGGCCCGTGAGTGCACGCGCGAGGAGATCGTCGCCGAGTGCTGGGCCCAGCTGAAGGACGGTCTGAACGACGCGGGCAAGACCACGCTGCGGGACGAGGACCGGCTCGGCTGGTTCATGGACCCGGCGGTGACGGGCCTCGGCGGTCCCGACCCGCAGAACCGCGAGCAGCTCCTGATCCATCCGACGGGCACGCTCTACAACCGACCCTCGGCCCGCACGGCCGTGCCGAACTTCTTCCTCGCGGGCGACTTCGTCCGTACGGACGTGGACCTCGCGACCATGGAGGGCGCCAACGAGTCGGCGCGGCTCGCCGTCAACGCGCTGCTGGACGCGGACAATTCGGACGCCGAGCGGTGTGAGCTCTGGGAACTGTTCCGGCCGCCGGAGCTCGAGCCGCTGAAGCGGGTGGACGAGGTCCGCCATCGGCTGGGGCTGCCGAACACCTTCGACCTGGGGTGAGTCGGGCCCCTGAGGCGTACTCGTGGGGTGTGCCGGTGACGCATGCCGGTGTGCCTGCCGGCGAGGCGGGCCGCTGAGGCACGCCTGAAGGGCCGCTTCCCCCGTTGGGGAAGCGGCCCTTCAAAAGCGTGGCCGAGGGCCGGAGAAGCGCGACCAGAGGCCGGGAAGGCGTGCCCGAAGGTCAGAGCACGCGTACCGCGCCGCTCGCCGGGTAGCCCGACAGGTCCTGGATGACGACGCCCTTCGAGGGGTTCGCGGCGTCCAGGTACTGGCCGTTACCGATGTAGACGCCCGTGTGGTACGCCGAGCCCGCGCCACCCCAGTACAGGATGTCGCCGACCTGGATGTTGGACAGCGAGACCGGGGTGCCGGCCACGGACTGGTCCTGGGAGACGCGCGGCAGGTCGACGCCGACCTGCCTGAAGGCGGCCTGCACCAGGCTGGAGCAGTCCCACGCGTTGGGGCCGGTGGCGCCCATGACGTAGGCGTCGCCGACCTGCGCCTTGAGGAAGTTGATGACGGTGCCGACGCTGCCGCTCGCGGGAGCGGGGACGTCGCTGTCGGCCGATGTGGACGTGGACGTGAGCGTGGTCCGCTCGGCGGACCGAGTGGCGCGCTCGGCGGCGGCCTTGCGGGCGGCCTCGGCCTTCTCCTTGGCCTCCGCCTTCTTCTTCGCCTCGGCGAGGTCCGCCTTGGCCTGCTTGGCGGCCTTGGCGGCGGCCGCGTCACGCTCGGCCCGCAGCTCGTAGTCGGCCGCGGCCTGCTGGGTGACCTCCGCGGACTCGGCGACCTGAGCGGTCAGGTCGGCCGTGAGGGTCGGCAGCTCGATGGTCTGGGTCACCGGCTCGGCCGCGTTCGCCGATCCGGACGCACCGGCCACTGCCAGGGTACTGAGAACGCCACCGGCAACTCCGGCGCGCATCGCGAGCGTCGAGCTGCTGCGAGGCCGGGGTTTCCGGTGGCTGCGTATGTGAGCGGTGTGGGACATGAGTACAACCGGTATCAGGGGCTCCTCCATACCTTCAAGAAACGTGTGGTGCGCCACAATTACTCAATGGACGCCCCGAAACCCCGGCGCTCCGTTCCTTATTGACGCCGTAACGGGCATTGCGGACACCACCCAGCAAGCCTGTGATCAAGGCCTTTCAGTGTTACGCCCGAATTGCCCGACGCCTACCACTCGTTGGCGCCGATGGCCAAGCCCGGTTGTTTCCGACCCGTTACCAGTGTGACGCAGGTCACGGAACGCATGCCCCGGCGACCGCGTCGCGCCGCGCGAAACGGGGGAGGAGCGGAGACCGGGTCGATGTCACGTTGCGGTCATGGCGCGGCCCGGTCGCGGCCATGTCGCGCTCGTGAACGAATGCACGCGCACGAGCCCGTCCACACGAGCGCTCCAACTACCCCCGAAGTGTGAACGACTTCCTCTATCAAGCACTGTCGTCCGACACCAATTTGCCTTGGAAGTCGGCCCCTTGGTATTGCGTCCGCAGCCTGGACCAGCGACGACGAGCGAAAATGTCACCTCTGGTGATCACTCGGACGCTTCTCGTACGAAGATCGGCACTCATCCGACTTCATGATCCTTCGACGGGTGGTGGAGATCACAAAGGCGTTGTCGTACCCCGTGTCGCAGATCACAGACCGGCAGGCATAAGATGCGTGGCAGTTGGGCTTGTGACCTGCTTCACATGTACGCGATCTTCATTGAGACGTACGGGGCATGTGAGCTTCGTGAGGCGGGAGTGAGTCCACTGCAACCGCCAGCAGTCAATGCCGACTGAGAGGAGCGAGGAGCGGTGAACGCGTATGCGCCCATCCTCGTACTGGGAGCCCTCGGGGCAGGCTTTGCGATCTTCTCCGTGGTCATGGCCACGCTTATCGGTCCAAAGCGATACAACCGGGCCAAGCAAGAGGCTTACGAGTGCGGTATCGAGCCGACCCCCACGCCGGCCGGCGGCGGGCGGTTCCCCATCAAGTACTACCTGACGGCGATGCTCTTCATCATCTTCGATATCGAGATCGTCTTCCTCTATCCCTGGGCCGTCACCTTTGACGCACTCGGGGTTTTCGGGCTCGTGGAGATGCTGCTCTTCGTGCTCACCGTCTTCGTCGCGTACGCGTACGTATGGCGGCGGGGCGGCCTGGAATGGGACTGAACCCGCATGGGACTGAACCCCGCAAGGGACTGAGCCCCGTATAGGGGACAGAGGAGCCACTGAGCATGGGACTCGAAGAAAAGCTGCCGAGCGGCTTCCTGCTGACCACCGTCGAGCAGGCCGCGGGGTGGGTGCGCAAGTCGTCCGTCTTCCCCGCCACCTTCGGCCTCGCCTGCTGCGCCATCGAGATGATGACGACGGGCGCGGGCCGCTACGACCTGGCGCGCTTCGGCATGGAGGTCTTCCGCGGCTCGCCGCGCCAGGCCGACCTGATGATCGTCGCCGGGCGCGTCAGCCAGAAGATGGCGCCGGTTCTGAGGCAGGTCTACGACCAGATGCCGAACCCCAAGTGGGTGATCTCCATGGGGGTTTGCGCCTCGTCGGGCGGCATGTTCAACAACTACGCGATCGTGCAGGGCGTCGATCACATCGTCCCTGTCGATATCTATCTGCCCGGCTGTCCGCCGCGGCCCGAGATGCTGATGGACGCGATTCTCAAGCTCCACCAGAAGATCCAGAGCTCGAAGCTCGGCGTGAACGCCGAGGAGGCGGCCCGCGAGGCGGAGGAAGCGGCGCTCAAGGCGCTTCCCACCATCGAGATGAAGGGCCTGCTGCGGTGAGCGACGCGAACGGCAACGGCAACGGGGTGAACCCCGAGAAGGACCTGGGCGCCGACAACCTCCCGGGCCAGCGCGGCGAGGGCGGTGAGGAGATCCGCGTCCAGCGCGGCATGTTCGGCGCCAACAACGGCGGCGACACCTCCGGCTACGGCGGCCTGGTCCGCTCGATCCGGCTGCCCGGCCCGGCCACCCGCCCGTACGGCGGCTGGTTCGACGAGGTCGCCGACGAGCTGGAGGGCGCCCTGGAGGAACAGGGCCTCGTCCCCGAGAACGCGATCGAGAAGACGGTCGTCGACCGCGACGAGATCACCTTCCATGTCGAACGCGAGCATCTGCTCCGCGTCGCCCAGACCCTGCGCGACGACCCGGCCCTGCGCTTCGAGCTCTGCACGGGCGTGAGCGGAGTCCACTACCCGCAGGACAAGGGCCGCGAGCTGCACGCCGTCTACCACCTGCGCTCGATCACCCACAACCGGCTGATCCGCCTCGAAGTCAGTGCCCCCGACGCCGACCCGCACATCCCGTCCCTGGTCTCCGTCTATCCGACGAACGACTGGCACGAGCGCGAGACGTACGACTTCTTCGGCATCGTCTTCGACGGCCATCCGGCACTGACGCGGATCATGATGCCGGACGACTGGCAGGGCTTTCCGCAGCGCAAGGACTATCCCCTCGGCGGCATCCCCGTCGAGTACAAGGGCGCCCAGATCCCGGCTCCGGACCAGCGGAGGTCGTACTCATGAGCACGTCGCACGCATCAGCCGCCTCGGCCCGCGAGACGACCGAGGGCACCGTCTACACGGTCACCGGCGGCGACTGGGACGAGGTCGTCCAGACCGCGGCCCGGGCCGACGACGAACGCATCGTCGTCAACATGGGCCCGCAGCACCCGTCCACCCACGGTGTGCTCCGGCTGATCCTGGAGATCGACGGCGAGACGGTCACCGAGGCCCGCTGCGGCATCGGCTATCTGCACACCGGCATCGAGAAGAACCTCGAGTTCCGTACGTGGACACAGGGCACGACCTTCGTGACGCGCATGGACTACCTGACGTCCTTCTACAACGAGACCGCGTACTGTCTCGCCGTCGAGAAGCTCCTCGGCATCGAGGACGAGATCCCGGACCGCGCCACGATCATCCGCGTGCTCCTGATGGAGCTGAACCGGCTTTCCTCGCACCTGGTGGCCATCGCCACCGGCGGCATGGAACTCGGCGCGACCACGATCATGATCTACGGCTTCCGTGATCGTGAACTCATTCTCGACATCTACGAGCTGATCACCGGCCTGCGCATGAACCACGCGTACATCCGGCCCGGCGGACTCGCCCAGGACCTGCCCCCGGGCGCGGTGGACCAGATCCGCGAGTTCGTGAAGAAGATGCAGAAGAACCTTCCCGAGTACGACAAGCTCGCCACCGGGAACCCCATCTTCAAGGGCCGCATGCAGGGCATCGGACATCTCGACCTGGCCGGCTGCATGGCCCTCGGCGCCACGGGCCCGATCCTCCGCTCGGCCGGCCTGCCGCACGACCTGCGCAAGGCGCAGCCCTACTGCGGCTACGAGACATACGACTTCGACGTCCCGACCACCGACACCTGCGACGCGTACGGGCGCTTCCTCATCCGCCTGGAGGAGATGCGCCAGTCGCTGGGGATCGTCGAGCAGTGCCTGGACCGGCTGGAGCCCGGCCCGGTGATGGTCGGCGACAAGAAGATCGCCTGGCCCGCCCAGCTGGCGCTCGGCCCCGACGGTCTCGGCAACTCGCTCGACCACATCAAGAAGATCATGGGCACCTCCATGGAGGCCCTCATCCACCACTTCAAGCTGGTGACCGAGGGCTTCCGCGTCCCGCCCGGCCAGGCGTACGCGGCCGTCGAGTCGCCCAAGGGCGAACTCGGGGTGCACGTCGTGTCCGACGGAGGCACCCGCCCCTACCGGGTCCACTACCGGGACCCGTCCTTCACCAACCTGCAGGCCATGGCGGCGATGTGCGAGGGCGGCCAGGTCGCCGACGTCATCGTCGCCGTCGCGTCCATCGACCCCGTGATGGGAGGCGTCGACCGGTGACCACCACTCCTTCCGAGCAGGGCGTACAGGGCGTACAAGGGGCACAGGGCGTCAGCCTGGGCATGCCCCAACTGCCCGCGCCCGACTACCCGGACGACGTCCGAGCCCGGCTCCAGGCGGACGCGCGCGAGATCATCGCCCGCTACCCGGACTCCCGCTCCGCCCTCCTTCCGTTGCTGCATCTCGTGCAGGCGGAGGAGGGCCATGTGACGCGCACCGGCATGCGGTTCTGCGCCGACATGCTCGGCCTGACCACGGCCGAGGTCACCGCGGTCGCCACCTTCTACACCATGTACCGGCGCAAGCCGAGCGGTGACTACCAGGTGGGCGTCTGCACCAACACCCTGTGCGCGGTGATGGGCGGTGACGCGATCTTCGAGGCACTCCAGGACCATCTGGGCGTCGGCAACGGCGAGACCACCGGCGACGGCAAGGTCACCCTGGAGCACATCGAGTGCAACGCGGCCTGCGACTTCGCGCCGGTCGTGATGGTCAACTGGGAGTTCTTCGACAACCAGACCGTGGCGAGCGCGAAGCGTCTCGTCGACGACCTGCGCGCGGGAACACAGGTCGAGCCGACGCGCGGTGCCCCCTTGTGCACGTTCAAGGACACCGCCCGCATCCTGGCGGGCTTCCCCGACGAGCGCGAGGGCGCGGTCGAGGCGAGCGGCAGCGCGGGTCCCGCTTCACTGATCGGCCTCCGGCTGGCCAAGGGGGAGACGACCCCCGCGCGCGTGGTGCACCCGCGAGGTTCCGGCGCTCCCCAGGGCGAGCCGCCGCACGGGGCGTCACCGGCCGAGCACCTCAGTTCGCACGACGCGCCGCAGGACACGTCGGCCTCCGACCCCGCCCACCCGGCCGGGCCCGTCGCCGAGGAGGGGGAGTGATGACCTTGGCAGCCGAAATCAAAGACACCAGCCCGGAGAAGCTGCTCGCACCCGTGCTGTCGTCCTTCTGGGACGAGGACAAGTCCTGGACGCTGGACGTGTACCGGAGGCACGACGGGTACGAAGGTCTGCGCAAGGCCCTCGCCATGTCGCCGGACGACCTCATCGCGTACGTGAAGGACTCCGGTCTGCGCGGGCGCGGCGGCGCGGGATTCCCCACGGGAATGAAGTGGCAGTTCATTCCCCAGGGAGATGGAAAGCCTCACTATCTAGTTGTCAACGCCGACGAATCAGAGCCTGGCACTTGCAAGGACATCCCGCTCCTCTTCGCGAACCCGCATAGCCTCATCGAGGGCATTGTCATCGCCTGTTATGCGATCCGGTCCTCGCATGCCTTCATTTATCTGCGCGGTGAAGTGGTCCCCGTGCTGCGGCGGTTGCACGAGGCCGTCCGCGAGGCCTACGCGGCGGGCTACCTGGGCGAGAACATCCTCGGCAGCGGACTCGACCTCCAGGTCACCGTGCACGCGGGCGCGGGCGCGTACATCTGTGGTGAGGAGACCGCACTGCTCGACTCGCTCGAAGGCCGCCGTGGACAGCCGCGACTTCGTCCCCCTTTCCCTGCCGTCGCGGGCCTCTATGCCTGTCCGACTGTTGTGAATAACGTCGAGTCGATCGCGTCGGTTCCCGCGATTCTCCACAAAGGCAAAGAATGGTTCCGATCGATGGGAAGCGAGAAGTCCCCGGGCTTCACGCTCTACTCGCTCAGCGGCCATGTCACCAATCCCGGCCAGTACGAGGCCCCGCTCGGCATCACGCTCCGTCAGCTCCTCGACATGAGCGGCGGCATCCGGCCGGGACACCGCCTCAAGTTCTGGACGCCGGGCGGCTCTTCGACCCCGATGTTCACCGACGAGCACCTCGACGTCCCTCTTGACTACGAAGGAGTGGGTGCCGCGGGTTCCATGCTCGGCACAAAAGCACTCCAGTGCTTCGACGAGACGACCTGCGTCGTCCGGGCGGTCACGCGGTGGACCGAGTTCTACGCCCATGAGTCGTGCGGCAAGTGCACGCCCTGCCGCGAAGGGACCTACTGGCTCGTGCAGTTGCTGCGCGACATCGAGGCGGGCAAGGGCGTCATGTCCGACCTCGACAAGCTGAACGACATCGCCGACAACATCAACGGCAAGTCCTTCTGCGCCCTCGGCGACGGCGCCGCCTCGCCGATCTTCTCCTCCCTCAAGTACTTCCGCGCGGAGTACGAGGAGCACATCAGGGGCCGGGGCTGCCCCTTCGACCCGGCGAAGTCGACGGCCTGGGCGGACAAGCACACGGAGGTGAACGCATGACAGTGACCACCAGCGCTCCCTCCGGGGGCGGGGAGGCGGCGGTTCCGCCGGAAGATCTCGTCTCGCTGACCATCGACGGCGTCGAGATCAGCGTGCCCAAGGGCACTCTGGTCATCCGCGCCGCCGAACAGCTCGGCATCGAGATCCCCCGCTTCTGCGACCATCCGCTCCTCGACCCGGCCGGCGCCTGCCGCCAGTGCATCGTCGAGGTCGAGGGCCAGCGCAAGCCCATGGCGTCCTGCACGATCACTTGCACGGACGGGATGGTCGTCAAGACCCACCTCACCTCTCCTGTTGCCGAAAAGGCACAGAAGGGTGTGATGGAGCTGCTGCTCATCAACCACCCGCTGGACTGCCCGGTCTGCGACAAGGGCGGCGAGTGCCCCCTGCAGAACCAGGCCATGTCCCACGGCCACGCCGAGTCCCGGTTCGAGGGCAAGAAGCGGACGTTCGAGAAGCCGGTCCCGATCTCCCCCCAGGTGCTGCTCGACCGTGAGCGGTGTGTGCTGTGCGCCCGGTGCACCCGGTTCAGCAACCAGGTCGCGGGCGACCCGATGATCGAGCTGCTCGAGCGGGGCGCGCTCCAGCAGGTCGGCACCGGTGAGGGCGACCCCTTCGAGTCGTACTTCTCCGGGAACACCATCCAGATCTGCCCGGTCGGCGCGCTGACCTCGGCGGCGTATCGCTTCCGTTCCCGCCCCTTCGACCTGGTGTCCTCGCCGAGTGTGTGCGAGCACTGCTCCGGCGGCTGCGCGACCCGCACCGACCACCGGCGCGGCAAGGTCATGCGGCGGCTCGCGGCGAACGACCCCGAGGTCAACGAGGAGTGGATGTGCGACAAGGGGCGGTTCGGATTCCGGTACGCGCAGCAGCGGGACCGGCTGCAGATGCCCCTGGTACGCGGTGAATCCGGTGAGCTGGAGCCCGCCTCCTGGCCGGAGGCCCTGGAAGCGGCGGCTCAGGGGCTCCTGGCCGCTCGCTCCCGGGCCGGCGTGCTCACCGGCGGCCGCCTCACCGTCGAGGACGCCTACGCGTACAGCAAGTTCGCGCGCGTGGCCCTCGACACGAACGACATCGACTTCCGCGCGCGCGTGCACAGCAGCGAGGAGGCCGACTTCCTGGCCGCCCGCGTCGCCGGGCACGGTCGGGATCTCGACGGTACGGGCGTCACGTACACCGCCCTGGAGAAGGCCCCCGCCGTCCTGCTCGCCGGATTCGAGTCCGAGGAGGAGGCCCCCGGTGTCTTCCTGAGGCTGCGCAAGGCCTGGCGCGGACACGGGCAGAAGTCCTTCTCGCTGGCCACGCACGCGACGCGCGGCCTGGAGAAGGCGGGCGGCACGCTGCTGCCGGCCGCGCCCGGCACCGAGACCGAGTGGCTGGACGCGCTCGCCTCCGGGGTCGGCCTGGAGGGCGACGGAGCGAAGGCCGCCGAGGCGCTGCGTACCGAAGGCGCCGTGATCCTGGTCGGTGAACGCCTGGCCTCCGTGGCGGGTGGGCTCACCGCCGCCGTACGGGCCTCGTCCGCGACCGGCGCCCAGCTGGTGTGGATCCCGCGCCGGGCCGGGGAACGCGGCGCCATCGAGGCGGGCGCGCTGCCCTCGTTGCTGCCCGGCGGGCGCCCGGCCACCGACCCGCGCGCGCGGGACGAGGTCGCCGTCGCCTGGGGGATCGCCGAACTCCCGCACCGCTTCGGCCGCGACACCGGACAGATCGTCGAGGCCGCCGCCACCGGTGAACTCTCCGCGCTCGTCGTGGCGGGCGTCGAGGTCGCCGACCTTCCCGACCCGGCACGCGCGCGTGAAGCACTCTCCGAAGTGGGCTTCCTGGTGTCGCTGGAACTGCGCCCCAGTGAGGTCACCGAGCACGCGGACGTCGTACTCCCCGTCGCCGCGGTCGCCGAGAAGGCGGGCACCTTCCTCAACTGGGAAGGCCGGGCGCGCCTCTTCGACGCCTCACTCAAGCCCGACCAGATGACCCGCCGGGTGGCGCCCACCGACGCGCGCGCCCTGCAGATGCTGGCCGACGCCATGGACGTCCATCTGGGTCTGCCGGATCTGCGCACCGCGCGCGTGGAGCTGGACCGGCTCGGAGCCTGGGACGGGCCGCGGGCCACCGAGCCCCTGGAGACGGCGGCCGTGCTGCCGCGGCCCGCCGCCGGGGAGGCTGTGCTCGCCGGGCACCGGCTGCTGCTCGACCAGGGCCGCCTCCAGGAGGGCGACGACGCGCTCGCCGGGACGCGGCACGCCGCACACGCGCGCGTGTCGGCCGCCACCGCCGCCGAGGCGGGCGTCAAGGACGGCGACCTGCTCGCCGTGACCGGCCCCTCCGGAGTGGTCGAACTCCCGCTGCAGATCACGGAGATGCCCGACCGCGTCGTCTGGCTCCCGCTGAACTCCGCCGGGGGAGGCGTCGCCTCCGACACGGGCGCGCTGCCCGGCGCGCTCGTCCACATCGGCCCGGCGACCCTCGCCACCGAGGCCCCCAAGGAGGTGGAGGCATGACCGCCAACCTCGCCGCGCCCGCGTACCTGGCCGCGGAGGACCTCTCCATGTTCGGCCGCGACCCCTGGTGGCTGGTCGCCATCAAGGCGGTCTTCTGCTTCGCCTTCCTGATGATCACCGTGCTCTTCTCCATCGTGTGGGAGCGCAAGGTCGTCGCCTGGATGCAGCTGCGCATCGGTCCCAACCGGCACGGCCCCTGGGGCATGCTCCAGTCGCTCGCCGACGGCATCAAGCTGATGCTCAAGGAAGACCTCGTCGTCAAACGCGCGGACAAGGTCGTCTACATCCTCGCGCCGATCGTCGCCGCGATCCCGGCCTTCATGGCGATCGCCGTGATCCCCTTCGGGCCGGCCGGCAACGAGGTCTCGATCTTCGGCCACCGCACCACGATGCAGCTCACCGACCTGCCGATCGCGATGCTCTACATCCTCGCCGTCGCCTCGGTGGGCATCTACGGGATCGTGCTCGCGGGCTGGGCCTCCGGATCGACGTATCCGCTGCTCGGCGGTCTGCGCGCCTGCGCGCAGATGATCTCGTACGAGATCGCCATGGGCGCCGCGTTCGCGTCGGTGTTCCTGTACTCCGGCTCGATGTCGACCTCGGAGATCGTCGCCCAGCAGCAGGACCGCTGGTACATCATCCTGCTGCCGGTGTCGTTCCTGATCTACATCGTGACGATGGTCGGCGAGACCAACCGCGCGCCGTTCGACATGCCGGAGTCCGAGGGCGACCTCGTGGGCGGCTTCAACACCGAGTACTCGTCCATCAAGTTCGCGCTGTTCATGCTCGCCGAGTACGTGAACATGGTGACCGTCTCGGCGGTCTCCGTGACGCTGTTCCTGGGCGGCTGGCGGGCTCCATGGCCGGTCAGCACCTTCTGGGAGGGTGCGAACCACGGCTGGTGGCCGATGCTCTGGTTCGTCGTCAAGGTGCAGCTGTTGCTGTTCTTCTTCATCTGGCTGCGCGGCACGCTCCCGCGCGTGCGTTACGACCAGCTGATGAAGCTCGGCTGGAAGGTCCTCATCCCGGTCTCCGTGGTCTGGCTGATGCTCGTAGCGACCGTACGGACGCTTCGGAACGAGAACTACGACTTCGCCGACATCGCCCTGTACGTGGGCGGCGGCGTCCTCGCCCTGCTGTTGCTCTCCTTCCTCGCCGACATGTTCCGCGACCGGAAGGCCGCCCAGGAGGCGCCGCCCGAACCCCCCGTCTTCGACCCGATGGCAGGCGGATTCCCCGTACCGCCACTGCCGGGACAGGAGCTGCCACCGGTGCCACGGCGACGCCCGCGCCGGGAGCGGGAGTTGATTGTCAGTGGTGGGGTCGATACTGCCAGTGACGGACCCGATGGACCTCGTGACGGAAAGGAGGCGTCCGATGGCTGATGAGCAGAAGGAGACCAAACCCGGTTTCCAGAATCCCGTCGCAGGCTTCGGCGTGACCTTCAAGGCCATGTTCAAGAAGCGGCTGACCGAGCAGTATCCGGAGCAGCAGAAGACCACCGCACCGCGGTTCCACGGCAGGCACCAGCTCAACCGCCATCCGGACGGCCTGGAGAAGTGCATCGGCTGCGAGCTGTGCGCCTGGGCCTGTCCCGCGGACGCCATCTATGTGGAGGGCGCGGACAACACCGAAGAGGAGCGCTACTCCCCGGGCGAGCGGTACGGCCGCGTCTACCAGATCAACTACGCCCGCTGCATCCTGTGCGGCCTGTGCATCGAGGCGTGCCCCACGCGCGCGTTGACGATGACCAACGAGTTCGAGCTGGCCGACAGCAGCCGCGCCAACCTCATCTACACCAAGGAGCAGCTGCTCGCCGGCCTGGAGGAGGGCATGGTCGACAGCCCTCATTCGATCTTCCCCGGGACGGACGAGCAGGACTACTACCGGGGCCTGGTCACGGAGGCCGCGCCCGGTACGGAGCGTCAGGTAGCCGTCTCCAAGGGAGAGAAGCCCGAGGAAGAGGGGGTGGACGCATGAGCGCGCAGCTCGCCGCCTACTCCACCTCCACCGGCGAGGCGTTCCAGTTCTGGGTGCTCGGCACGGTCGCCGTGGTCGGCGCCCTGTGCACCGTCTTCATGAAGAAGGCCGTGCACAGCGCCCTCTGCCTCGCCGGGACCATGATCATCCTTGCGGTGTTCTACCTCGCCAACGGCGCGTACTTCCTTGGCGTCGTGCAGATCATCGTCTACACCGGCGCGATCATGATGCTGTTCCTCTTCGTGGTCATGCTCGTCGGTGTCACCGCGGCGGACTCCCTGAAGGAGACCATCAAGGGCCAGCGCTGGCTGGCCCTCCTGTGCGGCCTCGGCTTCGGCATCCTGCTGTGCGCGGGTATCGGCAACGCGTCGCTGAACGAGTTCAACGGCCTGGCCCAGGCCAACTCCGGTGGCAACGTGGAGGGTCTCGCGGCCCTCATCTTCACGAAGTACGTCTTCGCCTTCGAAATCACCGGCGCCCTGCTCATCACGGCCGCCGTCGGCGCCATGGTGCTCACGCACCGCGAGCGCACCGAGCGGGCCAAGACCCAGCGTGAGCTGGCCGAGGAACGCGTACGGGAAAACAAGCAGCTCCCGCCGCTGCCCGCCCCCGGCGTCTACGCCCGGCACAACGCGGTGGACATCGCGGGTCTCCTGCCGGACGGCACCGCGTCCGAGCTCACCGTCATCAAGACGCTGCGGGACCGCGGCCAGATCCGCGATGTGTCGAACGACGCGATCAAGGATCTGAAGGCGCTGGAGCAGCGCTCCGAGGAGCGGCTCGGCCGGGAAGAGGAGGCCACGAAGTGAATCCCGTCAACTACCTCTACCTCGCCGCCCTGTTGTTCACGATCGGCGCCACCGGCGTCCTGATCAGGCGAAACGCGATCGTGGTGTTCATGTGCGTCGAGCTCATGCTCAACGCCTGCAACCTCGCGCTCGTCGCCTTCTCCCGGATGCACGGCAATCTCGACGGCCAGATCATCGCCTTCTTCACGATGGTCGTCGCCGCCGCGGAGGTCGTGGTCGGGCTCGCGATCATCGTGTCGCTGTTCCGTTCCCGCCACTCGGCCTCGGTCGACGACGCCAGCCTGATGAAGCTGTAAGGGGTCGCTGAAACGTGGAGAACCTGATTGCGCTGCTTGTGGCGGCGCCTCTGCTCGGAGCGGCCGTACTGCTGTGCGGCGGCCGGCGCCTCGACGCCGTCGGCCATGTGATCGGCACGGTCCTCGCGGCCGTCTCCTTCGTGATCGGCGCGATCCTCTTCGCCGACATGCTGGGGAAGGACGAGGAGCACCGGGCCATCGCCCAGCACCTGTTCAGCTGGATCCCCGTCGAGGGCTTCCAGGCGGACGTGGCCTTCCAGCTCGACCAGCTGTCGATGACGTTCGTGCTGCTGATCACCGGCGTCGGCTCGCTCATCCACCTGTACTCGATCGGGTACATGGAGCACGACGAGCGGCGCCGCCGCTTCTTCGGCTATCTGAACCTGTTCCTCGCGGCGATGCTGCTGCTCGTCCTCGCCGACAACTACCTGCTGCTGTACGTCGGCTGGGAGGGCGTCGGCCTCGCCTCGTACCTCCTGATCGGCTTCTGGCAGCACAAGCCCAGCGCCGCCACCGCCGCTAAGAAGGCCTTCCTGGTCAACCGCGTCGGCGACATGGGCCTGTCGATCGCGATCATGCTGATGTTCACCACCTTCGGGACCTTCGCCTTCGGGCCGGTCCTGGAGTCCACCGGTGAGACCAGCGAGGGCACGCTCACCGCCATCGGCCTGATGCTGCTGCTCGCCGCCTGCGGCAAGTCCGCCCAGGTGCCGCTGCAGTCCTGGCTCGGGGACGCGATGGAGGGCCCGACCCCGGTCTCGGCCCTCATCCACGCCGCGACCATGGTGACCGCGGGCGTGTACCTGATCGTCCGCTCCGGAGAGATCTTCAACGCCGCACCGGACGCACAGCTCGCGACCACCGTGGTCGGAGCGGTCACGCTCCTCTTCGGTGCGATCGTCGGTTGCGCCAAGGACGACATCAAGAAGGCGCTCGCCGGTTCGACCATGTCGCAGATCGGCTACATGATCCTCGCGGCGGGCCTCGGCCCCATCGGCTACGTCTTCGCGATCATGCACCTGGTGACGCACGGCTTCTTCAAGGCCGGGCTCTTCCTCGGCGCCGGCTCGGTCATGCACGGCATGAACGACGAGGTCGACATGCGGAAGTACGGCGGCCTGAGGAAATACATGCCGGTCACCTTCGTGACGTTCGGCCTCGGCTACCTCGCCATCATCGGCTTCCCGGGTCTGTCCGGCTTCTTCTCCAAGGACAAGATCATCGAGGCGGCGTTCGCGAAGGGCGGCACCGAGGGCTGGATCCTCGGCAGTGTGGCCCTCCTCGGCGCGGCCATCACCGCGTACTACATGACGCGCGTGATGCTGCTGACCTTCTTCGGAGAGGAGCGTTGGAGGAACCAACCGACCGCCTCTCCGGCCGACCCGAGTGTGGAGCCGGCGGCCGAACACCAGGGCGCGCACGCTGAACCGCACCCGCACGAGTCCCCCAGGTCCATGACGATCCCGATGATCGTGCTGGCCTTCGGATCGGTCTTCGCGGGCGCGTTCTTCGGCATCGGCGACCGGTTCATGCACTGGCTGGAGCCCGTCACCGAGCACGCGCACGGTCACCCGCCGATCGGCGCGACGACGGTCACGCTCTCCACGGTGGCCGTGATGGTCATCGGCGTCGGTGCCGCCTACCTCCAGTACGGGCGCCGTCCCGTCCCGGTCGTCGCCCCGCGCGGCTCCCTGCTCACCCGGGCCGCCCGGCGCGACCTCCTCCAGGACGACTTCAACCACGTCGTCCTCGTACGCGGCGGAGAGCACCTCACGCGCTCCCTGGTGTACGTCGACCACACGCTGGTCGACGGGGTCGTCAACGGCACGGCGGCCTCGATGGGCGGCTTCTCCGGACGGCTCCGCAAGCTGCAGAACGGCTACGCGCGGTCGTACGCGGTCTCGATGTTCGGCGGTGCTGCGATCCTCATCGCCGCGACCCTGCTGATGAGGGCGGTCTGATACCGATGTCCTTTCCTCTGCTGACAGCGACGGCGGCGCTCCCGGCCCTCGGGGCGATCGCCACGGCCGCCGTGCCGGCCGCACGCCGCACCGCCGCCAAGTGGCTGGCGCTGCTCGTCTCGCTCGCCACCCTGGTGCTCGCCCTTGTCGTCCTGGTCCGCTTCGACCCGGACGGCGACCGCTACCAGCTCACCGAATCGCACGCCTGGATCAAGGACTTCGGGGTGCGGTACGAGCTGGGCGTGGACGGCATCGCGGTGGCGCTGATCGCGCTGACCGCCCTGCTGATCCCGTTCGTGATCCTCGCGGGCTGGCACGACGCCGACCCCCTGGAGACGAAGAGCAGCCGCTGGCGCCCGACCCAGGGCTTCTTCGCCCTGATCCTCGGCGTCGAGGCGATGGTGATCATCTCCTTCGAGGCCACCGACGTCTTCCTCTTCTACATCTTCTTCGAAGCCATGCTCATCCCGATGTACTTCCTCATCGGCGGCTTCGGGGACCGAGCCCACGCCGGTTCGGACGAGCACGCGGCGGCCCAGCGCTCGTACGCCGCCGTGAAGTTCCTCCTCTACAACCTGGTCGGCGGCCTGATCATGCTGGCCGCCGTGATCGGGCTCTACGTAGTGGCCGGAAACTTCTCGCTCCAGGAGATCGCCGAAGCCCGGGCCAACGGCTCGCTGGACATGGCGACCAACACCGAGCGGTGGCTCTTCCTGGGCTTCTTCTTCGCCTTCGCGGTGAAGGCACCCCTGTGGCCGCTGCACACCTGGCTGCCCAACGCGATGGGGGAGGCCACCGCCCCGGTAGCCGTACTGATCACGGCGGTGGTCGACAAGGTCGGCACCTTCGCGATGCTCCGCTTCTGCCTCCAGCTCTTCCCGGAGGCCTCGAAGTGGGCGACGCCGGTCATCCTCGTGCTCGCCCTGATCAGCATCATCTACGGGGCGCTGCTCGCGGTCGGCCAGCGCGACATCAAGCGGCTGGTGGCGTACGCGTCGATCTCCCACTTCGGGTTCATCATCATGGGCATCTTCGCGATGACCAGCCAGGGCCAGTCGGGCGCGACGCTCTACATGGTCAACCACGGGATCTCGACCGCCGCGCTGATGCTGGTGGCCGGCTTCCTGATCTCGAGGCGCGGTTCGCGTCTGATCGCCGACTACGGAGGAGTGCAGAAAGTCGCCCCGGTGCTCGCCGGCACCTTCCTGATGGGCAGCCTCGCGACACTGTCGCTGCCGGGGCTCGCGCCGTTCGTGAGTGAGTTCCTGGTCCTGGTCGGCACGTTCTCGCGCTACCCGGCGATCGGGATCATCGCCACCTTCGGCATCGTTCTCGCCGCGCTCTACACGCTCGTCCTCTACCAGCGGACGATGACGGGCCCGGTTAAGGCCGAGGTCTCGGCCATGCCCGACCTCAGGGTGCGGGAGCTCGTGGTCGTCACCCCGCTGATCGCCCTGCTGATCTTCCTCGGCGTCTATCCGAAGCCGATCACCGACATCGTCAACCCGGCGGTCAAGCAGACCATGTCCGACGTCCAGAAGAAGGACCCCCAGCCCGAGGTGGAGGCGGCCAAGTGAGCGCAGCAGCCGTCCACAGCCTGTGGACAATGGCGGCGGACCCGATCGACAAGATCGACGCGCCGAAGATCGAATACGGGCAGTTGTCGCCCACCCTGATCGTCATCGGTGCGGCGATCGTCGGGATCCTGGTCGAGGCCTTCGTGCCCCGCAAGTCCCGTTACTACGTCCAGGTGTTCATGTCCGTCGTCGCCCTCGCCGCCGCCTTCGCCGCGGTCGTGGGGCTCGCGGCCGGCGGATACGGCACCACGAAGGCGGGCATCGCCGCGATGGGCGCCATCGCGGTCGACGGGCCCGCACTCTTCCTGCAGGGCACGATCCTGCTCGCCGGTCTGCTCGGTGTGTTCACGTTCGCCGAGCGGCGCCTCGACCCCGTGGCGCACGGAAACCGAGTCGACTCGTTCGCGGCACAAGCCGCGTCCGTGCCGGGCAGCGACAGCGAGAAGGCCGCGGTCAAGGCCGGGTTCACCACGACCGAGGTGTTCCCGCTGCTGCTCTTCGCGATCGGCGGCATGCTCATCTTCCCGTCGGCGAACGACCTGCTGACGCTGTTCATCGCCCTGGAAGTCTTCTCGCTGCCGCTCTACCTGCTGTGCGCCGTGGCCCGCCGCAAGCGGATCATGTCGCAGGAGGCCGCGGTCAAGTACTTCCTGCTCGGCGCCTTCGCTTCCGCGTTCACCCTCTTCGGCATCGCCCTGCTGTACGGCTACGCCGGCTCGGTGTCGTACGCGACGATCGCGCAGGTCGTCGACGGCACGATCGAGACGGTGAACCCGGCACTCGCCGGCACCATGGGCAACGACGCGCTGTTGCTCATCGGCGCCGCGATGGTCGTCATGGGCCTGCTGTTCAAGGTCGGCGCGGTGCCGTTCCACATGTGGACCCCGGATGTGTATCAGGGCGCGCCGACACCGGTGACCGGCTTCATGGCCGCCGCGACCAAGGTGGCCGCCTTCGGCGCGCTGCTGCGGCTGCTGTACGTCGTGCTGCCGGGCCTGCGCTGGGACTGGCGGCCGGTGATGATGGCCGTCGCGATCGTCACCATGCTGGGCGGTGCGATCGTCGCGATCACCCAGACCGACATCAAACGGCTGCTGGCGTACTCGTCCATCGCGCACGCGGGCTTCATCCTCGCGGGTGTCATCGCGACGACGCCGGACGGTGTCTCGTCGGTGCTCTTCTACCTGGGCGCCTACTCGTTCGTGACGATCGGCGCGTTCGCGGTGGTCACGCTCGTACGGGACGCGGGCGGCGAGGCCACGCACCTGTCCAAGTGGGCCGGGCTCGGACGCAGGTCGCCACTGGTGGCGGCCGTGTTCGCGGTGTTCCTGCTGGCCTTCGCGGGCATCCCGCTGACCTCGGGCTTCGCCGGGAAGTTCGCCGTGTTCAAGGCGGCGGCCGAGGGCGGCGCGGGCGCGCTGGTCGTGGTCGGTGTGATCTCCTCGGCCATCGCGGCCTTCTTCTACATCCGCGTCATCGTGCTCATGTTCTTCAGTGAGCCGCGCCCGGAGGGGCCGACGGTCGCCGTGCCGTCGCCGCTCACGATGGCGGCGATCGGGGTGGGAGTGGCGGTCACGCTGGTGCTCGGTGTGGCGCCGCAGTACTTCCTCGACCTGGCGGGGCAGGCGGGCGTTTTCGTCCGCTGACCTCCTGCTCTTCGGGCCCCGGCTCCTTTGGGAGCCGGGGCCCGAAGTGTTTTCGGGGTGAGCTGACGGATGCGTTCCGCGGATGCTCCGTCGCAGCCTGTGGATAACTCTGAGGCTGTCGGTGCGGACCCCTATCGTGGACGCAGTGGTCGAGGCACGACGTACGGGGGACGGGACGATGGGCGGGACGGGTGTGATGACAGAGGTGGCGGAGAGCGAAACGCTCGGCACGCTCCACCGGGTCTTCGGATACGAGGCCTTCCGCGGCGAGCAGGAAGCCGTCATCGAGCATGTGGTGGCCGGCGGCGACGCCGTCGTCCTCATGCCGACGGGCGGCGGCAAGTCGCTCTGCTACCAGATCCCGGCCCTGGTCAGACCGGGTACGGGCGTGGTGGTCTCCCCGCTCATCGCGCTGATGCAGGACCAGGTGGACGCGCTGCGGGCGCTCGGCGTGCGCGCCGGGTTCATGAACTCCACGCAGGACTTCGACGAGCGACGCGTGGTCGAGGCGGAGTTCCTGGCGGGCGAGCTCGACGTGATCTACCTCGCGCCCGAGCGGCTGCGCCTGGAGTCGACCCTCGACCTCCTCTCACGCGGCAAGATCTCCGTCTTCGCGATCGACGAGGCGCACTGCGTGTCCCAGTGGGGCCACGACTTCCGCCCGGACTATCTGGCGCTCTCCCTCCTTGGCGAGCGCTGGCCCGACGTACCGCGGATCGCGCTGACCGCGACGGCCACACACGCGACGCATCAGGAGATCACCCAGCGCCTGGGCATGCCGGACGCCCGCCACTTCGTGGCGAGCTTCGACCGGCCCAACATCCAGTACCGGATCGTGCCGAAGGCCGACCCGAAGAAGCAGCTGCTGTCCTTCCTGAAGGAGGAGCACGCGGGCGACGCGGGCATCGTGTACTGCCTGTCGCGCAACTCGGTCGAGAAGACAGCCGAGTTCCTCTCCCGGAACGGCATCGCGGCGGTGCCGTACCACGCGGGCCTGGACGCGGGCATGCGCGCCGCCCACCAGTCGCGGTTCCTGCGCGAGGACGGCCTGGTGGTGTGCGCGACCATCGCCTTCGGCATGGGCATCGACAAGCCGGACGTACGGTTCGTCGCCCACCTCGACCTGCCGAAGTCGGTCGAGGGCTACTACCAGGAGACGGGCCGCGCGGGCCGCGACGGACTGCCGTCCACGGCATGGATGGCCTACGGCCTGAACGACGTCATACAGCAGCGCAAGATGATCCAGTCGAGCGAGGGCGACGAGGCGTTCCGGCGCCGGGCGGCCGCGCACCTCGACTCGATGCTCGCGCTCTGCGAGACGGCCCAGTGCCGGCGCGGCCAGCTGCTCGCCTACTTCGGCCAGGACCCCTCAACCCCGGCGTGTGGGAACTGCGACACGTGCCTCGTCCCGCCAGAGACCTGGGACGGCACGGTCGCGGCGCAGAAGGTGCTGTCCACGGTGGTGCGGCTGCAGCGTGAGCGGGGGCAGAAGTTCGGGGCGGTACAGATCGTCGACATCCTGCTCGGGCGCAGGACCGCGAGGGTCATACAGTTCGACCACGACCAGCTCTCCGTCTTCGGCATCGGCGAGGAGCTGTCCGAGGGCGAATGGCGCGGTGTCGTACGGCAGTTGCTCGCCCAGGAGCTCCTCGCGGTCGAGGGTGAGTACGGGACGCTGGTGCTGACCGAGGAGAGCGGGACCGTACTGCGGCGCGAGCGCGAGGTGCCGCTGCGCAAGGAGCCGCCGAAGCCGGTGACTTCCCGTTCCTCGTCCGGCTCCGGCCGGTCCGAGCGCAAGGCCAAGGCCGCGGCCGCCGCGGCCGAGCTGCCTCCGGAGCTGCTCCCCGCCTTCGAGGCCCTGCGCGCCTGGCGTGCAGGACAGGCCAAGGAGCAGGGCGTCCCGGCGTACGTCATCTTCCACGACGCCACGCTGCGGGAGATCGCCACATTGTGGCCCACCTCCGTCGCCGAGCTGGGCGGCATCAGCGGGGTCGGCGAGAAGAAGCTCGTGACATACGGGGAGGGTGTGATCGGGGTGCTCGCTTCCCTGGAGCGGCCTTCCGGGGAAGCGGAGGATCCGGGGAGCGGCGGCGCGTCGGTTCCGGAGCCCCGGAGCGACGAGGCCCCGGGACTGGACTGGCCCGAAATGGATGCGGAGCCGGAGCCGGACGACTGGATATAGGCGGCGGCCGTGGCCGCGCGGCTGCGCCTTCGGCGCGTGGCCGCGGGCCACGGCGGTGCCGCCGGGCCAGCCCCGTGCACCAGCAGCAGCGGTCGCACGGTCCGCCCCGTCGGGTTCGGACCACCGGCCACCGGCTGAGGTCAGGACCCCGCGACGACCCGACCTGTCACCTCGCCAAGCCCCACCCGTGTCCCGTCGGGCCCCGGTGCCCAGGCCGTCAGGGTCACGACGTCCCCGTCCTCCAGGAACGTCCGCTTGCCGTCGGGGAGTTCGAGGGTGTCCCGGCCGTTCCAGGTCAGCTCCAGGAGCGAGCCCCGTTCGCGCTCCGAAGGCCCGCTCACCGTTCCCGACCCGTACAGATCGCCCGTGCGCAGCGACGCCCCGTTCACCGTCATGTGGGCGAGCTGCTGGGCGGCCGTCCAGTACATGGTCGAAAAGGGAGGCTCGGAGACGATGTGGCCGTTGATGGCGACGGAGATCCGCAGGTCGTAGCCGCTGGGGTCCTCCGAGGCGTCGTCCAGGTAGGGAAGGAGAGGGTGCGTACGCGTCGGGGGCGCGACCCGGGCGTCCTCCAGGGCGTCGAGGGGCGTGATCCAGGCAGACACCGAGGTGGCGAAGGACTTGCCGAGGAACGGGCCGAGGGGGACGTACTCCCAGGCCTGGAGGTCGCGCGCGGACCAGTCGTTGAGGAGGCAGAGGCCGAAGACGTGGTCGCGGAAGTCGCTCAGCGGCACGGGCGTGCCCATCGCGGAGGGCGTGCCGACCACGAAGCCGACCTCCGCCTCGATGTCCAGCCGGACGGACGGGCCGAAGACCGGCGCCGGGTCCGTCGGGGCCTTGCGCTGACCGGAGGGGCGTACGACCTCGGTCCCGGAGACCACGACGGTGCCCGACCGGCCGTGGTAACCGATCGGCAGATGCTTCCAGTTGGGGGTGAGGGAGTCGGCGGCGTCGGGGCGGAAGATCTGACCGACGTTACGGGCGTGGTTCTCGGAGGCATAGAAGTCGACGTAGTCGGCGACCTCGAAGGGGAGGTGGAGCGTCACCTCGGAAAGCGGGTGCAGCAGGGGTGCGACGGTCTCGCGGTGGGCGGGCACCGTGACCCAGGCGGTGATCGCGCGCCGCACGTCGGACCAAGCCGTACGGCCGGCCGCGAGCAGCGGGTTCAGCGAGGGGCGGGCGAGCAGGGCGGCGTACGGGGAGCCGAGTTCCACGGCCGCGGCCCCTGCGTCCAGGACGTGGTCGCCCAGCCGGACGCCCACGCTCCGTAGGTCGGAGTCGCCCAGGGAGAACACGCCGTACGGAAGATTGTGCGGGCCGAAGGGATCGCCCTCGGGGACATCGAAGGGGGGCATCGGGTGCTGCCTCGCTTTCCGTGTGGGTGGGGCACACGTTACGGGGGAGTTGCTGGTCTTGGGCAGTGTCTAAAGAGTTCGCAATGTCCGGATAAGCCTTGTCGGAGGGGATGATTCAGGATTAGCGTCCTTTCGGTGGACACGGGCGGGGTGGGGTCCGGGTCCGGTAGAGGGGACACGTGGGGGGACCCGTGGCCAGAAGCTCCGCAAGCGTGCCGCGTACCGCCATCTGCCCCCGCAGGCACGGCACTTCCTCGTCCGCCGCGTACTCGGTTCTCTCGGCGCCTGGTGGCTGCGGGCGCGGTTCGAGGGGAAGGTGCAGGTGAGCGAGGTGTCGCGGATCGTCCGCTCCGGATCGGCCGACGGCCGCCCGGCCCTCGTCGTCCGGACCCTCGGCGGCCGCGTCGAGGAACTCTCCGCGGACCACCTCGTCGCCGCGACCGGATACCGCGTCGACCTCGCCGCGATGGACTTCCTCGGGCACGAACTGCGTACGGAGCTGGCGGTGAGCCGGGGGACACCGAAGCTGGGCGCCGGGTTCAGGTCCTCCGTACCCGGGCTGTACTTCACGGGGTTGCCCGCGGCGGCTTCGTACGGGCCGGTGATGCGGTTCGTGTGCGGGACGGAGTTCGCTTCGCCACGGTTGGTTCGGCACGTGGCGAGGGCGCACGGCTGAGCAAGGGGCGTCCCCGGATGTGTCCCCGGATGCTCGGCAGGAAGGTGACTTGCCACGTCCTGATCGTGGCTTCGGGGGCGCTGCGACCGGTGCCGTCCATCAGGACGACGGCAAGGGTGAGTTGCTGGGCTGACTACGGTGACCAGGGTGCCTGACGAGATACCGGACGACGTCCGGTTCCCGTCGAGTCGTTGGGCCATTCGATCCGTATTCTCTGATCATGGCCGCACCGACTGCATATGCACTTATCGCCACTGACCTGGATGGAACGCTGCTGCGCGGCGACGACACCATCTCCGACCGGTCACGGGCCGCGCTGGCGACGGCGGTCGAGGGGGGCGCGCGGCACCTCGTGGTGACGGGACGACCGGCCCCGCGCGTACGGCCGTTGCTCGACGAGCTGGGCAGTCAGGGGCTCGCTGTGTGCGGGCAGGGAGCGCAGTTGTACGACGTCGGCGCCGACCGCATGGTGTGGTCGGTCACCCTCGACCGCGAGCTGGCCGAGACGGCGCTCGGCAAGATCGAGGCGGAGACCGGGGACGTGTACGCGGCCGTCGACCAGGACGGGGTCGACGGCCTCACGCTCATAGAGCCGGGGTACGAGATGCCGCACCCCACGCTCCCGGCGGTACGCGTCCTGCGCCGAGACGACCTCTGGGCGGAACCCATCAGCAAGGTGCTGCTGCGCCATCCGCTGTTGTCCGACGACGAGTTGGCGTCCGCGGCCCGCGGAGCGGTCGGTTCCCTCGCCACCGTCACGATGTCCGGCCCCGGCACCGTCGAACTCCAGCCATGTGGCGTGACCAAGGCGACGGGCCTCGCCCTCGCGGCCGAACACCTCGGCCTCACCCCCGCCGCCACGATCGCCTTCGGGGACATGCCCAACGACATCCCGATGTTCGACTGGGCCGCGCATGGAGTCGCGATGGCCAACGCGCATCCCGAACTCAAGGCGGTGGCCGACGAGGTGACCCTGTCGAACGAGGATGACGGGATCGCGGTGGTGCTGGAGCGGTTGTTCGCCCGCCTGTAGACCGCCGCCCGCGGGCCCGCCCATGGACCGCCGCCCGCGGACTCGCCCATGGACCAGCAGCCCGCGGCTGCTGGTCCATGGGCCCCGTCTTGCGGGCCCGCCATAGGCCTGGCCCGCGGGCGTGCCGCCCAAAGGCCTGCTCAGTACGCCCCGAAGACGTTGTCGATCGAGCCGTACCTCGCGGCGGCGTAGTTGCAGGCCGCCGTGATGTTGGCCACCGGGTCGAAGGGGTCCATCGAGGTGCCGGCCACGTGGTACGTGGCGAAGGTCGGAGCGATGACCTGGAGGAGCCCCTTCGACGGCGTACCGGCCGCGGCGTTGGAGTCCCAGTTGTTGATGGCCTGCGGGTTTCCCGACGACTCGCGCATGATGTTGCGGTGGATGCCGTCGTACGTGCCCGGGATTCCCTTCTGGGCCATGATGTCCAGCGACTCCCGGATCCAGCCGTCGAGGTTGTTCGCGTACGTCTTCGCGGCGGCGGGGGTGACGGCGGACGCCGTGGTCGTCTTCTTTGCTGAGGTTTGGGCGTTTTTCGTGCCCACTGTCAGCTGGAGGCCGGGACGGATGAATGCCGGATCGTCGCCGATGACCGCGCGGTTGGCCTTGTACAGCTTCTGCCAGTCGCCGCTCGTGTGCTTTCGCGCGATCTTGGACAGGGTGTCGCCCGCGGCCACCTTGTACGTGACGAGCGAGACCTGCGGGACCGCAGTCGCCGCAGTCGGCGCGGCCTGGCTGACCTGCGCGATCTGCGTCGGCTGTGCGGCGTGGGCGCCGGTCGCTCCCACGATGGGGAGCGCGAGCGCGGCTCCGCCCGTCCCCGCGGCAACGACACCGCGAGTGAGCGTGCGGGACTTAGGACGGCGGTGCTTACCTCGTGCGGCCATGGCGCATTTCCTCTCCGACGCCTGCGAGGTGAGCTGTCGGGTTCGGGCGGGAGATGCCCGGCCGCACGGTGAAATGCGACTTGACCCCGAGCCGTTCCGGCATGCCCGGATCGGCGACTTACCTGGGTCCCCCGCTCCTGCCGTAGCGCGTGGATGGGTGGGTTCCGGACGGCGGCAGGATTCGGCGATCCGCCCGGATCGACGCGAACGTATGCGAGAGCACATGTCCGGAACAAGCCCCGAATTCGCGACGCAACCCGCCTGACCTTGTAGCGTCAAAGGGGAAAATCACCCGATTACGCCGGAACGCAAAACTCAACTTGCCTTAAGCAAATAGGGAATCGCTGGAGACCGCATCGTGCCCCGACTCGTCCGGACGTGACCCATTTCACGCGACCAAGCACGACGAAGCGCAAATAAAGCAGCAATGGCGGCAACTCGGGCACTACTCGCCGAGCGTCCAGGCGGCCGAATCCCTGGGCGGAGCCGGCCGGACCTCCCACACGGAGAGGTCCGTGTCCGGGTCGTCGTCGGGGAGCCGGCCCGCATTGGGCTTGAAGTAGAGGCCGTAGCCCCAGTATTCGGGGAACTCGTGGCACATGAGATCGGGATAGGGGGCGAACTCCCGCCCCTCATAAGCCCGGTTGATCCTCGCCACCGCTTCCGCGCGCGAGATCCCGAAACGCGTGACCATCTCGTGGGCCATCTCCCGGAAGTACACGAGCATCCCCTCGTCGAGCTCCATCAGGAACTCCCCGGTCCTCGCGGGAACCCCTCGCTCCTCGCCGTGCGCCATGTCCCCTCCGCCGGGCGTACGCGGTCATTCGGCGAGGCTACGGTCTCATCCCGCCGTTCGCGGAATCCTTCTCTCCCAGGTGTGGTGGAACACCACTTCGTCACCGCTTTTGCAGATCACCTCGTTGGAGGTAATGAACTCCGCCGCGTCGCAGGTGATTTCGGAGTGCGCCTCGACCCTCGCGTCCCACGGCAGATCCGGCCGGTGGAGGCGGATGGACCAGTCCGAGTGGGCGCGGGCCGACAGCGGGTCCGACTCGTTGATCGTGTACGTGTCCAGCGCGTCCTCGGTGAACTCGAGGCCGTCGGGGTACACGCGGGTGCCGTCGTGACACGGGTCCACCTCCAGGTGCCACTCGCCCTTGGCGACATCGCGGACGACGAGTCGTTCGGGGCGCGGTTCGTCCAGCGTCGCGGGGAAGTTCACGCCCATGGGCTCCGACTGCTCCGGTTCCTCGAAGGTGATGGACGGGTCCGACTCCTGTGCGCGGAGGGGGAGTTCCAGCACGCTCCCCGAAGGGGTGAGTGTGAAGCCGCCCTCCGAGCCCGGCTGGGGCCAGATCCACGGCCAGTACGCGGAGGAGACGGCGAGGCGGATGCGGTGGCCCGGAGGGAAGGCATGGCCGATGGCGTTCAGGTCGAAAACCACGTCCTCCGTAGAGCCCGGTTTCCAGGGAATCGCCTGGTCACGGCCATAGCGGGCTGACAGGTTCAGAACGCCTCGGGTGACGAGCGTCGACGAGCCGTCGGGAGCCACGTCGCAGATTCGGGCCACTACTTGTCCTCGCGTCGCCTCCGTAGTGAGCCTCAAGCGCACGCGGGGGCGGCCCAGCACCCAGATCTCCTCCGGAACCTCGAACTCGAAGCATGCCGACTTCGCGTCCTCGTCCCGCTGGTCGGGCGGCAGGTCCGCGTCGTTGCCGAGGGGGAGGAAACGGCCCGCGTCCAGCCCCGTGTGCTGAGGGGACCGTACGATCACGGGCGCGCCCCGGAGGGCGTACGTCATCGGCGTCACCAGGGGAGAGGGCCAGGACGGATCGCCGACCCAGCGGCCCGGCAGCACCGGGTACACGGTCGCCGGAGGATGCGAGTCACTGACGTACGAGCGCAGCAGCGGCTCGGACATGATCCCGGTGCCGGTGCCGGTGCCGGTGCCGGTGCCGGTGCCGGTGCCGGTGCCGGTGCCGGTGCTGGTCCTGGTCCTGGTCCTGGTGTCGGTGTCCGTGAGCCAGTAGTCCCACCACCGCAGCGTCTCCTGGAGGAAGCCGATCGCCGGGCCCGGCGGCTGCCCCCGATCGGGGTACTGGTGCGACCACGGTCCGATCAGCCCCCGTACGCGATCCGCGGGGAGGTGTTCCACGAGCCGCAGGACGGTGTCGCGGTACGGGTCGTGCCAGCCGCCGACCGCGAGCACCGCGGCCCGGATCGCCGAGTAGTCCTCGCACACGCTGCCGCGGCGCCAGTAGTCGTCCCTCGTCTGGTGCTCCAGCCAGGTGTGCAGGAACGGATCGACGGCCTCCAGTCGTTTGACCCACAGGTCGTGCCAGACCTCGCCCACGTACGCCGGATCAGGCGGTCGCGACACGAACGCGAGCATCGTCGCCGCCCACGCGTGCATGTCGACGGCGAGTACGGAACCTCCCATGTAGTGCACGTCGTTGTCGTAGCGGTCGTCCGTCGAGCAGACCATGACGATCGCCTTGAGCGGCTCGGGTGCGAGGGCCGCGATCCGGAGGGAGTTGAAGCCGCCCCAGGAGATGCCGAACATGCCGACGCGCCCGGAGCACCAGGGCTGGGCGGCGAGCCAGTTGACGACCTCGACCCCGTCGGCCGGCTCCGTCGCCGAGTAATCGTCACCGGGCATGCCCTCGGAGTTGCCGTGCCCGCGGGCGTCCACGCGTACGGAGGCGTAGCCGTGGCCCGCGTACCAGGGGTGGCGCTGCCAGTCGCGCGGGGCCGTCCAGTCGGTCAGGCGGTACGGGAGGTATTCGAGCAGGGCCGGCACGGGTTCGTCGGTGAGCGGGCGCCACACACGCGCGTACAGCCTCGTCCCGTCCGGCAGAGGGATGCGGAGGTCCTCGTGAGTCGTCTCGTAGGGGAAGGACGTACGGATGTGCATGGCGGTGACCAGGGTGGTTTCGATTGCGCTATGGGTCGAGAAGCGGCATTTTTTGAAATGTCATTCATTTTCGGTACGTATCGGTCGTATCGACTGATCAAGAACATACCGCCAGTGATCCGATACCGCCTGGCTAGGACCGGTGGGCGCTCACTGTGATCGAAAGGCGACCGGATACGCTGACTTGAGTGTCGGCAGCGACACATCGACAAACACCCACAGCATCCACAGCATCCGCAGCACCCAGAGCATCCAGAGACCGCCGTTGAGAGCGTCAGCAGACAGGAGACCCTCGTGACCGTCGTCGGGCCGTTCGGGCTGAGCGTGCGGGACCAGGCTCTCGAAGCCGATGTCCAGGCCGGATTGGCGGCTGTCGAGGAGGGACTGCTCGAGGCCACCAAGAGCGACGTCCCGTTCATCACGGAGGCCGCGCAGCACCTCGTGCGCGCGGGTGGCAAGCGGTTCCGGCCGCTGCTCGTGATGCTCGCCGCGCAGTTCGGCGATCCGTACGCGCCGGGTGTCGTGCCCTCGGCCGTGGTCGTCGAGCTGACCCACCTCGCCACGCTGTACCACGACGACGTGATGGACGAGGCTGACGTGCGCCGCGGGGTGCCCAGCGCCAACGCCCGCTGGGGCAACTCGGTCGCGGTCCTCACCGGCGACTTCCTCTTCGCGCGCGCCTCGCACATCCTGGCCGACCTCGGGCCCGAGGCCGTACGCATCCAGGCGGAGGCGTTCGAGCGGCTGGTGACCGGCCAGATCCTGGAGACGGCCGGGCCCCGTGACGGGCGCGACCCGATCGATCACTACATGGACGTGCTCGGCGGCAAGACCGGCTCGCTGATCGCCGTGGCGGGACGATTCGGCGCGATGATGTCGGGCGCCGACGAGACGGTCGTCGACGTGCTGACGCAGTACGGGGAGCGGCTCGGCGTCGCCTTCCAGCTCGCCGACGACGTGCTGGACATCGCGAGCGACTCGCACGAGTCCGGCAAGACGCCGGGCACCGACCTGCGCGAGGGCATTCCGACGATGCCCGTGCTGCGGCTGCGTGAGCGCGTGGAGCGGCTGGGCCTCGCCGAGGACATCGCGCTGTCCGAGCTGCTCGCCTCGGACCTGACGGACGACGCGCGCCACGCTGAGGCGCTGGCCAGGCTGCGTGTACACCCGGCCCTTGAGCAGGCCCGCCGCGACACCGTGCGGTACGCGGAGGAGGCCCGCGCCACGCTGGTACCGCTCCAGGAGTGCGACGCGAAGGCGGCGCTGGTGGAGCTGTGCGACGCGGTGGTGCACCGAGCGGGCTGACCTGCGCGTTCCCCGTCTCCTCGATACCTCTTCGACACACCCTCTCGGCAGTGTGGCGCAGGTCACATAGTTGGATTGAGTCCAGCCTGAGATCTGTTCCGTACTCATGCACAGAAGCTGGCGCAGGGGGTGTCAGCGGATACGGGGAGAAAAAAGAATCATGGGGACGATCGTTACGTTCGCACAGCACCGTAAGAGCCTCGTCATGTCCGGTGTCGCGGTGGCCGCCGCGGCCGGGGTCGCCGTCGCCGTCATCCCGGCGGCCGCCGACAGCGGGAGCGGCAGCAAGGGTTCGAGCGCGGGCCACACGGGGCACGGGGACCGGTCCATCGAGGTGCAGAGCGGCGCTCTCGCCGGCGGCAGCGGCGGCACCATCCTCGCCGCCAGCCTGAACGGCGCGAACGAGGTACCGGTGCAGGGCGGCCCCGCCGTCGGCGACAAGGAAGGCGCGGCGCTCGAGTTCGTCAAGGTCAAGGGGGACAAGGTGTCCGTCGCCGTCAAGTGGCGTGGCACCGGCAAGCCGACCCTGCTCCACATCCACCAGGGCGCCAAGGGGGCCAACGGCGGCGTCAAGGTCGACTTCACCAAGCTGCTGGAGAACGCCAAGGGCCGTACGGTGACCGGCACGGTCAAGGTCGAGGACGCCGCCCTGCTCAGCCAGTTGAAGTCCGCCCCGGGCAGCTTCTACGCCAATCTGCACACCGCCGAGTTCCCGGGCGGAGCCGTGCGCGGCCAGCTCCACAAGGTCACCACGGACTTCGACTTCCGGCACGCGCTGAACAACTTCCAGGCATCCGTCATCAAGGGCAAGCAGATCTACGAGTGCAAGAAGGCGGACGACGGCACCACGGCCTTCGCGCAGCGTGACGTGCGCGCGGTGCTCGGCGGGGCCATCGCGCACTCCTTCGTGAAGCCCAACTCGGGTACTCCGCAGTGGATCGCGCCCGACCGCAGCGCGGTCACCGGTGCGGTGATCTCCAGGACCCCGAACGGCGACAAGAACATCCCTGAGCTGGACCTCAGGGCCACGCAGTCCGGCAAGCACCGGGGGCTGCTCGCGGGCACCGCGGAGATCCTGCGGCTGAACACCGTGGGCGGGGTGGCTCCGGCCGGCTCCTGCGACGTGGGGTCGATCGTGGGGGTGCCGTACCAGGCGGACTATGTGTTCGTGAACCGGTGAGCCTGCGGCTGATCCACCGGCTGATCGACCGGATCTGAAAGGGCTTCACCGAGCTTCGACGAGCTTCACGGACGGCGTCTCGCCCGTACGACCCTTACGGGTCGGGGGAGGCGCCGTCCACCCATGTCATACCGCAGGTGTACGCGGAGTTGGCTCCGAGGTCTGACGCTTTCCCTTGGCCGATTTGGTCAGATTGGAAACACCACTTCACAGGAGTTCGGGTGACAATGGCGGCCAGGGGTGGACGAGTGCGTGACGGTTAGCCGCCGCCGACAACGGAGGTAGGGCACACATGGCACCGTACGAATCCGACGACAACACGAACGAGGACCTGCGCACCGGCCGACGCAAAGCCGCACGGTACGTCGTCCCGGTCGCGGTGGTGGGGGTGGCGGCGGCGACCATCGGGTTGGTCCCGGCGTTCGCGGGCTCCGGCGACCCCGACCTGCCGGACATCACCGCTGAGCAGCTCATCGAGAAGATCGCCGCCTCTGACGTACAGCAGCTGTCCGGCACGGTGAAGATCAGTACGGACCTGGGCCTGCCGAGCCTCGGCGGCCTGGAGAGCAGCCTCGGCGGGATGGGCTCAGGCGGCGACGACTCGGGTTCGTCCGCGGACCCGTCGGCCAAGCTGATGGAACTGGCGTCCGGTACGCATACGTTGCGGGTCGCGGCCGACGGCGAGGACAAGCAGAAGCTGTCGCTGCTCGACAAGGCCTCCGAGTACAGCGTGATCCACAACGGCGACGAGGTGTGGGCGTACGACAGCGCGTCGAACGAGGCGTACCACATGAAGGACTCCTCGGGCGCTGCCAAGGACAAGGGTGGGAAGTCCGAGGACGTGCCGGCCACTCCCAAGGAGATGGCCGACGAGGCGCTGAAGGCGGTGGACGACACGACGTCCGTGACCGTCGACGGCACGGCGCAGGTCGCGGGCCGCGACGCCTACAAGCTGCTGATCAAGCCCAAGGAGTCCGGCTCGACGGTCGGCGCGATCTCCATCGCGGTGGACGCGAAGACCGGTCTGCCGCTGAAGTTCACGCTGACCCCGACGAGCGGCGGCGCGGCCGTCATCGACGCGGGCTTCACCAAGGTCGACTTCTCCAAGCCGGCCGCGTCCACCTTCGACTTCAGCCCGCCGAAGGGCACGAAGGTCACCGAGGGCGAGGACCTCAAGGCCGAGGACAAGGGCCGGGCGCGGCCCAAGGACGGCGAGGACCTGGGCAAGGAACTCGAGGGCGAGGGCCTGAAGGTCATCGGTGAGGGCTGGAGCTCCATAGCCCAGTTCGACACCGGCGGCGAGGGCATGCCGTCGGAGGAGTCCGGCGCGGGTGACGCGGGCCGCTTCCTCGACTCGCTGGGCGACCAGGTGAGCGGCAAGTTCGGCTCGGGCACGGTCTTCTCGACCCGCCTGGTCAACGCGCTCATCACGGACGACGGCAAGGTCTACGCGGGCGCGGTCACCAAGGACGCGCTGGTGAAGGCGGCCAACGCGGCGGAGTAGGTCCTGTAGTCCCCTATAGGCAAGGTCCCTTACAGGCAAGGCGAATTGAGGGAGTCGATGGCGGAACTGTCCACCGCGGACGGGGACATGGCGAGCGAGGGCGGCGGCACGGCGGCCACGGGTGACACCGTGGACGCCGGCGACGCGGCAGCGGACGCGGATGCGACCGTGGACGCGGGTGACACCGTGATCGCCACCCGCGCACTCACCAAGCGCTTCCGCGGCGGACAGCTCGCCGTCGACGGCCTCGATCTGACCGTCCCGGCGGGCAGCGTCTTCGGCTTCCTCGGGCCGAACGGCTCGGGCAAGACGACCACCATCAGAATGCTGATGGGCCTGATCGAGCCGACTTCCGGCTCGGCGCGTGTGCTGGGGCACCCCATGCCGCGTGCCACGCGCACCGTGCTGCCGCACGTGGGCGCGCTCATCGAGGGACCGGCTCTCTACGGCTTCCTCTCCGGCCGCGACAACCTGCTGCGGTACGACTCCGCGGACCCGACGGCCGACCCGCGCACCCGGCGTACGCGCGTCGCGACGGCGCTCGACCGTGTCGGACTGACGGCCGCGGCGGGCAAGAAGGCGAAGGCGTACTCGCTGGGGATGAAGCAGCGGCTCGGGCTCGCGGCTGCCCTGCTGCAGCCCCGGCGGCTGCTTGTGCTGGACGAGCCGACCAATGGGCTCGACCCGCAGGGCATGCGCGAAATCCGTTCGCTGGTAAGGGAGTTGGCGTCGGACGGCACCACCGTCTTCCTCTCCTCCCATCTGCTCGACGAGATCGAGCAGGTCTGCACGCACGCCGCGGTGATGGCGCAGGGCAGGCTGATCATCCAGGGCCCGGTGGCCGATCTCGCGGCGGGCGCGCGCGGCCGGCTCGTCGTCACGACGCCTGACCCGGGCGACGCGGCCCGGGTGCTGAAGGAGCAGGGCGTGGGTGACGTCGTGGTCGCAGAGGACCGCGTGACCGCCGAACCACCGGACCGCGATCTGGCCGAGGTGAACGCGGCACTGGTGACGGCAGGCGTCCGCGTCCGGGGCTTCGGGGTCGAACGGGCCTCGCTGGAGGACGCGTTCGTGGCACTCACCGGGGAGGGATTCGATGTCGCGGGCTGAGGTCGCCGAGCCGTCGGCCGAGGCCGCGGAGGCCGTCGGCGTGCGGACGCCCGGTCCGCTGTGGACCCTGGGCCTGCTGCGCAACGAGCTGGCGACCACGCTTCGGCGGTGGCGGACGATCGCGCTGCTCGGCGTGCTGGCCGCGGTGCCGGTGCTGGTCGGGATCGCGGTGAAGATCGAGACGAGCGACGGATCGTCGGCCGGAGGAGGCGGAGGCGAGGGGCCGGCCTTCATCGCACAGATCACCAACAACGGACTGTTCCTGGTGTTCACCGCGCTGGCCGCCACGCTGCCGTTCTTCCTGCCGATGGCGGTCGGTGTCATCGCGGGCGACGCGATAGCTGGCGAGGCCAACGCGGGGACACTGCGCTATCTGCTGGTCGCACCGGCGGGACGTACGCGCCTGCTGCTCACCAAGTACGCGACCACGCTGGCCTTCTGTGTCATCGCGACCCTCGTCGTGGCGACCTCGGCGCTCATCGTGGGCGCGCTCTTGTTCCCCTTGGGCGAGCTGACGACGATCTCCGGCACACGGATCAGTTTCGGCGAGGGGCTGGGGCGGGCACTGCTGATCGCGCTGGTCGTCGCCGCGTCACTGATCGGGGTCGCGGCGCTGGGCCTGTTCGTCTCGACTTTGACGAACAGCGGGATCGCGGCGATGGCGACGACCGTCGGCCTGCTGATCACCGTGCAGATCCTCGACCAGATACCCCAGCTCCACGCGATACAGCCGTACTTCTTCTCCCACTACTGGCTGTCCTTCGCCGACCTCATGCGGGATCCCGTCTACTGGGACGATCTGATCCGCAACCTGGAGCTCCAGGGACTGTACGCGGCGGTGTTCGGCGCGGCGGCCTGGGCGCGGTTCACGGCGAAGGACATCACGGCGTAGGGCGTCACAACGTAGGGCGTCACGGCGTAGGGCTTCACCTGGCAGGACGGACAGCGCGCGAGGCTCAGTTTTCGTAGGGGAAGCGGGCGAGCGGGGGCTCCTGGGCGAAGAACGTCTTGGCGCGGGTCAGGGCAGCGGAGTCGGTCAGTACGTCTCCGGGCTTGCTGCCGTTGCCGAGGAGGACTCCGCCGAAGCGCATCCCCATGTACGCGGCCGAGTGGTTGAGCGTGCCGATCAGGGGTTCGGCGACCTCTTCCTCCTCGTGTGCGAGGGCGGTGACACCCCACAGCGTGCGCCCGGCCATCGTCTTCTTGAAGTCCAGGCCGGGGGTGCGCAGCCAGCCCGACCAGTGGTCGAGGTAGCGCTTGGTGTGCGCGGACACGGAGTACCAGTACAGCGGCGAGGCGATGACGAGGTCCGTCGCCGCGAGCGTCGCGTCGAGCAGCAGCGCGGTGTTGTCGCCGGACGGCCGGACATGGTCAGTGTCGTGGCGCAGGTCCTCGAAGTCGGGCAGCCGGTGCTCAGCGAGGTCCAGCCAGCGCTGCGTGACGCCGGTCGGCAGCTGTTCCGCGGCCCTGCGGGCCAGCAGCTCGGTGTTGCCGTCGCTGCGGCTGCTGCCGAGGAGGAAGAGAAAGTGGCGGGTCATGAGGGCTCCCGGGTAGGGGGCGTACGCTGACTACTTGCGTGTGCAGTATATGCACACGCAAGTAGTCGTGTCACTCCGAGGCCGCCCGAGGCAGCCGCCTGGAGCCGCCCGAGGCCACCCGAGGCCGCTCCGGGGCTCCGGGACCTACTCCGACAGCTCCCACACCGCGTACGCCAGTGCGTCGCTGTTCCGGTTCAGGGCCGTGTCGTTGATGTTGGCCGTCGTGTCGCACGAGGAGTGGTAGCAGCGGTCGAACGGCTGGCCCGCCGTGCCGCCCCATTTGGTGGCCTGGGCCGTGGACTTGGTGTTACTGGCGCCGGTGAAGAGGCCGCCGACCGGGATGCCGGCGCTCTTGAAGGGGGCGTGGTCGGAGCGGCCGTCGCCCTCGGTCTCGATCTCGGTGGCGACGCCGAGGCCGGCGTAGAAGTCCTTGAAGGTCTTCTCGATGGCCGGGTCGTCGTCGTAGACGAAGTAGCCGGGGTTCGGCGACCCGATCATGTCGAAGTTCAGATAGCCGCTGATCTTGTCGCGGTCGGCGGCGGAGAGGTTGTTGACGTAGTGGCGCGAACCGACCAGGCCCAGCTCCTCCGCTCCCCACCAGGCGAACCGCAGATGCTTGGTGGGCTGGTACTGCGTGCGGGACACGGCGAGCGCGGCTTCCAGTACGGCCGCCGAACCCGTGCCGTTGTCGTTGATGCCGGCCCCCGATGAGACGCTGTCGAGGTGCGAGCCCGCCATGACGATCTGGTTGGCGTCGCCGCCGGGCCAGTCGGCGATCAGGTTGTAGCCGATCCGGCCGGAGGAGGTGAACTGCTGGATGGTCGTGGTGAATCCGGCCGCGTCCAGCTTCGCCTTCACATAGTCGAGGGACGCCTTGTAGCCGGCGCGGCCGTGCGCGCGGTTGCCGCCGTTGGCGGTGGCGATGGACTGCAACTGGGTGAGGTGGGCCTTGACGTTGGCCACGGGTATGTCGGGTGCGGCGGCCACGCGCGCGGGCGCGGCGTCGGCTATCGCACTCGTGGTGAGCAGCGCGGCGACCGCTATGACCGCGGCACCCGTGGCGCGTCCGGGAACGGAGAGCTTCATGTGGGGGGCTCCGAATTCCTTGCGGGAATGGGTGCCTGATGGTGAAGCTGCGGCTGACGTTCCGTCAAGAGCGCAATCCGGTCAGGGATGTTCGCATAGCGGATGCGCTGAGTTCGCCTGATCCTGGCGGGCGCGACGCCCCGGAGTGCCTCTGATCCCGGGCTCACGGCGCCATGGGGTTGCAGCGGACGCCGCGAGGCGCCGCGGGTTGCCGCGCGTCAGTGCACGCAGAACTCGTTCCCCTCCGGGTCCGCCATCATCACCCACTCGCCGCCCTGCTCCTTCACCTCTCGGAGCACGGTCGCCCCCAGCCCCGCCAGCCGTGCGACCTCCGCCTCTCGCCGTCCCTCCCCGGTGTGCAGGTCGATGTGCAGCCGGTTCTTCACCGTCTTCGGTTCCGGCACGCGCTGGAAGAGCAGCCGCCGCCCGAGTCCAGTCCCGCTCTCCTTCTCGTACGGATCGTCCGGGTGCCGTACGGCTGCCGCGTCCCGCCAGGCGCGGTGGCCGTGCGGTTCGACGGTGATGTCGGGCGATACGGCGCCGAGGCCCAGCAGACGGTCGATCAGAGCGCTGTGGTCCTCGACCAGGTAGCCGAGGGCGGCGGCCCAGAAGTCGGCCTGGGCGTGCGGGTCGGCGGTGTCGATGACGAGCTTCCAGTGCAGGGGTGCCGGGGTGGGCGCGGGCTGGGGCGTAGGGGTCTGCGTCATGGTAACCAGTTATAATGGTTACGTGACGGAGCGTGCAATGAAATCGCCTGGGCTGACTCTCGTGTCGTACCAAGGGAAGTCGTTCCGCTTTGATCCCGGGGCGCTCTGCATGGAGTTGGCCACAACGGGTGGGCCGGGGGAGTTCGCCCGGTACGAGGTGCTGCACGAGCCCGCGGATCTGGTGCGCTGGGTGGAGCGCAGTCGCCTGCCCGGCGGGCTTGAAGTAACCATCACGGCAGGGGAGTTGGCGGACACGCGAGCCTTTCGCGACGCGCTCTTCCTCCTCGCGGCCGATCGTGCGCATGGCCGGCCCCTGCAGGCCCGCCGGCTCGCTGTCGTCAACGCCGCGGCGGCCGGGGCGCCGCTCGCTGCCCGTATCGAACCGGACGGCTCGCGTGCGTGGGCTCCGGGGGCGACCGGTGCGCAATTGCTGTCCACGGTCGCCCGCGACGCCGTGGACCTCTTCACCGGTCCGTACGCCGACCGCATCCGCGAGTGCGGGGCCCATGACTGCCGTCTGCTCTTCGTCGACACCTCGCGGCCCGGGCGGCGGCGCTGGTGTGCGATGGAGCACTGCGGCAACCGTCAGAAGGTGCGGGCGCATCGGGCTCGGCGGGCGGAGGGGGACGACTGATTCCTGCCGGGCTCACGCCTATGGGACTCGCTCGGGACGAGGGTTGGGGAACTGGCGTGTCACCCAGCGAGCCCCCGTGGGCCTCGCCCTCTGGTTCGCCAAACGGGTTTCGCCCCCGCCGCCCCTACCCGTCCCATCCCCTGGGGCTCCGCCCCAGACCCCGTCGGGGGCGCTGCCCCCGAACCCCCGCTCCTCA